>NCGY01000017.1 GCA_002281775.1 Hydrogenophilales bacterium 16-64-46 | reverse complement strand
CGATCGTGGCTTTGGTGATTTCACCGCGGATATGGAAATGGCACTCATCGACACCGGAGGCAAGGAAACCCTGCGCCGCCTGCGTGTCAGGACGCTGGAGAGGGTCGGCAGGGATTCATGTCAAAAACAGCAGAAATCTACTTATCCTTATGTTTTGAATAGTGTTTTCTGATCTTGTTTGGGAACCGATTTTGTAGCCCGAGGTTTTATTTGTTCCTCCATTCCGCTTGGCGCAGCCATGGCGAGCAAAGCCTCAATTTTCTCGGTGATCTGCTCTTGAGTCGCCGCTGATGATCGAGCGGATGCCAGCTCGACTTCGAGTTGCCGGTTCTGTCCCGTTAGCGTTGCGACCTTGGTATCCAGGTTTGCTTGAGCGGCGGTCAGGTCCTTGATCAAGACCTCCTGCTCGACGACACGCCGCCCCAACTCTTCCGCGTGTCGCTCCGAAGATGTGAATTGATCCTTGATGCCTTTCAAGGTACGCAGTTCGGTTTGAGTCTGATGAAGGTTCGATTGGGCGTGCGACAGTTCATTCACTAAACGTCCATTCTCTTGCTGGGCGTGTATCGCTTCATGTTGTTTTTTCGCGAGTGTTTGTGTGAGCGTACGTACCTCGCCTTGGAGGTATTGCACCTGCTGTTCATGCTGACGCTGCTCCTGTTCGCGCTGATCCTTCACGGATTGCCGGAAATGCTCCAGGGATTCGCGGGCATGCTGATGCTTTTCCTCCAAGGACTGCCGGTGGCTTTCCTCGGCTTTCAACCGGTCTTGTAGATCCAGCGCCTGCTGGGCTAGTCTTGCCCGTTCCAGGGCTTCGGCGCGAAGGCTGGCAGCAGTCTGCTCGTGCCGAGCCTGTTCCTCTGACAGGGCCAGTTGGCTGCGCTCAAGTTGCAGCCGGAAGGCCTCTGCCTCCTTTTCCAGGGCGGCGATCGTTTCAGTGCGCTGCGCAATCAGTGCGCTGTGTTTGGCTGCCGCTTCGGCGATGCGGGCATCGGATTCCTCGTGCAGCCGGCCGGCCAGGCGCCCGACCAGATCCTGAATGGCCTCGCTCACGGCAATTTTAGTGCCGGCTGCCCCGCCTTCCTCTTCCTCAATCTCCTTGAGGTAGCGATGGATGGTGCTTTTCGAGCCGGTGTTGCCGAGTTCTGCCCGGACCGCGTCGATCGAGGGATGGATCCCCTGCGCAAGCAGCTTCGTGCGCGCGCGCAGGACCTCGGATTTGTAGATGCCGGCTCTTGCCATGGCGAGACCTCGTTATTTCGTACTGTATTACGTATTACGATAGTACATACTATTTCACGGGTCAAGCGGCAATCGAAAACGCTAAAACCTCGCATTGGATAATGGCAGATTATCGACACCGATGCCGATCCGCAGCGTGCTATCCTGCCGTAATCCCCGTTACAAGCCCGACCGCGAGCAACACAGCCATGGCCACCCCCGAACCCGCCGACAACGGCGCCGAAAATAACGATGCACACCCAGCGTCGGCGCTGCACTCTGCCGTTACAGCTGTGGACGCCGTGCTCGCAGCCCAGCACCGCGCCGTCCTGGCCGCCGCCACGGCCGACAACACGCGCCGGGCGTACCGGTCCGCCGTAAACCACTACCTGGCGTGGGGCGGCGTGTTGCCGGCCGACGAAGCGGCGATCATCCGATACCTGCTCACCTACGCGCCGACCCTCAATCCCCGCACCTTGGCGTTGCGCCTGACGGCACTGTCGCAGTGGCACGTCCACCAGGGCTTCCCCAATCCGGCTTCGACACCGACCGTGCGCAAGACACTGACGGGGATCGCACGCACGCACGGCCGCCCGAAGAAGAGGGCCAAGGCCCTTCCAATCGAGGACCTGGAACGTATCGTGGTGCAGCTGGTCAGCGCCGGCACGTTGAAGGCGACGCGCGACAACGCACTTTTGCAGATCGGTTTTTTCGGCGGATTGCGGCGCAGCGAGCTGGTCGCCATCGAGGTCGGACATATTGGCTGGACACCCGAGGGCATCGAGATCATGCTGCCGCGCTCGAAGACTGACCAACTGGGCGAAGGGATCATCAAGGCGATCCCGTACAGCGACGGCCCTTGCTGCCCGGCGGCGGCGTTGCGCGCCTGGCTCGACGCCGCCGACATCATGGCCGGACCGGTGTTTCGGTCTATCAGCAAGTGGGGGACGGTGGCCAGCGCCGCTCTGGGCGTGGGCAGCGTGAATACGATCCTGGAGGATTGCGCGACACTGGTCAAACTCGACTACGTGCTAGACCTGTCTAGTCACAGTCTGCGGCGTGGCATGGCCACCAGCGCGCACCGCGCCGGCGCCGACTTCCGCGACATCAAGAAGCAAGGAGGCTGGCGCCACGACGGCACGGTCCATGGCTACATTGAGGAGGCCAGCCGGTTCGAGGATAACGCGGCCGGCAGTCTGTTGCGTAAGCGGGTCAAACCGGCCTGATTTGTCTCAGCGCCCGCTTGCCCGTTGTTGAAAAGCAGCACCGGCCGGCCCCCGGCTGTGCCGGGGCGAGCGACGGCATGGCGCGAAGCACGTCCCCGGCGGGCATGCTCAGTAAAGGCGTCTACAGGAAGGGGATGGCATCAAATTCATTGCGCCAGGACATAATGCGCCAAGGCCATCGCTTCGCCCTCGCTCAGTTGGGAGAAAGCTGGCATCGGTACAGGCCCCCATTTGCCAGCGCCGCCCGCTCGAATATTCCTCGCCACCAGTGATACCGCGTCTGCCTTGCCCTTGTACTTTGCCACCACTTCCTTGAATGCCGGCCCGACGACCTTTTTGTCGATCGAATGACATCCCATGCAAGCATTTGCGGCAAGCAACGCTTTCGTATCGATTGCTGCGGTGGCGCCGGCCTTCGGTGCAACTGCAGCTGGCTTTATCGCCGCGTTCGCAATCGGCACTGCGTTACTGCGTTCGGCACCGTAGGTCTTGACCAGGTAATCGACCATGTCCGGGATATCCGCGTCTGAGAATTGCGCACCGAACGGTTTCTTCATCTTTCTCACCGTGGCATCCCAGTAGCCGCGCGGTGATGTCGTGGGCTGCGACTGGATGTAATGGACCGAGTGACATGTCATGCAATTGCGCTGGGCCAGCGCATATCCCGGCAACTGGCTGGGTTTGAAGACAGCAGTTTCAGGCGGAAGCTGAATGTCGAGGGCGAAAGCTGGGGCCGCAGGCATCAGGCTGATGGTGAACAGAGAGCAAATCAGTGGATGTTTCAATTTAGTTCCCCTTATACCGCGACGACGCGCGTCGATTCGACCACATTGCGCATGTAGCCGGCAGGATTCCACAGGGCGCTCGCCGGTTGGCCTTGACCGATCCGGTTGACCGCTCGAACCAGCAGTTCGTGGTTTCCTTTTTGTTTCGGCGTGAACGCCGCGCTCCACTCTCGGAAAGAGTAGCGCCCCAGGTCCTTGCCCAGTTGTGCAGCTTGCCAATTCTTGCCGCCGTCAGATGAAAACGCCACTTCATTCACGCCGTAGCCGCCGTCGAACGCAATCCCGCGCACCACAGTCTGGCGCCCGACCTTGACGTGCATGCCGTCCGTCAGGCTGGTCACGAACGAGCGCACGTTGAGGCGGTTGATCGGGACGGTCTTGGTCGGCGCTTTTCCCGGTTCGGTACACGCGCACTGATTGTCCGGGATGCGATAGGCCGTGCTCATCCAAAACCCATCGAATACCTTGTCGGTCACGGTAATGTCGGACAAATGCTTGACCCAGTAGGTGCCGTAGTAGCCGGGCACCACCAGGCGCAGTGGGTAGCCATTCAACATGGGCAGATCGGCACCGTTCATTTGCCAGGCAAGCATGACTTCGCCGTCGAGCGCATGGTCGATATTGAGCGCCTTCATGAAATCGGGTCCGTCGCCGACGGGCGGCGTGTCAAGGCCATTGAACGAGACCTGTACCGACCCGGCCTTGACGCCCGCCTTTTCCAGCACCTTGCGTAGCGGGACGCCAGTCCAGCGCGCGTTGCCCATAGCACCATTCGATAGCTGGCCGCCGTTGGCGCGCGGCGACAGGTGGCCGCGGCTGTTACCGGAACACTGGTTCACGGCAACCAGTTCGGTGGCGTCAGCCATTTGCTTAAGGTCGGCGAGCGAGAGCTCCAGCGGCGTATTGACATTGCCGCCGACTTTGAGACGGTAGGTTTGCGCATCAACTGCGGTGGGTATGCCACTCCAGTGATAGCGTACGAAGAACGCATCGTTGGGCGTGATCACTGATTCGTTGAACACACTGAACGGCGTTTCCAGCTGGGGCGGACGGGCGGTAAGCAGAATCAGTGGCCGCTTTTGGGGATAGGCGACCAGTTCGCGCTCGCCGTTTTCAAACGGCAGCGTGACATGGCCGGCTTCCGCCGCTAGCGCACTTAAGACCGGGCTGCCGAAAGCGGTGGCGGCACCGAGCGTGCTAGCCTGTCTCAGAAAGGAACGGCGCCGCAACGCCTCTGCGGTCAATACCAACGAGGTCTTCGCCATACGGGTCTCCGTTATTGTTGTGAAATTGGTCAGTGCTATACTGACACAGTTTTATCGCATTTTGCTTACGGCGCGCTGCTCAGTACGGTCTTCTGTGGATCGGCTGCAACGTCGCCTTCCATCACCAGGACGCGGCTCGCGGTGACAGCCTTGGAGTTCAGACTGTTGCTCACATCGCGCATTGGCCCGATCGCAGTGCCGTTTGCCATGCCCATGGGATTGGTCTTGAAACTGGCTACAGGTGTAGCTTGGCCAGTGACGTACACGCTATAAACGGTTTGTGGCCTGAGCTTGAACAGCGAGACTTCCAGCGAGTCCACCACGCCCAGGTTGCGCGCCACAACAAAACCCTTGGCCTCGCCGGCAGCGGGTTTGAGGGCGATGTTGATCGGCTCACTGTTGGCGCTGGGGACCAGGTTGGTAATGCCGTCGCCGTGCGGCACAGCGTTCGAGACATACACCAGTGCCTGCGGCGCCTGGCCGACCGGTACGCGCGCAATCACCTTGTTGCTCGCGCTGTCGATGACATCGACAGCGTCGCCGTTTTCCAGTCCCACATACAGACGGGTGCCGTCGTCGGAGGTCCAGATGCCGTGAGGCAGTGCTCCGGTCGGGATCGTTGCGACGAGCGTTGGCATGGCGTCGGTGGTGTACACCTTGACGACATTCTCGCCGCCGATCGTCACGTACGCACGGGTGCCGGCCGCAGTCTTGGCGAAGGCCAGGTGGTTAGTGATGAAACCGGTGTCGATAACGCCCTTTACTTCCAGGCTGGCAGTATCGATGCGCGTCACTTTGCCGGCATCCTTGTGCGTCATCCACATTTCCTTGAAGTCAGGGGTGAATTGCAGAAATGGCGAGAACGGGCTGACAACCTTGATGTGCTTGATGACCTTGTGCGACTTCATGTCGATCACGTCGACCACGGGGTTGAAACTGGAGACGACAAATGCCAGTTTGCCGCTTGGAAGGAACTGCACCATGCCGGGGCCCACGGTCGTTTCGATCCGCTTTTTCTCTTTGAAGGTGAGCGGGTCGATCACCGAGATGTAGTTCTCACCGCGTACCACGGCCCATACCTCGCGTCCATCCGCTGTAAAAAAGCCTTCATGCGGCGACCGACCGATGTAGGTGATGCCTTTGACCTTGTTGGTCGCCGTATCGATGAATGCTACCGAATTGGAACCGTTTGAAATGGCAATCAGGGTCTTGTGGTCGGGCGAAAAGCCCAGGCCATGCACATTGATCTCGCCCTTGTACAGCGGCGAGAGCACATCCGGGCGCTGGTTGCCCAGTTTGATTTGGCCGAGCAGCCTGTTGGTCGCAGGGTTGATCACCGAAACGGTATTGGTATTCTGGTCAGCGGTGTAGACGCGGTCTTGCGCGCCTGGAGCGGCAAACGCGGAGGCGGTGAGCAGGCTGCTGAGGGTCAACGAGAAAACGAAGTGACGGATTTGCATGATTATTCTTTCTTGGTGATCGAAGTGGGAGCAACTTTTTCCTGAACCGATTGGTAGCGCTGCAGCCAGGCCTGCATAATCTTGATTTCGTTTTGCTGTTCCGTGATGATGCCTTGGGCGACGTTGCGCAATTCAGGATCCTTGGTGGTGAGCAGCAGCGCCTTCGCCATATCGATTGCGCCCTGATGGTGCGGAATCATCATCGTCACGAAATCATGTTCCGCAACGCCATTCATTGGCGCGCGCTTCATGCCGTCATCCATGACGGCCATGGCATCGTCCATCAGCGCGGCAAACGGCTTGGCCGTGCTGGCGATAAATACGGGGGGCTTTGCCGCTGCCGACTGGCCATGATGGTGGGGCATGGCCTGTCCGAGCGCACTAGCGCCAATGAGGGCGGCAACGGCGAACGTGCCCAAGCGTCGATAATACAAAGGCCGGTTGATCAGGGTCATGACGGTTTCTCCAGTTGGTCGTACACGGCGGTGGCAACGCGCGCCAGTTCGGCCTTGTTAGTTCCAGCCGACAGCGCATAGCCGAATTTGCCGTCGATCCAATAAAACACATTCACCGGTCCCTCCTGTGCGAAGCGAAAACCCGTGTCCTTGTTGTGCGCCTGATCGGTCGACACGTACAAGGTGAGGCGCTGTCCGGTCGCGTCGTGGTACATGAACTGCGCCACCGCGCCCTGGGCGCCAGGCAGCAGGCGACCACCGATCAGCTCGTAGCCGAGTTTGCCCAGCCGGGGTGGCCGAATTGCGGTGCCGAGGCGTTTGGACAGCCACGCCACCAGTTGCTCTTCCTGGTCAGCCCCGATTTCCACCGGCCGCTTGACATCCGGGCTATAGACAACGTGGGCGATTGCGGCCTGATGGGCCAGGCCGGCAACGTACAGCGCCGGCCTGGCTTGCATGGAATCACCTTGGGCGTATTGAATCTCGCCTGCCTGCTGGCCATGCAGTAACCACCCTGTCGTGCCGCTGAACAGGGCGATGGCAAGACCGGCTACCAGCCGCTGCCATTGCCACTGGCGCGGTCGCGCTGCGCTTAAGCGCTCCGGCACCGCTTCGTCGAGCACGGGATTGAACAGCGCGCGCAGTTCTTCGTTTTGCGCTGTATAGGCGCGCAGCCGCTCCGCCTCTTCCGGGCGCTGCGCCAGATAGGCGTCGACTTCGAGTCGGCGCGCGGCAGGCAGCTTGCCGTCGACGAAGGCGTGCAAGTCGGCTTCCGTGATGGGTAGGGTATTCATTTGACCACCTTCAAGGGGGCGATGTACGCTCTCCCTTCCATATTCGCGCGCATTTTTTCACGCGCGCGCGACAGGCGCGACATGACCGTACCGATGGGAATCTTGAGCGTTTGCGCGACGTCGTCGTAACTCATTTCTTCCAAGGCCACCAACAGCAGGATTTCACGCTGTTCCTCTGGCAGAGCACGCAAGGCCGTTTCCATGTCGCGCAGTTCGAGTCCGCTTGAAGGACTCCCGAGTGCCGTTGCCATCGATGTCTCCTCGTTGAGCGTTTCAGTTAGCACGGATGGCCGCCGCACCTGGTCGATACGCAGGTTGTGCATGATGCTGAACAACCATGCGCGCATATCGCTACCACCCTCCCATGACGTCAATCTCGCCCATCCGCGCTCGACCGTGTCCTGCACCAGGTCGTCGGCGCCTGACCGATCGCCGACCAATGCCCGCGCATAGCGGCGCAGACGGGGAATGCAGGCCAGCAACTGGTCGCGAGAATTGGGCATGGCTGTCACTGGGGTAGTGGTCGATTGATCAATACGCTGCAGCGGTCAGTTTCGGATCAATCTGCCAGGTTTCGTTGACCAGCTTGCCATCGCGGTAGGTCAGTACATAGCGCACATTGACCTGTGCCTTGCCCTCGAACTGCACCTTGGCGACGATCGTCGCACCCTTTGGGTTCGCCGATTCCTCCAGAGCAAGCACGGTCACGCGCGCCGGCCCGACAGCCTTGCCGAACTTTTCCCAGGTGGCGCGAATGGCATCGGCGCCGGCGTACATGCCGTCGAGCGGCCCGCCGACCCATGTCAGCTGGGCGTTGTCGGCATAGCCACGCATGATGATGGATGTGTCGCCCGCGCCAATGGCGCTGAAGTGAATCTGCGCAGCATCGCTCGACGGGCTGGCGACAGCGCTGCCGATCGAAGCGATAGCGAGGATGGCGGCGAAGGTGGCTTGTTTCATGAAATTCTCTCTGGTTGGGTCAGTCGGACGCAAAAACGGGTGTTATCGAGGTGAACGGATCTGCGGCGAATTTATTCCATCTATTTCAAATTAATTTTCGCAGGCGTTTCGTCGCGCGCTATTTGGGAGAGGCGGATCATCGCTTCCAGTGCCAGAGATGCCTTTGTCTTGTACCGTTCGGGATGGCGCAACATGTAGAACGCGCGCGCCGGCAAGTCGATGTTTGCTTTCGCCAGCAAGCCTGCCCGCAGATGCGAGGCGACGACCAGTTGCGACATGGCGGTGGCGAACTCGCCGGCCATCACAGCGGAGCGAACCGCTTCGTTGGACGGCAATGTGAGTGCGATATCCAGTGCATCGAAGTCGACATGCATCGCCTGAAGTGCGCACTCGAGCGCTGAGCGCGTGCCGGACCCCTTTTCGCGCAAGATCCATTGTGCCGCGAGAAGATCCGCGTGCAGCAGCCTCCTCCCTGAAGCCCATGGATGGTGCGGTGCGACCACAGCGACGATCTGGTCGGAGGCAATGGCATCGACCGATAGAGTCGGCTCGTCGATGGCGCCCTCGACAAAGCCCAGGTCAGCGCCCCCCTGAACCACTGCTTGGGCGACATTGTGGGTGTTATCGATGGTCACGCTCAGTGCGATCGCCGGATGCGCTTGGCGAAATTGCACGAGGAACTCGGGTAGCCAATAGCTGGCGATCGTCTGACTCGCATGAATCGTGAGCGTGCCACGTTTCATTCCCCCCAGCTCGGCCAATGTCAGTTCGGCGGCCCGCGCGCTGGCGATCGTGCGGCGTGCTTCTATCAGGAAAATGCGGCCCGCTTCGCTGATCTCGAGGCCTCGGCCGACGCGATTGAATAGGGCCGTGCCAAAGCGTTCTTCCAGGACTTTAATCGAAGCACTTACTGCTGAAGGGGTAAGGGCCAACACCGCTGCGGCCTGGGTCAAATGTTGTCGCTCCGCGACTTCAACAAAAATCCGCAATTGTTCTAGCGTCATCTGATTGTTCGATTCCATTTAACGATCTGTCAGATATTATAAGATAGACATAACAATCTGTCGACTTGATAATCGTTTTATTGGGGTCGTCTCAGAAAACGGAAAATAAAGCACGCTAAGGCATAGCCGAACCTGCCAAGCTTGCTCCACCCTGTAGTGACGCGATCAGCGGGCAGGAAAC
>NCGY01000033.1 GCA_002281775.1 Hydrogenophilales bacterium 16-64-46 | reverse complement strand
TTCCTTCTCGATCTTGATGGATTCAAGCCGGGCGAGCTGACGCAGGCGAATGTCCAGGATGTCATCGGCCTGCACCTCGCTGAGGTCGAAAGCGGCCATCAGGTCGGACTTCGGATCGTCCGACTCGCGAATGACCCGGATCACCTCGTCGATGTTGAGCAGAATGGTCAGCCGTCCTTCCAGGATGTGGACGCGCCGGTTCACCCCTTCGAGCCGATGCTGGCTTCGGCGGCGCACCGTGTCGACCCGGAAGCCCGCCCATTCGGCGATCAACGCCACCAGCCCCTTCTGGCCGGGACGACCATCCCGGCCGATCACCGTGAGGTTGACCGGCACATTGGTTTCCAGGCTGGTCTGGGCCAGGAAGAACCGCATGAAGGAATCGGGATCATGGTTCCGTGAGCTGGGTTCCAGGACCAGGCGAACCGGATTTTTCTCGTCTGATTCGTCGCGTGTGCTGTCCAGGAGGGCGAGGATCGCCTGCTTGAGGTTCTTCTGCTCCGGCGACAGTTCCTTCTTCCCGGTCTTGGGTTGCGGGTTGGCCAGCGCCTCGATCTGGGTCAACACCTGGGCGGTGGAAACGCCAGGCGGCAGTTCGGTGACAACGATTCGCCATTGGCCTCGTGCAAGCTGCTCCACCGTCCATTGCGCGCGAACGCGCACACTGCCTCGACCCGATTCATATACCGCGCGAAGATCTGCGGAAGAGGTGATGATCCGCCCCCCGCCGGGGAAGTCGGGGCCGGGTACATGAGAAAGAATGCCGTCGAGGCTGATCTCGGGTTTTTTCAGGATGGCGATGGCCGCGGAACCGAGTTCGCGCAGGTTGTGGGAGGGAATCTCGGTGGCCATGCCGACGGCGATGCCGGACGCCCCGTTGGCCAGGAGCATGGGTAGCCGGGCCGGAAGCAGGGCGGGTTCCCTGAAGGCGCCGTCGTAGTTGGGCACGAAGTCCACCGTCCCCATGTCGATCTCTGACAGGAGCAGTTCGGCGACGGGTGTGAGACGGCTTTCCGTGTAGCGCATCGCTGCCGCGCCGTCGCCATCGCGCGACCCGAAGTTGCCTTGGCCGTCGATCAGCGGATAACGGAGGGTGAAGCCCTGGGCCATGCGGACCATGGCGTCATAGACGGACTGGTCTCCGTGAGGATGGAGCTTGCCGATCACGTCGCCCACCACACGGGCAGAC
>NCGY01000032.1 GCA_002281775.1 Hydrogenophilales bacterium 16-64-46 | reverse complement strand
GCAGCACCCAGGTCTTTGTGGTGAAACGGAACGAGGGGGTGCGGTAATGGCGAAAATCATACCCACCCTCAAGGCTTCGCCTGCCCGCAAGAAGCAACTAATGATGGCGGTCGGCGTCGGCGCCGTGATTGTCGGGGTGGCCTTGGCTGCGGCATGGTTCGCCGACTCCGGGAGTAATAAAACCGATTTGGCTCCTGTGGACAAGCCCGAGCAGGTCAGCCTCATGGCTGTTCCTGGTCAGCAGCTGAACGACAAGGATGTTTGGCGGGCGAACGAAGCATCCAAGATCGAGGCGCTGAACAAGGAAATCGCTGCGATCAAGCAGAACATGGTGAATATCCCACAAAGTAGTGTTGGATCCATGCAAGGCACCGCCGGAGCGGGAATCAACGAAGTGCCGATGCCTCCCCCGGCAGCGGCAATACAGCCCGGAGGCAATTTACGCCCGCTGCAACCCATGGGGTCGGCGGCATTGCCGCCCCCTCCCCCACCGCCTCCTGGAAGGCCTGGGCAGTTCGCACAGCCTGGAATGGATTCGAACGCACCCATGCAGCCCGTGGTGAAGCGCGCGTTCACGCTCGAAGTTTCCGATTCGACGGTGGCTGCGCCTGCCGCACCGCAGGCGCAGCCACAAGCCGCCGGCATGTCGTCCCCTCCAGCCAAGGAAGAGAAGACACCGGCTGAGAACTATTATCTTCCTGCCGGGACGTTCATGCGCGTGGTGTTACTGGCGGGTCTGGATGCGCCGACGGGTGGACAGGCACAAAACAATCCGCATCCGATTCTGATGAGGGTGCTCGATCCAGCCCAGTTGCCCAATCGCTACTTGGCCGACATGAAAGATTGCGTGGTTACGGCCAATGGCTATGGCGATCTATCTTCTGAGCGTGCCTATGTGCGAACGGATCGCATGTCCTGCATCGACCAGAGAGGCGGTGCAGTAGATGTGTCAGTTAAGGGGTACGTCGCGGGCGAAGATGGAAAAGCCGGCATGCGCGGAAGGCTGGTGACCAAGCAGGGTCAAGTGCTGGCAAATGCCTTCCTTGCAGGGATTGGCTCCGGGATTGGCGACGCATTCTCACAGTCATTAACAACAACCTCGGTCTCCCCCTTGGGCGCTACCAGTACGGTGAATACCGGGGAAATAGCGCAGTACGGCCTCGCGAAGGGGGTGGGCAATGCGATGGATACGCTCGCAAAGTATTACATCAAGCTGGCCGAACAGTTGTTCCCAATTATTGAGGTAGACGGTGGTCGCGTGGTCGACGTGGTGCTGACGCGCGGCGCGAGTGTCGAGAGACGGAAATGAACATGAGTCCCCAAACCAGAATGAATGCCCTGCTTACCAAACTTTTGCTTCTGTCCTGCATGCCGGGATTTGCGCTGGCTCAGAATGTGCAAAGTGTTCCCACACAATTTGAGGAAACGATAAGGTCGAAAAGTAATGCTGTAGATGCTTCCGTAATCGATTCTGGTGGTTTGGCGCGGAGAAACGATCTGGTCGCAGTGCAGCGCAATCTGAGGCTTATGTACCCGAAGACACGCTTCGGAATGATTTCGGCCACCCCGCTGCCGGGCATCTACGAAGTCGAGATGGGCCGCAATGTCGCATTCGTGGAAGAGTCGGGGCGGTATTTCATTTTCGGGCGCATGTTCGACATGGAGAAGCAGGAGGACATCACCTCCGGAGCCGATGCTGCGCAGCCGACGTCACCTGCCGTCGATTTCGCCTCACTCCCGCTGCAACACGCGATCAAGAGCGTGCATGGGCAGGGTCGGCGGGCGCTCGTCGTGTTCTCGGATCCGGACTGTCCGTACTGCAAGAAGCTGGAGCAGGAGCTGGCGAAAGTGGATGACGTGACGGTCTACACCTTCCTTATGCCACTGGAGCAG
>NCGY01000008.1:1424-216342 GCA_002281775.1 Hydrogenophilales bacterium 16-64-46 | reverse complement strand
GTTCTGCTTGACGGTGCTGGTCAGCTCTTCCATCGAACTGGCCGTCTCTTCCAGGCTGGAGGCCTGCGATTCGGTCCGGCTGGACAGGTCGGCGTTGCCCGTGGCAATTTCGCTCGACGCTACGCTGATGGCGTCGGTGCCGGTGCGCACACGGCGGATGGTCTCTGAGAGACTCTCGTTCATGTGCTGCATGGCGCGCATGAGGCGACCGATCTCGTCGTTGCTGCTGGCGTTGACGTTCTGGGTCAGGTCACCGGCGGCCACGGCGTCGGCGACGCGCACGGCTTCGTCGAGCGGACGGACAATGGCACGGATCATGAAGAAGCCCAGTGCAAAGGCGACGGCGATGCCGGCGATAACGGCAGCGACGACGGCGGCGCGGATGCTGGCGTACACCGACATGGCCGTTTCGTAATCCTGCTTGGTCATGGCCTGCTGATGCTGGATCAGGGCTTCGACGCTGGCGCGCAGCGGGACGAAGGTTTCGCGCATCGGGCCCTGGAAGATTTCCCCGGCCTGCTGGAAATCGTGCGCGGACAATGCGGCCAGCGCCGGCACCAGGCCTTCCCGGCCATAGCGCCTGCGCGCTTCGTCGAAGGTCTCGGACAGTTTCTGGCCTTCGGGCGTGATTACTGAACCGGAAAAGCTTTTCCAGATTTCTTCGATGCGGGCGATCTCGGCGCGCACCAGGGGCAAGCGCTTGTCGACCTCAGCCACCTCTTCGGGGAAGGCGGTGAGTTGCCCGGTCACGCTCTCGGCGACGCTGGCCTGATTCTTGGTGATGAGCGCGTACATGCTGTCGAGCTGAGCCATCCGCAGCACGCGCTGCTGGTAGACCTCTTCCAGTGAACTGTTGGCATGGTGCATGCCGGCGATGCCGGCTGCCCCTACGGCAACCAGCAGTACGGACAGAATGCCGATGACGGCAACCAGTCGCTGCTTGATGGTCAGATTCTTGAACATGTCTCTCTCCGGTTAGGTGTGGGCCGTCAGGCCGCGAGCTTCTCGACCAGCCCCATATCGGCGCTGCTCATCAATTTGTCGATATCCACCAGAATCAACATGCGATTACCCAGGTCGCCCAGACCAATCAGGTATTCGTTGTCGAACGCCGAACCAACTTCAGGGGCAGGTCGCAGCTGGTGGGGTTTGAGGGTCGTCACGTCGGAGACGCTGTCCACCACCATGCCGACAATGCGGCCGGCGATGTTGAGGATGATGACGACGGTGAACTGGTCGTAAGTGGCTTCGCCCAGGCTCAGTTTGATGCGCATGTCGACCACCGGGACGATGGTCCCACGCAGGTTGACCACGCCCTTGATGAAGGCCGGGGCATTGGCGATGCGGGTGACGGGCTCGTACCCCCGGATTTCCTGCACACGCAGGATGTCGATGCCGTATTCCTCGCGGCCCAGCGTGAAGGCCAGGTATTCGGTGCCTTCTTCGGCGTCCAGCATATCGTTGCTGCGGGATTTGTCGGTGAGGGTCAGCATGGAGCGGATTCCTTGTTGAAAGTCAGAAGCACAGGCTGTCGGCGTTGAGCTGACGGCTTGAACGCAAGAGCGCGGCAACGTCGAGGATCAGCGACACACCGCCGTCGCCGAGGATGGTGGCCCCGGAGATGCCGGCCACCTTGCGGAAGTTGGATTCGAGGTTCTTCACCACGACCTGCTGCTGGCCGACCAGGCCGTCGACCAGCAGGGCCGCCTTCTTGCCTTCGGATTCGAGGATGACGAGGATGCCTTCGGACGGCTCTTCGCTCTTGGGTTCGATGGCGAAGATCTGGTACAGCGGAATGAGCGGCAGGTATTCCTCGCGCACCTTCACCACCTTGCCCTGGCCGGCAATCTCCTTCACGTCGACCGGCGCCGGTTGCAGCGATTCGATGACGTAGCCCAGCGGCAGGATGTAGATTTCGTCGCCCACCTTGATGAGCATGCCGTCGAGGATGGCGAGCGTGAGCGGCAGGGAAATCGAGATGGTTGTGCCCGATCCGGGCACGGAACGGATGTCGACCACCCCGCCCATGGCGGCGATGTTGCGCTTGACCACGTCCATGCCGACGCCGCGCCCCGAGACGTCGGTGACGACTTCGGCGGTGGAGAAGCCGGGCGCAAAGATGAGCTGCCAGACTTCGCTGTCGGGCATGGTGTCGGACACCGGCAGGCCATTCTGCTTCGCTTTGTCGAGGATGCGTTCGCGGTTGAGGCCACCGCCGTCGTCGGACACTTCGATGACGATGTTGCCGCCCTGGTGCGCAGCGGAGAGGGTCAGCTTGCCGGCCTCGTTCTTACCGGCGGCGCGGCGTTTTTCCGGCATTTCCACACCGTGGTCGACGCTGTTGCGCACCAGGTGGGTGAGCGGGTCGACGATGCGTTCGATGAGGCCCTTGTCGAGCTCGGTGGCGGCCCCCTTGGTGACGAATTCGACCTTCTTGCCGAGCTTGCCGGCCAGGTCGCGCACCATGCGCGGGAAGCGTGAGAACACGTAGTCCATCGGCATCATGCGGATCGACATCACGGCTTCCTGCAGGTCGCGCGTGTTGCGCGAGAGCTGGTTGGCGCTGTTGAGCAGGCGCTCGTGGTGGATCGGATCGAGCGCGGCAATGCGCTGGTCGATCATGGCCTGGGTGATCACCAGTTCGCCGACCAGGTTGATGAGCTGGTCGACCTTTTCCACGCTGACGCGGATCGACGACGATTCGCCGGCTTCCTTGTCGGTGGCACGGCGGCCAAAATTCTTGGTTTCTGCGGCGGGCTGGGCTGCCGGTGCGGCCGGCACGGCCACGGCCTGCGCAGCCGGCGTCGCGGCGGGCGTTTGGGGTGCGCTGGCTGCGGCCGGCGCGGCGGTGTCATACAGGCCAAAGTCGGCGGCGGGGGCAGCGGCCGCCGCAGCCGGGGCGGCGGCACATGCGTCGGTGATGCGCAGCGCATCGGGGTCGAGCACGAAGGCACAGATGGCAACGATGGTATCGGCCGTTTCGGTCGTGACCAGGGTGAACACCGCACGGCCATCAGGCAGAACATCGCGCGTCAGCGTGCCCATCAGGCCGAGTTCGCCGGCCAGGGCGTCCGCATCCTTGGCGGAGACGTCGGGCAGTTCGATGCGCAGATGGAAATTGCCGGCTGCGTCAGCCGCAGGCGGGGTGCCGGCTACCGGAGCAGGTGCGGCAGGCGCAGCCGCTGCGGGAGTCGGGGCGGCCTTGCCTTCGGAAAGTTCGTGCAGGCGCGCACGCAGGGTCTGCACGGCCGCCTCGTCGACTGCCGAGCCGTGGCGGTGGCCGCTCATCAGCATGTCGAGCACGTCCTTGGAAGACAGGAAGGCATCGACGTGCTCGGCGGTCAGCGTCATTTCGTGTTTGCGGATGCGGTCGAGCAGGGATTCGAGCACGTGGGTGACTTCGGTGATGTCGGTGAAACCGAAGGTGGCCGCGCCCCCCTTGATCGAATGTGCGGCGCGGAAGATGGCGTTGAGGTCTTCATCATCCGGCGCGGCCAGGTCGATGTTGAGCAGCAGCTTTTCCATTTCGGCGAGCAGTTCGTCTGCCTCGTCGAAGAACACCTGGTAGAACTGGCTCATGTCTATCGTCATTTTCTTGCTCCGCGTGTGCGTCGTTGTCGGGGTGTGGCGTGGCTCAAGCGCCAGCTTCAACCAATCAGTTTTCTCACCACCTCGGTCAGCCGCGCCGGATCGAAGGGTTTCACGATCCATCCGGTTGCGCCGGCCGCACGGCCCTGAGCCTTGATATCGTCCCCAGTCTCGGTGGTTAACATCAATATCGGCACGGATTGGTATTTCTTCATGGTGCGAAGCGCCCGGATCAGGCCCAATCCGTCCATGCCCGGCATGTTCTGGTCGGTGAGCACGAGATCGATATGGCGGGTCTTTGCTTTTTCCAGACCATCCTGGCCGTCGACGGCTTCGACCACGTCGTAGCCGGCGTCCTTGAGAACAAACGTGACCATCTGCCGGAGCGAGCCGGAGTCGTCGACAGTGAGTATGGTTTTGCCTTCGGTCATGATTCGCTTTCGAGCAGGGTTAGAACAGTTCGATGTCGCCGCACTCCATGTGGTGCTGGCTGACCGCGCGCGGCTGCGGCTTACAGGGCTCTGCCCCGCCGATCTCCTCGCGCAGGGTGGACAGGTGGGTGGCCATGCGGCGGATCAGCTGGCTGGTCATGTCCTGGAACTGGAGGCCGGACACGGCCTGACTGACGTGGCGCGCGATGTCGACGCGCAGGCTTTCCATGCGTGCCGTACAGGCGGAGAACTCGGGATGTTCGACCGCTGAGTCGCGCAGCATGGCTTCCTGGCTGGCGACGCCGCGATGGATGGCCATGAAGCTGACCAGCAGCTTTTCGATGGCGGCTTCGAGCAGCGCGTTCATCTGCGCGAGATCGCGCTCGACCTCTTCGAGATGCGAGCCCCCCGGCACGTTCTGTCCGTTCACGGGAGAAGCGCAGGTTTCCATGGGCTCAGAGGAAATTGAAGAGCGACAGGGAAGCCGTCTTGACGAAGGTTTGCTGCGCGGCCTCGAGCGTGACCTCCTGCAGTGAAAGCTGGGTGATCGCCTGGGTGTAATCCAGATCCTGGATCCCGGACAGGATCGCGCTGTACTGGACATCACGGTCAGCGCCGGCGCTGTCCAGGGTATCGAGTTCCTGCAGGCGGTTGCCGAGCGACGCGCGCACCGTCAGGACGCTGTCCAGCGCCAGGTCGATCTCGCCGATGCCGCTTAGCAGACCGGCCGTCAGCGCATCCTGATCGGCCTGGGTGACAACCGGTGTCTGCAGCAGCGTGATCATGTCCCTGATCGTCTGGAACACATCCTGTCCACCGCCCTGGAACACACTGTCGCCGGGATTACTCAGGGCCAGCTGGCGATTGCTGTCGACCTGCACGAAGAGTTGCCCGCTGTCTCCCTGATAGCTCGCGCCCGTGGCCGTTTCGACAAACGGGGCCGTGGAAAGCTGGAAGCCGGAGAACAGATAATTGCCGTGTGCATCCTGGGTATTGGCGAGCCCGAGGATTTCCGAGAAACGGCTGGTCAGTTCGGTGGCGATGATGCTGCGCTGGGCATCATCGAAGGTCGGGTTGTCCGCCGACACCAACGCATCGCGAATGCTTTGCAGCACGTCGGTGACGCTGCCGAGCGTCCCTTCCACCAGGGTCGCCGAATTTCGCACCTGGGTCCGGTTATCGGCGTACTGGGCATTGAGCGACTGCGCCTGCGAGATGGCGATGGCCTGGGCAGCGGCGACCGGGTCGTCGGACGGCGTGAGGAGCTTTTTCCCGGTGGCGATGTGCAGCTGGGTTTTGGCCAGCGCAGACTGGAGCTCGCTGATACGGGCTGTGCTGCTGTCGTAAAACTGCAGAGTGCTGATACGCATGTTGCGGTCTCCTATCGACCCAGTGACACCAGCAGATCGAACATTTCCTTGGCGATCTGCATCATCTTGGCGGCTGCCTGATACGCCTGCTGGTAGCGCAGCAGATTGGTGGCTTCCTCGTCCAGGTTGACGCCGGATTCGGACTGCACGGCGATGGTCGCCTGCTCCAGAATGCTGGCAGCCGTGGCACGGCTGATTTCCAGTTCCCGGGTCTTGTTGCCCACCTCGCTGACCAGCTGCCCGAATGCATCCAGGTAGCTCGAGGTGCCATTGCCGAGCAGCTTTTCGGTTTGCAGGGCAGCGAGCGCGAGTGCATTGGTGTTGTCACCGCTGGCACCGGGGGCGCTTGCGGCGGCGATTTCGGCCGGGTCGGCAAGCAGCACGGCAAAGGCCGACGCACCGTTCGCGGTCGGCTGGATCAGGAAATTGTCACCCGCAGCCGGTGTGCCGGAGAGGCTGATTTCCACTCCGTCGACCGTCTGTGGCAGGCTGGCGAAGGAGGTGGTCGTGCCGTCCGACAGGCGCGTCAGGGTATAGCTGCTGCCGTCGTAGCTGAGCTGATAATCGCTGGTAGTCAGGGCACCGACGTCGACGATGGCGGCGCCGACGCTCGCGCTGCCGGTGTTGAGCGAACTGGCACCGACCACGGGGGTGCCGACGCTGAAGAACGCGCCGCCCGCCACGCCGTTGAGGTCGTAGCCTGCAACATGCTGCTCGTTGAAGGTGGTGGCGAGGCCGATCGCGATGCGCCCGAGCGCGTTCTGCGTGGAGACAAGCGAATCGGCGCGGAATTCGATCAGGCCGCCCAGAGTGCCGCCGGAAAAGCTCGATTCGCCGACCACGACGGTACTGCCATCGGCGGCGAGGTAGCCGACTTCGATTTTTTCCGGATCGGTGGCCGAGCCCACCGCCACGAGCGAGGACGTTACGCTGCCGACGACGAGCGGCTGGCCGTTGCCGATGAAGATGTTGTAATCACCGTTGCCCTGCTCCACCACAGTGACGTTGATTTCCTTGCTGAGTTCGGACACGAGCAGATCGCGCTGGTCGAGCAGGTCGTTGGGGGCGTTGCCGGTGGCGCTCTGCGCCTTGGCGATGGCGTCGTTGAGAACAGCGATCTCCTCGGCGTAGGCGTTGATCGCCTCGACGCTCGCTACGATCTGGCGATTGACGTCCTGTCCGATTTCCTGCAGGCGGCTGTCCAGACCCTGGAGGGTCGACACCAGCGATTCCGCGGTAGAAAGGACGGATTGCCGTGCCGACACCGAGGACGGCGCGGTGGTCAGTTCCTGCACGCTGTCGAAGAAACCCTGGATCGAGGCTGATAGGCCGGCAGTCGGATCCGCCAGCAGGTCGTTGATCTGCTTCACCTGGGCGTAATAGCTGTCGATGCCGCTGAGTGTCGACTGGGCGCTCTGCGCCTGTGAAACCAGATGCTCGTTGTAGACGCGTTGTACCGCCGTGATCTCGGTGCCCTGCCCCAGATAGCCAAAGCCGAAGTTCTGCGCCAGCGCCGCGCCCTGCACCACCACCTGGCGGCTGTAGCCCGGTGTGGAGGCGTTGGCGATGTTGTGGCCGGTCGTGTTGATCCCCACCTGCGCGGCAGTGAGGGCGCTTTGGCCGATGCTGAGAATGTTGGTAGCCATGAGGGATCAGGGTCGGGTAGGAGGCGGGCAATCCGCCGGTTCAGGGGTTGAATCGGCGGCATTGGCCATTTCTTGAACGGCTGGCTTCATCAGGCCTTTTCAACCAGCTGGATCACCCCGGCGAGCTTACGGGCATAGGCGGGGTCAGTGGCATAGCCGGCCTGCTGCAGGCCCTGGGCGAAACCGGCGGCGTCACCGCCCTGGGCGATCACGTTCTGGTAGCGGGCGTTGCCGCGCAGCAGGCTGGCGTAGTCCCTGAAGGCGTCGGCGTAGGAATCGTAGGCTCGGAAGGTGTCGACCTGCTTGACCGGCTTGCCGCCGACGTATTCGGTGGTGACGATATCGACGGTACGGCCTTTCCAGCCGCCGCCGGCCTTGATGCCGAAGAGATTGTGGCTGTCGGCCCCGTCGGCCCCGCGGATGGCCTGGCGGCCCCAGCCAGTTTCGAGTGCGGCCTGGCCGACCATGAACCGGGCGGGAATGCCGGTGGCCGCGCTGGCAGACCGGGCGTGCGGCAACATGCGCTGGGTGAAATCGCTGACGTGTGCGGGGACGTCACCCGATGCCGGAGCACCGGGTGTCGCTGCGCCCGGGGCCAGCGGATACGACACGGGGCTGGCAGGGCCATTGAGCGGCATGGCACGCGCCCCGTCCAGCGGCAGCGCCTGTTCCGGATTGAGCGGCAGTCCGCCGGTTTCGCCCGCCATGGTCTGGGCGGCCGCGGTCTGCGCGAGGCTGAGCTGGCGCACCATCACGTCAGCCAGCCCCACGCCCCGGCTGGCCATGTTCTGCGCCAGTTGCTGGTCGAGCATGGATGTGTACATGCGGGTCTGTTCGCTGTCGAACATGCCGTCCTGCGAGGTCGTCTCGCGCATGCTTTTCAGCAGCATGTTCATGAACACGGCCTCGAACTGCTGGGCGGCACTTTTCAGGGCCTCGGGCGAAGCCTGCTTGGCCTGGAGCTTGAGGTTGTCGACGCCCTGCACATCGAGGGCGAAGCGCGCGGCGAGGTCGTTGCCGATGGTCATTGGACCCGGAAACCACAGTTGGACGCGTCCGAGGGTGCGTCTGATCGGGTGGCTGCCGCATACGATTCCACACGGGCTTTAGCCCGCAGTGGATCGGAGTCCCCTTGTGGGGCGAAGCAACGGCGCAGCCTACCGGGGTAGGCAAGGAGGCGCGAGAAAGGCAGACGCACGAGCAGGCGCGCCAGCGGATGCGTAGCGCGCTCACCCTGAGGATGAATGCGGTCGAAGGCAGAAATTCCTGTATTCATGCGGATCTCATTGAATATCAAAAGCGGTCAACTGCGGTTTTCAGGTTCAAATCACCTCGAGTTCGGCCCGCAGCGCGCCGGAAGCCTTGAGCGCCTGCAGGATGGCGAGTAGATCCTGCGGCGTGGCGCCGATGGAATTGAGCGCCTTGACCACGTCGGCGAGCGACGCGCCGCCCTTCAACAGCATCACCTCGCCGGCCTGCTGGCGGATTTCGATCTGCGATTGCGCCGTCACCACAGTCTGCCCCCTGCCGAAGGGCGCGGGCTGGCTGATCACCGGGTCGGTATTGATGACCACCGAAAGATTGCCGTGCGACACTGCGCTGGGGTCGAGCATGACCTTCTGGTTCATGACCACCGATCCTGTGCGCGCGTTGATGATGACCTTGGCCATGCCGGCGGCGGGATTGACTTCCAGGCTTTCGATCGCGCCGAGGAAGGCCACGCGCTCGCTCGCCCCGGCCGGTGTTTTCACCTGCACCACGCGGCCGTTGAGCGCATGCGCGGTGTGGGCACCGAAGCGGGCGTTGACAGCGTCGACCAGACGCGCGGCGGTGGAAAAATCACTCTGCCGCAGTTCCAAGTTGATCGTGCCGGATTCGCCCAGTGCGGTGACCACACTACGTTCCACGGTGGCCCCCGCCGGCACCAGGCCTACGGCCAGATGGTTGATCTGCGCCTTGCTGCCGTTGGCCGACGCCCCGGCCCCGCTCACCACCAGGCTGCCCTGTGCCATGGCGTAGACCTGGCCGTCGGCGCCTTTCAGCGGCGTCATCACCAGGGTGCCGCCGCGCAGGCTCTTGGCGTTGCCGATGGACGACACGGTGATGTCGAGCGTCTGACCGGGCTGCGAAAACGGCGGCAGGTCGGCGGTCACCATCACCGCAGCAACGTTCTTCAATTGCATGTTCACGCCGGGCGGCAGGTTGATGCCCATCTGCGTCAACATGCTGGCGATGCTCTGGGTGGTGAAAGGCGTCTGCGTGGTCTGGTCGCCGGTGCCGTCCAGGCCCACGACCAGGCCGTAGCCGGCGAGCTGGTTGGCGCGCACGCCCTGCACCGAAGCGATGTCCTTGATGCGTTCGGCAGCGGCGCGTTCGGCGTGGGTAGCCAGGGGCGCAGCCAGCGCGACGATCAACAGCAGTTTGACGAAGTTCATGATCCGGCCTTTCAGAGCGGTGCCACGCTGAGGAAGAAACGCGCCAGCCAGCCCATCACTTCGGCGGTATCCAGTTTGGCGCTGGTGCGGTATTCGATGCGGGCGTCGGCGACCTTGGCCGACGGCACGGTGTTGCCGGCGAGGATGGTGTCGGGCTGCACCACGCCGGACAGGCGGACGTATTCGATGCCCTTATCGAAGCCGATCTGCTTTTCGCCGGCAACGACCAGATTGCCGTTCGCCAGTACCTCGACGACGGTCACTGTGAGGTCGCCGCTGAAGGAGTTGCTGGAGTTCAGCGCGGACTCGTCTTCGAATTGATTGTCCGAGCTTGCGGTGACCGTGGCGCGGTTGAGCGTGGTGGCAGACAGCCCCAGCAACGCGCTGATCGAGGCATCGGCCGAGCCGGTCTTGCTACCCGACGAGGAGGCCTGCTTGCCGGCCTGTGTCTTTTCGTTAATCGCGATGGTGAGGATGTCGCCGACCTGGCGCGCACGGCGATCCTCGAACAGTGGCCGGTAGGCTGCGGCCTGATAGATCGCCCCGTTGCTCGTCGTCTGCACGGCGGGCGCAACAGGCCGGGCGGTGCTCGGCCCCTGCGTGATGGTCGAGGGCGTGGTGCCGCAGGCCGCGAGCAGCAGCGCGGCGCAGGCGGGCAGGACATAACGGCGGATGCAGGCGTTCATGGCGTTCACAGCTGGGTCAGGCGTTGCAGCATCTGGTCGGAGGTGGAGATCGCCTTGCTGTTGATCTCGTAGGCACGCTGGGTCTGGATCATGTTGACCAGCTCTTCCACCACGTTGACGTTGGAGGTCTCGACGTAGGCCTGATTCAGCACCCCGGCCCCGTTGCTGCCCGGCGCGCTTGAGCTCGGCGTGCCGGATGAGGTGGTCTCGGCGTAGAGGTTCTCGCCCAGGCTTTGCAGGCCGGCCGGGTTGATGAAGGTGGCCAGTTGCAGGGTACCGATGGTGGTGGCCGCCGCTGAACCCGGTTGCGTCACCGACACCGTGCCGTCGCGCGCGATGGTGAGCGACTGCGCGTCGGCCGGGATGGTGATGGCAGGCTGCACCGGGTAGCCGCTGGCGGTGACCAGTTGCCCGTTGGCGTCGGTCTGGAAGGAGCCGTCGCGGGTATAGGAGGTGGTGCCGTCCGGCATCAGCACCTGGAAGAAGCCGTTGCCCTGGATCGCCACGTCCTTGGCGTTGCCGGTCTGCTGCAGGTTGCCCTGGGTGAAGATGCGCTCGGTGGCCACCGGTTTCACCCCGGTGCCGATCTGCAGGCCGGAAGGCAGCTGCGTCTGTTCCGACGACTGCGCGCCAGGCTGGCGGATGGTCTGGTAGAGCAGGTCTTCGAACACAGCCCGCGCGCGCTTGAAGCCGCTGGTGCTGACGTTGGCGAGGTTGTTGGAAATCACGTCCATCTGCGTCTGTTGCGCATCCAGACCGGTCTTGGCAATCCATAGCGAGCGAATCATGTCGGCTCCTTCAGGGGTTCTTCAAATCAGCTCATGCCCAGCAACTGGGCGGCCTTGGCGTCGTTGCTCTCGGCGTTCTGCAACAACTTCATCTGCATTTCGAACTGCCGCGCGAGCGAGATCATGTCGACCATCGCGTCGACGACGTTGACGTTGGACGATTCCAGCGCGCCGGAAATCACGTTGACGTTGGGGTCGGCCGTGGCCGCGCCGCCGTCCTTCAGGCGGAACAGTCCGTCGTCGCCGCGCTGGAGGTCGGTAGTGGGCGGGTTCACCAGCTTGAGGCGGCCGATGGTGGTGAGACCCGTCGCAGCGGAGCCGTCGGGCAGGATGGAAATCGTGCCGTCCTTGGCGACTGCCAGCCGGCTGCCCGGCGGAATCGCAAGCTGGCCGCCGTCGCTCAGCACGGGCAGGCCGCTGGCGCTGGCGAGCTGGCCATTCTCGTCGATGTGCAGACTGCCATTGCGGGTGTAGGCCTCGGTGCCATCCGGCGCTTCGACCGCGAGCCAGCCCTGGCCCTGGATCGCCACGTCGAGCTCGCGTCCGGTGTGCTGGATGGCGCCGGCGCGGAAATCGGTGCCCACGGTGGCGTCGATGACGAAGGCACGGGTGGCCAGCGGCGCACCGACGACCGGCACCGCGCGGAACTCGTCGAGCTGCGCGCGAAAGCCGGTGGTGGTGGCGTTGGCCAGGTTGTGCGAGACCGTCGCCTGCTGTTCCAGCGTGTGCTTCGCGCCGGTCATCGCGGTGTAGATCATGCGGTCCATGTCGGCCCCTTCATCGTCTCAGATGGATGCATCAACGCAGGTTGACCAGCGTCTGCAGCACGGCATCCTGCGCCTTGATGGTCTGGGCGTTGGCCTGATAGACGCGCTGCGCGGTGATCATGTTGACCAGCTCGGCGGTGAGGTCGACGTTGGAGTCTTCCACCGCCGAGGATTGCAGCACGCCAAGGCTGCCGGTATCCGGCGTGCCGACCAGTGGACTGCCCGATTCGTAGGTTTCCGCCCACATGTTGTTGCCCAGCGGCTGCAGGCCGTTGGGGTTGGCGAAACTCGCCAGCACCACCTGCCCCAGTACGGCCGACTGACCGTTGGTGTAGCGGCCCTGGATCACGCCGTCGTCACCGATGTTGAAGCCGGTGAGGCGGCCCGAGGTATAGCCGTCCTGGTTGAGCTGGTTCACGCTGAAGGCGGAGCCGAACTGGGTGGTGCCGCTGTAGTCGATGCTGACCGCAAACGGCGTGGTGGCCCCCGTGGTCACGTTCACCGAGGCCGACAACGGCGAGCCCGAGGTGAGCGTGCCGTCGGAGGCGAACGTGAGCGTACCCAGGGAGGCGGCGGGATCGCCGTCGGTCGAGGCGAAGACTTCCCACTGCCCTGCCGCCGTCTTGACGTAATAGGTCTGCAGGGTGTGCGAATTGCCGAGGCTGTCGAAAATGGAAACGGCTGTCGAGTTGTGGAAGGTGGTGGGGTCGTTCTGGTTGAAGCCGGCCGCCGTCAGGGTGGACACGGTCGAATCCAGGTTGAGGACGGAGGTGACTTCACCGGTCACCTGCGGGATCAGGTCGGCGGTGTTGATAAACAGCGGTGCGGGCGCGCCGGTCGACAGCACGCCGCTGGCATCAGCGGTGTAGCCGGTGAGATAGGAACCGCTGGCGTTGACGATGTAACCGCTGCTGTCGAGCTGGAACTGGCCATTGCGCTGGTAGGCGATTTCGCCGCCGTTGTCCATGCGGAAGAAGCCGCCGCCGTTGATGGCGATGTCGAGCGGATTATTCGTCGCGGTGATGTTGCCCTGGGTGAACTGCTGGGTCACCTGCGCCACCTGTACGCCGATGCCCACCTGCGAACCGCCGGCGCCGGTCAGGGAATTGGCGAACACGTCGGCGAACTGGGCCTGCGACTGCTTGAAGCCGACCGTGCTCGAATTGGCGACGTTGTTGCCGATGACGTCGAGATTCTTCGCCGCCGCGTTAAGACCGCTCAAACCTTGCTGAAAACTCATGGTGCTCTCCTAGTAATGGGGTGCGACGCTAACCGGAAATGTGGGGGATCAGTAAATCTGCCGGATGTCGGAATAGCCGACCTGCGTGCCGTCGGCGAGATTGAGCAGCACACCTTCGCTGCCCTGGGACACGCTGCTCACCGCGCCGAAGCTCAGCGATTCGCCGGTCACCGTCGTGCCCGCGTAGCTGGCGCTGAACTTGAAGCTGTACTGGCCGTCGGGCGCGGCGGAACCGTCCTGCAGCAGGCCGTCCCAGCCGATCAGGTTGACGCCGGACGGCATCGCGCCGAATTCCAGGGTGCGCACGGTGGCCCCTGACGCGTCCTCGATGGTGACGACCACGCTGTCGGCCGCCGCATCGAGCTCGAAGCCGGCCACGCTCTCCTCGGGCGACGGTCCGATGTCGCTGCCCGGTGACAGCACGCCACGGCCGATCAGGCTGGCCGCCTGGCCCATCTGGTTGCTCGACAGACTGTCGGCGAGCACCGCCAGGCTGCTGCTCATGTTCTCGATCCCCTGCACCGTCGAAAGTTGCGCAAGCTGGCTGGTGACCTGCGCGTTGTCGAGCGGGTTGAGCGGATCCTGGTTCTGCATCTGCGCGACCAGCAGGCTGAGGAAGCGGTCCTGCAGCTCCTCTGCCGTGCTCTTCTGCGCCGTGGGTGACGTGGCACCGAACAGCTGTGTCACGGAAGCGGTGTCTTGTACGGTACTCATCGTGGCTCCTTGCTTGCTGGCCCGGGCTTATTGGCCCAGGTTGAGGGTTTTCAAGAGCAGGGTCTTGGTGGTGTTCATCATTTCCACGTTCGACTGATAGGAACGCGAGGCGGAAATCATGTTGACCATCTCTTCGACGACGTTGACGTTGGGCAGGGTGACGTAGCCCTTGTCGTCGGCGAGCGGATTCTTCGGGTCGAACACCGTCTTCATGGGCGACGGGTCGTCGATCACGGCGGCGACGTTCACCCCGGTCGCGCCGTTCTCGCCCACCGGCGCGGCGGCGAACACCACCTGCTTGGCCTTGTAGGGCGTGCCGTTGGCGCTGGTCGCGCTGTCGGCGTTGGCCAGATTGCTGGCCACGGTATTGAGGCGCTGCGACTGCGCGTTCATCGCCGATCCGGCCACATTGAAAATGTTGAACAGGGACATGACGCGCCTCCTTAACCCTGGATCACCGCGAGCATGCTCTTGATCTGCGAGCTGACCCGGGTGAGGTTGAATTCGTACTGCACGGCGTTTTCGGCAAAGGCGGCGCGCTCGGCGTCGACGTCGACCGTGTTGCCGTCGACGTTGCCCTGCGACGGGTTGCGGTATTGCAGGAAACTCTGAGTGGACAGCTCGGGCGCGCCTGTCAGATGCCCGGCAGCAGTGGTCGCCAGCGCCGCGCCGCCCTGCGTCGGCTGGCCGCCCAGCGCGCTGCTGAGCGCGGACTTGAAGTCGAAGTCACGCGCCTTGTAGTTGGGCGTGTCGGCGTTGGCGATGTTGGACGCCAGCACCTGCTGGCGCTGGTCGCGCAGGCGCAGCGCCTGCGCGTGGAAATTCAGCATGTCGTCGAGCCGGTTCAGCATGGTCGGTCACCTTTTCTACGTCCCGGGTATGTCCCGAAACCTTTTTCGATGACTGCATCCTAGGCTGGCATTTGTCCATCCAATCGAAAGAGAAAAGGCCAAAACCCCGCTCATTTCGGCGTTTAGCCCCCGCACGCACGTGGCTACACTGTGGTCAGACTGATCAAACCGGACTCTCGCATGAACCGTCTTCCCATAAGCTGCCTGCTGGCTGTTGCCCTGCTTGCTCCCCACGCGTTCGCGGCGAACCAGAACCCCGCTGGGATCAAGGCCGTGGCCGAGCGCTTTCTGCTGAGCCAGGCAGACAGCACCGGCAGCCAGGTCAGTGTCACGGTCAAACCGCCGCGCGCCACCCTGCCCGCCTGTGCCGCACTGGAGGCCTTTTCCCTACCGGGCAGCCGCCCGGTGGGCAGGCTCACGGTGGGCGTGCGCTGCCTCGCGCCATCGAAATGGACGAGCTACCTGCAGGCGCAGGTCAAGTCGATTGGGCGCTACGTCGTCACGGCGCGCGCCCTGCCCGCCAACCATGTGCTGACCGAGGCCGACCTGCTGCTGCGCGAAGGCGATCTCGGGCTGCTGCCCGCCGACGTGGCCAGCAACCCCGCTGCGCTGGCCGGGCACCGCACCGTCTCCGGTGTCGCGGCAGGCGCTGCCCTGCGCACGGGCCTGCTGCGCGCACCGCAGGTGGTGCAGCAGGGTCAGCCGACCCGGATCCTGCTGGTCGGGCCGGGTTTTTCGGTGCAGAGCGAAGGCCAGGCGCTGGCCAATGCCGGCCTCGGTGACCGGGTGCGGGTGAAGACCGCATCCGGTCAGGTGATCAGCGGCATCGCCCGCGACGGACAGCAAGTGGAGGTGACGTTCTGAAACCGGCGAAAATTATTTCCCGCCGCCCCTTCAGAACGTCAACCGGCGGACGATAAGTAATCAGATTGGACGACTTTTGCCTGTCACTCACAGGATTTACCCATGAAAATCGATCCCGGCGTCAAACAGGTCAGCCTGCCCGGCACTGTTGAAAACCGCCCCGCCCAGGGCAAGGGAACCCCAACGCCTGCCGAGCAGACCGGGGTGAGCCTGAGCAAGCGTGCGGCCCAGCTGCAAGCGCTGGAAGCGCAACTTGCGGCGATTCCCGTAGTCGATCGCGCCAAGGTCGACGCCATCAAGGAAGCCATTGCCGGCGGCCAGTACAGCATCAACCCGGACAACGTGGCGCAGAACCTGGTTGAGTCAGTCAAGGAAATGCTCCATGTCAGCAAACCCCGCTAAGCTCGCCGAGCAGATCGGCAACGAAGGCGTGGCCTGGTCGGCCCTGCTCGACACGCTGTCGCGCGAAGAGAATGCGCTGGTGACAGGCCAGGCGGATGCGCTGCCCCCGCTCGCTGCCGTGAAGCTTGATCAGCTCAATGCGGTCAGCGCACTTGCCCGTAGCAGGCTCGATGCGCTCAGGCACGCGGGCTGCACGCCGGACGCCCCTGGCATGGCAAGCTGGCTGGCGCAGCACGGCACCCCGACGGTACGCGCGAACTGGCAATCCCTGTGCAAGCTCGAAGACGAAGCCCGGGCCTGCAACCTGCGCATCGGCAAGCTCATCGACATGCGCCTGTCCGCGACACGGCAATCCCTGAATGTACTGATGCAGGCCGCTGTCGGCCGCAACGGCCTCTACGACCCCAGCGGTCAGTCCGTTTCCTCACGCATCAGCCAGCCGCTTACCGCAGCCTGAGCGAGGCTGCCAGGCAGCGCATCAGTAGCGCTGGCGCAGCACCATGGTCTGCCCCTCACGGGCCATTTCCATGCGGTTGAGAAAACTCATGCCCAAGAGCGGCATCGACAGCCCGGCCTCGACCACCATGCCTTCGACCTGCAGCACTTCGAGTTGCCCGATCTTCACGCTGTTGAACTTGTGACGCCAGGCCGGCATCAGTCCGGCGGCAGTATTCACGCCGACCTGTGCGCCAGATTTGTAATCGATTCCCATGCGCCCGGCATCGGCCGCGCTGATCACCACCGCAGTGGCCCCGGTATCGACCAGGAAGGTCAGCGGATAGCCATTGGCAGAGCCTGCGGCGGCAAAATGCCCCCTTGCATCGGCTGTCAACGACACGCTGCGGCGACCTTCCTGGGCCGCGCCGGCAAAGGACTGCCCCATGCCCAGCACCCGGCGTGTCCCTGCCACATCGAGGGTGGCACGCTCGGAATCGGCCGCCAGCAGGCGAACCCCCTGCACCGTCTGGCCGATAGCAATCGTGCGGGGTTTGCCACCGTCGATGCTGATCAGGGCCTTGTCCTTGAACAGGCCCACGACTGCCACACTGGTCGCCCCGGCAGGCGTGCAAACCAGCGCGCCGACCGATATCATCCCCAATATCCAACCTCCGCGTCTTTTCATCATGCATCCTGTCCTGATATTTCGTCATTCCGCGACCGAAGGCCCGGGCTATTTTGCAAGCTTCCTGGACCGGCATGCGATCCCCTGGCAGCTCGTCAGGGTCGACGCGGGTGATCCCGTGCCCGAGCATCTTAACAGCGTTTCCGGCCTCTGCTTGATGGGCGGCCCGATGAGTGTAAACGACGATCTGCCCTGGATTCCACGTGAGCTGGAACTGATCCGGCAGGCAGTTGCAGCGGGCACGCCGGTCATCGGCCACTGCCTCGGTGGGCAGCTCATGGCCAAGGCGCTCGGCGGCAGCGTGGGGGCCAACCCGGTCAAGGAAATCGGCTGGGGCGAGCTCATGGTGACCGACCCCGATGCCGCCCGCCCCTGGCTGGGCGACGTGGACGCGCCCCTGCCCGGCTTCCACTGGCATGGCGAAACCTTCACCCTGCCCGAGGGGGCCCGCCGCATACTCAAAAGCGCCTGGTGTGAAAATCAGGCCTATGTGCTCGACGACCGGCACATCGGAATGCAGTGTCATGTGGAGATGACGCCCGAGCTGGTCGCCAGCTGGTGCGAGAACGGCGCGGCGGAAATCGCCGCCAGTACCAGTCCGGCGGTGCAGCAGCCGGCGGCGATGCTGGCCGACGTGGACACCCGTACAGACCAGCTCCACACCCTGGCCGACAAAATTTATTCCCGGTGGATTCAAGGGCTTAGCCGTTGATTATCAGTATGTAATCAAGTACTGGCTGGACACGCTTGCGGCGCGGCGTAGGATAGGCACGGTGCTCACTGCCGCACAAGAATGCATCACTGGACATTGGAGGATTTATGCAAAACGTCGACTACACCAACTTCGATTTCGGCGCGCGCCTCAACGGTTTCATACACGAGGTGATGAACTTCGGCGGTGCGCCCCGCACTGAAGCCGACCTGACCGAAGGCCAGAAAGTCTTCATCCGCGCCGTGAAGCGCGAAATGGTGAAATACGCCGACACCAACCGTCATGGCTACCCGCACAATCTGCTGGAGCAGATGGAATCCTTCACCCGCACCATAGGCGACCTGCACAATTCCTATTTCGACGCCGGCATGCGCAAGGTCAGCGACTGCCTCTACAACCGCTGGAAGATGCTCTACGAGGAAACCAAGAAACTCGCTGCCGCCGGGGCCGACACCAAGCCGGCCTGGGTTGACGTCATCAAGACCGAGCCCTCGGATATGCCCGCCTTTTTCGACGCCTGACCTCGCCGCACGACGCGCATCCAAGCCCGGTTCTGCCGGGCTTTTTCATGCGTGCGCGGAATATCAAACACGCTTATCCTCGAATAAAAAGAAAGCATTATTCAGTCCCAGACCCCGGTGCTATTCTGGCCCGTTCATAAAACCCCCACAAAGTCTGAGGAGACAGCATGTCCAAACTGGTACGCCCGCACGGTGGCGGTGAACTCAAGCCCCTGTTGCTCACCGGGGCCGCACTCGAAGCCGAAAAAGCCCGCGGCGCTTCGCTGCCCAAAGTCAAAATGACTTCGCGCGAAACCGGTGACCTGATCATGATGGGCATCGGCGGCTTCACCCCGCTGGATGGCTTCATGACCCATGCAGACTGGCAGGGCATCTGCGACGGCTACAAGATGGCGAGCGGCCTGTTCTGGCCCATCCCCGTCACCCTCTCTACCGACGACGAAGTCATCAAGGCCGGTGACGAAGTCGCGCTGGTCGACGGCGAAAGCGGTGCGCTCATGGGCACCATGAAGGTCACCGAAAAGTACGCCATCGACAAGGCGCACGAGTGCATGCAGGTCTACAAGACCACCGATCTCGAGCATCCCGGCGTGAAGATGGTCATGGCCCAGGGCAAGTACAACCTGGCCGGCCCGGTCAAGGTGCTGTCCACCGGCAGCTTCAAGGAAGAATACGGCGACCAGTTCATGACCCCGGCCGAAACCCGCGCCGCCTTCGAAAAGGCCGGCTGGTCGAAGGTCGCTGCCTTCCAGACCCGCAACCCCATGCACCGCAGCCATGAATACCTGGCCAAGATCGCCATCGAGACCATGGACGGCGTGCTGGTTCACTCTCTGCTCGGCGCTCTGAAACCCGGCGACATCCCCGCCGAGGTCCGCAGCGAAGCCATCAGCGTGCTGGTCGAAAACTATTTCGCCCCCAACACCGTGATTCAGGCCGGCTACCCGCTCGACATGCGCTACGCCGGTCCGCGCGAAGCCCTGCTGCACGCGCTGTTCCGCCAGAACTACGGCTGCTCGCACCTGATCGTCGGCCGCGACCACGCCGGCGTGGGCGACTACTACGGCCCGTTCGACGCGCAGAAGATCTTCGACGAGATTCCGAAGGGTTCGCTCGAAACCGTCAACATGAACATCGACTGGACCTTCTGGTGCAAGAAATGCGGCGGCATGGCCAGCCAGCGCACCTGCCCGCATACCAAGGACGACCGCATCCTCCTGTCCGGCACCAAGGTGCGTGCGATGCTGTCCGAAGGCCAGGACCTGCCGGTCGAGTTCAGCCGGCCCGAAGTGGCCAGGGTGCTGCAGAAGTACTACGCCGGTCTGTCCGCCGAGCAGAACGTCAAGATCGAGCTCAAGGGCCATTCTGCAGCCTGAGCCAGCCACCGCAGGGCAGCGCACAGGCGCTGCACCTACCTGCGGGTCCGGGCGCATTGCCCGGCGTGTGCAGCCGGACAGCCGCAGCGGGATTCGCGCGAGCAAGGATGGCCCGATCCGGACGATGCCTGCACGATCCACGACTGGAAAGCTGCACCGAGCCGCTTTACCATGCATTCGTCCGAATGTCTGACAGACGCGAATGAGACCTCGCCTACGCATCCCGCCCGCCTCGCGCATGACCCTGCAAGCCGCACGCATCGTGTCCGCTTGCGTCCTGATGCTGCCTATGGGCAGCGGCGTGGCTGCTACGCTCAACAAATGCATCGATACGGAAGGCAAGGTCACCTATTCCAATCTGCCTTGCCGCACTGCCCGCACACTCAAGCTGGAAATCGATCCGCCACCTGAGCCCGACCCGCCGCGCAGCGCGCCTGCGCGCACGTCCTCGCCCGAGCCCGAGCAGAAGCGTGAGGCCACCCGTTCGGGGCAGGCGGAAAAACCCACCAAACCCGCAGCCAGCACCTCGGCGAGCAAGTGCAACAGCCTGTCCGACAAATTGGGCCGCGTCATCGACACCATGGACGCAGCCCACCGCAAGGGTTACACGCAACAGCAGATGGACGACTGGAACCAGCAGGTCCGCGCACTCGAACGCCAGAAGCAGCAAGCCGGCTGCTTCTGACCCGGCGGGCCTGTTGCTGCCCGGCACGAGGTGAGTCAGCATCACGACCGGACGTCATGCGACAATTGCCGGTGTGTGTAATGTTCATCCCGCCAAAACAACATGAGTCTCGACGAACTTAAAGTGGGTTTTTTCTATAGCAACGGTGCCTATGGCCGCACCTGGGGGGTGCGCCAGCTCGCCCAGATTGCGGTCGAGCCCGGGTCGGGGGCGACCACCTACCATTTCAGGGGCATCGCCGGCATCTGCCGGCGCAAGAAGGGTCACTGCAGTGCGGAGGAATTTGCCCGCTGGGCCAAATACCAGGTCGCGCTCGTGGAAAACGACTGGAAGCGGATGGGCGGCGAACCCGAACTTTCCTAAACCTGACTGCGATGCTTGCGCCCCGTGCAGGCGTCCGGAGACATCAGCCGATCAGCTGCTTTCGGTCGCCGGATCGGCCTGATCCACCTGCTGGGCTGATCCTGTCGGTTTGGCGCGGGCGAACATGAAGCGGCTTTTGGCCAGCTGGGTCAGCGTGAGATTCTTGGCAAAATTCTCGCTGTGGCTGATGTGCTCGCGCATCAGCGCCTGCGCCCGCGCCAGATTGCGTGCCAGCAGGTGCATGCAGAGCGTGTGGTGTTCGTCGTAGGTTTTGTCGATGCGCGCGCCGTTGGTGAAATCCAGGCGACGGACAATGCGGATGCGACGGTTGATGTCCGCGAGATACTCCATCAGGGCCAGATTGCCCCCGCCTTCGGCGAGCGCCATGTGGAAGGACTCGTCGCGCGCCTCCATCTCTTCCGGATTATCGCTGCGTTCAAGCTGCTTTTCCGGATCCCAGGCCTCCGCCAGTTCCTTCAGCTTCGCGTCGGGCATGTAGGTGCAGGCGAGTTCCAGCGAATACATCTCCAGCGCGATACGCACCTGGTAGTACTGGGTCAGTTCGGCAATGTCGAGCGCACGGATGTAGCACCCCTGCTTGGGCTGGATGGTGAGATAGCCTTCCGCCTCCAGCCGTTGCAATGCCCCGCGCACGGGGGTGCGACTCACGCCAAACAGGGAGGCGAGTTCCTGCTCCGTGACGCGGCTGCCCGGATACAGCTCGAAATTGAGGATCATCTCGCGCAACTGGCTGTAAACGTCGTGCGAACTCGGTTTGTTATCGCTCATGCCGGGCCGTGGCCTCATCGGTGAGTTGACACGTTCGAGTATACCCTGCCCGCTTGCGCGGGCAGGGCCGCTGGTCAGGCCGTTTCCACCGCGGGTTCGGTGACTTTCTCCGGGCTGGCGTGGGGCGCGGTCTTGTCGCTGGTCACCGTGCGCGCTATCCACAGCATGGTCGCCGCCACCAGCATGTAGCTTGCCGCGACCATCGGGCTCTCGGCGATACCGATCGCCTCGCCGTGCATGAAACCGAAGAAAGTGAGCACCGCGCCGGCCAGGGCGAACGCACTGGCCCGGTAGTACTGGCGTTCGATGATGAACACCGCCAGTGAGCCGAGAATCAGGCTGGCGAGGATCGCGCCGCCCCCGAGCGTGGCGAGTCCTTCATACAGGATGCCGACCTGGCCGAGCTTGTCGAAACCCACCGTGGCGGCGTTCGTGCCGGCCGCGCCGAGCGCGTTGTCGATCTGCAACTTGCCCCACGCGGCGACATGCGGCACCAGCGCGAGTATCACCGCCGGGGCGTGGTTCTTCGGCGTTTCCTGGAACGCCTGCGCGCCGATCAGCATGCCGATATAGAGCAGGATGGGCGAGATCGCGACCACCGGAATCAGCGCCATCAGCACCGCGATGACGCCGAACCAGGCGAGCAGCAGGACCACGATGCCAGTCGCCGCCGAATAGCCGATGCGCCCGCCGATCGCCTTCCAGCCGGGATGGCCGATGTAGACGGCGTTGATGAAGGGGTTGCCCATGCAGCAGCCAACCAGGCTGATGACGCCGTCGGCGGTGATCACCCGGGTGGTGGGGAATTTGTCGCCGCCGGCCTCGGCCGATTCGACGTTGTCCATCGCCTCGACCAGATCGTAGATGCCGAAGGGAATCGCGGTGACCAGGATGACGCCGATGAATTCGAAGCCGGAGAACACGTGGCCCAGCGCCGGCACCGGCACAGAGAAACCGAAGCTCGACACGGCGTTGCCGAGATTATCGACGCTCATGCCGCCGATACTGAAGCCGAACAGCGTCGAGCCCCACGCGATCAGGGTGCCGACCGCGATCGCCACCAGCCCCGCCGGGATGCCTTTCCAGTAGCGCACGCCGCCGAACCACGAGGCGAGGATGATCGCGAAGCAGACCACGCCGATCAGCGGCGTCATGAACATTTCCAGCGCCGGGCGCATCGAGATGAAGGCGATCGACACCCCCGCGAGTGCGCCGAGCAGCGCGGCGCGCGGCGTGATCTTGCGGATGTGCGGGGCGAGAAAACCGCCCGCCATCAGCACGAAGCTCTGCACGAACACCCAGGTCAGACCTGCTTCCCATGCCTTGATGGGGTCGCCGGTCGCGAGCTTGATCGGCAGCATGATGACGAACACGACGACGAACATGTGCGGCACCGAGATGCCCGAGGGCAGCGCGGTCACATCCATCCGCCCGGTTTCTTTCGCGAGCTTGTACGCGAGCCAGGCGTAGTACATCGTCGAGAGGAACATCATCAGCCCGACCGCCGGCAGGATACGGCCGAACACCAGGTCGTCGGGCATGCCGAGCACGTAGCGCAGCAGGCCGGTGAGCACCAGCATGTTGACGAGGATGTTGGTGCCGAAGCCGAACAGCGCGTTCCAGTCGCCCGGCGACCAGATCATGGGTTTTACAGCGGTGGTCATGTTGCCCTCCCTTGGGTTTGCATGGATGCCCGGAATCAACCGGTGGATGAATCACGCGGACCGGGCTTCACTCAGTGCCGTCTTCTGCACCGCGAGCGCGGTCAGCGCCGCGACCAGCGGCGCTGACTCGCACACCCAGCCGAAAATGCCGCCCTGCGCCGCGATCATGGCGAGGCCAACGTCATGGAATTCGTCGAAATACGAGCCGCAGCAGTCGCCCGGCACCAGGCAGCGATAGCCGCGGTCGTTGGCCTCGCGTACGGTAGTGTGGACGCAGACCTCGGTCGTCACCCCGGTGACGATGAGGGTGTCGATGGCGCGGTGTTTGAGGATCGCGGCGAAGTCGGTGGCGTAGAACGCGCCCTTGCCCGGCTTGTCGATCACCGGCTCGCCGGGCAGCGGATACAGTTCGGGGATGATGTCCTGGCCGGTTTCGCCGCGCACCAGGATGCGGCCCAGGGGACCGGCGTCGCCGATGCGCTGGCTCGGCTGGCCGCGCGCGATCTTGGCCGGCGGCGCGTCGGCGAGATCGGGCCGGTGGCCCTCGCGGGTATGGATCACGGCGAGGCCGGAAGCACGTGCCGCGTCGAGCAGACGGCGCAACGGCGGCACCACCTTGGTCAGCTTCGATACGTCATTGCCCAGAGATTCCCCGAAACCGCCGGGTTCGAGGAAGTCGCGCTGCATGTCGATGAGCACGAGCGCGGCGTGCGCGGGGTCGAATTCAAACACGCCCGGCTGGGCAGCAATTCGCAGCATGGTGCGTCACTCGACCTCTTGCATACACTATTGCATACAAGACAAGCAGGAATCGCGCCATCCCCACCCCTGTCGATCACCACGTCCTGCCTGGGACTGCGCCGCGCCTCCCGACACGCCTCAGGCGACGATGCACCTCAAGGGGTCTTCATGCACCAAAGCGGACTGGCCGCTCAGAGAAATTCGACCGGCGACTGCCAGACAATCAGTACCACGCAGCCCCCGTCGCTGATGAGATCATGTGCCGTGCCGGGCAGGTTCACCTTGAAACTGCCCGCCCCGTAGACGCCGTCGGCATCGCGCTGGCTACCCTGCAACACATAGATGAACTCGACGCCGGTGTGGCGATGTGCCGGCACGGTGGCACCGGGCTGGTAGCGCAAGAGCGCAGCGATGGGCTCGCCCAGCGCACGGTGCAGGAACTGCACTTCCACGCCGGGCCGCAGGTCTTCCCACGGACCCGTGGCAATCAGATGATCGAGCGCCGCCCCGCCCGGCAGATAACTCGCTGGCGCGCTCACGTCAATGCACCAAGGAAGCGCGCTGAATCAGCCACTGCGCCGAACACGCCACCCTGCATCTGGATCATTTTCAGTGCGGCGTCATGGTTGCCGGGGTCGGTCGCGCCGCAGCAGTCTGCCAGCAGCAGACATTCGAAGCCGCGGTCGTTGGCGTCGCGCATAGTGGTATGGACGCAGACGTCGGTGGTGATCCCGGTGAGGACAAGGTTGGCGATGCCGTTGCGGCGCAAAATGAGCTCCAGGTCGGTGGCGTAGAACGAGCCCTTGCCGGGCTTGTCGATGACGGGTTCGCCCGGCTGCGGCGCGAGTTCATCGATGATTTCCCAGCCTGGTTCGCCGCGCACGAGGATCTTGCCGCAAGGGCCAGGGTCGCCGATGCCGGCACCGATGCGCTGGCTGCGCCAGCGCTTGTTCGGCGGCAGGTCGGTCAGATCGGTGCGGTGGCCTTCGCGGGTGTGGATCACCAACCCGCCCCAGGCTCGCATTGCGGCCAGCACCGCCTTGATCGGTTCGATCGGCGCACGCGTCAGCGACAGGTCGTAGCCCATGCGGTCGACGTAGCCGCCGACGCCGCAGAAATCGATCTGCATATCGATGATGATGAGCGCGGTGTTGTCGGCGCGCAAGTCGCCGTTCCAGGGCCAGGGATACGGGTCTGCAGCTAGGGTGGGCATGGTGTCGGTCTCCTTCGTTCAAACAATGCGTTGCAGCTTTTCGGCGAGATAGGCGCGCCAGCCGCCCAAGGTGGTGATGTCGCGGGCCGCGCCGATGCGCCCGCCTTCGCAGATGAATCCGATGACTTCGCTGCCGTCGTCGAGGGTCAGCTTGCCCAGCCCCAGCGGGGCGGGAATGCCGGCGAGAAAGCTGCCGAGCGCCGCCTGCGGCATGGCCCAGATTTCTGCCTCGATGCGTGCGCCGCCGCTCGCCACCGCCACCAGCCCCGGGCGCGCGACCTTGCCTTCCAGTGCGTAGAAGCGATACGTGGGCGCGGTCTGCGTGCGGCGCAGGAAGCGCGCCCCCCGGCTGGTCAATTCATGGTTGAGCGGCAGGCCCGACATGTGCGCGCCCACCACGGCCAGCGCGTAGCAGCCCGCCGGCGGTTCCAGGGTGTCAGGCGCAGCCGGCACGGCGGCAATTTCGCGCCCGCAGCGGGTATTCAGTGCGGGTTGCAGACTGGCCGCAAGCGACAGCAGGAAGCGGTCGGAAAAAGCCGTGGCCAGAAGCGTCACCCCCACCGGCAGTCCGTTCGCGCCCTGCCCGGCCGGCACCGCCACCGCGGCCAGATCGAGCAGGTTGACGAAATTGGTGTAGCGGCCGAGCCGGCTGTTGGTCGTCAGCGGATCGGCCAGCACCGCATCGACGGTGTAATGGGTGGGCGCCGTTGGCAGCAGCAGTGCGTCGCACTTGGCCCACACCGCCTCGGCCTGGCGGCGCAGGGCCATCAGCCGGTAGTCGGCCTCGAAGGCGGCACAGGCATCGTAGTCACGGGCACGGGCGATGATAGTGCGCACCACGGGGTGCACCGCCTCCGGCGTGGTGTCAAAAAAATCACGAATCGCCGCGTAGCGCTCGGCCACCCAGGGGCCTTCGTACAGCAGCAGGGCCGCTTCCAGAAACGGCGCGACGTCGACTTCGACGGGTACGGCCCCCTGTGCCACCAGTGCGTCGAGCGCGCGGGCGTGGGCGGCCAGCGCTGCCTCGTCGCAATCGGCTGCCAGCACGCCGGCGCGCGGCACGGCAATGCGCAGGCCTTGCGGGCCCGCAGCGGGTAGCGGGCCGGGCTGTGCCAGCCGGGCGTAGGCGTCGCCGGCATCGAACACGGCACACACCTCGAATACCGCTTCGGCATCCGCCGCGGTCAACGCAAAAATAGACACGCAGTCCAGCGAGCGGCAGGCCGGCAACACGCCACGCGTAGACAGCAGCCCGCGCGTGGGCTTGAGTCCGACGAGATTGTTGAACGATGCCGGCACGCGGCCCGAGCCGGCGGTATCGGTGCCGAGCGAAAAGCTCGCCAGCCCCAGCGCCACCGCCACTGCCGAGCCGGAACTCGATCCGCCGGCGAGATACGCAGGATCGAAGGCGTTGCGGCAGATGCCATAGTCCGAACGGGTGCCGTTCAGGCCGGTAGCGAACTGGTCGAGATTGGTCTTGCCGACGAGGATCGCGCCGGCATCTAGCAACGTCTGCACGACCGGGGCGCTGGCCTCGACGTCGTGCGCGAACGCCTTGCAGGCCGCTGTGGTTGGCAGGCCGGCCACGTCGATGTTGTCTTTGACCACGAAGGGGATACCCCACAGCGGCTTGCCTTCGGGGCCGTCGGCTTCCAGCCTGCGTGCACGGGCACGCAGGACTTCCACGTCGGGCGGCACGATCCAGATGTTGCGGTCGGCCCAGGCGGTGCTGGCGAACAGGAGTTCCTCGACCAGCCGCAAAGGCGTGAGGCTGCCTTCCCGGTAAGCTGCCGCCAGCGCGTGTATTCGCATGTCCCGCATCAGGCTGCCTCCATCGCCAGCAGGTTCTGCCCAGCTGACACGGGCGTGCCTTCGCGGCACAGCAGCTTGGTGACAATGCCGTCATTCGGCGCGACAACTTTCAGTTCCATTTTCATCGACTCGATAATCAGTAGGGCATCGCCTGCCTTCACACGGTCGCCGGCGTCGACCAGAAGCTTCCAGATATTACCCGCGACATGCGCGCGTACCGGATCGCAGCCGTCCGGCACCTCCTCCTCGGGCGGCGCTTCGAGCATGGCATAGGCGAAGGCGAAATCCTTCCAGCGCTCGCGCTCCTCGTCGAAGGCGGCCTTCTGCATGGCCCGGAAGGCAGTGATGCTGGCAGATTCGCGCTCGAGGAAGGCGAGATGGTCCTTGAGCGAGAAGGTTTCGTGCGCGATCTCCACCCCCACCCGGCCGGCGGCGAAGTCGGCGCGGTATTCGGCGAGTTCCTTTTCGCTCATGGGATAGAACTGCACCTGGTCGAAGAATTTCAGCAGCCAGGGCTCGTCGCCGAACAGCGGGTTCTTCAGGTAGGAATTCCAGATCGGCACGGTGCGGCCGACGAGCTGGTAGCCGCCGGGCGAATCCATGCCGTAGATGCACATGTAGACGCCGCCGATGCCGACCGTGCCTTCCGGCGTGAAGGTGCGCGCGGGGCTGTACTTGCTCGTCAACAGGCGGTGGCGCGGGTCGACCGGCACCGCGCAGGGTGCGCCGAGGTAGACGTCGCCGAGGCCGAGCGTGAGGTACCGGGCCTGATACAGCGTGTCGCGCACCGCGTCGACCGAAGGCAGGCCGTTGATGCGGCGCATGAACTCGGTGTTCGACGGCAGCCACGGCGCGGTGTCGCGCACCGACTGGCGGTAGCGCGCCACCGCGGCGAGCGTGTCGCTGTCCTCGAACGCCATCGGCAGGCGCAGCACGCGCGTGTTCACCGCCAGATGCTCGGTGTCGGGCAGCGCCGCCTCGCGTTCGGCGAGCGCGGCGACGACACGGTCGACGTGCGCCACGCGGCTGTCGAAATTGATCTGCAGCGAACGCACACCGGGCGACAGCTCGACGATGCCCGGCACCGGCTCGGCCTTCAAGGATTCCATCAGCGCGTGCACGCGCAGCCGGTAGGCCAGGTCGAGCACGTTGTCGCCGTATTCGAGCAGCAGGTATTTGTCGCCCGCCTGCCGGTAGACCACGTCGAGGCCGGCGTTCTGCTGGCGGTGCACGATGGCGATGGCGTCGTCGGCGAGCTTCCTGCCGAGGTGCACCGCCGGCAGTTCGCGCGGCGCGAGGTCGGCGAACAGCGCGTCCTGCGCCTGTTCGGCGGCGAGCGCCTCGTCGAAGCTCATCGGCACGAAGCGGATGTGGTCGCCGGGCCGCAGTTGCCCGACTTTCCACAGTTCGGACTTGGGGATCGTCACCGGGCAGACGAAGCCGCCGAGGCTGGGGCCGTCCTGGGTGAGGATCACCGGAAAGTCGCCGGTGAAGTTGACCGAGCCGACCGCGTATTCGCAGTCGTGGACGTTGGACGGATGCAGCCCCGCCTCGCCGCCGTCCTCGCGCGCCCACGAGGGCTGCGGTCCTTTCAGGCGCACGCCGAGGCGGTTGGAGTTGTAGTGCACTTCCCACGGCGCGGCGAAGAATTCGGCGATCGCATCCGCGGTGAAAAAATCCGGCGCGCCGTGCGGACCGTAGAGCGCGCCGATCACCCAGGCGTTGACGTAAGTCGGACGGGCGCCCTCCGGCAACGCAGCGAGTTTGCCCGGATCGGCTTGCGCCTCGACCACCGGCAGCAGGTCGCCGGCGCGCAGCGTGCGCCCGGCGTGGCCGCCGAAGCCGCCGAGCACGAAGGTCGCGCGCGCGCCCAGATACGCCGGCACGTCGACGCCGCCCTGGATCGCGAGGTAGGTGCGCGCGCCCGCGCCCTGCACGCTGCCGAGCCTGAGCACCTGGCCGGCTTTCACCGCGACGCCCTGCCACAGCGGCACGGGTGCGCCGTCGAGCGTGGCCGCCATGTCGGCACCGGCGAGCGCGACGCAGGCGTCGCCGTGGAATTTCAGCGTCGGGCCGATGACCGTGCATTCCAGCGCCGCCGCGCCCTCGGGGTTGCCGACGCAACGGTTGGCGGCGCGTAGCGCAAAGTGATCCATCGGCCCCGACGGCGGCACGCCCACATGCCACAGACCCAGCCGGCCGGGCCAGTCCTGCACCGTGGTGTAGGTGCCGGGCTCGACCACTTCCACCGCCACGGGCGTGTAGGCGAGGCCGTTGAGCCATTTGGTCGTCACACCGCCGGCGCGGTAATCGGGCGCATCGGCGATCGCCGCGAGATAGCCAAGATTGGTCTGGATGCCGGCAATACGCGTCGCCTTCAGCGCGGCGGCGAGTTTGTCCACCGCCTCCGCGCGGTCGCGGCCGCGGACGATGAGCTTGGCCAGCAGCGGATCGTAGTTGGCCGTGACCTCGGTGCCCGCCTCGACCCAGCCGTCGACGCGCACGCCGTCGGGAAAGCGCACCTCGGTGAGCTTGCCGGCGCAGGGCTGGAAATCGCGCGCCGGGTCCTCGGCGTAAATGCGTGCCTCGATCGCCGCACCCGACGACGCCACCGGCCACGCGGCGGGCAATTTTTCGCCGGTGCCGACGCGCACCATCCATTCGACCAGATCGAGTCCCGTCACTGCCTCGGTGACGCAGTGCTCGACCTGCAGCCGGGTGTTCACTTCGAGGAAATAGAACTCGCCGCGCTCGACGTCGTAGACGAATTCCACCGTGCCGGCCGAGCGGTAGCCGACCGCCGCACCGAGTTTTTCTGCCGCCGCGTGCAGCGCACGGCGCTGTGCGTCCGACAGGCCCGGCGCCGGCGTTTCCTCGAGCACTTTCTGGTTGCGGCGCTGCACCGAGCAGTCGCGGTCGCCGACAGCCACGACGCGTTCGCCGTCGCCGAAGATCTGCACTTCGATGTGGCGGGCACGCTTGATCAGGCGTTCGAGATAGACGCCATCGTTCTTGAAGTATTGCGCAGCCAGCCGCTTCACCCGGGCAAACACCTCGGGCAGTTCGGCCGGGTCTTCCACCGCCTGCATGCCGATGCCGCCGCCGCCCGCCACCGCCTTGACCATGACCGGAAAACCAACCCGGCTGGCTGCCGCGACCGCCTCTTCCACGCTGTCCAAGAGGCCGCTACCGGGCGGCAGCGGCACGCCGGCACGCTCAGCCACGTCGCGCGCACGGTCCTTCAGGCCGAAAGCCTCGACCTGCTCCGGCGTGGGCCCTAGAAACGCGACCCCGGCTGCCTCGCAGGCGCGGGCGAAGGCCATGTTCTCGGAGAGAAAGCCGTAGCCTGGATGCACCGCCTGTGCGCCTGTGGCCTTGCACGCCGCCAATATGGCGTCAGCATCCAGATAACTCTGTGCAGCAGGCGCGGGCCCCACGCAGATGGCCTCGTCGGCGAAGCGCACATGCGGCGCGCCGCGATCCGCTTCCGAATAGACCGCCACGCTGGCCACGCCCATTTTCTTCAGGGTGCGCACGATGCGCCAGGCGATTTCCCCACGGTTGGCGACCAGAATTTTCTTGAACATGAAGGCGTGTACAGGTGGATGAAATGCGCTGTCGCGGCTGTCAGTCTTGTATACAACAAAGCATCCGCTGTGCCAGCGCGGGGCCGATTCCCTTGGCGAACTCAAGCAGATGATTTTTCATGTAAAAACCCGACCACGGCAAACTGGGCGCGGGTCTGCTCCGGGTGCCTGCGGTGCCCATGCACCAATTTTGCCCTGCTGGTTCATTTTTGTGCAGCCGCTCAGACAGGCAATGGCTCAGGTGCCCAGCAGACCCTGCTCAAGGATGAATCCCACTACCCTGTCGAGCCCCTCGCCGGTTTTCAGATTGGTGAAGACGAAGGGCCGCTCGCCACGCATCTTTTTCGCGTCGCGATCCATCACTTCGAGCGAAGCCCCCACGTACGGCGCGAGGTCGATCTTATTGATCACCAGCAGATCCGAGCGCGTGATGCCCGGCCCGCCCTTGCGTGGAATCTTGTCGCCGGCGGCCACGTCGATGACGTAAATCGTGAGGTCGGACAACTCTGGGCTGAAGGTCGCGGCGAGGTTGTCGCCGCCGGATTCGATGAAGACGAGGTCCAGTTGCGGAAAGCGCAGGCTGAGCTGATGCACGGCTTCGAGGTTGATCGACGCGTCCTCGCGGATCGCCGTGTGCGGACAGCCGCCGGTCTCGACGCCGAGGATGCGCTCGTCCGGTAGCGCGGCGTGGCGGATGAGGAATTCGGCGTCTTCCGCCGTGTAGATGTCGTTGGTGACGGCAGCGATTTCGTATTTTTCACGCAGGCTCTGGCACAGCGCGAGGGTGAGCGCGGTCTTGCCGGAGCCGACCGGGCCACCGATGCCGACACGGAGCGGAGTTTTATTCATGGCGATGAGCGGGCGGGATCATGGGAGCAGGTCAGGAACGGAACAGGCGGGTGTACTGGGTTTCGTGCCGGGCGCATGCGATGGCCAAGCCCGGCAGGCTGGTTTCGAGTCCGGCGAGCGGATCGGCACCGTCACCGGCCTGTGCCCGCCGGTGCGCTTCGGCGAGTGCGGCGGGCAGCGCCGAGATCAGCGCCGAGAGGATACGCTGCGCCGCGCTCTGCCCAAGCGGCACGAGCTTGACCGCGGCGGCGGTCTGGTTCTCGCACCAGGCCATCGCGTAGGCGGTGAGCGTGACGTCTTCTGGTAGGTGCAAGGTCGCGCAGGCTTCGGCGAACACGGTGATCCAGGCGGCGGGCGGGGATGCGGCGCGGGCGGCGAATTCCGGCAGCACCTTCAGCAGCGCGTCGAGCGCGTGGCCCATGCGCTGCACCTCCTCGCGCGGCTCGCGGGCCTCGCGTGCGGCGAGGTAGGCTGCGTCGAGCGCGCATACCCCTTGCCCATCGCCCGCCTTCCACGCCCGCAACAGGCGCACGAGCAAGGGCAGTTCAAAGCGTGCCAGGGTCAGCATCAGGCCGTCGGCGATCCAGACCTGCGCGCCGGCTTCGTCCGCCACCATACCGGCTTCGACCGCCCACTCCAGCCCCTGCGAATAGGAAAACCCGCCGACCGGCAGGGCCGGGCTGGCGAGCCGCAACGCCTGCGCCAGCGCCAGCGGCGATAAGCCGCCGGCGTCCGGCGCACGGCAAGCAGCGGCTTCGAACGATTCAGCCATGCGGATCAGCCACGCAGGAAACTGTGGATGCGCCCGCCGTGGCCACGTTCTTCACCGTGGTGGTGATGGCCACCGCCATACGCCCCGGCCTCGGGCTCGAACGCCGCGTCAATTTCGCATGCGTCGAGGCCGAGCTTCTCGATGAGGATTTTCAGCACGTGGTCGCGCAGCAGCCGCAGGCTGCCGTCGCCGACTTCGAGCGCGACGTGGCGATTGCCCAGGTGGTAGGCGGCGCGCAGCAGCTGCGTCGGCTGGTCGCTGCGCACCTCGTACAGCGCCTCGGCGGCAGCGCGCACTTCGATCACACGGCCGTCGTTGGCCAGGAGCATTTGCCCACCGCGCAACACCGTGCCCTGCGGCAGGAACAGGCCGGCCTCCTCGCCGTCGTCGAGCCTGCAGCGCAGGCGCGATCGGGAACGCAGTTCGAAGGGCAAGGTGAGCGTGGCCACGGCAGCCGCGTCGGCGGGGGCGAATGATTCGATCAGCACCATGTCTGGATCAACATCCGGTTCAGAACAGGAAATAGCGCTGTGCCATCGGCAGGATTTCAGCCGGTTCGCACCACAGCAATACGCCGTCGGCGCGCACTTCATAGGTCTGGGCGTCGACGTCCATTTTTGGCGTCGCGCCGTTCAACACCATGTCGGTTTTTTTCACCATGCGGCAGTTGCGCACGGCTTCGAGGCGTTTTTTGAGACCCAGCGATTCGCCCACACCCGCCGCGAGCGCGGCCTGCGAAACGAAGGTGAGCGAGGTCGCGGTACACGCGCTGCCGTAGCTGCCGAACATCGGCCGGTAATGCACCGGCTGCGGCGTCGGGATCGAGGCGTTGGGGTCGCCCATCGCGGCGGCGGCGATGGCACCGCCTTTCAGAATCAGCGCGGGTTTGACGCCGAAGAACGCGGGTTTCCACAGCACCAGGTCGGCGAACTTGCCGGGCTCGATCGAACCGACGATGTGGCCGATACCGTGCGCGAGCGCGGGGTTGATCGTGTATTTGGCGAGGTAGCGTTTGACGCGCAGGTTGTCATTGCGCGCGTTGTCGCCGTCCAGAGCGCCGCGCTGCACCTTCATCTTGTGCGCGGTCTGCCACGTCCGAATAATCACTTCGCCAACGCGCCCCATCGCCTGCGAATCCGAGCTAATCATCGAAATCGCGCCGAGGTCGTGGAGGATGTCTTCGGCGGCAATCGTCTCGCGGCGGATGCGCGATTCGGCGAAGGCCACATCTTCGGCAATCGACGGATCGAGGTGGTGGCAGACCATCAGCATGTCCAAGTGCTCGTCCACCGTGTTGACGGTATAAGGCCGCGTCGGGTTGGTCGACGACGGCAGCACGTTCATTTCACCTATCGCCTTCAAGATGTCCGGCGCGTGGCCGCCGCCCGCGCCTTCGGTGTGGTAGGTGTGGATGGTGCGACCCTTGAACGCGGCGAGCGTGGCCTCGACAAAGCCGGATTCGTTCAAGGTGTCGGTGTGGATCGCGACCTGCGTGTCGGTGTCTTCCGCCACCGACAAACAGCAGTCGATGGCGGCCGGCGTCGTGCCCCAGTCTTCGTGCAATTTGAGGCCAATCGCGCCGGCGTCGATCTGCTCGCGCAAGCCTTCCGGCTGGCTGGCGTTGCCTTTGCCGAGAAAACCCAAGTTCATCGGAAAGCTGTCGGCAGCTTGCAGCATCCGCGCCATATGCCACGGGCCGGGCGTGCAGGTCGTCGCGTAGGTGCCGGTCGCGGGGCCGGTGCCGCCGCCGAGCATGGTGGTGATGCCCGACATCAAGGCTTCTTCGATCTGTTGCGGGCAGATGAAGTGGATGTGCGAATCGATGCCGCCTGCGGTGACGATCATGCCCTCGCCCGCGATGATCTCGGTGCCGGGGCCGATGGCCATGGTCACGTCGGGCTGGATGTCGGGGTTGCCCGCCTTGCCGATCGCGGCGATGAAACCGTGCTTGATGCCGAGGTCGGCTTTGACGATGCCGGTCACCGCGTCGACGATCAGCGCGTTGGTGATGACCGTGTCCATGACGCGGTCGCTCGGCAACTGGCTCTGCCCCATGCCGTCGCGGATGACCTTGCCGCCGCCGAATTTGACTTCTTCGCCGTAGGTCGTGAAGTCGCGTTCGACTTCGATGACAAGCTCGGTATCGGCTAATCGGACGCGGTCGCCGACGGTCGGACCGAACATTTCGGCATATGCCTGGCGGGAGATTTTCATGCAGCGATCCTCACAGCGCGGCGGTTCATAACGCCCCCATCACCTTGCCCTGAAACCCGTACACGACCCGCAACCCTGCCAGTTCGACCAGCTCGACCGTGCGCGTCTGCCCCGGCTCGAAGCGCACCGCCGTGCCCGCCGCGATGTTGAGACGGTAGCCGCGCGCGGCGTCGCGGTCAAAGTGCAAGCCTTCGTTGACCTCGAAAAAGTGGTAGTGCGAGCCGACCTGAATCGGCCGGTCGCCGGTGTTCGCCACGTCGAGCGTGCGCGTCGCGCGACCGACGTTGAGCTCGATGTCGCCGGGTTCGGCGAAGATTTCGCCGGGGATGAAAGCCGTGCTCATGCGAGCGTTCCCAGCATCAACCAGCCACCGAGCGCGGCCAACGCCACGCCCGCCGCGCGCACGATCAGGTCTTGCACGCGCGCACCGACGACGAGACCGAGCCCGTGCAGCAAGGTCGTGCCGGTCAGAAAACCGGCGACGAATCCCACCGGGCTGCCACTGGCTTCGAGCGCGTGGGCGTTGCCGTGGAAGAGACCGAAGGCGGCGACCAGCACGGTCAGCAGTGCAGTCACGCAGGTTGGGCTGTCACGCCCGACAGGCCGCACCGACCCGCGCCGCCAGATCAGCGCCATCCCCAACACCGCCACCGACGCCGCAATCACCGACTCCAGCCCCGGCAGCACCACGCGTCCGAAGCCCAGCAATGCCCCCGCCAGTGCCGCGAGCACGAAGCCGCCTGGCAGAGCCCAGCGTGCGCGTCCGGCCATTTGTGCAGCGAGCAGGCCGACCGCGAACATCGCGGCGAAGTGGTCGAGCCCGGTGAACGGATGTGCGAACCCGGCGAACACGCCACCGTGGCCGGGGTGGGCGACGGCCGCAAGCGGCGTTGCCATGAGGACAATCAGAGTGAAGGCGCGCGATAAGGTCATGGGCATCTCGGATCAGTTTGGCTGAACGGGGGGTGTGAGCAGAAAAATCATGTGCAGCAACAATCAAGCGATGGGATGGTGAACGGTCACAAGCTTGGTCCCGTCCGGAAACGTCGCTTCGACCTGAATCTCCGGAATCAGCGCCGCGACGCCCTCCATCACGTCGTCCGCACTAAGCAGCGTCGCGCCGTAGGTCATCAGCTCGGCGACTGTGCGCCCGTCGCGCGCGCCCTCCATGATCGCGGCAGAAATGAACGCCACCGCCTCCGGGTAATTGAGCTTCAACCCGCGCGCACGCCGCCGCTCGGCGAGCAGCGCAGCGGTGAAGATCAAGAGCTTGTCTTTTTCACGCGGGGTCAGTTCCATGAGGCCCGTTCCATCAGGTATTCCAGATGCGCGGCGCTACCGCGACGCGCCCCAGCCAGGCCAGTCGCAGCGCTGCCCACACGACTTCAAGACTGCGGCGCACGCGCTGCGTGCAGTCGCCCAGCACACGCACGACGAGAACATCGTCCCATGTGCTGGCACCGCTCGGGCCACCCGCCGGCGCGAGGGCCGCACGCACTGCGGCGAGCGCCTTCGCCACACCCGGCCCGGCGGCGAACAGGGTGCCCACGACAGGCCACCCGGCCAATCCCAGAGGCGAGCTCAGCAGGCGGTCGCCGCCGGCATAGACCGCACGCTCGATCAGCAGCGGCACGCCCGCGCGCCGCAGGCTCACGTTCTGCGCCAGACGGCCGCTCCGGAAGGCGGCATCGCCCGCCTGCCGCCCGAGCGCCACGATGTCCCAGCCGATGAAGCGCGCGTCCGGTTCAAGCGTGACGTCCAGCGCGCTCGCACCCAGCGCGCCGTCGAAAACTATTGCCTCCTGCGGCAGGTATTCGAACGTCGCACCGGATTCGATCCGGAAATCGAGATCGAAATGCGAGGTCGCGCCGAGGCTGCGGTACCACTTGCCCGCCCCCGGTGTCGTCATCAGCGCCTGCGCACCGGGCTGCACGGCGATATCGACCCGCAGCCGGTCACCGCCGACCATTCCACCCGGCGGGTGCAGCAGCAGCGCGTGGCAGACTTCACCTTCCGGGTAGTGCGCCTTCTGCACGGCGAGCGGCCCGAGCCGATGCGTGGCGCGCATGCGCGTGCGCCCCGCCGCGCCGCACGCGAAATCAAGCGCCAGCCGCGCCTGCCAGCCAGGACGCACGAGGGCATCTAGTGGGAACGCCATGTTCATCCCTCTGCCCCCCGATCAGACCGCCACATAGCCACGGATATTTTCTTCCTGCATCGTCGCCTTCACCCCCGCCTTGATGACCTGTCCGCGCTGCATCACGGCATAGTGATCCGCAAGCTCTTCGGCGAAGTCGTAGTATTGCTCGACCAGCAGGATCCCCATGCCGCGCGAGGCGAGCAACTGGATGACGCGGCCGATGTCCTTGATGATCGACGGCTGGATGCCTTCGGTCGGTTCGTCGAGGATAAGGTATTTCGGCCCGGCGGCCAGCGCGCGGCCAATGGCGAGCTGTTGCTGCTGACCGCCGGACAAATCGCCCCCGCGCCGGTGCAACATGGTCTTGAGCACCGGGAACAGCTCGAAGATTTCATCGGGGATGGTTTTGGCCCTGGGGTTGGCGGCCAGCCCCATGAGGAGGTTGTCGCGCACCGTCAGGCGGCCGAAGATGTCGCGTCCCTGCGGCACGTAGCCGAGGCCCAGACGCGCGCGCTGGTGCGGCTTGAGGCGGGTGATATCCTGGTCGAACAGGGTCATGCTGCCGGCCCTGACCGGCAACGCGCCCATCAGGCATTTCAGCAGCGTGGTCTTGCCGACGCCGTTGCGGCCGAGCAGCACGGTGATCGCGCCCGGCGGGATGGTGAGCGAAACGCCGCGCAGGATCTGGCTGCCGCCGTAATATTGGTCAAGGGTGTTGGCAACTAGCATTTATCGGCCCAGATACACTTCAATCACTTTGGGATTGTTCTGCACCACGTCCATCGTGCCTTCGGCCAGCACGCTGCCTTCGTGCAGCACGGTGACGTGGTTGGCGATGCTGGCGACGAAGTCCATATCGTGCTCGACGACGATCAGCGTGTGCTTGCCGCGCAGGCTCATGAAAAGCTCCGCGGTGGCGACGGTTTCCTGATCGGTCATGCCCGCGACGGGTTCGTCCAGCAGCAGCACACGCGGATCCTGCGCCAGCAGCATGCCGATTTCCAGCCACTGTTTCTGGCCGTGCGAGAGCCGCCCGGCGGGTCCGTGTGCGGCGTCGGTGAGCTTGATCGTGGCGAGCACTTCGGCGATGCGGTCGCGCTGTTCGCCGGACAATTTGGCAAACAGGCTCTTGCGCGCGCTTTTATCCATTTTCAATGCGAGTTCGAGATTTTCAAACACGCTCAAATTCTCGAACACGGTCGGCTTCTGGAACTTGCGTCCGATGCCTGCGTGCGCGATGGCGACTTCGTTCATGCGCGTGAGGTCGATGGTCTGGCCGAAGAATACCGTCCCGGCGTCGGGTCGGGTCTTGCCGGTGATGACGTCCATCATCGTCGTCTTGCCCGCGCCGTTGGGGCCGATGATGCAACGCAGCTCGCCGTCGTCGACCGCTAGATTCAAGTCGTTCAGCGCGCGGAAGCCGTCGAAGCTGACGGTGACACTATCGAGATAGAGGATCGCGCCGTGGCTGACGTCGACTTCACCGGGGACGACGAGGCGACCGTAGCTCGCGTCGCCGGAGGCGTCAGCCTGGGACGCGTCGGGACTGGAGCGGTGCGGATCGAATTCGGTGCCGACGAACGCGTAAGGATGGGCAACGACGGGCGGGGTGCGGGGCGGGGCGGTCTCGCTCATGCCTTGCGCTCCTTGCGATTTTTCGCCAAGTTCATTTTTCCCAAGGGCAGTTTATGCAACAGCCCCATCACGCCGCGTGGCAAAAACAGTGTCGCGAACACGAATAGCGCGCCGAGCACGTACAGCCACAAATCGGGAAAACTCACGGTGAACCAGCTCTTCGCGCCATTGACCAGCCCCGCGCCGAGCAGCGGGCCGATCAGCGTGCCGCGCCCGCCGATGGCGGTCCAAATCGCGATTTCAATCGAGTTGGCGGGCGACATTTCGCTTGGGTTGATGATGCCGACCTGCGGCACATACAAGGCGCCGGCGATGCCGCAAAGCATGGCCGAGAGCGTCCATACGCCAAGCTTGTACGGCAGCGGGTTGTAGCCAACGAACATGGTGCGGGATTCGGCATCCCGTATCGCGGCGAGCACGCGCCCGAATTTGCTCGTCGTCAACCAACGGCAGAACACGAGAATACCCGCGACGTAGGCGACGGTGAGCGCAAACAGTAAAGCGCGCGTTTCCGGCGCGGCAATGGGAAAACCCAAAATCCGCTTGAAGTCGGTGAAGCCGTTGTTGCCGCCAAAGCCAGTGTCGTTGCGGAAGAACAAGAGCATCGCGGCAAAGGTGAGCGCCTGCGTGATGATCGAGAAATACACGCCCTTGATACGCGAGCGGAACGCGAACCAGCCGAAAACAAAAGCGACGAGTCCCGGCACGGCGACGACGAGAAAGGCCGCCCACAGGAAGGAATCCGAGCCAACCCAGAACCACGGTAGCTCTTTCCAGTCGAGGAAAACCATGAAATCCGGCAAGTCGCTTTGATACTGGCCGTCGCGGCCGATCTGCCGCATCAGATACATGCCGAAGGCGTAGCCGCCAAGCGCGAAGAAGAGGCCGTGGCCGAGCGAGAGAATGCCGGCGTAGCCCCAGACCAAGTCCATCGCCAGCGCAACCGCCGCGTAGCAGAGGATTTTCCCGACGAGGGTGAGTGTGTACGCCGAGACGTAAAACGCGCTGTCCTCGGGCGCGAACACATGCAGCAGCGGCATTGTCAGCCCGAGCACGACAATGATCGTGAACAGCGTCCAGCCGAGCGGAGAGAAAAGCGAGGTGCGGGTCATGCGCGGTTGTGCTCCCGGCTGGTCCACGAGCTGTGGCAATTCGACGGCAAGCGCGCGGCGAGCAGCACCCGGTCGGACGCGAGGTCGGCGGCTGCGGGTGCAATCAACATCCGGCGCAGCGTACGGGTGCAAAAGGTCAGGAAGGTTTTCATGTGTCGGCACTCCGGCCTTTCAGGGCGAAGAGCCCCGACGGTCGTTTCTGGATGAAAAGGATGATGAGCACGAGCACGGCGATCTTGCCGAGCACCGCGCCGGCGTAGGGCTCCAGGAACTTGTTGATTTCGCCCAGCCCCAGCGCGGCCACGACCGTACCCGCGAGCTGGCCGACGCCACCCAGAACCACCACCATGAACGAGTCGATGATGTAGGCCTGTCCGAGTTCGGGGCCGACGTTGCCGATCTGCGACAGCGCGACGCCGCCTAGCCCCGCTATCCCTGAGCCGAGCGCGAACGCCATCATGTCTACCCGCGCGGTCGGCACGCCGATGGCGTCGGCCATCGGCCGGTTCTGCATCACACCGCGCACATAAAGGCCCATGCGGGTGCGGTTGAGCACGAACCACACAATTGCGAGCACGAAGAAGGCGAAGGCGATGATGACGAGCCGGTTGTACGGCAGCACGACGCCGTATAAATCGAGCGCGCCCGACATCCACGTCGGGTTGGCGACTTCGACGTTCTGCGGGCCGAACAAGCTACGCACGGCCTGAATCAGGATCAGCGACAGGCCCCAGGTCGCGAGCAGGGTTTCGAGCGGACGACCATACAAAAAGCGGATGACGCTGCGCTCCATGATCGCGCCGACGGTCGCGGCGACGAGGAAGGCGACGGGGAGCGCGGCCAAGGGATACCAGTCAATCGCGCCCGGAAAATGCTCGCGGAAAATGCCCTGCACGACGTAGGTCGAATACGCACCCAGCATCAGCATTTCGCCGTGCGCCATGTTGATGATGCCCATCAACCCAAAAGTGATCGCCAGCCCGAGTGCGGCGAGCAGCAGGATGCTGCCCAGCGAGAGGCCCGAGAAGGCGTTGGTAAAGAAATTGGCGATATCGAGCCGGAATTCGATTTCGCGCACCGCGCCAGCGAGCGCGGTTTTGACCGCTGGGTCAGATTCAGATTCGACCAGCGGCAGCAATGCCTCGTATATCTTGCGGTCGCGCGAGACAGCCAGACGCTCGACCGCAGCCAGCCGCGTCGCCTGTTCGGGACTCGCCAATTGCAGCAACGCGGTCGTGCGTGATAAGGCCTCCTTGACGTCGGCGTCGGTTTCTTTGGCGAGCGCGGCTTCGAGCGCGGGCAGAAAGCTCACGTCGGCGGCTTCTTTCAGGGCGTCGGCGGCGGTCAAGCGCGCGGCGGGGTCGACGCTCGCCAGCCCGCGCAGGGCGATGGCGCTTTGCAAAGCGCCACGCAGGAGGTTGTTGACGATGACACCGTCCGTGGATTCGGGTTCGGTCGCCAGCGGCGCACCGGTCGCGGCGTCGAGGTATTTCTCGCCGTCGAAAATCGTGAGGCTGCCGTCGGGCAGGATCAAAAGGCTGTCGTCAGACAGCGCCTGGTAGATCGCATCGACCTGCGGGTCGGGGTTCTGCGCGTTCTGCGTGACCCATGCGGCCTTGAGGGTGGAATCGTCGCCGGCAAACGGCGCGAGTGTCGCGGGATCGAGTGCAGCGTGCGCGGGGAAAATCGCCCACAGAAAAAACCAGAGGAAAAATTGGGGCATGAAATACCGCCTCGTTGTTATAGCAGTGACCGTAAAGACGTAGATTGGGCTGGCGCTGCGAAGCCAACGGACTTGAGCTGCGCGGAGTGCGCTGGGCTTCCTTCGTCAGCCCAACCTACGGTAAAGCGCGATTTACAGCTTCTGCTTGCCCTCGTTGCCCGGGATGTACGGACTCCAAGGCTGGGCGCGGATCGGGCCCTTGGTCTTCCACACCGTATTGAACTGGCCGTCGGCGCGGATCTCACCGATGAACACCGGCTTGTGCAGGTGATGGTTGGTTTCGTCCATCTTCACCGTAAAGCCGCACGGGGCCTTGAAGGTCTGGCCGGCCATGGCTTTGCGTACCTTGTCGACGTCGGGCGAACCGGCCTTTTCAACCGCCTGCTTCCACATGTGGATGCCGATCCAGGTCGCTTCCATCGGGTCGTCCGTCACCGGCGCATCCTTCAGTCCCTTGGCCTTGACGTAATCCTTCCACATTTTCACGAAGGCCGCGTTCTGCGGATTCTTGATCGTCTGGAAGTAGTTCCACGCGGCGAGCTGGCCGACCAGCGGCTTGGTGTCGATGCCGGCCAATTCCTGCTCGGCAACCGAGAACGCGACCACCGGGATGTCGGTCGCCTTGATGCCCTGGTTACCGAGTTCCTTGTAGAACGGCACGTTGGAGTCGCCGTTGATCGTCGAGATCACACAGGTTTTGCCGCCCGCCGAGAATTTCTTGATCTTGGCGATGATGGTCTGGTAATCCGAATGGCCGAAGGGGGTGTACTCCTCCATGATGTTGGCCTCGGGAACGCCCTTGGACTTGAGGAAGGCGCGCAGGATCTTGTTGGTCGTGCGCGGATACACATAGTCGGTGCCGAGCAGGACGAATTTCTTCGCACCGCCGCCCTCCTTGCTCATCAGGTATTCGGTCGCCGGGATCGCCTGCTGGTTTGGCGCGGCGCCCGTATAGAATACGTTCTGCGACAGCTCTTCGCCTTCGTACTGCACCGGGTAAAACAGCAGGCTGTTGAGTTCTTCGTATACCGGCAGCACCGACTTGCGTGACACTGAGGTCCAGCAGCCGAAGGTCACCGCGACCTTGTCTTTGGTGATGAGCTGACGCGCCTTCTCGGCGAACAGGGGCCAGTTCGATGCCGGATCAACCACCACCGCCTCAAGCGGACGGCCGAGCACACCGCCCTTGGCGTTGATCATGTCGATGGTCATCAGTGCAGTGTTCTTGAGTGCGGTTTCCGAAATCGCCATCGTCCCCGACAGCGAATGCAGGATGCCGACCTTGATCGGTTCCTTGCCCGCACCGAACGCCAGATTCACGCCTCCCGGAAGCGCCGCCATGCCCGCGAGGGCACCCATGCTCTGTATGAACTGCCGTCTATTCGTCATCCTTCACCTCGTGTTTAGTCGAAAAAATGGGAGTGGGAAAAATCTGCCCACCCCCATCAGAAGCAGCGAGCGTGCCAGATACCCCATTGTTGTATACAAGAGCCCGATTGCCCGGTATCTGGCAAAAAAACTTTTTTACTTCATCCATTTAATGATCAATCAGAGATGCTGGAAATCGTCAGCACAACCCACCATGGCTGCACAAACGTCACCGAATGCACCATTGCATACATCATAAACCCCATGGATGCCCTGAATTAGTGCACGTCCATGCCACCCCACGCCACGCTGCCATCAGGAAATCCTATGTAGGCCATAGGCCGATAACCGCAATAAACCACTGTTTATATTGCATTAAAATAAATATGGCCCTGACTTGACAGCCGAGTATCACGATATGGCACACAAGATGCTTTGGCGAGAATCGCATGGTTTGTTGAGTGCATTTTTGTATACATCAAGAAAGGACAGCACATGACCCGATTCCGGATTTCCCCTCTGGCCGCCCTCTGCATGTTCGGGTTGGCCAGTCCCGGCACACACGCCGCCACCTTTGATCTGGGCGGCGACGCCTCCTTCAGCATCGGTGCCGGCCTGCGCCTGAGCTACGAATCAGTCGAGAATGCCGCCCCCAACGGCGACCGCTCCAACGACTTCGTCGTCAACAGCACCCGTGTCTACCTGAGCGGACGCGTGATGAAAGCACTCGGGGCCACGCTCAACTTCGAACGCGACGGCAGCGGCACCACCCCAGACGGCCTGCGCGTCATGGACGCCTACGTCCAGTACGAACCCATGCCGGAATTCAACATCTGGTTCGGCCGCATGTTGCCCGCCTCCGACCGCGCCAACCTCGACGGCCCCTTCTATCTCAACGTATGGGAATATCCCTTCCATGTCTCGCAGTACCCCAGCCTCGCCGTAGGCCGTGACAATGGCGTGCAGGTGTGGGGTAAGCTGATGGACAACAAATTCACCTACGTGGTGGGTGCGTTCAAGGGGCATAACAACATCGCCGGCGGCTCGAACGAATCCGACAACCTGCTCTATGTAGGCCGTCTTGCTTACGCATTCTGGGAGGCCGAACCCGCACCGGCCTACTACACCGGCAGTACCTACTACGGCAAGGATATCCTCACCGTCGGCATCGCCGGCATGTTCCAGAGCGACGGAGTGGGCGTGGCCGGTGCCGAGGGCGACTACACAGGCATGAACATCGATGTGCTGATGGAAAAGAAACTGGCCGGAGGGGGGCTGTTAACGCTGGAGGGTGCCTTCTACAACTACGATCTCGATGGCGTGGCAGATTGCGGCAGCGGCGAACCCGGCTCGCCGGCTTGCCCGGCAGCAGGTGCCAACGACAACGTCGGTGGTCTCACCGAAGGCGATGGCTATCTGGCCACCGCCGCCTTCCTCTTCCCCGGCAAGATCGGCATCGGCCAGATGCAACCCTTCGTGCGCTACCAGAGCTTCGACCGCGAACTCTCCAACTCCACCATCGACGTGCTCGACCTGGGTTTCAACTACGTGATCAAGGGACACAACGCACGACTGTCAGCTTTCTGGTCACAAACCGATGATGACCGACCCACGCCCGATACCGATACCGACAAGTTCGTCATCGGCGTGCAGTTCCAGATCTGATCTCCCACAACCTTTCTCCGACGGAAGCGCAGCGCTTCTTCTTCACCCCGCCTCGCGCGGGGTGTTTTTTTACAGGGTCGCGAGGCCTTCATTCCAGGCTCGCACAGCGTGGGGCGTGCCAGCAATTTCATCCCGGCAGCCTCGCGCCCGCGCGCGCTGTCTGATATGGTTTCGTCATGAAACTGCACCTCAACAGCGGTGGCGGTCTGGCCCTCTTCACCGGCTACGCTGCCGATCATGTCCTCATTGACGGCCATCGCCATGAGTCGAGCCTGCTACTCAGTGCCCACGGCATAGAGGTCGCGCCCTGGGCAGGGCTCGGCTTCGACGCTCTGACGCTCGCCCATTTCGAGTGGATCGCCCGGCGCGAACTCGATATCCTCCTGCTGGGCACGGGCACCCGCCTGCGCTTTCCGGCACCTGCCCTCACCCGTCCCCTCGTCGAGGCACGCATCGGGCTGGAGACGATGGATCTCGGCGCCCTGTGCCGGACTTACAACATCCTCGCTGCGGAAGGCAGGAACGTGGGTGCGGCGGTGTTGATCGAGCCGGCCTGAAGCGCCAGGCACCTGTCGGACTTGGTGTTCGGAGCGAGTCAAGTGGGAGCGCGAGGACAGTTTTGCGCGATTTCGCGGCGCACAATGGACCTGCGTAACGGGAAATCGGACAAAAACGGACCGCACGCCCCACTGGCACAGTAGACCGGCCTCAAGTCCGACAGGCTTCTGGGCAGGCACGCGGGCGGCGGTGTTTTTTTGCCCCGCTCGCCGATGCCGCCATCCGGCGGCTCAGCATGGCACACCGTGCACACGGACGCCCGCGCTCAGGTGGGGGTCGCTCCCTGCCCCCGCCCTTCCACGGCAAAAAACCGCGCCACCACCTCCAGCTTCCGCGTCCGCGTCATCGCCGGCAAGGCATTCAGCAACAGGCGTCCATAGGGTTTGTCCGCCAGCCGGGTGTCGCAGATCATCAGCACGCCATGGTCGGTTTCGGTTCGGATCAGGCGTCCCGCCCCCTGTTTCAGGCTGATGGCCGCGTGCGGTAACTGGTAGTCCATGAAGGGCTTGCCGCCGCTTTTCTCCAGGTGCGCGATGCGCGCGGCGACGACGGGATCGTCGGGCGGCTGGAAGGGCAACTTGTCAATGACGACGACGGAGAGCGCGTCGCCAGGCACATCCACCCCTTCCCAGAAACTCTGGCTGCCGAGCAGCACGGCGTTGCCGGCCTGCTGGAAACGGGCGAGGAGTTCGTTCTTGGGCGCGTCGCCCTGAACAAACAAGGGATAGTCCCAGCCGCGGAACTTGAACGCGGCGTCGAGCAGGCCACGCGCCTTGTCCAGCGCGCGCAGGCTGGTGAAAAGGATGAAGGCGCGACCGCGGCTGATTTCCAGCACGGGCAGCGCGGCTTCGACGACGGCTTCGGTGAATTCTGGCGTATTGGGTGCGGGGAGGGTCTGCGGTACATAGAGCACGCCCTGGCGCGGGTAGTCGAAGGGGCTGTCGACGCTGAGGGTGTCGGCGTCGCCGATACCCAGTCGCGATTTCAGATGGCCAAAATCACCGCCGACGGAGAGCGTGGCCGAGGTGAGGATCCAGGCTTGGGCGCGTTCGCTGAGCTTGGCACCAAACTGGGTGCCGACGGAGAGCGGCGTGGCGTGCAGTAGCAGCGAACTCAGCGTGGTTTCAACCCAGCGTACGCGCGGCTGGGCAGGGTCGTCCTCGCGCTGCCAGCTGGCGAGCGTCGCCTGCACGGCCTGCGTGCGTTCGAAGCAGTTTTTCAGCTCGGCGTCGCGCTCGGCCTGGGTTTCGAGCAGGCGCGCCAGTTCATCGAGGCTGCCGGACAGGCTGGCCAGCGCATCGGGCCATTTGTCGTAACGTCCGAGATCGGCCAGCGTCGCCTTGACCGGATTCTGCGGAAAGGCCAGGCGCGCGTCGCGGGTGGCCTTGGCGAGGTCTTCCGCCGCACGGCGCAGGGCCGGAAAATCACCGGCCTTCACTGCCGCCAGCCGCTTGCTGTCGCCAGCCAGATCGAGGAGCTGGGCGGTGGATAGCGTCTGACCGAAGAACTGCGCGGCGGTTTCGGCGAGCTGGTGCGCCTCGTCGAGGATGACGGTATTGCACGCGGGCAGGAGTTCGGCGACGCCTTCGTCCTTGAGCCACAGGTCGGCAAAGAACAGGTGGTGGTTGACCACGACCACTTCGGCGTCCAGCGCGGCCTTGCGCGCCTGCATCACGAAGCATGCCTTGAAATGCGCGCAGTCGCTGCCGAGGCAGGTGTCCCGGCTGGACACGGCGTAATGCCAGGCGTTGGCGTCTTCGGGAATACCTTCGGCTTCGGCGCGGTCGCCGCTGGCGCTGGTTTCGGCGAAGCGCGCGATCTTCTGTAGCCAGCTGGCATCGTCGCGCTGAGTGAAGCGGCCGTCGGCGAGGTTGCGCTGCAGGTGGTGGTGGCAGACGTAGTTGGCGCGGCCCTTCAAGAGGGCGATCTTCACCGGCGATTTCAACGCACGCCGCGCGGCCGGCAGGTCACGGTGGAAGAGCTGGTCCTGCAAGGCCTTGGTGCCGGTGGATATCACCACCTTGCCACCCGAGCGCAAGGCCGGAATCAAATAGGCGAGCGTTTTGCCGGTGCCGGTACCGGCTTCGGCCAGCAATACGCCGTTGTCGGCGATGGCGCGTTCCACCGCCTCGGCCATGGCGATCTGCTGCGGCCGCGCACGCCAGCCCGGCAGGGCGGTGGCGCAGGGGCCGTGGTCGGAAAACAGGGTGGCGAGATCGGACATGCGAGAGGACGGAGAGCTGGCCTGAGTGTACACCGGGGCGCGTCGCGGCACAGGGTCAAGTCGGGCCACTTTCTGGCCGTTAGACGGGGGGATTCCATTCAAATGATACCTATGCGCCTCATCCTGTTGTGCCTGTTACTGTGGTTCGCGTCTGCCACGCAGGCCGCCGTGGTCTATCAGGACATGCGGCCCGGCATCCGCGCGAGCGCGAGTTACCAGGTCGGAGAAGACCGCGACAAGCCTGCCGTGCTGCTGCTGCATGGATTCTTGCAGACGCGCGAGTTCCCCACGGTCGCCACGCTCGCTGGCGGCTTGCACGACGCCGGCTACACCGTGCTCTCGCCGACGCTGAGCCTGAACATTCCGGCCCGCTCGCAAAGCCTGGCCTGCGAGGCCATCCACAAGCACAGCCTGGATGAGGACACGGAAGAAATCGCGCGCTGGGTGAGCTGGCTCAAGAAACAGGGACATCGCTCCATCGTCCTGCTGGGCCACAGCTTCGGCAGCATGCAGTTGCTGGCGTATCTGGGGGGGCGCCCTGATCCCGCCGTCAAGGCCTACATCGGTGCCTCCCTGATCGAGGCGCAGATCGGGCCGGTCGACCGGCGGGCCCTGATCGGGCAACTGGAAACCCGCGCACGCACGGCCCCCCGCACACTGGTCACCCACCCCCTGTCGTTCTGCCGCAAATACACCTCGACGCCGCGTGACCTGCTGTCCTACGTGCGCTGGGATCAGGCCCGTACACTCGACGCCCTGCACCGCTCCCCCGTGACCGGCTGGCTGATCATGGGCGACGCGGACAATCTCCTCGGCCACAACTGGCTCGCTGCCCTGAGACATCTGGGTTCGCAAATCGTGGTGGTGCCGGGGGCCAATCACTTCATGGACGGTGAACACGAGTTCGATCTGCTGGAGCACACCCTGGTGTTTCTACGCGGACTGAGCGAGCCCTCCCGATGAGGCCCGCACGCTTCACGCTGTCGATCAAACAGATCGCGCTGGCGCTGATCACCGGGCTACTGGTGGCGGTGAGCCTGGTTGGCGCGTTTGCCGCATGGCAGACACGGAGCGTGACGCAAAGCCTCGCGCGCAGCAATCTGGATGCCGCGCATTCGGAATTGTCGGCCGCGACCGAACGCCTGTTCCGCCGCGCCGCCAACCAGGCAGACACCCTGGCGCACTGGGACGAAACCCGCCAGCAACTGGTGCTGCCCGAGTATTACGCCTACTGGCGCGACCAGCGCGTGTACGAAGCCGGAATTCTCAACAGCCGGCACGCCCGCGCCGCCCTCTACGACAACCAGCGACGCCTCCTCTCCAACAACACCACGAATGACACCGAGCCGGGAAGCCTGGCGGCTAGATTCCCCCGTCCCGGCTTTCCCGACACGCTGCCGCAAGCCGCCCAGCTTCTGCCGGGCGCAAGCTGGCTTGCCAACGAGGGCGGGACGATGGTCGTCTACCAGGCCTTTCCGGTCTACAGCGACGAGCACCAGCACAGCCTGCTCGGCTACGGCCTGCTGCGCTTCGATTTCATGGGTGAACTGCTTGCTCGCGAAAGCTTCCACTTCGTAGAAATGGGCAGCGTGGCACTCGCCCTTAAACCGGGGGAAACCCTGGCCCAGAACGCGCTATTCAGCCGCCTGAACTTCAAGGCGCGCAGCGACCCCAACCAGGCGCGCTTCCAGACCATTCTGTCGCGCGCCCTGATTACCCTGTTCCTGCTCGTGGCCGGCGCCGCACTGCTGGCGTTTCTCGTCTATAACCGGCTGCTGATCAGGCCCTTGCACCAGTTGTCGCGGGATATCGACACCATGCAGCAGGGGCGCTCCCCCTCTGTGAACCGGCCTTCAGCCATGCACGTGGTCGAACTCGAATCCATCCGCCGCTCGTTGCATGAATATCAGGCCCAGTTGCGCGAACTGCACGGCTCGCTGGAAAACCAGAATCGCGAGTTCCGCTCACAGGCGCGGCAGGACGCACTTACCGGCTGCTATAACCGCCGCGCCTACGAAGAAGACTGGGAGCGTTTTCGCACGGATTTCCGGCACATGCACGAGGGCGCGGCTTTCCTGCTGTTCGATTGCGATCGATTCAAGGCCATCAACGATACCTACGGCCACGCCAAGGGCGACCGCGTGCTGACGCTGATCGCCGACGCCCTGGTGATGGCCCTGCGCGCCAACGACCGGCTGTATCGCCTGGGCGGCGACGAATTCGCCACCTTCCTCGCCCGCACCTCGCCCGCACAGGCCAAGCAGATCGCGCAACGCTGCCAGAGCCTGATCGAGGCCGGGTCGTTCGGCGACCTCGGTATCAGCGAGCCGGTCGGAATCAGCATCGGTATCGCATTCTGTTCAGCCGGGCAGCCCGAGAACGTCGGCGATCTGCCCAAACAGGCTGACATCGCCATGTACACGGCCAAGCAGCCCGGGCGGGCCCGCATTGCCGTCTATGGTGAAGACACCGAACGCGCCTCGCAAACCCTGGTGGCCAACCGCGAGACCAGCGCGCTGTTCCAGGCGCTGGCCACGCCAGGCATGATCGAGATGCACTACCAGGCCATCCACGCCCTGCCCGACCGCAAGGTGGACTACTACGAGGCGCTGGCGCGCATCCGCTACCACGGCGAGCTCATCATGCCCGGTGCCTTCCTGCCGGTGGTCAGTGCGCGCCGGCTGGAAACCGAATTCGACCTGGCAGTGCTGGCCCAGGTGGATGCCGACCTGAGTTCCGGCATGATTCCGGAAGGCATCGGTGTATCGATCAACCTGTCGGCGCAGACCATTTCACGTGCCGAAGTCGTCTCGCACCTGCTCGAACTGTCGCGGCACACCGCCCGCCATGCGCTCATGATCGAGATCACCGAAACCTCGCTGATCACCCAGGTCGCCGAGGTGAGCACCTATCTCGACCTGCTGCGCACCGTGCATTTCCGCATTGCCATGGACGATTTCGGCGCCGGCTATTCTCCCCTGCGCTATCTCGCCGACCTGCCGGTGGAAGTGGTCAAGCTCGACATCTCGCTGATCAGCAAGCTCGCCCAGGACAACCGGGCGGCCAGGGTCGTCGCCGACTTCGTGCGCATGATGGCCGACGCCGGCTATTCGCTCGTGGCCGAAGGCGTGGAGACCGAGGCCGTGCTGCAAAAAGTCCAGCAGCTGGGGATTGCGCACGTGCAGGGCTACCTGCTCGGCCGCCCCACCCCGCTCGACCGGCTCGCCGACGCTGTGGCTGACGACATCGCCACGCAGCCTGCCCGCAGTGCCTGAGCGGCAACCCGATCAGTGCTTTCCCGAGCGCCAGATCGAGAAGATGATCCACAGGCTGTTGATGAACGCGATCAGGAAACCCAGCAGCCCGAACAGAGGCAGGCCGAACAGTTGCGGGCCACCCTGCACGGTCATGATGATGCTCGACCCCACCACCAGCGACGCCGTGAGGATGCCCATGGTGAGCCGGTTACTGGCGCGGTCAAGCTGATGGCCGAAATGGTCGAGGCGCTTCAGGTCGAGATCGATCCGGACCCGGCCACGCCGGGCGTCGCGCAGCAGGTGACGCAGATCGCGCGGCAGGTCGGCCAGCACCTCCAGCGCCTCGCGCAGACTCTTGCGGCCGCGCGCCACCAGCGCGCCGGGCGTGAAGCGTGACTGGATGACACGCTCGACGAAGGGCGTCACGTGGTCGATCATGTGGAAATCGGGATCGAGCTGCTGGCCCAGTCCTTCCAGTGTGATGAGCGTCTTGAACAGCAGCGTGAGATCCGCCGGCAGGACCAGGTTGTTGTCGCGCATCAGCGCCGTGATGTCGTTCAAGAGGCCGCCGATCTTCACGTCCTTGAGGCGCAAGTCGTCGTAGCTTTGCAGCATCTCCGCCACGTCGTAGGCCAGCCGCTCCTCGTCCTGCACGGTGTCGCCGCTCCAGTCGAGCAACACCTGCAGCAGGGCCTGTTCATCCTTGCGCGTCAACGCGTGCAGCAGGTCGACGATCTGGTTGCGCCGGGTTTCGGTGAGCATGCCCACCATGCCGAAGTCGATCATGCCGATGCGGTTCCCCGGCAGGAACAGCATGTTGCCGGGGTGCGGATCGGCGTGGAAATAGCCATGCACCAGCACCATGCGCAGCACCGCGTCGGCCCCGCGCGCCGCCAGAATCTGTGGGTCGAGGCCGGCGGCGCGCAGCTTCTCGGGCGATACGCCGACCACCCCGACAATCTCGGTCTGCACGTTGACGCGTGGCGTGGTGAACCGCGCGACCACGCGCGGGATCGTCACGTCCGGATCGTCCGCAAAATGACGCGCGAACTGTTCGATGTTGCGCGCCTCCTTCGCCAGGTCGAGCTCGCGGTAGAGCGAACGGCGGAACTGCGCCACGATATGCACCGGATCGTAGCGGCGCAGATCGGGCATTTCGCTGTCGAGCAGGCGCGCCGCATGGTCAAGAATGCGCAGGTCGGCCCGGATCACGTCTTCTATGCCTGGCCGGCGGATCTTGACCACCACCGGCGTGCCGTCGCGCAGCCGCGCCCGGTGTACCTGGGCGATGGAAGCCGCCGCCAGCGGCGTGCGGTCGAACTCAGCGAACACCTGCTCGGGCTCGCCACCCAGCGCGGCCACCAGGTCGGCATGCAGCGCGTCGTAGGGCACCGCCGGCACCTGGCTGTGCAGTTTCTCGAATTCGGCGATCCAGTGCGGCGGAAACATGTCCACCCGCGTCGCGAGCAGCTGGCCCAGCTTGACGAAGGTGGGGCCGAGCTCCTCCAGCGCCCGGCGGATGCGCACGGCGGCCTCCAGGTGAGCGATCTCGCTGGTGCTGTGCCAGTGCAGCACGCGCCCCGCGCGTTCGAGCATGCCGCTGATGCCGAGCACGCGCACCAGATCGCCCCAGCCATAGCGGATCATCACCGAGGCGATTTCATGCAGACGCGGCAGGTCGCGGACGACGGACAGGGTTTCCCAGAGCATGTGGCAGGTGCTTATTGGTATCGGTTGAGGGAAAGGCGCGGGTCCGGTGATACACCCGCCTCGACACAGTGTAGCGGCTTCCGGCGGCCCCGACCGCCGGCCTTGCATAGATCAGGAACGCAGGCGTTCGCTTTGCCGTTTGAGTGAATCGGACACCGCCGCCAGCACGCCGCTGGCAATCTGCGACAGTTTTTCGCCGGCAGCGGTCGCTGATTCGCCGAGGCCGGCCCGACCGGCTGCCGCACTGCTCCTGATGCCGGCGGCAAATTCACCCAATGCCTCACGCACCTGCTCGCCCGTGCGGGTGCCCGTCACTTTCATGTGTCCGGCCAACTGGTCGAGCTCATCCTTGAGTACGCCGCCGGACTGCCGCGCGGTCTGGCGCAGGGTGTCGACAAAGCGGGCCTCCAGATCGCGCAATTCCTCCAGACTGGTCTTCAGCTCGTTGTCCTTGAAGGCCCGTCCCTGCTCGACAGCTTCGCGTATCGTGTAGGACGCTGCCTGCGCTGCGCTGCCGAAGGCATCGTCCAGACCCGACACCGCCTGCTTCAGTCCGGCCTTCAGTTCCCCGCCGCGCGCGGACAATCCACTGTTCACGCCTTCGGTGACCGCGCCGACGATGGCACGCATGTCTTCCAGCGTCAGTCGCTTGTCGTGCAGCGCACGGGCAGTCCACTCGCGCACCCGTTCACGCAGATCGGGACTGTCAGCGGCCGCGGCGGCCTCATCGCGCAATTGCATCAACTGCGAATTTTGGGGAACATGGTCGCCGGGTTCATTCGCTGTGTCGTGCAAGGGTAGATCACTCATGGTTAAACCTCCTGTTCAAGCCCGGCCAGATGTGGCCGTAGTCCACTTTCAATATAGACCCGAATGACCCGCCGATGCGCCGTCTGTTCCTCCTCACCCTGCTGTTTTCGCCCGCTGCTGCCGCCGAGCTGCCGGACGAGGTGCCGTTCTATGCCGTCAGCCTGGTCGGCAGCCCCTACAAGCTGGGGGGCGATTCGCCCGAGACCGGCTTGGACTGTAGCGGCTTTGTCGGCCATGTGTTTCGCACCACGCTGGGGCTCGCCCTGCCGCGCGACAGCCGGGCGATCAGCGAATCCGCCCGCCCGCTTTCCGATGACGAACTCCGGCCGGGTGATCTGGTTTTTTTCAACACCCTTGACCGTGCTTACTCGCACGTCGGTATCTACCTGGGCGAGCGGCGCTTCGTCCATGCCGCCAGCAGCCGCACCGGCTCGGTGGTCGTATCGCGCATGGATGAGCAGTACTGGCAATCCCGCTACGAAGGGGGCCGACGTGTCGCCTTGCCCGATGCCCCGCCACAGGACTGAATCCGTCACGGCGGCCTGTGCCGGGCTGGCCCTGCTGCTGGGGTCGACGGTCTGTGCGGATGACGATCTGCTGCTGAAGAGCGCGTCAGCGGTCAACGAGGGTCAACTGCACTTTCTCGTGATGCCGCCCGACAAGCCGGTTCACCACCACCAGAACCGCATCGTCATCGATCCCGCCAGCCTCGACACCGGCTGGGTGAGCCTCACGCAATGCCACGACAACCTGGACGCCGTGCCGCGTGCGCAGATTACCTTTCGTGAAGGCTTCGTGCGTGACCTGCGGATCGACAGCTCGCGCGGCGCAGCCGAGGCCTGGGTCGACGGCCCGAGCATCCAGCTGCGGGGAATCGAGCCCGGCTCGCGCCTGTGTCTGTCGGCGCAGACGCGCGCCCTGCGCGACACTGGCGGGGGTTACTACAACCTGAACAACGGCCCTTACATGCGCAAGTTCCTTGACGGCTATTACCCGATGCGCGTGACGCTCGACGTGGACTACCCCAGCGCCATGCTCAGACTGGTCGACGTCAGCCCGCAGGTGACCGCAGGGCTGGCTGTGCAGGAAACCCCCGGGCGAATTCATCTGGACGCCCTGTTCGAGGGCGAGCTGCGCACGCTGATACAGTTTTTGCGTCGCGAATGACCCGCCTGTATGACAGAGCATCACGCCCCGATTTTTTTTATTTTGATGTTGATAAGCGTTCTCATTTTGAGTACGATTCCCACATATCAATCCTGCAGGAATCCACAATGAACGCTCCCCTGTCCCGCCTCCTGGCTGCGCTGTCACTCTCTGTTCTGTCCCTGCCCGCGCTGGCGGAAGAAGTCACGGTCTACTCCGCGCGCAACGAACAGCTGATCAAGCCGCTGTTCGATGCCTATACCAAGGAAACCGGGGTCGAGGTGAAATTCATCACCGACAAGGAAGGCCCGCTCATGGCCCGCCTCAAGGCCGAAGGCAAGAACACCCCTGCCGACATCCTGCTAACGGTCGACGCCGGCAACCTCTGGCAGGCGGGCAACGAAGGCCTGCTGCGCCCGATCAAATCCAGGGTGCTCGACGCCAACATCCCGGCCCACCTGCGTGACCCGGATGGCGAGTGGTTCGGCCTGTCCGTACGCGCCCGCACCATGGTCTACAACACCGGCAAGGTCAAGCCAGCCGAGCTGTCCACCTACGAAGCCCTGGCCAGCCCCAAATGGAAGGGCCGCCTCTGCCTGCGCACCTCGAAGAAAGTCTATAACCAGAGCCTGGTGGCGATGATGATTACCGAGTATGGCGAAGGCAAAACCCAGGACATTGTCACTGGCTGGGTCAAGAACCTCGCCACCGCGCCCTTCCCCGACGATACCAAGGCGATGCAGGCCGTGGCCGCCGGGCAGTGCGACGTGACCATCGTCAACACCTATTATTTCGGCCGCCTGATGGACAAGACCCCCGGCTTGCCGCTGGCCATTTTCTGGCCCAACCAGACGCTCAAGAACAAGGCGGCGGGGGTGCACGTCAACGTGTCGGGTGCGGGCGTGACCAAGTTCGCCAAGAACCCGGCGGGGGCGCAGAAGCTGATCGAATGGCTCTCTTCCGACCAGGCTCAGAACCTCTTTGCCGACGTCAACCTGGAGTATCCGGCCAACCCCAGGGTCAAGCCTGACCCCAAGGTGGCGGCCTGGGGCAGCTTCAAGCCCAACCTCATCAATGTGAAAGACGCTGGCAGCCTTCAGGCCCAGGCCGTAAAATTGATGGATCGCGCCGGTTACAAGTAAAGAAGCCCCGTTTTGTCCGACACCCTCGCTGTTCCTGCAAAAACGCCCGCTCCGGGCGTTTTTGTTTTACCCCGCGTCCGCCAGCCATCCGGCTGGACGCTGTTCGCGCTCGTCGTGGCGGCGCTGGTGCTGACCCCGGTCGTAGTCACCTTCTCGTCGTTTGCCCGCATAGAGGGTGACATCCTCTCTCATCTCGCCACGTTCGTGCTGCCCGAACTCCTGGTCAACACGGCCTGGCTGATGGCGGGCGTCGGACTGGGCGTGACGCTGCTGGGGGTGTCGCTGGCCTGGCTGGTGGCGATGTGCGAATTTCCCGGACGGCGCATCTTCGACTGGGCGCTTCTCTTGCCGCTGGCACTGCCGGCCTACGTCACCGCCTTCGTCGCCATCGGCCTGCTCGATTTCACCGGGCCGGTGCAGACTTGGCTGCGTGACGGCTGGGGCGTCACCGGGCTGCCGGAAATTCGCTCGCGCGGTGGCGTCATCCTGGTGATGTCGCTCGCGCTCTACCCCTACGTCTATCTCATCGCCAAAAACGCCTTCGCCACGCAGGGCGCGGTTGCGCTCGAAGCGGCGCAATCCCTGGGCCTGTCGCGCTGGCAGGGGTTTTTTCGCGTGGCACTGCCGATGGCGCGTCCCTGGATTGCCGCCGGGCTGATGCTGGCGCTGATGGAGACCCTGGCCGATTTCGGCACCATGGCGACCTTCAACTACGACACTTTCACCACCGCCATCTACAAGGCGTGGTACAGCCTGTTCTCGCTGGATTCCGCCGCGCAGCTGGCTTCGATCCTGATCGTGCTGGTGCTGGTTGCGGTGGTGTTCGAACAACGCTCGCGCATGAAGATGCGCTACGGTGCGGTCGGTCGTGGCGCGGCCTTGCGACGCATCCGCCTGTCCCGCGTGCAGGCAACGCTGGCCTTCCTCTACGCCGGCACGGTGCTCGCCCTCGCCTTCCTGATCCCCGTGGCGCAGCTCGCCTGGTGGTCGCGCGAGGTGATCGATACCGACCTCGACAGCCGCTACTGGATGTTCGTCTGGCATTCCCTGCTGCTGGCAAGCCTGGGCGCGCTGCTGGTGGGGACGGTGGCCCTGCTGCTCGCCTACGCCGGACGCCAGCGCGGCGGCAACGCGATGATCTGGATGCAGCGGCTCGCCACGCTCGGCTACGCCTTCCCGGGTGCCGTGCTGGCGGTGGGCCTCTTCATCCCCGTGGCGGCGCTGGACAACTGGCTGATCGACAGCGGACGTGCCTGGTTCGGCTTCGACGGCAGTGAAGTCCTCAAGGGCACGCTGGTGGTGATGCTCGCCGCCTACCTGGTGCGTTTTCTTGCGGTCGGCTTCGGTCCGATCGACAGTGGTCTGCATCGCATCACCCGCAACATCGACGAAGCGGCGCGCAATCTGGGCCTGTCCGCCGGCGGCCTGCTGGCGCGCGTGCACCTGCCGATGCTGCGTGCCAGCCTCTTCACCGCGGCCGCGCTCACCTTCGTCGACATCATGAAGGAAATGCCCATCACCCTGATGACCCGTCCCTTCGGCTGGGACACGCTCGCGGTGCGCGTGTTCGAGATGACTTCCGAAGGCGAGTGGGAGCGTGCCGCGCTGCCGTCGCTCGCCATCGTCGTCGCGGGTATCATCCCCATCATTCTCCTGACTTGGCGCGGCTCGCGCGACGCACACTAGACTTCCTCATGGCGGAACTCGTTCTCGAATCGGTATCGCAGGCCTACGGCGCGAAGCAGATCATCGCCGATCTCTCGTTCACCCTGCCCGAAGGCAGCATCGGCTGCCTGCTCGGCCCGTCGGGCTGCGGCAAGACGACTGCGCTGCGCTGCATTTCCGGTTTCGAATCGATCCAGAGCGGCCGCATCCGCATCGGCGGTGAAACCGTCAGCGAGGCTGACTGGATGCTGCCGGCCGAAAAACGTCGCGTCGGCATGGTATTCCAGGACTACGCCCTGTTTCCGCACCTCACCGTGGGCGAAAACGTCGGCTTCGGCCTGCGCAAGGCAAGCAGGTCCGTGCGCACGACGCGGGTCGACGAACTGCTCGAACTCGTCGGCCTGGCCGGCCACGCCCAGCATTTCCCGCACCAGCTTTCCGGTGGCCAGCAGCAGCGTGTGGCGCTCGCCCGCGCCCTGGCCCCACGCCCGCGCCTGATCCTGATGGACGAGCCGTTTTCCAATCTCGACGTCGAACTGCGCGAACGGCTGTCGCTCGAAGTCCGCGACATCCTCAAGCGCGAGGCCACCACCGCGCTCATCGTCACCCACGACCAGCACGAGGCGTTCGCGCTCGCCGACTGGGTCGGCGTGATGCACGAGGGCCGCATCCAGCAATGGGCCACGCCCTACGACCTGTACCATGAACCGGCCAACCGCTTCGTCGCCGATTTCGTCGGCCAGGGGGCGCTGCTCACCGGCGAAGTCATCAACGACCATCAGGTGGAGATCGAACTTGGCGTGCTCAACGGTCATATCCCGGTCGAATGCGACGCCAGCGGCTGCGACGAATGCGTGCGCAACTGCCATGTCGACGTGCTGCTGCGGCCCGACGATATCGTCCACGACGACGACAGCCTGATGCTCGCGGAGGTCGAGAACAAGGCCTTCCGGGGAGCCGAATTCCTCTACACCCTGAAACTGCCGAGCGGCCAGCGTGCGCTGTCGCTGGTGCCTTCCCACCACAACCACGCCATCGGCGAGAAGATCGGCATCAAGCTCGCGGTCGATCACGTCGTGGCGTTCCGCCGCACTTGAGCCGCACCGCCCCGACCGCTCCGCTCCGGGGCCTGCTGTTCAACGTCGGGATCGGCTTTCTCGTTGCCCTGCTGCTGCTGCTGGCGGTGATCGTGCTCGGCGTGAGCCAGATGAAGGACATCAACGCCGAGCTCGAACAGGTGGTCAAAAGCAACAACGTCAAGACCCGGCTCGCCTCGCACATGCGCGATGCCCTGCGCGACCGCGCGATCATCATGCACAACATCGTCGTGTCGATCGATCCCTGGGAAAAGGACGATCTCTTCATGCAGTTTCTCGAATACGGCGAACGCTATACCAAGGACCGCAACCAGCTGAGCCAGATGGTTCGCTCTGAAGAAGAGCGCCAGCTGCTCGACGAACTCGACGCGATCACGCGCGACAACCAGCCCATCATGCTCGCCGTTGTCGATGCTGCGCTGGACGAAAACAACTACGGCGCACTCACCGAACTGCAGAAATACGCCATCCCCCTGCAATACCGCCTGGTCGACGCTCTCGACAGGATGACAGCGCTGCAGCGCCGCGACAGCGAAACCGCCCTGCAGCAGACCTACATGGCCTATCAGTCGACCCGCGATCTGATGCTGATCCTGGGCGGTGTGGCGACGCTGCTGGGCCTGATCGTCGCCATCGTCGTCAGTCGCCGCACCCTGCTGCAGGCACGCCTGCTGCAGAACGAAAAGCTCAAGTACCAGACCCTGTTCGAGACCAATTCCGACGCGGTCGTGATACTCGACGATCAGGGTTTCACCGATTGCAATCCGGCCACCCTGTCGATGTTCGGCATGGATTCGGTCGGGCAATTCCTCGCCACACCCATTCCCCAGCTGGGCACCGCGATGCAGGCCAACGGCCAGCTCGCCATCGACCACGCCATGCAGGCTATCGGCGAAGCCCGCGCTACCGGCCATGCCGAGATGGACTGGCGCGCCCGCCGCGCCGACGGCACGGTGTTCGAAACCGAGATCGCCCTACACGCCATGCACCTCGAGGGTCGCCCGGTGATCCAGGCGATCATGCGTGACGTGTCCGAACGCCGCGCGGCGGAGGCGGCCAAGGAAGCCGCGCGGGAAGCCGCCTTGCAGATGGCACGCGCCAAGTCGGAATTCGTCGCCAACGTCAGCCATGAAATCCGTACCCCTATGCACGGCATCCTCGGCATGGCCGGTCTGCTGCTGAAAACCCCGCTCGACGGCCAGCAGCGCGATTACATCGCTACGCTGAAAAGCTCGGCCGAAAGCCTGCTCACCATCATCAACGACATCCTCGACTTCTCGAAGATCGAGGCCGGCAAGCTCGCCATCGAGCGCGTTGCGTTCTCGCCCGTCGACATTGCCCGCAGTGTCGTCGCCCTGTTCCAGGCCCGCGCGCTGGAAAAGGGCATCACCCTGAAACTCAGCCTGCCGGACGCGCCGCCCGCCGCCCTGCTCGGTGACCCCACCCGCATCCGCCAGATCCTGCTCAACCTGGTCGACAACGCCATCAAATTCACCCATATGGGCGAAGTCGAACTACGCCTCGATTTCGAAACGGTGCATGACGAAATCGGCTGCCGCTTCAGCGTGCGCGACACCGGCATCGGCATGCTGCCCGAGGCCCAGGTACGACTGTTCCAGGCGTTCTCGCAAGCTGATTCCTCCACCACCCGGCGCTACGGCGGCACCGGCCTGGGCCTGGCGGTCAGCAGCCAACTGGCCGAATTGATGGGGGGACGCATCGCGGTCGAGAGCGCCAGTGGCTCGGGCAGCCGGTTCACCCTCATGCTGCTGCTGCCGCCCACCGAACTGCCCCTGGTGGAACTGACCGCCCATGTTTCACCGCACCTGCAAGGCCGCGTGCTGATGGTGGAAGACCATCCTGTCAACCAGAAAGTACTCGCGCATCAGCTGGGCGAAATGGGCCTGGCTTACGATCTGGCCACTACCGGCGCGCAGGCGCTGGAAAAACTGCAAAGCGCCCCCTTCGATCTGGTGCTCATGGACTGGCAGATGCCTGAAATGGATGGCCTCGAAGCCACCCGGCGCATCCGCGCCCTGACCGGCCGCGCCGGCCGTGTCCCGATCATTGCGCTCACCGCCAATGCCAGCAGCGGCTTTCGCGAAACCTGCCTCGCAGCAGGCGCAAACGACTATCTTGCCAAGCCCTACACCGAGTCGGCACTTGTCGCCGCGCTCGGCCAATGGCTGCCCATAGCCGGCACAGAATCGCCGCCTCTGCTTGACCGCACCACCCTGGCATCCCGCTACCCGGGTAACCCGGCCCTCATCGACGAACTTGAAACCGTGTTTGTGCAGACGACCGAAGCCAGCCTCGCCGCCCTCGCCGCAGCACTGGCACGAGGTGAAACCGACACCGCGCGCAAGGAAGCCCATGCCTTGCGGGGTGCGGCTGCCAGCGTACAGGCGGTCGCCATTCAGACGGCCGCCGCCCGCATCGAAGCCTTGGTCGAGGCAGGCAAACTTGAAGATGCCCGTCAGACACGCGATGCGCTGGACAGGCTGTTCCGCATGAGCGCATCGTCACGTTGACGCCCCGTCCGACCGGCGTAGGATGTTTCCAACAGTAACAAAACAAATCAGGAGACCCGCCATGTTGCGCACCTTACTGTTTACCGCTTCGCTCGTGTGTCTGCCTGCCCTGGCCGCAGACCCACCCGCCGCCCCCAAGCCTGCATCTGCCGTACCGACGCAGCCCTGGTTCGGCACTGTCCAGACCCCCTATGGCCCGATGCTGATCCAGCAGGCCCTGCCGCCGCCCTATCGTGATTACCAGATGAACCGCATCCTCAAGCCCGAGGAAAAGAAGCGCTGGCTGCAGATGGCCATGCCGATGATGGCCAACATGATGCAGATGGACGCACGCGAGGCGATGAACTATTTCGCCGTGAAATACCAGGCCAAGGCCGGGCTGTCCTTCGATGAAGTTGTCGAATCCATGATGCTGCGGGCCAACAAGGAGAACCTCAAGTTCGTCGGCAGCAACCTCATGTGGAAGGACTTCCAGGCCGTGCTCGGTGACAACACCGCGCCGCGCGTGGAAGTTTTCAGCTTCTGCGATATCGCCGTGGCGCGGGATCTTTTGCGCATCATTCCAGAAATGGCGGTTTTCCTGCCGTGCCGCATCACCGTGATGGAAGACGGCGACAAGAACATCTGGGTGCTCACGCTCGACTGGGACGTGACCTGGCTGGACATGGCCGGCAGGCAGATGGGTATTACCCCTGAACTGCGCCAGGGTGCGCTCGCCATACGCGAAAAACTCGACAGCGTGATGCGCGCTGGCGCGGCCGGCGAACTCTGAATCCGGCGCGGCGGATTAAAGTCCGCCGCCTACCGGCCGTAAACCACCCTGAAGTGACCGGGGTGCGTCCCGTCATCCCGGTCGTTCCCGATTGTCTATCCGGCCGACCCGCATGAAACGCCTTGCCTCGTTTTCGATCACCGCAGTATGTCTTGGCATCAGCCTCCTTGCAGGCAGCGTCCACGCGCAATCCGAAGTCTCGGACGACAGTCTGAAGGCGGCCGGCGAGCGCATGCGCCACACCGGCCAGAAACTGCAAAAGGACATTCAGGAACGGCTCGAAAAACTGCGTCGCGAGCGCGCCGCCCTGCAAGCCCGCCAGGCTCAGGAACGGGACGAGGAAGCCGCCCGCGAACGTCAGCAGGCCGACAAGGACAAGGCCGCGCTCGCCGCCGTCAAGGAAGCCCGCCAGCGCGAGGCGCTCGCCGCCGCCCAGGAAAAGGCCCGCAAGGAGGCCGCCGCGCGCGCCGCCGAAGCGGAGCGCCTGCGCCAGACCGCACTCAAGGAACAAGAAGACCAGGAAGCCGCCCTGGAGCGCGCCCAGCGCGAGTCGCTGGACGCCTACAAGGCCGGTGCCAAGGAACGCACGCTGGGGTCGGATACCCAGTTTGGCGTCGATCTGTAAGCCCCACCAGGAGACCTCGCACCCATGAACCCATCCTCACTCGCGGCCCTTGCCGGCCTGGCCCTGCTGGCCAGCACTGCGGTCAGTGCCCAGACCATTTCGCGCGGCGAAGTCATCGCCAGCACCTGTTTCACCTGCCACGGCACCCACGGTGTCAGCCCGAGCACGATCCCGAGCATCGACTACATTCCTGCCGAGCGCATGATCGAGACGCTCAGGGCCTACAAGTCTGGCCAGCGCTATTCCACCATCATGGGGCGCCACGCCAGCGCCTACACCGACGCCGAAATCGTCGAAGCCGCGAACTATCTCGCCGGCCTGCAGAAGAAAGGGAAATGAGCATGAAACAATTCACACGCAGGGAATTCGTCAAGCTGCTTGGCGCGGGCGGCGCACTCTCCAGCGTCGGCCTCGCCGGCTGCCAGACCACGCCGACCGCAGGTTCATCCACCGCTGCGAGCGCCACGCCGGTCCCGGCCAAAGCCGCCCCCCGTGTAGTCGTCATTGGCGGCGGCTTCGGCGGCGCAACCTGCGCCAAGTACCTGCGGCTGTACGACCCCACGCTCAGCGTCACCCTGGTCGAACAAAACGCGAAATATGTGACCTGCCCCGGCAGCAACTGGGTGTTCGGCGGCATGCGCACGATGGACGACCTGACCCAGACCTATTCCGCCCTGCGCGACAAGCACGGCGTCAACGTCGTCATCGACCGTGTGGTGGGCGTCGACACCGGCAAGCGCCTCGTCACCCTGGCGGGCGGCAAGACGGTGGCCTATGACCGCCTCGTCATGTCGCCCGGCATCGATTTCCGCTGGGGCGACATCGAAGGCTACGACGAAGCGGCCACGCAAATCATGCCGCACGCCTGGAAGGCCGGGCCGCAGACCGTGCTCCTGCTGAAACAGTTACAAGCCATGCCCGACGGCGGCACCTTCATCATGAGCGCGCCGCCCATGCCCTTCCGCTGCCCGCCCGGCCCGCCGGAACGGGTGAGCATGGTCGCGCACTACTTCAAGACGCAGAAGCCTAGGTCGAAGATCCTGATTCTCGATTCCAAGGACAATTTCTCGAAGCAAGCGCTCTTCACCCAGGCCTGGGACCAGCTCTACTCCGACCTGATCGAATGGGTGCCGGCCACCAGCGGCGGCAAGGTCGTGCGCGTCGACGCCCGTTCGCTGACTGTCCATACCGCCAATGGCAGCTCGCACAGGGGCGACGTGGTCAACATCATCCCGGCACAGCGCGCACCGCAGTTGGCCATCGACACCGGTCTGGCCAACGCCAGCGGCTGGTGTCCGGTGAACCAGCTCAGCTTCGAATCGACCCAGGTGCCGAACGTCCACGTCATTGGCGACGCCTCCATCGCGGGTGCCCTGCCCAAATCCGGCCACACCGCCAACAACATCGCCAAGATGACCGCCGCCGCCATCGTCTCGCTGTTCCGCGGCGTGCCGCCGCCGACGCCTTCGCACGTCAACACCTGCTACAGCCTGGTTGCGCCGGACTACGGCATCAGCATAGCTGCCGTTTACCGCCTTGGCGAAGATGGTAGCCTGCAAGGCATAAAAGGTGCTGGCGGCCTCAGCCCGGCCGACGCCACCCCGCAGCAACGCAGTCAGGAAGCCGGTTACGCACAGGGCTGGCACAAGAGCATCGTAGCCGACTCCTTCGGCTGACGCCGGCCGCCGGACTCGCCCACGCCGCTGTCTGCCGACGGCGGTTTTTTTGCCTCCACCCCCGCCCCGAACGCGCGTGACAGGGTGCGTTGCGCGATGCTCCCCGAAGATACCCGGCTTGGTCTGCCTGTCGCCCTGCCTGCGCTGGGCAAAGCTTTGCTTGCCACGCCGGCCCCCACCGCCCATACTGCGGGCCGAACGGGTCTTTGGGTTTGCCTCCGGCTTCCTCTCTGGCAGCGCCATCCGGCATGGCTGCCGCAGCTTGCACTGTGATCTTTCGCTCCTGTCCGGCGCCGTCTGCGCGCCGCCACCCGGCTTATCCAGAGGAATCCGCCATGTCCAAAGAAGAACTTGTCGAAATGGAAGGCGTCGTCAACGAAGTGCTTCCGCAAACCCGTTTCCGCGTCACGCTCGACAACGGTTTTGAAATCATCGCCTATGCGTCGGGCAAGATGCGCAAGCACCGCATCCGCATCCTGGCAGGCGACAAGGTGACCATCGAGATGTCGCCCTACGACCTGACCAAGGGCCGGATCAACTTCCGCCACAAGGACACACACGTCCAGGCACCCCGCGCCTTCACACCCCGCAAGCACTGATATTGACGGGAAATTCAAGAACTAGAATTTCCCATCAATAACGCGCCAAGGTTCAATTGTTATTGATCCGAAACCTTGTGCGGCTATCCGGCCAATTCGGTATGCCGACGCTGGCACTTATTTTCAACTTCGTTGGTTTCGGATCAATAATCCGGCGCACTGCCCGTCTCAGGCCGCCTCGACCATCCCCACCGCTTGTTCCACGTCCACCGCGACGATGCGCGACACGCCCGGCTCCTGCATGGTGACGCCGGCGAGGTGCTGCGCCATTTCCATCGTCACGCGGTTGTGGGTGATGAAGAGGAACTGCGTCTGGTCGGACATGGCGCGCACCAGGTTGCAGTAGCGGTCGGTGTTGGCGTCGTCGAGCGGCGCGTCGACCTCGTCGAGCAGACAGAATGGTGCGGGGTTGAGCTTGAACATGGCAAACACCAGACTCAGCGCCGTCAGTGTCTTCTCGCCGCCCGACAGCACATGGATCGACGCGTTCTTCTTGCCCGGCGGCTGGGCGAACACCTGCACGCCGGAATCGAGCAGTTCCTCGCCAGTGAGAATGAGCCTGGCCTGACCGCCGCCGAACAGGCGCGGGAACAGTTCGCCCATGTGCTGGTTCACGGTGTCGAAGGTAGCTTTCAGACGGGCACGGGACTCCTGGTCGATCTTGTGGATGGCGTCTTCCAAGGTGGTGACGGCTTCCAGCAGGTCGGCGCACTGCGCGGCGAGGTAGGCGCTGCGCTCCTGCGCCTGGGTGAGTTCGTCGAGCGCGGCGAGGTTGACCGCGCCGAGCGCGGCGATCTCGTTCTGCAGGCGGGTGATCGCGGCCTGCAACTGCGCCGGCTTGGGGCTGTCGGCAAAACCCGATTCGAGGCTGGCTTCGTCCGCCGCCGCCTCGCGCAGGTGCAGTTCGAACTGCGACTGCATGAGCATGGCTTCCTGATCCTTGAGCTTCAATTGCTCGATGGCACGACGCAGCGGGTCCAGCCCCTGTTCGCAGGCGAGGCGCGCCTCGTCGTGGACACGCAGTTCGGCGGAGAGACCTTCGAGCGCGTCGCGCGCCGCCGCCAGCGCGGCTTCGGTTTCGGTGCGTGCGTTGAGCGCGACCTGGAGCGCGTCGTCGAGGGCGTCGGCCGGCAGCATCGCCAGTTCTTCGCGTGCCTGCTGCAGGCGGGCTTCGTCCTCGGCGATTTCCTGTTCGACCCGCGCGAGCGCTACGGCAAGCTCGCGAACCTTGTTGGTGCAGGTGGTGAGCGCAAAGCCGGCTTCCTGGTGGCGGCGCTCCATGGTGCGTTGCAGCTCGCGCGCCTCGAACACGGCGCGGTCGGCCTGGTCGCGCTGCTGGCGCGCGGCGTAGAGCGCCTCGCGGGCGGCTTCTTCCTGTTCGCGGTAGCTGCGCAGCCGGCTTTCCAGCGATTCGGTGTTGATCGCCTCGTTGGCCTGTTGCTGGGCCACTTCTTCGAGTTCGGCGGCAATCTGGCCGGCACGGCTCTGCACGCGTTCCACCGCCTGCTGCAGGCGCAGCAGTTCCATCTGCGCAGTGTGGTGGCGGCTTTGCGTCTGTCCGGTCTGTGCGCGCAGCGCCTGGATTTCGCGCTGGCGTTCGGCATGCGCCTGCTGCGCTGCGGCATGGCCGGCGTCGAGCCGCGCCACTTCGTCGTGCAGGCGCGTGCTTTCCTGCGCCAGCCGTTCCATTTCACGACCGCGCGCGAGGATGCCCTCGACCGCGGTGTGCGGGCCGTGGAAGGTCACGCTGTGCGGCGTGAAGACATGGCCCTGCGGCGTCACCACGCATTCACCGGCAAGCAGACGCTTGGCTTTTGCCTCTGCCGTCCCGGCATCGTCCGCCCAGTGCACGCCCGCCAGCCAGTCGGCGAGGGCCGCGCGGGCATTGAGGTCGTCGCAATCGATCTTGCTGGCGAGGTATTCCGCCGGAGGTGCCGCCGCCGCGCTGCCCTGCGCGGTCCACAGGGTGAAGCGTGCGGGTGGTGCGTCGACAAACCCGTTCGACTGCGCGTCTGCCGCGACGGCCTGCAGGCGCTCGCGTAACACGGCCTCGACGGCAGCTTCCCAGCCCGGCGCGACGGTGAGCTTTTCCCACAGGCGGGCGGCGTGCGCCAGCCCGTGCCGGGCGAGCCAGCCGCCGAGCTTTTCGTCGGCCTTCAGCGATTCCTGCAGTTTCTTCAGCGCGGCGAGTTCGGCTTCCGTCTGGTGCAAGGCCTTGCGGGCCGCCTCCAGATCACGCTGCTGCTGCCCGCGCGCCGCGTCCAGTTCGGGTAGCACGGCTTCGGCGTCCCTGAGCCGGGCCTGGGCCGCCGCGAGCGTCTGAGCCAGCGCCTCGGCTTCGACCTGCTTCCTCGACAGCCCTGCGGCATCGGGGCGCGGCAGCTGTGCCTGCTCCTGTTCGAGCCGCTTGCGGCGGGCATCGAACTGTTCGAGCTGGCGCCGGGTATGGCCGAGGCTGTTTTCATCGACCTGACGCGCGCGTTCGAGCTCGGACACCCCGCGCTGCGCCTCGCCGACCGCCTGCTGCGCGGCGCGCAGAGCGGCCTCCTTCTGCGGCAGGGTGCTGTCGCTGGCCTCGCGGGCGGCCGCTTCGGCTGCGTCGCGTGCAGCGGCCAGCCCCGGTGCCTGCGCCTCGAATTCCGCCAGTTGCGTGGCCGTGTCGGATCGGCGTACCTGCTGCGCATCGAGCCGCGTCCCCAGATCCTGTAGCTGGCGGTAGAGCCGCTCGCGGGTAGCGTTCTGGTGTGCCATCGTCTGCTCGATGCGCGCCACCTCGGACTGGGCCTGATAGTAGCTTGCCTGCCGGGCGTTGAGCGCATCCTGCCCGGCAAACTGGCTCTGGCGCGCGGTTTCGAGCGTGGATTCGATGTGTCGCAGGCGTGCGGTCTCGGCGTCCAGCCGGGTCTGCGCCTCGGTCAGATCGCGGTCGATCCGCGCGCGCTGCTGCGCGGCGTCGTGCTTCTTCGCAAACCACAAGCGGTGCTGGGAAAAGGTGAGGTCGGCCTGTAGCGTGCGGTATTGCTGCGCGACTTCAGCCTGCGCAGTAAGCTTTTCAACCTGGTTCTTCAGCTCGCGCTGGATATCCTCGACGCGGTTGAGGTTGTCGCGCGCGTCCCGCAGCCGCGCCTCGGTTTCCTTGCGGCGCTCTTTGTATTTGGACACGCCGGCGGCCTCTTCCAGATAACCACGCAGTTCCTCGGGCTTGGCCTCGATCAGTTTGCTGATCATGCCCTGCTCGATGATGGCATAGGCCCGTGCGCCCACGCCGGTGCCGAGGAAGAGGTCGGCGACGTCGCGCCGGCGCACGCGCATGTTGTTGATGTAATACGTGGAGTCGCCGCTGCGGTCGAGCACGCGCTTCACCGCGATCTCTGCGTATTGCGACCACTGGCCGGCGGCGCGGCCCAGCTCGTTGTTGAAGCTCAGTTCCACCGAGGCACGCGAGGCCGGCTTCCTCGTGCCCGAGCCGTTGAAGATCACGTCCTGCATGGTTTCGCCGCGCAGATGCTTGGCCGACGATTCGCCGAGTACCCAGCGCACCGCGTCGATGACGTTGGACTTGCCGCAGCCGTTGGGGCCGACCACGCCGGTGAGCTGCGCGGGCACGGGAATGACGGTGGGATCGACGAAGCTCTTGAAACCGGCGAGTTTGATGTGGGTCAGTCGCAAGACAGGGGACCTTGGCTTTTATAATGATGGATGTTCCGGGGCCTTTCCGGCCTCTCTTTTCCTATCCGCAGCATTCTACACCGAGCATTCCATGCCCTCCCAAGCCAGCAAAACCCTCGAAACCTTCCCCAACCCCAAGCCGGGACGCGACTTTCATATCCACATGGAAGTCCCTGAATTCACGTGCCTTTGCCCCAAGACCGGGCAGCCGGATTTTGCCACGCTGATCCTCGACTACATCCCCGACAAACACTGCGTCGAACTGAAGAGCCTGAAGCTCTACATGTGGAGCTTCCGCGAGGAAGGGCATTTTCACGAGGCCGTCACCAACCGCATCCTCGACGACCTGGTGAAAGCCACCAAGCCCAAATTCATGCGGCTCACCGCCAAGTTCTACGTACGCGGCGGCATCTTCACCAATGTCGTCGCCGAACACCGCAAGAAAGGCTGGCAGCCGGCCCCGCGCGTCGACCTGACGCAGTTCGAGCATCAGTCAAATATACGCGGATAGGCGATTGATTTTTAAGCTAAATTAGATTGCGTGCTGCTTGACAATGTCCTGAATCCTGGACATCTCGAACGCCACATCCCAAGCCCACGAACCGAACCCGCCCTTTGCATTCACGCCCTTGATCCAGGCATCCAATGCCTGCCGCTTGGCTCGGTTTTGTGGGCTGTCTTCACCTTTAATTTCCAGAATCAGCATCTTCCCGTTAGCAAGCCGAATCAGGAAATCCGGCACGAACCGGCGGCGCGTGCCATTCCACAAGTAGTGCAACTGAAAACCCAGGTGGTCGTTTTTGGCGTAGGCCAGTACCTCCCGAGCCTGCTCCAGCACATTTGCGCAATGTGCCTCCCAAGCGGAATCGGCGACCAAGTGGCTGATTTGCGACTTCTGAGTGGGCTGACAAGGCTTTGTGGTGTACCAGGTGCGCATCGCCCGCGTTGAGCCAATCGGGTATTCCTCGTCAAAAACAGGCTCGATGCGTTCCAGATTCTGTTCGGTCAGTCTTTGCATCAGGTGGCCGACCACGCCATCCATGTTGAGCGCAATCAGAATGCGCTTGCGCAACGGGTCTTGATGGAACAGGGAAGGAATGTCCAGCTTGTCTGATGCCAGAAACTGCTCGACCAGCCTGATCAGTTGCAGGGCGAGGTAATCGCGACTTCCCGTAAAGCGATCCTGCAAGGCATCGAATGCCTTGCGAGCGGCCTTGAAAACGAGGCGTTGCTGGCGGAATTCGTCGGGCAGTTTCTCCAGATCGATCGTCCGAATCTGATCCCAGGCCGTTGCCCCGCCGACCGCCGGGGCGATCTCCGCGATCAGCGGCGTGTGTGCGGGATCGAGCCGCAACGGTTCCACCGCGTCCCAATCCAGCACCAGAACAGGTTGAACCACAGTATCCACACGCAACACATTGGGCCAGCGGATTTCCAGGTCGTTGCGCTCAGGCAAGGACTCAATCTGCGTGCTGGGCCGGGGCGGCGGTGGCGGCTCGCCGCCATCGCCCACGTCCTGAAAAATCGACAGCGGCACGCCAAACACATTCACGTATTCCGGCTTGAAGAGTTGCCGCTCCACGCCATCCGGCCCAATCACGGGCTCCGTGTCGTAGCCCACGCGGCGCAGTCCCCGGCCAATCACCTGCTCGCACAACAACTGGCTGGTAAATGCACGCAGGCCCATGATGTGCGTGACGTTCTTTGCATCCCAGCCTTCGGACAGCATCGCAACCGAAATAACCGACTGCAAATCCTGACCTGCCTGGCCACGTTTGCCGACGTTGTCGACAATTTCGCGCAGGAGTTCTTCTTTTTTCAAACCCAGAAGGCGTTCTTTCCTGTCCGAGGGCAAGGCAGCCGCCTCGACAATGGCCCGTAATCTCGCCTCGTAATCCTTGTCCGTCCCCGCTGATTCGCCGATTTCCGCTTTTTCAAGCACCCGGGAATCAACCCGCAGCGTTTTGTCCGGCGCGTGCATTTCCGGCCAGTGCGCGTCGCCGCTGCAAAAATAGCGCTCGATCCGTGCGGCCGTTTCCGTGCGATTGCACACCGTCAGCATCACCGGCGGCGACACATGGCCGGCCGCCCGCCAGTCTTCCAGTGTCTGCCGCCAATCCGCGCCCAACAACGTGTACGCCTGCTGCACCAGTTGCGGCAGCGGCTCGTGCGGCTCGGCACCGCGCCGGTTCAGGTCTTCGGAAACCTCGTTTTCCCGATACAGGTGATAGAGCTTGGGCCGCAGGCTTTTTGAATCCGGGATTGCCCCATCCCGCACCACCACGCGCGGCGTTTTGACCAGGCCCGCCTCGATGGCGTCGTTGAGCCCGAAATCCGACACGATCCAGTCGAACAGACCCTGCTCGGTATTGGTTTTGCCGGTCGGCGCAAACGGCGTGGCCGACAGGTCAAAACAACGCCCGATGCGCAATTCCTTGTGCATGCGGTCGAGTCCTTCGATCCAGCGCGTGGACTCTTCCAGATCGATCCCCTGCTCTTCCGCCTGCTTCTTGCTGATCTTGATATCCGCCGGAATGCGGTAGGCGTGGTGCGCCTCATCGTTGATGACTGCAATATCCCTGAAGCCCGCCAGTTTTCCGAGCACCCGCTTCACGAATGCCTTGTCGCTTTCGGCCCCCTTCTTGACCACCGAGCGTTCGGGCTGCTTGAGCGGCATCAGGCTGTGCCAGTTCTCCACCAGCAATTCAGCCTGATTCAGCTTCTGCCGCAGCGCCTCGGACGGGCAGATATTGAATTCGTCGTAGTAATTACCGGGGTTGCCCGGAAACAGCACCTGCAAACGCTCCTTCACTGTCAGGCCGGGAGCCACGATGAAAATCGCACGACTGAATTCCTTGTTGCGCTTGGGGTAGGTCAAGGCATTCAGCACCTGCCAGGCAACGATCATCGCCATCAGCGCAGTCTTGCCCGTGCCCGTCGCCATCTTGTTGCACACCCGCTCCCATGCGCCGCCGTCGCCCGGAACGAAAATGCCCTGTTTGTAATCGGGTGCGGCCTCGGTATGCCAGATCAGCGTCTCGATGGCTTCGAGCTGGCAGAAATAGAACGGATGCATTCGAGCACTCTGGTCGTGCCAGTGGGTCAACAGGCTGCGGCTCACGCTGGTGACGCCGGGATAGTCATCCGCCCGCCACGCATCGACACGCTCCCGAATCCGGTTCACCAGTTCAAGCGGTTCGGTACGGCGGGTGTTGTTGCGCGTATCAAAAATCTCGTAGCCAGCCGGACGCCGCCCGTGCTCAAGGGTGAGATTTCCCCGGTCTTCCCGCCAATGAAAACGCGGCACCTCGTAAGGTGAATTCAGGATGAGGGATTTCGGGGCGGTCATGCCGCTTTGCGCGTCAGCTTGCGTCTGAAATCGTCTTCCGCATTTAAGGACGCGATCATTTCGCCGCCGACATTGGACAGCCTTGCCAAGTCTCGTCTTGGAATCTCTTCCTGATTGTCGAACACGATCAGAGAGTCGAAATCAACCCGGTTCTGGATCAAATGGTGCAAAAAGATCGTGACCAGTCTCGCCTTGTCGCGGCTGGGAACCCCGTACAGAAATAGTGGTATCCCCTTGTTCGTCTCGATACAAAAATCGACCGGGTAGTTTTCGGAACCAGGAAGTCCGGGCACGGCAAAGTCGCGCTTGATCCTTTCTTCGGAGACAACAGACTTGATACGCTCCTGCAGGTCGTCATAAAACGTCGAGGCGACATGCGATCGGTTCAGATATGTCAGGTCGTATATCCGCGTGATTGCCTGACCGAGCCTGAAAACCGCATCCGCAAGATGCTCCATGCTGGCATCGACATAGAAGGTGCCGTTTTCCGCGTCGTACCCCACCCGCTGCTGCGCAATGGCCTGCTCCATCAGCAAGCTCCGGGTTCCTTCGAAGAACTTGTCGATATCGTTCTCATAGCTCAGGTGCATCAAGGTGTGGCCACCGTCCGAAAGCCGAACCCCGCCCGTCCCGGTTTCCGCAAGGTAGATCGGGTAATGATCGCCATCCGGAAAACTGAATGGCGTGTCGAGCATGGTCATGCCGTCGGGGCGGGTCACCACGGAGACATTCGCACACAACTGTGCGCACAAAGTGGATTCGTCAATTCTCAACATGGCTGGCTTTCATCAATTCTCGAACATGTCGGGCTCGTCAGGCACAAGCTTGTCGATTCCCGTGACGTCGCAGTCATTTACCAGGCAATACAACGCACCATCAAGCGTCCGATAGCGGGATGTTTCCTCTGCGTGGCTCTCGGGTCGCCATCCCATCCGGATGGCTTCGCTCGTCGAAGTGTGAATATGACAGCGAAAGCGAATTGCGCCATGCCTGTGCGAACTACCGTTATAACGGCATAGGGTCAGCTTGGTGCCATCGGGCTTGATTACACTCAGCCCGCAGGAAAAGTCCCGTGGGTCGAAAGTATTCTGGCGCATGTAAATCTCGAACAGGTAATCGCCCCCGCCTGCCATGAAATTGCGTTGGCGATGGCCCTGCTTCTCCCGCCATTGCGCCCGCGCGTTCGTAACCCTTTTGGGCAGAAGCCTGAGCTGTTCGAGTTCCTCATCCGAAGGTTCTACGAAATTCATCGCGCGCTCACTCCAATCCCATCACCTTCAACGACTCAATCCCCCGGTCGTCGATGATCTTCACCGCGATCTTGCGGTTCTCACCCGCCGCGAACGGCAGGCTGACCGTGCTGTGGAACTGCGCCAGCAGGTCTTCGTTCAGTTCGGCCTTGATATCTTTTTTCAACTTCTGCCAGCCTTCGCCCTTGCCGGCCATGGGCAGGAACACCTGGCGTGGGAACAGGCTGCGCTCGTCGTAGTCGGTGTCCAGCAGCCACATGGCGATTTTGCCTTTGCCGCCGGAGACCAGTTCGCCCTTGGCGGTGTCGAAGTAGTCGAAACCGTGGACTTCCACCACGTAGGTACCGTCCTTCTGCTTGCGCACCTCCACGTCCGGCTGGCCCATGAGCCAGAAGCTCTGGTTCGACGAGCGAGCCTTTTTCAGGTCGTCGGTCAGCAGATCGGTGTTCATCTGCGCCTTCAACGCGGTAATGCCCTTGGTCTGGTCGATATCCTTGGCCGCTTCGGGGTCGAAGGTGAAGGCGCAGAACACGATCATCTTCGGGCGCGGGAACAGTTCGCCCGCCTCGCGCATGGCCATTTCCACCTGTCGCTGCTCCAGCGCCGCGTGCTCGGGGCCGAAGCTCACCACCACCCGTTCGCCCCCAGTCCGGCCTTGGCCGGACGCATCTTCAACCTCGACGAGCGTGCCCGAGCATTGCAGATACTGCGTATCCGGCAGGGTTTCCAGCTCGGCAAACTTCAGCATCTGCCCGCCCTTGCCGCGTATGCCGGTTTTCAGCAACTCGTCGCGCCAGCTGTGCTGCCGCGCCGACTCGCCGCTGCGGGCAATGCTGGCATCGGCCTCGCCGGCAATCGTGTCCGCCGCGTCCAGCGACTTCACCGACGGGAACGGCACCGCCTCCACCGAAAACGGCCCGGTAATGCGCAGCTTGCGCTTGTCCGGCTGCGGCTGGTCGTAGAGGATTTCCTGGTCGGCGTGCGCGGCGATGCTCAGATCCATCTGCTTCTGCATCGCCTGGCGGGCGGCGTGGAAAGCCTCGAATGCCTGCTTTGCCGTCGCCGGCCAGTCCGCAGGCAAGTCGAACGGCACGTCCCATTCCTTGAGCCCCTCGCCCTCGGGGAGAGGGGTTGGGGTGAGGGCGCGGTTCAACGCCGCCAGTGCCGTTTCGATAGCCGGGTGCATCCGCTCGTAAATTTCGTCAATGTCAGGATTGTTGGCGATGGACTTCAGCGTCACATGCGGCACGGTTTTGTAGATGAAACCGCCCTTCAAGCCCTCGTGCGGATAACGCAGCGCGTAGTAATCGAAGCTCGCCGTCATCAGCCGCTGCTTGGCCAGCGTCACCGCCACGCGCGAGGTGTCGCAGGTGATCCAGCGCCGGCCCCACTTCTCGGCGACGAAGGCGGTGGTGCCGGAACCGCAGGTCGGGTCCAGCACCAGGTCGCCGGGGTCGGTGGTCATGAGGAGGCAGCGTTCGATGACCCGTTCATTTGTTTGGACTACGTAAGACTTGTCTTGCGCGGGCGCAGTGTCATCCCATGGGGAAGTGAGTTTCGCGAACTCGAAGTCCTTGTGAAATATAACGAAGCGTGGGAATGCTCCCTCAACAAACAACCGGTTTGCACGTTTGAGTCTTTCCATCTTTTCAGCCGATGTGACCCAACACTGCCCAGATGTCGGCTCAAACCCCTTCCCTTCAAAAGAGAAAACAAAATTGTTTGTCTCTGAATACGAGGGTGCCCACTGTGAGACTGTTCCGAAGATTGCATCTGGGACTTGGCCTCGCCGAAGTTCTGCTTTTCTTTCCTTATCTAATCGCCTTAAGTTGAGATGAGTATCGCGAATGCCCGTCCAGCGTCCCTTTGGGTCAGGCGTGGTTTCACGATACATGTGGCGATACTTAATCTTGGAAATGTCCCGGGCGTACCAAACCAGGAAATCAGACATCTGTTCAAGTTTTTTTGCCCCAAGTGGCATTAATTTTTTTCTGAAAGTGACTAGCGAAACGAAATTATCGATACCGAATATTTCATCGCAGATTTCACGGATGTGATGCACGTTCTCATCCGAAATCTGCACAAACACGCTCCCCGACTCGTGCAGCAATTCCTTCGCCAGCAGCAGTCGATCACGCAGGTAGGTGAGGTAGGAGTGGATGCCCAGCTCCCAGGTGTCGCGGAAGGCCTTGATCATCTCCGGCTCCTGGGTCAGGTCTTCGTCCTTGCGGTCTTTCACGTCGCGCTTGTTGGTGAAGGGCTGGAAGTTGGAGCCGTACTTGATGCCGTAGGGCGGGTCGAAGTAGATCATCTGCACCTGGCCGGCCATGCTTTCCTTTTGCAGCAGCGAGTTCATGACCAAGAGGCTGTCGCCGGAGATCAGGCGGTTGGACCAGCCCTTTTCGTGCTTGTAGAAATCGACGGCGTCGCGCAGCGGCAGGTTTTCGAAGGGGGCTTCGAACAGGCCGGGCTGCATGACGTTTGCCCTCACCCCTGCCCCTCTCCCGCTTGCGGGAGAGGGGTTCTTCATGTCCTTGCGCAGTGCCGACAGGATGCTCATGGGATCGATGCGCTCGTGGACGTGCAGGCTGACGGTGTCCACATCGAAACTGGTGCGCTCGGCCTTGCCGGTCCAGTTGAGATAAGGCGCGGACTCGCGCTTGAGCTGTTCCAGCGCCTGTTTCATCACCGCCTCGTCGCCGCTGGCGAGCGCGTCGTCGATCAGCTTTTCGATCTGCGCACGTCCGCTGTCGAATTGCAGCGCGGGGTCGATGTGGGGGTCGTAGGCCCAGGCGGTTTTGGGCTGCTCGGGGTCGGTTTCGGGCGTGACGACGCCGACGTCCGGGTTGTTCTTGCGCTTGTGGGGGTGACGGTAGGAGAGGATGGCGGCGTCGGCTTCGCTGGCCTTGGCGCGCGCGCCCACCGGTTTCTTGGCGGGTTTTTTCTTCTTGTCTGGGGCTTCCAGCGGCAGCGGCTCGGGCGGCTGTTGGGGCTTGAGCGCGAAATCGTCCTTGTCCTGATCCGGCATGGCCGGCGTCTCCCTTGTGCTTGGTGTGGACGAATCTTCGCATATCACAAGACATCGCGGCACACGGCTTGCCGCCTGCCCTGCGACGCGGCAGACTCGGGGCATGACAGCGTATTTTCTGGGAATTGACTTCGGCACCACCGGTGCGCGCACCTGCGTGATCGACGTTGACGGCGCTGTGATGCACGAAGATCACCGCGACTTCGGCACCCTGGAGGAATACGAGCGCGCCGGCCTCTGGCGCGAGGCGCTGTGGGACCTGGTCGCGTCGCTGCCGCCGCCGATCCGGATGCAGCTATCCGACATTGCGATTGACGGTACCTCCGGCACCCTGCTGGCCTGCGACGAGGCACTCGCCCCGCGCGCGCCGCCGCTGCTCTACAACGACGGCCGCGCGATGGACGAAGCCGCGCTGATCGCGAAGACCGCCACGCCGGGCCATCCGGCCGCCGCCGTGACCTCGGGGCTGGCAAAGATGCTGTGGCTGAAGAAATGGCTGGGGCTGACCGGCGCGCGGCTCTACCTCAACCAGGCCGACTGGCTGGCCGGCCTGCTCTCTGGCCGCGTCGGCATGAGCGACTACCACAACGCACTGAAGCTCGGGCTCGACCTCGACACCCTGCAATGGCCGGCCTGGGTGGAATATCTGGCTGACGTCGATTACCTGCCCGTGCCCATCGCGCCCGGCGCGCGGCTCGGCACCGTGTCGCGGCCGCGCGCGCGCTATCTGGGGGTGAATCCGGGCTGCATGGTGCACGCCGGCACCACCGATTCCATCGCCGCCTTCCTCGCCGCCGGGGTGAATGCCAGCGGCGACGCCGTCACTTCGCTCGGTAGCACGCTGGTGCTGAAGCTCTTGTCCGACACCCGGGTGGAATCGGTCGAACACGGCGTGTATTCGCACTGGTTCGGCAAGCGCTGGCTGGCTGGCGGCGCGTCCAACGCCGGCGGCGCGGTGCTGCGGCAATTCTTTGACGACCGGCAACTGGCGGCACTGTCGGAACGCATCGACCCTGCTATCGCCAGCCCGCTCGATTACATCCCCCTGCCGAAAATCGGCGAACGCTTTCCGGTCAACGATCCTGCTCTCTCGCCGCGCCTCGGCCCCCGGCCCGCAGACGATGCCGAGTACCTGCACGGCCTGCTGGAAAGCCTGGCACGCGTCGAGGCAGGCGGTTACGCGAGGCTGGCGGATCTGGGCGCAACGCCTCTCAAACGCGTGGAAACCGCCGGCGGCGGCGCAGCCAATCCGGCCTGGACGGTGATCCGGCAACGCCTGCTGGGCGTGCCCGTCGCCCGTGCGGCGCATACCCAGGCCGCCTACGGTTCCGCGCTGCTGGCACGCGACGGCACGACGCGCTTCGCCTGAAGTCGCGAGGGTTCGCTCCCAACTACAACTAAAGTTGTATATCCAACCCTTGATGCATGGCCTATGGTGTAGGCAGTCCTGTGCTGCACGCGGCACGGACCCCACAGGGGACCCATAATGAAAATCCAGGCTCACCGCCTCGTGCAGGACGACGGGCGGGCCATCGACACCCTGGCCAGTCCGCACGCCGGCGGCACCATCCGGCCGCGCTTTCTGGTCGTGCACTACACCGGCGGCAGCAGCGCCGCCGGCAGTATTGCCTGGTTCCGCGACCCGGCGTCGAAAGTCTCCGCCCATCTGGTGATCGCGCGCGACGGTGGCATCACGCAGATGGTGCCCTTCCACCGTGAGGCCTGGCACGCCGGTGCGTCCCGCTGGGGGCCCCTTACCGGCCTGAACAAGCACAGCATCGGCATTGAACTCGACAACGCGGGCTATCTGGTGAAAAGCGGCGGCAAATGGGTTTCGCCGCTCACCCGCCGCAGTTATCCCGAATCGGACGTCACCGTCGCCGTACACAAGAACGATCCACCGGGCAGCGCGCCGTCTGGCTGGCACGCCTACAGCGCGGCGCAGATCGAGGCCGTGCTCGCCTGCGGCGTGGCCCTGTTCGCGCATTACGAGCTGGCGGACGTGCTCGGCCACGACGACATCGCCCCCGGCCGCAAGCGCGACCCCGGACCGGATTTCCCCATGGAATCGGTGCGTGCGCGTCTGCTGGGCCGGGCCGACAACAGGCCCGAACGCTGCCGTACCACTGCCCGCCTGTATGTGCGCGACGGGCCCGGCCCGGGCTTTGCCGCCCTGCCGGGCACGCCGCTGCCGCTCGGCACCGAGGTCGAGGTGCTGACGAAACAGGGCGCATGGTGGCAGGTGGATGTCGTCGGCGAGGTCAACGGCGTGATGGACCTCGTCGGCTGGAGTCACAGCAAATACCTGGAGCAGATCGATGTCTGAACCGGCTGCCTCGCTGGACTGGGATACGGTCTTGACCCAGGAGCGTGCGACGATCCGCGAGGCGGACGGCCGCAGCGACGGCCCCGGACGGCCGCTGACGGGCCTGGCGTTTTCCGGCGGCGGCATCCGCAGCGCCACCTTCAACCTCGGCATCATTCAGGCGCTCGCCGAGCTGCGTCTGTTGCGGCAGTTCGATTACCTGTCGTGCGTGTCCGGCGGCGGCTACATCGGCGGCTGGCTGTCGGCCTTCATCCATCTCAAGTGCAACGGCCGCGTCGAGGACGCCGAGGACAAGCTCAAGACCGGCGGCGAGGAAAACCCGGCCATCCGTTTCCTGCGCAGCTACAGCAACTACCTCACGCCCAGGGCCAGTTTTTTCTCGGCCGACACCCTCACCGCCGTTGCCACCTATCTGCGCAACCTGTATCTCAATCTGGTCCTGCTGTTGCTGGCGCTGTCGGCTGTGCTGCTGTTGCCGCGTCTTGCGGTGTGGGCGATCCGCTGGCTCACTGGCTGGGAAGGCGCGGCGGCGGCGCAGAGCCCCAGCCTGGAAGTGCTCTTCAGCAGCGGCATCGCCTGCATCGCCTTCGCCATGCTCTTCGTCGGTCTCAATCTCGGCGGCCGCGAGGCCTACCGCACGCGCCCCTTCCACACGCGCCAGATCGGCGTGCTGCTGCTGGTCGTGCTGCCCGGCCTGCTGTCGGCCTGGCTGATCGCCTACGGCTTCTACGCCGGCATCGAGGTGGTAGGCCGGATCGAACCCGGCGGCTGGGTGCTGTGGGGGCTGCTCGTCTACGTGCCGCCCTGGGTCGCAGGCTGGCTGCTCGGGCGCTTTCTCACACGCAAGGCGCGCGACAGCGTGCGCTTCTCGCCTGCCCGGCTGGCGCAGATGGCGGCCTTCGCGCTGATCGCCGGCGCGGTCGGCGGCCTCTTGCTGGCGGCTTTCGCGCGCGTCGTGGCAGGCATCCACGATCTTGACCAGGGCTACGGCGGATCGTGGATCGCCACCGCGCTGGCCACCGCGCTACTGCTCAAGTTCTATTCGCTCACGGTGGCCGCGCACATCGGCCTGATGGGCCGGCTGTTCTCGCACGAATCGCGCGAATGGTGGTCGCGCCTGGGAGGCTGGGTGCTGCTCGCCGCGCTGGTCTGGGCTGCGCTCTTCACCGTGGTCTTCGTCGCGCCGGCCTTTTTCCGCTGGGCACCGCAGGCATTCGTCGCCGCCGGCGGCATCGCCTGGCTCGGCTCCACCGCGGCCGGCGTGCTGCTCGGCCGCGGCAACCGGACTGCTGGCGACGGACAGCCCGGCTGGCGCGACCGCGCCGCGCAGATCGTGCCCTACGTCTTCATCGTCGGCCTGCTCGGCCTGCTCTCGCTGGGCCTGCACCTGTTACTGACACAGCCGGCCTGGTGCGCCGACTGCCTCGCCTATACGGTCACGCCCGTGCATTTTGCCGACGTGCTGCGCCAGGAAGCCTGGAATTTCCAGCACGCCGACATCGCCCTCACGGCCGGCTTAGCGCTTGTCAGCCTGACGCTCGCGGTCGCGCTCGCCTGGCGCATCGACGTCAATCTCTTCTCGATCTACCACTTCTATCGCCAACGCCTGGTGCGCTGCTATCTCGGTGCCTCGCGCTGCAAGCTGCGCACGCCGCACCCCTTCACCGGCTTCGATCCGCGCGACGACCTCAAGCTCGCCGACCTGTGCGGCCATGCCCTGGGCAAGCCGGTCTGTCAGCGTCCCTACCCCATCCACAACACCGCCATGAACCTGGTCGCCGGCAAGCAGCTCGCATGGCAGGAGCGCCGCGCCGCCGCCTTCGCCTTCACCCCCATGGTGACGGGCTACAGCTTCACCCTGCCGGACGCAAAAGGCCAGATGCTCAGCCACTACCGGCCCACCGCGCAATACATGGAGGGCGTGTGGATGGGCTCGGCGATGGCGATTTCGGGGGCTGCCGCCTCGCCCAACATGGGCTACCACAGTTCGCCCGCGCTCGCCTTCCTGATGACGGTCTTCAACGTGCGGCTCGGACACTGGAGCCCGAATCCAGGCAACGAGGCAAGCTGGACCCTGCACGATCCGCCCTTCGGCGGCGGCTATCTGCTGCAGGAATTGTTCGGCCACACCGAGCACACCTCGCCTTTCGTCTACCTGTCCGACGGCGGCCATTTCGAAAACCTCGGCGTCTACGAACTGGTGCGGCGTCGTTGCGCCTGCATCGTCGTCGTCGACGCGGGCGAGGACGGCAAGAACCAGTACGACGACCTCGGCAACGCCATCCGCAAGTGCTATGCCGATTTCGGCGTGATCGTCGACCTCGCTGCAAGCGACCTGCAATCAGGCTATTCAGCGGTCGGCCGGATCCGCTATCCCGACGCCGACCCCGGGTACATCGTCTACATCAAGCCCCGGCTCACCGGTACCGAGCCAGCCGACCTGCTCAACTACCAGTGCACCCACCCCGGTTTTCCGCACGAATCCACGGCCGACCAGTGGTTCGACGAATCGCAGTTCGAAAGCTACCGCAAGCTCGGCCACCACATCGGCAAGGCGGTGTTCGAGAGCGCGCACATCGAGGCCGTGCAGCGGCAGGACATGGCTGGCGACAGCGGACTGCTGCTGCCCTGGGTCTGCGCCATCCTGCGCGAGCGTTGCGATGGCGTGGCTTGAAAGCGTTTCAACCTTGACTAAGGTTCAGGGCAGCCGGCCCTGACAACAGGAGAGCAGCATGAAGACATCGATCTGGCTTGGACTCTTCGGCATGGTGGGTATAGCGGGGCTGGCCTGGTTCACACACCAGCCCGAATCCGCACGCGCCACCCTGCCGCCGGCGGCACAGACTGCAAGCCTGGTCCATCCGGCCGCTGCGTCCGCGGTGGCCTTCCCCGACCCCGGTTTCGAGGAAGCCGGCGCGGGCCTCTCGCCCTCGGCGCGCGCGGGACGCGAAATCTGGTTCAAGGCCACGGCCGGCAATGCGCGTTTCCACACCTACACCTTCCAGCAGCGCATCACGGCGCTGATCGACTGGTACGGCGTGCTGCGCGGCGACCGCCGCGGCGACCGCTTCAAGACCTGGGGCCTCATCAACGACCCGGGATGCTGCACCCCCGGCTCCACCGGCTGCCCGGCCAAGAGCTACGAGGAAACCTACGGCTTCGACTGGTGCCCCGGCGACACGGAACTGCTGAAATTCGTCGGCAAGCCCGGCTACCGCGATCCGGCCTGTGACTTCAAGGACGCTGCAGCGCCTGCGGATGACCCGGACGGCCACCGGCAGGGCCGCGAGGACAGCTGCAATCTCGCCTTCGGCACCTCCACCGGTGCGGTCGGCTTCCGCAAGTTCCCCAACCCGCGCTTCGACGCTGCGGTCTGGAAGCAGGTGAACGGTCAGCTCGGCACCTGGGATGGCTACAGCCGCACACTCTCCAGCGACCCCGCGCGTTCCGACTTCAAGGTACGCAAGCTCGCTGACGCCTCGATCGAGCCGCCCTTCCTCATCGGCACCGCCTGCGCCTCCTGTCACGTCGCCTTCGACCCGGCGAAACCGCCGGCCGACCCCGAACATCCGAGATGGGAAAACCTCTCCGGCCTGGTCGGCAACCAGTACATCCGCGTCTCCGAGGCCCTCATCTCGGGCATGCCGCACAACGACCTGCTGTGGCAGATCTTCGCCCACGCCCGCCCCGGCACCTCGGACACCTCGGCGATTCCCAACGACCAGGTGAACAACGCCGGCACCATCAACGCGCTCATCAACACCGCGCAGCGACCCACCTTCGCGGGCGAAAAGGTCAATCGCTGGCGCAAGGTCGCCGCCTGCCCCACCGGCGCAAAGGAATCCACCTGTTGGTGCGAACCCGGCAAGGCCGGCAAGTGCTGGGAGCGATCGATCCAGACCGAGACCGTGCACCACATCCTCAAGGGCGGCGGCGATTCCATCGGCGCGCTCGGCGCGATCCAGCGCGTGTACTTCAACATCGGTTCGTGCTCGGAGCAGTGCTGGGTCAACCACCTCACCGACCTGCGCCAGCTCGACCCGCAGGCACGCAACTTTGGCCAGACGCCGTTCGATATCGGCCAGTGCCGGCGCGACTGCCCCAACTTCCGCGCCATCGAGGACCGCCTGCCCAACATTCTCGACTTCTTCCTCGCCGCGCCCGAGGGCCAGGCGCGTGATCTCGTCGTCGCGCGTGCCACTGAAAAAGGCACGCCCTACGCCGAGGCCGACCTGGTCGGCGATCTCGAGCGCCAGTTCGGCAAGGGGTCGGTGACGCGCGGCCAGCAGGTCTTCGCCGCCAACTGCGCGCGCTGCCATTCCAGCAGCAAGCCGCCTTTCGAGGCGGTGGACTTCCGTGCCATCGATCCGAAAACCGGGCTGCGTGCCGACTGGCTGGGCAATGACGTGCCGACGCCGGTTACCGAAATCGGCACCTATCGCTGTCGCTCGCTGCACTCCAACCATGTGCGTGGCCATGTGTGGGAACAGTTCGCCAACGAGGACTACCACGCGCGCAAGACCGTGTCCGGCATTCTCGAACCGCACGACGGCGGGCGCGGCTATTACCGCAACGTCTCGCTGCTGAACCTGTGGGCGCACGCACCCTTCCTGCACAACAACGCGGTCGGCCCCGAACTCTGCGGCTGGGGCGGCGACAAGGCCAATCCCTACGAGTTCTACCGCTCGAGCTATGTCGACACCACCCAGCCCGGCAATCCGCCGCTGCCGAAAGACCAACAGCCGGCCTGCTGGGAGTACGACCCCTCGGTCGATGGCCGCTTCAAGCTCTACGTCGCGTCGATGCACGACCTGCTGAATCCGTCGAAACGCATTCCCAAGGCGACCAAGGTCGACGAGGACATCGTGCTCGACATCGGCCCGCGCATCTTCGACGGCCAGGAAGAGAAACGCCTGGTCGGCTTCACCCTGCGCCTGCCGGCCGGCAGTACGGCGGGCAACGTCGGCAACTTCCGCCACAAGGATTTCCTCGTCGATCTGGTGCGTGCCAAGTTGAAACCTGCCGAGCTTGAAGCGCGGCTTGCCAGCGTGCTGCCCGCCGCCGAGGCAAAGCAACTGGCGGCGGAAATGCAGGCCATCGGCCGCGCCATCGTCGCCGACCCCGACCGGCTGGTCGACGTGGTGAAGGAAGCGCGCGCGCGCACCCCGGCACTGTGGCAGGTGTACGCCTCTTGCAGCGCCGAGATCGAGAACGACGGCCACCGCTTCGGCGAGGATCTGTCGGACGCCGACAAGAACGCGCTGATCGCCTTTCTCGCCACGCTCTGAGGAGACCGTCCATGAATACGCGCCGCACCCTTCTCCTCGCCACCCTGCTCTTCGTACCCCTGTCGGGCTGCAACTGGCTGCAGGAAAAATTTGCCGGCAAGCCCGACATCCCCTTCGCGCCCTACAGCGACGACTACGCCAGCAAGCCGGATTTCGCGCAGGTCGAATACGCCTACCCGATCCCGCTGAAGGAACTGGCCAAGGTCACGCCCAAGTATCTCGCCGGGCTCAACCAGGAAGAACTCGACCAGTTCTACGCGCGGCTCGGTTCCGGACCAATTCCGGACGGGCCGTTCGACGGCGAGATCGTGTTCCCGCGCGGCAGCTCGGGCAAGCTGCGCGCCGCCGAAATCATCGGCGGACTGAAGGGCCTGGGCGTCAACTTCAAGGGCAGGTTGCTGGAAACCGCGGGCGAAACCCTGTGGAAAGGCAAGGTGTTCTACCGTGAGCAGAAAGTGCTGCGCAACCGCATCGAGGATCTTGCAGTACTGCGGCCGGTGATCGGCCCCGGCGACCTCGGCAAAATCGACGTCGACGGCAAGGATGCCTGGCTGCTGTTCCCCGCCAAGCTCTACTGCGGTCAGAGCCTGATCGACTCGCGCCGCGAATCGATCATCATCGACTACGCCTTCACCGACGAACTCCCCGGCTACCGCGAGAAGCCCGACTTCCTCGCCGGCCGCCGCGGCCTCAGGGTGCGCGACGAAATCCGCATGGTGCGGCCCGGCCTCTATCTCGGCCGCGCCTACATGGACCACGCCTTCATCCTCAACTTCGTGCTCTACAGCAAGGCTCTCGACCAGGCCGGGCGCGCCGAATTCGAGGCCGGCCAGATCAAGGACGACTGCTGGGCCGGCACGCAGAAGCGGGTGCTGGCGCAGCGCTAGCGCCATGAAAAATGGATGCGTCGCGATCATGATTGCCGCCGTACTCAGCGCTTCGAATCCCACCACGGCAGAGAACGACCTGCCGCCGGTCGGGCATTCGCGCTTCGACGAACTCGTCGGCAAGGCGTCTGTGCCCTACCCGTTTTCGCGGCTGGTCGACAAGGTCAACGCCCAGATGCTGCCCGACCCCGGCGGCCTGCCACCGCTGAAAACCACGCTGATTCCGCTGGGCCGCTCGCTGCAGCGCGACGCCGGTGCGCCGGATTTCTTCCGTTTTCCGCGCGTCGTCGCCGCCGCCGACGGCGACAACCGACCCGGCATCGCGCCGCTGAAAGATCGCCTCTTTCTTGGCTTTCACGAAAAGGGCGAAGTCGTCGAAGTCATCAGCTACAACGACGCCGCCGGCCGCTTCGAATTCCAGGTGGTGCGCGACTACGCCCCTGGCAAGACGCCGAAGATTTTCTACGCGCGGCGCGCGCTGTGCCTCGCCTGCCACCAGAATGCCGCGCCCATCTTCGCCCGCCCGCTGTGGGACGAGACGCCGGCCAACCCCGACATTGCCGCGCGTCTCAAATCGGCGCGGCGCAATTTCTACAAGGTGAAACTCAGCGGCACCGACATCGCCTATTTCATCGACGCCGCCGCCGACCGCGCCAACCTGTTTCCGGTCTGGCAGACGCTGTGGCAGCAGGGCTGCGGCGACGGGACAACAGGCGCGCGCTGCCGCCGCGACGCCTTCGCTGCGGCGCTCGAATACGTCCGCTTCGGCAAACTCCCGCGTGCGGACAGCCTGCCCGCGCTCGCGGCGCGCTGGAAAACGCTCTGGCCGAAAGGTCTGCCCATCCCCAATCCGGATCTGCCGAACCGCGATCCGCTCGCCCCCCTGCAGGACCCCGCCAGCGATCCGCTGCTGTTGCGCCCACCTCTGGAAACCTGGCACGCGCCCGACGTCACCGCCTTCGTCGTCGGTCTGGCCGGAATGCTCGACCGGGCTGCGACGCGCGCCCTGCCCGCCGACCTGGCCCCCGCGCTTGATCGCCTGAGCGCCGACGGACGCTTTGCCTCCCGCCCCTTTACGCTCGCCCTGCTGGACGATGTCCGCCAGACGCTCGGCCAGCCGCGCGCACGCGCCCCCGGCAAGTTGCCGGCGGCACGCGTCGAGCCAGCCTCCGGTAGCGTCAGCAATCCGCTCGTCGCGCCCTTCCATATGCATTGCGCGGCCTGCCACGACACCACGCTGTCGCACCCGCCGAATTTCCTGCACGGCGATCCTGCCCAGGTCGAAGCCAGCCTTGACCAGTGCGCCGAACGCATCTACGTGCGCCTGGCCCGCGCCCATGCGCCGGCCGGTTCGCCAGGCGTGGCCGCCATGCCACCCGCCGCCGCCCTGCAGGCGCGCGGCATCGCACCCGCTCGCTGGGCGGCGTCTAACGAACTCGCAGCCCTCATGCGCGCCATCGAGGCACGCCTGCCGGGCGGCGACGCCCGGTCATTGCTGCGCCGGCCCTACGCCAGCCTGCGTCCCTGTCCCGGCGCGTATACCGCCCCCGGGGCAACCGCGGGCCGGCCGCAGTCGGCACGGCATCCCTCGTTGCTCCAGGCTGCGCGGGCCGAACCGCGCCGCGCCGCTTCTCCGGGGACACCATGAGCCGTGACGCCGCCGCCTCCTGCACGACCTGCCGCATTCTGCTGTGGGCGCTCGTCGCACTGTTCGCGCTGCTTGCCCTGGCGGCGGCGATCCGCTTCCTGCCCGACCGTCCGGTGAGCTACAACGATCCGGTCGAACACTTCAAATACGGCTCCACCGGCGGCGAGCGCAACATGGGCTTCCCCTACTGGCTGTGGCAAGTGTTGCCTGAGGTGTGCCCGGAGATGCTGCCGGGCAAGGGCTACGCCTCGCTCGGCTTCACTTTTGAGCAGGGGCGCGACCTGCCGGTGGGCATGTCGCAACGGCGGCACCTGGGCATCGACCGCGTCTTTCTCAATTGCGCGGTGTGCCACACCGCCACCGTGCGCACGTCGCCGGATGCCAAACCCATGCTGGTCGCCGGCATGCCGGCCAACCAGCTCGATCTGATGGGCTTCCAGAAATTCGTCGAAGCCTGTGTCAACGATCGCCGCTTCACCCCCGCGCAGGTGGTGCCGCGCATCGCCGAGAAAGCCGGCAACCTCGGCCTGCTCGACAAACACGTCGTCTATCCACTGGCGGTTTTCCTGATGAAGGACGGCGTCGCCGGGCTCACCGGGCGGCTGCGCTTCATCCACACGCAGGCCGACTGGGGGCCGGGCCGCGTCGACACTTTCAATTCGGCCAAGGCCATCTTCGGCGTGCCCTTCGAGCATCTGCCGCAAGAAGAACTCGTCGGCGTGTCCGACTTCCCCGCGATCTGGAACCAGGCAAAGAAGCAGGGCATGCAGCTGCACTGGGACGGCAACAACAGCCGCGTCGAGGAGCGCAATCTCTCCGCCGCTTTCGGCACCGGTGCCACGCCGAAGCTGATCGACCACGCCGCCATCGCGCGCATCGAAACCTGGATCGCCACCGCCACGCCACCCGCGTTCGGCAAATCCTTTCCTATCGACGCCACGCGCGCCGCACGCGGCAAGGCGATCTACGCCGCCACCTGCGCCGCCTGCCATGGGGCCAGCGGCAGCGATTTCTCCGGCAAGTACGTCGGCAAGGTCACGCCCATCGCCGAAATCGGTACCGACCGCGGCCGTCTCGATTCCTATACCCCGCAACTCGCGCAGAATCAGGGCATGCTCTACGCGGCCGATCCCGAACGCCGCTTCCGCCATTTCCGCAAGACCTTCGGCTACGCCAACGCACCGCTCGACGGCCTCTGGCTACGCGCGCCCTATCTGCACAACGGCTCGGTGCCGACGCTGTGGGACCTGCTGCAGCCGGCGGCGCAGCGCCAGAAGGTCTTCTGGCGCGGCAACGATCTCTACGATCCGCAGCACGTCGGCTTCGTTGCCGCCGAGGCCCCCGGCCTGTTCCGCTTCGACACCGCCATCCCCGGCAACGGCAACACCGGCCACGAAGGCGCGGCCTACGGCACCACGCTGTCCGACGCCGACAAGTGGGCGCTGCTGGAATACCTGAAAACTTTCTGAGGACGATGCCATGAAGACCCTCTGCAACTGTCCGCGCTGGCTCAAGCTCACCGGTCTCGTCGTGCTGGTTTTCGTCGTCGTCGCCGGCATCGTCGGCTACAACCGCTTCATGCGCGACTACGGCGCGACGGTGTTCGACAACGCCGACGAACGTTTCAAATACGGCTCCATGGGCGCGGAAAACGACGCCGGCATTCCCTACTGGATTTTCTACGTGCTGCCGCGCGTGTTCCCCGACAAGCTGCCCAAGCCCGGCGTCGGCTACGCCAGCTTCGGCGTGGTGTGGGAGGAAGGCCAGGAACTGCCGGTGGGCTTTTCCAAGCGGCGCATCGGCTTCGAGCGCGTCGCCAATACCTGCGCCGCCTGCCACGTCGCCAGTTATCGCTCCCGGCCGGACGAGACGCCCACGTTCGTCGTCGCCGGCCCCAACCACACGCTCGACCTCGAAGCCTTCTTCCGCTTTCTGGTCGATTGCGCGAAAGACCCGCGCTTCAACGCCGACACCCTGATGGCCGAGATCGAACTCGCCGCCAAACTCGATTTCATCGACCGCCTGGCTTACCGCTATCTCATCATCCCGATCACCAAGAAAACACTCATCGAGCGTGAGGGCCAGTTTGCCTGGCTCTACCGCCACGATTTTCCCGAGTGGGGACGCGGCCGCGACGACGCGATGAACCTGACCAAATACTTCATGATCCGCTGGCCGATGGACGACAGCTTCGGCCCGACCGACATGCCGGCAGTATGGAACCTGAAGAAATACCAGCCGGAAAAAGGCCACCGCATGAACTTCGCCGGCGACTCGCACGACCCGTATTCGGTCGTCATCGATTCGGCGCTGGGGCTGATGGGCGCGGAGCCCAAGGACAAGGACGATTTCCTGGCGCACATCGACTGGCTGGTCGAATATCTGAAGAACAAGCCTGCGCCAAAATATCCCTTCCCCATCGACGCCACCCGCGCCGCGCGCGGCAAGGCCGTGTTCGACGCCCACTGCGCCGCCTGCCACGCCAGCGCCCGCACCGGCACCGTCGTGCCGCTGGCCGAAATCGGCACCGACGCCGAACGCATCGGCACCTGGAACAAACAGGCCGCGATCGAGGCCAACCAGGTCGTCGAGGACATGGGCATCGAACGCCGCGGCCTGGTCGAAGCCGACCTCACCGGCTATGTCGCACAATTCCTCGACGGCATCTGGCTGCGCGCGCCCTACCTGCACAACGGCTCGGTGCCGAATCTCGCCGACATGCTCGAACCGCCCGGAGAGCGCACACAGGTTTTCTGGCGCGGTTACGACGTGTACGACCCGGTGCGCGTGGGCTTCGTCGTGCACGGGACCGAAGCCGTACGCGCAGGCACGCAGTACGACACCCGGCTGCGCGGTAACGGCAACGGCGGCCATGATTTCGGCACCGCCCTGCCCGCAACCGACAAGAGCGATCTGCTGGAATACCTGAAGACCCTCTGACGAAAGCCCGCCATGCCCGGTCTCCGCCCCGCCACCTTCAACGCCGATCCTGGCAGCATGAAGAACGCGCATCACGCAATGGCTCTCCTGCTGGTCGCATGGCTGGGTGTGCTCGCGCTCTGCCCGGCTGTTGCCGCGCCAGTCGATGCCTGCATCCCGGGCTACGTCTGGCGCGAGGCCTTCCCCGATGACCACGTCTGCGTCACACCCGCGGGGCGCGACCAGGCGGCCGCCGACAACCAGCGTGCCGCCGAGCGCCGCACCCCCGGCGGCGGTGCCTACGGCCCCGACACCTGCAAGCCGGGTTTCGTGTGGCGCGAGGCCCGGCCGCAGGATCACGTCTGTGTCACACCCGAAGTGCGCGCACAAACCGGGCGCGACAACAGCCTGGCACATACGCGACGCCTGATGCCGCCGGCCGCAGCCAACGGCGGTGGGCGCAGGCACGCGGAAGTCTGGTCCGCTGCCAGGGAGACAACGAGCCCACACGCCCCCATGGCCTTGCCGAAGATGCGCAAACCCCTGCCTGAAGCCATGCCGGTGCCGGCACCCGCAGCGCGGGAAACGACCACGATGTCGGCCAGCTTCAGGCTGCCGGAATTTCCCTGGCCGCCTCCGCCCTACTCCACCCGCCTGAAACTGGACCGGGACTTGCTGATCGCCGGGCAAACTGCGCCCACCAACGGCAGCGTGGCTGCACGCATGGAACACGCGCTCGCCGCCAACGGCTACACCCCGCTCAGTTACTACGCCTTGCCGGACGGCTTCGTCATCGTCACGCAGATCGAACGCATCGACGCGCGCGCCGCGCCGGCGGCCAAACAGCGCTGGTCCACGCAATTGTCGCCGGTGATTCCCTTCAATCTCGAAGCCTACATCCGGGCCTTGCTGGGAAAAGACGGCGACAGCTTCCGCGTCATCGCCTTCGCCTTCACGCCCACGCCCTTCACCACCAGCGGCCGGCCCGTCGCCCCCGACGACGCCATGCGCTGGGTGGAAAAAGGTGCCACCGCCCTGCCCGCCGCGCTGGCAGGGCAGCCTTACGGCAGCGACACCGTCTGCACCGCGCTGGTCTATGAATTCACGATTTCCAGTCTGGGCGCAGTATCGAAACGGCCCGGCATCTTCAGCGGCGAACAGCATCTGCGCGCCGCCGGTATCCTGGATCTGCTGGAGCGCGCGCCATGACGACGCTCACCATGCATCTCGCGCGCAAACGCCTGGCGGTCGTCTGGTTTGCCGGTGCCTTCGTCTGTTTCTTTGTGCTGCTGGTCATCAGCTTCTTCGCCGAAAACGTCGACCCTACGAGCCTGTGGGACTGGTTCCTGCCCGCCGTCGTCCCCAACCTGTCACTCATCATCGGCGTGCTGGTCTATGCCCATCGCCAGACACAGTCGGATACACCCATCGACCCGTTTCTCTACCGACTCGCACTGTCGCTGTCGCTGCTCTACCTCGCCCTGCTGGTACTGCCGCTGCTGTTCTTCCCCCTCACTGGCAAACCCTTGCCCGAACTCTTGAACATCTCGCGTCTCTGGCTCGCCGCCGTACAGGGTCTCGCCACCGGCGTGATGGGCGCGTTCTTCGTGCGCCACGATAAATGAATCCACGACCGGCTATGGACGCCCCTTCTTTTTCCCCTTGCCGCGACAGGTACCTGTATGGACGAACCCTTTGAAATCGGCCTGGTAATGGCCGGCGCGGTATCTGCCGGAGCCTATACCGCCGGTGTGATCGATTTCCTGATCGAGGCGCTCGACGAATGGCAACAACTGAAGGACGCAGACAACCCCGCCGCGCCGAGACACGCGGTTCAGCTCAAGGTGATCGCGGGTACTTCGGCGGGCGGCATGACGGCGGCAATGGCTGCCGGGGCGCTCGCGGTCGAACATCATCCGGTACGCGATGCCGCCACCGCCTCGCCGCAAAACAAGCTGTTTGCCAGCTGGGTCGAGCGCATCGACATCGCGCAGCTGCTCGGTGCAAACGATCTTGCGGGCAACGAGGATCCGTTGCGTTCCCTGCTCGACTCCAGTGTGCTCGATGCCATCGCCCGGGATGCACTGGCCTTTTCCGATGGCCAGCGGCGCGCCTACGTCGCCCCCCAGCTGCATCTGCTCACCACCGCATCCAACCTGCGCGGCGTGCCGTACAACGTTCCCTTTCCCGGCGAAACCCATCGCGGTGGTCACGAAATGTACACACACGCCGACTACCGGCATTTCGTGGTGTCGGATGCCGGGTGCGACAGTAAGGACGCCCTGTGGCTCGACTGGGCCAAACAGCAGCAGGCGAACTGGCAGGCGCTGGAATCCGCAGCGCTCGCCACTGGTGCCTTTCCGCTGGGCCTGGCCCCGCGCCGCCTGACCTTCTCCCGCTCGCATTATGCGGAACGCCGCTGGAGCATTCCCGGCGAGGGCGAGGCCGTCGAGGGCGGATGCCGCTACACACACACGCCGAAAACGATCCCCCCCAGCTGGCCGGCCGGCCTCGACGGTGACGACTATCCTGCGGTCTGCGTGGACGGCGGCGTGATGAACAACGAACCCTTCGACCTGGCGCGCCGCATCATGCTCGACGGTGCCTGCTCGACGCCGCGCGCGGCAGACCAGACCACACGTGCCCTGGTGATGATCGACCCCTTCCCCGGTTCCGAACTCGACGTCTCGAAATACGAGGCGAAAGAGGATCTGCTGGACGTTTTCTTCAGGATGTTCAACGCCATGAAGAACCAGTCGCGTTTCAAACCCGACGAACTGCTGCTCGCCCAGCGAGACGACGTGTTCAGCCGTTTCCTCGTCGCCCCCTCGCGTCGCCTGAAGGACGGCACCATCGCCGCGCACCCCCTGGCATGTGGTGCACTGGGCGGGTTTTCCGGATTTCTCGCGCGGGATTTTCGTGTGCACGATTACCAGCTTGGCCGGCGCAACTGCTGGTCCTTCCTGAAGAATCATTTCCGGCTGGCCGAAACCCACCCGCTGTTCGCACAGCACTGGGGGCAGGCACCGCGCGACCCCCACCGCATCAGCGTCGGTGACGCCGCCTTTCTCCCGCTGATCCCCCTGTTCGGCACCGCCGCCACGCGCCCGGTCGCGCCTGCGTGGCCGCGCTATACGGATGCCCAGCTTGCTGCGTTGCGCAGCCGCATCGGCGAGCGTTACGACGCCGTCGCCGAGCGCCTCGCCAGGCAATTCACGCGGGATCGCTGGTTCGCCCGCCAGGGGCTCAGGTTCTTCCTGTGGCGCAAGCGCGCCGACCTGCTGGGCATGGCCGAAGACAGGGTGCGCTCGGCACTCCACGCGTTCGGACTTTATTAAGGAGGCTGTCATGCCGCAGACCACTGCAGAACGCGCCGCCAGGCAACGCCTCGACGCCATGCCCGACCGCATCGACCTGCGCGACTGGTACTACCAGCCGTCGCTTTCGCCCTTGCCCGACGCCTATCTTGCCTGTCCGCTGATACCGCGTTCGCACATCCTCGACCAGGGTCGCGAAGGGGCTTGCACCGGTTTTGCACTGGCGGCGGTGGCGAACTTCCTGCGCACGCGACGCGGCCTCACCGGCCGCGTCAGCCCGCGCATGCTCTACGAACTGGCACGGCGTTACGACGAGTGGCCGGGCGAAGGCTACGAAGGCTCGTCGGCGCGCGGCGCGATCAAGGCCTGGATGAAACATGGCGTGTGCTTCGAGCAGTCGTGGCCGCACACATGCCACGGCATCGCCAACATGACCGATGCGGTCATTGCCGAAGCGAGGATGACGCCCGGCGGCGCGTACTATCGCGTCAAACCGCAGAACGTGCGCGACCTGCACGCCGCGCTCAATGAAACCGGCATCCTCTACGCCACGCTCATGGTGCATTCCGGCTGGGCCGACCCCGGGGGCGGCAGGCACGCGCCGAAGGTGGTAGTGTCGGTCGAGGGTCGCCGCACGCCTTACCGCTTTCCGGTGATCCGCCGCAAGGGCAGCGCCGACGGCGGCCACGCCGTCGCCCTCGTCGGCTACACCCCGCAGGGTTTCGTGATCCAGAATTCCTGGGGGCCGGACTGGGGCAGGGACGGCTTCGCCTTCCTGCCGTACGAAGATTTTCTCATGCACGCGACCGACGTGTGGGTGGCGCAGCTCGGCGTGCCGGTGACGATGGACCTGTGGGCCGGCGACCCGGCCATCGACACCGCCGGCATCCAGCGTGCCAGCCGCAGCATCCCGCTCGCCGACATCCGCCCCTACGTGGTCGACGTGGCGAACAACGGCGAGCTGTCGGACAGTGGCGAATACTGGACCACGCCGGCAGACCTGGCGCGGCTGTTCAACGACACGCTTCCCGTCGCCACGCGGGGATGGAAGAAACGCCGCATCCTGCTCTATCTGCACGGCGGACTCAATTCCGAATCAGCCTCGGCCAAACGCATCGTCGCCCTGCGCGACGTGATGCTGGAAAACGAAATCTACCCACTGCACATCATGTGGGAGAGCGACTTCCTGTCCAGCGTCGCCAATCTGTTCAAAGACCTGTTCACTGAAGCCGACAAGCTCGCCGGCGGCGGTTTCCTGGAGAACCTCACCGAAGCGAAAGACCGCGTGCTCGAACTCACGCTCGCGCGCGCCGGCACCCGCATGTGGGGCGAGATGAAGGAAAACGCACAGCTCGCCTCCGCGCACCCGGAAAGCCTGGGTGCCATCCAGCTGGTCGTGCAGGCAGTTGCGGCCGCTACCCAGCAGCTCGCGCCGCACGACAAGTCCGGCTGGGAACTGCACCTTGTCGGCCACTCGGCCGGCAGCATCTTCGCCGCGCACGCGCTATCGCTGCTGGCGGATCTGGGCATCCCGCTGAAAAGCGTGCAGTTCATGGCCCCCGCAATCCGCATCGACACCTTCAAACAGCACGTTATGCCTATGGTGGACGCGGGTACGGTGCCGCTGCCCAGCCTGTACCTGCTGTCCGACAAGCTGGAACAGGGCGACAGCGTGGGACCTTACGGCAAGTCGCTGCTCTATCTGGTGTCGAATGCCTTCGAAGGCAAGCGCAATGTTCCGCTGCTGGGCATGCAGGCCTGCCTCGAAGCCGACGACGACTTGCAGCAACGCTACACGGGCCAGGTCGACGGCCGGCCGGCGCTGATCGTGTCAGCAGGCATCCCGGTTGCAGAAGGTGAGGAGGACGTGGCCCTGCTGCGCGGCACTGCCGTCAGCCACAGCCACGGTGGCTTCGACAACGACTGCGCGACGATGAATTCAATCCTGGTACGCGTGCTCGGTGGATTGCCGAAACGGCGGTTCAAGCCGCGCGACCTCAATTACTGACGCGCATCGAGGCGGATCGCGATGCCTGACACTGCAACCCCAGAAATGCAACTGCGAGGACGCTGAATCATGCCTGTCGCCCAGCTCTTCGATATTCTGCTGATGCTCGCCGGTCTGGTGCTGGTCATCGCCGGGCTGGTGATGTTCATCCGCAGCAAGACCGCGTCGGCCGCGTCTTCGGTCGAAGCCTTCGGCATCAAGCTCAACGTCACCCACCCGTCCCTGATTCTGGTACTGGCTGGCGTGGGACTGATGCTGGCACCGCGCCTGCTCCCCGAGCTGACAGACGTGACGGTCCCCCGCACCGATCCGCCCGTCGTGGCCGCGGCCCCCGACAATCCCCCGACTTCCGCCGACGCCGCGCAAACGGATGCCTCTCCGCCTCTGCCGGCACGCCCCGAGCCGCAGGCCGAATCCCCCGCCGCGCCGCCTGCCGCGCCCGCAACCAGACCCGCGCCGCAGATGGCCTTGCCCAAGCCCTTGCCCGTGGCCGCCGGCGCCACAGCGCCTGCGCCCAAAAAACCCGCCGCAGTCCCTGCTCCCGTATCGAGCGCGTCCCCGCCTCCGCCCGCCCCAGCGAGTCAGACAGCGGCCAGCGAGGCGGCACCGGCAGTCGCCGTCAAACAGCCTGTTCTGCGGTTTGCGGCGCTGGGCGTGCCCATCTCACGTGCGTTCTGGAGCGGGGAAACCCGCTCGAGTTACACGCCGCGCCTGCACCAAGCCCTGCAAGCGGCCAGCCGCGACATCCTGCGCATGGACGCACGCAATCTCGATCTCGATCCGGCCGCGTTCGATGCCTGGTGGGAGGAGTCGAACGCCCATGCGCGCAGTCACGCGCTGTGCAGCACCAGCCGCGCCCTGCTGGCGGCCCGGGTGGAAACCTCGCCGGGGGTCAATTCTTCCGTGGAAAGCGCGTACTGGCCGGAGCTGCGCTTGCGCCTCTACGATTGCAGCGCCCAGCGCATGTACCGCCAGCAAAAGACCCTGGCCCCGCACAAGGACGATACATGGCCATTCTCGGTGGAAACGCACGCCGAAATCGAACGTTTCCTGCGTACCTATCGCGCCGACCTGGCGGGTCCGTAAGCAGCGCTGTCAGCGCGCCGTGCGCTTTCTCGCCGCCTTCGCCACCGCCTGCGGCACGCGTTCGCGCAGGCGCGGATCGAAGGGTTTGGGCAGGATGTAGTCGGGCCCGAATGCCAGCTTCTTCAACTTGTAGGCTTTCAGCACCGAGGCGGGTACGGGCTCGCGCGCGAGTTCCGCCAGCGCGTGCACGGCGGCGATCAGCATGGGCTGGGTGATTTCCTTCGCCCGGGCATCGAGCGCGCCGCGGAAGATGAAGGGGAAGCCCAGGACGTTGTTGACCTGGTTGGGGAAGTCCGACCGGCCGGTCGCCATGACGAGATCACTGCGGGCGGCTTTCGCTTTCTCCGGCAGGATTTCGGGGTTGGGGTTGGCCAGCGCAAAGACGACGGGTTTTTCCGCCATGGATTTCACCATCGCCGGGCTCACCAGATTGGCCCCCGACACGCCGACGAAGACATCGGCACCTGTCATGGCCTCGTCCAGTGTGCGCAGCCTGGTCTGGCGCGCGTAGGCTTTCTTGAAGCCGTTGAGGTCGGTGCGACCCTTGTGCACCACGCCTTTCGAGTCGACCAGCAGGATGTTGCGCTTCTGCGCACCCATCGCCACCAGCAGGTTCATCGAGGCGATGCCGGCAGCACCGGCACCGAGGCAGACGATCTTCGCCGCGTCCAGCGTCTTGCCCTGCACGTGCAGCGCATTGAGCAGGCCTGCGCAGATGATCACGGCGGTGCCGTGCTGGTCGTCGTGGAAGACCGGGATGTCGAGTTTTTTCTTCAGCGCCGCTTCGATCTCGAAACAGTGCGGCGCGGCGATGTCTTCGAGGTTAATGCCGCCAAAGGTGGGGGCGATGGCCTCGACGACCTTGATGAAGTCCTGTGGCGTTTTCGCGTTGACTTCGATGTCGTAGACGTCGATGTCGGCGAACTGCTTGAACAGCACGCCCTTGCCTTCCATCACCGGCTTGGCGGCCAGCGGCCCGCGGTCGCCCAATCCGAGGATGGCGGTGCCGTCGGTGATGACGGCGACGAGGTTACCCTTATTGGTGTAGTCGTAAGCTTTGGCAGGATTCTTCGCGATTTCCAGCACCGGCTGGGCGACGCCGGGCGTATAGGCCAGCGAGAGGTCGGCCTGGGTCGCGCAGGGCTTGCTGGAGACGACTTCGAGCTTGCCGGGTTTGGGCAGGCGGTGGTAATCGAGGGCTTGTTTCTTGAGCTCAGACTGCTTGGGTTTGGATTTGGACATTGCTGACGCACAGGCGGGTTGGAATGAGCCCGCATTATCGCGGATTTATCCCGGAAGCGCCGCGCGTCAGTCTTTCCAGATCTTCAGCTGGGCGCGCAGCCGCGCCACAGCCTGCGAGTGCAACTGGCAGACGCGCGACTCGGATACACCGAGCACTGCGCCGATTTCCTTGAGGTTCATGTCCTGCTCGTAGTACATGCCCATCATGCTGCGTTCGCGCTCGGGCAGGTGGTGGATCGCGGCGATCAGGCTGTCGCGAAAACCGTCGTCCTCCAGCACCGCAAGCGGATCGCTCGCACCGTCGACGAGGTAGCGTTCGAGAAAGCTTGCACTGTCCTCATCCGAAAAATCTTCGTAGTACAAAAGCTGCGAGCATTTCACGTCGCCCAACATGGACTGGTACTGGTCGATGGCCAGGCCGAGTTCGGCGGAGATTTCCTGCTCGCTCGGCGCGCGGCCGTTGCGCTGTTCGAGCTTGTGAATGGCGGATTCGATCTGGCGCGATTTCTGCCGCACGTGGCGCGGCAGCCAGTCGGCCTCGCGCAGCTCGTCGAGCATGGCCCCGCGGATACGCTGGGTGGCGTAGGACTCGAATTGCGCGCCCTGCGTGCCGTCGAAACGGCCTACCGCGTCCATCAGGCCGATGAGCCCGACCTGGATGAGGTCGTCGACTTCGACGCTGGCGGGCAGGCGGGCCATCATGTGATAGGCGATGCGCTTGACCAGCGGCGCGTACTTGGTGATCTGTTCGTCCTGCGACGATTGTTTACCGGCCATGTGTCAGGTGTGTCCTGTTTTGTATCGGGGTTGGCAGCCCGGCTCCTCGTGCGCCATTCTAACGGCAAGCGCGGCGATTGCATCATCTTCGTCAGGGATGCAGGCCAGCGCGGCGGCGACCGTTGCATTGAGGAAACGCTGGCACGCCTGCCGGATGCGCTCGCAGGACACGGCCTCGCCGGTGAGAAGCGTCGGCAGACCGCCTGTTTCAGCCCGGGTCTTCAACAGCGCGTAAACGGTTTGCAGGGTGTCCGGCCGCACCGCCAGAAGCGCCTGCTCACGCGCGCCGGCCGCATATTGCGCTATGTCGGCGAGCGTGCAATCGATCAGCAGCACGTCAAAATGCCGTGTCGCCTCTGCCAGGCCACGCGCGCTGACGTGCAGTCCGGGCGCATGCCACGCCAGGCCATCCGCCAGTGGCAAGGCGAGTATCTGGCCCCGGTCGAGTTGGTGTTGCCAGTCGAACAGCGTCTGGGCGGCGGCACGGCCAAACAGACGGTCCCGTGTATCGATCAGCAGCGGCGTCAGTCCCTGGCCCGTCAGCGCGCGCGCCGCCTGCATGACAAGCGCGGGCGAATCACTGACACAGTAGAGAATCTGGGGGGCACAGGCTGCCCGCCGCCGGAGTCCTGCGGCCTGATCAGCCGGCATGGCGTGATGTGGCAGACGGACCAGACTCGGACGAGAGGCTGCGTTCTGCCTCCACGCCTGCAACGAGCGGCCAGTCCTCCGGCGACAGCGCGAACGGCGTAGCCAGCTGGCCGCCCCGCAGGGCGCGGTCAACCAGATAGACCGCGTTGGGTCGGTGCAGGTCTTCGGGCACGCGCTGGCCGCTGGTCACGTAGGCCAGTGGCAGACGGTGGCGGATGAGGCTGTCGAGCGCCGCACCGGGCTGCGGTGCCTCGTCGAGCTTGCCGAGGATGCAGCCTGCCGCGCCCTGGCCGAAACGCACGAACGCCTGCTCGATGGCCGCGCCCTGCTGGCCGGCAGCCACCACCAGCAGGCGACGCACCCCCAGTGTATCCAGCTGCTGCGTGGCGAGCGCACGCGCATCGGCGGGCGCGAACCCGGCGGTATCGACCAGGATGAGTCGGTGCGTGGCCAGTTTGGGCAGCAGGCGGGCCAATGCTTCGGTATCACGGGCGGCGTGCAGGCCCACACCCAGCAGCTCGGCATAGACGCGCAGCTGGGCCTCGGCACCGATGCGGTAGGCATCGGCCGCCACCAGCGCCACTTTGCCTGCACCGTGCAGTTCAACAGCGCGTGCAGCCAGCTTGGCGAGCGTGGTCGTCTTGCCCGAGCCGGTCGAACCGACCAGCGCAAAGCTCCCGCCCGTCGCCACCGGCTCGGTGCCCATTCCAACCACTGGCACATTGCGGATCAGCACCTGGCGCAGCCAGCGCTGTGCGGCCTCTCCCTCCAGACCTCGCGGCAGACGCGCTGCCAGCGTGCGGGCGAGGCTGCCGCCAAACCCGGCTGCAAAAAGCGTCTGCAGGATGGCCACCCGCGCAGGATCGCGACGCCGGCCCGCGCTCCAGGCAAAGCCGGCCAGCTGGTTTTGCAGCATGCCGCGCAACCGGGCGAGTTCGTTGAGGATGCGCGAGCCGGCAGGTTCCAGTGCCTCGTTCCTGCCAGGAGATGCCAACTCGGCGTAGGCGCTGGCGAGGATTTCGACGCCTTGCGGATGCGGCCGGGTGGCCAGCACCACGGCGGCGTCGCCCAGTTCGCTGCGCACGCGGGCCAGGCCCTCGCGCGCATTCGCAGCAACGAATACACGCACGCTCATGCGCCGGCCTCGATGGCAAGTTCGCTCGTCATGCGCACCATTTTATCGGCAGGCACCTCGGCGTAGGCAAGTACCGACAGCCGCGGCAGGTTGCGCCGCAGCAGGCGAGACAGGATTGCGCGCAGGCCGGGCGACGTGAGCAGCACCGGGGGATGGCCTTCAGCCTGCTGTTCGGCCAGCGCACGCTCGGCGGCCTCGTTCAGGGCATCCAGCGTGGCGGGCGAGAGCAGCGCCTCGCCTTCGTCGCCCATTTCGGCGAGCAAGCGCGACTCGGTGGCCGCCGACAGGCCCATCACATTCAGCGTATCGCTGCCTTCGAACAACCGGTCGACGATGCTGCGGCCGAGTGCGGCACGCACGGTTTCGACCAGTTCGTCGACCGCCTGCGTTTTGGCCGCGCGCGCCGCCAGGGTTTCGAACAGCGTGCGGGTATCGCGGATCGACACGTTCTCGGCGATGAGCTGCTGCAGGATCGCCTGCACGGTGGTCAGCGGCAGATGGCGCGGCGTCACGTCCTCGACCAGGCCCGGATGGGTGCGCGACAGGGTGTCGAGCAGCTGCTGGACCTCGGTGCGGCCCAGCAGTTCGGGCGCGTGTTGCCGGAATACCGCCTCGACCTGCCGGGCGATGACGTCCTGCGGCTGCAACACCACAAAGCCGCGCAGTTCGGCTTCCTCTTCCCGCCCGGCCTCAATCCACACACCGGCCAGGCCGGTCAGCGGGTCGACGCCCGGCGCGCCGTCCAGCCGCCCCAGAACCTCGCCCATGTCCACCGCGAGCGCATGGCCGTTGGGCATGTCGCCGTGTGCAACATCCACGCCCTTGAGCGTGATGCGATAGATATTGGGCTTGAGATCCAGGTTGTCGCGCACGCGGATGAGCGGCACCACCAGGCCCATGTCGGCGGCGAACCGGCGGCGTGCCTCGGTAATGCGCGCGAGCGCTGCCCCGCCCTGGTTGCGGTCGACCAGCGGAATCAGCCGGTAGCCGACTTCGAGCGCGAGCACATCCACCGGCGGGATGTCATCCCAGGTGACGTCGACCGGTGTGGGCACCACGTCTTCCTCGTCCAGCAACTCCACATCCCGCACTGCCGGACGGCGGCGGCCTATCCACCCGCCCAGGCCAGCCAGCACGACAGCAATGCTCAGAAAGGCCAGATGCGGCGTGCCGGGAATCAGGCCCAGCACGCCCAACACTGCTGCGGCGACGAAGAGCGTCTGTGGCCGGCCAAAGACCTGGGTGGAAAACTCGCGCGACAGATCCTGCTCGGACGACGCCCGGCTCACCACAATGCCTGCCGCGGTCGAGATGATGAGCGCAGGGATCTGGGTGACGAGGCCATCGCCCACGGTCAGCAGCGCATAGCGCCCAAGCGCTTCGGACACGCCGAGATCGTGCTGCAGCAGGCCTACGGCGACGCCGCCGACGAGATTGACCAGAAGAATGATGAGCCCCGCCACGGCGTCACCCCGGACGAATTTGGACGCACCGTCCATCGCCCCGTAGAAGTCGGCTTCGCGGCCGATGTCGGCCCGGCGGCTGCGGGCTTCGCCTTCATTGATGAACCCTGCCTGCAGGTCGGCGTCCACCGCCAGCTGCTTGCCCGGCATCGAGTCCAGGGTGAAGCGCGCGGCCACCTCGGCGATGCGCCCTGCCCCCTTGGTGATGACGACAAAATTGATGATGACGAGTATGAGGAAGACCACCAAACCGACGGCGATGTTGCCGCCGACGAGGAAATTGCCGAAGGACTCGATCACCTTGCCCGCCGCGTCGGGGCCGGTGTGCCCCTGCATGAGGATGATACGGGTCGAGGCGACGTTGAGCGACAGGCGCAGCAGCGTGGTGAGCAGCAGCACCGTGGGGAACACCGAAAAATCCAGCGGCCGCCGCGCATTCAGGCTCACCAGCAGCACGATCATCGCCAGCGCGATGTTGAGCGTGAACAGCACGTCGAGCATGAAGGTGGGCAGCGGCAGCACCATCATCGCGAGGATCAGCAGCACCAGGAGCGGCACCGCCAGCCGGTTGAAGGGCATGCCGAGCGCCAGCTGGCCGGGCGGGTTCAACCGATCACCTCGTTAATCGTTCTGGGCATAACTTTTGTCCCCTCTCCCTCTGGGAGAGGGTTAGGTTGAGGGCGCGTCTTGGACCCAGCCCCCCCCTGTCCCGCCTGTTGCTGCCTGCCGCGCAACCGCGCGCGCACCTCGGGGCTGACTTCGGATTCGCGCGCCTCGGCCAGCACCTCCTGCCAGGTCATCGCATGGCGACGCAGGTAGCGCCACCAGCGCCAGCCGGCGTCCGTCGCGGCCGCCAGCGCCAGCGCCGCCACCAGCGTGATCAGGCCCCGACCCAGCCAGGCTGCCGTCTGGCCGAAATCGTGTGCGCCATCCGTCACGCCGGGCAATGACGTCGCCATCCACACCAGCGCGCCCAGCACCAGCAACCACTTCAGCAGGGCCAGCGCGCCGTCAAACCCGCCGTCGACGGAAAAGAGCCGCGTGAATGCCTTGAAGGGGCGGAGCTGAGACGCATCCATGCGCGTGGCTTCGGGCGAGGCTGTCCAGCCGGAAAGCAGCAGCGGCGCGAGCACACCGGCGGCAAACACCAGGCCGAACAACGGCAGGGCGGCCCAGAATGTGGCCGCCAGAGCGGGATAGAGCGGGGAATCCTGAGCGAGCGCCAGGCCCGGCTGCGCGGCCTGCTGCAAGCCCACCCGGATGAGCGTGGTCAGCGAGGTGAAAAGGCGGGGGCCAAGCCAGAGCAAAGCCCCCACGCCGGCGAGCAAGCCCAGCCAGGCAGACCATTCGACGGAACGCGGCACGTCGCCGGCACGGCGCGCCGCCTGCAAGCGTTTTGCGCTTGCCGGTTCGGTACGGGAAAGATCGTTCTCCTCGGCCATGCCTGCCTCGCTGCCTGACTCGTTGCCTGTCTTGGTTTGCGGGGCAGTCTAGCACGAAGCCGCAGGCCCTCAGGCGCGCGGCGGCAGGTTCAGGATAGTTCGTCGATCCAGGCCATCTGGATGGCTTCGAGGATTTTTTCGCCGGAATGATTGGGGTCGTCGTCGAAGTCCGGCAGTTCCATCACCCAGCGATGCAGGTCGGTAAAGCGGAGGGTGCGAGGGTCGATCTCGGGATGCGCTTCTGCCAGCTCGATGGCAATGTCGAGGGTATCGGTCCACTTCATGGCTGTGTCCTATTCAAAATCAATGCCCTTCTTTCACCATGTTGATGGTGTATTTCGGAATCTCGATCACCAGATCGGCGTCAGCAACTTTGGCCTGGCACGACAGGCGCGAGGTCGGCTCCAGCCCCCAGGCCTTGTCGAGGAAATCGTCCTCGAGTTCGGATGAGGGTTCGAGCGAATCGAAGCCTTCGCGCACGATGACGTGGCAGGTGGTGCAAGCACAGGATTTCTCGCAGGCGTGGTCAATTTCCACGCCGTTGGCGAGCAGGGTGTTGCAGATCGTCTCGCCGGGGGTGGCCTCGATGACGGTACCTTCCGGGCAGAGTTCGACGTGGGGGAGAACGATGAGTTGGGGCATGGGTCAGGCGGCCTGGGAGTGTTGACTGGGTAGGGCGGCGAGGACGCCGTCCCAGAAATGGAGTCGGGCTTGGACGGCCGCTTCCGCAGCGACCTCCGCCTCGCGCCAGCGGGTATCCTGGCCATCGCACAGCGCAGCGAGCAGGCGCAGCGACAGGGGGGCGTGGAAATCCTCGTCGAGGTGTACGTGACGGTTGAGGTAATAGTGGAAGCTCGGTGCCTGCGCCTCGGTCACCGCCATGCGCGAGAGGAAGGCGCGGAACATCGAGGGAATGACGTGCTCGCGCCCCAGCGCCAGCGCGGCAGCAACTGTGTGCGGTTTGCCGCTGGCGAGAAAATCGAAGGTGGTGCGGGTAAAGGCAGCCGACGGTGCCGGAGCCAGCCCACTGCCGAGGGCAACGTCGATGCCGGCTGCCGCCACCGTGTCGACGAAGCGTGCCGGGGTGTCGGCATCCGCACCGATTTCACGCATGGCAGCCAGATACAGCAGGAAATGGCTAGTGTGCCCGGTCTGCCCCGGCAGGGCGATGTCGGTCTCTTCTTCGAGCACCAGCTCGTTGATGAAACGCGCGACCGAGGCGTCACCGCGTGGCGTCCACGGCCAGCGCGCGGGCGCGACTTCGTTCTGCAGGTATTTGATGAGCGACATGAAATCCCACACCGAGTAGACGTGATGCTGCATGAACACGCGCAGATCGTCCGGCGTCTGCACGGCGGCATAGATCGGGTGCGCTTCGAGCTTGACCCGGAGGGATTCGATGAAGGCGTCGTTGAGCATGGTCAAGGGTTCAGTCAGCCAAAGGTTTCGAGTTTCTGCCCGGCCATCGCGCGACGGACGTTGCGATCCATGCGGCGCTGGGCGAATTCAGTCGACGCGGCGTTGAGCGCTTCGATGCCGCGTTTCACGGCGGAATGATCGGTGCCGGCCATGAGGTTTTCAAGGTCGGTGATCGCCGCCTCGATGGCAGTGGTTTCTTCGTCGGACAGCAGCGCGCCGTCTTCCGCCATCGCGGCGCGCGTCGCGGCGATCAACCCTTGCGCGTCAACCAGCTGCTCGTTCAAAGCGCGCGCGCGCATGTCGTCTTTCGCGTGTGTGAACGCGTCTTTCAACATGCGGGTGATTTCCTCGTCGGCCAGGCCATACGACGGCTTGACCTGCACTGCGGCTTCGACACCGGTGCTCTGCTCGCGCGCCGACACTGACAGCAGGCCATCGGCGTCGACCTGGAAGGTGACGCGGATGCGCGCCGCGCCCGCGACCATCGGCGGAATGCCACGCAATTCAAAGCGCGCGAGCGAGCGGCAATCGACCGCGAGTTCGCGTTCGCCTTGCAGCACGTGCACGCTCATCGCGGTCTGGCCGTCCTTGAAGGTGGTGAAATCCTGCGCGCGCGCGGTCGGGATCGTGGTGTTGCGCGGGATGACTTTTTCGGTGAGTCCGCCCATCGTCTCCAGACCCAACGACAACGGAATCACGTCGAGCAGCAGCCAGTCGTCACCCGCGCGGTTACCGGCGAGGATGTCGGCCTGCATCGCAGCACCCAAAGCGACGACCTTGTCGGGGTCAAGGTTGGTGAGCGGGGTCTGGCCGAAAAATTCGGCGACGGCGTGGCGCACGCACGGCATCCGCGTCGAGCCGCCGACCATGACGACGCCCTTGATCTCGTCGACCGCGAGCCCGGCGTCGCGTAGTGCCTTGCGCGTCGGCGCGAGCGTCTTGTTAACGAGGTGCGCGGTCATCGCGTTGAACTCGGCCTGCGTGAGCGTCGCGTCGAGCATTTCGCCGGTCGAGAGCACGACGGTGACGCGTGTCTCTTCATGCTCGGTCAGGGTTTCTTTGACGTCGCGCGCGCGGGTCAGGAGCAGGCGGGTGTCGCCTGCGGAGAGCGGCTCAAATCGTCCCTGCTCGACCATCCAGCAGAACACGCGCTGGTCAAAGTCGTCGCCGCCGAGTGCGGAATCGCCGTTGGTGGCGAGCACTTCGAACACGCCTTTGGACAATTTCAGGATCGAAATATCAAACGTCCCACCGCCCAGATCGTAAACGGCGTACACGCCCTCGGAGGCGTTATCCAGCCCGTAGGCAATCGCCGCCGCAGTCGGCTCGTTGAGCAAACGCAGCACGTTCAGGCCCGCGAGTTGCGCCGCGTCCTTGGTCGCCTGACGCTGCGCGTCGTCGAAATACGCGGGCACGGTAATGACTGCGCCGACCAGCTCGCCGCCGAGCGCGGCCTCGGCGCGCGCGCGCAGCACTTTCAGGATTTCTGCCGAGACTTCGACCGGGCTCTTGGTCCCGGCGACGGTCTTGATCTGCACCATGCCTGGCGCGTCGACGAACTGGTACGGCGAACTGGCGGCGTCCTTGATGTCGGCCAAGCCAGTCGTCGATCACGACGGCCAGCGCCGAGCGCACAGTGGCGACCAGCGAATTGGTCGTGCCGAGGTCGATACCGACCGCCAGCCGGTGCTGGTGCGGCGCGGTGGACATGCCGGGTTCGGAGATTTGCAGGAGAGCCATTGAGCGTAAGGGGTGAGGGGTCAGGCGCAAGGCGGGTTCAGCGCTTCACGCCTCGATGTCTTCGTAAACCTCGCCGACTTCGGCGAGCAGCTTGTCCATGAAACGCAGCTGGCGCACGGTTTCGCGCGCAGCATCCAAGTCTTTCGCGTCATCCAGCAGCACGCCGAGTTCGGCTTCGATACGGCGGTGCGCGGCGCGCAGTTCGGCGGTGAGACTGTCGAGCGCAGCTACGCTCTTGGCAGCGCGGGCGTCGTCAATCGCTTCGCGCCATTCCATCTGCTGCATGAGAAAAGCCGGTGCCATCTGCGTGTTCATCGCGTCGAGCGCGTCGATGCCTTGCAGTTTCAGCAAGTACACGCCGCGATTCACCGGGTGCTTGAGCGTCTGGTAAGCCTCGTTCGCCTGCGTCGCCCACTGCATCGCCACGCGCTGCTCGGCTTCGGTCTTGGCCGCGAAACGATCCGGGTGGACGGTGTTTTGCAGTTCCCGGTAGGCCACGTCGAGCTTGTCGCGGTCGATGGCGTAGGTCGCGGGCAGGTGGAAGAGGTCGAAGTGGCTTTGCATTTCAGGGGTCGGGGGTCAGGATTCGGGATTCAGGGGGAGTCGTGCGGCACCTGATTCCGCGCCGAACTCCCTGCCCCCTGAATCCCGGCCCCTACCCCCTGCCAATTCAAACGTTAAACGACTCGCCGCACCCGCACTCGTTCTTCACGTTCGGGTTGTTGAACTTGAAGCCTTCGTTCAGGCCTTCGCGGGCGTAGTCGAGTTCCGTGCCGTCGATGTAGGGCAAGCTCTTCGGATCGACGAACACCTTGACGCCGAAACTTTCGAACTGCTCGTCGCCTTCGGGCGTGGCGTCGGCGAATTCGAGCTTGTAGGCCATGCCCGAGCACCCGGTGGTGCGCACGCCCAGACGAATGCCAACGCCTTTGCCGCGTTTGGCCAGGTAATTGGAAACGTGGGTGGCGGCGCGTTCAGACAGGGTGACGGCCATGATTCAAAGCCCTTTCTTCGCTTTGTAGTCGGCGACCGCTGCCTTGATCGCGTCTTCGGCGAGAATCGAGCAGTGGATCTTGACCGGCGGCAGCGCGAGTTCTTCGGCAATCGCCGTGTTCTTGATTTCCATCGCCTGGTCGAGCGTCTTGCCCTTGACCCATTCGGTCACGAGCGAGCTTGACGCAATCGCCGAGCCGCAGCCGTAGGTCTTGAACTTGGCGTCTTCGATCAGACCATCGGCACCGACCTTGATCTGCAATTTCATCACGTCGCCGCAGGCCGGCGCGCCGACCATGCCGGTGCCGACGCCGTCGTCGGTTTTGTCGAACGAGCCGACGTTACGGGGGTTTTCGTAGTGGTCGAGAAGTTTGTCGCTGTATGACATGGTTTGCTCCTTTTAGTCGCTTAGTTAGGGGCTAGGGGCTAGGAGTTAGGGGCTAGGGGGTTTGCGGTGTCGCACATCACTTTTGATTCGGCGCCGCCTTTGAATTGGCGCGGCCTCTGGCCGCACGGCTTTCCCTAATCCCTAGCTCCTAATTCCTAACCCCTGCAGTTCAATGTGCCGCCCACTGCACAGAATTCAGATCGATGCCTTCCTTGAACATCTCCCACAGCGGCGAGAGTTCGCGGAGCTTGCCGATCTTTTCGTGCAAGAGTTTGATCGCGTAATCGACTTCCTGTTCCGTCGTGAACCGGCCGATCGAGAAGCGGATCGAGCTGTGTGCGAGTTCGTCGGAACGGCCGAGCGCGCGCAATACGTAAGAAGGTTCCAGGCTCGCCGAAGTACACGCCGAGCCGGAAGACACCGCCAGATCCTTGATCGCCATGATCAGCGATTCGCCTTCGACGAAGTTGAAGCTGACGTTCAGGTTGTGCGGTACGCGGCGCTCTTCGTCGCCGTTCAGGTGCAGTTCTTCGATGTCCTTGAGGCCGTTGTAGAGACGATCGCGGAGCATGCGGATGCGCTCGTTTTCGGTCGCCATTTCTTCGCGGGCAATGCGGAAGGCCTCGCCCATGCCGACGATCTGATGCGTCGCCAGCGTGCCCGAACGCATGCCGCGCTCGTGGCCGCCGCCGTGCATCTGCGCTTCGAGACGGATACGCGGTTTGCGCTGCACGTAGAGCGCGCCGATGCCCTTGGGGCCATAGGTCTTGTGCGCCGAGAACGACATCAGATCGACCGGCAGCGTCTTGAGGTTGATCGGCATCTTGCCGGTCGCCTGCGCTGCATCGACATGAAAAATCACGCCTTTTTCGCGGCACAGCTTGCCGATGGCTTCAATGTCCTGAATCACGCCGATTTCGTTGTTCACCGCCATCACCGACACCAGCACGGTATCCGGGCGCATCGCGGCGCGCAGGACTTCCAAATCGATGAGACCGTTTTCCAGCACCGGCAGATACGTCGCCTCGAAGCCCTGGCGCTCCATCTCGCGCACGGTGTCGAGCACAGCCTTGTGCTCGGTCATCACCGTGATGATGTGCTTGCCCTTGGTGCTGGCGTAAAAGTTAGCCGCGCCCTTGATGGCGAGGTTGTTCGACTCGGTCGCGCCCGAGGTGAAGACGATTTCCTTGGGGTCGGCACCGACCAGCAGCGCGACCTGCTCGCGCGCTTCTTCAACCGCCTTTTCGGCGGTCCAGCCAAAGGGGTGGGAGCGCGAGGCCGGATTACCGAAATCCTCGACCAGGTAGGGAATCATTTTTTCCGCAACGCGCGGGTCGACCGGGGTGGTGGCGGAGTAATCGAAGTAGATCGTTTTCATCGTATTGCCTTGGTTTCCTTCCGTACGTTCGTTCAGGCTGCCAGCGTCATCTTGGGCGAGCGCCGATCTTGTAGAACCTTGTCCCTGCACTCGTCCTGCTTGGCCACCAGCGAGGCCAGCGTGACGTTGTCCAGGTAATCGTAGATATGGGCGTTGAGGCCGACCCACAAGTCGTGCGTGAGACAGCGGTGTTCGTCGTGGCAGTTTTCCTTGCCGCCACACTGGGTGGCGTCGATGGGCTCGTCCACGGCGCGGATGATGTCGGCCACGCTGACATCGGCCAGGGGCTTGGCGAGAAAGTAGCCACCGCCCGGCCCGCGCACGCTTTCGACCAGTTCATGGCGACGCAGGCGGCTGAACAGCTGTTCCAGATACGAGAGGGAAATGTCCTGGCGTTCACTGATGCCGGCCAGCGTCACCGGGTGCTTGCCGCCGCGCAGCGCCAGGTCCAGCATGGCGGTCACGGCGAAGCGGCCCTTGGTGGTCAGTCTCATGGCTTGATCTCCTGAATTCGGCCCGGTTCAATTCCGAGCATTTCAGTCAAGTATTCCTTATTCCCACTGTTTTAGTCAACAATTTTATTCAGGTAGTTCGGGTCGAAATCGTCCGGTTTGTCCTGCCCCGCAGGGAGTTCCGCACCCAGCTTCTGCAAGTGGGCCAGGATCATGTCCAGACGTTTGTCGGTGTGGGCGGAATGGTCGATCAGGCCATGAATCGCCTTCACCACCGGGTCGTTCATATCGGCCGAGATGGCATAGGCCGAGAACCCCAGCTTTTCTGCCTGCGCCTTGCGTGCCTGCTCGGCGCTGCTGTCGAGGATGCGCGCCGGGATGCCGACGGCGGTCGCGCCGTCGGGCACGTCCTTGACCACCACGGCGTTGGAGCCCACCCGGGCGTTGGCCCCGATGATGATCGGCCCGAGGATCTTGGCCCCCGCCCCCACCACCACGCCGGGTTTCAGGGTGGGATGACGCTTGCCCTTGTTCCACGACGTGCCGCCGAGCGTCACGCCGTGATACAGCGTGCAGTCGTCGCCGATTTCGGCGGTTTCACCCACCACCACGCCCATGCCGTGATCGATGAAGACCCGGCGACCGATGGTCGCCCCCGGGTGGATTTCAATGCCGGTGAGCCAACGCGCCATGTGCGAGGTAAAACGCGCCAGCCATTTCCAACCGCGCCGCCACAGGCCGTGCGCCAGGCGATGGATGAGGATGGCGTGGAAACCCGGATAGGTCGTCACGACCTCAAAAGTAGAGCGTGCCGCCGGGTCCCTGTCGAACACGACGGCGATATCTTCCTTGATTTGGCTGAACAGACTCATGACCGCAGGATGCTTATTCCGAGTAATTTGGTCAAGTATTGGGCGGGCGAGTTCCGGCAGCTTTTGCTTCCTGGGCTGCCGTGAGTATTCCGCGCAGGATGTTCACTTCTTCCCGGGTTAGCCGGGTGCGCGAAAACAGCCGGCGCAATTTCAGCATCAGCTTGCCGGGTGAACCGGGATTGAGAAATTCCAGATCGGCAAGCGCCGTTTCCAGATGGCCATAAAACCGTTCGATCTCTCCGCCGCTTGCCGCATCCAGTTCCATATCGGGCCAGCTTGGCTGGTCCAACCATACGCGACGGACCTCGTAACTCAGCACCTGCACCGCCGCCGCCAGGTTGAGCGAGCTGTACTCTGGATTCGCGGCTATCGTCACCAGACCCTGACACAGACTGAGTTCCTCGTTGGACAGCCCGCTGGTCTCGTTGCCGAATACCAGTGCTACCGGGGCGACTTGCGCTTCGGTCAGCAGCCGTGTCGCGGCCTCGTGCGGCATCAGCACCTCGGCGACGATATCGCGCCTGCGCGCCGACACGCCCAAGGCCAGCGTCGTGTCCGCCAAGGCTTCGGCCAGCGTCGAACACACCCGGGCGGCGGCCAGCACGTCCACCGCGCCCGACGCCATCGCATCGGCCTGGCTGTTGGGAAACACCGCCGGCTCGACCAGGACGAGTTGCGACAGCCCCATGGTTTTCATCGCCCGCGCCGCCGCGCCGATATTGCCGGGATGGCTGGTGCGCGCGAGCACCACGCGAATGTTGTCGAGAAGCTGGGGATTCGCTTGCGTCATCCAGTAAAATGCGGGCTCGTTCTTTGAAGCCCGTGACCTCTCCATGCATCCCATGCTCAACACGGCGGTGAAAGCCGCTCGCAAAGCCGGGGCGATCATCAATCGCGCCTCGCTCGACCTCGACCAGCTCACCGTGCGGAGCAAACAGGATCGCGACTACGTCAGCGAAGTCGACCAGATGGCCGAACGCGTCATCATCGAAACCCTGCTGGACGCTTATCCAAATCACGGAATCTTAGCAGAGGAGTCCGGCGCGTCCGCCGCCAAGAATGGCGAGGATTATGTGTGGATCATCGATCCGCTCGACGGCACCACCAATTTTCTGCACGGCCTGCCGCAATATTCGGTGTCCATCGCGCTCAAGCACAAGGGCCAGATCACCCAGGCCGTGGTGTTCGACCCTGCCCGCAATGAACTCTTTACCGCCAGCCGGGGCCGGGGTGCCACGCTCAACGACCGCCGCATCCGCGCCAGCAGCCGCAGCAAGCTCACCGAATGCCTGATCGGCACCGGCTTCCCCTTCCGCGATTTCAGCTTTGCCGAGGCTTACGTCAACATGTTCCGCGACATGATGAAAGCCACCTCGGGCCTGCGTCGCCCGGGCTCGGCTGCGCTCGATCTCGCCTGGGTCGCCTGCGGCCGCTACGACGGCTTCTGGGAAATGCACCTGAAGCCCTGGGACCTCGCCGCCGGCAGCCTGATCGCACAGGAAGCCGGCGCGCTGGTCGGCAACTTCCTCGGCAACGAAGGCTTTCTCGACTCCGGCAACATCGTCGCCGGCAATCCCAAGGTATTCGCGCAGATGTTGCAGATTCTGGCCCCCCACCTGCCGCCCGAACTGAAAGTCTGACTCGCCGTTTGCCCGCCCATGACGCCTGCCAAGGAGGTCGCCGCCCACACGCCGATGATGCAGCAGTACCTCGGCATCAAGGCGCAGCATCCCGACATGCTGCTGTTCTACCGCATGGGCGATTTCTACGAGCTGTTTTTCGACGATGCCGAAAAGGCGGCGCGGCTGTTGAACATCACGCTCACCACGCGCGGTGCCTCGGCCGGCAGCCCGATCAAGATGGCCGGCGTGCCGTACCACAGTGCGGAGCAGTATCTGGCGCGGCTCTTGAAGCTGGGCGAATCGGTGGTGATCGCCGAACAGGTCGGCGATCCGGCCACGTCCAAAGGCCCGGTCGAGCGCCAGGTTTCACGCATCGTCACCCCGGGCACGCTCACCGATTCGGGCCTGCTCGACGAAACGCGCGACACACTCATCCTTGCCGTCTCGCCCGGGACGGAGCGGGTCGGTGTGGCCTGGCTCAACCTTGCTGCGGGCCGTTTTCAGGTCAGCGAAATTGCGCCGGCTGGCCTGCCCGCCCTCCTCGCACGCATCCGGCCAGCAGAAATCCTTGCGCCGGACACCTTCGAACTGACAGCCGCATGTCCCGTAAGGCGGCTGGCGCCCTGGCAATTTGACGCTACCAGCGCTGAAACCCGTCTCGCCCAGCAATTTGGCAGCCGTGATCTAACCGGCTTCGGCGTCGCCGACCTGCGCCAGGCGACTGCTGCGGCCGGGGCGCTCTTCGACTACATCCAGTCCACCCAGCGCACAAGCTTGCCGCACCTGCAATCGATACGCGCCGAGCGCGACGATGAATTCGTGCAGCTCGACGCCGCAACCCGCCGCAACCTTGAACTGACCGAAACCCTGCGCGGCGAAGCCTCGCCCACCCTGCTGTCGGTGCTCGACACCACCGCCACCGGCATGGGCACGCGCCTGCTGCGGCACTGGCTGCACCACCCGCTGCGTGACCGGAACATATTGCAGCAACGTCGCGATGCCATCGGCGTGCTGGCCGAGCGCATCGATCTCGCCGAGGTGCTGCACCACATCCTGAAAAGCTGTGCCGACGTTGAACGCATCAGCGGACGTATCGCCCTGAAGAATGCACGGCCGCGCGATCTGTCTGGCCTGCGCGACACGCTGGCGCAGTTGCCCGAACTCGCCACGCAGCTCCCCGAGGCCGACGCACACCTTGCCCGCCTGCGCGACACGCTCGCCGCGCGTCCCGATCTGCACGCCCTGCTGGCCCGTGCGATCCAGGCTGAACCGGCCAGCGTGCTGCGCGAAGGCGGCGTCATCGCCGACGGCTACGACGCCGATCTTGACGAACTGCGTGCGCTGACCCGCGACGCAGGCACCTTCCTGCTCGACCTGGAAACGCGCGAACGCGCCCGCTCCGGTATTGCCACGCTCAAGGTCGAGTACAACAAGGTGCACGGTTTCTATATCGAGATCAGCCGCGCCCAGGCCGACAAGACACCGGTCCCCGACGACTACCGCCGCCGCCAGACGCTGAAAAACGCCGAGCGCTACATCACGCCGGAACTCAAGGCCTTCGAGGACAAGGCACTCTCCGCGCAGGATCGCGCACTGGCGCGGGAAAAGGCGCTGTTCGACACCCTGCTCGACACGCTGATTCCACACGTGCCCGATCTGCTCGCGATTGCCGCCGCACTCGCCGAAACCGACGTACTGGCGAGCCAGGCCGAACGTGTCCGGGCCCTGAAACTCTGCGCACCCGACTATGGGGACGAGCCCGGCATCGCCATCCGCGCCGGGCGTCACCCGGTGGTCGAAGCCCAGGTCGAGCATTTCATCCCCAACGACGTGAACCTGTCGCGCAGCCGCCAGATGCTGCTCATCACCGGTCCCAACATGGGCGGCAAGTCCACTTATATGCGGCAGGTGGCGCTGATCACGCTCCTGGCCTGCTGCGGCCTGTGGGTGCCGGCAGCGTCAGCCAGAATCGGCGACGTCGATCAGATCTTCACCCGCATCGGGGCCTCGGATGACCTCGCCGGCGGGCGTTCCACCTTCATGGTCGAAATGACCGAAACCGCCCACATCCTGCACAACGCCAGCGCCAACAGCCTGGTGCTGCTGGACGAAATCGGACGCGGCACCTCCACCTTCGACGGTCTTGCCCTGGCCTGGGCCGTGGCCCGGCATCTGGTCACCGCCACCCGCGCGTTCACGCTCTTCGCCACCCATTATTTCGAGCTGACCCAGCTGGCGCAGGAATTCCGCCAGCTCGCCAACGTCCACCTCGACGCCAAGGAACACGGGGCCGACCTGGTCTTCCTCCATGCAGTGGAAGAAGGCCCCGCCTCGCAGAGCTACGGCATCCAAGTCGCACGGTTAGCCGGCGTGCCCGGCCCGGTGATCCATGCCGCACGTCGCCACCTGCGCGAACTGGAAGACGCGCAACTGCAACCCGGCCCGCAAGGCGACCTGTTCGCTGCGCACCTGCCCAACGACGAGGTGCCGACGCATCCTGCGCTCGACCAGTTGCGCGAACTCGACCCCGATACCCTCACGCCGAAGGCGGCGCTGGATATGCTGTATGCGCTGAAGGCGCATCTCTAAGAACAGGCGAGCTGGATGCGCTGCTAGCTAGCATCCCGCAAATCGAGTGTTTTATGGGAGGGATGTGAAGCTAGATGACCCTTGTTCGGCCTGAGCGGTAATTCTGGCAACCCCAGCCGGCGTCTCGTGTGTGCGCCCAAGCTGCCATCTGGATACGGCGGACTGGTCAGTAGCCGGGTTTGCCGGCCTCATGTAGCCAATAGCTTGACTTCCGTTTGTTTGTTGTCAAGAATGCCAACATGAAGGCCGAACTGCTCAAGCAGCACCGTCAGCGTCTGCCCAACGGTGGGCTAGTCGAGATGAAGATATGGAAGCTGCATTGTCCGGTGCCGCCTTGCGATCACGCCTTTAAGTATCGTCTGGTTTATATCCTGAGTGGGACGCGCATCGTCGGCTTCGACAATGAGCGCGTCAAGGGCGACCACAAGCATCTTGACGGAAAAGAGTCTGTCTACCGATTTGTTTCCATCGACCAACTGCTGGACGATTTCATGGCAGAAGTTGAAAGGAGAATTGAATGAAAACCGCCGTCATCGAAATCAATCCCGACTGGAAGGCCGCGCTCAGGGCGGGTGCAAAAGGCATACGCCAGGCCGCCAAATCCGGGCGAACCCAGCAATTCACTTTCAGCTATGCCAGCCCCGAACTGCTGTTCTCGGAAATCAGCCCCAAGCGCTGGGGTGTGCTGGACGCGATGAGTGGTGCCGGCGAAATGAGCCTGCGCGAACTGGCCCGCAGGCTGGAGCGCGACGTCAAATCCGTGCACCGCGACGTGCACGCCCTGCTGGAAACCGGCCTGCTGGAAAAAACCGAGAGTGGAAAGATCGTGTGCCCGTTCGACAAGGTGCGCGTCGATTTCACGCTGGCGCAAGCGGCTTAGCACTTATCCGGGTTCCTGATGAAAACAAAAAAATGCGTGGTCAACTCTGGGGTGACATGCGTAATCGCGGGCGGGGAAGCTGACGGTGATTCCTAACATTGCGGTCAAATCAATAGCCACTCTGCGTTCCAGGCGACCTTGTGCATGAAGGCGCACAAATCGCCTGAACTCTACCTTGCATCGTGCTTTGACCGGTAAGCGCCGAACAGCGGTCATATGGAGCGGTCAGCCCGACAGGCAACAAAGGCCGATCAAGCGACAGCCCTACCGCTAACTTGGCTAGGCAGCCGCCACCACCCGAACCGTCTGCCCCAGGCATTTCACGGTCTGCCCTGCCCGGATCTTGGCCGTCTTGCGGCTTTCGGGCTGACCGTCGACGGTGACTTCGCCGTTGGCGATCATGTGCTTGCCCTGCCCGCCGCTGTCGGCGATGCCGGTGAGCTTGAGCAGGTCGCACAGGGCGACGTGCTCACCCCGGAGCTGGAATTCAGATTCCATGCTCATGCGCCCCGGCGGCGCCAGAGATAGCGATACACAAACCCGGGGTAGGCGAACACCACGAACAGCGAGGCGTTCACCGCGTAGAACTCCCAGTTCTGTTTGTGCACGTCGCCGAAATTGCCTTCCAGCAGGATGGCTACGCCGCCGACCACAAAGAAGAGCACGATGAGTTCAAGCAGCCGCCAGGCAAAGTTTTTGCTGCCCGCCGCAGGGCGCTTGAAGAAGAAAATGCGCTCGATCAGGAATGGCAGGTTGGCCGCGACAAAGGCCAGGATAAGCAGAAGCGTGGTGGAAAAATTCACGTCAGGATCACATCAAAAAGACGTCGGAGCAGACCGCAGCCGCGCCGACAAGTTCAGAACGAAGCGCCGACTGCGTGCAGGCAGACGGCCATCAGAGGCTGCGGCAGCACGCCCAGCACCAGCACGGCCAGACCATTGGCCGACATCAGCGCACGGGCATCGAAGCTGGCCGATACGGTTGTGGAATCGTGCGGTTCGTCGAAATACATCAGCTTGACGATGCGCAGATAGTAGAAGGCCCCCACCAGCGAGAAGACGACGGCAACAACGGCCAGCCAGACGTGGCCGATCTCGACCACGGCCTGGAGTACCGAGAGCTTGGCGTAGAACCCGACGGTGGGCGGGATGCCGGCCATGGAGAACATAAGCAGCAGCATGATGAACGCCAGCCAGGGGCTCTTGCGGTTCAGGCCCCGGAAGTCATCGAGGCGGTCAGATTCGAAGCCGGCACGCGACAGCAGCAGGATCATGCCGAAGCCGCCCAGGCTCATGAGCGCGTACACGATCACGTAGAACATGGCGCTGCCGTAGCCGTTCTGCGTGCCGGCGAGGATGCCGAGCAGCATGAAGCCCATGTGCGAGATGGTCGAATACGCGAACATGCGCTTGAGGTTGCTCTGCGCAATGGCGGCGATGTTGCCGACCGCCATCGACAACACGGCCAGGATCACCAGCATGTCTCGCCATTCCGCAACCTGCGACTCCAGGCCTTCGCCCAGAATGCGCACAACGAAGGCAAACGCGGCGATCTTGGGTGCAGAGCCGATGAACAGCGTCATGGCCGTGGGCGCGCCGTGGTACACGTCGGGCAGCCACATGTGGAAGGGCACGGCTCCGAGCTTGAACGCCAGGCCGGCGACGATGAAGACGATGCCGAACACCAGCGGAATGCGCAGGTCGGTGCCGTCGGCCAGGTTCTGCGCGATGTCGGCCAGCGCCAGCGAGCCGGTGACACCGTAGACCATCGACATGCCGTAGAGCAACATACCGGACGCCAGTGCGCCGAGCACGAAATATTTCATTGCTGCCTCGGTCGCGATCGAGGAATCGCGCTGCAACGCGACCATGGCGTAGAGGGAAAGCGCCAGCAGTTCCAGGCCGAGATACAGGGTGAGGAAGTGGCTGGCCGACACCATCACCATCATGCCCAGCAGGGCAAACAGCGCGAGCACGAAAAACTCGCCCTTGTACAGGCCACGCTGGCGGAGGTAATCGCGCGAATACACCAGCACCACGGCGGTGGTCAGGTAGAGAAACAGCTTCAGCACATCCGACAGCGGATCGTCGATGAACAGGCCGTTCAGCGCCAGCACCGGCATCGTCGACAGGTCGCGCGCGGTGAGGAAGGCCGCGCCGGCCAGGGTGGCCAGCGAAAGCACGAAGGCCAGATAGCGTTTGCTGTCGTCCACGGCAGCATCGATGACGAGGATCAGCGACACCATGACGAGCACGAAGATTTCGGGCAGCGCGGGAGCGAAGGACATGAGGTTCATGGGAGTTTGCTCTGCGCCACGTGCGCCAACAGGTCAACGACAGAGACGTGCATCACGTCGGTGAATGGCTTGGGATACAGGCCCATGCCCAACACACAGACGGCCAGCACGGTCATCAGCAGCCACTCGCGGGCATTGAGGTCGGACATGGCCTCGACGTGCGGGTTGGTGACCTTGCCGAACACCACGCGCTTGTACATCCACAGCGTGTAGGCCGCGCCAAAGATCAGCGTGGTGGCGGCGACGAAGGCGTACCAGAAATTCACCTCGACGGCGGCCATGATGACCATGAACTCGCCGACGAAGCCGCTGGTGGCCGGCAGGCCCGCGTTCGCCATGGCGAACAGCATGAAGAAGGCGGCGAACACCGGCATTTTGTGGACCAGACCGCCGTAGTCCTTGATCTGGCGTGAATGCAGGCGGTCATACATCACGCCGATGCAGAGGAAGAGCGCGGCGGACACGAAGCCGTGCGAGATCATCTGCACCAGCCCGCCTTCCACGCCCAGCGGGTTGAAGAGGAAGAAGCCGAGGGTGACGAAGCCCATGTGCGCGATCGACGAATACGCGATGAGCTTCTTCATGTCGGACTGCGCCAGCGCCACCAGGCCGATGTACGCCACGGCGATCAGCGACAGCGTGATGACCAGCCAGGCCAGCTCGTGGCTGGCGTCCGGCACGATGGGCAGGATGAAGCGCAGGAAGCCGTAGGCACCGACCTTGAGTGTGATCGCCGCAAGTACCACCGAGCCGCCAGTCGGCGCTTCGACGTGGGCGTCGGGCAGCCAGGTGTGCACCGGCCACATCGGCACTTTCACCCCGAAGGCCAGCAGGAAGGCGAAGAACATCAGCGTCTGTGCGGTCATGCCCAGCGTCGTCGTGTGCCAGGTCTGGATATCGAAGCTGCCGCCCGACTGGAAGTAGAGGTAGATGAACGACACCAGCATCAGGAGCGAGCCGGCGAGCGTGTAGAGGAAGAACTTGAACGCCGCGTAGACCCGGTTCGGCCCGCCCCACACGCCGACGATGAGGTACAGCGGGATCAGCATGCCTTCGAAGAAGACATAGAACAGGATGCCGTCAAGCGCGGCGAAGGCGCCGTTGATGAGGCCGGACATGATGAGGAAAGCCGCCATGTACTGCGCGACCCGGTCCTGGATCACCTGCCAGCCGGCGATCACCACCAGCACGGTGGTGAAGCTGTTGAGCAGGATCAAGGGCATGGAAATGCCGTCCACACCCAGGTGGTAGAACACGTTGAAGGCGGGAATCCACGGCGCTTTCTCGACGAACTGCATCGCCGACGTACTGGTATCGAAACCGCTGGCAAGCGGAATTGCGACAGCCAGGCCGGCGAGCGCGCCTGCCAGGGCGATCCAGCGCGCGAGCGGCGCATTGCGGTCGGAGCCGGTGGCCAGCACCAGCACGCCCGCGAGGATGGGCAGCCAGACGACAAAAGTAAGTATGTGTTCGGACATGGGCTAGTTCAGCCGGGCGAACCAGCTGACGAGGACAAACACCCCAATCAGCATGGCAAAGGCGTAGTGATAGATGTAGCCGGACTGGAAGGATTTCACCAGCCGGGAGAAACGTTCGACCAGATGCGCCGTGCCGTTGACCGCGCCGTCGATGACCGCCCGGTCACCGCCGCGCCAGAGGCCGGCACCGAGCAGCCGCGCGCCTTTGGCGAACACGAAGCTGTAGAGCTCGTCGAACCAGTATTTGTTGACGAGCAGGGTGTGCAGGAAAGCAAAGCGCTTCTGGAGGGCGGCCGGAATGTCCGGGCGCACCAGATAGAAATAGGCCGACAGGCCCACCCCGGCGACGGCCAGCCAGAACGGTACCGTGACGAAGGCGTGCAGGGCATAGGCCATCGCGCCGTTGAAATGCTGGTTCAGCTCGACCATCACCGGATGGCGGTCGGACACGGTGATGGCGTTGCCGAAGAAATTGCCGTAGAGCATGGGCTCGATGGTCATGTAGCCAATGGCAAGCGAAGGCAGAGCCAGCAGCAGCAGCGGACCGGTCACCACCCACGGCGTCTCGTGCGGCACGCCGCCGTGATGACCGTGGTCGTCCTGGCCGTGGCTGGCGTCGTCGTGGTGGTGCGCGTTGTGGAAACGCTCCTTGCCGTGGAACACCAGGAAATACATGCGGAAGGAATAGAAGGCAGTGACAAACACGCCGATCAGCACCGCCCAGTAGGCCCAAGCCGCCACCGGCAGGTGCGACAGCTTCACCGCCTCGATGATCGTTTCCTTGGAATAGAAGCCCGACAGGAAGGGCGTGCCGATCAGGGCCAATGAGCCGATCAGCGAGGTGATCCAGGTGATCGGCATGTATTTCTTCAGGCCGCCCATGTAACGGATGTCCTGGTTGTGGTGCATGGCGATGATCACCGAGCCCGCCGCCAGGAACAGCAGCGCCTTGAAGAAAGCGTGCGTCATCAGGTGGAACACCGCGACCGAGTAGGCCGAGGCCCCGAGCGCGACCGTCATGTAGCCGAGCTGCGACAGCGTGGAGTACGCCACCACGCGCTTGATGTCGTTCTGCACGATGCCGAGGAAGCCCATGAACAGCGCGGTGATCGCGCCGATCACCATGATGAAGGAGAGCGCGACGTCGGACAGTTCGTACAGCGGCGACATGCGCGCGACCATGAAGATGCCGGCGGTGACCATCGTCGCCGCGTGGATCAGCGCGGAGATCGGCGTCGGGCCTTCCATCGAGTCGGGCAGCCAGACGTGCAGCGGAAACTGCGCGGATTTGCCCATCGCGCCGATAAATAAAAGTATCCCGATCACCGTCATCAGGCTCCAGGCCTTGTCGCCCCAGATCGTGATGGTGTTGTTGGCAAGCGAGGGGGCCTGGGCGAACACCGTGGCGTAGTCGAGCGAGCCAAAATGCGCCAACACCAGGCCGATGCCGAGGATGAAACCGAAATCGCCCACGCGGTTGACGAGGAAGGCCTTGAGGTTGGCGTAGATCGCTGTTTCTTTCTCGTACCAGAAGCCAATCAGCAGATACGACACCAGCCCCACCGCTTCCCAGCCAAAGAACAGCTGCAGGAAGTTGTTGCTCATCACCAGCATCAGCATCGCGAAGGTGAACAGCGAGATATAGCTGAAGAAGCGCTGGTAGCCGGGATCGTCACGCATGTAGCCAATGGTGTAGATATGCACCATGAGCGAGACGAAGGTGACGACCAGCATCATCATCGTGGTCAGCGAGTCGATCAGGAAACCCACCTCGAAGCGCAGGTCGCCCAGCACCATCCAGGTGTAGACCGAACCGTTGTAGGTATGCCCCGCGAGTACGTCCTGGAACACCAGCACCGAGGCGATGAAGGACACGGCCACGCCCACGATGGTGACGACGTGCGCGCCTGTTCGACCGATGAGCCGGCCGAACAGGCCGGCCAGCAGTGCCCCCACAAGCGGCGCAAGCGGAATGATGAGATAGAGCGTCTGCATGTCCATCCGCATCAGCCTTTCAGGTGGTCGAGATCATCGACGTTGATCGTGCGCAGATTGCGGAACAGCACCACCAGAATCGCGAGGCCGATGGCGGATTCGGCGGCCGCCACGGTGAGGATGAAGAACACGAAGATCTGCCCGTGGATATCGCCCAGATAGTGCGAAAACGCGATGAAGTTCATGTTCACCGCCAGCAGCATGAGTTCGATCGCCATCAGCAGCACGATCACGTTCTTACGGTTGAGGAAAATGCCGAGCACGGCGATGGAGAACAGGATGCCGCCCAGCACCAGGTAATGCGACAGGGAAATCATGCGCCCTCCTCCCCGGCACCCGGTTTCTTCACGGCAGGCATCTTGATGATGCGCAAGCGATCGTTGCGCTTGACCTTCACCTGCTCGGCGGGATCGAGGTACTTGCTGTCCTTGCGCCGGCGCAGCGTCAGCGCAATCGCGGCGACAATGGCGACCAGCAGGATCACTGCGGCCAGTTCAAAGGCATACACATAGTCGGTATAGAGCAGCCGACCCAATTCCTTGGTGTTGCTGTAGTCCGCCGGATGCGGATCCGGCACACCCATCACGTCCAGTCCAAAATGCCGCCCGCCGAGGATCAGCGCCATCTCGATCACCAGCAGCACCGAGACGAACCCCGCCAGCGGCAGATAGGTCCAGAAGCCTTCGCGCAGGCGGTCGAGGTTGATGTCGAGCATCATCACCACGAACAGGAACAGCACCATCACCGCCCCCACATAGACCAGCACCAGGACAATGGCGAGGAACTCGGCCTCCAGCAGCATCCACAGGCCGGCTGCGGTAAAGAAGGCCAGCACCAGATACAGCGCGGCGTGGACCGGATTGCGCGCGGTGATCACGCGCAGCCCGGCAAATACCAGGATGGCGGCAAAGAAGTAGAAGATCGCGGTCGTGTAGGTCATTGTCAGGGGCTAGGAGTTAGGATTCAGGGGCTAGGGATGGTCAACCACCGCTCGTGCCCGATACCAGATTTCCGTTTGCCTGCCTCCCTTTTAGTTCGTACGTCGTGTTGTTCAATCAGGCGGCGTCGCAATGCGCCACCCCTAGTCTTTGAATCCTGGCCCCTAGATCCCGGGCTCTACCGATACTTCGCGTCGTCCGCGCGATCCTTCGCGATCTGTTCCTCGTACTGGTCGCCGATGGCGAGCAGCATGGGCTTGGTGTAGTAGAGGTCGCCGCGTTTTTCGCCGTGGTATTCGAGGATGCGCGTTTCGACAATGGAATCGACCGGGCAGGACTCCTCACAGAAGCCGCAGAAGATGCACTTGGTCAGGTCGATATCGTAGCGCGTGGTGCGTCGGGTGCCGTCGTCGCGCTTTTCCGATTCGATGGTGATCGCGAGCGCCGGGCACACCGCCTCGCACAGCTTGCAGGCAATGCAACGTTCCTCGCCGTTGGGGTAACGGCGCAGCGCGTGCAGGCCGCGGAAGCGGGGCGATTGCGGGGTCTTCTCTTCGGGGAACTGGACGGTGATTTTGCGCGCGAAGAGATGCCGGCCGGTGAGCATCATCCCCTTGATCAACTCGACCAGTAGCAGGCTGCCGAAGAACTGGGTCAGTCTTTTCATGGCGCGCTCAGTGGAAGAGATGACCATACGGCGTCTGCATCATGCCGCCGACGACGACGATCCAGACGATGGTGATGGGAATGAACACCTTCCAGCCCAGACGCATGATCTGGTCGTAGCGATAGCGCGGGAAAGTGGCACGGAACCACAGGAAGAGGAACAGCACGAACGCGGTTTTCAGCAGCCACCACAGGATGCCGTCGCCCAGCAGCCAGCCCAAGCCGGGAATGTCGTTGAGGAAAGGCAGCGGGGCCAGCCAGCCGCCCAGGAACATGAGCGTGGTCAAGGCCGCGATCAGGATCATGTTGGCGTATTCGGCGAGGAAGAACACGGCGAACGCCATGCCGGAATATTCCACGTGAAAGCCGGCAACGATCTCGGATTCGCCTTCGGCCACATCGAAAGGCGCACGGTTGGTTTCCGCCACGCCAGAAATCAGATACACGATGAAGAGCGGAAACAGCGGCCACAGATACCACTGGTGGAGGCCGCCCGACTGCCCCTGCACGATGTCGGTGAGGTTCAGCGACTGCGCGGCCATCAGCACGCCGACCAGGGCGAAGCCCATGGCGATTTCATAGGACACGATCTGCGCCGCCGAGCGCATCGCGCCGAGGAAGGCGTATTTGGAGTTGGACGCCCAGCCGGCGATGATGACGCCGTAGACGCCCATCGAGGTGATCGCCATCACGTACAGGAGACCGGCGTTAATGTCGGCCAGCACCAGGCTGCCGGTGAACGGGATCACCGCCCAGGCCGCGAGTGCAGGCGCGATGGCGAGGATGGGCCCGAGAATGAAGAGCCCCTTGCTCGCGCCGGACGGGATGATGATTTCCTTCATCAGGAGTTTCACCGCGTCGGCAATCGGCTGCAGCAACCCCTGGAAACCGACTCGGTTAGGGCCGATGCGTACCTGCATCCAGCCGATGACCTTGCGTTCGGCGTAGGTGAGATAGGCCACGCCCAGCATCAGCGGCACCACCAGCGCCATGATCTTGAGCAGCGTCCAGACGACGGTCTGGATCGCCGTCCAGTCGACGCCCGCGCTGTGCATCAATCCGGCCTCCATCAGACGGGCTCCGCCGTGATCGGGCCAAACATCGGGCCCAGATGCGCCGTCAGCGGGTGGCCGCAGGGCACGCGGATGCAGTTGTCGGGCAGATGATCATCGCGCTCGACCTTGAGGGTGAGCGCCGAGCCGGTCTGGCGTACCGACACGCGGCCGTTTTCGGTGAGGCCGAGTCGGGCGATCAGCTGGCTGTGCATGCGCGCCACCGGCAACGCCGCATCGAGTGTGCGCTGGAGTGAGGGCGAGCGCCGTACCACCGCATCGGTCTGGTAGATGGGCACTTCCGCCACCCGCTCCAGACCGGGGCCGGGCGCAGCGGGTGCCGCTGCGACGCCGCTGATCTCGTTGCAGAGGTAAGCCTGCACGTTGCCGGTCGGGGTGTCGCCGAGGGCATCGCGCAACACGTCCTTCGAATCGTTGTGGTCAAAGCCGGCCAGGCCCAGCAGATTGCCCAGCACGCGCAGCACTTTCCACGCCGGGCGGGTTTCGCCCAGCGGCCTGACCACCGCGCTGAAGCCCTGCACCCGGCCTTCGGTGTTGATGAAGGTGCCCGAGGTTTCGGTCCAAGGCGCAATCGGCAGCAATACGTCGGCGTAGTCGAGCGACTTGCCCTTGTACGGTGACATGACGACGACGAATTCCGCGCCTTCGATGCTCTTCAGCGCAGTGACCGGATCATGGGTATCGAGTTCGGCTTCCACCGCCAGCAACAGGTAGGCCTTGAGCGAGCCTGCCAGCATCTCGGCGGCGTTCCTGCCCTGGATGGCAGCGCTGCGCAGCGGGCCGTGATGCGGCACCGCACCGACGGCCATGGCCCCGACGCTGTTGGCCGCCTCGCCCAGCACGCCGAAGCTTGCCCCGGCCAGCTGCGCGACTTCCTGCGCCAGGGCATGGATCTGCGCGGAGGTGGGATGGTGCTGCGCCATGTTACCGAGGAAGACGGCGCGCGTCTCCCCGCCGGCAAGGCTGGCTGCCATCCTGCGTGCGATGTCGTCGACGAGACCGCCGTGTGCGCGGTAGGCGGCAGCAACCGGCGGCACCGGCTGCTTCTTCAGTTCGGCCAGCGCGATGCACACCCCCGCCAGCGCGGCCGCCAGTTGCGACGGCGGCACGATACGCTTGGCGTTGACCTTGCCGAGGAATTCGTCCTCGTGGGCGTTGATGAGGTTGAGCTCGCCATACCAGCGCACCGATTCGCGGATGCGATGCGCCATCAGCGGATGGTCCTTGCGCAGGTTGGAACCCACCACCAGCATCCGGTTCAGGCGCGACATGTAGGTGACCGGCATGCCCAGCCAGAAACTCCCGGTGGCCAGCGCGTCGAGAGAGAAATCGGAATGCCGCAGGCGATGGTCGACGTTGCCGCTGCCCATCCCGCGCATCAGCTTCTGCAGCAGGAACAGCTCTTCAGCCGTGCGATACGGCGTCGACAGTGCGCCGATGTCTTCCGGGGCAAAGGTCTTCAGCCGGTCGGCGACGAATTGCAGCGCACTCTGCCAGTCGGTCTCGATCCACTGGCCGTTCTGCTTGATCATGGGCCAGGTGAGGCGCTCGGCGGTGTTCAGCCCTTCGTAGGAGAAGCGGTCGCGATCGGACAGCCAGCATTCGTTGACGTCCTCATTTTCACGTGGCAGCACGCGCATCACCTTGTTGTCCTTGACGTGCACCTCGATGTTGGAGCCCAGGCTGTCGTGCGGGCTGATCGAGGGACGGCGCGACAGTTCCCAGGTGCGGGCGCTGTAGCGGAAAGGCTTGCTGGTGAGCGCGCCGACCGGGCACAGGTCGATGACGTTGCCGGAAAGCTCCGATGCCACCTGGGTTTCCAGGAAAGGCATCACCTCGGTGTGCTCGCCGCGTCCGGCCATGCCGAGCTCCATCACGCCGGCGATTTCCTGGCCGAAACGCACGCAACGGCTGCAATGGATGCAGCGCGTCATGTCGGTGGCGATCAGGGGGCCGAGGTTCTTCTCGCGCACCACACGCTTGATTTCCTGATAGCGCGACGACGATCCGCCGTAACCCACCGCCAGATCCTGCAGGGTGCATTCGCCACCCTGGTCGCAGATCGGACAGTCGAGCGGGTGGTTGATGAGCAGGAATTCCATCACGCTCTTCTGCGCCTGGATGGCGTAATCCGAGCGCGTGTACACCTTCATGCCGTCGGTCACCGGCGTGGCGCAGGCCGGCAGGGGCTTGGGGGCTTTTTCCACCTGCACCAGACACATGCGGCAGTTGGCGGCGATCGACAGTTTCTTGTGATAGCAGAAATGCGGAATCGGAATGCCGGCCTGGTTGGCCGCATCCATGATGGTGTCGCCGCTTTCGACCTGAAGCGGTTTGCCGTCAATTTCGATATTCAGGGTCGCCATCGGTTCACACCATGCAGCGCTTGTGTTCGACGTGGTACGCGAACTCATCGCCGAAATGTTTGAGGAAGCTCTGCACCGGCATCGCCGCGGCGTCGCCCAGCGCGCAGATGGTATGGCCGCCGATCTTGCCCGCCACACTGTTCAGCAGATCGAGATCTTCCGGCCTGCCCTGCCCGTGTTCGATACGCTGGATGACACGATACATCCAGCCGGTACCCTCGCGGCAAGGCGTGCACTGGCCGCAGGATTCCTCGAAGTAGAAATACGCCAGGCGCTCCAGCGCGCGCACCATGCAGACTGTTTCGTCCATCACGATGACCGCGCCCGAGCCCAGCATCGAACCCGCCTTGGCGATGGAATCGAAGTCCATCGTGCAGTCCATCATGATGCCGGCCGGCAGCACCGGTGCGGACGAGCCGCCGGGGATGACGGCCTTCAGCCTGTGGCCGTTGCGCACCCCACCCGCCATTTCCAGTAGTTCGGAAAACGGTGTGCCCAGGCGCACTTCGTAGTTGCCCGGCTTGTTGACGTGGCCGGACACCGAAAACAGTTTGGGGCCGCCGTTGTTTGGCTTGCCCAATTCGAGAAAAGCCTGGCCGCCGTGCTGGACGATCCACGGCACGCTCGCCAGCGTCTCGGTGTTGTTGATCGTGGTCGGCTTGCCGTAAAGCCCGAAGCTGGCGGGAAACGGCGGTTTGAAGCGCGGCTGGCCCTTCTTGCCTTCGATGGATTCCAGCAGCGCGGTTTCCTCGCCGCAGATGTAGGCGCCGTAGCCGTGGTGGGCGTGGAGCTGGAAACTGAAATCCGTGCCGAAGAGATTGTCACCGAGATAGCCGGCTTCTCGCGCTTCGTTCAGTGCGCGCTCGAAGATCTGGTAGATCTCGAAGATCTCGCCGTGGATGTAGTTGTAGCCCACCTTCGCGCCCAGCACATAACCGGCGATGGCCATGCCTTCGATCAGCTGGTGCGGGTTGTAGCGCAGGATGTCGCGATCCTTGAAGGTGCCCGGCTCGCCTTCGTCGCTGTTGCAGACGATGTACTTGTCGCCGGGGAAGGCACGCGGCATGAAACTCCACTTGAGGCCGGTCGGGAAGCCCGCGCCGCCGCGGCCACGCAGCGCGGAAAGCTTGAGCTGGGCGATGATGTCGTCGCCGGGAATTTTTTCCGTGATGACGCGGCGCAGGGCCTGGTAGCCGCCATGGGCGACGTAGGTAGCCAGCGAGGCGGGCGCATCGAAATCCTGCGTCCAGGAGCAGACCTTGACCGAGGGCAGGGCGAGCGTCATTCCAGCGACTCCAGCAGGGCGTCGATCGTGGCTGGGGTCAGCTTCACGTGCATGACGTGGTTGTTGTGCAGGCACATCGGCGCATCGCCGCAGGCCCCCATGCACTCGCCTTCCTTCAGCGTGAAGCGGCCGTCTTCCGTGGTTTCGCCGAAGCCGATACCCAGGCGGGTTTTCAGGTGTTCGGCGATTTCGTTCGCCCCCATCAGCGCACACGGCAGATTGGTACAGACCGTGATCTTGTGCCGTCCCACCGACCCGGTGTCGTACATGTTGTAGAACGTCGCCACTTCATAGGCGGCAATCGCCGGCATGTCGAGCACACCCGCCACATATTCGACGAGCTCACGGCTCAGCCAGCCCTTCTCACTTTGCGCGATGCGCAGCGCAGCCATCACCGCCGACTGCTTCTGTTCGGCAGGGTATTTGGCGACTTCCAGCGCAATCTGGTTCAGGGATTCCTGCGACAACATCAGCGGTCAATCTCCCCGAAAACAATGTCCTGCGTGCCGATGATCGCGACCACATCCGCGATCATGTGGCCGCGCGCCATTTCGTCCAACGCCGCCAGATGCGCGTAGCCCGGCGCACGGATTTTCAGGCGATAGGGTTTGTTCGCGCCATCCGACACCAGATAGATGCCGAACTCGCCCTTGGGATGCTCGACTGCTGCGTAGGCCTCGCCCGCCGGCACGTGCATGCCCTCGGTGAAGAGCTTGAAGTGGTGGATCAGCTCTTCCATATTGGTCTTCATCGACAGCCGGTCGGGCGGCGCGACCTTGTGGTTGTCGACGATCACCGGGCCGGGGTTCTTGCGCAACCAATCGACGCACTGCCTGATGATGCGGTTCGACTGGCGGAATTCCTCGATCCGCACCAGATAACGGTCGTAGCAGTCGCCGTTGGTGCCGACCGGAATGTCGAAATCCATGCGGTCGTAGACTTCGTAGGGCTGCTTCTTGCGCAGGTCCCACTCGACGCCGGAGCCACGCAGCATCGGGCCGGTGAAACCCAGCGCCTTCGCTCGTTCCGGCGAGACGACGCCGATGCCGACGGTGCGCTGTTTCCAGATGCGGTTGTCGGTCAGGAGCGTTTCGTATTCGTCCACATACGCCGGGAAACGGTTGGTGAAGTCCTCGATGAAATCGAGCAACGAGCCTTGCCGATTTTCGTTCATCGACTTCAGCGTTTTTTCGTTACGCGTGTGCTGCGCGGAATACTGCGGCATCGTGTCCGGCAGGTCGCGGTAGACGCCGCCGGGGCGGTAGTAGGCCGCGTGCATGCGCGCGCCCGAGACGGCTTCGTAGCAGTCCATCAGGTCTTCGCGCTCGCGGAAGGCGTAGAGGAAGACCGTCATCGCGCCGACGTCGAGCGCATGGGCGCCCAGCCACAAGAGGTGGTTCAGCACACGGGTGATTTCGTCGAACAGTACGCGGATGTACTGCGCGCGGATCGGCACCTCGATGCCGAGCAACTTTTCAATCGCCATCACGTAGGCGTGCTCGTTGACCATCATCGACACGTAGTCGAGGCGGTCCATGTAGGGCACGGACTGGATGAAGGTCTTGTGCTCGGCCAGCTTTTCCGTCGCGCGATGCAATAAGCCGATGTGGGGGTCAGCGCGCTGGATCACCTCGCCGTCCAACTCCAGCACCAGCCGCAGCACGCCGTGCGCGGCCGGGTGCTGCGGGCCGAAGTTCATCGTGTAATTCCGGATTTCGGCCATATCAGCGGTCGCCACCGTAGCTGTCATCGCGCACGATGCGGGGCGTGACTTCGCGCGGTTCGATCGACACCGGCTGATAGATCACCCGCTGCTGGGTCGGGTCGTAACGCATTTCAACATTGCCCGAGAGCGGGAAGTCCTTGCGGAATGGGTGGCCGATGAAGCCGTAGTCGGTAAGGATGCGACGCAGGTCGGGATGGCCTTCGAAGACGATGCCAAAGAGATCGAAAGCCTCGCGCTCGAACCAGTTGGCGGCGGGCCAGACATCGACCATCGACGCGACAACCGGCAGGTCGTCGTCGGGACAATACACGCGTACCCGCAGACGCTGGTTGTGCGAGAGCGACAGCAGGTGCACGACCACGGCATACCGCCGGCCTTCCCAGATGCCATTGCCGAACGCCGAGTAATCCACGCCGCACAGATCGATGAGCTGCTCGAACCGGCAATCCGGGTGGTCACGCAGCAGGCGCATGGTGTCTGCATAACGGTCCGATTTCACTTCAAGCGCGACCTCGCCCAGCCGCACCGAGGCAGGGCCTGCCCGCTCGCCGAGCGCAGCTTGCAGGATCACGGCCAGTTCTTCTGGCGTACGGGGACTCGTCATCTCAGCGGGCAATGGTGTTGGTGCGCTTGATCTTGTTCTGCAGCTGGATGATGCCGAACAAGAGCGCCTCCGCCGTCGGCGGGCAGCCGGGCACATAGATGTCGACCGGCACGATGCGGTCGCAGCCGCGCACGACCGAGTAGGAATAGTGGTAATAGCCGCCGCCGTTGGCGCATGAACCCATGGAAATCACCCAGCGCGGCTCGGCCATCTGGTCGTAGACCTTGCGCAGGGCCGGCGCCATCTTGTTGCACAGCGTGCCCGCGACGATCATCACGTCGGACTGGCGCGGACTGGGGCGAAACACGATGCCGAAACGGTCGAGGTCGTAACGCGATGCGCCGGCCTGCATCATCTCCACTGCGCAGCACGCCAGACCAAAGGTCATCGGCCACATCGAGCCGGTGCGCATGTAGTTGATGAGCTGATCGGCCTTGGCGGTGACAAAACCCTGTTCGAGGATGCCTTCAATGCTCATTCCAGGCTCCTCTCATCATTCCCACTCCAGAGCACCGCGCATCCACTCGTAGATGAAGCCCACGACGAGAATGCCGAGGAAGACCATCATCGAAACAAAGCCGAACAAGCCAATCTCCTCAAGCACGATGGCCCAGGGAAAGAGAAAGGCAATTTCCAGATCGAACAGGATGAACAGGATGGCGACGAGGTAATAGCGCACGTCGAATTTCATGCGGGCATCTTCAAAGGCCTCGAAGCCGCATTCGTAGGGAGAGAGTTTTTCGCTGTCGGGGCGGTGCGGCGCAAGCAAGCCGCCTGCGAGGATCGGACCTATACCAAAGGCCAGCCCGACCGCAATGAACAACAGAATGGGGAGGTAATTCTCCAGCATCGAGGTTCCTCCGACATTGCCCGTACGGGGCGGTTACATAGTTATGGTATGCCCAGAGTGTAGTAGATCAGGAAATTTGATGGTGCCGACGGCGAGACTCGAACTCGCACGACCTAGGTCACTACCCCCTCAAGATAGCGTGTCTACCAATTCCACCACGTCGGCTACGGGACTGTTGTCCGATGGTTACTGCTTTTCGTAATTGATATTGCGGGTACTTGTTATTGCGGAATGTCTCCTGCCCTGGAACCATTCGCGGGTGCCGGCACCGGAGCCGGTGCCGATTGTGCCGGTACCGGGATACTGGTGCGGTCGGTCACGCTGTTGCCGGGCTTGTGCTGCTGCAGCCCGAAATACGCCAGCCCGAGGCTGGTCAGGAAGAACAGCGTAGCCAGAACGGCGGTGCTGCGGCTGAGGAAGTTGGCCGAACCGCTCGCGCCGAACAGGCTGCCTGCCGAACCGCTACCGAACGCTGCACCCATGTCGGCACCCTTACCCTGCTGCAGCAGCACCAGCACGATGACGCCAAGTGCCACGATGATATGAACGATCCAGACCAGAGTTTCCATGTGTATTTCGCTTATTGAGCGGCTGCCCGGCAAATCGCCACGAACTCGTCGGCAATGAGTGAGGCCCCGCCGATGAGCCCACCGTCGATATCGGGCTGAGCCATCAATTCTGCCGCATTCGCCGCCTTGACGCTACCCCCGTATTGAATCGTCAAGCCCTCTGCAACCCCTGCATCCAGTGTGGCAATCTTGCCGCGGATGAAGGCGTGCACGGCTTGCGCCTGCTCGGGGCTGGCGGTCTTGCCGGTGCCGATCGCCCAGACGGGTTCATACGCCACTACGGCTTTTGCCAGCGACGCCACGCCGGCCATGCCGATGACGGCGTCGAGCTGACGTGCAACGACCTGCTCGGTCACACCGGATTCACGCTCGTCGAGAGACTCGCCTACGCACAGGATGGGCGTCAGGCCAGCCGCCTGCGCTGCCAGGTATTTCTTCGCGACCAGTTCGTCGCTTTCACCATAGAGACTGCGACGCTCGGAGTGGCCTACGATCACGTAGGTGCAGCCGAAGTCCAGCAGCATGGCGGACGAGACTTCACCCGTGAACGCCCCCTTGGCTTGTTCGGACAGGTTCTGGGCACCCCAGGAAAGGGAGGAACCAGCCAGCGCAGCCTGCACCTGTGCCAGGTAGGGAAACGGCACGCATACCGCAGCTTCAATCCCTGCCAGCGCGGGTTTGATCGCAGCAAGCAGCGCGGCGTTGTCCGCCAGGCTGCCATGCATTTTCCAGTTTCCGGCTACGAGCTTCTTGCGCATCGTTCCTATCCAGGGCGAAGTCCGCCAAACAAAAGTGCGCGATGGTAAACGCGACGCGCCCGACGGTCAACCGCCGGGCGCGTCGTGGATGCGCAAGGTCAGCCGAAACGGCCGGTGATGTAATCCTCGGTCTGTTTCTTGCCGGGACGCATGAAGATCGTACCGGTTTCGTTGAACTCGATGAGCTCGCCCAGGTACATGAACGCCGTGAAGTCGGAAATCCGCGCCGCCTGCTGCATGTTGTGGGTCACGATGGCGATGGTGTATTCGCTCTTCAGCTCGTTGATGAGCTCTTCAACCTTGGCGGTGGAAATCGGATCCAGCGCCGAGGTCGGCTCGTCCAGCAGAACAACTTCGGGTTTGACTGCGACCGCACGGGCAATGCACAGACGCTGCTGCTGACCACCCGAAAGCGACAGACCGCTCTGGTTCAGCTTGTCCTTGACCTCGCCCCACAGCGCCGCCTTGTTGAGCGCCCATTCGACCCGGTCGTCCATTGCTGCTTTGGACATATTCTCGTAGAGGCGCACACCGAAGGCGATATTCTCGTAGATCGTCATCGGAAACGGCGTCGGCTTCTGGAACACCATGCCGATCTTGGCGCGCACCATGTTCACGTCCTGCTTTTTGTCCAGCAGGTTCTTGCCGTGGAACAGGATTTCCCCTTCTGCACGCTGCCCCGGGTAGAGGTCGTACATACGATTGAAGGTGCGCAACAGGGTCGATTTTCCGCAACCGGACGGGCCGATGAAGGCGGTAACCTTCTTGTGCGCAATGTCGATATTGACGTTCTTGAGACCCTTGAAGTCGCCGTAGTAGAAATCCAGGTTACGGATCTGCAGGGCGGCTGGGCTGCCATTCGGCACAATGGGATCGGGCATCGAAAGCGCTCCGGAAGTTAAGGTTTGTCTTTGTTGCGGAATGCAATGCGGACGCCGATGTTGACCGCAAGCACAACCAGCGCAATCAGCAGCGCCCCACCCCAGGCAAGGTTCACCCAGTTGTCATACGGGGAAAGCGCGAACTGGTAAATCACCACCGGCAGGTTGCCCATGGGTGAGCCCATGTCGGTGCTGAAGAACTGGTTGTTCAGCGCCGTGAACAAAAGCGGCGCAGTTTCGCCGGTGATGCGCGCCATCGCCAGAAGCACCCCGGTGACCACGCCGGATTTCACCGCACGCAGGGTCACTTTCAGCGATACCTGCCAGCGCGGCGCACCAATCGCGAAGGCGGCTTCACGCAACGAGGGCGGCACGAGCTTGAGCATGTTTTCCGTGGTGCGCACGACGACCGGAATAGCGATCAGCGCCAGCGCCAGCGAACCCGCCCAGCCTGAAAAACCACCGGTGGTCGCCACGAACAAGGCATACACGAACAGACCGATGACGATGGACGGTGCCGACAGCATGATGTCGGTCATGAACCGGGTGAAGGCCGCAAATTTTGAAATACGCCCGTACTCGGCCAGATAAATCCCGGCCAGGATGCCGATCGGCGTCGAAATCAGCATCGAGAAAAACAGGATCAGACCGCTGCCGACAATGGCGTTGCGCAGCCCTCCCCCCTCGGAACCCGGTGCGGGTGTGTCCTGCGTGAACAGATCGAGCGAAAGTGCGGCAAACCCCTTGGAAAATAGTGTCCACAGTATCCACATGAGCGCGACAAGGCCCAGCGCCATCGCGAACATCGAAAGCGCGATGCCGATGCGGTTGGTCCAGAGGCGGCGGGAATAGAGATTCATCTCAGACCCCTTCCTTGCCGACGCTACGTGCGATCAGCCAGCGCGAAATCGCCAGCACGACGAAGGACAGCACGAACAGGATAAGGCCCAGCGCAAACAGCGAGGCGATATGCAAGCCCGGATCGGCTTCGCCGAATTCATTGGCGAGCGTCGAGGCGATGGAGGTGCCCGGCGCAAAGAGGCTGCCGACGATGCGGTTGGCATTGCCGATGACAAACGTGACGGCCATTGTCTCGCCGAGCGCGCGCCCGAGCCCGAGCATGATGCCGCCAATGACGCCGACGCGTGTGTAGGGCAGGACGATATTACGCACCACTTCCCAGGTCGTGCAGCCGATGCCATACGCGGATTCCTTGAGTACTGGCGGGACGGTCTCGAACACGTCGCGCATCACCGAGGCGATGAAGGGAATGACCATCAGCGAGAGCACGATGCTGGCGGTGAGGATACCAACGCCGATGGGCGGGCCGGCGAACCAGCCGCCGATCACTGGCACGTCCCCCAGCCATGCCTGCAAGGGCGGCTGGATGTATTCGGCGAACAGCGGCGCGAAAATGAATAGCCCCCAGATGCCGTAGACGATGGAGGGCACGCCGGCGAGCAGCTCGATCGCCGTGCCCAGCGGGCGACGCAGCCAGACCGGGCAGGTTTCGGTCAGGAACAGCGCGATCCCGAAGCTGATCGGCACGGCGATCAGCAAGGCAAGCACGGAAGTGACGACGGTGCCATAGATCGCCGCCAGCGCGCCGTATTCGTCATCTGGCACGCTCCAGATATTGGTCCAGAGGAACTCCGGGCCGAATTTGACCAGCGACGGCCAGGCCTCGATGGTGAGCGAGATCAGGATGCCCACCAGCGCCAACAGAACGACCAGAGCAAATACCTGCGTCGTGCGATGGAACAGCATGTCCTGCAGACGGAAGGTGCGAATGCGCGCCATCTGCGGATCAATGACCGCCGGACTGGGTGTGTTCATGGAAACTCAGCTTTTGTCGTTGTCTGCGCAAGCGCCCATTCAGAAGACGCTTGCGCAGACAAACCGGAACGCTCGTCCCGGTTTGTCTGCCAGAAGAATTTACTTGATGTTCTTCATCTCGGCTTCAACCATCTTCACCACATTCGGCGGCAGGGCCACGAAACCCAGCTCTTCTGCCATCTTCTGCCCATTGTTCAGCGACCAGGTGAAGAAATCGACCACACCCTTCTGCTTGGTGGCATCGCCCTTTTCATAGGCCAGCATGTAGGTTGCCGTGGTGATCGGCCAGGCGTTCTTGTGCGACTGGTCCAGCAAGTCGGGGGCCATGCCTTTTACTTTGAAATCGGCACCGGCAGCGGCATCGGCCACCGCCTGCTGGTTCGGGACGATGTAGTTGCCGGCCTTGTTCTTCAGCGCGACGAAGGTCATGTTGTTCTTCATCGCGTCGGCGATATCGACGTAGCCGATCGCGCCCTTGATCTTCTGAACGTTGGCAGCCACACCCGGGTTGCCCTTACCGCCGACCGCGTTGACCGGCCAGTTCACAGTGTTGCCTGCACCCACATCACGCTTGAAGGGCAGCGACTGCTTGGCCATGTAGTTCGAGAAGGTGTAGGTGGTACCCGAACCGTCCGAGCGATGTGAAACGGTGATGGCCAGATCGGGCAGCTTGGCACCCGGGTTCAGCCTGGCAATGGCGGGGTCGTTCCACTTGGTGATGGCACCCCGGAAGATGTTGGCGGCGGTCGGGCCGTCCAGCTTGATGTCACCGGACTTGAAACCCGGAACGTTCATGACGATGGTCACGCCACCCATGACGGTCGGCACCTGCACCAGTTTCGAAGCGTCCAGGTCGGCTTCCTTCACCGGGGCGTCCGAGCCGGCAAAGTCCACGGTCTTGGCCTTGATCTGCTTGACACCACCCGACGAGCCGATGCCCTGGTAGTTGACCTTGTTGCCGGTGGCCTGCTGGTAGGCCTCGGCCCACTTGGTGTAGACGGCGTAGGGGAAGGTTGCGCCTGCGCCGGTGATGTCGGCAGCCAGTGCGCTCACCGAGAAAGCCAGACCCATGGCAGCGGCCAGGGTACCCTTGGCCAGTTTGTCGAAAGTAAACATGTAATTTCTCCGGTAGTTTTGACGAGCCGCTTTGGCGACGCGCCAATACTATCGGGCGAATATTACAGTTATATTTCAGCCGGGAACATTACATGCCGATTACGCGGCCATGGCGTGTCGGACGGTCTGCGCGATACTTTCCGCCAGCGACCGGACCTGTCCGGCATCGCGCCCCTCGACCATCACCCGGATCAGCGGTTCAGTACCCGAGGCCCGCAGGACCACCCGGCCACTACCATTGAGCTGGGCCTCGACTTCGGCGACCGAGGCTCCCACCGTCGGAGCGGCCTCCAGCCTGAATCCCTTGTCGACGGGCACATTGATCATGACCTGGGGATAGGTTTCCAGGTCGGATGTGCAGTTGTCGAGCGTTTCGCCCGTCTCGCGTAGGGCACGCAGCACCTGGAGCGCGGAGACGATGCCATCACCGGTGGTGTGCTTGTCCAGGCAGAGAATATGACCCGAGGTTTCGCCACCGAGCGTCCAGCCCTTGGCCTGCAGGCGTTCCAGCACGTAGCGGTCGCCGACCTTGGCGCGCTCGAACGGCACGTCGATACGCTTGAGCGCATGTTCGGTGCCCAGATTGGTCATCAGCGTGCCGACTACGCCGCCCTTCATGTAGCCGGTCTGGATACGATGCCGGGCGATTACGTAGACCAGCTGGTCGCCGTCGTAAATGCGTCCTTTTGCGTCCGCCATCATCAGCCTGTCGCCGTCACCGTCGAGCGCTATCCCGAGGTCGGCGCGATGGGTTTTCACCGCATCCGACAGGGCCCGGGTATGTGTGGCCCCGCATTCGTCGTTGATATTGAAGCCGTCCGGCGTGTTGCCGATGGCGATCACCTCGGCACCCAGTTCATGCAGGACGTGGGGGGCGATATGGTAGGTGGCCCCGTGGGCACAGTCGACCACGATGCGCATGCCGCGCAGGTCCAGGTGATTGGGGAAGGTGCTCTTGCAGAATTCGATGTAACGCGCGGCCGCGTCCTCGATGCGCCGCGCCCGGCCCAGCTGACGGGCCTCGACGGTAAGCAGCGGCTGATCGAGGCCAGCCTCGATGGCCTCCTCCACGCTGTCGGGCAGTTTCTGTCCGCCTGCCGAAAAGAACTTGATGCCGTTGTCCTCGAAGGGATTGTGCGAAGCCGAGATGACCACCCCCGCCTGCAACCGCAGGGCTCGCGTCAGATACGCCACGGCGGGCGTCGGCATCGGACCGGTCATCAGTACATTCACCCCGGCGGCGGTAAACCCCGCTTCCAGCGCTGCTTCGAGCATGTAACCGGAAATCCGCGTGTCCTTGCCGATCAGTACCGTGGGGTGCTGACTCGGCGGCAGGCTGCCGCGATCGGCCACCAGAACCTGGCCTGCGGCGTAGCCAAGGCGCATGACGAACTCGGGGGTGATCGGTGATTCGCCCACCCTGCCGCGCACGCCATCAGTGCCAAAATATTTGCGTCCCATTCAACACTCCTCCAAAGCATTCCATACGGCCAGCGCGTCGCGCATGGCCGCCGCGTCATGGACGCGCACGATGCGCGCGCCGCGCACGATAGCAGCCAGATGCGCTGCGACACCGGCAAACTCCCGTTCCAGCACCGTCCGGCCAGTCAGGCTGCCCAGCATGGACTTGCGCGACAGGCCCGCCAAGACCGGCACCCCCAGGTTGACAAACCGCGACAGGTGTCGGAGCAGTGCCAGATTGTGTTCCAGTGTCTTGCCGAAGCCGAAGCCGGGGTCGATCACCAGCCTTGCCCGCTCGATTCCCGCCGCTTCGCACGCCGCCATGCGCGCCTGGAGAAAGCCTGCAACCTCTTCCACCACGTTTTCATACGTGGGTGCGGCCTGCATGTTGCCCGGCTCGCCACGCATGTGCATCAGGCAGATCGCGGCTCGCGAGGCGGCCACAGCTTCCAGCGCACCGGGTTCGCGCAGCGCAGACACGTCATTGATCATGGCAACACCTGCTGCCAGCGCAGCCCGCATGACTTCAGGCTTGCGGGTGTCCACCGACACGATCAGCCCCTGTCGAACAAGTGCTTCGGCAACCGGCAACACCCGCCTGATCTCTTCCCCTGCAGCGACATGCTTTGCGCCCGGCCGGGTTGATTCGCCTCCGATATCAAGGATATCGGCACCCGCGTCGGCGAGCTTGAGCGCATGATCGATGGCCACCGCGGCCGCGAGGCAGTTGCCTCCATCCGAGAAGGAATCCGGCGTGGTGTTGACGATCCCCATGATCAGGGGACGGGAGAGGGACAGGCGATGATCGCCCGCGTGAAGGACAGACATAAAAATAGAGAGGCCAGAGCCTCTCTATTGTAGTCGGCCAGCGGCCCGGGAATCAGGTTTCCTGGGCGGGCTGTGCCGTAGGGGCCGGTGCGCTGGGCTTGTCTCCACCGCTGGCCGGCGGCGGGACACTGGTCACCGGTTTGGGCGGACGCACGGGACGCCCAGACATGATGTCGCCAATCTGCTCGGCATCGATGGTTTCGTATTCGAGCAGGGCGGCGGTCATGGCTTCGACCTTGTCGCGGTTCTCGGTGAGGATCTTCTTGGCCAGTGCGTACTGCTCGTCGAGGATGCGACGGATTTCTGCATCGACTTTCTGCATGGTCGCCTCGCTCATGTTCTTGTGCGTGGTCACCGAGCGTCCCAGAAACACTTCGCCTTCGTTTTCGCCGTAGACCATGGGACCGAGCGCGTCCGACATGCCGTAGCGCGTCACCATGTCACGGGCAATGCCCGTGGCCCGCTCGAAGTCGTTCGACGCGCCGGTCGAGATGCTGCCGACAAAGACTTCTTCTGCCACCCGTCCGCCGAACAGCATGGCGATCTGGTCGAGCATCTGGTCCTTGTAAAGGCTGAAGCGGTCCATTTCCGGCAGCGACATGGTCACGCCCAAGGCGCGGCCGCGCGGAATGACCGTCACCTTGTGGACAGGATCGCAGCCTTCCAGGCTCATGCCGATCACGGCATGCCCAGATTCGTGGTAGGCCGTCTTCTTCTTGTCCTCGGGCGTGATGACCATGGATTTGCGCTCTGCGCCCATGAAGATCTTGTCCTTGGCCTGCTCGAAGTCATTCATGTCGACCAGACGCTTGCTGCCACGCGCAGCAAAGAGCGCTGCTTCGTTGACGAGATTGGCCAGATCCGCGCCGGACATGCCGGGCGTACCGCGCGCCAGGATGTCGGCGCGCACGTCCGGGGCGACCGGCACCTTGCGCATGTGGACGAGCAGAATCTGCTCGCGGCCACGGATGTCGGGCAGGCCCACCACGACCTGGCGGTCGAAACGGCCGGGGCGAAGCAGCGCCGGGTCGAGCACGTCGGGGCGGTTGGTCGCCGCGATGACGATGACACCCGTGGTCGCCTCGAAGCCATCCATCTCGACCAGCAACTGGTTCAGCGTCTGTTCGCGTTCGTCGTTACCGCCGCCCAGGCCGGCACCGCGCTGGCGACCGACTGCGTCGATTTCGTCGATGAAGATGATGCAGGGCGAATTCTTCTTGGCCTGCTCGAACATGTCGCGCACGCGTGCCGCACCGACGCCGACGAACATTTCGACGAAGTCAGAACCGGAAATGCTGAAGAATGGCACCTTGGCTTCGCCCGCAATAGAACGCGCAAGCAGGGTCTTGCCAGTACCCGGCGGGCCCACCATCAGCACGCCACGCGGGATGCGGCCGCCTAGTTTCTGGAACTTGGAAGGGTCTTTCAGGAAATCGACCAGTTCGGCGACGTCTTCCTTGGCTTCGTCGCAGCCTGCGACGTCGGCAAACGTGACCGGGTTGGCGTTTTCATCGAGCAGGCGCGCACGGCTCTTGCCGAACGAAAACGCGCCTCCACGTCCGCCGCCCTGCATCTGGCGCATGAAGAAAATCCACACCCCGATCAGCAGCAGCATGGGGAACCAGGAGATGAACAGGCTCATCAGGAAGGACGGCTGCTCTTCCGGCTTGGCGTCTATCTGCACGCCGTTCTTCAGCAGGTCGGATACCATCCAGGGGTCGCTCGGCGCATAGCTGGTGAAGCGCTGGCCGTCGCTGCGCTCGCCCTTGAGGACGTTGCCCTCGATGGTCACCTTGGTGATCTGCTGCGAGCGGACCTCCTCGATGAACTGCGAGTACGGCATCTGCGACTGCGCCGTGCGCTGCGCGCCGAACTGATTGAACACCGTCATCAGTACGACCGCGATGATCAGCCAGATGGCGATGTTCTTGGACAGGTTGTTCACGTTTGCTCCTTCGCGCCGTACCCGGCGCTTTACATTCGCGTCGAAATCGACGCATTTAGACTCATTCTAAACCTGTTCATCCGTGCTTGTCACGGCCGCCGCACGGTCCTGGCGCGGGTGGCGGCCCAGCAGATACACTTCCGAACTGCGATCACGCGAGGCGTCCGGCTTGCGGATCAGCACCTGCTCGAACGCCGCCTGCATCTGCCGGCGAAAATCTTCAAACCCCACGCCCTGAAAAACTTTGACTAGAAACCCACCGTCTGGTTTCAACCACTGTACCGCGAAATCCAGTGCCAGTTCGCACAATTCATATTGCCTCGCCTGATCACGCAAGCCCACGCCACTGATATTGGGGGCCATGTCGCTCAGCACAAGATCGACCCGCGCCGTGGCGAGACGTTCCTCCAGCCAGTGCAAGGCGGCGGGCTCGGTGAAATCACCTTCCAGGCTCTCCACACCCGGCATCGCTGCCAGCGGCAACAGGTCGATGGCCAGCACCCTGCCCTGGCGCTTCAGCTTCTGCACCGCGACCTGGCACCAGCTGCCCGGTGCGGCCCCCAGGTCCACCACTGTCATGCCCGGCCGGAAAAGCCGGTCGCGGGTGTCGATTTCCAGAAGCTTGTAGGCGGCGCGCGAGCGATAACCGTCGGACTGAGCCTTCTTGACGTAGGGATCGGTCACGTGCTCGTGCATCCAGGCACTGCCAGACTTGGTTCGCTTGGGTTTCTGCGCCATCTCTACCCGCTCTATCGGCTACAATCCGCCCTCGATTGAAGGAATCTGCATGAAATCACTCACCCCTGCCCAACGGCAGCATCTCAAGGGGCTGGCCCACGGCCTGCAACCCGTGGTCATGATCGGCAGTCACGGCCTGACACCCGCCGTGTTGAAGGAAGTTGAACGCAGCCTCGCCGCACACGAGCTGATCAAGATCAAGGCTGCCAGCGACGAGGTCGACACCCGGCGTGCCTGGCTGGATGAAATTTGCAGCGCGACCGGCGCCGCGGCCGTGCAACAGATCGGCAAGGTGCTGGTGATCTACCGGGCGGCAGACAAACCCGTTATCGCCCTGCCGAAATAAACTCGCAGTCAGCGGGCGAGCCCCGCGCGCCACACCAGCAGCAGACCAAGTGCACTCTGGATCAGGTAGACGATGCTGGAGACGCCGTGCCAGCGTGCGAAGCGGTCTGCGAACACGCTCTGCATCACGGCGAGGGGCATGGCCTGATCCTTGAGGCTCTGCATGATGGGTGCAATGCCAAAGTGGCTCGCCGCCGTCAGCACCAGCATCAGCGCCACCCCCCAGAAGAACAGGGTTTTCAGCGCAGCGCCGCCGTCGCGCACGATACGGTAAAGCAGCAGATAGCTGGCGGCAGCCAGACCGATCCAGGCCCCCAGTTCAAACAGTTTGCCAGCCAGATTGCCGGCCAGCTGTTTATCGTCCAGGCTTGCAAAGAGAACCGGCGCGGCCACATAGCCGATGGCCCACATCCCGCCTATCCACAACACAAGCAGCACGCCGGCGAGGCCATCCCAGAAACGCCGCATTTACTTGTACTGCACGTCGAGCACTTCGTACTGGCGTACACCCCCGGGTGCCTGCACGTCGACGGTGTCGCCGGCATACTTGCCGATGAGGGCACGGGCGATCGGGGACGAGACGGAAATCTTGCCGCCCCTGATGTCGGCTTCGTCCTCGCCCACGATCTGATAGGTGACGCTGTCGCCGGATTCGACATCCTCCAGCTCAACGGTAGCCGCGAATACGATGCGGCCTTCGGCGTCGAGCGTGGTCGGATCGATGATCTGCGCGTTCGACAGCTTGCCCTCGAGATCGGCAATCCGGCCTTCGATGAAGCCCTGCTTTTCCTTGGCGGCATCGTATTCCGCGTTTTCTGATAGGTCGCCCTGCGCGCGCGCCTCGGCAATCGCCTGGATCACGGCGGGCCGCTCGACCGCTTTCAGGTGCTGCAATTCGACGCGGAGCTTCTCCGCGCCCACGACGGTAAGAGGAATCTTGTTCATGAGAGTGCCTGGTTGGGTTCAGTTCAGACGCTGGTGCAGCGACTGCAGGGAATAGACTTCGAGTTCGCTGCCGTAATGCATGCCGAGGCAGGCGGCGTATGCGCCCGCCAGGGTGGTGAAATACACCACACGTCGCGCCAGGGCTTCAGCGCGAATGGCGTAGGAATCTTTCACCGCTTTCTTGTCTTCGACGACGTTGACAATGAAGTCGATATCGCCGTTCTTGATCATGTCGACGATGTGCGGCCGGCCTTCCTTGACCTTGTTGACCACGGCGACGGGAATTCCGGCGGATTCGATCGCCTGCGCCGTACCCCGCGTGGCAACCAGGCTGAACCCCAGGTCACGCAGGCTCTGGGCGACCTGGATCACGGCTTCCCGATCGCCTGAGCGCACGCTGATGAAGGCGCGGCCGCCCGCTTTTGGCAGACCGTCGTTCGACGCGAGCTGCGACTTGACGAAGGCTTCGCCGAAATTGTCGCCCACGCCCATCACCTCGCCGGTGGATTTCATTTCCGGCCCGAGGATGGTGTCTACGCCGGGGAACTTGCGGAAAGGGAACACCGCTTCTTTCACCGCGTAATAAGGCGGAATGATTTCCTTGGTGAAGCCCTGCGATTCGAGCGAGATACCAGCCATCGCACGGGCGGCGATCTTGGCCAGCGGCGCGCCGATGGCCTTGGACACATACGGCACGGTGCGCGAGGCGCGCGGGTTCACTTCGAGCACGTAGACGACGTCGCCCTGGATCGCGAACTGCACGTTCATCAGGCCGCACACCTTGAGTGCCTTGGCCATGGCCACAGTCTGCCGGCGCAGTTCGTCCTGCAGGTCGTTCGACAGGCTGTAAGGCGGCAGCGAGCAGGCCGAGTCGCCGGAATGCACGCCGGCCTGCTCGATGTGCTGCATGATGCCACCGATCACCACCTGTTCGCCGTCGGACAGGGCGTCCACATCCACTTCGATGGCGTCGTTGAGGAAACGGTCGAGCAACACCGGGCTGTCGTTCGACACTTTCACCGCCTCGGTCATGTAGCGGCGCAGGTCGGCTTCCTCGCGCACGATTTCCATCGCCCGTCCGCCCAGCACATAGGACGGGCGCACCACCAGCGGATAGCCGATTTCCTCGGCCATGCGGATGGCGCTGTCGGGATTGCGTGCGGTGCGGTTGGGCGGCTGCTTCAGACCGAGTTCATGCAGCATCTGCTGGAAGCGCTCGCGGTCTTCGGCGGCGTCGATCATGTCGGGGCTAGTGCCAATGATGGGCACGCCGTTTTTCTCCAGATCGCGCGCGAGTTTCAGCGGCGTCTGGCCGCCGTATTGCACGATCACGCCGACAGGTTTTTCGATGCGCACGATTTCCAGCACGTCTTCCAGCGTCAGCGGCTCGAAATACAGGCGATCCGACGTGTCGTAGTCGGTCGACACGGTTTCCGGATTGCAGTTGACCATGATGGTCTCGAAGCCGGATTCGCGCAGACTCAGGGCGGCGTGCACGCAGCAGTAATCGAATTCGATGCCCTGGCCGATACGGTTCGGCCCACCGCCCAGCACCATGATTTTCCTGCGGTCGCTGGGGCGGGACTCGCACTCTTCCTCGTAGGTCGAGTACATGTAGGCGGTCTGCGTGGCGAATTCCGCCGCGCAGGTATCGACACGCTTGTAAACGGGATGGATCGCCAGTTCGGTGCGGCGCGCACGCACGGCGTGCTGGTCGGTATTCAGCAGCCGGGCCAGGCGACGGTCGGAGAAGCCCGCACGCTTGAGCCGGCGCAGTTCGTCCACACCAAAGTCGGCCAGCGCGCGGCCGGCCAGCGCGGTTTCCATCTCGATCAGCCCCTGGATCTGGTCAAGGAACCAGGGATCGATTTTCGAGACGGCAAATATTTCTGCCAGCGTCATACCGATACGGAACGCGTCGCCCAGGTACCAGATACGCTCGGGACCAGGTGACATGAGTTCGGCTTCGATTTCGTCCCGATCCGAGGTTTTGGGGTCGAAACCGTCCGCCCCCACCTCCAGTCCGCGCAACGCTTTCTGTAGCGATTCCTGGAAGGTCCGGCCTATGGCCATCACCTCGCCCACCGATTTCATCTGGGTCGTCAGGCGATCGTCGGCCTGGGGGAATTTCTCGAAGGCAAAACGCGGAATCTTGGTCACGACATAATCGATGGACGGCTCAAACGACGCCGGGGTCGCACCACCGGTGATGTCATTCTGCAATTCGTCGAGGGTATAACCAACGGCAAGCTTGGCGGCGATCTTGGCAATCGGGAAACCCGTTGCCTTGGATGCTAGCGCAGACGAGCGCGAGACACGCGGATTCATCTCGATCACCACCATCCGGCCGTCGTCGGGATTGATCGAAAACTGCACGTTGGAGCCGCCCGTATCCACCCCGATCTCGCGCAACACCGCCAACGAGGCGTTGCGCATGATCTGGTATTCCTTGTCGGTCAGCGTCTGCGCCGGCGCGACGGTGATTGAATCACCGGTATGTACGCCCATCGGGTCGAAGTTCTCGATCGAGCAGATGATGATGCAGTTGTCCTTGCGGTCACGCACCACTTCCATCTCGTATTCTTTCCAGCCGAGCAGCGATTCCTCGATCAGCAGCTCATGCGTCGGCGACGCCTCCAGACCGCGCTCGCAGATGGCGACGAATTCGTCCTTGTTGTAGGCGATGCCGCCGCCCGAGCCACCCATGGTGAACGAGGGACGGATGATGGTGGGGAAGCCCAGCACGGCCTGCACCTGCAGGGCCTCTTCCATGCTGTGGGCGATGGAAGAACGCGCTGAACCAAGACCTAGCTTGGTCATGGCCGCCTTGAATTTTTCGCGATCCTCAGCCTTGTCGATGGCTTCACGCGAAGCGCCGATCATCTCGACAGCATATTTTTCCAGCACACCATGCTTGGCCAGATCGAGAGCGCAGTTCAGCGCGGTCTGACCGCCCATGGTCGGCAACAATGCCGAGGGACGCTCCTTGGCGATGATCTTCTCGACCACCTGCCAGGTGATAGGCTCGATGTAGGTCACATCGGCCATGTCGGGATCGGTCATGATGGTCGCAGGATTGCTGTTGACCAGGATGACCTTGTAACCCTCTTCTCGCAGGGCCTTGCAGGCCTGCGCGCCGGAGTAGTCGAATTCGCAGGCCTGGCCGATGACGATGGGGCCGGCACCGATGATGAGGATGCTGTTGATGTCTGTGCGTTTGGGCATTTTTTCAGTGAGGCGTGAGGCGTGAGGCTTGGGAGCGGGGGGCGCTTTGCTCCTGGGCCTCTTTCCTTACTTGCCCTTCTCCATCATCGAAACGAAGCGGTCGAACAGATAGCCCACGTCGTGCGGGCCCGGGCTGGCTTCGGGGTGGCCCTGGAAACTGAAAGCCGGTGCGTCGGTGCGTGCGATGCCCTGCAGGCTGCCGTCGAAAAGTGACACATGGGTGCTGCGCAGGGTATCGGGCAGCGTCGCTGCGTCAACCGCAAAACCGTGGTTCTGACTGGTGATGGCAACATGCCCGCTGTCCAGATCCTTGACCGGGTGGTTGGCCCCGTGGTGGCCGAATTTCATCTTCACGGTTTTGGCGCCCGAGGCCAGCGCCAGCAGCTGATGGCCCAGACAGATCCCGAACGTCGGCACCCGTGCAGCGACAATGTCGCGGATGGCGGCGATGGCGTAATCACAGGGTTCGGGATCGCCCGGGCCGTTCGACAGGAACACACCATCCGGTTTCAGCGCCAGCGCCTCAGCTGCGGTTGCGGTGGCAGGCAGCACGGTCAGACGGCAGCCGCGTTGTGCCAGCATCCGCAGGATATTGCGCTTCACGCCGTAATCGAAGGCCACCACATGGAAGCGTGGCGCAGTCTGGCGGCCATAACCCTTGCCGAGTGCCCATTCGGTCTCGTCCCAAGGATAGGCAGCAGGGGCAGTGACCACCTTGGCAAGATCCATCCCGGCGAGCCCAGGAAACGCCCGCGCCTGTTCCAGTGCCCGGGCCTCGTCTACCTTGCCAGCCATGATGCAGCCGTTTTGTGCGCCCTTTTCGCGCAGGATGCGTGTCAGGCGGCGTGTGTCGATGTCGGCGATGGCAACGATGTTCTGGCTTGTCAGGTAATCTCCTAGCGACTGCGCTGCCCGGAAATTGGAATGCAGGCGCGGCACGTCGCGCACCACCAGACCCGCGGCGTGGATGCGGTCTGCTTCCACGTCCTCGGAATTGATACCGGTATTGCCGATGTGCGGGTAAGTGAGGGTGACAATCTGCCGCGAATACGATGGGTCGGTGAGGATTTCCTGATAGCCCGTCAACGCGGTATTGAACACCACCTCGCCGGAGGTGGTGCCTTCCGCGCCGAGCGAAAGGCCGCGAAACACCGAACCGTCAGCAAGTACAAGGATGGCGGATTGGGTTCCAGACAAGGGGGCGCTCCGAAAGACAGGTGACAAAATTCAGGCGAGCCGCTTTCGCGACCCGCCTGAATTTGTAGTGCGCGGATTGTAGCCTATCGGCCGTTGGCCATCAATGCCGGGCCGGCCCGTTCGATGGGCTCAGGGCTGTAAATGATCCAGTCCGCCGTCCATATCGAGCTCGGTCAGTTCGGTGAAACCGCCGATGCACTTGCCTTCCACGATGATCTGCGGGACGGTGCGCGCACCGTTGGTGACGACGGCAAATTCCTTCATTGCTTCACGGTCGAGATCGATGCGGACCTCGTCATAACCGATGCCGCGCTTGTCGAGAAAGGCCTTGGCCTTGACGCAAATGGGACAGGTGCCCGTGCTGTAAACCTTGACTTGATTCATGAACTCTCTGCCATGACTAGTTGAGATCGAGAACGTCGCGCATGTCATACAGACCCGGCGCGCGCCCCTGTAGCCATTTGGCGGCACGCAGCGCGCCCTGCGCAAAGGTGGCGCGGCTGCTGGCCTTGTGGGTCAGTTCGACACGTTCGCCGATGCCGGCGAACAGCAGCGTGTGGTCGCCGACGATGTCGCCGCCGCGCACGGTGGCAAAACCGATGGTTTTGGGGTCGCGTTCGCCAGTCACGCCCTCGCGCCCGTAGACGGCGCACTGGGCAAGATCGCGGCCGACTGCACCAGCCACTGCTTGCGCCAGACCGAGTGCAGTTCCGGAGGGGGCGTCAATCTTGTGGCGATGATGCGCCTCGATGATCTCGATGTCGTACCCCTCGTCGAGCACGCGTGCAGCAACTTCGGCAAGCTTCATCAGCAGGTTGACGCCCACGCTCATGTTGGGCGCGAAAACGACCGGCACCTGCCGTGCAACCGCAGCGATACGCGCCTTGCCCTCGCTGTCGAACCCGGTCGTACCAATGACGAGCGGGATGCCGGTTGCCTCGCAGACATCCAGATAGGACAGGGTTGCCTCCGGCCGGGTGAAATCGATCAGTACCTGCGCGCCGGGCAGAACCTCGCCGGGGTCAGCGCTCACCCTGACCTTGCTCGTCCCGCCCCAGGCGGCATCGGCTGACTGCCCCAGCAATGCACTGCCCGGACGATCCAGGGCCGCATACAACTGCGAACCGGCATCGCCCTGCACCAGCTCGATCAGAGCTCGGCCCATGCGCCCGGACACGCCCGCCAGCGCGATTTTCACGCTCAAGGCTGCGCTCCGCGCAGGACCGACAGGATTTTCTCTTCGACGATCAGCCATTGGCCATTGCGCTCGACCAGACGCAATTGCTTCACGACTGCATCGCGATAGCTCTCGGAGCGATAGAACTGGTTGAATGTCACCGTGGCGTGGCCATCACCGTTGCGCTCGACCGAGGGCGAGTCGATGCGCACGTCGATGTCGGTAGACATGCCCAGCAGTAACCGACGGCGCGTCTCCCAGGCCGCGCGGCTCGCGTCACCGACCGGCACGAATGCCGCATCATAAGCCGCGAAATAATCCGCTTCGTTGCGTGCCGCCCAGGCTTTCGCCCACTTGTCGACGGCCCTGAGCACGGCGTCGTCCGGCGGCGGGCCCGATGTGGGCTCGGGAAAGGTCGGCATGACATCCGGACGGATATTCTCGACAGCCTTTTCCATGATCATGCCGGGAGCCGGCTCGGCAGCTACGCGCGGATCGACGTAGGGCGGCGCATCGGGCGGGCTGGGTAACGGCGGCACGACCGTGTTTTCAGGCACAGGTTTCGACTTGCCCGCCGGGCCGGACGCGACCGGTTGCGGCGGTGCGGCTTTGACGGCCTGCGTGCCGGCCACGGAACGGGCAATGGTCCCCTCGGCCTTCTGTTCGGGCGCAGCCGACGGTGGCACCGGGTCAGCCAGGGACGGCGTTTCCGGGGCGGGCTTCTCCTCTGACTGGGCTGGCAGTGCCCCGGTTTGCACCGGGTCCTGCACCGGCTTGGCAGCCCCGGGCGTCGGCGTAGCCTCAGCAAGCGCCGCCGGTGGTTGTGCTGCCGGTCCGGCTTCCCCGACGGCCGGCGCAGCATCTGGCAGGTCACCCTCGATGCGCGCCAGTGTGTCGCCGGTAAAGAACAGCGTCACCCGCCTTTGTTCGGTCAGCTGGCCCGACTTGTAGAACAGGTAGACATAATCCCAGCGATCCGTCCGGAACGGGTCGACGACCAGCGGCGTACCCAGCAGAAAGCGCACCTGGGCGCGGTTCAGTCCGAGTTTGAGGCGCGCGACGTTTTCCTGGTCGAGCGCGTTGCCCTGCTGCACATCGATGCGGTGGGGACCTATTCTGGGAACGGCACATCCGGCGATGATCGCGGACAACAGGACGGGAATCAGATAACGACGCATGGCCCGGAACCGGTTAGGGTTAACACGCTGCAAAAAAACGTATCATATCGTATTCGCGGCACCCCACTGGAGACTCGCTTGAGCAATCCATCCGATCTCAAGAACATCGGCCTGAAGGCCACCCTGCCCCGGCTGAAGATTCTCGACCTGTTCGAACAGAGCACCAAGCGCCACATGACGGCCGAAGAAATCTATCGGCTGCTGTCAGACGAGGGTCAGGACATTGGTCTTGCAACCGTTTACCGCGTACTGACGCAGTTCGAGCAGGCAGGACTGCTGATGCGCCATCATTTCGACAGTGACAAGGCCGTTTTCGAACTCAACCAGGGCGAACACCACGACCATCTGGTCTGCCTGCAGTGCGGCAAGGTCGAGGAGTTCATGGACCAGGAAATCGAAAAACGACAGCACCGCATTGCCAAGGACCGGGGGTTCTCGATCCACGATCACTCACTGCAGATCTATGCCGACTGCGTGAAGGAAAACTGCCCCAACCGCAAGCCCGCTGAGGGGCGTCATCGCCCATAGGGCGCGAGCGCCCTGCACAGCGCCTCCACCCCTTCGATCAGCCTGGGGGACGCGCGATGCAGCCGGTCTGCATCGACCTGGACGTAGGCCTCGTGCCTGACCGCAGCCAGACTGCGGTATGCCTGCCATGAACGCCCGAGGTTCGGACCATCGGCACCGCCGGCAATCACGGCCGGTTCACGACGCAGCACGGCCTCGCGCGATACCACGCCGCCCCAGCCCCCCAGATCGCCGAAGACGTTGCGCGCACCGCACACGGCCAGCGCCTCGCTGATCCAGTGTTGCCCGCCCAGGGTCATCAGCGGCCGATCCCATACCTGGTAAAAAACCGGCACGCGGTTTGCGCGGCCATAACGCGCTTTCAGCGCCGCGAGTCGCGCGCGATAGTCCTTCGCCGCCTGCGTGCCCGTGCCGGCATGGCCGGTCGTGTGCCCCAGCAACGCCAGCAGGCGCGCCACATCGTCCAGCCGGACAGCCTCGGTCAGCAACACCGGGATACCGAGCTGCCTCACGGCGTGCAGATCGGCTGCGCGATTCCCCCCCAGCCAAGCGACGACCAGGTCTGGTTGCAGGGCCAGGATGCGTTCCAGATGAAGCCGGCTGTAATCGCCGACGCGCGGCAGACGACGTGCGGCAGGCGGGTGATCGCTGGCAGCATCCACGCCGACCACCTGGTCCCCCGCGCCCACGGCGAACAACAGTTCGGTCAGGTGCGGTGTCAGGGAAACGATGCGCCGGGGTGGCGACGCGAACACGTGGAGCTGTCCGGCATCGTCATACACGTGCATGGGCGCGGCCAGGGCTGATAGCACGCCCAGGCAGACCCAGGCAGCGAGCACGCGCGCGATCACGCGTCGAGTCGCGGGCTGCCGTGAAAAACCAGACTCGCGCGCCCGCCCTCGATGTGCAGACGCGTCAGCGACGCATTGGCAACCTCGATGCGGTAGGCGTGGGCCAGCGGAATGTGCAAAGCCCACGCCAGCGCCATGCGCATCACCCCGGCGTGCCCCACCAGCAAGATATGTTCGTCATGATACGACGCCGTCAACTCGTCCAGCGCCTCGCCGATGCGGGTGCGAAATGCGTCCAGCGGCTCGGCATCCTGCGGGCGGGCTCCCAGCGGATCGTCCCTGAAGCGCACCAGAGCACCCGGCCAGCGCGTCTCGATATCGGCCGCCGTGAGCCCCTCCCACTCGCCGAACCCCACTTCCTTCAGGCGTGCATCGACACTCAGCGACAGCCGGCTTTGTCCGGCCAGCCATTCGGCAAAGTCACGACAGCGTGCCAGCGGCGAGGTGACGATGCGTGTCCAGGGCGAAGCGTCGCCAAGGGCCGCACGCATTTGTGCCCAGCCCTTTTCCGACAGGGGATCGTCGATCTGACCCCGGTAGCGGCGTCCGCCCACGGGTTCACCGTGGCGCAGCAGATCGAGCGTGAGCTTCATCCCAGCACAACCAGATTGTCGCGATGGATCAGTTCCGGCTCGTCCACGTAGCCCAGCTCGGCCTCGATGGCACTGCTGGGTTTACCGGCGATGCGACGCGCCTCGTTCGCGCTGTAGTTGGTCAGACCCCGCGCGATCTCGCGGCCGGCTGTGTCGACGATGGCGACTACCTCGCCGCGCTCGAATTCGCCAGTCACGCCTTTCACGCCAACAGGCAGCAGGCTCTTGCTGTCCTCGATGAGGGCGCGCACTGCGCCAGCGTCGAGCACGACGCCGCCACGCAACTGAAGGTGATCGGCCAGCCACTGCCGGCGTGCGGCAAGGGGGGCCTGGCGCGCCACCAGCTGGCTGCCGATGGCTTCGCCCTGTGCCAGACGCAGCAGCACGCGATCCTCGCGGCCACTGCATATGACGGTGTGCGCACCGCTGCGCGCGGCGCGCTTGGCGGCGAGAATCTTGGTCAGCATGCCCCCCGTCCCCACGCTGCTGCCTGCGCCGCCCGCCATGCGCTCGAGTTCGGGGTCGCCGGCGTGGGCCTCCATGACCAGCGTCGCCGCAGGGTCCTTCCGGGGATCAGCCGTGTAGAGGCCGGGCTGATCGGTGAGAATGACCAGGCAATCCGCTTCGATCAGGTTGGTCACCAGTGCGCCCAGCGTGTCGTTGTCGCCCAGGCGGATTTCGTCCGTGGCCACGGTATCGTTCTCGTTGATGATGGGCACGGCGCGCAGCTCAAGCAGGGTGCGCAGGGTGGAGCGTGCATTCAGGTAGCGCGTGCGGTCGGCCAGATCCTCGTGCGTCAGCAACACCTGCGCCGCGAGCAGGCCATGCGCCCGGAAGATTGATTCGTAAGCCTGGACCACCCCCGTCTGGCCGATGGCTGCCGCCGCCTGGAGTTCGTTCACCGCCCGGGGTCTCTTTTTCCAGCCCAGACGCGCGATTCCCTCGGCGATGGCCCCCGACGACACCAGCACGATTTCCTTGCCTTCGGCTGCCAGCGCGGCAATCTGCTCCGCCCAGCGGGCCAGCGCCTGGTGATCAAGGCCACGCCCGTCCGCCGTCACCAGGCTCGACCCGACCTTGACGACGAGGCGTCGGGCCTGCTTGACCACGGAAAGATTCATCGCGCCGCCTGCTTCAGGTTGCGCACGGCTTCCGCGCCATCCTTCACGCGGATGCCGTCCGGACAGAAGTGGTCTTCAAACAGGGCCTTGTGGTAAGACAGGAGCGAACGGAACTTGATCGCCGCCCAGCCCGCGTTGCGCGCCTTCGACCAGGTGCCATCCGGGTGGCCGTAGGCATACAGTCGCCGCTCGCCAGACTCGCAGCGTAAGCCTTCGAACGACACATTGCGTGCTCCGCCAGTCGCCTCGATCACCACGGTGTAACGCACAACCCTGTCCTCGCCCACGCTGATCGAGGCCGCGTCGACAAAAAAACGGTTGCTGGTGGCGGAGGACACGCTGAAAGGCAGGAGATTTTCTGGCTTGGGATAAGCCGGCAGTTGCGCGGCGATCTCGACCCAGGGTTTGTCCTGTTCGAATTCGTAATCGAAATCGCCCCACTCGGCCCAGGCGGGTCCGTGAAGCAGAAGCAGTAGGGCGGGCAGTATTCTCATCGCGCGCATTTTAGGGGCTCCGGGTCGCTTCTGGCTACGCTTCATCGCTCTGGCCGCTCCGTCAGGCGCGGACATTCAGGATGGCGTCAGCAAATGGCAGGAGACAACGTGGTTTCCGGCCAGGGTGCTTGCGCGGGGATAGACACGTCGACAGGTCTCGCTGGCGTGGGGGCAGCGCGGATGGAAATGGCATCCCGACGGTGGATCGAGTGGTGAAGGCTGATCACCCGCCAGCCTTGCCTGCTGGCCCCCCCGCCCGTCCAGGCGCGGCACCGCCGCGATCAGGGCCTGGGTGTAGGGATGACGCGGGGTACGCAGGATGTCGGCGGCTGGTCCCATTTCGACGATGCGGCCGAGGTACATCACGGCCACTTCGTGCGCCAGATATTCCACCACTGCCAGATTGTGCGTGATGAATAGATAGGCCAGCCCCAGTTCGGCCTGCAGGTCCTTCAACAGGTTCAGGATCTGCGCCTGCACCGACACGTCGAGGGCGCTGGTCGGCTCATCGCAGATGACGAGGCGCGGCGCTACGGCCAGCGCGCGGGCTATGGCGATGCGCTGGCGCTGGCCACCGGAGAAGGCATGGGGATAGCGCCCACCGGCATCGTCGGGCAGACCAACCTGCTTCAGCAGTCGCGCCACGGCTGCACGGCGCTGCGTCGCTTCGCCGACCTTGAGCGCGTCCATGCCTTCGAGCAGGATGTCGGCCACCCGCATCCGCGGATTGAGCGAGCTGAAGGGATCTTGGAACACCATTTGCGCCTGCCGCCTGAGGCGGGCCAGATTGCGCTCGCCAAGCGTTTCGTTATCGAGCTGAACAGTGCCTGCCGTCGGTTCGACCAGCCGCAGCAGGGCCTTGCCGACGGTGGTCTTGCCGCAGCCGGATTCGCCGACCAGCGCCAGCGTGCGTCCGGCGGGAATGGTGAAGCTCACGCCGTCCACCGCACGCACACGCCCGACGGTACGCTGGAACAGGCCGCGCCGGATGGGGAAATGCACTTCGAGTGTGTCGGCACGCAGGAGATCGGCCGCGGGCTGGGTGAGCTGCGACGTCACCGCCTCACCGGCTGCCTGCGGCACCGCATCACCCAATTGCCCGGCGAAATGGCAGCGCACGCGCTGACCGCCGAGGGCCTGCCAGCCCGGCGATTCCTGTCGGCAGCGCGGCGCGGCATGGGGGCAGCGTGCGGCAAAGCGACAACCATGCAACGGCTCGGTGAGTTTCGGCACCTGGCCGGGAATGGTGACGAGCCTGCCGCTGTCGCCGGCCCGGGGCAAAGCCCGGAACAACATGCGGCTGTAGGGATGCTGCGGCGCGGCAAAGAAATCGGCGCGGCTGCCCTCCTCGATCAGCTCACCGGCGTACATCACGCCGACACGGTCGGCGTTTTCCGCCACCACCCCGAGATCGTGGGTGATGAGCAGCATGCCCATGCCGCGCTCGCCCTTCAGGCGGCGCAGCACGTCGAGCACCTGCGCCTGGATGGTCACGTCAAGCGCGGTGGTCGGCTCGTCGGCGATGAGCAGCTCAGGCTCGCCGGCCAGCGCCATGGCGATCATCATGCGCTGGCGCAGGCCGCCGGAGAGTTCGAAGGGGTAGCTGTCGAGCCGCCGCACCGGGTCGGCTACACCCACGGCGTCGAGCAACGCGCGCGCCGCCTCCCGCGCAGGCTGACCCGAGAGGCCACGATGCAGGGCCAGCGCCTCGACGATCTGCTCGCCCACCTTCATCACTGGATTCAGCGCCAGCATCGGCTCCTGGAAGATCATCGCCATGCGGCCGCCGCGCACACTGCGCATCTCGCGCTCGGGCAAGGCGCGCACGTCGGACTCGCCCAGCCTTACGATGCCAGACGCGATCCGCCCGCCATCGGGCAACAGCCGCATCAGCGACAGGGCGGTCATCGACTTGCCGCAACCGGATTCACCCAGTAGCGCATAGGTTTCACCCGTCGCGACCGTGAACGACACACCGTCGACCACCCGTGCGCCGCCAATTTCGGTGACGAGCTGCTCGACCTTCAGCAGGGTACTCATCGCCGCCCTCCCAGGCGCGGATCGAAGGCATCGCGCACCCCATCAGCAAACAGGTTGGCGGCCAGCACAAGGGTGAACATGAAGGCGAAGGCCGCCCCCAGTTGCCACCACACCACTGGCTCACGCGCGAGTTCCAGACGCGCGCCGTTGATCATGTTGCCCCAGCTGTACATGCTGGGATCGACGCCGACGCCCACGTAGGACAGCACCGCCTCGGCCAGCACCAGCCCGGAAAAGTCGAGCACGATGGCGATCAGCACCAGATGGAATACGTTGGGAAAAATATGCCGGCCGAGGATGCGGCTGTGCGACACGCCGAAGGCACGCGCCGCCTCGACATAGTCCAGCGTGGAGAGCTTGAGCGACTCGCCGCGCAGCAGGCGGGCGAGCCCGGTCCAGCTCGTCATGCCCATGATGAGGCACAGCGCCAGCAGGCGGATGTCGGCGCGCGCGGCGGCGGTGTCGAAAAGTTCCGGATTCGATTCGATGTACACCTGCACGATCAGCACCGCAGCGGCGATGAGCAGCACGCCTGGAATCGAATTCAGCACGGTGTAGACGTACTGGATCACGTCGTCGACCCAGCCCCGGAAATACCCCGCCGCAATGCCCAGCACGACCGCCAGTGGCAAGGTGACCAGCGTGGTGAGCGTGCCGATGACCAGCCCGGTGCGGATGCTCTTCAGGCTGATATAGAGCACGTCCTGCCCCACCTTGTCGGTGCCGAGCACGTGATAGCCCGCGGCCAGATGCAGCAGCACGGCAATCGCGATCGCGATCAGCGCCAGCATCGTCGCCAGCGTGCGCCCGGGCCATCCCAGCCTGCCCGTACCGAAGACAGTAAGCCATTCACCGTAGCTTTGCCGGCTGCGGCGCGCCTGCCACGCCGCCAGAACGCCGACCAGCAGCAGCGCGATGGCCAGCCCCTGCACGCTGCCGAGCAACACACGCCGCACGATGTCTGCCCAGTGCGCGGCAGCGCTTTCGAGATGCGCACCGCCATATTTCAGGCGCGGATACTCGCGCACCACCACCCCGTCGTGATCGACGAATTCCTTGGCGTAGAGATGCATCGCCAGCGGCGCGGAGTAGGTCTTCTCCTGCTGCGTGCGCAGGGGTCCGACCAGCGCATCGAAAGCCGACAGCACCTCGACGGAATATTGCGGTTTGTCGGGCGGGCTGTCGGGCAGCCGTTCCCGGTAATGCAGCGAATCGAGTAGACCGATGACCACGAACACGGCCAGCACCAGCGCCGACCCCATCGCCATCGGCTGCCTCGCCACGCCCGCCCACGGCGCGCGCAGGTGTTCGTGGCGGCGGATGTACAGCACCAATCCAGTCACCCCCGCCACCAGCGCGAACACCAGCGCATCGGTCCAGAGGATCACCGGCTGGATCGCGCTCATTGCAGCCGCACCCGCGGATCAGCCCAGGCGTAGGACAGATCGGTGAGGATCAGGCCGACGATGTAGAGCACCGCGCCGAGGAAGACCATCGCCCGCACCACCGAGAAATCCTGCGCCTGGATCGCGTCGATGGTATAGCTGCCGAGGCCCGGAATACCGAAGAAGGATTCGACAATGAGGCTACCCATGAACAGCAGCGGCAGCACCACCACCGCCCCGGTGAGGATGGGGATGAGGCCGTTTTTCAACACATGGCGGAACAGCACGCGCACTTCCGACAGACCCTTGGCGCGCGCAGTGCGCACGTAGTCCTTGCCGATCTCTTCCAAAAAGATGGTGCGATACCAGCGCGAGCCACTGCCGATGCCCGACACCACGCCGACCAACACCGGCAGTAACACGAACTTGAAGGCATCTAGGCCGTCGGCAAACCCCGAAATCGGCAGCAGGTTCCACAGCTTGGCAATGAAGAATTGCCCCGCGATGATGTAGAACAGGCCCGAGATCGACATCAGCACCACGCACAGCACCACCCCCCACAGGTCAAGATAGGTGGAACGGAAGAACACCATCAGCAGTGCAAAGCTGATGTTGACCAGCAGGCCGATGGCGAATACCGGCAGCGCAATCGCCAGGCTCGGGCCCATGCGGGTGACGATCTCGTTGCCGATGTCACGCCCGTCGTCGCCCTTGCCGAATTCGAACGCGAACATGGCCGCCGAATGCTTGAAGAAAATCGTGTCGGTGAACTGCGCGCTGCCCTGCGCATCGCGATTCAGGAGCAGCGGCTTGTCGTAACCATGCTCGACCTTCCAGCGCTCGATGGCCTCGGGTGTCACGTGCTTGGCCCCCAGTTGCAGCCGCGCCATGTCGTCCGGCGTGTTGACTACGAAAAACAGCGTGAAGGTCAACAGGTTCACGCCTATGAGGATGGGGATGGCGTAGAGGACGCGGCGTAGAAGATAGGCGAACATCAGGCAGCCTTCCTTTCATGCCGCCGCCAAGCGACGAAGGCAGGTGCGACCAGCGCAACCAGCGCCAGCCCGCCCAAGGCGATGGGCCACAGCACCGGCCGGTTCCACGCGGTGCGTTTGTCCGCGCGCAGCGCCGGATCGACGCGGCGGTACTTGAGGGTGTTGTTGGCCATCAGGTTGGGTTTCACGTTCTTCACCCAGTCGTGGCGCAGGCCGAAGGATTTGGGGTAGTAGGCAAAGATCCACGGTGCGTCACGGCGCACGATCTCCAGCATCTGTTCGATAATGGCCTGGCGCTCGGGGCCGTTGTCCATGTCCTTCATGCGCTCGAACAGGCGGTTGAATTCCGGGTTGTCGTAGTTCGCCGCGTTCTCGCCGCCGGTGCCCACCTTCTTGTGCGGCCCGTAGAGCAGGAAGAAGAAATTCTCGGGGTCGGGATAGTCGGCGTTCCAACCCCACTCGAAGAGCTGCGCGTTGCCCTTGCGGATCTTGTCCTGGAAGCGGTTGTAGTCGGTGCCGCGCACCACCAGCTGCACATTGATCTTGTCGAGCTGCTTCTTGATCCAGTCGAGCCGCGACTTGGCATCCGGGCCGCTGGCCATGGTGTCGAAATACAGCACCAGCGGTTCGCCGGTTTTGGCATGACGTCCATTGGGATACCCGGCTTCGGCGAGCAGCTTCTTCGCGTCCTCGATAGGCCGGCGCACGAGGGTCTGCCCCACCGCCCGGTAGACGTAAGGGTTGAGTCCCGCCACGCCCTCGACGTGACCAAAGATGCCGGGGGGAATCGGCCCTTGCGCCGGGATGCCTCGCCCGTTGAGGAAAATGGAAATGAATTCCTCGTAATCAAGCGCGATGGAAATCGCCTGCCGCAACTTCTGCCGCTCTGGCGCAAGCCCGCCGATGACCGGGTCGAGCATGTTGAAGCCCACGTACCAGATCGAAGTCTGCACGGTGGTGACGAGGTGGATGTTTTTGTCGCGCATGGCGTCAGTAAGCTGCGGATCGCCGCCGCTGGAAAACTGCACCGCTTCGTCGAAGCTGTCCGAGCTGATGCCCGAACTGTCGTAATAGCCCTGCAGGAACTTGCTCCAGTAGGGAATGGTTTCCTTTTCCAGGCTGAAGATGGCTTCGTCCACGAGCGGCAAAGGCTTGCCTGCATCTGCCAGCAGGCCTGCTGCGCGGTCGGCTGCGTCGCCCTCTGTCGGATAGGTTTCGCCGTGGAAATTGGGGTTCTTCTTCAGCACCATACGGCGGTTGGGATCGTTCTCGGCAAGATAGAACGGCCCCGTGCCCACCGGCTGCCAGTCGAGCGTGAGATTGCGTTCGGCCATGCCGGGCTGGCGATAGAACACCTCGGCTTCCCACGGAACCGGCGCGAAGAACGGCATGGCCAGCCAGTAGAGAAACTGCGGGTACTTGCCCTTCACCCTGACGCGGTAGGTGTGGGCGTCGACGACTTCGACCCCGGCCAGCGGAAACGCATCGAGGTCGAGCGGACGATCCGGATGTGCCTTGGCGGCCTCGTCGAGCGCCGCCCCCAGCGCTTTCAGACCGATGATGTGTTCGCTCATCAAACCGAAGATGGGCGAGCTCAGCGCGGGATGGGCGAGCCGCTTGATCTGGTAGACGTAGTCGGCCGCCACCAGTTCACGCGTGCCGGTGTATTCGAAATCGGCAATCTGCCGTTTGCTGGCAAGGTCTTCGGCGCGCATGGCGTGGTAGCGATAACGGCCGCGGTCATCTTTGGCGAAGGCGGGATGCGGCTGGTACAGGATGCCCGGCCGGATACGAATCTCGTACAGGCTCTCGGCGATGGTGGCAGAGGGCGCATCGTCCGGCAGCACCCGGCCGGCGGCATCGAGATACTGCGGCTGCGGCACCGACTCGACAGTGAGTGGAATCAGTTCGTAAGGGCGCTTGAGAAAGTGGTACTGCAGCGGTGGCTCGTAGATCTGGCCGGTGAATTCGACCTCGTTAGAGCTATAGGAACGCGCGGGATCGAGATGCTTGGGACGCTCGCCGAAGGCGCTGTAGACGGCATTGGCATCGGCATCGCGGCCGGGATAGGGGTTGTTCCAGTCGCCGTCGGAACAGCCCGCCAGGAGGCTCGCTCCGACGCACAACAGCATGGCTCCGATCCGCATCATGCGGCAAGTGTACCCAAGCGCGGGGGCCTCGTCAGCCGTTATAATTCGCGCACTCCAATTCATACGAAAGCGTCGTCATGGGCTTCCTTGCGGGCAAACGCATCCTGATCACCGGTGTCATCTCCAATCGTTCCATCGCCTATGGCATCGCTTCGGTCTGCAAGCGTGAAGGCGCGGAACTGGCCTTTACCTACCAGGGGGATCGCATCAAGGAACGCGTCACCGAATTCGCTGCCGAATTCGGCTCCTCGCTGGTGTTCCCCTGCGACGTATCGAGCGACGAACAGATCACCGACTTGTTCGCCCAGCTTGGCCAGCACTGGGATGGCCTCGACGGACTGGTCCATTCGATCGCATTCGCGCCCCGCGAAGCGCTTGCCGGCGACTACCTCTCCGCCGTCACACGCGAGAATTTCCGTATTGCCCATGACATCAGTTCCTACAGCTTCGCAGCGCTGGCCAAGGCCGCGCTGCCCATGATGGAAGGCCGCCCGGCGGCCCTGCTTACTTTGTCGTATCTGGGTGCCATCCGTTCCGCCCCCAACTACAACGTGATGGGACTGGCCAAGGCCAGCCTGGAGTCCAACGTCTACTACATGGCGCAGAGCCTGGGACCGAAGGGTATCCGCGTCAATGCGGTCTCCGCCGGGCCGATCAAGACGCTGGCAGCGTCCGGCATCGCAAACTTTGGCGAGAAGATGGACATGGTCGCGAAGAACGCCCCTCTGCGCCGCAACGTCACCATCGAGGAAGTCGGCAACGCAGCAGCATTCCTGCTGTCTGACCTTGCCTCAGGCATCACCGGCGAGATCACTTACGTCGATGCAGGTTTCAACACCACGGCGGGGGGCGCGGATTGATGCACAGGACATCAGCAATAAAAAACGCGCCTCACGGCGCGTTTTTTATTGGGCGCGCATGATCGCACCCGGTCAGCGCCCTTCGACGGCGTCCGCCTTGATTTCCACCTTTTGCGCAGCCCTGGCCAAGCCTGCCATCGCCTGCAGGTCTGCACGCTGTTGCGCCTGCATCACGCCGGATTCAATCGAATTCGCCAGCATCGGGTCGGCGTTGACGGCATCGATCACGCGCGTGATGCGGACAATGCGGTAATTACCGCCGGGGCGCGCGAAGCCGACGTAAGCAGGCAGTTTATCCGTGCGCGCACGAAACACGGCCTTTGCACCCGCAGGATCGAGTATGTCACCCGGCTGGCGTCCCACCACACTGAAGACAGACCAGCCCAGCACGGGCTCCTCGCCTTTACGGAGTTCGTCAATGAGTGCCTTGCCCTTGTCCGCCAGGAGTTTTGCACTCTCTTCAGTCCGCAAGCGCGTCTCGATCAGGGCAGCGACCTCTGCAAGGGGCTTCAGACGGGCTGGCTGATACGCGGACACACGTGCTGCCACCAGAACACCGGGCTGGACCTCAATCGCTTCAGTGTTCTGCTTGTTCTTGATGCCATCAGAATTGAACAAGGCTTCTGACAAGGCCTTGTTATCAAACGGTGGCTGCGGCGCTTTAGCGCTCATCCAGCCACTCTTGCGGATCGGCGATTTGACTGCATCAGCCGCAGCTTGCAGGGAATCGGCATTTTCATACACGAGATTGCCGAAGGTTTCGGCCAGTTCCGCAAACTGCTTTTGCGCCTGCTGCTTGCGCAGTGCCTCGATCACGCTCGCACGCACCTCTGCCAACGGGGCGGTCTTCGCAGCCTGGATACCGTCGAGCCGGATGACGTGATAGCCGAAATCGGATTCCACCGGCCCGCGAATCTCACCCGGTTTCATGGCGAACACCGCATCCTCGAAGGGTTTCACCATCATTCCGCGAGCGAAACTGCCGAGGCTGCCGCCCTGCTCGGCCGAACCCGGGTCCTGCGATTTTTCGCGTGCCAGTTCGGCAAAGCGAGCAGGCGACTTCTGCAGAATCTGATACAGCGATTCGGCTTCGGCCCGGGCCTTGGCACGCACGGTGGGGGCAGCCGATTTGTCGGCTGCAATCAGGATGTGGCTGGCGCTGCGCTGCTCCGGCTGGCCGAATTGCGCAGACTGCGCCGCGTAGTACTCGTTGATCTGCTGCTCGCTGATCGCGATATTCGCCGCGACGGTCGCGAGATCGAGCACGACATACTCGGCCTGAATCTGCTCGGGCTCGGTGAAATCGGCCTTGTTTGCTTGATAGCTGCGCTCGATGTCGGCCGGCGTAATCTTGATTTCCGCAGCCACCGATGCGGCCGGCAGATCGACCCAGGCGATTTCACGCTGCTGCGCGACCAGTTTGACGAGGCTGGCGAGCACTTCACGCGAGGGAAAGGACGCAAGCGCCACCGGGCTCGCCATGGTCTCGAGCATGAAGGCCTGACGCAGTTCATTCTCGAATTGCGCCGGAGTACGGCCATTCTGCTTCAGCACGGTCTCGTAGCGTTCGCGTGAAAACTTTCCATCCTGCTGGAATGCGGGAATCTGCGCCAGCGTCATGGCCAGATGGCTGTCGGGTGCCGCCAGTTTCAGTTTTTGCGCTTCCTGCAGCAGCGCGAAGCGCTCGACCATGCTGTCAAGTACCTGCTGGCGGAATTCGCGCGTTTCAGAGACAGCCGGATCGAATGCCGGCCCCATCGCCTCGCGCATGCGGTCGGTCTGTGCGCGCACCTCTTCAGCCAGCGCCTCGCGCGAGATGTCCAGTTCGCCCACCTTGGCGATGGCTCCGCCGCTGCGATCACCCTGCATGTAGGTATCGAGACCGAACAGGGCAAAGGTCAATGCGATCAGGCCAAGGATCACCTTGGCCAGCCAGCCTTGTGCGTGTTTGCGAATCGCTTCGAGCACAGCTCACTCCAATTTATCAAGAGGGCGCATTTTCGCGCACTTTGGGTTTCACGTCTCGCCCCATCGAACTGCCGGAACGCTGACATGAAAAAAGGCGAACTTGCGTTCGCCTTTTTCGGTGTTGGCGGAGTGGACGGGACTCGAACCCGCGACCCCCGGCGTGACAGGCCGGTATTCTAACCAACTGAACTACCACTCCATGTATTGCTGACTGCGTATGCCTTGCACTGAGCTGGTGGGTGCTGAGGGGTTCGAACCCCCGACATTCGCCTTGTAAGGGCGACGCTCTACCAGCTGAGCTAAGCACCCGACAAAGACCAAAATTCTACAATATTTTTCCGGACCTTGCCAAATGCCAAATGACTTTTTATCAGTTGATGGCGTCTTTCAGCCCTTTGCCGGCCCGGAACTTCGGCACCTTGGCAGCCTTGATCTTGATCGAAGCACCAGTGCGCGGATTACGGCCAGTGCGGGCAGCGCGTTTGCCAACGTAGAAGCTGCCAAAACCCACCAGGGTGACCATGTCACCTTTCTTCAGCGCTTTCTTGACTGCCTCGACAGCGGCATCCAGCGCACGACCGGCAGCAGCTTTGGAAATGTCTGCAGAGTCGGCGATGGCATCAATCAATTCGGATTTGTTCACGTGTTGTCCCCTTCACTCAAGTGGCACAGGAAAACCCTGTGGCCGCTTTTATAGCAACCCGCAAAACCTTGTGTCAAGCGGTTTTCCGGGCGATGGGCAAAAAAATCCCGCGCCTGGCGCGGGATTCGGAGGGGGTGGTCAAAAAGTACTCAGTGCTTGAGTGTCGCCGATGCGGAATCGTCTTCCTCCGGCACTGCAATCGCCTCGACCGGGGACTCTGCTTCCTCGGGCAAGGGTTCCGGACTGCGTTCCAGCGCCAGCACGAGCACCTCGTCTATCCACTTGACGGGATGGATGTCCAGCTTGTTCTTGATGTTATCTGGAATTTCGGTGAGATCTTTCACGTTCTCGTGCGGAATCAGGACGGTCTTGATGCCGCCACGATGCGCAGCCAGGAGTTTTTCCTTGAGGCCGCCGATGGGCAGGACTTCACCGCGCAGCGTGATTTCACCGGTCATTGCCACATCGGCGCGCACGGGAATTCCTGTGAGGATGGACACCATCGAGGTGCAGATCGCGATGCCCGCAGACGGCCCGTCCTTGGGCGTAGCGCCCTCGGGCAGGTGGATGTGGATGTCGCGCTTCTGATAGAAATCTTCCTGAATGCCCAGCTTGCGTGAACGCGCGCGAACCACCGAGAGCGCAGCCTGGATCGACTCCTGCATCACTTCGCCAAGCTTGCCCGTCGTCGTCATCTTGCCGCGCCCGGGGAGCGAAACCGCCTCGATGGTGAGTAATTCGCCGCCAACTTCGGTCCACGCCAGGCCGGTCACCTGGCCGACCTGGTTGTTCAGTTCTGCAATGCCAAAGCTGAAACGCCGCACGCCCAGATATTTGTCGAGGTTGCGCGCCGTGACCGAAATCTTGGTTTTCTGCTTCTTCAGCAGCAGGGCCTTGACCGCCTTGCGACAGATCTTGGAAATCTCGCGTTCGAGACTACGCACCCCCGCCTCGCGCGTGTAGTAGCGAACGATATCGCGCAACGCGGATTCCGCAATCGCCAGTTCACCTTCCTTGATGCCATTGACCTTCAACTGCTTGGGCACCAGGTAGCGCTCGGCGATACTCACTTTCTCATCCTCCGTGTAACCCGACAGACGAATCACTTCCATGCGATCCAGCAGGGGCGCAGGCAGATTGAGCGAGTTGGCCGTGGCCACGAACATCACATCGGACAGGTCGTATTCCACCTCGATGTAGTGATCCTGAAAGGTGTGGTTCTGCTCAGGGTCCAGAACCTCGAGCAGGGCCGAGGCCGGATCGCCGCGGAAATCCTGTCCCATCTTGTCGACTTCGTCGAGCAGGAACAGGGGATTTTTCACGCCGATCTTGGTCAGGCTCTGCAGGATCTTGCCGGGCATCGATCCGATGTAGGTACGGCGGTGGCCGCGAATCTCGGATTCGTCGCGCACACCACCGAGCGCCATGCGGACAAATTTGCGGTTGGTCGCGCGCGCGATCGACTGCCCGAGCGAGGTCTTGCCCACGCCCGGCGGTCCGACCAGACACAGGATGGGGGCTTTGACCTTGTCGACACGCTGCTGGACAGCGAGGTACTCCAGGATGCGTTCCTTGACCTTGTCGAGACCGTAATGATCCTGGTCCAGCACTGTCTCGGCCTTGGCGAGGTCCTTGCTGATTTTGGTTTTCTTTTTCCAGGGCAGCCCGACCATCGCTTCGATGTAGCTGCGGATCACCGTGGCTTCAGCCGACATCGGCGACATCATGCGCAGCTTCTTCAATTCGCCCATCGCCTTGGCTTCGGCTTCCTTGGTCATGCTGGCGGCCTTGACGCGCTTTTCCAGTTCTTCGAGTTCCGCTCCCTCCTCGATGTCGCCAAGCTCCTTCTGGATCGCCTTGACCTGCTCGTTCAGGTAGTACTCGCGCTGGCTCTTCTCCATCTGCCGCTTCACGCGGCCGCGAATGCGCTTTTCCACCTGCAGGATGTCGAGTTCGCCCTCAAGCAGGCCGAGCAGGTGTTCGAGGCGCTTGTTGACGCCGATCATCTCCAGCACTTCCTGCTTTTGTTCGAGCTTAAGCGGCAGATGCGCAACGATCGTATCGGCCAGCCGTCCACCTTCATCGATACCCGACAGCGAGGTCAGGATCTCGGGCGGAATTTTCTTGTTGAGCTTGACGTACTGATCGAACTGGGTGAGCAGCGCGCGACGCATGGCCTCGACTTCGACCAGTTCTTCACCCTCGGCCGGCAGTATTTCGGCGCGCGCCGAGAGATGCGTACCCGAATCGGAAACGTCTAGCACGCGGGCGCGCTGATTACCCTCAACCAGCACCTTGACGGTGCCATCGGGCAGCTTGAGCATCTGCAGGACCGTGGCGACACTCCCGGTATCGTAGAGGTCTTCCGGCGTGGGGTCGTCCTGCGCGGCGGTTTTCTGTGCGACCAGGAGAATACTCTTGCCGGATTCCATCGAGGTTTCCAGCGCCTTGATTGATTTGGGTCGCCCGACAAACAGCGGGATGACCATGTGGGGAAACACCACCACGTCGCGAAGCGGCAACAGCGGCAGATCGACCTGTTCCTTGGATATGTTGTCGCTCATCATGTTTTCCTGGTGTGGTTGAGGAAAGGATGCGCGGGGTAACCACGCACATCCGCATATCGGGGGCCTGGTGACAAATTCAAGGGGTGGCGCTTCGCTGCGCCACCTGGGTCAAGCGCCTGCCGCGAGCGGCTGGTCACCCTGTTCGGAATAGATCAGCAAGGGCTTGCCTTCGCCCGTGATGAGGTTGTTGTCAACCACCACCTTGCTGACCCCCTTGAGGGAAGGCAGATCGTACATGGTGTCGAGCAGGGCATGCTCGATGATGGAACGCAGACCACGCGCGCCGGTTCGCCTTGCCAGCGCACGTTTGGCGATCGCCCCGAGCGCCTCGTCGCGGAATTCGAGTTCGACGCCTTCCATCTTGAACAGTTTGGCGAACTGCTTGGTCAGCGCGTTTTTCGGTTCGGTCAGGATCTGGACCAGCGCCGTTTCATCCAGTTCATCCAGTGTCGCCACAACCGGCAAGCGACCGACGAATTCCGGGATCAGGCCGTACTTGATCAGATCTTCGGGTTCGACCTGATGCAGCAGTTCGGCATCGCGCTTGGTCTCGTCGACATTCTTGACCTGCGCGCCAAAGCCGATGCCGCCCTTTTCGGTGCGGCCGCGTATGACCTTTTCCAGACCGCTGAACGCGCCGCCGCAGATGAACAGGATGTTGCTGGTATCCACCTGGACGAATTCCTGGTTGGGGTGCTTGCGCCCGCCTTGCGGCGGCACCGATGCCGTCGTGCCTTCGATCAGTTTCAGCAGCGCCTGCTGCACGCCTTCTCCCGAGACGTCGCGGGTAATCGAGGGGTTATCCGACTTGCGTGAAATCTTGTCGATCTCGTCGATGTAGACGATGCCCTGCTTGGCCTTGTCCACGTCGTAGTCGCATTTCTGCAGCAGCTTCTGGATGATGTTTTCGACATCCTCACCGACGTAACCGGCTTCGGTCAGCGTGGTGGCGTCGGCGATCACAAACGGTACGTTCAGCAGGCGCGCCAGCGTCTGGGCCAGCAGCGTCTTGCCCGAACCGGTCGGCCCAATCAACAGGATGTTGGATTTGGCGAGCTCCACCTCACCGCTACCCGAATTGCTGCGCAACCGCTTGTAGTGGTTATAGACTGCCACCGCGAGCGCTTTTTTTGCCTGGCCCTGACCGATCACATACTGGTCGAGGATGCCGCTGATTTCATGCGGTGTCGGCAATTCGGAACCAGTGGTTTTCTGGCTGTCGGCCTGCTGGATTTCCTCGCGGATGATGTCGTTGCACAGCTCGACGCATTCATCACAGATGAATACCGACGGGCCGGCAATCAGCTTGCGCACTTCGTGCTGGCTTTTGCCGCAGAAGGAGCAGTAGAGGAGTTTGTCGCCGGAGCCTTTGTCTGCCATTGCTTTTCCTTGCTTGATTCCTGCTTACGCTTCGATGCGGCTGGTGAGCACCTTGTCCACCAGGCCGTATTTCATCGAGTCTTCCGCACTCATGAAATTGTCGCGATCGGTGTCGCGTTCGATGGCCTCGATACTCTGGCCGGTGTGCTTGGCCAGCATCTCGTTGAGACGCGCTTTCAGGTAAAGAATTTCCTTGGCGTGGATCGCGATGTCCGACGCCTGCCCCTGGAACCCGCCCAAAGGCTGATGGATCATGACGCGGGAATTCGGCAGGCAGTAGCGCTTGCCCTTGGCCCCGGCCGTCAGCAGGAAGGCTCCCATGCTGGCCGCCTGGCCGATGCACAGCGTCGACACATCCGGCTTGATGAACTGCATGGTGTCGTAGATGGCCAGACCCGCGGACACCGAGCCGCCGGGCGAATTGATGTAGAAGAAAATATCCTTGTCGGGATTTTCCGATTCTAGGAAGAGCAGCTGGGCCACAACAAGGTTGGCGGTGGCGTCGTTGACCGGCCCCACCAGAAAAATCACGCGCTCCTTGAGCAGGCGTGAATAGATGTCGTAGGCGCGCTCACCCCGGCCACTCTGTTCGACGACCATGGGGACGAGCCCCAAACCCTGGGGCTCAAAGGCCTTGCGTTCGTATTCAATGTGCATCAGGCACGTCCCATCAGTTCTTCAAAAGAGGTTGTCACGTCTTCCACCTGAGCCTGACCTGCAACCCATGCTACCACATTCTCTTCCAGGGCCAGGGACTCGATTTCCTGCATTCGCTCCGGATTCTGGTAGTACCACTGGACCACTTGTTCGGGCTCCTCGTAGCTCTGTGCCTGCTCCTGGATCAGGGTGCGAATCTGGTCGGGCTGGGCCACGAGCTTGTTTGCCTGAACAATTTCAGCAAGAATCAAGCCCAGGCGCACCCGGCGTTCGGCCTGGCCTGTAAACATATCGGCAGACAGCTTCACGCTCTGAACCCCGCGCGCCTGCATGTCGGCTTCGGTCATTTTCATCAGGCGATCGGTTTCCATTGCCACCAGGCTTTGCGGCAGGTCCAGCGTGCTTTTCTGCAGGAGCAGCTCCATGGTCTGCTCCTTGAGCTTGCCCTGAACGCGACGTTTCACTTCGCGTTCCAGATTGGTTTTCACCTCAGCCTTGAGCTTGTCCACATCACCGTCCTCGACCCCCAGTGCCCGGGCGAATTCGGCGTCTACCGCCGGCAGTACCGGCATTTGCACATCCTTGACCTGCACTTCGAAATGCGCAGTCTTGCCGGCCAGTTCTTTGGCGGCATAATCATCCGGGAAGGTCAAGTCGAAGCCTTTTCCGTCACCGGCCGCGAGGCCAATCAGCGCCTGCTCGAAATCCTTCAGCAAACGACCTTCACCCACCACGGCAGCAAAGTCTTCGCCCTTGCCGCCTTCAAATGCCGTGCCATCCACCGTGCCCTGATAGTCGAATTTGATCAGATCCCCTTCAGCAGCCGGACGGGCAACAGGTTCAAACGCCCGCCGCTGTTTTTGCAGGACTTCGAGGGTTTTGGCCACATCGGCGTCGCCCAGAGCGACATTCGGGCGGCTGATCTTGCCGTCGGCCAGGCTGTCGATCCTCACCTCGGGGTAGACCTCGAAACTGGCGCTGAAGGTCATTGCGCTCGCAGCGCCCTGACCGGCCTTGGGTTCGAAGCGCGGATAGCCCGCAATCCTGAGTTGATGTGCTTGCACGGCTTCGCCGAAGCGGCTTTGCAGGGTTTCGCCCAGGACTTCCTGACGCACACCGGCACCATGTTGTCGCACCACGGCAGACAACGGGGCCTTGCCCGGACGGAAGCCATCCATCTTGACCTTGCGTGCCAGGCGCTTGAGGCGGTTCTGCACTTCGGTTTCCAGTTGGTCCATGGGCACGCTGATGTCCAGTCGGCGGACCAGTCCTTCGAGCACTTCAAGATTTGCTTGCATCACAATACGTCCTGGTGAAAAGAATTGAATCGGGTGAACGGCATCGAACCGGTGGTGCGAAAGGGGGGACTCGAACCCCCACGCCTTGCGGCGCTGGAACCTAAATCCAGTGCGTCTACCAATTCCGCCACTCTCGCGGCCTGGCCGCAAAACCACCAACCAAGAAGTGTAATATAATCAATGCGATGCTGTCACCCAAGGCAGCCCGGCCTTGCCTTAAGTCTTTATTCCCATTCCGTTTTTTATTGCCGGTGCCGGTCGACCACTACGAAAACTTCCCTGTTGCCTCCTGGTTGCTGCCCGGCCGGCTGCGTCGTCCGGTCGAGGCCATCTACCGCTTTGCACGCAGTGCAGACGACATCGCCGACGAAGGCAATGCCGTGGCTACCGAACGGCTGGCACAACTTGCGGCCTATCGACATGAACTGGATCGCATCGAGGCCGGCGAGACCCCGAGCGACCCGGTATTCGGCCCCCTTGCCCGGGCAATCCGAACTCACGCCATCCCTTTTGCGCCCTTGCGTGATCTGTTGTCGGCTTTCGAACAGGACGTGACCAAAACACGCTACGCCAATTTCGGCGAGGTGATGGACTACTGTCGACGTTCCGCCAATCCTGTCGGCCGGCTGATGATGCACCTCTACGGCGATGCCGACCCGCGCCATCTCGCCTACTCGGATGCGATATGCAGCAGTCTGCAACTGATCAATTTCCTGCAGGACATCGCCATCGATTACCAGAAGGACCGCATCTATCTGCCGCTGGATGAACTGGCTGCGTATCACGTCGGCGAATCCCAGATCGCCGCCGGCGACACACGCGGCCTGTGGCGCGCGCTGATGCTGAAGCAGATCGAGCGGACGCGGAAACTCCTGCAGGCCGGCGCGCCGCTCGGCCGTATTCTCAAGGGACGGATCGGGCTGGAAATCCGTGTCACCATTCGCGGCGGCGAAACCATCCTGCGCAAGCTGCACGCCGACCCCGCTTGCGTCTTTGCCAACCGCCCGGTTCTGGGCAAGGGCGACTGGGTCATGATGCTGGTGCGGGGGCTGCGCTGAGATGGACCCCCACCCATATTGCCAGGAACGGGCGGCCGCGAGCGGCTCCAGCTTCTACTACAGCTTTGTCTTCCTGCCGACCGACACACGCCGTGCGATCACCGCTTTCTACGCGCTCTGTCGCGAACTCGACGATGTGGTGGACGAATGTCACGAGCGGCAGGTCGCAGACGCCAAGCTCGACTGGTGGCGCAGCGAGATCACCCGCTTCGGTAACGGCGAGGCCGAACACCCGACCACGCGGGCGCTGGCCGATACCGCGCACGGACGCGACATCGCCCCGGGCCTGTTGCTGGAAATTGTCGACGGCATGGCGATGGATCTCAATCACGGCCGCTACCCGGATTTCAAGTCGCTGCATCTGTATTGCTACCGTGTCGCCGGCGTCGTGGGGGAAATCGCCGCCTCGATCTTTGCCGGCACACGCGTGGAACATGACCGCGCATTGCGTCGCTACGCCCACGAACTCGGCCTCGCCTTCCAGCTCACCAACATCATCCGCGATGTCGGCGAGGACGCCCGGCGTGGCCGCATCTACCTGCCGCAGGATGAACTGGCGCAATTCGGCGTCAGCGAATCCGATCTGCTGCAGGGGCGTGACTCCGCCGCGTTCCAGGCCCTGATGCAGTTCCAGTATGCACGGGCCATCGCCCACTACGACAGCGCGCTTGCCGCCCTGCCTGCAGCCACACGGCGCGCGCAACGCCCGGGGCTGATCATGGCGGCCATCTATCGCACGCTGCTCGATGAAATCCGTCGCAGCCATTTCCCGGTGTTGCGCGCGCGTGTGTCGCTCACGCCGGTGCGCAAGCTGTGGCTGGCCAGCAAGACCTGGCTGTCTCCATGAAACCTGTCGTGGCAGTCATCGGCGGCGGCTGGGCCGGTTGCGCAGCCGCGCTGACGCTTGCCGAGGCTGGGGTGAACGTCACCCTGTTCGAGGCCAGCCGCACCCTGGGCGGCCGTGCGCGCGCGGCAGAACTCGACGGGTGCCAGGTCGACAACGGCCAGCACATGCTGCTCGGTGCCTACACCACCACCCTGGATCTGATCACCCACCTCGGCGGCAACGAAACCGGCAACCTCTGGCGGCGTCCGCTGCGGCTCGATGCGCCGCCGGCCTTCCGCCTCGCCTGCCCAGCCTGGCCTGCGCCCTTCAACCTGCTGGCCGGGTTTGTCGCTGCACGCGGGCTGCGCTGGCGGGAAAAATGGGCTGCGCTGCAATGGGCGCGCGCGCTGCTTGCCGGTCCGCTTCCCCCATCTGGTACGACCGTCGCCATGCTTGCCGGCACGCAGCCCGCTCGCGTCAATCAGCTGCTCTGGTTCCCGCTCTGTATCGCGGCGCTGAACACGCCGCCCTACGCGGCCTGCGCGAGGACATTCGTTGCCGTCTTGCAAGGCGCGCTGGGTGGACCTCGCACGCACAGCGACTTCCTGCTGCCACGACGCGATCTCTCGGCCTTGTTCCCGCTTCCTGCCGCCGAGCGTATCCGCGTACTGGGTGGAACCGTGCAAACCCAACGGCGCGTGCGCGCAATCGAAGCCGGCCATGCCTCGGTCACCTTGCGTATCGGCGACACGGCCGCTGCTTTCAGCCGCGTGATCATCGCCGTCGCGCCCCAGCATCTTCAGGCTCTCACCGAATATGTCCGGGAACTCGACCCCATCCGGCGCATGGTCGCGCAATACACCTATCTGCCGATTGCCACTGCCTATCTCCAGTTCGACCCCGGGTTTCATTTGCCCCACCCACTCCTGGCCCTGACTGACGGACCGGCCCAGTATGTATTCGATCGCGGGGCAAGCCATGGCCAGACCGGCCTCCTGGCCTGCGTGGCCAGCGCGGCCACCGATTTGCCCACCGACTGGCTCGACCGGGCCGAAGCACAAGTGCGGCTTTTCGCCGCACCGGGCCCCGTCCTCTGGCGTCGTGCCATCGTCGAAAAACAGGCGACCTACGGCTGCGTCCCTGACCTGCCCCGTCCGCCGGTCAATACGACGCATCCGGCCATTTTCCTCGCTGGCGACTACACTTCCGGCCCCTACCCCGCCACGCTCGAAAGTGCAACGACGAGCGGCGTACAATCCGCGCACGCCTTGCTCAACAGCCTATGAAAGACTATTCCCCTCCCCCCGGCCTGCTCGCAGACCGCGTCATCCTGGTCACGGGCGCAGGCTCCGGCCTCGGGCGCGCAGCCAGCCTCGCCTACGCCCGGCACGGTGCCACCGTGGCGCTCCTCGGGCGCGATGAAAACCGGCTTGAGGCGGTCTACGACGAGATCCTTGCAGCCGGCGGCGCAGAGCCGGCGATGTTTCCCCTCGATCTCGGCGTGGCAGATGATCGTGCCATGGAAACTCTGGCAGGCACACTCTCGTTCCATCTCAAGCGACTGGACGGCATTCTCCACAGCGCGCATCAGTTCTACAGCCTCACGCCGCTTGCATTGCAGACTCTGGAGCAATGGCAAACCCTGATGCGGGTCAACCTCATTGCGCCGTTCGCCCTGACCCGTGCCTGTCTGCCGCTGTTGCGCAGCGCTGAGAGCGCGTCCGTGATCTTCACGGGCGAAACGCATGGGCATCGACCCGCGGCATTCTGGGGAGGCTATGCGGTGGCAAAAGCCGGGCTGGAAACCCTCACCCGCATCTGGTCGGATGAGCTGGAGTCGGAGCCCCGGGTGCGCATGAACACTCTCATCCCCGGGCCGGTCGCGACGTCGCTACGCGCACGTACGCATCCCGGTCTTGCGCCTGAAAGCCTGCTCCAGCCAGAAGACTTGATGCCCTCCTACCTTTACCTGATGGGAGACGACAGCAGGTCTATCCGCGGCCAGATTGTCGAATGCCCGGTTTGCTAACATTTCCCGCATGAAGATCGGCCGCTACGAAATTCTTGGCGAAATCGGTCAGGGTGCAATGGGCACGGTCTACTGGGCCCGCGATCCCCTCATCGAACGGGAAGTCGCCATCAAGGCCGTTCCCACCCAGCAACTTCGGGAAGAAGGGACTGAAGCCGAGACGCGCTTCCTGCGTGAGGCACGCAGCGCTGGTCGACTGTCCCACCCCAGCATCGTCACCATCTACGACGTGGGCGAAACCGCAAGCCATGCCTACATCTCGATGGAGTTCCTGTCGGGTGCCCCCCTGCGCGACCTGATGGACCGTCGACTGCTGCCGCTTTCCATCGCCGTGGACACGGCACAACAGATGGCGGACGCGCTCGCCTTCGCCCATGAACACGGCGTGGTGCATCGCGATATCAAGCCCTCGAACGTGGTCGTCACGGGCGAACAGGGACGCGTCAAACTTACCGACTTTGGCATTGCCCACCTCCTCAACAGCAAACAGACACAGGTTGGGCAGATGTTCGGCTCGCCACGATATATGTCTCCCGAACAGGCCAGAGGTCTGGAAATCGACGGTCGCTCGGACATTTTTTCCCTGGGGGCCGTGCTCTACGAAATGCTCACGGGCCGCTACGCCTTCGATGGTGACAGCCTGCCCAGCATCGTCTACAGCGTCATCAACGAAGCGCCAGATTATCGGCTGCTCGACAGCAGCCTACCGCCGGAATTGACCGAACTGCTGGCGCGGATGCTGCACAAGCAGCCTGCCTGTCGCCCTGATGCGCGGGAAGTTGCGCAGTCACTGGCTGCCCTGGTGCAACCGGGCACCCCCGTTGCCAACGAACCTGTCCGCCCCCTCGCTCCCCTGCCCGGGCAGTTGCGACTGCTGGCTTTCATCGTGCCGCTCGGCGTCCTGCTGCTGGTTGGAATCGGCATGATCGTCATCCAGCACTTCCTGCCGACACCCGACACGCCCCCGGCGGCACCGTTCGAATCCGGACGGCAGGTCAAGGCACTGACGCCGTCTCCCACCGTCGCGGCCGAGCCGGCCCCCGTCCCGCTCCAGCCGTATCGATTCTCTCCGCCCAAGCCCAAACCGCCCCCCCCCGTCAGCAGCAGCAAGGACCCCTATCTTGAAAAACTCGATGCCAGCATCATGAAGCTGCGCATCTCCCGCACCGAACTGCGCTTGCGTTTCACCGACGCCCACCCCGACATCGTGCAGATTGATCGTCAGCTCGAACAATTGGACCAGGAACGCCGGAAACATTTGCAACTCGTTCAGGATGCGCCCCGCTGAAAGCGGGCGTGATTACCAGTTGGTCTCGCGCTCAGCCGTCGCCGACACCTTGTGTATGCTGAGGTCGGCACCGTTGAATTCGGCCTCCGGATCGAGTCGTAGACCCACGGTTTTTTTCAACACCCCGTACACCACCAAGCTACCGATCAAGGCAACGGCAATGCCACCCAGCGTGCCAATCAGCTGCGCCGCCACGCTCACGCCGCCGATGCCGCCCAGCGCCTGCATACCAAAGACGCCGGCGGCAATCCCGCCCCAGGCACCGCACAGGCCATGCAGGGGCCAGACGCCCAGCACGTCGTCGATCTTCCACTTGTTCTGGGTCACCATGAACATCCAGACGAAGAGCGCACCGGCAATCGCGCCGGTTGCCAGCGCGCCCAATGGGTGCATCAGATCAGATCCCGCGCACACCGCCACCAGGCCGGCCAGTGGGCCGTTGTGGATGAAGCCTGGGTCATTCTTGCCGATGAACAGCGCGGCAAGCGTGCCGCCCACCATCGCCATCAGAGAATTCACCGCCACCAACCCCGACACCGATTCGATCAGCTGCGCCGACATCACATTGAAGCCGAACCAGCCAACGGTGAGTATCCACGCCCCCAGGGCCAGGAAGGGAATGTTTGATGGCGGATGCGCCGAAACCAGTCCATCCTTCGTGTACCGGCCTCGCCGCGCACCGAGCAGCAGCACGGCTGGCAGAGCAATCCATCCCCCCACGGCGTGAACCACCACCGAGCCGGCAAAGTCGTGGAAGCGCGCCCCCGTCGTAGCTTGCAGCCAGTCCTGGATGCCAAAATTGCCGTTCCAGACGATGCCCTCGTAAAAGGGATAGACCAGACCGACCAAGGCAAAGGTTGCGGCCAGCTGCGGATTGAAACGTGCACGCTCGGCAATTCCACCCGAGACGATTGCGGGAATCGCGGCGGCGAACGTCAGGAGGAAGAAGAACTTGACGAGCTCATAGCCATTTTTTGCCGCGAGCGTTTCAGCACCGGCAAAAAAACTCACGCCATAGGCCACGCTGTAACCAATGAAGAAATAGGCGATGGTGGAAACAGAAAAATCGGTCAGGATCTTGACCAGCGCATTGACCTGATTTTTCTTGCGGACGGTGCCCAGTTCCAGGAAGGCAAAGCCGGCATGCATCGCCAGCACCATGATGCCGCCCAGTAGCACGAACAATACATCGCTACCTGATTTCAAGGCTTCCATGCAGAACGCTCCTCACAGTGTTGTGCGGCAGCATTAAGCAATAAACAAACCCGAAAATTAAGTTGTTGATTTATTGTTGATTATACGCATACGAGCGGCCAATGACGCACTCATAAAGTGCATTTGAAAATCTTGTGCACCAAAAAACAGCGTCAGGTTTTATCCCGTGATTCAGACTCGATACGATCGAGTTCGGCGTCCATGTCGGACTCCGACAGGGGCTCGTAATCCGTATCCGGCTTTTCCGCTGGTTTGGTGATGATCGACGCGACCAAGATGCCGAGCTCGTACAGTATCCACAGCGGAACCGCCAGCATGAACTGGGAAATGATGTCGGGCGGCGTGAAGATCGCGCCAAACGCCATGAACAGGGTCATGACGAAATCGAGATACTTCCCGATGTCGGTCATCACGGCCACGCCCTCGGGAGCCACGCCGACGATGAAGCCGAACACCACGGGAAATACCAGGAAGTAGGCAAATGCCATTCCCAGCAGAAAGAGAATCACGCTGGCAATCACCAGCGGCACGCCCAGACGTTTCTCATGCTGGTACAAACCCGGAGCCACAAACGCCCAGGCCTGGTAGAACACCCAGGGCATGGCCAGCAGGAATGCGGTCATCAGCGTGACCTTCATCGGCACAAAGAACGGTGTGGTGACCTCGGTGGCGATCATCTGCCCACCTTGCGGCAGCGAGGCGAGCATGGGCTCGGCTAGCAGGGCGTAGAGATCCTGCGCCCAAGGGAACAGGATCACAAAAAGAATGACCACGCCGAGCACGGCGCGCAGCAGCCGGTCCCGCATTTCGATCAGATGCGAGATGAAGGAATCTTCCCGAATGCTCATGCGGATTTACCGGATGCCGGCTCGCCGGGAGCAGGATTCTGGTCGGGTTCGTCCAGCGGCAGGCTCTGCTGCGTGACTGGCTCCGGCGCACTCTCGCGCAGGGCTGCAGCGGTCACTTGCCGTTCGCCCTCGATCGTGCCCATCGCCGTCAGCACCTTGCTGACATTGCTGGTTTCATTGCGCAGGTAGTCGTCGACGACGGTGGCCTGTTGCTGGACGCTGCTCGATACAGACTCGACCGATTCCCGAAATTCCTGCCCCACCTTGCGCAATTCGTCGGCCTGCATTTCGCGGCTGATGTCGGATTTGACGGTCGAAACGTAGCGCTGCATACGGCCGTAGAGATGCCCGGCCGTACGCGCGACCTTGGGTAGGCGCTCGGGGCCGATGACAATCAGCGCCACCACGCCGATGACGATGAGTTCGGTAAAGCCTATGTCAAACATGGGTCAGGGAACAGATTCAAGACACCAGTACCGAGGGAGGACACCTTGTACCTGCATCTTGCAAGCTGCATCTCAGCTCTGCTGCTTGTCTTTGACCTCGGCGTCGATGGTGTGTCCGCCTTTGTCGTTGTTCTCGGTGATCTTGGCGGCATCTTCCTTCATCCCGTCCTTGAAGCCCTTGACCGCGCCGCCGAGGTCGCTACCGATGTTGCGCAGTTTCTTGGTGCCGAAAATCAGCAGCACCACGACCAGAACGATCAGCCAATGCCAGATACTGAAGCTACCCATGTGAAGTCTCCTGTTAATTAAGTCTTGCGGACGGGGTCACCGCCGCCGAATACGTGAATATGAATATGGAATACCTCCTGACCGCCACCGCGCCCGGTGTTGATCAGGGTTTTGAACCCGTCAGCCAGCCCCTGCTCCTTCGCCAGCCTGGGTGCCAGCAACAACATCTTGCCGAGCAGGCGTTCGTGTTCCGGTCCGGCATCGGCCAGCGTGGCGATATGCGCCTTGGGGATGATCAGGAAATGCACCCGGGCAAACGGATGGATATCGTGAAACGCCAGCACTTCGTCGTCTTCGTAGACCTTGCCGCAGGGCAATTGTCCGGCAACGATATTGCAGAAGATACAGTCACTCATGGCGATTGGCTTTCTCGACCAGCCCGGACAGCCCCTCGCGACGCGCAAGTTCGTTCAGGACGTCGGCAGGTTTCAGACCCTTGTGGGCCAGCAGAACCAGGGTATGAAACCACAAATCCGCGACTTCGTAGATGATCTTTTCGGCTTGGCCATCCTTGGCTGCCATCACCGTTTCCGTGGCTTCCTCGCCGATCTTCTTCAGGATGGCGTCGGTGCCCTTGGCATAGAGCTTCGCCACGTAGGAACTGTCGGGCGAGGCCTCTTTGCGCGCCTCCAGTGTCACTGCGATCCGATCGAGGATGTCGTTCATTTGTAGATTTCGTCCGGGTTTTTCAGCACGGGCTCGGTCGTTACCCAGGCCCCGCCCTGTTCCGTGGGCGTGTACTTCTGGAAAAAACACGAGCGTCGCCCGGTATGACAGGCAATCCCGCCGACTTGTTCGATTTTCAGCAGGACCACGTCATTGTCGCAATCCAGGCGGATTTCGCTGACATTCTGCACATGGCCGGATTCCTCGCCCTTGCGCCAGAGCCGGTTGCGCGAGCGGGAAAAATACACGCCCCGCAGGGTGCGGGCGGTTTCGGCCAGCGCTTCGCGATTCATCCAGGCGACCATGAGGATTTCACCCGTTGCCGCATCCTGGGCGATGGCGGGGACGAGACCGTGCGCGTCCCATTTCACGGCATCGAGCCACTCGCTGGCGACGCTCACAGGCGGACCTCGATGCCGTGCTGCTTCATGTAGCGTTTCGCCGCGTCGACGGTGTATTCGCCGAAATGGAAAATACTTGCGGCCAGCACGGCGTCGGCATGACCCTCGCGCACCCCGTCGACCAGGTGCTGCAAATTGCCGACACCGCCGCTGGCGATGATCGGAATCGATACCGCATCGGAAATCGCACGCGTCAAACCCAGGTCGAAACCGCTCTTGGTGCCGTCACGATCCATGGAAGTGAGCAGGAGTTCCCCCGCCCCCAATGCCGCCATTTTCTCCGCCCACTCGACCGCATCCAGCCCCGTGGCCTTGCGGCCGCCGTGGGTGAAGACTTCCCAGCCTTCGCCCGCGCGCTTGGCATCGATGGCGACGACGATGCACTGGCTGCCGTAGCGATCCGCCGCCTCTTGCACCAGCTGCGGATTCACCACGGCCGATGTGTTGATGCTGACCTTGTCGGCCCCGGCGTTGAGCAGGCGCTGAACATCCGCCACGGCACGCACCCCACCGCCGACCGTCAAAGGAATGAAGACCTCGCTCGCCACCGCCTCGATGATGTGGAGGATCAGGTCGCGGTTATCGGAGGAAGCCGTAATGTCGAGGAACGTCAGCTCGTCCGCGCCCGCCTCGTTGTACTGGCGCGCGATTTCCACAGGATCGCCGGCATCTTTCAGCTCAACAAAATTGACACCCTTGACGACCCGTCCATCGGTCACGTCCAGGCAGGGAATGATGCGCTTGGCTAGCATGTCACTGGCCGAAAATGCGGCCTGCCAGCTCGTCGGCGAGCGTCTGCGCCTGCGCGAAATCGAGGGTACCCTGATAGATGGCGCGCCCGGTGATGGCGCCGACGATGCCGTCCTTGGCCACGGCCGACAGGGCCTTGACGTCGTCGATGTTGGTGACGCCGCCGCTGGCGATGACCGGAATCGACAGCGCCTGCGCCAGGCGTTGCGTGGCTTCGACGTTGACCCCGGTGAGCATGCCGTCGCGACCGATGTCGGTATAGATGATGGCCTCGACGCCATAACCCTCGAAACGCTTGGCCAGGTCGATGACGTCGTGCCCGGTGATCTTCGACCAGCCTTCGACCGCGACCTTGCCGTCCTTCGCATCCAGCCCCACCATCACGTGGCCGGGAAAGGCATCGCAGGCCTCGTGCAGAAAACCCGGCGTCTTCACCGCAGCGGTGCCGATGATCACATAGCGCACGCCGTCGTCGAGATAACGCTCGATGGTGGCGAGGTCGCGGATGCCGCCGCCCAGTTGTACCGGCATGTCGTCGCCCACTGCGTCGACGATGGCGCGGATCGCGGCGTCGTTCACGGGTTTGCCGGCAAAGGCACCGTTGAGGTCCACCAGATGCAGGCGACGGGCGCCCTGGGCTTTCCAGTGCAGCGCGGTGGCGGCGGGGTCTTCGGAGAAGACAGTGGCGCGGTCCATCTCGCCTTGTTCAAGGCGTACGCAGTGGCCGTCTTTGAGGTCGATCGCGGGGATGATCAGCATGGTCGTACGAAAGGGAAGAAATCAGGCGCAGGCTGCGCCGGTCATGTCGCAGGCAGCGGTTTCACCCTGCGGGTTCCAGGTTGCAAAATTGCCGAGCAGGGTCAGGCCGGCATTCTGGCTCTTTTCCGGGTGGAATTGCACGGCAAAGACGTTGTCGGCCGCCACCGCGCAGGTGAACGGAAACGGATAATGCGCAAAACCGGCGATCAGGTCGGGATTGGTCGGCTGGGTGAAATAGCTGTGCACGAAATAGAAACGCTCGCCTTCCTCGATGCCGCGCCACAGGGGATGCGGCATGGCGTGGTGCACATTGTTCCAGCCCATGTGCGGCACCTTCAGCCTGTTACCGGCGTCATCGTGCATGGCGTCGTCGGGAAAGCGCAGCACCTGGCCGGGAAAAATCCCCAGACAGGGGGTATCCCCTTCCTCGCTGTGTTCGAACAGCACCTGCATGCCCATGCAGATGCCGAGAAAGGGCTTGCTTGTTGCGGCCTCGACGATCACGGTCCGCAGGCCGCGCGCGTCGATCTCGCGCATACAGTCGCGCGCGGCCCCCTGCCCGGGGAACACCACGCGGCCGGCTGCCGCAATCGCAACGGGATCCGAGGTCACGACCACGCTCATGGACGGCGCGACGTGTTCGATGGCCTTAGACACCGAACGCAGATTGCCCATGCCGTAATCGATGACGGCAATGTCCGCTGCCATTTTCAGAGACTGCCCTTGGTTGAAGGCATCACGCCGGCCATGCGCGGGTCCGGCTCGATCGCCATGCGCAACGCCCGGCCGAAGGCCTTGAAGATGGTCTCGGCCTGATGGTGGGCATTGATGCCACGCAGGTTGTCAATGTGCAGGGTCACGGCCGCATGGTTGATGAAGCCGCGAAAGAATTCGAGAAACAGATCGACGTCGAAATCGCCGATGCGCGCCCGGGTGTAATCGACGTGGTATTCGATGCCAGGGCGGCCGGACAGGTCGACGACCACGCGAGACAGGGCTTCATCGAGCGGTACGTAGGCGTGTCCGTAGCGACGGATGCCCTTCTTGTCACCGAGCGCCTGGGCAAAGGCCTGTCCCAGCGTGATACCGGTGTCCTCGACCGTGTGGTGGGCGTCGATGTGAAGATCACCGGTCGCCGTTATCTCCAGGTCGATCAGGCCGTGACGGGCGATCTGGTCAAGCATGTGGTCCAGAAACGGCACACCGGTGGCGAGTTTGCTGACCCCCGAGCCGTCAAGATTGAGGCTGACCGTAATCCGGGTTTCGAGGGTGTTGCGGGTGACTTGGGCGGTGCGCATGGCGTCGGAAGGCAAGGCTTTTAAGGGATTCTAGCAGGCCGGGGCCGATTTCAGCACAGCGCTTTCAGCGCATCGAGCAAGGCATCGCACTGCGCTTCCGTGCCCACAGTGATGCGCAGGAAGGGCGCGATGCGTTCGGGTTGCCGGAAATGACGCACGATGATGCTGCGTTCACGCAGGGCGGCGGCCAGCGCCGCGCCTTCGTGCCCGGGGTGGCGGGCGAGGATGAAATTGGCAGCCGAGGGCAGCACCTCGAAGCCCAGCCGAGTCATTTCCGCCACCAGTCGTTCCCGGGTTGCCACGACCCGTGCGCAGATCGACTCGAAATAGGCCCGATCTTCCATCGAAGCGAGTGCGCCGGCCTGGGCAAAGCGGTCGAGTGGATAAGAATTGAAGCTGTCTTTGACGCGGTTGAGCGCTTCGATCAGGTGCGCCTGACCGATGGCATACCCCACCCGGAGTCCGGCCAGCGCATGGGATTTCGACAGGGTGCGAGTGACCAGCAGTTGCGGATGACTCGCCACCAGACCCACGGCCGATTCACCGCCGAAGTCGATGTAGGCCTCGTCGACGATCACCACCGAATCGGGATTACCCGCCAGCAGGCGGTCGATTTCGGCGCACGCCAGCAAACGGCCGGTCGGTGCGTTGGGGTTGGGGAAAATGATGCCGCCGTTGGGCGTGAGGTAGTCGTCCACGCGGATCTCGAACGACTCCGTCAAGGGCATCGTCCGGTGTTCGATTTCGTACAGGCCGCAGTAAACCGGGTAGAAACTGTAGGTGATATCCGGAAACAGGATAGGCAGGTCGTGCTTGAGCAGGGCTAGGAACGCATGCGCCAGCACCTCGTCCGAGCCGTTGCCCACAAAGACCTGATCGGGTGTCACGCCATGGTAGGCAGCAATCCCCGCACGCAGACGGTCGGAATTGGGGTCGGGATACAGACGCAGGCTGTCGCCCGCCTCGGCACGCACGGCCTCCAGCACCCGCGGGCTCGGGCCGTAGGGACTTTCGTTGGTGTTGAGCTTGACCAGATTGGCCAGCTTGGGCTGCTCGCCGGGCACATAGGGTGTCAGCCCCTGCACCACGCGGCTCCAGTATCGGCTCATCGGCAACGCCTCACTCGGGAATGAGGCGATATTCCGCGGAACGGGCGTGGGCCTGCAGGCCTTCACCATAGGCCAGCGTGGCGGCGATGCGCCCCAGGGTCTGTGCCCCGGCCTGTGAAACCTGGATCAGGCTGGAACGCTTCTGGAAGTCGTACACCCCTAACGGCGACGAGAAACGCGCGGTGCGTGAGGTCGGCAGCACGTGGTTCGGCCCGGCGCAGTAGTCGCCGAGCGCCTCACAGGTGTGCTTGCCCATGAAGATTGCGCCGGCGTGGCGCAGGCCTGGCAGCAGCGCCTGCGGATCGGCAACCGACACTTCCAGGTGCTCGGGCGCGATGGTATTGCTGATCGCCACGGCGTCGTCCAGGTCGCGGGTCTTGATCAGCGCCCCGCGATTGGTCAGCGAGGTACGGATCACCTCGCTGCGCGGCATGTCCCCGATCAGCCTGTCGATCGCGGCGGCCACGGCGTCGAGGTAGGCGGCGTCGGGGGACAGCAGGATGGACTGCGCCAGCTCGTCGTGCTCGGCCTGCGAAAACAGGTCCATCGCCACCCATTCGGCCGGCGTCGTGCCGTCGGCAATCACCAGGATTTCGGAGGGGCCGGCGATCATGTCGATGCCAACCGTACCGAACACACGGCGCTTGGCCGCTGCGACATAGGCATTACCGGGGCCGACGATCTTGTCGACCTGGGGCACGCTCTGGGTGCCGTAGGCCAGCGCCGCGACGGCCTGCGCACCGCCGATGGTGAACACGCGGTCGACGCCGGCAATGGCCGCCGCCGCCAGCACCAGCGGATTCTTTTCGCCGCCGGGCGTCGGCACGACCATGATGAGCTCACCTACCCCCGCCACCTTAGCAGGAAGGGCGTTCATCAGCACCGAGGATGGATAGGCTGCCTTGCCCCCTGGAACATACAGCCCCACGCGATCCAGCGGCGTGATCTGCTGACCCAGCACCGTGCCGTCATCCTCGGTGTAGCTCCACGAGAGCTGGATCTGCTTTTCGTGATAGCGGCGTACGCGCCCCGCTGCCGCTTCCAATGCAGACCGGGTCTCGCCGGGCAGAGCCTGCAGGGCAGCCTGAAGTTCGGCCTGATCCAGCTCAAGGGCCTCCATCGACTCCACCGCCAACCGGTCGAAGCGCGCGGTGTATTCGAGAACCGCCTTGTCACCGCGTGCTTTCACATCCTGCAGGATCGCCGCCACCGTGGTTTCGATGGATGCATCGGTCGCATCGTCAAATTGCAGCAGGCGGGCAAGACGTGCCTGAAAATCAGGCTGGGCGCTGTCAAGTCGGGTAAGGGTAGGCACGGCGGGGAGATTTTCGCAAAGAGACTGAAATTGTACCGTTTTTTTGCCGCAAACCCGTTTCTGGCGGCTGCGCAATTGATAGCCATACCCATTCAGGAAATTAGACAAAGTCCAGATTGGCGCATATGATGCGCGCATGGATTACTCGCGCGACAACATGGCGGGGCTTTTGCGCAGCCACGATATCAATCCCACCCATCAGCGGATCGAGATCGCGCATGCCCTGTTTTCACGCCAATCACACCTCTCGGCCGACCAGGTGATGGCGATCGTCAACACACGCCATTCCGAAACCTCGAAGGCCACCGTGTACAACACGCTCAAGCTTTTTCTGGAGAAAGGCCTGATCCGTGAAGTGATCGTCGATCCCAGCAAGGTGTTCTACGATCCCAATACCTCGGCCCACCACCATCTCTACGCCGTCGATACCGGCGAACTCACCGACATCGACGCCAGCCAGGTCAGCATCTCCGGTCTGCCCGCGCTGCCTGCTGGCATGGTCACCGAAGGCATCGACCTGATCGTGCGCGTCCGCCGCGCGAACTGACCCGCCCACAACGGGGCGTCCCCTTGTGCAACGGGTCCACACTGCCGCCAGCCTGATCGACGCCCAGCTTGCCGCCGATCTGCTAACGAGCCTCGGTATTCCCAACCACATATTTAACGTCAACGCTGCCGGGGCGATAGGTGAAGTGCCGTTCATCAACGCCCAGCCGGAAATCTGGGTGGCGGATGATGCGCAGGCTGCCCGTGCCCGGGAAATCCTGGCCGGGGTAGCCGATACACACTGCGATGACGAGCGCAACTGCCCCCACTGCAAGGAACCCAACCCGGCGCATTTCCTGACTTGCTGGCACTGCGGCAGCGCCCTGCCGGATTGAATCTAGAAACCGCAGTTGACCGCTTGTCGTCCTCGTGAGAACCCCATGAATACGTGCTTATGTGCCTTCAATAACGTTCGCCGTTTGGGCGAGACCGCTACGCACCTTCTGGCACGCCGGCTCGTGCGCCTGCCTTTGTACCCGCAAGTTTGTACCCGTAAGGAGTAGGCCGGATTCGTAAAGCCGCTAAAGCGGCAACGACTCCGCTCTCGCGCCGCAAGCAGGGCCCCGGCCCGCGTCGTCGTTGCTTCGCGACAGTCACCCGATCCAACGCACCATCACAGGCGCGTCCAAATGCGGTTTCTAGGTTGAGGCGGGCCGGCCGGCCACGAACTGCTGACACGACAACCCATGAATTTTCGTACTTGAGCGATCGCAGCGGGCCGAGTGGGAGGACGAAGCCAGTTCTGCCCGATTTCAAGGCGCATGGTGGCCCCATGTAACGAGAAATCAGGCAGAAATGGACCACACTTCCCGCTGGCGCAGTCGATCAGTCTCAAGTCAGACGGACTGCTAGACCAGTTTCCCGATCACGAAGCCGATGACGATGCCGATGATGAGCGCAACCGTGAGTCCGCGGTAGGTGAGCACGTCTTTCGAGTACCCCCGCCGGATGGCGATGTACGACACCAGGTAGCCGAGTGCGTTGAGCAGCCAGATGAAGCCGATCGAGAGCAGCTTGACGATGAGGGGCCCGATGACCGGCACCAGGGCGATCAGCCCGAGCAGCCAGGCAAACGCATTCGAGATCAGGCCGGCGACCACGACGCTGCCGGCGACCACGCTGCGGTCGACATTGTGTTGCAACGCGAACCACGCCAGACCGCCAATCGCAAGGGAGATGGGCAGCATGAATTTCCAGTTCCGCCACCAGGCCGGCGGTTCGCGCGCGGGCGTCGGGGGGGCAGGCGGTTCGTCCGGCAGGGTCGTCACGACCGGCTTCCTCAGGCGCGCCGCGCCTCGATGACATTCTGCACATGCTGCAGACGCACCAGCAGACGGGAGAGCTGCGCCAGTTCGCGCACGCGCACGGTCAGCTGCATGAAAGCGAATTCGCTGCGACTTTCGGTGTTGACGCGCAGTACGTCGAGCTTTTCCTTGGTGATCACGTCAGAAATGTCCCGCAGCAGGCCCTGCCGGTCGTATGCCTTTACCTGAACCTCGACCTCGAACGCTGCGCCCGCCTCGATGCCCCACTCCGCCGGCAGCATCCGCGCCGGGTTGGCCCGCTTCAATGACGCACAATCCGCTCGGTGCACGGTTACGCCACGCCCCACCGTGGTGTACGCCACGATGGCGTCCGGCGGCGCGGGCTTGCAGCAGCGCGCGAGGGTCAGCGGCACGTCGCCCAGGCCCGGAATCACCACCGGATTGCCGGAGCGGGCCCGGGCGCGCGTCTTCGTCGTGGGCAGCAGCACAGCCGGTGCAAGCTTGCCGGACTCCTGCAGGGCCTGGACGAGGTCACGCTGGCCGACGTCGCCCCGGCCCAGCGCGGCAAGAAACTCATCCAGTTTGCTGAACTGAAGCCGCTGCGCGAGCTTTTCCAGATTCGGCTCGAGCGCGCCGAGTCGCTTGATTTCCTTGTCGAGCAGATTGCGCCCGAGTGCCACCTGTTCGCCGACATCGCGCTGCCGAAACCACGTACGCACCTTGGAACGCGCGCGATGCGTGATCAGGTAACCCAGCGCGGTATTGAGCCAGTCGCGGCTGGGCTCGCCTTCCTTGGCGGTGAGGATTTCGACGCGCTGGCCGTTTTCCAGTGCGGTGTTGAGCGGCACCATCACGCCGTCGACCCGCGCGCCCCGACAGCGATGACCCAGATCAGTGTGCACGGCGTAGGCAAAATCAACCGGCGTCGCGCCGCGATCGAGCGCCACCACCCGACCCTGCGGTGTCAGCACATAGACCTGATCGTGGAAGAGTTCGGTCTTGAACTGCTCGGAAAACTCGCCACTGTCGGCGACGTCGTCCTTCCATTCCAGGATACGGCGCAGCCAGGCGATTTTCTCTTCGTAGTGCGCGTCGGCCTTGCCGCCTTCCTTATAGCGCCAGTGCGCGGCCACGCCGAGTTCGGCCTGGCGGTGCATGTCGAAGGTGCGGATCTGCACCTCCAGCGCCCGGTCTTCCGGGCCGATCACGGCAGTGTGCAGCGAACGGTAGTCGTTGCTCTTGGGCTTGGAAATGTAGTCGTCGAACTCGCCGGGAATCGGCTGCCACAGGTTGTGCACGATGCCCAGCACGGTGTAGCAGTCGATCTCGTGCTTCACCAGCACGCGCACCGCGCGGATGTCGTAGAGCTGCTCGAAGCTCAGCCGCTTGCGCCGCATCTTGTTGACGATGCTGGCGATGTGCTTGGGTCGGCCGCTGACCTCGCCTTCGATGCCGTGCAACGCCAGTTCGGCTTCGAGCCGGGCAATAATGCCGAAAATATAGGCCTGCCGGCTGGCGCGCCGTTCGTCGAGTTGGGTGGCCACCCGGCGATAGGTTTCGGGTTCGAGGAAACGGAAGGCCCAGTCTTCCATTTCCCACTTGATCTGCCATACGCCCAGGCGGTTGGCCAGCGGTGCGAACAGTTCCCGCGCCTGCAGGCCGAGCAGTTCGCGTCTCGCCTCCTCCTGCCGGACGGCGCAGCGCAAGGCATGGGTACGCTCCGCCAGCTTGATCAGAACCACCCGGATATCCTCGACCATCGCCAGCACCATCTGCCGCAAGGCTTCCAGCTGCGCGTTCGGATCGACCCGGCGGTCCGCGATGCTGGCGGCAAAGTCCTCGATGCGCGCCATCGCTTTCACCCCACGCCCCAGCACAGCCGCGGTGCCGAAGCGCGCATCAAAGTCGCTGGATGTTTCCAGGCAATCGAACAGCAGCGCCGCCGCCACGGCATCCGCACCGATGCGCAGTTCACAAACAATCAGCGCCGTGCCGACAGCGTGCGCGAATGCGGGCGTGCTGCCGAGACGGCCATGCGCCCAGATCAGCGCCTGCCAGGGCAGATCGTTCTCGGCGACAGGCAGGGCGCGGGCGAGCATCTGCCGCGCCAATTCGTAGTCGGCCTGATCCATGCACGGCGAGCGGGCGGCATCATTCATGCGGCGATGGGGCGTGCCAGTATCGGGATGGGAGTTCGGCGTATTGTGCGGCTTCCACCCCGGCTTCGCCAAACCGGAAGCGGATCAGGCCACCATGATCGCTGCGCAGCTGCACGCTGCCTGCTTCCCGGAAACGGGCCGTGACCTGCGGATGTGGATGACCGAAGCGATTCCGGTATCCCACGGTGTACACCACCCAACGTGGCGACACCTCTGCGACAAACGCATCCAGCGACGAGGTGCGGCTGCCGTGATGCCCGGCGACCAATACAGTGGCTGCCAGGGGCTGGCCGGATTCCAGCAGTTCCAGCTCGCCACGTCGCTCGGCATCGCCGGTGATGAGGAAAGACCGGGTTCCGCGGCTGACCCGCAGGACGCAGCTGAAATCGTTGTCCTTGCGCGTCATATCCTGCCAGGCGCTGCGACGCGGGTTGAGCATGTCGAATTCGACGCCATCCCAGTGCCAGCGCTGCCCGCGCACGCATCGACGGGGCGCGGGTGTGGCAACAAGATGTGCGCTGCCGGCCGGCAAGGCGTGCAGCAGCCAGCCCGTCGGCATGTCACGTAACACCGACGCCAGGCCGCCGCTGTGGTCGTTGTCGTCGTGCGAAACGATCACGCCATCGAGCCTGCCCACCCCAGATGCACGCAGGTAGGGCACGACGATGCGCTCACCCGCGTCCGATTCGGCAAAGGCCGGACCAGTGTCGTACAGCAGCGCGTGGTGCGCGGTGCGGATCAGCACCGCCGTGCCCTGGCCGACATCGATAATTTCAACGACAAACTCGCCGGGTGCGATCCGGTCCTGTGCCGGCCAGACCAGCGGCAGCCACAGCAGCCAGGCCAACCCCCGCAGCGGAAACCCACGCGGCATCAACATCCAGACCGCGCCGATCAGGGCCAGGCCCGTGGCCAGCGCACCGGGAGCCGGCCGGCTCAGGGTCGCCCAGGGCAGGGTGCTCGCCCACTGGAGCGCCTCACCCAGCCAGGCCATCAGGCCCGCTGCAAGGTGCCACAGGGGCGGCACCAGCACACCCAGCAGAGCCAGCGGCGTCACCACCCAGCTCACCAGCGGAATGGCCACGGCGTTGGCCAAGGGTGAAATCAGTGATACCTGCTGGAACAGCAGCCACAGCGCAGGGGCCAGCGCCAGCGTCACCGCCGCCTGCGCCACGACCCAGCCGCTGAGCCTGCGCGGTGCGGCCACACGGCCGAATGTCACCCACAGAATCGCCGCCATCGCGCCGAACGACAGCCAGAACCCGGCCGACACCACAGCCCAGGGATCGATCAGCAGCACGCAGCTCATGGCCACGATCAAGGCAGAAAACGGCCGCGCCTCGCGCCGGCCCCAGAACGCGCCCGCCAGCACGATCAACATGAACAAGGTGCGCTGCGCCGGCACCTGGAAGCCTGCCAGCAGGGCATACGCCACCGCCGCGACCACCGCCGCCACGAGGCCTGCCTGACGCGCCGGCCAGCGTGCCACCGCGCGCGGCCAGCGCCGCCAGATCCCCATCACGCCCCACCCCGCCAGCGCCGCGATCATGGTGACATGCAGGCCGGAAATGCTCAGCAGATGGTTCACCCCGGTGCGGGTGAAGGCGCGCCATTGATCGTGCGGAATGCTCTGCTGGTCACCGACGGTGAGCGCGGCGATCACCCCCGCGTACGGGGCGTCGCCCAGCGTGGCGAAGACACGGTCGCGTATCGTCTGGCGTGCCGCAGCAATCCAGGCGACTGGCGTGGCGGCGAGGTGATCGAGCCGCTCAGGAGGGGGGGATTCGCGTACATAACCGCTGGCCCCGATACCGCGTTCCAGCATCCAGGCTTCGAGATCGAAGCCATGCGGATTGTGAGTGCCAACCGGACGTTTCAGCCGCGTGGTGAGTTGCCAGCGCTCACCTGCCCGCATGGCAGCGGGGCGCACCCCGTCGCGCGAAGCATAGCGCGTGAGCTGCACCCGGCCGGGATTCGGCACCCCGGGCGTGAGGATGCGCTCGACCCGTAGCAGCACGCGCTCGCCGCGTGCGTTCGACTGTGGCAGATCGACCACCACGCCGACGAGTTCGATATCCACGCCCTGCCAGTGCAACGGCAGGCGTTCGGCGAGTCGCATCTCTGCCCGCCAGGCCGCCCAGGCAAATCCCAGCGCCAGCGCCAGCAGCGCCACCCCCGCGTGGCGCAGCCCGCGCTGCCCGCTACTGCCGGTCGGCAGCAGGAAGACCAGCGTCAGAAGCGGCAGCAGCGCCAGCGCGCGTGCCGGCGGCAGGCTGGCCTGAAGTTGCAGCAGGAAGACACCCAGACAGAACGCGATGAGATGGAATCGCATCGCGCCGGTTTCAGAGCGGGCTCAGCACCCCGTCGACCAACCGCGCCTGGCGATCCATGCGCGCCGCCAGGTCGAGATCGTGGGTGACCACGATCAGGCTCGACCCCTGCCGGTGGTTGAGGTCGCGCATCAGGTCGAACACGGCATCGGCCGTGTGGCGGTCGAGATTGCCGGTGGGTTCGTCAGCCAGAATGCACGCGGGCTGCGTGACCAGCGCACGGGCAATCGCCACACGCTGCCGCTCGCCGCCGGACAACTCACCCGGCCGATGCGTCAGCCGATGGCCCAGCCCCACGCTTTCCAGCACCGCCGCCGCACGCGCCAGCGCCGCACCGCGCGCCATGCGCCGCACCAGGAGCGGCATGGCGGTATTCTCGGTTGCGGTGAACTCGGGCAGCAGGTGGTGGAACTGGTAGACGAAGCCCAGCGCGGCATTGCGCAGTTCGCAGCGTGCGGATTCCGACAGCGCGAACGGGTCCTGCCCCAACAGCTCGACGTGCCCGGCGCTCGGCGCGTCGAGCCCGCCCAGCAGGTGCAGCAGCGTGCTCTTGCCCGAGCCGGAGGCACCGACGATAGCCAGCGACTCGCCTTTGGGTACCTCGATGTCGATGCCGGTGAGCACGACCACCTCGCTGCGGCCCTGGCTGAATGTCTTGGCCAGGCCGCTTGCCCGAAGTACGGTCTCATTCATAGCGCAGCGCCTCCGCCGGCTGGATGCGTGACGCGCGCCAGCTCGGATACAGCGTCGCGACCAGGCTGATGAGCAGCGACACGCCACCGATCACGGCCACGTCGCCCCAGACCAGCTTCGACGGCAGTTCGTTGATGTAGTAAACGTCCGCCGGAAAGAGATCCATGCCGGCCAGCCGCTCGATGAACGGCACCACAGTCTCCAGATTGAGCGCCAGCAGCACGCCGCTGGCCACCCCCAGCACCGCACCGGACACACCGATGAACGCGCCCTGCACCATGAAGATCGCCATGATCGAACCCGGCCGCGCGCCGAGCGTGCGCAGGATGGCGATGTCGGCCTGCTTGTCGGTCACCGCCATTACCAGCGTCGAGACGATGTTGAAAGCCGCTACCGCGACGATCAGCAGCAGGATCAGGAACATCATGCGTTTTTCGATCGCCACGGCGCGGAAGAAATTGGCGTGGCTCTGGGTCCAGTCGGTGAGGTAGTAGTCACCCGTCAGGCTGTTGGCCAGCGCGCGGGTGACGAAGGGTGCGCGGAACAGATCGTCAAGCTTGAGCCGCACGCCCGAGACGTTCTCGCCCAGCCGCAGCAGCTTCTGCGCATCCTGGAGATGCACCAGCGCCAGGCCCGAGTCGTACTCGAACATGCCCGCCTCGAAGATACCGGTGACGGTGAACTGCTTAACACGCGGCATCACCCCCGCCGGAGTGATATTGCCCTGCGGCGTGAGCAGCACCACCTTGTCGCCGGGAAACACGTTGAGCACGCGCGCCAGTTCCGCGCCGAGGACGATACCGAACTCGCCCGGTTTCAGATCGGTGAGCCGGCCGGCTTTCATGTAACGCGCAAAATCGGCCACGCCGCTTTCCATGTCCGGCAACACCCCCCGGATGATCGCGCCGCGCACGCTATCGCCGTTGGCCAGCATGCCCTGAGCATTCACATAGGGCGCACCGGCCACCACGTCCGGGTTGCGCCTGGCCGCCTGCAGCACAGCCGGCCAGTCGGCCAGGCGATCACCCCCCCCGCTGATCTCGACGTGCGACGCCACGCCGAGGATGCGCGCGCGCAATTCCTCCTGGAAGCCGTTCATCACCGACAGCACCACGATCAGCGCCATCACGCCGAGCGCGATGCCCGCCATGGAGACGATGGAAATAAAGGAAATGAAATGATTGCGGCGCTTGGCGTGGGTATAGCGCAGGCCGACCAGCAGTTCGAAAGGCAGCAAGATTCGACTCGCAGACAGGGAGCTGCGAGTATGCCACAGCGGCCAGAACGCCCCGCAGTCCATGCCCTGCAGAATGGCGTCTCACCAGGCCTGCTAGACTCGCCGCATGTTGTGGCTGGTTCCCCATCTCTTCCCGACGCCGCGCCTGCTCGAAGCCGCCCTGCCCGGCCTGCGCCTGCCCGGCCTGTCGACCCTGCTCGCACGCGGCGAGGCCACCCGCGAATCCCCGCTGGGCACGGAAGCCGCGCTCGCCTGGGCCTGCGGTGTGCATCGGCAGACCGACTGGCCGCTCGCGCCGATCAGCCGGGTGGGCGATGGCGGCATACCTGACAACGCTTACTGGCTACGCGCCGACCCGGCACATTTTTCGGTGATGCGCGATCGGGTCGTCTACACCACCGCGGACTTCGACGACCTCACGCAGGACGAAGCCGACCAGCTCGCCGATGCCCTCGCTGCGCATTTCGGCACCGATTTCGCCCCGCAGGCCCTGCATCCCCGGCGCTGGTACCTGCGCTTCGAAGTTCCACCCCGGCTGCTGACCACCCCGCCCTCGCTGGCACGCGGACACGCACTCGACCGCATTCTGCCGGGCGGTGACGATGCTGTCACATGGCGGGCGCGGCTGAATGAAGCGCAGATGCTGCTGCACGCCCATCCGGTGAACGCGGCGCGCGAGGCACGCGGCGCGTGGCCGGTGAACGGCTTGTGGTTGTGGGGAGGCGGCGTCCTGCCCGAGCCCGGTGCCTGCGGAGTCGAGCTGCGCGCGACCGATACCGCGCTGGCCGATGCACTGGCATCACACTGCCAGCACCAGAACGCCCCCCGGCCGGCCAACGGGGACACGGCTGACCTGCGCGCAAGCGAAGTCTGGCTGTTCGACGAACTGGCTCACCCGGCCTGCGCGGGCGATGCCTGGGGCTGGCGGGAGGCCATGCTGTACCTGGAGAGGGACTGGTGGGCACCACTCGCCGCCCGTTTGTCGCGGCTGGGTCCGCAAGGCCTGCATCTGGTCGATCCGGTCAGCGGAAAAGGGCGGACACTCGTCCGCGCATCTGCCTGGAAAGTTTGGCGACGCCCGGTGTCCCTTGAGTCAGCGCTGGGCTGAGCGGACCAGTGGCCCGGACACCACCGCAGCCCGCGACAAAGGCTGAACGTCCGCGCGCGCGGCATGGCAGGGACAGCGCCGGGCACGCTCGATCAGCAGCTCGGCATGCCATTCCTGAAGATCAAGCATGGCGGAGAGATCCGCCCGCGCCTCGGCTGCGCGCAAATCCCGGAGATAGGCCCGGCACTCCCCCGCCGTCATGAGCAATTCGCGATAACCCGCCTGGCAGGTTTCGACATCCGCCCCGGCCTGGGCCGAAAGCGGGGCTGCAAGCCCCGTCAGTGCAAGCAGCAAACCCGCCAGGGAAACCTTCTTGTTGACTTTCATGCCTGTCTCCAACGTGATGTTTGTCACCCGGAGACCTGACATGCAAACAGCAGACCTGAAGCAGACCTGATTAATTCTTTTGATATCAAATGCTTGAAAATCCCTTGCCCGGGCAAATCGTCGAATATCCGACACTCTCTGTCGAATCACGCGCACCCGCAAGGCCTCAGCCGCGACGCCCGTCCACGCCCGCAATCTCCCGTACCAAGCCGTTCACCGCATCCTCGATCATGTCCAGGTTTTCCTCGAAACCCTGCGGACCGCCGTAGTAGGGATCGACGACATCAAGGTTCGGATACTTGCGGCTGAACGACAGCAGGCGGTGAATCTTGTCGTGATGGCGCGCCGGGGCACGCTGTTTCAGGCGGTCGATGTTGTCCCCGTCCATGCCCAGGATGTAGTCGTAGTACTCGAAATCTGCATCCTCGACCTTGCGCCCACGCAGGCCGCTGATGTCCACGCCACGCTGGCGTATGGCCTGTTGCGCGCGCGGGTCGGGGGCGGACCCGATGTGGTAGGCGTGTGTGCCCGCCGAGTCGATCTCGATCCGCCCGTCCAGGCCGGCCTCGTGTACCGCCTTGCGGAACATGCCTTCCGCCATCGGCGAGCGGCAGATATTGCCCATGCACACGAAAAGTACTTTGACAGCCATGAAAACCCTTCAGGAAATTTTGACAACCGGAACCCAATCAGGCAGTGCCTCGCCGATACGCTCACCCGCATGCCGCATCACGCGCATCCCGGGCGCGCAGTGCAGCATAGAGCACGCGATCCGCGACAGGTTCCAAGCTCAGTCCAGCGCGCTCTTCCAGTTGTGCCACTGGATCGGTGCCGGCTTCACCTCGGCCTGCGCCTCGGCCTGTTTGCGTCTGGCGTATTCTTCGGCACGCTGCGAGAATTTCTGCAGGTCGGCGTTGGCGAGCCGGGTCTGTGCTTCCATCTCGTCAGCGCTCAGCGGCGTTTCAACCAGTTGCGTCTCGATGCGCAGGATCGCGGGATAGCGCTCGGTCAGGGTCCGCAGCATCGCATCGAGCTTGTCGCCGGTAAAGGCGTAGCGCAGCTTTTTGGTGAGGAACAGGCGCAGGATCGCGCCGTCGCCCGGATTCGCGCGTGCGTCGACTGCCGCCGCCTCCTTCTGCAGCCAGCCGCGCAGGCGCAGCGGCGTGATCTCGACGCCGGGATTCAGGATGGCGATGAAAATTTGTCCGGAAGCCATGCGGGGTGCCTGTGATGGAAAAGCGGGATTGTGCATTCGGGCGACGCCCAGCGCCAGTCGGACTGCACCGGGCCCGCAAGCGCCCGCAGCGCCCTATGTCCGCTCCGCCACCCCGAACAACAGTGCCTTCAGTTCCTTCAGCTGATCGCGCAGCACAGCGGCCTTTTCGAACTCCAGGTTCTGCGCCGCGTCGTGCATGTCCTTCTCGATCTTCTTCACTTTCTTCGTCAGCGACTTCTCGTCCATGACCTTGTATTCGGCGGCGGTCTGCGCGGCTTTCAACTCCTGGCGTGCGGCGTCGGCGTCGTAGACGCCGTCGATGATGTCCTTGATGCGCTTGGTCACGCCCTTGGGAACGATGCCGTGCTCGAGGTTGAAGGCGATCTGCCGGTTGCGGCGGCGTTCGGTTTCGTCGATCGCGCGGCGCATCGAATCGGTGATCCTGTCGGCATAGAGAATCGCGCTGCCGTTGAGGTGGCGCGCGGCGCGGCCGATGGTCTGGATCAGCGAACGCTCGCTGCGCAGGAAGCCCTCCTTGTCGGCGTCGAGGATGGCGACGAGCGATACCTCGGGAATGTCCAGCCCTTCGCGCAGCAGGTTGATGCCGACCAGCACGTCGAACTCGCCCAGGCGCAGGTCGCGGATGATCTCGACACGCTCGACGGTGTCGATGTCGGAATGCAGATAGCGCACCTTGATGCCGTGCTCGGCCAGATACTCGGTCAAGTCCTCGGCCATGCGCTTGGTCAGCGTCGTCACCAGCACGCGCTCGCCGGCCGCGATCCGCTTGCGCGCCTCGCTCATCAAGTCGTCGACCTGGGTGCCCACCGGCCGCACCTCGACCTGGGGATCGACCAGTCCCGTGGGCCGCGCCACCTGCTCGACCACCTGCCCCGCGTGTTCGGCCTCGTACTTGGCGGGCGTCGCCGAAACGAACACGGTCTGCGGCAGCAGCGTCTCGAATTCCTCGAACTTGAGCGGCCGGTTGTCGAGCGCCGACGGCAGGCGGAAGCCGTAGTCGACGAGGTTTTCCTTGCGCGAGCGGTCGCCCTTGTACATGCCGCCGACCTGGGTGACGGTGACGTGCGACTCGTCGATGATCATGATCGCGTCCTTCGCCAGGTAGTCGATCAGGGTCGGCGGCGGCTCGCCCGGCTTGCGGCCGGAGAGATGCCGCGAGTAGTTCTCGATGCCCTTGCAGAAGCCCAGCTCGACCATCATCTCCAGGTCGAAACGGGTGCGCTGTTCCAGCCGCTGCGCCTCGACCAGCTTGTTGTTGGCGTAGTACCACTCCAGCCGCTCGCGCAGCTCGACCTTGATCTGCTCGATGGCACGCAGCGTCGTCTCGCGCGGCGTGACGTAATGACTCGACGGGAACACGGTGAAGCGCGCCACCTTCGACAGGATCTGCCCGGTGAGCGGATCGAACAGGTGCAGGGTTTCCACGACGTCGTCGAACAGCTCGACGCGGATCGCGGTTTCGGCGTGTTCCGCCGGAAAGATGTCGATGACGTCGCCGCGCACGCGGAAATGCCCGCGCGAAAAGTCGACGTCGTTGCGCTCGTACTGCATCTGCGTCAGCCGCGTGATGACCTCGCGCTGGCTCATCTTTTCGCCGATGCGCAGCAGCAGGATCATGCTGTGGTAGTCCGACGGGTCGCCGATACCGTAGATCGCCGACACCGTGGCGACGATGATGGTGTCGCGCCGCTCCAGCAGCGACTTCGTCGCCGACAGCCGCATCTGCTCGATGTGCTCGTTGATGCTCGAATCCTTCTCGATGAACAGGTCGCGCGCCGGCACATAGGCCTCGGGCTGGTAGTAGTCGTAGTAGGAGACGAAGTACTCGACCGCGTTGTCCGGAAAGAACTCGCGCATTTCCGAATACAGCTGCGCTGCCAGCGTCTTGTTCGGCGCCATGACGATGGCCGGGCGGCCGGTGCGGGCGATGACGTTGGCCATGGTGAAGGTCTTGCCCGAGCCGGTCACCCCGAGCAGGGTCTGGAACGACAGGCCGTCCTCGATGCCCTCGACCAGACGGTCGATCGCGGCCGGCTGGTCGCCGGCCGGGGGAAACGGCTGGAACAGGCGGTAGGGACTATTGGGGAAGGTAACGATCAAGGGTAAAATCGCGCGGCCAAAAAACCTGTTGAGTGTAGCACTCGCCCCGACCGGGCGCATTTCAAGGAACCACCGTGGAACTCTCCCGCCGCGTCCGGGCCATCAAGCCCTCGCCCACCCTCGCCGTCACCGCCCGCGCCGCCGCGCTCAAGACCGGCGGGCGCGACATCGTCGGCCTCGGCGCGGGCGAACCCGATTTCGACACGCCCCAGCACATCAAGGACGCGGCGGTCGAGGCGATCGCCCGCGGCTTCACCAAGTACACCGCGGTCGACGGCACCCCTTCGCTCAAGGCCGCGATCATCGCCAAGTTCAGGCGCGACAACGGCCTCGACTACACGCCGAAGCAGATCCTCGTCTCCTGCGGCGGCAAGCAGAGCTTCTTCAACCTGGTGCAGGCGGTGATCAACCCCGGCGACGAGGCCGTCATCCCCGCGCCGTACTGGGTGTCCTACCCTGACATCGTCCTTCTCGCCGACGGCGTGCCGGTCATCGTCGAGGCCGGCATCGAGCAGGGCTTCAGGATCACCGCCGCGCAGCTCGAAGCCGCGATCACGCCGAAAACGCGACTGGTCGTCATCAACAGCCCGTCGAACCCCACCGGCGCGGTCTACAGCGGCGACGAACTGGCGGCGCTCGGCGCGGTGCTGCGGAAACATCCGCAGGTGCTGATCGCCAGCGACGACATGTACGAGCACATCCGCCTCGACGACGCGCCCTTCGTCAACATCCTCAACGTCTGCCCCGACCTCACCGACCGCACCCTGGTGCTCAACGGCGTCTCCAAGGCCTACTCGATGACCGGCTGGCGCATCGGCTACTGCGGCGGGCCCGAGGCGATCGTGCGCGCGATGACCAACGTGCAGTCGCAGTCCACCTCCAACCCCACCTCGATCTCGCAGGTGGCCGCCGAGGCCGCGCTCAACGGCGACCAGGGCTGCATCACGCCGATGCTCGACGCCTTCCGGACGCGCCACCGCTACGTCGTCGACGCGCTCAACGCGTTGCCCGGCGTGCGCTGCGTCGACAGCGGCGGCGCGTTCTATGCCTTCCCCGACGTCCGCGGCGCGATCCAGTCGCTGCTGGCGCGCGACGTCATCGAGCAGGGCACCGACATCGCCTTCTCCGAATACCTGCTCGAATCGGCCGACGTCGCCGTCGTCCCCGGCTCGGCCTTCGGCGCCGAGGGCTACATACGCCTGTCGTTCGCCACCTCAGAGGCCAATCTGGACAAGGCGCTCAAGCGCATCGCCGCCGCACTCGCCTGAGCCGGAGCGGCGCCCCTAGATGTCGCCCGCGACGGTCAGTTGCCGCCAGGTCGCCACAACCGTGTCGGGATTCAGTGAAATCGAACCGATACCCTGCTCGACCAGCCAGGCGGCGAAATCGGGATGGTCGCTTGGCCCCTGGCCGCAGATGCCAATGTATTTGTGCAGCCGGTTGCACGCGCTGATCGCCTCCTTCAGCAGACACTGCACCGCCGGATTGCGCTCGTCGAAATCGGCCGCAACCAGACCCGAATCGCGGTCTATCCCCAGGGTCAGCTGGGTCAGGTCGTTGCTGCCGATGGAGAAACCGTCCACGTGTGCCAGAAACGCATCCGCCAACACCGCATTCGACGGCACTTCGCACATCATGATCAGGCGCAGACCATTGCCCCCCCGCGCCAGGCCGTTCGCGGCGAGCAGATCGACGACAGTCACGCACTCCGCGACCGTGCGCACAAAGGGAATCATCACTTCGACGTTGGTATAGCCCAGGGTTTCGCGCACCTTGCGGATGGCCCGGCATTCCAGTTCGAACGCCGGACGAAACATCGGTGAGACATAGCGCGCCGCGCCGCGCAGACCCAGCATGGGGTTTTCTTCCCGGGGTTCGTAGTGCGCTCCGCCGAGCAGGTTGGCGTATTCGTTCGACTTGAAATCCGACAGCCGGACGATGACCGGCTTGGGCCAGAAAGCGGCAGCGAGCGTGGCCACGCCCTCGGCGAGTTTGTCGATATAGAAATCAACGGGGCTGGCATACGCCGCCGACCGGATCCTGATCTGCCGGATCAGCTCGGGACTCAAGCCGTCTGGCCCGCCTGCCGCCGCCGCGCTGTCGGCCGCGAGCGCGTCGATCTCGCCCGGCGGCGTCGCCAGCAGCGCCAGCGGATGCACGCCTATCATGCGTGCGATCACGAATTCGAGGCGCGCCAGCCCGACGCCATGATTGGGGATCTGGGCGAACTGGAAAGCCCGCTCGGGATTGCCCACGTTCATCATCAGCTTGACCGGCGGTTCCGGCAGCGGTGTGCTGGCGACCGTTTCCACGCCAAAGCGCAACGCGCCGTCGTAGACAAACCCGGTTTCACCCTCGGCACAGGAAACCGTGACCGTACTGCCATCGGCCAGCACCGACGACGCGTCTCCTGTCCCCACTACGGTGGGCACACCCAGCTCGCGCGCGACGATGGCAGCGTGGCAGGTCCGTCCGCCGCGGTCGGTGACGATAGCGGCAGCGCGCTTCATCACCGGCTCCCAGTCCGGGTCGGTCATATCGGTCACCAGCACGTCGCCCTGCTCGACGCGATGCATCTCCGCCGGGCTGGCAATGACCCGGACCCGCCCGCACCCGATCTTCTGCCCGATGGCGCGCCCCGACACCAGGACCCTGCCGCTCTCCTTCAGGGCGTAGCGTTCGTCGGCTCCCGTACCTCGTGCCTTCACGGTTTCGGGGCGGGCCTGCACGATGAACAGCCCACCGGTCTCGCCGTCTTTCGCCCATTCGATGTCCATCGGGCGTCCGTAATGCGACTCGATGACCATCGCCTGCCGCGCCAGTTCGAGCACCTCGTCATCGGCGAGGGCATAGCGCCTTGCCTGCGCCGGTGGCGTGGCCTCGATCACGTTGGCCCCGTCGTGCCACACCATGCGTATCGCCTTGTCGCCCAGTTCGCGCCTGACGACTGCGGGGAAACCCGCGGCCAGCATGGGCTTGTGTACATAGAACTCGTCCGGGTTGACCGCCCCCTGCACCACGGTTTCGCCCAGCCCATACGCCGCCGTGATGAACACCGCATCGCGAAAGCCCGACTCGGTATCGAGCGTGAACATCACCCCGGCGCAGGCCAGATCGGAACGCACCATGCGCTGTATGCCCGCCGACAGCGCCACCTGGGCATGGGCATAGCCGGTGTGCACCCGGTAGGCAATGGCGCGGTCGTTGTACAGCGAAGCAAAGACCCGCTTGACGTGCCAGACCACCTCGTCCTCGCCGCGAACATGCAGATAGCTTTCCTGCTGCCCGGCAAACGACGCTTCGGGAAGATCTTCCGCCGTGGCCGACGAGCGCACCGCAACCGATACGCGCTCGCCGAGCGCGCGGTAAGCCGCGCGCAGTCCGTCTTCCAGTACGGGCGGCATGACGGCCCCTTCCACCCAGGCCCGGATCTCCCGGCCGGCATCGGCCAGCGCCGTCAGGTCGTCTATGTCCAGCCTGTCCAGACGCTGCTCGATGCGCACGCGCAGATCGTTGTGGTCGAGAAAATCCCAATACGCCTGCGCCGTCGTGGCGAAGCCACCGGGCACCCGGACCCCTGCCGCAGACAGCTGGCCGATCATTTCCCCGAGAGAGGCGTTCTTGCCACCCACACGCGGCACGTCGGCCATCGACAGGGCATCGAAGGGAAGCAGGTATTCAGCCGGACTGGACATGGAGGTCTCCTGACACGAGCACACGACACGCAAACATAGTCTCCTGCCGGCCCTGCCTTGTTCTTGGTATGGGGTACGCACAAACAGTTTACGCCCGCGCCTGCCCATCGCGTCAAGCGGATGCGCGTCGCGTCCACGGCGGCGGACGGCCCTGCAGTCGCCGTCCGACCCGCGCCATGAACCATTCGAGAAGCCAGGATCGGCCTGTCGCATCGGCGTTTCATCGAACTGCAATCTTCCTGGTCTATGGTCTTGCGTTCCGCTCGATCCGAGCCGGAGGCCATGCCATGACGATACCCACAGGAGCCACTTCCATGCCCATCCGCACCCCCGCCACGTTCACCCGGTCCGCCCTGACGCTCGCCGTTCTGGCGGCGCTTCCCGTCCTTGCCCATGCCGACAGGCCGCATTCCGGAGAATCGCATTTCCAGCGCATCGCCACCTACGTGGTCTGCGAGAACACCAGCTGCGACACCGACGTGGTCGAGGAGACCGTGGCCGAAATCGTCGCCGTCAGCCGCGATGGCAAAACCCTGGTCTACACCGACAGCCCGACCGGCAACATCGGTTTCGTCGACATCGCCAACCCCGAATCGCCCGTCGGCCTCGGCACCGTGCAGACTGGCGGCGAGCCGACTTCGGTGGCCGTGGTCGGCAAGTACGCCCTGGTCGGCGTGAACACCTCGGAGAGCTTCGACGCACCCTCGGGCCATCTCGCGGTCTACGACCTGCCCGCCTGCCTGGCCAACGTCGCCGGTTGCGTCCCCGTGCACACCCTCGACATGAACGGCCAGCCGGACTCGGTCGCCGTCAGCCCCAACGGTCGCTACGCCGCCATTGCCATTGAAAACGAGCGCGACGAGGACGTCACGGTCGATGACGTGGAAGGCGGCCTGCCGCAATATCCCGCCGGTTTCCTCAACATCGTCGACCTGGTCGGCTCTCCCCTGAACTGGCAGGTGCGCATGGTCGACCTCACCGGTCTGGCTGCCTACGGCAGCGACGACCCCGAGCCGGAGTACGTCAGCATCAACCAGGCCAACATCGCCGCCGTGACCCTGCAGGAGAACAATCATATCGCCCTGGTGAACCTGGCCAACGGCCGCGTCATCAAGGACTTCGACGCCGGCGCGGTCGATCTCGACGGCATCAACACCGTCGAGGAAAAACCGGCCCTGATCGACCTGTCCGGCAGCCTCACCGGTGTCCTGCGCGAACCGGACAGCATCGCCTGGCTGGGCGGCGACAAGCTCATCACCGCCAACGAGGGCGACCTGTTTGGTGGCAGCCGCGGCTTCACCGTGTTCAACCGCAACGGCAAGCCGCTGTACGACGCCGGTACCGGTTTCGAGTACCTCACCACCCGCATCGGCCACTATCCCGACAACCGCGCCGGCAACAAGGGCGCGGAGCCCGAGGGCATCGCTGCGGCAAAATACGGCAACCGGGAGTATGCCTTTGTCGGTTCCGAGCGGGCCAACTTCGTCGCGGTCTACCAGCAGAAGGGCGCGCGCGACATGAAACTGGTGCAGGTCCTGCCCACCGGGGTCGGTCCCGAGGGCCTGCTGCCGATCCCCGGCCGCAAGCTCTTCATCGCCTCAACCGAGGGCGACGATCCGGTGCGTTCGCAGATCAACATCTTCCGGCTGGAGCAGGCCGCGCCCACCTATCCGCAGATCGAATCGATCGTCCAGGCCGACGGCAAGCCGATTCCTTGGGGTGCTTTGTCGGCGCTTTCGGCCGACAAGGACGACGCAAACACGCTGTATACGGTGCACGACAGCTTCTACCAGCAGAGCCGCATCTACCGCGTCGACGTCAGCGCCCAACCGGCGAAGATCATAGGCGAAACCGTGCTGCACAAGGACGGTGTCACCGTCGACTACGACCTTGAAGGCCTTGCCCAGCGCAGCGACGGCAGCTTCTGGCTGGCCTCGGAAGGCGCGAAGAACGCCGGCGACCCGGCGCTCACGCCCAACCTGCTGATCGAGGCCGCTGCCGATGGCACCGTAGTGCGTGAAATCCGCCTGCCCGCCGCGGTCGACGCCCTGCAGAAGAGCAACGGCTTTGAAGGTGTGGCCGTCACCGGCGTGGCCGGCGTCGACGAACAGGTCACCGTCGCCTTCCAGCGCGAGTGGACGAACGACCCCGCCGGCCTGGTGCGCATCGGTGTCTATACGCCTGCGGCCGATACCGACCCGGCGGTCGAGGAAGGCGAGTGGAAATTCTTCTCCTATCCCCTCGACGCGGTCGAATCACCGGCCGGCGGCTGGGTCGGCCTGTCCGAGATCACCGCGTTGGGTAACGGCAAGTTCGCCATCGTCGAGCGCGACAATCAGTCGGGCCTGGATACCCGCATCAAGCGCGTCTACGAAATCGACCTCACCGGCGTGACGCCGGTGGCCGAAGGCGGCGTGTTCCCGGTGCTCGACAAGACCCTGGCGATCGACGTACTGCCGGCGATGCAGGCCGGCAAGGGCTGGGTACACGACAAGCTCGAAGGCCTGGCCCGCACGGCTGACGGCACGGTCTACGTGGTCACCGACAACGACGGCGTCGACGACTCGACCGGCGAAACCCAGTTCCTCAACCTGGGCAAGTCTCTCGACTGAGCAAGCCGACTCTCTCTACGGCCCCGGCCGATTGACCGCCACCTTGTGTGGCGGTTTTTTATTTGCAGCCAGCGTGCCGCATGAGGCCGATGGGCGACTGGGCGAATGGCAGCAGACTATTTGAGTCGAGCCGCGAATTTCCCTGCCGCTTTTGCCACTTTCGGCGCCACCACGTACTGGCAATACGGCTGCTGCGGGTTCTGCTCGAAGTAGCGCTGGTGGTAGTCCTCGGCGGGATGGAAGGTGCTGGCTTCGGTGATTTCGGTGACGAGCGGCGCGCCGAATTGGCCTGACGCATTCAGCGCCGCGATCACGGCTTCGGCCTCGGCCTTCTGCTCGGGCGTGTGCCAGAAGATCGCTGAACGGTATTGCGTGCCGACGTCGTTGCCCTGGCGGTTGCGCTGGGTGGGGTCGTGAATCGTGAAGAAGACGTCAAGCAGGTCGCGGAAGGCAATCACCTCGGGATCGAAGGTGATCTGCACGACTTCGGCGTGGCCGGTTTCGCCGGTGCAGATATCGCGGTAGCTGGGTTGGGGCGTGTGGCCGCCCATGTAGCCGGAGACGGCGGATTCCACGCCGGCGAGCCGGTTGAAGACGGTTTCGAGGCACCAGAAGCAGCCGCCGGCAAGGGTTGTGGTTTGGGTGGACATGATGGGCTCCTTGTCATGCGGTTCAGATCACGCTGCCCGCCGCGAAGTTCACACTGGCGGCCACATCCGGCTGGAAGCCGTGTTTCAGACGACCGGGACGGTGTCCTTGAACGAGGCCCGGGTCATCAGCTTGTCGAAGAGTTTCGCCAGGTTGGGGTGGGCGGTGCGCCAGTCGATTTCGCCGAAGCGCAGGTCGAGATAGCCCAGCATGCAGCCGCAGGCGATGTCGGCGAGCGTCATGCTGTTGCCGAGGTACCAGGCCTTGTCGCCCAGCGCTTCGGACAGGGCTTCCAGGCCGCGAAACAGGGTTTTCTCCTGCAGGGTCATCCACTCGGCACTCTGCAATTCGGGCGCGCGCTTGCGTTCGAGGAACACGGCAACGGCGGCATCGATGACGCCATCCGCCAGCGCTTCCACGCCCCGCACGATCATGCGGTCTCTGGGCTCGGCAGGGATCAGTCGGCCGACAGGACTGACGTGGTCGAGGTATTCGACGATGACGCGCGAGTCGAACACGGAGACGCCGTCTTCCAGCACCAGTACCGGTACTTTGCCGAGCGGGTTGTAGCCGGGTACCGGACTGTCGGGCAGCCAGGGGTTTTCAACCTGGAGCTGACAGGGAATTTTCTTTTCCAGCTGCACGACGCGGGCCTTGCGGCCGTAGGGGCTGGTGAGCGAGGTGACGAGTTTCATGCGGGTCCCTGAACAACTTATTGGTGTGCTGTGCCGGCATTATCGCCTGCCGCAAGCAGCCGTCCAACCCGTTCGCGCAGGACGGGGATCACCTCAGCCTCGAACCAGGGATTGCGCTTGAGCCAGAGCCGGTTGCGCGGGCTGGGATGCGGCAACGGCAGGGTGTCCGGGGCGCATTCGCGCCACGCATGCACGGTGTCGGCGAGCGTGCGGCCGCGTTTGTCACCCAGGTAATACGCCTGCGCGTAGGCACCGATCAGCAGCGAGAGTTCGATGCGCGGCATCGCGGCGCGCAGTGGCGGATGCCAGAGCGGTGCGCATTCCGGGCGCGGCGGCAGGTCGCTGCCCTTGACAGTGCCGGGGTAGCACAGGCCGGCCGGCACGATGGCGATGCGGGTTTTGTCGTAGAAGACCTCGCGCGTGACGCCGAGCCATTCACGCAACCGGTCGCCAGACGCGTCGTTCCAGGGGATGCCGGTTTCGTGCACACGACGGCCGGGGGCCTGACCGACGATCAGCAGGCTCGCACTGGACGACACGCGCAGGATGGGGCGCGGTGCGTGCGGCAGGTGCGGGGCACAGACGGTACAGGCGCGCGCCCTTGCCGCCAGCGCGTCTATCGCCGCCGCCGGGTTTGCCCCGGCCGGATTCGACTCAGCCTTGCTCGACGATGTAGCGTTTGACCGCGTCGACATCGACGTCCATCACCTGCTTGCGCTGCGGCTGGGCTTCGAGGTCGGCCAGTTCGGCGGGCCGCACCGGCTCGATGTGCAGCGCCTCGCGGATCGCGTCCTCGAACTTGGCGGGCTGCGCGGTTTCCATGCACACCAGCGGTACGCCGGGTTCGCGGTGTTCCATGCCCACTTTCAGGCCGTCGGCGGTGTGCGGATCGATCAGCGTGCCGTAGACCTCGTACACGGTGCGGATGGTATCGAGACGGTTGGCGTGGCTGCTGGAGCCGGAGGCCATGCCGAAGCCGGCAACGCGGTCGAACAGGCCGTCCGTTTTCAGATCGAAGCTGCCGCCGGTTTCGACCGCGCCCCACAGGCTGCGGATTTTTGCGGCATCACGCCCGCCAAGATCAAAGATGAAACGCTCGAAGTTGGACGCCTTGGAAATGTCCATGCTCGGGCTGGAGGTGTGTTTCGTCTGCGGACGCGGACGGTAGACGCCGGTGCGGAAGAACTCGTCGAGCACATCGTTCTCGTTGGTCGCGACGATGAGTTTCCTGATCGGCAGCCCCATCTGCCGAGCGATGTGGCCGGCGCAGACATTGCCGAAGTTGCCCGACGGCACGGAGAAGGATACTTCCTGGTCGTTGGAATGCGTGGCGGCGAACCAAGCCTTGAAGTAGTACACGCTCTGCGCCGCGACGCGCGCCCAGTTGATCGAATTGACCGCGCCGATGTGGTGTCTGGCCTTGAAATCCAGATCGTTCGACACCGCCTTGACGATGTCCTGGCACTGGTCGAACACGCCGCGCACCACCAGGTTGTGGATGTTGTCGTCCATGAGCGCGTACATCTGCGCCTGCTGGAAGCGCGTCATGCCGTGTTCGGGCGAGAGCATGAACACGCGGATGCCCCGCTTGCCACGCATGGCGTATTCCGCCGCCGAGCCGGTGTCGCCCGAAGTTGCGCCCAGGATGTTCAGTTCGCCGCCGGTCTTGTCCAGTGCGTATTCGAACAGATTGCCCAGCAACTGCATCGCCATGTCCTTGAACGCCAACGTCGGGCCGTTCGACAGCGCCAGGATGTGCAGGCCGGGCTCCAGGGTTTTCAGCGGCGTGATGTCCTCGGCGTTTTCCTGGTCGGTGACGTAACGGTAGGTCTGCGCGGTATAGGTCTTGTCGATGATGCGCTTGAGATCGTCGTGGGGGATGTCGTCAATCAGCCGCGACAGCACTTCGAACGCAAGCTCGCGATAGTTCATGCCGCGCATCGCCGCCAGTTCGGCGGCGGAAAAACGCGGGTAGGACTCCGGCACGTACAGGCCGCCGTCGCTCGCAAGGCCGCCGAGCAGGATGTCGGAGAAGCGCAGTCGCGGTGCGAGTCCGCGGGTACTCAGGTAATTCATTTGGCGGCCAGCTCCTCGAGGCGGATGCGCATCACCTGCCCCGCCACGGTGTCGAGTGCCTCGATGCGGGCGATGGCGGCGTTGACGTTCTTTTCGACAGTGACGTGCGTGAGCAGGATGATATTGACCTGTTCCTCGCCCTCGCCCGGTTCCTTCTGCACCATGGCGTCGATGGAGATGTTGCTGTCTGCGAGGATGCGGGTGATGTCGGCGAGCACGCCGGGGCGGTCGAAGGCGGAGAGGCGCAGGTAGTAAGCGGTGCGCACCTCGTCCATCGGCAGGATGGGCGTGTCGGCGAGCTGGTCGGGCTGGAAGGCCAGATGCGGCACGCGGTGGTGCGGGTCGGCGGTATGCAGGCGCGTCACGTCGACCAGATCGGCGACCACCGCCGAGGCGGTCGGCTCGGCACCCGCGCCCGCGCCGTAATACAGGGTCGGGCCGACGGCGTCGCCCTTCACCAGTATGGCGTTCATCGCGCCATCGACATTGGCGATGAGGCGGCGTTCGGGGATGAGTGTGGGATGCACGCGCAGTTCGATGCCATTATCGGCGCGGCGCGCGATGCCCAGTAATTTGATCCGATAACCCAGTTCCTCGGCGTACTGCACGTCCTCGCGCGTGAGTTTCGAGATGCCCTCGGTATAAGCCTTGTCGAACTGCATGGGAATGCCGAAGGCGATGGCCGAGAGGATGGTGAGCTTGTGCGCAGCGTCGATGCCTTCGATATCGAAGGTGGGGTCGGCTTCGGCGTAGCCCAGGTCCTGCGCCTGCTTCAGCACGTCGGCGAAGGCCGCGCCCTTGTCTCGCATTTCGGTGAGGATGAAGTTGCTGGTGCCGTTAATGATGCCAGCCAGCCACTCGATGCGGTTGGCGGTGAGGCCTTCGCGCAGCGCCTTGATGATGGGAATGCCGCCGGCGACCGCGGCCTCGAACGCGACCATCACGCCCCTGGCCTGCGCCGCGGCGAAGATTTCGTTGCCATGCTTGGCGACCAGATGCTTGTTCGCGGTGACCACGTGCTTGCCGTTCGCAATCGCCTGCATCACCAGCTCGCGCGCCGGCTCCAGGCCGCCGATCAGTTCCACGACGATGTCGATGGCCGGATCGTCGACCACGTCGAAGGGATTGGTCGACAGCGGCAGGTCGCCGGCAAGCGCCTTCGCCTTGTCGAGATTGCGCACGGCGGCGCGTACGACATGGATTTCGCGGCCAGCGCGGCGGGAGATTTCTTCGGCGTTACGACGCAGCACGGTGAGCGTGCCGCCACCGACGGTGCCCAGGCCCAGCAGGCCGACGTGGATAGGTTTCATTATTTGGTCTCGTTCAAAAAATTTTCATCCACGAAGGACGCGAAGAAGGACGAAGAAAACCTGTGATAGAAATTCTCTAGACATGGCTTTTTTGAATTTACTTCGTGTCTCTTCGCGTCCTTCGCGGATGGAAAAACAAAAAATCACCGATGCGCCCGGTTGCGGTCGAAAAACCGGCTCATACGTCCCATCGCCTCGGTCAGGTCTTCCTCGTGCGGCAGGAACACCACGCGGATGTGGTCGGGGTGCGGCCAGTTGAAGCCGCTGCCCTGCACCACCAGCACACGCTCCTCTTCCAGCAGGTTGAGGATGAATTTCTGGTCGTTGGCGATGTGATAGAGACGGGGATCGAGCCTCGGGAAGAGATACATCGCCGCCTTGGGCTTGACGCATGACACGCCGGGAATCGCCGTCAGCAGATCGTAGGCCAGATCACGTTGACGCGTCAGCCGGCCGCCCGGTGCGACCAGGTCGTTAATACTCTGGTAACCGCCGAGCGCGGTCTGGATCGCATACTGCCCGGGCACGTTCGAGCATAGCCGCATCGACGCCAGCATGGACAGACCTTCGAGGTAATCGCGCGCGTGGCGCTTGTCGCCCGACACGATCAGCCAGCCGGCACGGTAGCCACAGGCACGGTAGTTCTTCGACAGGCCGTTGAAGGTGACGACGAGCACGTCGTCTGCCAGCGAGGCGAGCGAGGTGTGCGTGGCGCCGTCGTACAGCACCTTGTCGTAGATTTCGTCGGCATAAACGATGAGCTGGTGCTGGCGCGCGATTTCAACAATCTCACGCAACAGTTCCACCGGATACAGCGCGCCGGTGGGATTGTTCGGATTGATGACGACGATGGCGCGCGTGTTCGGCGTGATCTTGGCGCGGATATCGGCCAGGTCGGGCAACCAGCCCGCGCCTTCGTCGCAGAGATAGTGGCGCGGCTTGCCGCCGCCCAGGCTCACCGCCGCTGTCCACAGCGGGTAGTCCGGTGCCGGCACCAGCACCTCGTCGCCGTTGTTCAGCAGCGCCTGCATCGACATGACAATGAGTTCGGACACGCCGTTGCCGATGAAGATGTCGTCGATCTGCACGCCGGAAATTCCCTTACGCTGCGTCTCGTGCATGATCGCCTTGCGTGCCGAGAACAGGCCCTTGGAATCGCTGTAGCCCGAGGCGTTCGGCAGATTCAGGATCACGTCCTGCACGATCTCCTCCGGTGCCTCGAAGCCAAACGGCGCAGGGTTGCCGATGTTCAACTTGAAGATGCGATGGCCTTCTTCTTCCATCTGCTTGGCGCGTGCCATTACCGGCCCACGGATGTCGTAGCAGACGTTGTCGAGCTTGGTCGATTTATGGATGGTGCGCAGTATGGGCGTATCGACAGCCGTCACAATGGTTTCCCGGAGACAAAAGCCAAGACAAAACAATACCTTGGCGTTAGATGTAAAACACGTGATTTTACCGGAGCCGCCCTGCCCCGGCAAACCCGGCACACCGGCGTTGCCGTTTGCCGGTCGGCAGGGTGACAAACGACGCGTATTCCGGCTGTCGCGGAGAGCGCGCCGGTCTGGCCGCAGCCCCTGTTTGCGGACAACAGGCGCGGCGCGCGTTCCGCATCGCCCGGCACCCGCGTGTCTCCCGCACCGATACCACCCGCGGTATTGCCGCCGCAGGGGGCAGCGGAATACGTCCGCCCGCCTGCCGAAATTGGGGAGGGCTTCTCCGTTGCCGGATTGCCCTCTTAGAATTCAATCCTGTCTCCCTCCTGCCGATGCGGTGCCCGTCCGCTGCCACGATGCCCTCCACCCAGACCCTCACCCTCGACGCCGCCCATTTCGACAGCCACGCTCGCCAGTGGGACGGCAACCCCGTGTTCGTCGAACGCGGCGAGAGGATCGCGCAGGCGGTGCGCGAGGTAGTGCCGCTTCATCCCGGCCTGCGCGTGCTCGACTACGGCTGCGGCACCGGCCTGCTGGCGTTTCCGCTCCGACACGAGGTGGGGGCGATGCTGCTGGCGGATACCTCGCCGGGGATGCTGGAAGTGGCGGCGGAAAAAATCGTGGCCCAGGGCGCTGGCAACCTGCGCACGGCCAAACTCGATCTGCTGACCGACCCTGCCCCGGCGGAAAGCTTCGACCTGATCGTCACGGCGATGACGCTGCACCACATACCCGATACCGATCGCATCCTGCGTGTGTTCCATCAGCTGATCACACCCGGCGGCCATCTGTGCATTGCCGACCTCGACCGGGAAGACGGTTCGTTCCACGGCGTCGAGGTGGACGTACACCCCGGCTTCGACCGCGACGACCTCGCCCGCCGTGCAAGGGCTGCGGGCTTCGTCGACGTGCAGTTCCGCACCGTATTCACAATCAGCAAGACGCACGACAGCGGTACGCAGGATTACCCGGTGTTCCTGATGCACGCACGGCGTGCGGCAGCCTGACCCGATAGCTTTGTGCCCGCGTCACAAGCGGCAGTGTACCGTTGCCTCAGGGCATAATCGCAGCCATGACAAACACTCCCCAAGCCATGCCCGACGACAGCTCGGTCTACAAGACCCTGCTGGAATCCACCCGCGCGATCCCATGGAAGATCGACTGGAAGACGATGCGCTTCGCCTATATCGGCCCGCAGATCGAAGCCCTGCTCGGCTGGCCGCCGGAGAGCTGGGCGAGCGCGGAAGACTGGGCGTCGAGGATGCACCCGGAAGACCGCGAGCGGGTGGTCGATTTCTGCGTCTCGCAGTCGAAGAACGGCTGCGATCACGAGGCGGATTACCGGGCGCTGACGCAGGATGGACGCCATGTCTGGATACGTGACGTGGTGCACGTGGTGCGCAACGCACAGGGGGAGGTCGATTCGCTGGTCGGCTTCATGTTCGACATCAGCGAGCGCAAGGAAACCGAGCTCAAGCTTCTGGCCCTGCAAAAGGAACTGGAAGCGCTGTCATTCAAGGATGGCTTGACCGGCGTGGCCAACCGCCGCATGTTCGATACCGTGCTGGAAACCGAATGGACCCAGGCGCGCCGCCACTGCCAGCCACTGTCGCTGATCCTCATCGATATCGATTACTTCAAGCAGTACAACGACCACTACGGCCACATCCAGGGTGACGACTGCCTGCGCCGGGTGGGCCAGACGCTGGGCGCGGCGGCGATGCGCGCGCGCGATCTGCTGGCCCGCTTCGGCGGGGAGGAGTTCGCCCTGATCCTGCCCGAGACCGATGGGGCGGCAGCCCGCACGGTCGCCGAACGCTGTCGCAACCTGATTTTCAAGGCGCAGATCCCGCACGCAAACTCGGCGATCAGCCAGATCCTCACCGTGAGCCTGGGGGTGGGCACGCTCATTCCGGGCCATCAGGATCAAGCGCTCGCCTTCATCGAATCGGTGGACAGACGGCTCTACGAGGCCAAGCAGGCGGGCCGCAATCGCATCGCAGCAGGCGGCTAGTCCCGGATTTCCGGAATAAACAGGCCATCCACCCGACCCCAGGCAGGCAGCACATGACCACTCTCTACGCCCTGATCGAATCCCCCTTCCATCCCGACCTCGGCACCCTCTACCAGCGGCTCGGCATCACGGCGGAGCGGTTCACGTCCGCGCGCAATCTGCACCGCGCGGTGCAGAAGCAGCCGCCGGATTTCTTTGTGGGGGAATTCATCTACGGTTGGGGCAACAACTACGCAGGCGCGAACATCTCCAATCTCGATGTGACGCTGCGCACCCTGCAATGCCAGGCCCCGCAGGCCAGGACCATCGTGTTCATGCACCCGCGCGAAGAGGAACACATCGGCAAGCTGCTGGACCTGTTCCCGATTCATGCGGTGTTCAGCCTGCCGGTCGACGAAGCGGCGCTGGCGGCAGCGCTGAACTGCGCCTGACGGCCCGCCATTTGGAGCACGGCACGCGCAACGGCAACGCGCCCGGCGTTGACACCCTGTTGATACGCCTCGTGCCATGACGCCCGGATGACACCAGAGCACACGCCACCCCCTCAGCCGCCGCACGTTGCACAAGCTTCAGGCGTGCGGCGTGCCGGGCACTATGCCGCAGCCATCCTGGCCTGTTTTGCCGTCGCAGCGGTGGCCCGGCTGCTGCTGCACTGGGCCGATTCGGCCAACATCGTGATGCTGTTCCTGCTGACCGTGTTCATGGTCGCCTGGCTGCTCGGACGCGGGCCGGCGCTGCTGGCTGCGTTTCTTGCCGTGGGCCTGTTCGACTTCTTTTTCATCCACCCGCATTTCACGCTTGCCGTGGCGGATGCGCAGCATCTCATCACGTTTGCGGTGATGCTGGCCGTGGCGCTGATCACCGGCCAGCTGGCCGCCGGCGCGCGCGAGCGGCTGCGCTATGTGGAGATTGCGCAGGAAACGCGCTTGCAGGTGGAAGCGGAGCGCCTGCGGCATTCGATCCTGGCCAGTCTGTCGCACGATCTGCGCACGCCTCTGGCCGGGCTGGTCGGCCTGGCCGACACGCTGGCGCTGGCCCGGCCGCCGCTGCCTGCCCCGCATGATGAAACGGCGCGCGCGATGCGGGTGCAGGCGGCGGCGCTGGCCGATATGGTCAACAACCTGCTGGAGCTGGCACGCCTGACGCAGGGCCGGCAGCCACTTCAGCTGGAGTGGCAGCCGCTGGAGGAAGTGGTGGGTGCCGCCATCCAGCGTCTGGGGCCGGCCTTGCAGACACGCCGGCTCAGGCTCGACCTCGACCCGGCCCTGCCGCTGCTGGAATTCGACGCCGTGCTGCTGGAACGCGTGCTGGGCAATCTGCTCGACAACGCCGCGCGACACACGCCCGCCGGTTCGCCGATCACGGTGGAAGCCCGGGTTCGCGCCGACGTGGCCGAAATCGCGGTGCGCGATGCGGGCCCCGGGTTTCCGCCCGACACGCCGACGTCTGCCGGCCACGGTCTCGGGCTGGCGATCTGCCAGGCCATTGTGACCGCGCACGGCGGCGTCCTCACGCGCGAGAACCTGCCGGCCGGCGGCGCGCGCGTGGCGTTCACCCTACCGCTCGGCACGCCGCCTGTGGTGGCCGAGGAAGCGGAGCCGGCATGACGCGCGTGCTGGTCATCGAGGACGACGCGCAAATCCGCCGCTTTCTGCGGCTGGCGCTGGATGGCGAAGGCTGCGTGGTGCAGGAAGCCAGCCGGCTCGACGTGGGGGTGGCGGCGTCCCGGCTCGGGCCCGACCTGGTGCTGCTCGACCTGGGCCTGCCGGACGGCGACGGTCTCGATTTCATCGCGCCGTTTCGCACCCGGTCGCGGGCACCGGTGATCGTCCTTTCCGCGCGCGGGCAGGAAGCCGACAAGGTCGCTGCACTGGACGCCGGGGCCGACGACTATCTGGTCAAGCCCTTCGGGATGGCCGAGCTGCTGGCACGGGTTCGCGCGCAGTTGCGTCGCCGGGCGGGCGAAGGGGCGGCAGACGCCACGGCCTTCGGTTTCGGCGACGTGGCGGTCGACCTGTCGCGGCGCGAGGTCTGCCGTGCCGGCACGCCGGTCCACCTCACGCCGGTGGAATATCGTCTGCTCGAATTCTTTCTCGCACACGCCGGCAGGGTACTCACCCACCGCCAGATCCTGCGCGAGGTGTGGGGGCCGGGTCATGCCGAAAGCAGCCACACCCTGCGTGTGTACGTGGGCAAACTGCGTCACAAGCTGGAAGCGGATCCCGCGCAGCCCAGCCATCTGCTCACCGAAATCGGCGTCGGCTACCGCATGGAAATCTGAGCCGCAGCGTCCTTCGACACTGCCCCTGCCTGGGCTAGTTCGACCGGTTTAGGCGTTTACACCGTTTTTATATGGCGACTGTCAGCATCCGCCCCATTGCCTTCCCGGATTGCTGCCATGACTGCTTCTTCCAGTTCGCAACGCCTGCCTGTCCTGACCCTTGCCGCGCTGGGCGTGGTGTACGGCGACATCGGCACCAGCCCGCTGTATGCCATCAAGGAAGTATTTGGCGGCGCGCATCACGCGGTGCCCATCATCCCGGACAACATCCTCGGCATCCTGTCGCTGCTGGTGTGGACCCTGGTGCTGGTGGTGACGGTGAAATACGCCGTTTTCATCATGCGCGCCAACAACCACGGCGAAGGCGGCATCATGGCGCTGATCGCACTGGTGCACCGCAATTCGCACGAGGCCCGGCAGACACGCGCACTCGTCGTGCTCGGCCTGTTCGGCGCGGCCTTGTTCTATGGCGATGGGATCATTACCCCCGCCATTTCCGTGCTGTCTGCGGTGGAAGGCCTGGAGGTGGCGACGCCGGCGTTCAGGCCCTGGGTGATTCCCATCACGCTGGGCATCCTGTTCGGCCTGTTCTGGGTGCAGCGCCATGGCACCGGACGGGTGGGCGGCCTGTTCGGCCCGATCACCACGCTGTGGTTTGTGGTGCTCGCCACCCTGGGCATTGTCAACATCGTCCAGGCTCCGCAGGTGCTGTCGGCGCTATCGCCGCACCATGCGGCCGCATTCTTTCTGGCCCAGCCTGGGCTCGCATTTTTCTCGATGGGCGCGGTGTTCCTCGCGGTCACCGGTGCGGAAACGCTGTATGCGGACATGGGGCACTTTGGCACCCGCCCGGTCCGGCTGGCCTGGTTGGGCCTGGTGCTCCCCGCGCTCACCCTGAACTACTTCGGCCAGGGCGCGCTGCTGCTCACCGACCCGGGTGCCATTGTCCATCCCTTCTACCACATGACGCCCGAGTGGGCGCTGTACCCCATGGTGATCCTGGCCGGCGCGGCCACGGTGATCGCCTCGCAGGCGGTGATTTCCGGGGTGTATTCGATCACGCATCAGGCCATCCAGCTTGGCTATGTGCCCCGCATGACGGTGCTGCACACGTCCAGCGAAACACGCGGCCAGATTTATCTGCCGGGTGTGAACTGGGCGCTGTTTGCCGCCGTGGTGGTGCTGGTGCTGGAATTCGGCAGCTCGTCCAACCTTGCGGCGGCCTATGGCATCTCGGTGTCCGGCACCATGATCATCACCACGCTGCTGGTCTATGTGGTGGCACGCCGGGTGTGGGGCTGGGGGCGCTGGCGCAGCCGGCTGTTGTTCGGCGCGTTCCTGCTCGTCGACATCGCCTTTTTCAGCGCCAACCTGACCAAATTTGCTGACGGCGGCTGGTTCCCGCTGGCGTTTGCCGGCCTGCTGTTCCTGCTGATGACCACTTGGAAACAGGGCCGGGCGCTCCTCAAGGCACGGCGGGATCGCGAGGCCATGCCGCTGGACGCCTTCGTGCAGAGCATGAGCCACAGCGAAGTGCCCACCGTGCCCGGTACGGCGGTTTTTCTGACACCGCACCGCGATCAGGTGCCGCACGCTCTGCTGCACAGCCTGAAGCATTACAAAAGCCTGCACGAACGGGTGGTGATCCTCAACGTGCAGTTCGTCGACCAGCCCTATGTGCCTGCCGGGCAACAGCTCACGGTAGCCTCGCTGGGCGAGCGCTTCCACCGGGTCGAAGTCCGCTTCGGCTTCATGGACCGCCCCGACCTGCCCAGCGTACTGCACCGCTGCGCGGACAACGGGCTGGCCTGCGACATGGACAACACGACCTTCTTCCTCGGTCGCGAAACCCTGATCCCGAAAAAAGGCTCCGACATGCCCTGGTGGCGCGAGAAGGTGTTTGTCGCGCTGTCACGCAACGCCGGCACGGTGGCGAATTATTTCGGGCTGCCGCCCAACCGCATCGTCGAACTTGGCGCGCAGATCGTGTTGTGAGACGGTGCCGCGCACGACGACTGCGGAATGACCGGTATGCCCATCATCTTTAGCCCCGGCCCGGGGTGGGTTCGGTGACGCATTGCCGAACCGCGTGATCAGGGCATCAGGACTGGACGAAATCGCGCAACAAGGCTTTGTCGGCTTCCAGGGCCATGCTGGCTTCGGCCCGCGCCATGGCCAGTTCGGACTGCCGGCGGGCTGCCGCTCTGAATGCTTCATCGCCCAGCCCGGCGAGTGCCGCGAGCGCTTTCTGCAGGCGCAGCTGCACCTCGATTTGCGCCGCGCCATCCCGGGCAATGATCCGGAAGGCATCGTCGAACAGATCGTCGCAGGTCAGCGCGGGCACGAAGATCCGGCCGTGCGGCTGGGCTGTCGCCTCCTGAGGCTGGCCGCCCTGGGCCCACAGAGTGAGCAGACGGGCGTTGCGGCCGATCACGTCGATGGCGGTGCCGGAATCGTTGATACCGGGTGACAGGGCCCGCGACGCGATTTCGGTGAGGACCGCCAGGCCAAAACGCGGGTCCTGATCGAAGCTGCGTTCGGGGCCGATGGCAAAGGCCCGCCGCATGTCTTCGAGGCAGGCGTCCCGGGCGTCGGATTCCAGCTTTTCATCCTGCGGCCCGACCCAGGCAAGCGGCGTGTCCAGATGGACGAACGCGCCGGGCACCACCAGCAGATAGATGTCGGCCCCCCATTTTTCGCTGCAGGCCGACAGGGCCGACAGGTCGACATGAAGGACATAGCCCGTCTCGGCAGACCGCACCAGCGGCGCACCAGTCGCCGGCACGGCATGCGTTTCGGGCAGCGCCTGTCCGCCCAGGTAGGGATGGTTGAGGCGTTCGGTCAGGGCGGTGCGGGTTGCCTGCTCCACGCGGTCGGTGGTTTCGCTCACCCGCCCCAGCCGGGTCAGGTGATCGATCCAGCGCAGCAGGGAAAGCACGATCAGGACCAGCACACCGATGGTCACCAGAAACAGCACCGCGCGTCCCCGCGGGCCATACGCCCCGATTTTCAGCACCACGATGCCGACAATGCTGAACAGGAAGGAGCCAATGAACGTGGACAAAACATTGTGGGTGACCCGGTCCTGCATCAGCAGTTTGGTGGCGCGCGGGGTGACGTTGCTGGTGGCGGCCCCATAGGCCGAGGTCATCACACTGAGGGAGAATGTCGTCACCGCCAGCATGCTCGACGCGATGATCGAGAGGATGCTGTCGACCGCGCCGGCCGCAATATCAAACGGCAGCGGCCAGGGCAGAAAACGCTCGACAACCGCCGCCAACCCGGCTGCAGCGATACCCAGCACACCAATCAGCGCGGCGCGCACCCAGAGCACCCGCCCCAGTTGCAGCATGAGCCATTTCCACTTCGACATCTTCAGCCTCCCTGTGACGTCCACCCGGCCACACACCCTCGCGTGCGCCAGACACAGGCGAACCGGATGCGCCGGACGTGTCCGGCCCAGCTGCATGGTAAGGGGAAGCCTAAACACGCTTTCCAGACGAGTTATTTATGAGCATCATACCCCAATATTGACGCCACATTCAAGCTGATTAACACCATCTGAATTTGCTTTCGGGCACAATTCGGGCACACTTGGAACGAAATCATGGCAACACTCCGACAACGTGAAAGTGGTTACTGGCAAGCAATCGTAAGAAGACGAGGGCGCCCCCAGGAATCCAGAACCTTTGCCACAAAGTCCGAGGCGCGCGAATGGGCGCGCCAGGTCGAAGCACTGATGGATAAAGGTGTATTTCAGTCTTCCAGCGAAGCCGAGCGGACAACATTTTCCGAAATCATCGACCGCTTCATCAAAGAATTTGCGCCTGCCCATTACCGCCTGCGGGAGGATAGCAAAGAAGCCTGGCGATTCCAATGCGCGCGCCTGAGAGAAATTTTAGGGCCTTATTCCCTCGCCGCTATCGATCTGAAGCTCGTTGCTCGCTTTCGAGACGAACGGCTGAACCCTCCCCCTTCCAGCAACCGCAAAGGCGTAGGTGAAAGTACGGTCCGAAAAGAATTGTATCTGCTCTCCAAGGTGCTGGGGTTTGCCGAAACCGAGTGTGGAATCCTGCTTCCACGAGGCAATCCGATTGCCCGGATCAGGAAGCCCAGCGAATCGAAACCTCGTGACCGCCGCCTCACGCCAGAAGAATGGGACAGACTCGTTTTGCAATGTCAGCGCAGCCGAAACCGGCTGCTCTACCCTGCCCTGACGCTGGCCGTCGAGACTGCAATGCGGCAAGGTGAACTGCTCGGCTTGCACTGGGAAAACATCGATTTCAGCCGACGTATAGCAATGCTGCTGCAAACCAAGAATGGCGAAGTTCGCGCCGCTCCACTTTCGAGCCGCGCAATCGATACGCTGAA
>NCGY01000008.1:0-1395 GCA_002281775.1 Hydrogenophilales bacterium 16-64-46 | reverse complement strand
AAAACTACACGTGGCACGACTTGCGCCACGAAGCCCTCTCCCGCCTTGCGGAACGTGGGGACTTCTCGGTGCTTGAACTGGCTGCGGTCAGCGGTCACAAAACCCTGCAAATGCTTAAGCGCTATACACACTTTCAGGCCGAACGGCTCGCAGCAAAACTTGGGTAAGGCGCTGCGCGGTCCGACCACTGAAGTACTCAGCTCCAGATTGCAGATTCGAATCAATATTGAGCGGGAATGATCCTAGCCTGACCAGGCATTGACTGTATCTCAAATGAGATACACAATAGGCAAACTCATAGGAGGGTCTAACCATGTCCGCACACACTTCGATGCTTCACGTCCGGGTGGACGATGAAACAAAGGCGCAAGCAACTGAAACACTTGCTGCGATGGGCATGTCGGTATCCGATGCTGTCCGCCTTTTTTTACGCCGCGTGGTCGTCGATCAGACATTCCCGCTCGAACTCAAGGTTCCGAACGCTGAGACGCTGGCGGCCATGGAAGAGTCTCGCGCAATGATGGCCGCTCGCCGCACCCGCTTTGCCACCGCTGACGCGCTGTTCGATGACCTCGAAAAAAACAGCCGCAAGTAAGCGTGCCTCGCTGCCGCGTGCATCGGATTACACCAAGTCTTTCCTTAAAGATTAAGGACTGGGAGCGCCTTTCACGCTCGGGGCGCTACGACACGCATCGACTCAAGGAGGCCATGATGTTGCTGATTGCCAGCGATGCGCCCCTTGGCGCCGAATGGCTCGATCACCCACTCAAAGGTGAGTGGGTCGATCACCGGGAATGCCATATCGGCGGCGATTTCCTGCTGATCTATCAGCTTGATGGAAATGCCATCAACTTTGTGCGGACAGGCACTCACGCAGAGCTGTTTAACCAATGACACGACGGACAGTCCACTTCCTGATCTGAGCAGACAATTAGGCGGAAGTGCACGACAGGATCAACTTGGGATAATCATGTTCGACCTAAGCAGATGGTTGAGTGGTGTCTATCAGTTCGTGCGAGTATTCGACATGAGGTGACACTCGCATCGGTCTTGTATCTCCCTCTCGAAAAGAAGGGATGCGGCACCACCACCAATCCCTAGCGGCAGAAAACCCACGGAGCCACCTCCTCTATATTTTCAACCGCAATCTGATAGTCCGGCGCCCGCTGAATTTCCGTGTCGATCGCCGCCCGAACGTCCTGGATGAAGTAAGAAACCAGCGCCGCGCGGCAGGTTTCCACACGGCTTGCAGTCCCGTTGAAAAATTCGGTCTGGATCACCCTGGCCTGTTCGGGAGAGAGTTCAGGGTGGGCAACCAGCCGCACCTTGACCTTGGTGTTCCAGTCGGGGTCATCGAATCGGGTGCGATCCGAAGGACGCGTCAAGGGTTTCACC
>NCGY01000031.1 GCA_002281775.1 Hydrogenophilales bacterium 16-64-46 | reverse complement strand
GCCTACCTGTACGTACTGCATCTGGACGGCCCCGCGCTTGCATGGGAATACCTGCGGCGCAACCCGGAATACCGGCTCGCCTGGCAACACCACCAGCACCGTCCGCAACACGAAGCGCAGCGCTGGGGCTTGCGCCTGCTTGAAGACCCTGCGCGCGATGCACGCGACGCACACCCCGACTGGTTCCCTGACCCCTCCTCGGTCGTCCAGGTCTATCCGGATGCCGATCCCACTGCTGATGCGCTGCTGTTCCAGCTCTGGCGCATCCCCGGCCGCAAGCAGCTGATGCACGACGGCAAGCGACTGGTGCTGACCGCCCATCTCGTCGACCGCAAGCTGCGCATGGCGATATCGCCCGCACTGGAAGACGGCATGGCTTACGCCTATGCCGTCCGCGCCGGCTACCAGCTTCGCGAGCGCTGGCGCGCAATCGAAGCCGATCTGGCGATGCTCGACGCCGCTAGCGCGCACCGCAGCGCGATCGCCTTGGATCGACCTGGTCGCACGGCTATGCTCCACATGCGCACGCTGCAGGCGCTCGACGGCACGCTGGCCGGCGCGTCACAGCGCGGCGTGGCTGAAGTGTTGTTCGGCATCAGCGCCGTCGCCGAGCGCTGGTATGACGACAGCGATCTGCGCGCCCAGGTTCGCCGCCTCATCCGACGGGGGCAAACGCTCATGGCTGGCGAATACCGTCACCTACTGCAACCCGGCAGCACCACACAGGGACGTTAGAACGGCAACGCAAAACGTCCCTGCACAGCACGCCTGGCTTTCCCGAAACTGCTTCCATCCGGCGGCGATTGCTTCGTCGGCGATCTTGACCGATGGAGGCCCATGCCATGCGACCCGCACCGTTACGCCCATATCCCCTACCCGCTGCCACCCAGCAGCCTGCCCAGACCACGCAGTCTGCGCGCTACCTGACTAACAGCGAAGCCGCCGCGTTCCTGCGGCTGTCGCCGCGCACGCTGGAGAAACAGCGCGTCATCGGCGGCGGGCCGCGCTTTCGCAAATTCGGTCGGCGCGTGATGTACGCCATCAGCGACCTCGAAGCGTGGGCCGACGCACGCAGCTTCGAAATGACCTCCGATCCGCACTACACCGAACAACACGCCGTACGCCGCCCCGGCGAACGCTGAGTGACGATGGACACTTTCACTTATGGCCATCGGGCACAACCCGCAGCGCGAGCAGCTCGAACTGTTCCACGCCTTCTCGGGCGAG
>NCGY01000030.1 GCA_002281775.1 Hydrogenophilales bacterium 16-64-46 | reverse complement strand
GCGTGAACGCTGGTTCGCCGAATTCCGCGCCGCGCACGACATAATGGCAGGCACCCGACTGCCGAACTGGCACTCGCGCCTGCTGCACTACGATCGGCTTGGCGCGTTCCTTGATCACCCGTTTTATCCCACCGCACGTGCCAAGCTCGGCTTCGATGCCGATGCGCTCGCCGCTTACGGCCCCGAATTTCAGCGTCCCTTCATGTTGCGCTGGCTGGCGGTGCCACGCGATCTTTATCATCCGAGTGCCGACGCCGAGTCGACCCTGCCGCCGCTGTGGCCGAGCGTCGAAGCCCTTGGCCTGCCTGCGGCGATGGCCCATACGCATGCGCTGCTTCCCGTGCATCCGTTCGTCTGGGACCATCAACTCGATGAATTCCTGGGCGACGCCGAATTGCATAAAAGCGTGGTGCGCGCTCCGCACCCCTATCTCGCGGTGGTATCGACGCTGTCGGTACGCACCGTCGTGCTGCTCGACGCGCCGGAGTGGCATCTGAAATTGCCGTTGACGATCCGCACCCTCGGCGCGAAAAACATTCGCACCATCAAGCCGAGCACGATCCACGACGGCCATCGCTTCCAGACGCTGCTCGCCGATATCGCCGCGCGCGAGCCGGCGATTGCCGAGCGTTTGCTGCTGACCTTCGAGGGCTGCGGCGGGCATGTCGACAACCGGATGTTCCTCGGCCATATCCTGCGTCGCTATCCGGTCGAGACGCTGGGCGAGAGCACGCTGATTCCGGTGGCGGCGCTGCTGGCCCAGACGCCCTCAGGCAACACCGTAGCCGAAGAAGTGGCGGCGGAATTCTACGCGGTCGACCTCGAAGCATTCTTCGAGGACTACCTTGAACTGACGCTTCGTCTGCACCTGCTGCTGTGGCTGCGCTACGGCGTCGCCCTCGAGTCGAACCAGCAGAATTCGGTTCTCGTCCTGAGCCGGCAGGCACCGCGACTGCGCCTGCTGCTCAAAGACAACGATGCAGGGCGCATCCAGTCCGAAGTGCTGGCGCGGCGCTGGCCTGATCTTGCACGCCGCGTGGCCGATCTGCAGGATCGCCGCATTTTCGTCGCGGACGCCCTGCCACTGGCACAGATGTTCACCACGATCACCCTGCAACTCAATATTGCGGTATTGGTCGAGGGCTACGCGAGCCTGCTCGACATGCCCGCCGCCGCACTGTATGCACGCGTCAGGCGGCGGGTGGAGGCGGTGCTGGACGAGCTGGCGGCCGAGGGCGAGGACGTGGCGCCGGCGCGCCGCCTATTGCTCGAGGACGACCGGCTCTATATCAAGTATCTGCTGATCGCCGCCACCCTGGCTGAGAAGACC
>NCGY01000007.1 GCA_002281775.1 Hydrogenophilales bacterium 16-64-46 | reverse complement strand
AGGCTCCCGCCTGTGAAAGTAGGTCATCGTCAGACTCCCCATACCGTGCAAAACATGCACACCAAAAACCCCCGACTCAAAAACGGGGGTTTTTTATTGTCTACGGTACGAGGGTTGAGCGACGTATACCGCCCCTCACGGGGATTCATTGATGAGCCGCTGAATGACAGCACCGGCGAGAACCAAACCGAATATTGGCGGCATGTAACTGATGGTGCCGTTGACTGCGCGTGCGCGCCCCCGACCCTCGACTGGCTGGGGGGGCAATGGCGCGCGGCCCGCTTCGTCCGAGAAAACGGTGAGCACACCCTTGGCAATGCCGCGCTTGCGCAGGCGCTTGCGCATCACCGAGGCAAGAGGACACATGCAGGTGGCGGAGATGTCGGCGACTCGGATGCGTGTGGGGTCGAGTTTGTTGCCGGCGCCCATGCTGGACGCCACGCGCAGGCCGCGCTGGACGCTGCTGACGACGAGTGCGACCTTGCAGTTGAGCGAATCGATGCAGTCGATGACGAAATCGGTATCGACCGGGACGATGTCGGCGACCGTCTCCGGCACGAGGAATTCGCGCAGCGCGACCAACTGGCAATCCGGATTGATGTTGCGGATGCGGGCGGCCATAACTTCGGCCTTGGACTGGCCGACAGTGGAGAGCAGAGCGGGCAGTTGGCGGTTGATGTTGGACAGCGCTACCAAGTCATGATCGATGATCGTCAGCCGCCCGACGCCGGCGCGCGCGAGCGCCTCGGCGCAGTACGAGCCGACGCCGCCGAGGCCGGCAACCAGCACGTGGGCCCGCGCGAGTTTCGACTGCTCCTCGGTGCCCAACAAAATCCGTGTGCGTTCGAATTGCGGCGGCAGGGGTTCGATCATCTAGAATCCGGGGATGTTGAAATGGCTGATCACACTTTTTGCTGCGCTGCTGGTGCTGGGCTTGCTCACGCCCTGGCTCACTCGCCTGGGCTGGGGCCGGCTGCCCGGCGACGTGCGCATCAAGCATAAACGCGGCTTATTTTACTTCCCCTTCGCCAGCGTGGTGCTCGGCTCGTTGTTGCTGTCGCTGATTGCCTGGCTGCTGGGACGCTGAGGCACGCCATGAACAAAGCTTTCGTCAAGGAATCCGACGCGGCCGACGAGGAAGACGACATCGGCGCGCCTGCGCTACCCGCGGGCAGCAAAAACTACATGACACCCGCCGGCTATGCGCAGCTCGACGCCGAATTCAACCAGCTGTGGAAAGTGGAGCGTCCCAGGCTGGTGGAAACCATCCACTGGGCCGCAAGCAACGGAGACCGCTCCGAAAACGGCGACTACATCTACGGCAAGAAACGCCTGCGCGAGGTGGACCGCCGCCTCCGTTTCTTGTCCAAGCGACTGGAGTACGCCGAGGTAGTGGACCCCGCCACGCGTGAGGATACCGATCAGGTATTTTTCGGTGCCACGGTCACCGTAGCAGATACGGATGGCACCGAGTCCACCTACGCCATCGTCGGCATCGACGAAGCCGACGCCGGCCGTGGCCGCATCGCCTGGATTTCGCCGATGGCACGCGCGCTGCTGAAGGCACGCGAGGGCGATACGGTGACCGTGCAGACGCCGGAGGGACGTCGTGAAGTGGAGATCGTCGAAGTGCGTTACGTTGCGCTGGAACAGTAGCCAGGAACAGGATTTTGGTGCGGAGGAAGATTGTGTGGCTACGTCCACCCAGGCACCCATGAACCGCAGCGCAGCCGAACGTGCCCTGACTCCTGGCCCAAAACAATGACAAAATTATGACAACTGCGGCCAAGCCGCCCTGTGTCCCACCTTAGAGGTTGTCATGCACGTTTTACCCCGCCTATCCGTTCTGACTGTCTGCGTCTTGCTCGCCGCCTGCGGCGACGGCAAAGACGCCATGTCGTCCAATCAATCCGCTGAGAACGTGCTGCCCGACCCGATGGATGTGATCTACGCATTGCCGCCCGAAGCGCAGCCCTATGGCCTTGACGTATACACGGCGAACTGCGCGGGCTGCCATGGTGAACTGGGTCAGGGGGTGGACAGCAATCCGGCCCTGAAGGGTTTATCGGCTGCGGAGATGATGCAGCGCCTGAAGGATTATCGCGAGGGTACGGTACAGGGCGAACAGGCCGCGTTGATGACGCAGGCCGTGGCGAAGCTCAGCGACGCAGACCTTGCTGCGGTATCACGCTACGCGGGCGAGTAAACAGAACCATTTCAGTTGAGCGCGCTGGCCAGCAGTCGTCGGTAGCGGCTCACCAGCTCGCCGCCGCCCAGCAGGTTGAATACCGACAGCAGGGTCTTGCGTCCGATGTCGTCTTCGAAGCTGCGGTCGCGCCGCACGATTTCCAGCATTTCCTCCATGCCGGCTTCGTAGTCGCCGGACGCCACCAGCAGGTTGGCCAGCTTGAGCCGTGCGTCGAGGTCGTTGCCGTCAGCCGCCACCCGTGCACGCAACGCGGCCGCATCCTCACCCGCCGCACCGGAAAACTGCAATCGTGCCTTCAGTTGCGCCACACGCGGATCGGCATCGTCCGGCACGCTGCCAACCAGACGCTGTGCTTCGTCGGTATCGCCCAGGTCGAGCATGATCTCGGCCGCATCCAGGCGCACATACAAGTTTTCTGGATCCAGTTTCGACGCCTCCGCCAGCAGGTGCAGCGCACCGGACGAATCGCCCGCCATGCGCGCATCCATTGCCTGTGCACGCAGTTCATCGGCCGGGCTGGGTATGAGGCGATCCAGAAAAGTGCGCACCTCGCCTTCCGGCAATGCACCGGAAAACTCGTCGACCATTTCTCCGTTGATGAAGGCCTTGACGCTGGGAATGCCCCGCACAGCGTATCGCGTGGCAAGTTCCTGGTTCTCGTCAGAATTGATCTTGACGAGCAGAAACTTGCCGCCGTATTCCGCTGCGAGTTTTTCCAGAATGGGTTTCAGCGACTTGCAGGGGCCGCACCACGGTGCCCAGAAATCGACCACCACCGGGCGGCTGCGCGATTCTTCGAGAACGTGCTGGTTGAAGTCGGCTAGGCCGACGTCAAGGGCGTGTTCGGACATACAGGACTCCGTTCATATCTGCCGGGCCAGTTCGGCCGCGAGTCCCGTATATGAGGCCGGCGTCATCGCTTTCAAGCGGATTTTTTCTGCGTCGGGGATCGTCAGCCCGTCGATGAAAGCGTGCAGCGTTTCCTTCGTGATGCCGCCCTTGCCGCGTGTGAGTTCCTTCAGCTGCTCGTAGGGATTGGCCACGCCGTAACGGCGCATCACGGTCTGGATCGGCTCGGCGAGCACGTCCCAGCTGGCGTCGAGATCGGCGGCGAGCGCGGCCGGGTTGGCTTCGAGCTTGGCAAGGCCGCGCAGACAGGATTCGTAGGCGAGCAGGCTGTAGCCGAAGCCCACGCCCATGTTCCTGAGCACGGTGGAATCGGTGAGGTCGCGCTGCCAGCGCGACACCGGCAGCTTCTCCGACAGGTGGCGCAGCACCGCGTTGGCAAGACCGAGGTTGCCTTCGCTGTTTTCGAAGTCGATGGGGTTGACCTTGTGCGGCATGGTCGACGAACCGACTTCGCCTGCCTTCGTTTTCTGCTTGAAGTAGCCCAGCGAGATATAGCCCCACACATCGCGGTCGAGGTCGACGAGGATGGTGTTGGTGCGTGCGATGGCGTCGTACAGTTCGGCCATCGCGTCGTGCGGCTCGATCTGGATGGTGTAGGGGTTGAACGTGAGCCCCAGGTCGCCAACGAAGTTGCGCGCAAAGTCTTCCCAGTCGAGTTCGGGATACGCCGACAGATGGGCGTTATAGTTGCCGACCGCGCCGTTGATCTTGCCCAGCAACTCCACTGCGCCGATGGCATCCCACGCGCGGCGCAGGCGGTAGACGACATTGGCGAGCTCCTTGCCGACGGTGGTCGGCGTGGCCGGCTGGCCGTGGGTGCGCGACAGCATCGGCAGCTCGGCAAGCGCGTGCGCCATGTCGGTCAGGCGCGCAATGATTCTTTCGAGTGCGGGCAGCAGCACTGCGTCGCGCGCGCCCTTCAGCATCAGCGTGTGCGACAGGTTGTTGATGTCTTCCGAGGTGCAGGCGAAGTGGAAGAACTCGGACACCGCCGCGATCTCGGCGTTGGTCTGCGTCTTCTCCTTCAGAAAATATTCGACCGCCTTGACGTCGTGGTTGGTCGTCGCCTCGATGGTTTTCACGCGTTCGGCGTCGGCCACCGCGAAATGGTCGGCAATGCCGTCGAGCAGCGCGATGGCGTCCGCCGAGAACGCCGGCACCTCGGCGATCGCAGGCTCGGCGGCCAGCGCCTTCAGCCATTCGATCTCGACGATGACGCGGTACCTGATCAGCGCGTATTCGCTGAAGAAGTCGCGCAGGCCCGCCGTCTTGCTGCCGTAGCGACCGTCGAGGGGGGACAGGGCGGTGAGAGCGGTCAGTTCCATATACGTTTCCGATTGTTTATTTCACAAAGAAGACGCAGAGGATACAGAGGACATCTGGAGGTTTTTTCCGTGTTCTCTGCGCCCTCTTTGTTCAACACCGTATTCATACCACCCGCCTGTCGCGCACAGCCTGCGCCAGGGTGCCACTGTCGACGTATTCCAGTTCACCGCCGACCGGCACGCCGCGCGCCAGCCGGCTGACTTTCAGGACGCGCGCCTTGAGCAGCTCGCCTATGGTGTGCGCGGTAGCTTCGCCTTCGGGGGTGAAGTTGGTGGCGAGCAGCACTTCCTCCACTTCGCCATCGAGCGCGCGGGCGATCAGGCGGTCGAGATGGATCTCGCGCGGGCCGATGCCATCCAGGGGAGAAAGCCGTCCCATCAGCACGAAGTAGAGGCCATCGTAGCTCTGCGTGGCTTCCATCATGTTGAAGTCGGCCGGCATCTCGACGACGGCGAGTTTGCGCGTGTCGCGACGCGGGCTCGCGCAGACTTCGCACACTTCGGCTTCCGAGAAATTGTTGCACAGCCGGCAATGCACCAGATGCTTCAGGGCATGGTCGAGCGCGCCCGCCAGACTTTCGGCACCGCGCCGGTCACGTTGCAGCAGGTGATAGGCCATGCGCGCGGCGGACTTGGGGCCGACGCCAGGCAACACGCGCAGGGCGGCGATCAGATGGTCGAGCGCAGCAGGCTGCATCGCGGCAGAACTGTGATCAGAACGGCAGCTTCATGCCGGGCGGAATCGGCAGGCCGGCGGTCACGCCCGCCATCTTTTCCTGCACGGTGGATTCAACCTTGCGCACGGCGTCGTTCACCGCGGCCGCCACCAGGTCTTCGAGCATTTCCTTGTCGTCGCCCATCAGGCTGGGATCGATCTCGACGCGACGCACGTCGTATTTGCAAGTCATCGTGACCTTGACCATGCCGGCACCGCTGGCGCCCTCGATTTCAATTTCAGCCAGCTTGGCCTGCATCTTGGCCATGTTCTCCTGAACCTGCTGGACCTGCTTCATCATGTTGCCAATGCCGCCCTTCATCATGGGTGTTCTCCTCGTGGCTGTATGGTTGCGGTGTCGATCCGGCCGTCGAATTTTTCGACCAGTTCGCGCACAAAAGGATCGGATTCGATCGCCGCCACGGCTTCTGCCTGACGGGCTTCCCGGACGCGGGTACGCACCTGCTGCGGGGTTTGTTCGGCTGCCCCCCCAATCTCGAATGTGACCTGCAGGGCGTCCCCATGTTTTTCGCGTAGCGCGGTGATGAGCTTGCCCTTGTAGCTCGCATCGAGCAGGTGTTTGTATGCTTCCCCGACACGTAGCGTGAGGTCATTGCCCTGCTGCGATACCAGCTCGCAGTGGTCTGCCAGCATCTTGGCCATGCCGCCCAGGCGCAATCGGCCGACCACCTCCAGCCAGTCCCACTGGCCGGTTGCCGCAGGCTCGCGTACCACAGCCATGGAAGCCGGTTGTGAATCGCCCGTCCGCACGTTGACCGGCGTGACCTCGCGGAAAGTCGATTCACCCTGCCCCGTCGAATGATCCGGTGCGGCATGGCGCAGCGGCGGCGCAACGCCTTCTGCCCGCCGTGCTGCCGGGGCAGCCGATGCGGCGCGATTCGGTGGATCAGAAGCAGGGCCGGCAGCGGGTAGCGGCCGTGTTCTGGCCGACCCATCGTCCGGAGAGACGGAGGGACTGGGGCGTGCGTTGTGTGGCGCGCCATGCTTCATAGCCACGCCGCCTGGCGTGCCGCGCTCTGAACTCGCACCATCCGGCGCACCGCGCACCGAACTCGCGCCTTCCGGCGTGCCGCGTCCTGAACTCACGCCGCCCGGCGCGAATGCCAACATACGTAGCAGCGTCATGCAGAAGCCGGCAAACTCATCGGGTGCGTAGGGCAGGTCGCGGCGTCCGTTGAGGACAATCTGGTAGTAAAGCTGGACTGTTTCGGGGTCGAGGCGGGCCGCCGCTTCGACCACGCGCGCATGGTCGTGCCCGGCCTCGATCGCGCCGGGTGCGTGCAGCTGCATGGCCAGCTGCGACAGCAGGGTGCCCATGTCCTGCAAGGCGGCATCGAAGGCGATGCCGCGTTCGGACAGTTGGCGTGCCTGGTCGAGCAGGGCATCTGCATTCCGACCATCCAGCGCGTACAGCAGGTCAAACAGATAATCGCGGTGAACCGTGCCGAGCATGGCTTCGACATTGGCCCCATCGAGGTGCCCGCCGCCATAGGCGATGGCCTGGTCGGTGAGCGAGAGCGCGTCGCGCATGGAACCGGCCGCCGCGCGCGCCAACAGGTTGAGCGCGGCCGGTTCGGCGGCGACGTTTTCATGTTGCAGCACTTCGGCCAGATGCTGTGCCACCAGCACGGGCGTCATCGGCTTGAGGTTGAACTGCAGGCAGCGCGACAGCACCGTCACCGGAATTTTCTGAGGATCGGTGGTGGCGAGGATGAACTTCACGTGCGCCGGCGGTTCTTCCAGCGTCTTCAGCATGGAGTTGAACGCCGGTTTCGACAGCATGTGCACTTCGTCGATGATGTAGACCTTGTAGCGGCCGACGGTCGGCGCGTACTGTGCGTTGTCGAGCACCTCGCGCATGTTGTCGACGCCGGTGTTCGACGCCGCATCCAGTTCGAGCAGGTCAACAAAGCGGCCGGCATCGATCTGCTGGCAGGCCGAGCACACGCCACAGGGTGTGGCAGTGACACCGGTTTCGCAGTTGAGGCACTTGGCGAGGATGCGCGCCAGCGTGGTCTTGCCGACGCCGCGCGTGCCGGTGAGCAGGTAGGCGTGGTGCAGCCGGCCTTGCGTCAGCGCGTTCGACAGCGCCTTCACAACGTGTTCCTGACCCTTGAGGTCGGCGAACGCGCGCGGCCGCCACTTGCGCGCCAGCGCCAGTGCGGGGGATGCGGAATCGCCGAAGAGGTCAGTCATGGTTTGAGGGGTTAGGGGCCAGGATTTAGGGGCTAGGGAATGAAGGCCGCACCGTGCTCCATGATTGATGAGATGCGGCGTAACCGCAGAACACATCCTGTTCCCTGGTCCCTAATTTCCAGCCCCTGAAAATTAAGTGGCGAGCCGGAGCCCCGGCACTGACAGCGACCCACTATGGCTGCTTCCTTCCGGACCTGACCAGGTTTGCGGGACTGCCATGCGGGGAGGCCCGCCAGACGGGATTTTACCCCGGAAGCGGCTTATTCTTCGCCCACGGGAGCGGTCAGCCGGCGTTTTTTCACCGCGCTGGCGAGCTGTCGCAGCAGGGGATCGGTATCGTCCCAGCCGATACAAGCGTCCGTGATCGACTTGGCATATTCCAGCGCCTGTCCCGGCACCAGATCCTGACGCCCGCTGTTGAGGTGCGACTCGATCATGACGCCGATGATGCGCGTATCGCCGCCGCTCACCTGTGCCGCAACGTCCGCCCCCACCTCGACCTGCTTCATGTGCTGCTTGCTCGAATTGGCGTGGGAGAAGTCGATCATCACCTGCTGCCGCAGCCCGGCGTTCGCCAGTTCCTGGCAGGCTGTGTCCACGCTTGCAGCGTCGTAGTTGGGGGCCTTGCCGCCGCGCAGGATGACGTGGGTATCCTCGTTGCCTGACGTGCTGAACACGCCCACATGGCCGGATTTGGTGATGGAAATGAAATGATGCCGCGCCGCTGCCGCCTTGATCGCATCGACCGCGATGCGCAGGCTGCCGTCGGTGCCGTTCTTGAATCCGACCGGGCAGGATACGCCCGAGGCCAGCTGGCGATGCGACTGCGATTCGGTGGTGCGCGCGCCAATGGCCCCCCAGCTCACCAGATCGGCGATGTATTGCGGCGAGATCAGGTCGAGGAATTCGGTCGCGCAGGGCAGGCCGATTTCGTTGATTTCCAGCAACAGCTTGCGGGCCAGCCACAGGCCTTCGTTGATGTCGAAGCTCTCGTCGAGGTGCGGGTCGTTGATGAGGCCCTTCCAGCCGACGGTGGTGCGCGGTTTTTCGAAGTAGACACGCATCACGATGACGAGCTCGTGCGCGAGCTCGTCGGCCAGCGGCTTCAGCTTGCGTGCGTAATCCAGCGCGGCCACCGGGTCATGGATGGAGCAGGGTCCGACGATGATGAACATGCGGTCGTCGGTCCCCCGCAAAACGTCGTGGATCGCGGCACGGGCGCTGGCCACCTGCGACAGCACGGTTTCATTGGCGCGCAGTTCGCGCATGATCTGCATGGGGGCAAGCAGTTCACCGCTTTGTTCGATGCGGGTGTCGTCGGTACGGGTAACAGTCATGGTCGGGCTCCGATGGATTTTGCTTCCCGCGACGGCACCAACAAAAAACCGCCAGCGGGCTGGCGGTTTCGTTAGGCTCGTGCTGTTCGACTCAGCGCCTCCCGACCGCCTGCGGCGTGGGATAAAAGCGGCCAAAGAAGAACAGTTGCGTCGAGTTCATGCGCGAAGTCTACCAAAAGCCCGCCCAACTCGCCAAGCCCCCGGTAATGGCTGACCAGCCAGACCCTATAATGCCTGCGAGACAGGAGACCGATCACCACCATGCACAAGGATATGGACAACATGATTGCCGAACAGCGTCGCGACAGGCGTTTCCAGGTCTCGCAATCCGCGATCATCAAGCAGCCGGGCCATACCGAAATTGCCTGCGAGATCCGGGATTTCTGCTTTGGCGGGCTGTTTCTGCGGTTTACCAATCCCGAGGCCGCGATTGCCGCGCTGGCACGGCGTGACGAAGCCGAGATCGAAGTCCTCTTTACCGTGGCCACGGTCACGCCCGCCCAGACCTACGTCATCCCCGCGCAACTCAAGCGTCTGAGCCCGCAAGGTGTGGGGGTGGCGTTTGTCCGCCAGCCCCTGGAGGCCTTGCGCGCCCTGCAGAAATTGCGCATGGCCGGTCACCGGCAGAAGCTGGCGGCACTGCCGGCCACGGTGGCGCATGCGCAGTTGCGCGAATCGGCCACCACCCTGCTGGTCGAAACCCTGCAACAGGTGCACGACCGGATGATGCGCATACTGGGCGACAGGTTCAGCGCTGCGGCCGTGCAGGCGAGCGGCATATCCGAGCATAGCGGACTGCTGTCGGCCGGACATGAGTTCGCCAGGCAGGCGGGGGAGATTCTGACCCGTTTCACGCAGCAGGTCATGGATGCCTTTCAGCCTGGCCGCGAGATCAAAGCTGCTGCTGGAGACGGAGGCCTGGCGCTGGTTGATGAAATGGATTTCGAAGACTGGCTTGCTTCGTCATCCGAGGCCAACCGGCTCGATGAACAATTCCGTGAGCAACTGGCCGATATCGAACCGCGCGTCGGCCAGCTTTTTGGCTCGGCTTGTGAGCACAGCAACAATCCGTTTGGCCCCACGGTCATCTGCCATGCTTATCGATTGGCGATCGAGCCGTTGCCGGTGCTGATGCGCGTGCGGCAGGTTGCCTATGCGGGCCTGCGCGAAATTCTGTCGGACCAGCTTGCCCTGCTCTATGCCGAGTTGCTCGCCTTGTTGCCGGTGGCGGAGGCCGCGCCGGCGGCACAGATTGCGCCTGCTGCCCCGCAGGCCGGGGGCGACCAGCCAGACTCCCCCGGCCTGCCGGCCGATTTTTCGGCGCCGCCGGCGTCGCGTGCCGGCGACACCGCCGCTACCCAGTCGCGCACGCAGTCGGGCATGCTTGGGCGGATGGCGGGTTCGCTGCTGGATTTTTTTCGTGGTCAGTCTGCCGCATCGCCAGCAGGCGTAGCGCCTGCCCCTCAGTCTACGGCTCCGCTGTCGGCTGCGCCGCCGGGGGGGCAGTCCGGGCAGGCGAATGTCGGTGGGCTGGCAGCTGACGGCGGCGTCCAGCCGGTCGGCGTGATGCCCGGCCTGGGCGGCCACCGGGGGGCGGTGCCCGGCGCGCCGGGCGGGGTGGGGCCGTCGCCGGTCCTGCAGCGCCTGGCGAATGCCGGGGCCCTGCCGCCTGCCGTGACTGTGGAGATGCAGCGTTCGATAGACATGTTCGGTGCCCTGTTCGACACCGTCCACGCGGAAAAAACGGTGAGCGAGGGCATGAAGCCTTTTTTTCACCAGCTGGAGGGCAGCCTCATCAAGCTGGCGATGTCCGATCCGACCTTCCTCGCCTCGCCTGCCCACCCCGCGCACAAGGTGCTCAACACGCTCGACCGTATCAGCATGGTCGCGGGGGACGATGGCAAGATCGCCGACCAGCGCCTGATGCGCCTGATGACCCGCTGGACCGATCGCATCCACGCCGAAGCGGAAAAGAATCCCGCGGTGTTCGACGAGGCGCGCACTCAGCTCGAACGCGTCGTGAAACCGCTGCTGAACGAACGTACCGCCCGGGTGTTCCGGCTGCAGGAAATGTGTGAGGGGCGACAGCGCGCGGAGGTCACCAAGCAGGGCATCCTGCGCCGGTTGCTCGCCAGGCTGGACGAGCGACCGGTGCCCAATGTCGTGATCGAGTTGCTGAACGGGGGCTGGCGCAATGTGCTGCTGATGGCCGAGATGCGCTACGGGGCCGACAGTGAAGAGGCGGACGAAGCCTGGAAAGTGCTCCAGTTGCTGGCAGCATGGCTCGACCCGGCGCATGACATGGCACCGGGCAATACCGAAATCCAGATCCTGTTGCAGCGTGTCGACCATGCGCTGACCCAGGTCTGTGCCGACAAGTTTGCCCAGGACAAACTCGTCGATCAGCTTGCGGCCGCGCTTTTCGACCAGAAAACGGTGTCGCAGCAGACGGCCATGCCGGCACGCCTGAACGATGCCAGCACCGACCAGCTGAGCGAGGCACAGGACAGTCTGGTCGAGCGGCTGCGCGTCGGGGACTGGCTGCGCTTCAAGTCACTCGACTCGCCCCTCAATCTCATCTGGATCGGCGATCAGCCTCATGTCTACGTGTTCGCCAATTATCGCGGCATCAAGAAACTCGACCTGCGCCGCGGGGATCTGCTGGCGCTGCTGGAAAAAGGCGAGGCGGAGTGGACCGAGGATCTGGAGCTGCCGCTGATGGATCGATCCTATAGCGCCATGATCCAGAAAATGCAGCGCGATCTGGTCTGGCAGTCCGCCCACGACCCTGCTACCGGGCTCGCCAACCGTAAAAGCTTTTTCCGCGACATACGCCGTGCCTGGGTGCGCAGTCCGAGCAATCCGGGTTCCGCGCTGGGTATTGTCCAGCTCGACATTGCCAGCCAGGATGGCTTGCCGATTGGCGTGGAATACAGGAATGAACTGCTGCGGGAGCTCGCACAGATCCTTCCCGACTGCCTGCCCGGCGGGGCATTGTTCGCGCGCGCCGGTGAATCGAGCGTGGCGTTCTGGTGCGAGGCTGGCGACAGCAACCGGGCGAATGCGCTCGCCGAAGCCTTGATCAGGCGGGTCGTCGATCATGTGGATGTCATGACCGCGCAGCGCAGGATCGCCCGCCCGGCGGTTGGACTGGTCTGGTTGCCGGACTGTCTTCATCCAGAAAAAAGTTATGACAACGCCAATGCAGCCTGTGCCTCGGCGCACGAGGCCGGCGGCGGCATCGTCCAGTTCAGCGGCGACACCGGAAACGTCGCCATGATCGAACTGGCGGAATGGGCCCATGAGCTGACCCGCATCCTCGCGGGCAACCAGCTTGCGCTCAATGTCCAGCCGGTTGTTGCTGCTGCGGACGCTTTGCGGACGCCCGTCTACTATGAGGTATTCCTGCACCCGGTGGTGCAGGATGCACAGCATATCGAAACCCGTGACCTCATTGCGGTTGCCGGCCGATTGCAGCGAATCACGGAAATCGACCGCTGGGTGGTACGGCATGTTCTCGGCTGGATGCGGGACCATCGCGAGTTGCTGGCCGACATCGGTGGCATGTCGATCAACCTGTCCGGCCAGTCGATCACCAACCCGCTCTTTCTGAAATTCGTCCAGTCCGAACTCGCGCGTGGCGACATTCCCGGTAGCAAGCTGATTTTCGAGATCAGCGAAACGGACGCCGTGGAGGGGCATGCCCAGACGCAGCTGTTCATGCGCCAGCTCCAGCGCTATGGCTGCCGATTTACGCTGGACGATTTCGGCGTGGGGACAAGTTCCTACACGACGCTGAAGAGCATGAAACTCGATTTTCTCAAGCTGGATCGCGCGCTGGTTCGCGACCTGGGCACGAGCATGATCGATGAAGCGCTGGTCAGGTCCATCCTGGAAACGGGAGAATTCCTGGAGCTCAGGACGGTTGCCGTCTTTGTCGAAGACGAAGCCATGCTGGCCAAGCTGGTCGAAATGGGGGTGGACTGCGTGCAGGGCTATCTCATCGCCCCGCCGCGCCCCATTGACTCGCTTGCGCTTGAGCCTGTAGCGAAGAGGCATTGATCGGCGCGGTCTGACGCTGGTGGTGCGGGATGGCCATGGCGGGTCTCGCCGCTAGCCCGATGCCGTGCATCTGCCCAGTGCAGATGCGCATCCGGTTTCATTGAGCCGACCCGGGCTATGGAGTAGAATCCGTCATCACCCGCCCCCGCCAACCAACATGACGAAGTACGTGTTTGTCACCGGCGGAGTGGTTTCTTCCCTCGGGAAAGGGATCGCCTCCGCTTCGCTCGCTGCGCTGCTCGAATCGCGCGGCCTCCGCGTCACCCTGTTGAAGCTCGACCCCTACATCAACGTCGACCCCGGCACGATGAGTCCATTCCAGCACGGCGAGGTGTTTGTCACCGACGACGGCGCGGAAACCGACCTCGACCTGGGGCACTACGAGCGCTTTTCCAGCGCGCGCATGAGCCGCCGCAACAACTTCACCACCGGCCAGATCTACAAGTCGGTGATCGACAAGGAACGGCGCGGCGACTACCTCGGCGGCACGGTGCAGGTCATCCCGCACATCACCGACGAGATCAAGCGCTCGATCCGCGAAGGGGCCAAGGGTGCCGACGTGGCGCTGGTGGAAATCGGCGGCACGGTGGGCGACATCGAATCACTGCCCTTCCTGGAGGCCATCCGCCAGATGGGCTTTGAAGACGGGCCGAAGAATACCTGCTTCATCCATCTCACCCTCCTGCCCTACATTCCCACGGCGGGCGAACTGAAGACCAAGCCAACCCAGCATTCGGTGAAGGAGCTGCGCGAGATCGGCATCCAGCCCGACATCCTGCTGTGTCGCGCCGACCGCGAGATTCCGGTCGACGAACGGCGCAAGATCGCGCTCTTCACCAACGTGCGGCCGGAGGCGGTGATCGAAGTACGCGACGCCGACTCGATCTACAAGATTCCCGCCATGCTGCACGAGCAGATGCTCGATGAGATCGTCTGCCACAAGCTCGACATCCTCGCACGCGCCGCCGACCTCACCGTGTGGAAGAAACTGGTCGACGCGCTGGAGCATCCGCAGCACACCGTCGACGTCGCCTTTGTAGGCAAGTACGTCGACCTCACCGAATCCTACAAATCGCTGTCCGAAGCGATGATCCACGCCGGCATGCATACGCTCAGCAAGGTGCGCATCCACTACATCGATTCCGAGCAAATCGAGCAATCCGGCATCGACGTACTCAAGGGCATGGACGCGATCCTGGTGCCCGGCGGCTTCGGCAAGCGCGGCGTCGAGGGCAAGATCGCCGCCATCCGCTATGCCCGTGAAAATCGCGTGCCCTACCTCGGTATCTGCCTCGGCATGCAGCTCGCTGTGGTTGAATATGCGCGTGACGTGGCCGGCATGAGCGATGCGCACTCCACCGAGTTCGACCCCGCGACCACGCACCCGGTCATCGGCCTCATCACCGAATGGCTGGACCGTACCGGCCAGGTCGAAAAGCGCAGCGAGCAGTCGGATCTCGGCGGCACCATGCGCTTGGGCGGCCAGCCCTGCAATCTCAAATCCGGCACGCTGGCGCGCAGCGTTTATGGTGTGGACAGCATCATCGAACGCCATCGCCACCGCTACGAAGTGAACAACACCCTGCTGTCCCAGCTCGAAGCCAAGGGGTTGGTGGTGGCGGGCCGCGCGCCGGGTACCGACCTGTGCGAAATGGTCGAACTGCCGCAGGATGCGCATCCCTGGTTCGTCGGTTGCCAGTTCCATCCCGAATTCACCAGCAACCCACGCGCCGGCCATCCGCTGTTCAGCGCGTTCGTCAAGGCCGCGCTGGCCTGTCAGGAGGAGAAGCGCGCATGAAACTCTGTCACTTCGAGGCAGGCCTCGACCAGCCTTTGTTCCTCATTTCCGGCCCCTGTGTAATCGAATCCGAGCAGCTGGCGATGGATACCGCCGGCCAGCTCAAGGAAATGTGCGCCTCGCTCGGCGTGCCCTTCATCTACAAATCCTCGTTCGACAAGGCCAACCGCTCGTCGACCCAGTCTTTCCGTGGTCTGGGGCTCGACGAAGGCCTGCGCATCCTATCCGAGGTGAAGAAGCAGCTCGGCGTGCCGGTGCTGACCGACGTGCACGAAGACACCCCGCTGGACGAAGTCGCCTCGGTGGTCGATGTACTCCAGACGCCGGCCTTCCTCTGCCGCCAGACCAACTTCATACAGAACGTGGCCAGGGCGGGCAAGCCGGTCAATATCAAGAAAGGTCAGTTCCTCGCGCCGTGGGACATGCAGAACGTCGTCGACAAGGCGCGTGCGGTCGGCAACGAGCAGATCATGGTGTGTGAACGCGGCGTCAGCTTTGGCTATAACACCCTGGTATCGGACATGCGGGGCCTCGCGATCATGCGCGCTACACAGTGCCCGGTGGTGTTCGACGCCACCCACTCGGTGCAGCAGCCGGGCGGGCAGGGCACCAAAAGCGGCGGCCAGCGCGAGTTCGTGCCGGTGCTGGCGCGCGCGGCGGTGGCCACCGGCGTCGCCGGCCTCTTCGCCGAGACCCATCCCGACCCCGAATGCGCGCTGTCCGACGGCCCCAACGCGTGGCCGCTGGGCATGATGAAGGAACTGCTGGAAACGCTGAAGGAAATCGACGTGCTGGTGAAACAGCGCGGATTCATAGAACACAAACTGATGAAAATCTGAACGGAGGGGCTGGCGGACCCGCGCGTCCGTCTTCTCCAAGACTTGAACCCTAAGGAAACAAATTGAGCGCAATCATCGATGTCATCGCCCGGGAAATTCTCGACTCCCGTGGCAATCCCACTGTTGAAGCCGACGTGCTGCTGGAATCCGGCGTGATGGGCCGCGCGGCCGTGCCGTCCGGCGCGTCCACCGGCAGCCGCGAGGCAATCGAGCTGCGCGACGGCGACAAGTCGCGTTATCTGGGCAAAGGCGTGTTGAAGGCAGTCGAGCACGTCAACACCGAAATCTGCGAAGCCATCATCGGACTCGACGTCGAGGACCAGGCCTTCATCGACAAGACCATGATCGACCTCGACGGTACCGAGAACAAGTCCCGCCTCGGTGCCAATGCGCTGCTGGCGGTGTCGATGGCCTGCGCCCGCGCCGCCGCCGAACAAGCCGGTCTGCCGCTTTACCGCTACCTCGGCGGCGCAGCGCCGATGGCCCTGCCAGTGCCGATGATGAACATCATCAACGGTGGCGCGCACGCCAACAACAACATCGACATGCAGGAATTCATGATCATCCCGGTCGGCGCGCCGAGCTTCCGCGAAGCCCTGCGCTACGGTGCCGAGGTGTTCCATGCGCTGAAAAAACTGCTTGATGATCTGGGCATGGCGACCACCGTCGGCGACGAAGGCGGCTTCGCGCCCAACCTCGAATCGCACGAGGCTGCGTTGAAGCTCATCGTGCAGGCCATCGAAAAGGCCGGCCTGCAACCCGGCATCGACGTCGCTATCGGTGTCGATTGCGCCGCCTCCGAGTTCCACAAGGATGGTCTCTACCACCTCGAATCCGAAGGCAAGAAACTCAGCTCCGCCGAGATGGCCGACTATCTTGCTGCCTGGTGCGACAAGTATCCGGTCATCAGTATCGAGGACGGCATGGCCGAAGGCGACTGGGACGGCTGGAAAGTGCTCACTGAAAAGCTCGGCACCAAGATCCAGCTTGTCGGCGACGATCTCTTTGTCACCAATTCCAAGATTCTCAAGGAAGGCATCGACAAGGGCATCGCCAACTCGATCCTGATCAAGGTCAACCAGATCGGTACGCTATCGGAAACCTTCCAGGCGATCGAAATGGCCAAGCAGGCTGGCTATACCTCAGTGATCTCGCACCGCTCGGGCGAAACCGAAGACAGCACCATCGCCGACCTCGCGGTGGCGACCAACGCGCGCCAGATCAAGACCGGCTCGCTGTCGCGTTCCGACCGCATGGCCAAGTACAACCAGCTGCTGCGTATCGAAGAAGAGCTCGGCGACACCGCGAGCTACCCCGGACGCGATGCGTTCCGCCAGCGCGGCTGATACCGGATGGAGACGGCTGGGGGCGTGGTTGCGCGTCCGTGGCCTGACAGCCGGCCTGGTGGCCGCGCTGGTCGGCCTGCAATTCCCCCTGTGGGGACGTGATGGCGGCTGGCTCGAAGTGCGTGCCCATGCGCGCGCCATCGAGGCGCAGCAGGCACTCAACCTGCGGCTGCAAACCCGCAACGCCGGCCTGTTGGCCGAACTGGGCGACCTCAAGCAAGGGCGCGATGCGGTCGAAGAGCGTGCACGCAACGAGCTTGGCATGATCGCGCCCGACGAATGGTTCGTTCGGGTCGTGGCTGCACAATCCGTTCAGGCGAGAGTGAAGAATGAGTGAATTGCAAATCGGCTTGTTGGTGATCGGTGCAGTGGTCGTGGTGGCGGTATTCGCATTCAACCAGTATCAGGAGCGCCGTTTTCGCAAACAGGCCGATTCTGTATTCCAGCCGCCCGCAGCCGATCCTTTGCAAGACACGGAAGAGCCAGCCGGCTCCGCGCCGCGCGCAAGCCGCAACCGTATCGAGCCGGCCCTGCGCGAGCCCGTGTTCGAACCCGATGACGGCGGTGTGGTGGTCGATATCGCCGAACCGCGTCTGCACCTCGAACACGCGCCGGTACCGACAGTGATGCCCACGGTAGAGGTGCCGGCTGCGGTGCCCCGCGAGCCGGCTTCTTCGCCGGTGGTGCCAGTCGCGCCGCGCAGTGCGGGTATTCCGGCCATGGCCGCCCCGGCTCCCTACGATGAGCTCATTGAATACCGGGTTCGCCTGCAGGGTGAGACCATCCAGGCGAACGTGCTGGCCGGCGCGTTCAATCAGGTGCGGGGCCTTGGCAAGGCGTTACGCTGGCATGGCCTGCCGGTCGGCGCGGCTGTATGGGAGGAGGTGCAGCCCTGGCGCGACGCGCATTACCAGCAGGTCACCGTGACCCTGCAACTGGCCGATCGCAACGGTGCCGCCGCCGAGGAGCAGATGACGGGACTGTGTGATGCGCTGACTGCGGTGTCCCGCGTACACGGCCTGCGTGTCGCCTGTGACGAGATCGCCGATGCCGTCGAACGTGCGCAGTCTATCGACCGTTTCTGCGTCGACGTCGACGTGCTGATCGGGCTGAATGTGGTGGCGCGCGGTGAAGGCTCGATCAACCTTGCGCGCATCGTCCGCGAAGCCGTGAGCGGTGGCATGGTACTCGGTGCAGACGGTGTGTTCCAGTTGCTCGACAGCCGTGGCGAGCCGCTGTATGCACTATGCAACCACGACGCTGAGCCCTTTGTCGGCGAGGTGCGCGAGGACCAGGTCTCGCAGGGTGTGACCCTGCAATTCGACGTGCCTCGCGTACCGGACGGCATCAAGGTATTCGACAGCATGGTTACTTTTGGTCGGCGGCTGGCCAACGAAGTCGGCGGCATCCTGGTGGACGACAACCTGCGACCGCTCACCGATGCCGGCCTAGACAAGATCCGCAGCCAGCTGGTCCAGATCTATGAGCGCATGGAAGCGCGCGGTGTTCCGTCCGGTTCGCGACGCGCCCTGCGGCTGTTTTCCTGATGGTTCCAGCCGCGGTGCTGGCGCGCGCGAGATCGCTGCGCCAGGAAATCGAACGGCACAATCACGCTTACTACGTCCTCGATACACCGACGATCCCCGACGCGGAATACGACCGCCTGTTCCGCGAACTCCAGGCGCTCGAGGCCGAATACCCCGAACTGGCCGCCCGGGATTCGCCCACGCTGCGCGTGGGCGGCCAGCCGCTTGACGGGTTTGCCCCGGTGCGCCATGCCGTGCCCATGCTCTCCATCCGCACCGAGACCGATACCACGGCCGCCGGTGCGCGCGCCTTTGACGCACGGGTGCGCAAGGAACTGGGACTTACCGAAACCGACCCGCCAGTCGAATATGCGGCCGAGCTGAAGTTCGACGGCCTTGCCATCAACCTGCGCTACCAGCAGGGCGTGCTGGTGCAGGCGGCCACCCGCGGCGACGGGGAAACCGGCGAGGATGTCACGCAGAACGTGCGCACCGTGCATAGCGTGCCGCTGCGGCTCGCGCTCGATGCACCGCCCGCCGTGCTCGAAGTGCGCGGCGAGATCTACATGCGGCGCGACGATTTCGAACGCTACAACGCGAAACAGCGCGACGCCGGCAAGCCGGCGCTGGTAAATCCGCGTAACGGCGCGGCGGGCAGTATCCGCCAGCTCGATCCCCGGCTGGCGGCGCAGCGCCCTCTGTCGTTCTATGCCTACGGCCTGGGTGAAGTGCAGGGCTGGCACGATGCGCCCGCGACCCACAGTGCCACGCTCGACGTGCTCGCGGCGATGGGTGTACCTGTATGCGGCGAGCGGGTTGTCGGCGCGGGTGCCGATGCGCTAGTCGCCTTTCACGACGACGTCGAAGCGCGGCGCGACCAGTTGCCGTTCGACATCGACGGCGTGGTCTACAAGGTCAACCGTTTCGATCTGCAGCGCACACTCGGCTTCCTCACGCGCGAGCCGCGCTGGGCCGTCGCGCACAAATATCCCGCGCAGGAGGAAATGACGGTGGTCGAGGCCATCGGTGTGCAGGTCGGCCGCACCGGCGCGCTCACGCCGGTGGCGCGGCTGGCCCCCGTTTTCGTCGGCGGTGTCACGGTCACCAATGCCACGCTGCACAATCAGGACGAGATCGATCGCAAGGATGTGCGGGTCGGCGACACCGTCATCGTGCGCCGTGCCGGCGACGTGATCCCGGAGGTGGTGTCGGTGATCAGGGAACGCCGCCCGCAACCCGAGCCGCCGCGCTTCGACATTATGCAGAGCTCTCCCGTGTGCCCCGAATGCGGCTCGCATGTGGTGCGGTTGCAAGGCGAGGCAGCGGTGCGCTGCACCGGTGGTCTGTATTGCCCGGCGCAGCGCAAGCAGGCGCTGCTGCACTTTGCTTCGCGTCGCGCCATGGACATCGAGGGTCTGGGCGACAAACTGGTTGATCAGCTCGTCGACCGTGGTCTGGTGCATTCGCCTGCCGACGTCTACGGCCTCGATCTGGCGACGCTGGCCGGGCTCGACCGCATGGCGGAGAAATCCGCAGCCAATCTCGTCGCTGCCATCGAGGCCAGTAAGACCACCACGCTGGCGCGTTTCATTTTTGCCCTGGGCATCCGTAATGTCGGGGAGACCACAGCCAAGGACCTGGCCCGGCAGTTCGGCACGCTTGATGCGCTGATCGCTGCAAAGGAAGACGAATTGCTTGCCGTGCGCGATGTTGGCCCGATTGTTGCTGCATCGATCCTGCAATTCTTTGCCGAGCCGCATAATCTCGACGTGGTGAGACGCCTGCGCGAAGCCGGGGTGAACTGGCCTGAAAGTTCGGGGTTGCAACAATCGACTGGTAGGCTTGCCGGGAAAACGCTGGTGTTGACCGGAACCCTACCCGGCCTGACGCGCGATGCCGCCCGGGACAGGATCGAGGCGGCAGGCGGCAAGGTTGCCGGTTCGGTCTCGAAGAAAACCGATTTTCTGGTTGCGGGTGAGGATGCTGGCAGCAAGCTGGCGAAGGCACATGCACTCGGCGTGATGATACTCGACGAGGCCGGCCTGCTGGCCATGCTGGATGTAGACAAGCCTGACAGGCAGCCGGGGCAGCCGGATTGCGAATTTTGATTCAAATGACTCAGGGATAGAGACTCATGCAAAAAGTGAAAAAAGCCGTATTCCCAGTGGCCGGTCTTGGCACCCGCTTCCTGCCCGCCACCAAGGCCAGTCCCAAGGAAATGCTTCCCATCGTCGACAAGCCCTTGATCCAGTACGCGGTCGAGGAGGCGATGGACGCAGGCATCACCGATATCATCTTCATATCCAGCCGCACCAAGCGCACGGTCGAAGACCATTTCGACAAGGCCTACGAACTCGAAACCGAACTCGTCGCCCGCAACAAGCTGCGCGTACTGGAAGCGGTGCAGTCGATCCGCCCGGCCGGTGTCAATTTCATCTACATCCGCCAGGCCGAGGCACTGGGCCTCGGCCATGCCGTCCTGTGCGCGCAGCCGGTGGTGGGAGACGAGCCTTTCGCGGTCCTGCTCGCCGACGATTTGCTGGACGGCCAGCCCGCAGTGATGAAACAGATGGTCGATCAGTACAACTATTACCAATGCTCGGTTCTCGGCGTGCAACAGGTGCCGCGCGAGGATACGGCGGCGTATGGCATCGTCGATGCCAGCGCGATGGCGGATCGCGTATCGCGCGTCAACGCCATCGTCGAGAAGCCCAAGCCCGAGGACGCGCCCTCGACCCTGGGCGTGGTCGGGCGCTACATCCTCACCCCGCGGATTTTCCACCATATCCAGCACCTCAAGCCCGGTGCCGGCGGTGAGTTGCAACTCACCGATGCCATCGCGGCGCTGCTCAGGGAGCAGCAGGTTCTGGCCTATGCCTACGACGGCATCCGTTACGACTGCGGCAGCAAGCTGGGTTATCTCCAGGCGACGGTCGAATATGCCCTGAAGCATGGCGAGGTGGGCGAGGCATTTGGCGCATACCTGAGGGCAAAAATCTGCTGATTTGCCGGGCAGTGCCGCGTTCGCTTGCGGTGGGATCGCAGATCACCGGGAGGTCATATTCTCCAGCTAGACTCTCAAGCCTGCCGGTATTCTGCCGTTACTGCCCATGACCTGAACCAGGCAAATCCGTCGCAAGGCGGAGACGCAAAGCCTCCGGTCCCCAGCGGGATAGCGGGGTTGCCAGACAGTGCAGCGAGCCGCTTGCCCGCCAGGGAGGCTTGCTCGTTTGCAGGGAATGTTGGGTAGCGTGGTTTGCCGGAACAGGCGTCCTTCCCTGACCTGGAGCACACCATGTTTCTACCTTCGCGCATTTGCCTGCTGTCCGTATCGTGTTTCGCCATGACTGCGCCCGTTTGGGCAGCCGCCCCCGCCGCCCCTGTCAACCTGTCCGCTAGCGCGGTTTCGGCCACGCAGATGGATCTGGCCTGGGAAGACAAATCCTCTGACGAAACGGGCTTCGAACTGGAGCGGCGGCTTAGTACCAGCAAGACCTTCACCAGAGTCGTCACGCTGGCGGCAAACGTCAAGTCCTACCGGGACAGCGGGCTCGGTGAGGGCGCGCGCTACTATTACCGGGTGCGTGCGGTGAACGGCCAGAATTCGCGCTATTCGAATACCGCCAATGCCTGGACGCAGATCAAGGGCCCCAGCCTGACCAGGGCCACACCTGTGGCGCTCTCGCTGTCGCCTTTCCAGATCGATCTGAACTGGGTGGACAACTCCGGCGTGGAAAAGGGCTTTCGCCTGGAGGAATCCCTGTCGGCAACCGGACCCTGGACACAGGTCGCATCGGTGACGGCGAACACGACCACTTATTCAAGAACTGATTTGCCTCCGGATACGCGCCATTATTACCGGGTGCTGGCGTACGCCGGTCAGCAGCAGTCCAGCCCCAGTGCGGTCGTCGAAGCCGTTACCGCATCGCCCCATGTGGCCGCCTTTGAGGCGCCCAAGGGAATCTATCTGTTGGGTGACGGGCCCGATCTGGCGTCCATCCCGGGCCTCGATCAGCCGTTCGTGGACGGTTACGCGTGGCGCATCGGCTGGACCAGCCTCGACTCGGGTACGAGCGCACCCAACTATGATTTCAGCCTGGTTGACCAGGCCGTGGCGGCAGTGCAGGCGCATGGCAAAAAACTCACCATTGCCCTGTTTGTTCAGGATGTGCCGCAGTATGTGCGCGACGATGCCGCGCAGACCTGGAATGCCCCGGGTACCCGACCGGGCACGACCGTGAACACAGTCGTGCCCTGGGACGACAGTGCCCAGGCGCATCACCGGACCTTCCTGCAGGCCTTGTCCAATCACGAGGTGCACGACACAACCGTCGGCGCGGCAGTCAGGCTGCGCGACCACAGCGCGCTCGCGCAGATCAACGCAGGCATCCTGGGATTGCAGGGCGTGCGCGATGTCAGCAATACGCTGGTGCAGCAGCCCGGCTTCACGCGGGAGAAATTCACCGACGCGATGCTGGAGAGTGTGCGGGCAGTCCAGGATGTATTTCCGGCCAAGCCCACCTATGTGGCCTTCTGGGGGCTCGACGATGGGCAGGAGCCCGATTACGGCGATGCCTTGCTGTTGAGCCTTCTGGGGGAATTCGACGGGGTGAGGCGTCCCGTGGTCGGGCTGTTCAACGAGGCCCTGCGGGGGGATTCACCCGGCCCTGGTTATTACCAGCCCGCGAGCATCAACGGACATTTCGTGATGCTGCAGGCGTGCGGCTCGTGGACGTTGCACAACCTGTGCAACTGGACACCCGGTGACGACTCGCCCGCGAATGGCTTTGCATATGGTCACGAGACCTTCGGCACGACCTATTTCGAAATGTACCGGGAGGATATCGAAAACCCGGCATTTGCGAGCGAGTTTCAGCAGTGGCACGACGCCCTGCAGTGAGTGCTTCCTGACAAAACTCGACTGCCTGCACGCTTTCGGGGCGAGACGCACAGCCCGGATGCCCGTTTTGCGGGCTTGCCGGGCGCACGTCTGTCTGGATGACGCGGTAAAGGGTCAAATTCGGCCCCAGGTGATGCTGGCGTACAACGTGCTTGCTTGATTGGGGCGGCTAGCCCGCTTGACCCTGAGTCATCACGATTGGGTCACGAAATGTCGACAAATTTTACAAATGCTTGCCGGCTTGATGCGCCTGTCACATTGGCCTGATAAAAAGCGGGTTTGCTTTCGATGGCTTGAGTGTTTGCATCGTAATTTGGCATGTATTTTGCTTAGTGTGTGCGTTGTATACAAACGGCTGGTTGTAGAGGTCGTCCGGGTGTGGGCTGTGTTCGGTAGCGGGGTAGCGCAGTGTGGTCTGAGATGCGCGTTTTTATATAAGGGAGAACTTTCATGATGATTCGTGCACGTGCGCCGTTGCGCATCAGCTTCGCAGGCGGGGGAACCGATGTTTCGCCCTATTGTGACCTCCACGGGGGGTGTGCGCTCAACGCGACCATCGACAAGTTTGCTTACGCCTCCCTGATGCCCAAGGAGGGTAGCGAGATCGAGGTCCACTCCCTGGATTACGACTTCATCGCACAGTACAAGGTCGATGAGGAACTGGTGTTCGATGGCCAGCTCGATCTGGTGAAAGCGGTGATCCGCAACGTGCTGCGCAACCGCCCGCATCTTGCTGGCGGCTTCAGCCTGATGACCCACAACGACGCGCCGCCCGGCTCCGGCCTGGGATCGTCCTCCGCGATGGTGGTCGCCATGCTCTCGGCATTCAAGGACTGGGCCGGCCGTTCGATGGATCAATACGAGCTGGCAAAACTCGCCCACGACATCGAGCGGGTCGATCTTGGCCTGGCAGGCGGCAAGCAGGACCAGTATGCCTGTGCCTTTGGCGGTTTCAACTTCATGGAATTCCAGCACGACCAGGTGCTGGTCAATCCCCTCAGGGTCAACGGCGATGTGGTCAACGAGCTCGAATACAACATGCTCATGTACTACACCGGCAAGAGCCGTGCGTCGGCGCACATCATCGAGGCCCAGGTACACAATGTGAACAAGGGCTGCGAGAAGAGCCTACAGGCCATGCACGATCTCAAGCAACAGGCCTACGACATGAAGCGCGCCCTGCTGACCGGCGATACGCGCGGTTTCGGTGCCCTGCTGGATACGGCCTGGCAGGTCAAGAAGCGCATGGCGGACAAAATCAGCAATCCGATGATCGACGAGGCGTACCAGGTGGCGATGGACGCGGGCGCGCTGGGGGGCAAGGTCAGCGGCGCTGGCGGCGGCGGTTTCATGATGTTCTATTGCGATCACGGCAAGCGTTACAAGGTCGCGGAGCATCTTGAGCGTCTGGGCGGCAAGGTCGTGAACTTCATGTTCGAGCCCCAGGGGGCGCACAGCTGGCGTGTCGGCGGGAATTCTGCAGTGCCCGTCGCGCGTCATGTTCACTCTGGCGCGGGCGAATCCACCGTGCTCAAGGCGGCTTGATGCCGTTTAGTGCGGCCTAAATATTGAATGGGAGATTTCATGTCGTCGAGCGACAGTGCGGGACAGCGGCGTCTTGCAAGCGTGTCGTGGGTGTTCCCCGCCTACAATGAGGCCTTGAATGTAGAGCGTGCCGTCACGGAAGCGCGCCGCGTGTTGCAAGAAGTGGCTGAACGTCACGAAATCATCGTCGTGAACGATGGCAGTTCGGACGAGACAGGGGCGATACTTGATCGCCTGGCCAAATCGAATCCCGATCTGGTCGTGGTGCACCATCCAAAGAATCGGGGGTACGGCGCGGCGGTAGGGTCCGGCTTTGCCAAGGCCAGCCTCGATTACGTGTTTTTCACGGATTCCGACCTGCAGTTCAACCTGGATGAATTCGGCCGTCTGGTCGAGTGGATCGATCGCTACGACATCGTCGCCGGTTACCGCCAGAAACGCGCCGATCCCCTGCACCGCAAACTGAACGCTTGGGCCTGGGGCACGCTGGTGCGATTCCTGTTCGGCATCAAGGTGCGGGACATCGACTGCGCCTTCAAGCTGTTCAACCGCAAGGTGTTCGACATCGTTCGCCCGACGTCGGCCGGGGCCATGATCAATACGGAAATCCTGGCGATTGCGACCAAGTATGGCTTCACCATCAAGGAAGTGCCCGTCACGCACCTGCCGCGCGAGCGGGGCGAGCAGACTGGGGCCAATTTCCAGGTTATTCTCAAGGCGTTCCGGGAGTTGTTCGTCATGTACAAGCGCCTCAAATCCTACGTGCCGCCGCAAGCCGCGGCCGCGCAGTCGCAATCCTGAGGCAGCCGCATGATCTTCCCGCGTTTCCTGGATTGTGTAGCCCGTACACCGGACAAACTGGCCTTGATGACGGGACGCGAATCCCTGACCTACGCCGGTTTGCAGAATCGCGTCGAGCATGCCGTGGCTGGGCTACAAGCGCTGGGTGTGCAGCCTGGCGATGCGGTTGGCGTCCTGCTGCCGAACTCCATCGATTTCGTGGTGACCTGCCTTGCCCTGTTTGCGCGTGGGGCGGTGGCGATACCGGTCAGTACGCGTTTCCAGGCTGACGAAGTCGGGTACTACCTGCACACCGGCGGGGCGGGCTTCGTGATACACGCCTCGTCCACGCAGCCGAACCTGCTGGCGGGCGTAGCTGGCGTGACGCGTGTGGTGATGGAAGAACTCGCAGCGGGCGAGGCACCGCCCCGGATGGATGCAGCGGAGACCGGGCCGGCCGGATCGGCCGCCGCGCTCTACATGTATTCGTCCGGTTCCACGGGCAAGCCCAAGCGCATCACCCGCACGCAGGCACAGTTGCTGGCGGAATACGATGCCCTTGCGGCGACAGTCGAATTGACCGCGAATGATCGCATTCTATGCACTGTTCCGCTGTATCACGCCCACGGCTTCGGCAATTGCATGCTTGCCGCGCTGTTGTCTGGCGGGACGCTGGTCCTGACGGAGGGGGAGTTCAATCCGCGTGAGGCAGCGCGGCTCCTCGATGCCGAGCGGATCACGATCTATCCCGCCGTGCCCTTCATGCTGAAAATGATTGGCGATGCGTTTTATCCGGCCAGGCCGGACCTGTCCGGCGTGCGCCTGATTTTTACCGCGGGGGCACCGCTTCCGGCGGACACGGTGCGGCGGATGCGCGAGGTCTTCGCGGTCACGCCGGCGCAGCTATACGGCTCGACCGAAACAGGGGCGGTGGCGATCAACTACGACCGGGCGGATGGCACCGAGGAATCTGTCGGCAGACCGCTGGTGGGAATCACGATCGACATACTCGACGAAGCGGGACAGGTCGCGGCCATGGGCGAGATGGGTGAAATCGCCGTGCGCTCTCCGGCTATGACCCGTTGCTACGACGACCTGCCGGAACAGACCCGGGAATCCTTCCAGAACAGCTATTTTCTGCCGGGCGATCTGGGTTGCAAAACCCAGGACGGCTGCATCTACATCAAGGGCAGAAAGAAACTCCTGATCAACGTCGCCGGGAACAAGGTTGATCCGCTGGACGTGGAGGCGTTGATCCATACCCATCCCGCTGTCACCGAGTGCGTGGTTCTGGGCTGTCCAGACGCCAATTATGGCGAAATGGTGAAGGCGGTCATCGTCACGCGTGGCGACTGCTCGGAAGCGGAAATCCTCGACTTGTGCAACCGGCATCTCGCTTGGTACAAGGTTCCCAAGCGGATCGAGTTCCGCAGCGAGATTCCGCGCAGCCCGCTGGGCAAGATACTCCGCAAGTACCTGCAGGATGAACTGAGCGAGGTGAAATGACATGAGTCCGACTGCCATGACCAATGTGCTTCCCATGGAATCCTATTTCAAATCCAAAGGCTATGTGGCGGGTGGCGTGATCACCAACAGCCGCAACGAAGATTTCGACATCGAGGCGCTTCCCCCCTTCCTGCGCGTATTGCTCGTCACCGACGGTACGGTGACCAAAAGTCTGGAAGCCTATTTCTGGGAGCCGCTCGAAGTCGAAAATCTTGGGCAGTCCCCGGTGACCTTGCTGCACGATGTCGACTGGGTGGGGATACGCAAAGGCGAAGTCGCCCTGCAGCGCGAGGTACGGCTCAAGGGGATCGAGAGCGGTACGGTCTACGCCTACGCCAAATCTTTGTTGCGGCTTGAATTCCTGCCCGAGCAGGTCAAGAACGATCTGCTCGCCGGCCGGATCGGCATCGGCGAACTGCTGCGCGAGCGCGGTCTGGAAACCTATCGGGAAGTGCTCGACATCGGCAGGGAGATCGACGAGTCCCTGTCGCCTGCGTTCAATGTCACCCGCTGCGGCGAACTGCTGTATCGAACCTACCGTGTCATCATGAAGGGCGAACCCACCATCCTCATCACAGAAAAATTCCCCCATCGACTTTTCATCTCCGGACGCGTATGACCGCGTTCCGGGGCGCATACCAAACCGGGCTTAACGCCTGCACAAAGGATCCTCGGGCATGACCGCCGACACCATCGAAACCATCCGGGAAGCTGTTTCCCGCGTGACCGGCCGCGACTTCGCCGGCATCGGGCCACAAGACCCGCTCAATCTTGATTCGATCAACCGCATCACCCTCATCGTCGAACTGGAGCATCTGTTCCAGAAGGCGCTGGATACCGATCAGGCTACGCCCGAGGCTTTCGATACGCTGGCCTCGCTGGGCGCGTTTGTCGACTCTCAGGGGTAAGCGCGTGTTCGACAACATTCGTGCCGACCTCCATCGCAAGCGGGAGTGGTTCCTCAAGGAGAAAAGCTGGTACGTGCGGCATGTGCGCATCTTTCTCGAACCCGGGACCTTTGCGGTCATCGTCTACCGCTACGGTAGCTGGGTCAACAGCTTGCGCATCCCCGTGCTCAAGCAACTCCTGTATTTCTTCTACATGCTCGCCAAGATCGTCGTGGTGCTGGGGTTCGGCATCTATGTTCCCTCCAAGGCACGTATCGGCAAGGGCTTCACCATCCACAACTTTTCCGGGATTTTCATCTGCGAAGCGGATATTGGCGAGAACTGCATCGTTTTCCAGGGCGTGACGGTGGGCCACCTGCGCGGCCAGCCCAAGCCCCCGAAACTGGGAAACAACGTTTTCCTGGGAGCGGGCTCGAAAGTCCTGGGCAGCGTCAATCTGGGCAACAACGTCGCTGTCGGCGCGAATTCCGTCGTGGTGAGCGACGTGCCCGACAACTGCACGGTGATGGGCGTACCGGCCAGGGTCATCTCGCGGGAAACCAACTGGATCACGGAAAAACTGGAGGGGCGCAGTGTCGAGTATTGAGGAGGGGTGTGGAGCAGTCGTCGCGGCACGCCGCGCATTCCGTCTGGCGGGAGACCGTGACTGATGTTTCGGACTATCCGTGCAGACCTCGACGCGCGGCGTCGCGCAGCGGCTGCGGCTGGCGAAAGCCCCTGGGGCTCGATGTGGCAGCGTGGGGCCATCGCCGTGATCGTGTACCGCTTCGGGCGATTTGCCCGAGCGCTTAAGTTCCCCCTGCTGGGCTTGCCGGCCAAGCTGATTTATTACGTCCTGTTCTACTTCACACAAATGCTGACCGGTATCAGCATCCAGGCCTACGCAAAAATCGGCCCGCGATTCGTGGTGCGCAACCATACCGGAATCTTTGTCCTGGCCGAGCAGATTGGCGCGGACTTCACGGTGTGCGAAGGCGTCACGGTCGGCAACATCCGCGGCAAGGGGCGACTGCCGATCATCGGTGACCGCGTCTACCTGGAACCCGGCTGCAAGGTGCTGGGCAATCTCACCATCGGCGATGACGTGGTGATCCGTGCCAACAGCCTGGTGCTCAATGACGTCCCTAGCCGTTCGATCGTGATCGGCAATCCGGCGAGGGTGCTCCCCATGCCCTCGGAGGATTGACAGGCATGTGTATTGCTTCGGCGTTGTGCAGTTGACCAGCCTCAGGAGGGCCGGAAATAAATGAAGATCACCGCAATTCAGGCTTTTGTGCGCCGCCTGATGATAGGCAACGATTTCAAATCGGCCATGGTATCCATGGGCGGAGTCGGCTCCACTGCGCTGGCACGCCACATCGGCTCCGTCGCCGACAAGACCGTGCGCGAACACGCTTACTCTCCTGCGGTATTCGAGGGCATGCCGAACGTGCGCCTCGGCTACATGTACGGCAATCCCTACAATGCCGTCCTGTCGGTTTTCCGGCGCGGCTATCAGCACATGCACGCCAAAGCCATGCACGCCGGCAGCAAGACCCGGCCCGCCGACATGCGCGGCGTAACAATCGAGTCGTATCTTGAAAAGGGCGTGGACGAATTCTGTATCGCCCGCCAGTTCGACAACTGGACACGACAGGCCGAACCCCGCCACCCGATCATCTTGATCAAGTACGAAGCGATGAAGGACAGCATCGATGAGGTGCTGGCTTTCTTCGGCGTGAAGGACCCCTTTCCCGTCAAGTCGCGCCAGTCTTCCTGGCGCGACCAGCCTGCCCATATCCAGGCCGGCCTGGAGCGCATGTATGGCGGGTTGAACGACAAAATTGAGGCCATGCCCCCGGTTCGTGTGCTGTTGCCGGCCGGGCAGACAATCGAAGGTCTGGAAGCCTGGCGCGAAGAGGTGCGGACATGAACAGGCAAGACAAGAAGCTGCGGATCGCCATGGTGGCAGCCTGCCCGTTTCCGGCCAATCATGGTTCACCGGCGTCCATTCGGGAAATGTCCGAAGCCCTGGTGCGGCAGGGGCACGAAGTCCATATCGTGACCTATCCCATCAAGGAGGATATTCCGGTCGATGCGCGTGTCGACATCCATCGTGTGCATGTGCCTTTCCTGCGCAACTGCGGCGTCAAGGTGGGCCCGTCCTACGAAAAATTCCTCTTCGACCCGCTGATGGTGATCAAGCTGGTGTGGACCATCTGGAAATACAAAATCGACGTGATCCACGCGCACAACTACGAAGGGGCGCTGGTCGGCTGGCTGGCCAAATTGTTCACCGGTCGTCCCATGCTCTACAACGCCGTCAACAGCATGGCCGACGAATTGCCCACCTACAACTTCATCAAGCCGAAGCGCTTTGCGGTGTGGCTGGGGGAGTTCCTCGACAACGTGGTGCCGCGCACCGGCGATTTCGTGACGGTGGTGTCGGATTCCCTGAAAACCTTCCTGCTCGGTAAAAAAGTGCCGGAGTCGCGGGTAGTCGTCGTGCCGGCCGGCGTCAATCTGGACATGTTCGACCAGGGAAGCGGTGAGCGCGTGCGCGAAAAGCACGGGCTGCAAGGACGGCCGCTGGTGGTCTACACCGGTACGCTCGAACAGTTCCAGCGCATCGACTACCTGCTGCAGGCCATGCGCGATGTCGTGCGCGAAATGCCCGAGGCCTGTCTGCTGCTGGTCGGCAACATCCCGCACAAGGCCAATCAGGCGCTCTACACCGACATGGCGGCGAGCCTCGGCATCGGCCAGTCTGTAAGGTTTATCGACAGTGTCTCGCTGGACGAACTGCCCGATTACCTGGCAGCCGCCGACGTCACCGTGGTGCCGCGCCCCGAATGTCCCGGACATCCGGTCAAGCTGCTGAACTACATGGCGGCAGGCCGTCCGGTGGTCAGTTTCGAAGGCGGTGCCAAAGGGCTGCACCACATGTACAACGGCTATCTGGTGAATGACCACGACACGGCGGCCTTTGGCGAAGGGGTCGTGGCCCTCCTGCGGGATCCGGAGCTGGCGGCCTCGCTGGGCCGGCATGCACGAAGCACCATCACTGGCCATTTCGACTGGGACACCCTGACCCAGGGGATCGTGCTGATTTACTGGATGATGCTGGAGAAGCGATACGACGCGGCGGCGCACAGTGAACTGGCCCGCTACTTGCATACCGATTACCTGTTGCGATTCGTTGAGCGCGACCTGCCCCTGTCGGAGGGGCACACCGGGTCGCGCGTGGATAGAAGGCAGTCAAGTGACCGGATCGGCTTCGCCGAGCGTCGTCAGGTAACGTTTGTCGGTGCCGAGCCCTTGCCGCAACTGAATGTAAAGAAATCCGACGGGCCAGCCGCCGAGGACCCGCCGATTGCCGGCGTGTCCAAAGTGAAAGCCCGGACTTGTTAAAACAATTTTCTGCAAGGGGTTCAACATGAAATATCTGCCGCACGCACGCACCGCCCTGGCGGGAGCGCTCTCGGTCGCCCTGACGGGCGTCGCCGCAATCAGCCCGGCGCAGGCCGAAGTCCGGTTCTATCCGGTTGTAAACCTGGCCAACAATACCGGCCTCAGCTTCAGCCCATCGATTGCCGCCGGACCGGAAAACAACATCTACGTTGCCTGGTATGACAACACCCTGGGCGGTAACGAAATCCTGTTCAGCCGCTCGATCGATAACGGGGTGACGTTTTCCGCGCCGGCCAACCTTTCGAACAATCTGGGCTTCTCGACCTTCCCGACGGTCGCGACCGAGGCCAGCGGAAAAATTCATGTGGCCTGGCAAGATACTGAATACGGTGCGTCAGAAATTCTCCATGCCTATTCGACCGACGGTGGCCTCACGTTCTCCGTGCCGGTCAATATTTCCAACGACGCAGGTACGTCCGGCAGGGTTTCGCTGGCCATAGACGGCACCACTGTCTATGCGGCGTGGGTGGACGGCGAAGGACTGTCCGTTGCCCGGTCGGTGGCGGGAGCGGCTTTTGCCACCGTCTATCGGCTCGATGCGGATTCCAACCTTGACCCGCTCTCTCCCAAGCTCGCCGTCGGACCCAACGGTAGGCTGCATCTGGCCTATCAACGCAGCGATGGCGTGACGCCCCGTATCAACTACGCATTTTCAGATGATCAGGGAGCCAGCTTCAGCCCACTGGTGCAACTGTCGACCCCCGAAATGAAATCCAGTGATCCGGCGATCACCGCAGACGCCTCGGGTTACGTGTATGTGGCCTGGACCGATTCCATCGGTTCGCCCGAAATTCAAATGGCCATATCTGCGGATCACGGTGCCACGTTCGCTGCGCCGATCAACGTCACCAACAACACCGGTATTTCCATTGCGCCCGATTTGACGGTCGACGCAGCCGGTGTGCTGTACATGGTATGGCAGGACACCACGCCGGGAAGCTATGAGGCCATGTTCACGCGTAGTCTGGATCACGGCGTCACTTTCGATCCGCAGGTGAATATCGCACCTAGTGCCCTGGGTTCGCTGATTACCAGCGTGGCTGTCGACAGCCTGGGGAATATCCTCACCGTGTGGGACGACAACCGGTTCGGAACTTTCGATCCCATCGTGGCTATCGGACGGGATGGTTTGCCTGCCATCGACAATCCCAAGGCCACTCCCAATCCCTTCAGCCCCAATGCCGACGGCACGGATGATGCAACGACCATCACGGCTGACCTCACCCAGAACATGAGTTGGCAGCTCGATATTTACGATCCGAACAACCGGATCGTTCGCAACTATCGCGCAACGGGCACCGAGCTTACGGTGACATGGGACGGCAAGGATCGCAATGGACGACTGTTGGCCGACGGGAAATACACCTACAAGATACTGGGCACAACGCCCGCCAAGGTCCGCGCGATTCCCGCTGAGGCCAAGGTGACGATCAATACGGTCAGCGACAACGTGCCGCCGCTCATCGACTCCTTCGTGATCGAGCCCGCGATTTTTGGCCCCGATGGTGATGGTCGACGCGAAACGATCGATATCGACGCCGATTTCAACAAATCCGTGAACTGGGTGTTGAGTTATCGCACGCTCGATGGCGTCGAGTTGTTCAGCCAGACCGGGGCGGGCGCGCATGTCTTCGCCACCTGGGATGGCAAGGACTACGGCGGCACCTGGCAGCCCAACGGTGCCTACAAGGTCGTCCTGCAAGGAACGGACGATAACGGTGGGACGGTTAGCGCTGAACAGTCGATCCAGATCGACACAGTCAAGCCGGTCATCAGCAACATCGGTTTCGTGCCTGCAGCCTTCACCCCCGATGGCGATGGCGTCGATGACACCACGACACTCAATTTCACCCTCAGCGAAGGGGCGTTGGTGACGGTTTACATCTACGAATCCAATGGTGGTTCGCTGGTGCGCGAACTGTATCGTGAGCCTTGGTATATCGTTTCTCCGACCGATATCAGCGTGGTATGGGATGGCCTGTCCGGCACGGGAGTCAAGGTACCGGCCGGCAACTACATCTTCAAGATCTGGGCACGCGACTATGCGGCAAACAAGGCACCCGAGTATCCCTATGTCACCTCGGTGACGGTCAAGTAACAGCGGATATTTCGGGCGGGCGTATGCCCGCCGTTGCCGGACGCGAGACGCGTCCGGCAACGGTCAAGCCCCGCAATGAGCGGGTATACACATGTTTGAGAATCTGGGAAGCGATTTGTCACGCAAGCGCAGGCACTATGTGCGCGTCGATAATTTCGTCAACAAGTATCTGAAAATCACCTTCCAGCTGGGTACGCTTGCGGTTGTCGTCTATCGCTTCGGTGCCTGGTCACGGCGGTACCCGCTGGGTGTCCTGTTACGGCCGGTTTACTGGCTATCGGCACAATTGAGTACCTGGCTGACCGGCATCAGCGTCGATCCGAGTACGCCCATCGGTCCCGGCTTCGTGATCCACAACTTCTCCACGATCAATGTGCGTGCCACCCGCATCGGCGAGAACTTCACGGTCAACCAGGGGGTGTCCGTGGGTGCGGACTGGCGTGCGAACGGCTTGCCGCGCATCGGGAACAATGTGTTCATCGGTTCCGGTGCAAAAGTGCTGGGCAACGTCGAACTGGGCAACAACGTGGTGGTGGCTGCCAACGCGCTGGTCGAGCGTTCGGTGCCCGATAACTGCACGGTCGTGGGTGTGCCGGCGCGCGTGATCTCGCGCGACGCCGCCAGCGACTATCTCCGTTTCGACAGTGGGCACAAGCCGCAACAGGCGGCATGAGGGCAACAGGACAAGCATGTTGAACATGGATTTCATCGGCATCGGTTCGGGCAAGAGCGGGTCGACCTGGTTTTTCGACAATCTGGTCAAGCATCCCGAAATATGCGCCAGCAATCCGAAGGAGCTGAATTATTTCAGCGACCTGTACGAGCGCGGTGCAGACTGGTACGCCAGCAATTTTTCCGGGTGTTCGGGTGACCTGCTGAAAGGCGAGTTTTCCGTGACCTACATGTACAACCCCGAAGCTGCCCGGCGCATACACCGCGACTGCCCCGATGCGAAGCTCATTGCGATCGTGCGTGACCCCATCACCCGGACCTATTCGGATTACTGGCATTCCATGCGCAAGGGCGACATTCCCGCAGGTTTCACTTTCGAGCAGTACATCGCCGACCAGAGTCGTTTGCGTTTTGGTGACTACGCCGAAGCGCTGGCACCCTTTTTCGAGTTGTTCCCCAATCGGTTGCAGGTCATCGTGCTGGAAGAGTTTTCCAGCGACCCGGTCGAGGGCTTTCGCCGGGTGTTTCGTTTTCTCGGACTGAGGGACACCGAGTTCATCCCGCCGGACGTCAACACGCGGGTGAACGTCGGCAGGAATTATCGCTACCTGTTGCTGGAAAAAATCCTGGTCAGGAGTTATCGCTTCCTGGCGCGCGGGGGACACAATCGACTGGCTGAACTGTTGAAGCGCACGGGCGTACCGGAACTGCTACGTCGTTTCAACAGCAAGCAGGATGCGCTGCCGCCGATGCCGGAAACCTGCCGCATCACGCTGAAGCAGTATTTTGATCCGAGGAACGCCGCCCTTGCCCGACAGGCAGGTTGCGACCTTTCCCGCTGGCAATGATGGAGCGTCGAGCCAGTGGATATGCAGACGCGACTTCACCCTTACTAGACGGGCAACGCGCAGATGTCGAGCACGCTGGGACACGCCCTGTGCGGGGTGACGATACTTGCTGCTGCCGGCTCGCTGAGTCACGGGCCGTTCACGCGATTCGATCTTCGCCAGGTGCTGCTGTTTGCCGGTCTGGCCAATCTGCCGGACATCGACATGCTGTTCAGTTACCTGCTGACAGGGCACGTGCTGTCTTACCACGGCGGGGTCACGCACAGTCTGGCATTCGCCTTGCTTGTCGCCTTGGGAGTGGCCAGCCGAGTACAAAGCGGGCGCCGTTCGGTGTTCTTGCTGGCCGGGCTGGTGGTAGCCTCGCATTCGCTGATCGATTCGTTCACGGGCGCGCAGCTGGGCTGGCATCCGACCCGTGGCATGCCCTTGCTGTGGCCGTTCAGCGACGAACGATTCGCAATGCCGGTCACGCTATTTCCCGGGCCGAGGCACGACACGCTGAACCGGTTGCTGGACATCCACAACCTGAAAGTCATGGCGTACGAGTTGTTGTTTTTTAGCCCTTTTCTGGCTGGTCTCGTGTGGATGCGCGGGATTGCGCTATGCACGGGTAGAGCCGGTCGAGTATGTTCGATTGTCAGATGGATGGAGAGACCGAGAATCAAATGAAACCGCTGTCGCGCAAAAACCGAATCGCCCTCGCGCTCTTGCTGGGGGGGGCTGTCCTGATCGTGCTGGTGCTGATCGCCCGTCAACTGATGGGGCATCTGGGAGAAACCACGGCGTCCACGGCACGCAAGCTGGGTGACCCGATCCCGGTGCAGGTTAGCCGCGTCCAGCGCGGTGACATCGACGAAGTACTGGGCGCGGAAGGCACGCTGGTCGAGAGCCAGAGTCTCACCATCCAGTCTGAAATTGCGGGCCTGATCCGTGAGATGCCGGTACAAGTGGGCGATTCGGTTGAAAGGGGCGGTCTGCTGCTTGCGCTGGATCCCGCCGTCGCCGAAGCGGGGCTGGTGTCCGCGCGGGAACAGGCCGCGAGTGCGCGAACCAAGCTCGCGCTGAATCAGAAAAAGCTGGACCGGTTGCGGGGCCTATTGCGCGATGGCTTGATCACGCTGGACGAAGTTGAGAAAGCTGAACTTGAGGTGGTGGAAGCGCAGAACACGCTCGCGAATGTCCAGGCCAGACTCGAGCAGGCCCGCCATGACCGTGCGGCCACACGCATTGTGGCACCGGCCGCCGGCGTGATCACGGAATTGGTGGTTGAAAAGGGCGTGGCCGCCAGGCCATTCGCCGATCTGTTGGTACTCGCGGTTACCGAGCCCATCCACTTCGAATTCGGTATCAATCAGGAGAAGATCGGCGCGGTGCGAGAAGGGCAGGCAATCGAGATCAGATTGCAGGCCTATCCGGGCCGGATATTCACCGGCAAGCTGCGGTTGATCAAGCCCGTGGTCGACGATAAGACCCGACTGGCAATAGTTCAGGCGGAACTCGCCAATCCGGGTGGCGAACTCAGGCCGGGTATGCGCGGCTTGGCCACGATTTCCAATCGGGCCAGCGGCCTCAAGGTTCCTGCCATCTCCATCATGTCCAAGCGTGACAATGTCGCGCAGGTATTCGTGGTGGATGCACAGGGCATGGCACAGCTTCGCGAGGTCAAAATGGGCTTGCAGGGCGGGGCGTTCGTGGAAGTCCTCGAGGGGGTTGCCGAGGGCGAACAGGTGGTTGTAGTGGGTCAGGCGGGCTTGCAGGACAAGGACAAGGTTCGGATCGGGGACGAATATGCGCCCAAGTAATGTCCTTGCGCTGATGCTGGGATTTCTGGTGCTGCCGGCTGTGGCAGATACGCTCAGACTCGACGTGGGGCGAACCATCGACATCGCCCTGTCAGAGAATCCTGCCATGGCAGCGACTGCTGCCATGCTGTCTGCCAAGGAGTGGGAACTGAAAGCGGCGTCGAAGGCCTGGAGTCCGAGTCTCTCGCTGGAGGGAAAAACACTCTACGGAAGTGGAAACTCCACCAGTTTCTTCGCGTTGCAGAATACCGGTGACCCTGTCGATGCGGGTGCCGTGGAAGCGAGCGGGCCTTATGCTTCCCTAGGGTTGTTGTTTGCCCTGCCCTTGTATGCCCAGGGGGAGTGGATCAATCACGAAACCCCCCAGCAGGCCGAGGCGCAGGCCAAGCTCGACAAATCGCGCGCGGATGGCGGTAGTGAATCGCTTGAATTGGCCGGGCAGGTTTTCAAAAACTACATTGGCGTACTTGAAGCCGGCGAAGTGTCACGTATCTACGGCGAACTCATTGTTGCGCGGGCACGCATGGTCGGCGTGACGCAGCGCAAGGTCGCAGCGCAGACTGCTACGCGAACTGACCTCGCTGCTTTGTTGACAGCACAGGCAGCATCGACAAGCGAGGCGCGTGCAGCCGAACGCAAGATGCGCCGCGAACTCGATCAACTGCGTGCTTACCTCGGACTTCAGCCAGCAGCCGAAATCGAGCTGGACACCTTGCCCGAATTACCGGCCTTACCCGGGAAATTAGAGGATATGCTGGCGGAAGCGATGGCCAGCCATCCCGATTTACGCGTCCGTCAAGCAGAAATCACGCTGGCAGAGGCGCAGCTCAAGGCGGTACAGAATGACTCGGGCCCTAGCCTGGGCGTCAATGCGACACTCTTTACCGCAAACGGCTTGCAAGGTGAAAGCAGCAACACTTTCTACAACCTGGGCTTGGTGCTGAACGTTCCCTTGCTTGATTCAAGCGGCAATGCCGCGATGATAGGCGCCCGCAATGCCAGTCTGACCGAGAGCCGCCAACGCCTGCTCGCCGCCCAGTACGATATCGCGCAAAAACTTCGCGAAGCCTACGATGCCCTGCTGGATGCGCAGGACAGCGTGGAGGCCGAGTTCGAAAAATTACGTCAGAGCCGGATCGAGGAAGAGGCATTGCGCAAGTTGCTAGAAAAAGGTGCGACCACCCTGGATCGGCTAGTGGCTCAGGAAAACCTGGTGCTGGGGAACCGGATTTCGTTGATCCGTGCGCGGTACAAGGCTTGGACTGCCTATGCTGACTTGCTGCAGGCGACGGGGCAGAGTCGCCCCTCCGCAGAGGCAATCCGGGCCGGTGCATGACAGGCAGTCGCAAAGTCGTCCGTAATTCGCTGTTCGGCGTTGCAGCCGAGGCAGTGGGTGGGGCCATGAGCTTCGTGGTTGTCATCGTCGTCGCGCGCGCGCTGGGAGCGGAAAGTTTTGGTCAATTTTCCTTCGTGCTAGCGTTAACGGGCATTTTTCAGCTCGTTGCGGATTTCGGCCTTACCAATATCCTCGTCAAGGAAATCGCCCGTAACAAGGCGGAGACGGCCCGCGTGGTGGGTCTCGTCAAGCCGCTGGTCTGGCTGTTTTCCGGCGTAATCATGCTGGCCATGGCCGCCGCTGCCTATCCGCTTGCCACCAGCGAGGAGGTCTACTGGGCAGTTCTGGTCATGGGGGCAGCCGTACTCGTGACCTTTCACGCCGTGGTTTTCGGTTCGGTCTGCCGGGCGCACGAAGACATGGGCTACAACGCTGTCGCATTCGTGACACACAAGATCGTCCTGCTGTTCGCGGTGTGGCTGGCCTTGCGTGGGGAACACGGGATCGTCGGTGTGTCTCTGGCTTATTTCGTCGCCAATCTGTACCAGTGGCTATTCTTTTATGTGGTCGTGCGCAGGCGCTACCTCAGCGGCGGCGTTCAATGGCGCGTAGACAAGATCTATTGGCGTCACCTCATCAAGGAGGCTTTCCCGGTTGGCGTGGCCATGGTGTTCAGGCGCTCCAGCCTGCACACCGGCACCCTGATCCTGACTGCCCTGTCGACGCCGGTCGCGGTCGGCATCTTCAACGCGGCCTATCGGGTGATCCAGATGGTCGACATGATTCCGTTCACGCTTTCGATTCCACTTTTTCCGCCGTTTACGCGCATGGCGATGGAGTCGCGGCAACGCCTGTTCGATGCACTCGAGCGGGTGATGGCAATTTTCATGCTGATGGCGGCACCAATATTTTTTCTGCTTCTCTTCATGTCGGGCAACATCATCGAGGTGTTCTACGGAGAAGCCTATCAGGCAGGAGAAACGACCCTGCGCATCATGGCGGGGGCGGTGCTTTTCCTGTTCCAGACAGGGCTCCTCATCTACGTGTTCACGGCACTGGGCGAGCAACGCTTCTACACGCTAAGTTCCGGCGTTTGCCTGGCGTTCAACGTGGCGGCCTGCTTCGTCCTGATTCCGTTCATGGGCTACACCGGGGCGGCGCTCGCCACCCTGCTGGCGGAACTGGCGTTTTTTGTGAGCGGCTTGTGGTTGCTGCACCGTCTTGGGCTCACCCTGAACTACTTCCAGGCATTTGCCAAACCACTGCTCGCCGCCGGGCTGGCAGCGAGCTGGATGCCGTTGTTGCCGCAGGAGATGCATCCCGTGCTCAGCCTCGCCCTGGCGGTCGCCGGCTATGCGGTGGCCTATCCTCTGGCGATATTGCTGTTCGGTCTCGTCGACCGTCGTGAAATCGCGCTGGTGCTCGAGTCGATCAAGCCGCGGCCGACGGGCAGCGAGCGGAGCGTATGAAAACGCATCGTCTGATCGCTTTTGTTGAGGCAGGCTCGGGCGTTATCCTCCTGGCCGGATTCCTCTTGATGCTGGCGGGTGGACTTTCTGTCTGGTTGGGATTTCCAATGTCCGAGCCGGTGAAGGGTCTGGCGTTGCAACTGATGTTGCCGGGGGGGGTACCGCTTGGGATTTCGCCGGCGACCGTGTTCCTCGGCTGCGTTGCCCTGTTGGGCCTGTGCGTCGCGCTGGGGTGGAAAAAACTTGCGCTGGCGTTCTGGTTGTTCGCCTGGTTGCTGCTTTTCTATTTTGCCTGGCAGTTGGCGGCCTATGATGCAGGCTGGCTGGTCGAATACATGCAGGACAGCGTCGTGCGCGGCGATATCCAGCGATTCAACAATACCCATGCCCTGGTCAACAAGGGCGTGGAGCCTTCTCTGGTGTACATCACCGAATTCGGGTACCTGGCCGACCGCTTGCGTCTGGTCTGGGAAATTCTCGGGTGGGGATGGATACTCGGTGTGCTGGGCATGGTGGCGACAGCGATCGGATTGTGTATGCGCGGCCGCCTGCCGCTGTCGGCTGGTTTCGTCGCGCTACTGGCGATCGCGACGCCTGTGGGCGCGCTCGCCCTGATCGGCGGGCCGACGCTGGCGGCCGAATATGCGTACCGGCAGGCAGACCAGCGGCTGGCAAGAGGCGAGGCCAGCGCCGCCCTCGACGCCTATCGAACCGCGCTGGATCGCGATGGCGTTTTGGCGCTGTCCGCGCCGTTCCTGGACAAGGTGTCACGCGCGTATCTCGCGCTGCATGGTGAAGACGATCCCCATGCTGTGCTGGCCTTGATCGGCCAGGCTTTGAGCCGAAAAGCCCTTGTCCAGGCCGAGGGGTTGTTGAATACGCACCGGGCGATGGCCGGCACGCCCTTCGATGCTGCGATGCAAGACCGACTGAAACAGTTGCAGGTGCAGGTTTACCTGAAACAGGGGCTGACTGCCGATCAGGAGGCGAACTATCAACTTGCCATCGCCTTTTATCGCCAGGCGCTGCAAATTGACCCCACCCTCGTCAATGCTAGCTATTTTCTGGGCAGGGCCCTGCTCGAGGGGCGCAGCACAGAAGAGGCCCTGCTGATTGCCCAGGCGTTGCCGGATGCGGTGCATCATGCCTCGATCAAGTCGGACTTTTATGGCCTGATCGGTGACATCTACCGAACGACGGGGGACAACAATCTCGCCCGCGAGGCTTACGCAAAAGCTTACGAGCTGGACAACAAGGACAACTATCGGCCCATGAAGGAACTGTCCGGAACCTGATATGGCCGCATTATCACTTAATGGCTGGTTTTCTCGTGTATTCCTGGCGGCGGCGTTCTCCCTCGCCGCAGCCTACTATGCGAGCCTGGTATTCGCGCCGCATCGCGCACCGACGGAACTGCCGCGCTGGCAGCAGGCTGTGCGGATCGCGGCGAGCGAAAATGAACCCAATGCCTATTTTCGGTACCGCATGCAGCTTGCGGCCACGCCGCGCAAGGCCATCCTGACTTTTGCCGCGCCTGATGCGTTTGAATTATTCGTCAATGGAACGAGCGTGGCGAAAAGTGCGTTTGCCTCGGTCGAGACGACAGGGGTCTATGATCTTGCCCCTTATCTGGTGCCCGGAGAAAACGTGATCGCCGTCGCCGTGGTTCGCGATACTTATCCGGGCCCCGCGACGCTGCTCGCCGAAGGCTACATGGAGGGTGCGGATGGACAGCGAATGCTGATTGCCAGCGGCCCGCGCTGGCGGACGGCAGCCACCGAGCAATGGCAACGGGAAGGCAGCCTGGCCTGGTACGAACGCGAGTTTGACGATGGTAGCTGGGGTCATGCCAGCGTTGCCAGGGACGACGGCCGCGTCTTCGCCCCGTTGGCGATCACGCCCAAGGTGCTGGCGAACCTGCAAGCGGGCGACTGGATCTGGTTGCCGGACCTGGCGGCACGGGACGGGGTCTTCCGCAGAGAAATCATGATCGCGCATCGGCCCATCGAATACGCATGGCTGGGCGTGAGCACCACCGCCACGTACAGCATCGCCATCAACGGCAAGCCGGTGGTCGAGGCCGTGCCCACGCGCGAATTTCTCGACACATATGCGATAGCGCCATTTCTCCGGCCTGGAAACAACCGTATTGAAATCAGCGTGCATAACGAAACGCCAGGTGGCCAGTTGGCAATAGGCGGGTTGGCACGTGCAGGTACTCAATCCTATGGATTTTCCTCGGCCGCAGGATGGCTGGCGGCAACAGGAGAAGTGGATGCGCAAACAGTCTGGTCGGCACCCGGCAAGCCCGCGACGGTTTTACCCATGAATCACAAAATCGGGCGTGTGGACGCAGAGGATGACGGACAGGCCAGTCGCCTGCTGATCGAGTTGCCTGCGCCCATAGTCCGGTTTGCCGAAACCCTGCCGTCAACCAACATGGGGGAGGGTTTTTTCGCCTTGCTGCCCTGGCTGGCCGTGGTGCTGGCCCTGAACCTGGCTGGTGCCGCCCTGTTCGCCTATCTCGCCCGCGCACTGGGCTGGGGACAGGGGGGGGCGGCATGTGCTTATCTGCTGCCCCAGACGGTGTTGCTGTTCCCGCTCATTGCCCTCTTGCTGGCGCGTTACGATGTGCGGGTCGATCCTGCCGCCGTGATCGCGCCTTTCTGGCTCGTGCTCGGGGCGGTCATTCTGGTCGTCTGGTGGGGGGCGATTCTGGTTGAAGCGCACCTGCGCGCACCCGAGATAAACAGGGGGGCGAATGAAACTCGCTAGTCGTTGGGGCTACTGGCTGGCCGGTTTGCTGGTCGTTGCGATTGCGGCCTATCTACGATTGACCGGCCTCGGCGCGTTTTCACTGACCCTGGACGAGACGACGCTGGTCGAAGCCGCAAAAGGTGTGCTGGACCGCGGCGTGCCTTCGCTCTACGTCGGCAGCATGCTGGTGTATCTGGCGACCTACGAACTGGTGCCGTATTTCATCGCTTCAGCGATGTGGCTTTTCGGTGAATCCGATTTCGCCCTGCGCCTGCCCGCAGCAATCTTCGGGACTCTCACCGCTGCCGTCATATTCCATGCCGGCTGGCGGCTATTCGACTGGCGTATCGGTCTGCTTGCGGGCCTCCTCTACGCCATGTCGCCCTGGGCGTTACACTGGTCACACAACCTGTTTCATCCCTCCCAGACGCAATTCTTTGTCCTGTTGACCGCGCTGCAGGTGAGAAGAATCCTGCAGGACGACGCCACGCCCACGTCAACCTATTACCTGGCCGCACTGTTTTTTTCCTGCGCCTATCTCAGTTGGGAGGGGTCAGGCTTCGTCCTGCCCATCCTGCTCATCGTCGCGTTCACCATGCGATGGGGCGATTGGCATTGGCTCAGAAATCCCCACTTGTGGGCTGCGTCGGCGATCGTGACCCTGGTTGTGGTCGTACAGGGCGTGCGGCGCGTGCTGTTGCAAGTTGATTACCTGATGGTGGGGTCGGGTAAAAGCGACGTCTCCCTGCCGCAACTGGTTTTCACTAAAACAACGTACAGCCCGTACTACTACCTGTGGAACTTCCTCAGTACGGAATTCCATCTGGTCCTGACGGCGGTGCTGGTGCTCGCCATCGGCATGATGGCGCGAAACTGGAACCTGCGCTTTTTCTATCTGTTTACCCTGTTGGGCATCTTCTTCATGACCAATTTCCTGGGGTATTACAACGCCCACTACATTTATTACCTGCTGCCGATTTTTATCCTGACGGTCTCTGCGGGTGGCGTGTTGCTGGTCGATTTCCTGACGCGTACCTGTGATGAGAGCCCCCTGTTTTTCGTACGCGTGGCCCGACAGTTGGCCCTGCCATTGTTTGCAGGGTTGCTGCTGATGTTCTCGACCATTCCGGGCCTGAAATTCCACGGCTTGGGCGGGGAGTTCCAGAACCCGGTGCGCACCGATATCCGGCCCGAGCTGGCGGGTATCGACTACCGCAATCTCTCTTCCGCCCTGAAGCGTCATTACCAGCCGGGCGATGTGGTGATTGCTCTGGCACCCCTGGCTTTGCGTCATTACGCCGACATGGACGGGGACTATTTCCTCCAGACCATCACGGATCGCAAGATCATCTATGACCCGGGCCAGAGCGTGCCGCAGTACTACGACAAGTACGTTGGCAATGCCGTAATCCGTACCCAGGAAGAGTTTTATGCCCTGCTTCGCCAGAATCGACGAGTCTGGATTTACGCCACCCCGTTCGGTGGCTTCAAGGAAATCATCGAGCCGGAACTGTTGCAGTTCCTGCAACGCAGGCTGACGACCGTCAGCGAGACGCATGACGGCAAGCTCTATTTGTGGGAGCAGTAGACGTCAGCGTGCCTTTGGCTGTCGGTAAGATTTACATTCATCGCCGGGCTTGCAAGCGGAATCCAGGCAGGTGATTGTTTTATAAATGATTTCTAAAACTGGAACAAGGTTTGCTTTAACTGATTTGTACGTAAGGGTCATCTGATGTTGTCTGACTCCCGTGCAGCGGCACATCGTTCAATCAGAAAGGTAGAGTATGTCCAGATCATGCACATCATTGCTCGGCGCATTGTCGGGTGTTGCGTTGCTGGCTGGTGCCAGCGCAGCCTCGGCGAGCGTCATCAGCCTGATCAACGAGGACTTCCAGGACGTCACAGGAATCACGGGTGCTGCCACCGTGTTGACCGTGCAATCCATCCTGGCGAGCAACCCGGCCAAACTGGATGGCACGCCGGTGCGCGTGGTGGCCGGTGAGGCCACAGAAGCCTCGTTCACCGTGCGCCGCTGGAACAACGCCATCGATGGTGCAGGTCCGCTCACATTCGGGGACGCCGATTTCGACAACTTCTTTGGTGCAAACCCCAATCAGTTTCTGGTAATCGGTGACAACGGTGCGGCAATCGGGGGTGAGCCCAACGGGCAGACCACAACCGCCACTTCGACCCTGATCTTCGACCTCGGGGTCTTGCCATCGAGTGCGCAGGAATTGCAAATCGCGCTCGATTACGTGTTCGACGCCAACAATACTGCCAACACGGATGACTTCCTCATCAATCTTGTGCTGGCGGACGACAGCATCGTGAACCTGATCAGCTACGCCGCACCAAGCGCGGACAGCCGGGGCACGCTCGACCTGACAATCAGCCTGGCCGATCTGGCCGCGGCATCAGTGAGTCTTTCCTTCAGCCTGTTCGAAGAAAACGGGCGGGGTGATTCGGCAGTCGGCGTCGACAACATTCGCGCCAATGCAGTGCCCGAGCCTTCCAGTCTTGCATTGGCGGCAATCGGCCTGCTTGGCTTCGGCTTGGCGCGCCAACGTCGCTTGCATGCGCTGGCGCGCTAATTTATCGAATAGAAGGGCGGTCTTGATTTGAGCGCCGTTTTCTTCGAAATACATAAAAAGCACATAAGAACATCAAGCTGCAAAATCGGAGTTGTAGTCGTCCAATTATGCCGCTCAATGTTCAAAGGTGTGGATATGTCAAAAGAAATGAAAAACGTTCTGCTGGCTACGGGCTTGGCTTGCCTCTCTGGGATGCTCTGCATGATGAGCCTGCCATTGCGCGCTACGGACCTGCCTGCGGCGGTAGTGGATGCAGACTACTACGACGCCGGGACGCCCAACCCTGAAAAAGTCGAACTGGGGCGTGCCTTGTTTTTCGACAAGATACTGAGTGGCAACAAAAACATATCCTGTGCGTCCTGTCACCATCCCTTGACGTATACGACCGATAGATTGTCTCTTGGGGCGGGTGAAGGCGGGCAGTTTCACGGGGCTTTCCGCACGACGGGCCTGGGGGATTCGGCAATCAGGGGGCGTATTGGCCGGAATGCTCCCGCGCTATTCAATCTGGGTGCCAAGGAATTCGTTCGGTTGAACCTGGGCGGCATCAACGAACAAACAGCAGCAGGGCTCAGGCTTTTGTCTGGACGCTTCACGCCAAGCGGACTGGATAACGTGCTCGCCGGCCAGGCACTTTTTCCCCTGATAATCGGGGCGGAAATGCTGGGGCAAGCCGGTGAGAACGACGTCGTCGACGCCGTGTCGTCCAGCACACAAAGTGGACAACGTGGGGCGTCTTCGTTCCCTGCCAAGTGGGAAGTGCTGGTACAACGCTTGCGCGATGTGCCAGAGTACGTCTCATACTTTCAGTCGGCCTTCCCGGATGTCGATTCCGCTCAGAAAATGGGGATTTCGCATGTGGTGAATGCGATCGCGGCATTTCAGGCGGCCGAGTTCCGTTCGGATAACAGTCCCTTCGACCATTATTTGCGCGGCGACACGGATGCGCTGAGCGGGGCGCAGTTGCGCGGCATGGACCTGTTCTATAACAAGGCCAACTGTGCCAGTTGCCACAGCGGAAAATTCCAGACGGACCAGAATTTTCATGCGATTGCGATGCCGCAATTCGGCCCCGGGGCCCAGACACTGGGAGCACTGGAGCAGGACGATACCGGGCGTCAAGGCGTGACGCAGAATACTGCCGATTACTACAAATTCCGCACCCCTTCGCTGCGTAATGTCGCGTTGACCGGGCCTTATGGCCATACCGGGGCCTATGCGACGCTGGAGGGCGTGATCCGCCATCACCTTGATCCCGCCCAGGCTTTTGCCAGTTGGGATCGGTCGCAAGTCCGCATGCCTTCGCGAAGCGACCTGGATGCGATTGATTTCAAAGTGGTGGATGACCCTAATCGTAGCCAGCCCATCGTCCTAGCCAACGAGCTCGCGCCCATGGATTTGACCGATGAAGAGATGGGCGACCTCGTTAGTTTCTTGCACGCTCTGACCGATCCTGACATGCTGGATTTGCGGCGAACCATCCCGACGGCGGTGCCCAGCGGCTTGCCCGTCGGGGATTGAGTCTGGGTTGTGACGAGACCCCAATGGATATTTTTTTATGAGGAGTACAGACATGAAGGCTCGAATGCTTGAAAGGACTGTCCTGACTGGCCTGTTCCTCTGGGTCGGTATGGCAGTAGCCGTTGATCTGCCAGGACCGGTGAGCGACGCTGATTTTTATGCCAGTGGCGTGCACGATCCGAAGAAAGTCGCGCTGGGACAGGCGCTGTTCTTCGACAAGATCATGAGTGGTAACAAAAATATCTCCTGTGCCACCTGTCACTCGCCACTCCTGAACAGCGGCGATGGTCTGTCGCTGGGGGTTGGACAGCGGGGGCAGTACCTGGGACCGATGCGTATCACCGACACCCCGGCAGGCAGGATCACCAGCCGGATAGGACGTAACGCCCCGCCGCTGTTCAATCTGGGTGCCAAGGAATTCATCCGCCTGAATTGGCAGGGACGTCACGAAGTCCGCGCCAACGGCAGCCTGAACCTGCCCTCCGCGCAGTTCACCCCCGCGGGCCTTGATAACGTGCTCGCGGGACAATCCTTGTTTCCCTTGCTGAATACGCATGAAATGCTGGGTTTGCAGGGTGAAAACGAGATTGTGGCGGCCGCGCCACTTGGTACGCCACCTGGCCCAGCACTTTTCCCGTGGTCGTGGGAGGCGTTGATGAACCGGTTGCGCGCGGTGCCGGAGTACGTTGAGATGTTCAAGGCGGCGTATAGCGACGTGGAGTCGCCCGAGACCATGAATATCAAGCACTACGCCAATGCGGTTGCCGCCTTCCAGACGGTTGCCTTTCGGGCAGACAATAGCCCGTTTGATCGCTACTTGCGGGGCGAAACCGACGCACTGAGCGAAGCACAGGTGCGCGGCATGGATCTGTTCTACAACAAGGCCAACTGCGCCAGTTGTCATAGCGGGAAGTTCCAGACCGACCATAATTTCTACGCGATCGCGATGCCACAGTTCGGGCCCGGTGTGAAATCCTCCACCACGCGCAAGCAGGAAGATGTGGGGCGCCGCGAGATGGTGGCTAACGATGCAGAAAAATATAAATTCCGCACCCCGCCCCTTCGCAATATCGCGCTGACGGCACCGTATGGGCACACTGGAGCCTATAAAACCCTGGAAGGTGTGATCCGGCATCACCTTGATCCTGTCAATTCATTTCTGAACTGGGATCGAAGCCAGGTGAGCATGCCCTCGCGCAGCGACCTGGATGCCCTCGATTTCTTAATCATGGACGACCCGGTTTTCAGACAGCCGATTATCAATGCCAACCAGCTCGCCCCCTCCACGCTGACCGACGAGGAAATCAAGGACCTGATCGATTTCCTGCAGTCTCTGACCGATGTGGCGAGTCTTGATCTGAATGGCTTGATTCCCCGTTCGGTGCCGAGCGGGCTGCCCGTGGGTGACTGACCGGCGTTCAGTTCAAATCAAACTGAACATTATCGATCAGTCGCGTTGAGCCCAGCCAGGCCGCACCCAGCACCACCAGTCGCGTACTGTCGATGGCTGGCGTGGCCAGTGTGGCGGCGTCTCGCACAGCGATGTAATCCACGCGCCAGCCGGCCATGTTGAGGTGGCGGCGCGCGCGCGCCGCCAGGGCGTCGTAGTCTTTGTCACCTGCCTGCAGGGCCGCGTCCAGCGCCGCCAGTTCGCGATGCAGTTGTGGTGCCTGTGCGCGTTCCACCGGTGTGAGATAGCCGTTGCGCGAGCTCATGGCGAGCCCATCGGCCTCGCGCAGGGTCTCGCCGCCCAGGATCCCGATCGGCAGGTTGAATTGCCGGGCCAGGTGACGGATGACGTGCAGCTGCTGGTAATCCTTTTTGCCGAACACGGCCACGCGCGGCTGAACCAGATTGAAGAGCTTGAGCACGACGGTGGCCACGCCTTCGAAATGGCCGGGGCGGAATGCGCCGCAAAGGTCGTTCGCCAGCGAGTCCGGTACGCGGATCGTGAAGGTTTGCGGGGCCGGGTAGATTTCGGCCACGCTGGGGGCGAATGCCAGGTCGCAGCCAGCTGCGGCGAGCTTCTCGCAATCGGCATCCAGGGTGCGTGGATAGCGTTCGAAATCCTCGCCCGCACCGAATTGCAGCGGGTTGACGAAGAGGCTGGCGACGACCGGATGGCCGTGTTCTCTGGCCATCTCGACCAGGGAAACGTGGCCGGCGTGCAGGTTGCCCATGGTCGGCACGAAGGCGGTGTCACGTGCGCCGGCGAGCGCGGCGCGCAGGTCGGTGACGGTGTGGATGAGCTTCATGTTTTTCTTACAAAGAGGACGCCGAGGACGCAGAGGAAACCCTCTCATTTTGTCTCCGCGCCCTCTGCATCCTCGTTGTGAATTGCGCCTGCGGCATGCCGTCAGAATGCATGCTCCGCAGTAGGGAACGCGCCTGTCTTCACTGCCGCGACATAGGCGCGCACGGCGGCCTCGATGCTGTCGGTGTCCGCAAGAAAATTCTTCGCGAATTTTGGCGCACGCGGATAGAGCCCCAGCAGGTCGTAGAGAACCAGCACCTGGCCCGAGCAGTCCGCGCCCGCGCCGATGCCGATGGTGGGGATCGACAGCGCCTCGCTGACAGCGCGTGCCAGACTTGCCGGCACCATTTCCAGCACCATGAGTCCGGCGCCTGCGGCTTCCAGCGCGCGGGCGTCGGCAATGAGCTGCGCGGCGGCCGCATCGTCGCGGCCCTGAACCTTGTAACCCCCGATCTGGTTGACCGACTGCGGCAGCAGGCCCAGGTGCGCGCAGACCGGAATGCCGCGCGCGGTGAGGAAGGCGACGGTTTCAAGCATGGGCGCACCGCCTTCGAGCTTGACCATGTGCGCGCCTGCGGCCATCAGTCGTGCTGCGGCCGAAAAGGCGTGCGCGGGCGAAGGCTGGTAGCTGCCGAAGGGCAGGTCGGCGACGAGGAAGGCGCGTTCGCTGCCGGCGGCGACGCAGCGCGTGTGGTAGCTCATTTCCGCGAGTTTCACCGGCAGAGTCGACGTGTGGCCCTGAATTACCATGCCGAGCGAATCGCCGACCAGCAGGACCTCCACGCCGGCAGCGTCGAGCGCGCGCGCGAAGCTGGCATCGTAGCAGGTGAGCACGGCGATCTTGTCGCCGCGTTCGCGCATCGCCTTCAGGGTGCTGAGCGTGATGCGCATGTCAGGCGGCGCGGCTGAAAAACTCGCGCGGGCCGCGCAGCTTGCCGATGCGCTCGACGAGCAGTTCGAAGTCGGCATCGCTTTCAGCGAAATTCAGGTTGGCGGTGTTCACGATCAGCAAGGGCGCGGCGTCGTAGCGGTGGAAGAATTCACTGTAGCTGTTGGCCAGCCGTTGCAGGTAGCCCGCGTCCATGCCGCGTTCGAATTCGATGCCACGGCGGTTGACGCGTGCTTGCAGGATGTCGAGCGGAGCCTGCAGGTAGATGACCAGATCGGGGGTGGGGGCCTGCGGGGCGAGGTCGTTGTAAACCTTCTGGTACAGCTCGAATTCGTCGTCGTCCAGGTTCAGGCGCGCGAACAGCATGTCCTTGTCGATGAGGAAATCCGACACCGTGCCAGCGTGGAACAGGTCGCCCTGCGCCAGCTCGCGCAGCTGGCGCGTGCGGTCGAACAGAAAGTGCAGCTGGGTCGCCAGCGCATAGCGGCGCGGCTCCTGGTAGAAGCGCGGCAGAAAGGGGTTGTCATCCGCATTTTCCAGCAGCGTATCGGCATTCATGCGTTCGGCGAGCCTGTGCGTGAGGCTGGTTTTGCCCACCCCGATGGGACCCTCGACGACGAGGTAGCGGTAGCGTTCGAGGCTCATGCGTTGACGGCAGCTGCAAGAGGCGGGAGCGGCACCACGGTCTGATCCGCGCACGCGGCAATCCGGTCGACGGCGCGCCCGACGCCGGGAATCGTCGCGTCGGGTGCGATCTCGATCAGCGGCAACAGAACAAAGGCGCGCTCGTGCATACGTGGATGCGGCAGCGTCAGGCCTTCCTCGTGGAAGCGTACGTCGCCGTAGAGCAGCAGGTCGAGGTCGAGCGTGCGCGGCGCGTTGCGGAAGCTGCGTTCACGACCGTGGCGGTGCTCGATGTCGAGCAGCGCGGCGAGTAGCGCACGTGGTGCCAGCGCGGTTTCCACCTGCGCCACGGCGTTGACGAAATCGGGCTGGTCGACATAGCCGACCGGTGCCGAGGCATACAGGCTGGAGCGGGCGACGAGGCGCGTATGCGGCAGGCGGTCGAGTTCGGCCAGTGCATATTCGACCTGCGCTGCCGGGTCGTCGAGATTGGCCCCCAGCCCGATGGTGGCGATGATTTTCATGCAGACAGGTTCATGCTGGCTGCGCCTCGCCGTCTGACGCCTCGCCCGGCTTGCGACGGCGGCGCTTGCGACGCGGCTTCGGTCCGCTATCGGTCATCAGCATTCCGGCGCGCTCATCTTCGTCAGCCTCCTGGAAGCGCGTCCACCAGTCGCCGAGTTCCACATCGACCTCGCCGGATTCGGCACGCAGCAGCAGAAAATCATAGGCGGCGCGGAAACGCGGGTGCTCCAGCAGACGATACGGACGCTGGCCGCCGCGCTGTTCGAAGCGCGGCTGCAGGGCCCAGATTTCCTTCATCATGCCGTCGTAGCGACGCGGGATCGCGAGCTGGTGGCGCTGCGCGTCGAGCACGTCGTCCATCGCCAGGAACAGCGCCGGCTGGGGTTTTTCGCCGGCGGCTTCGAGGGCATGCCAGCGCTGCAACACCTGCGGCCACAGCAGCGTGCCGAAGAGGAAGGCCGGTGACGCTGGCTTGTCCTGTGCGATGCGCGCATCGGTGGTTTTCAGCGCGGCGGTGATGAAGCGTTCGCCGGTCGGGTCGTCGAGGATGGTGTCGAGCAGCGGTAGCATGCCGTGGTGCAGGCCTTCGGCGCGCAGCTGGTGCACGCCGCGCAGGGCGTGGCCGGACAGCAGGAGTTTCAGCGCCTCGTCGAAGATGCGTGCGCGCGGAATGTTTGCGAGCAGCGGCGCGAGCTTGGCCACGGGCGCACGCGTCGCTTCGTCGATACGGAAATCGAGCTTGGCGGCGAAACGCGCGGCGCGAAGCATGCGCACCGGGTCTTCGCGGTAGCGTGTCTCGGGGTCGCCGATCATGCGCAGCACGCGCCGCTTGCAATCGGCCACGCCGTCAAAGTAATCGTGCACTTCTTCGCGCAGGGGGTCGTAGTACAGCGCGTTGATGGTGAAGTCGCGCCGCGCTGCGTCATCCGCCATGCTGCCGAACACATTGTCGGACAGCAGGCGGCCATGCTCGTCGGTCGGGCGCTCGTCTTCCTCCTCGCTCTCCTTCTGGCCGTTGGCGCGGAAGGTGGTGACTTCGATGGTTTCGCGGCCGCACATCACGTGCACGATCTGGAAGCGCCGGCCGATGAGGCGCGAGCGGCGGAAGAGTTTGCGTACCTGCTCCGGCGTAGCGTCGGTGGCCACGTCGAAATCCTTGGGCGTCATGCCCAGCAGCAGGTCACGTACCGCGCCGCCCACCACGTAACCTTTGAAACCCGCCGATCCCAGCGTCTCGCAAACCTTGAGTGCGCATTCGTCGATGCCGTCTTTTTGAATACCGTGCTCGGCGCGCGGCAGGAGGCGCGGGCCCGAGCCGGAAGCGGGGCGCTTGCGGCCGAAAACCTTGCTGATAATGCGTCGGATCATGAAATGCGGGGGGTGGGGCGGTTCAGGCAAAGCCGGATTATACAGGCAGGGTTGGGGTGCCCCGTTGCCACAGCGCGGCCGTGCCGGGCCCGTACAGTGCTTCGAGCGATGGGGGCGTGAGCAGGTCGGCGGGGGTGCCCAGCTGCCAGCGCCCGTCGCCGTGCAGGAACAGCAGCCGGTCGCAATGGCAGGCAGCCCAGTTGGGATCGTGCAGCGTCAGCGCCATCGCGCGTCCGCGCTCGGCCTCGGCACGCACCCAGCGCAGTAGCGCCGCCTGGTGCGCTGGGTCGAGGTGCGTCAGCGGCTCGTCGAGCAGTACGATGCCCGCGTCCTGCGCCGCCAGCTGTGCCAGCCGCGCGCGCTGGCGCTCGCCACCCGACAGGGTCGCGAGCGGGCGCGTGGCCAGCGCAGTCAGCTCCCACGCGGCGAGCCAGGGGCCGACATCGGTCGTTGCCTCGTTATAGGGAAATCGGCCCAGCGCCACGAAGTCGGCGACGCTGCCGAAATAGCCGCTCGCATCCTCCTGCGGTAGCAGCGCTAAGTATTGTGCACGCGTCGCCGGCGGCCACGCGGCCAGGGGCTGTCCGTCGAGCTCCACCCTGCCGTGCGTTGGTTCGGCCAAGCCAGCCAGTACTGCGAGCAAGGTCGATTTTCCTGCCCCATTGGCCCCCAGGATGCCGAGGACGCTGGCAGGGGCCAGGCTGAGATCGAGCGCATCGATCAGGCGGCGAGTGCCTGTGTAAAGGCTGAGTTGTCGTGCAAACAGGCTCATGGTCTTCTCAGCAACCACAACATCACCGGCACGCCGATGAGGGCAGTGAGCACGCCGACCGGCAGTTCGCGCGGGTCGAGCACGGTGCGGGCGAGCGCATCGGCGAGTACCAGCAGGCTGCCGCCGGCGAGTGCGGCGGCGGGCAGCAGGACGCGATGGCTGACGAGGCCGAGGCGGCGCAGAGCGTGCGGGACCATGAGGCCGACGAAGCCGATGCTGCCGGCCTGGGCGACGACGAGCGAGGTACAGGCACCGGCGAGCGCGAACAGCAGCCAGCGCGTGGGCGCGACGGCGACGCCCAGCGAGGCGGCCTTGAGCGGCGAGAGTTGCAGCACGTCGAGCCGGCGCGCCAGCGTGAACGCGGCAAGGCTGGCGATGATGAGGGCGACCCAGAGCAGGCCGGGCCGGTCGGCCCAGGCCAGATCACCCATCAGGAAGAACAGCATGCCGGGCAGGCGTTCGGCCGGTGCGATGGAGAGTACCAGCGAGATGAGCGCACCGAAGCCGGCAGCAAGCATGACGCCGGCGAGCAGCAGCGGCGTGTGGTCGCGCGCGAGCAGTCGGCCGCCGAGTGCGGCGGCGAGCGCGAGTGCGCCCAGACTGCCGGCAAAGGCGGCAAGCGAGACCCAAGGCCACGCCAGCCCGGCCGCCATGCCGAGCAGGGCGGCGAAGCCCGCGCCGCCGGACGCGCCGAGCAGATAGGGTTCGGCAAGCGGATTGCGGAACAGGGTCTGCATCAGCACACCGGCAAGCGCGAGCAGGCCACCGCAGGCGAAGGCGGCAGCGACACGCGGGCCGCGCAGCAGGGTGAGGATCTGCGTGGCCAGTTCGCGGTCGTCGGGCAGGCTGCCGGCGGCGAGGCCGATCACCAGGACGACGGGCGCGAGCCCGGAGAGTGCAAAAAGGATGCGGGTAGGGCGCAGGGCAGACCTCAGGGCTGGGCAGCGGGTGGGGCGGCGGCCGGAAGTACGCTGACGCGCTGCATCAACACCGGCGTCTTCGGCACGTCGTCGTGCGGTCCGGTACGGCCGCGCGGCACGGCGACGATGGCGTCGACCACGTCCATGCCGTCAACCACCTGGCCGAACACGGCGTAGCCCCAGTCTTCGACGCTCTTGCCGCGATGGTTGAGGAAGGCGTTGTCGGCGACGTTGATGAAGAACTGCGACGAGGCGGAGTGCGGGTCCATGGTGCGCGCCATCGCCAGCGTGCCGCGCAGATTTTTCAGGCCGTTGTCGGCTTCGTTCTGGATCGGCGCGTTCTTGGGTTTCTCGGCCATGTCGGGCGTCATGCCGCCGCCCTGGACCATGAAGCCGGGAATGACGCGATGAAAGATCAGTCCGTCGTAGAAACCGCTCTGTGCGTAGTTGAGAAAATTGCCCACCGACTGCGGTGCGTTGCCGGGGAAGAGTTCGACGACGACGTTGCCCTGGCTGGTTTCGATCAATACGCGCGGGTTGGGCGGCTGGCCGGCGGCCGGTGCGGTGGACACGGTTTGTTTGCCGGGTTCGCTGGCACCGCAGCCGGTGATGCCAAGGGCAAACGTGCAGGCAATGAGTCCGGCGGAAAAGATTCGTGCGGGAAGGGTCAGCAGGCGGGACATCGTAAGGCTCCGTTGGGAAACGGATGCATTCTACGGGCGGCCGGGCGCTGCGGGAAACGCGTCGAACAGTTGCGCGGCATTGTCGTGCAGCAGGCGGCGCTGCAAGCCGGGGGACAGGCTGCCGGCCCAGTGACGAATCGCATCGACGACCTCGCCGTAGTGCTGCCAGCGGTGGGTGCTGAAGGTGTCGACGGCGACGACGACACGCGTGGGATGACGCTCGAACAGGGCGTGCCATTCGGGCAGCAAGTGGCCATTCGGCGCGATGCGCTCGTCGCGCACCGAGGTGTCGATCCAGAGCTGGGGATACTGCGCCAGCAGGGGGGCGAGGGTTTCGGGGCGCGGGTCGGTGCCGAGGTGCGCCCAGAGGATGCGTACGCCGGGCGCGATCGAGAAGGCATGGCGGACGATCTCAGGATCGCCGTGCAGCAGCAGGACGAGATTTCGTTCTGCCGCCAGGTTCACCAGTGCCTCGAACACCGGTTGCTCTGCATCGGCGGCGAAGAGATGCAGTTCACCGAGCCCGGCCCAGTGGCCTGCGTCGAGCGCCGCTTCGACACGCGCCTGCAGGGTGGGGTCGTGCACCCAGTGGGCCTTGTCGAGGCCGTGATCATAGACGCCGAGGATGGGCAGGATGCGTGCGGGGGCGTGCCGGTAGAGCGCCTGCGCGAGCGCGGGCGGCTGGCTGGTCACGACCAGGCGTGTCACGCCTGCGGCGTCCAGCTTCGCCACGAGGGCATCGGGCGGGAAGACTTGGCTGTCCGGCAGGGTGTAGTGCGCATGGGCATCGATCATGGGGGGCGGAGCGTCCCCTGCAGCTGCCGCTGACACGAGCAGATATGCGATCAGCGCAGCCAGCCGGAAGTTCATGTGGCAAGACAGGCGTCGAGGCGGGTGCGTACCGTGTCGAGGTATTCGCAGCCCGTCGCGATGGGCGTCAGGCGTTCGTCCTGCTGCACGATCAGTGTGGGAAAGCCGCGCACGCCGGCGGCGCGCGCCTGGCGGAAATGCGCCTGGGTGCGTGCACGCGCCGTGTCGCTCGCCCAGATATCGGCAAAGCCTGCTGCGTCGAGGCCGAGGCCGGCGGCCAGTTGCGCGAGACAATCGCCTTGCGTGACGTCCTGCCCCTCGGAGTAGAACGCTGTCTGGATGGCCTTGAACAGGGGGAAGATGCTAGCCGCGTCCAGCGCGCCGGCGGCGACCACGGCGCGGCACGCCGGTTCGGTGTCGTAGACGAATCCCGGCGGCAGTGCGCCGTCGAAACGGAAAGGCTGGCCGGTGCGCGTGTGCACCGTCTGCCAGTGATGCAGGATGTCGTCGCGCGCGGAAGGAGTCAGGGGCGTGGTCTCGCCGGGACGCAGGCCACCGAGCACGAGAGCGATTTTCAGCGTGTCGCGGTACGCGTCGCGCAGGGTTTCGATGGCCGGGGAAAAGCCCCAGCACCACGAGCACAGGGGGTCGGCGAAGTACCAGAGGAGGGGTGGGGTCATGGCGCGTCGATCCGGGGAAGTCGAGTTCGCAGCATAGGCGACGCGTCTATTTTTTGTCGGCAGGATGCATGTCGCCGCCGGAGGGGTGCGGCGTATCGTCGTCCATGATCACGCTGTGGCCGGGGCCTTCGAGATCGTCGAACTGCCCGCTTTTGGCCGCCCACAGCATCACCCAGGCGATGCCGCCGACGAGCACGAGACTGAGGGGGATGAGGAGCAGGAGGATGTCCATGGGGGAGCGGTAAGCGGTAAGCGGTGAGTGGAGAGTAGGTTTGCGGCTCACCGCTTACCGCTCACTTTTTTGAAATCTGACAGTCGCAAGGCGTTCAGCACCACCAGCAGCGAGCTTGCCGACATGCCGATGCCGGCGATCCAGGGCGTGACGTAGCCGAGTGCGGCGGCAGGGATGGCGATGAGGTTGTAGCCCAGTGCCCAGCCGAGGTTTTCGCGGATGATCTTTTGCGTCTTGCGTGCGAGCGCGACGCCTTCCGTCAGCGTGCCGAGCCGGCTGCCGAGCATGACCATGTCGGCGGCGGCCTGCGCCACGTCGGCACCTTCGCCCATGGCGATTGACACCTGCGCGCCGGCGAGTACCGGCGCGTCGTTGATGCCGTCGCCGACCATGGCGACGATGCGCCCCTCGGCTTGTAACGCTTTCACGTAGGCGAGCTTGTCTTCCGGTAGCGCGCCGGCGTGCCAGTCGGTGATGCCGAGCTGTTGCGCGGTGGCCTGGACCGCGCCCTCGGCATCGCCCGACAGCAGGTGCAGGCGCAGGCCCTGCTTGCGCAATGCGGCGAGCGCGTCGGCGGCATCGGCACGCGGCGTGTCGGCCAGGGCAAACCAGGCGATCACTGCCTCGCCTTCGGCGAGCGCGACCCAACTCTCGCCCCCGGCCGTGTCGGGCAGGGCGCTGCCGGGCGCGGCAAAGCGGGGTGAGCCCAGGCGATACGTGCGTCCGTCCAGCGTGCCTTCCACGCCCTGGCCGGGTGTGTTGTGGATATCGCGGGCAGTCTGTACTGCGGTCGCGTGCCGGCACAGCGCGCGCGCGATGGGGTGCTCCGACCCGGCTTCCAGGGCGGCGGCCAGCGCGCTGGCGTCTTCCGCCGTGCACTCCCCCAGCGGAATCACGCGGCGCACGGAGAGGCGACCGTGGCTCAGCGTGCCGGTCTTGTCGAATACCAGGTCGGTGGCGCGCGCCAGCGTTTCCAGAGCGTGCCCGCGCGTGGTCAGCAAGCCCAGCCGGGTCAGCCGGCCGGTGGCGGTGGTCAGCGCGGCGGGGGTGGCGAGACCGAGCGCGCAGGGGCAGGTGACGACCAGCACCGAGACCACGATCCACAGCGCCTTCGACGGATCGATCAGATACCAGGCCACGCCGACCAGCGCAGTGATCACCAGCAGCAGGCCGACGAACCAGGCAGCGGCGCGATCGGCGAGCTGGCCGATGCGCGGCTTTTCGCTCTGTGCGCGGTCGAGCAGGCGGACGATGGAGGCGAGCCGGGTGTCGGCACCCAGGCGTTCGACCCGGACCACCAGCGGACTCGCCTGGTTGAGGCTGCCGCCGACGACGCGCGCACCGCTGGCCTTCGACACCGGCAGCGATTCGCCGGTGAGCATGGCTTCAGACACGGCGCTGTCGCCGTCGACCACCACCCCGTCAGCGGGCAGGGTTTCGCCGGGGCGCACCAGGATGTGGTCGCCGACCGCCAGCCGCGCGACCGGCAGCTGTTCCTCGTCGCGCGCCGGCCAGTGCGGCAGGCGCGTGGTCGCGGCGGGAATAAGCTTGACCAGTTCCTCCACCGCCGCGCCAGCGCGGCGGCGCGCGTTCATCTCGAGAAAACGGCCGGTCAGCAGCAGGAAGATGAACATGGTTACCGAGTCGTAGTACACCTCGCCGTGTCCTGAGAAGGTGCTGGTGACGCTGGCGACGAACGCGGTGCCGACGCCGAGCGCCACCGGCACGTCCATGCCGAGCATGCGGCGCTTGAGGTCACGCCAGGCCCCGATGAAAAAGGGCCAGGCCGAATACCCCACCACCGGGATGGTGAGCACGAGGCTCGCCCAGCTCATCAGCCGACGGATTTCGTCGCTCATGTCGGTGGCGGTGTAGGTCGGCAGCGCGTACATCATCACCTGCATCATCCCGAGGCCGGCGATGGCGAGCCGCTTGATCGCGGTGTTGCGCTCACGCCTGTAAATGTCGTCGGAGCGGCCGGGGTCGAAGGGGTGGGCGATATAGCCGATGTCGGACACTGCCTTCAAGATCGCCGAGAGCGGGAGGCGACTGTTGTCCCAGCGCACGCGGGCGCGCCGCGTGGCGTAGTTGATCTCCACCGACAGCACGCCGGGCAGGGCAGCGATGTGCCGCTCGTTCAGCCAGATGCACGCGGCGCAGACGATGTTTTCCAGGATCAGCGCGGCCTCGCGGATGTTCTCCGCCTCGACCTTGACGAAGCTTTCCTGGATTCCCGGCAGGTCGTACAGACCCAGTTGCGCGAGTTCGGCTTCGGCTTGCTGTGGCGTGGCAGGCAGGACGGTGCGGTGGGTGTAATAGGCCCCCTGGCCGCTGTCGATGATGGTCTGCGCCACGGCCTGGCAGCCGCGGCAGCAGGCCTGGTGCGTGGCGGCCGCGTAGCGGATGGGGTACAGCGCGCCGTCGGGAACGGGCAGCCCGCAATGGAAACAGCCGGTTTCTTCAGGCAAAAAAGTGGGGGCGTTCATGAGCCCAGGAGAGTTGCTCAAGAAACGCCCCCGAGGAGGACGCAACAGCACGACGGGCCCAGGAGAGAGGGTGTGCCCGCCGCATACGTCAAGGGTTCACATGCTGCGTGTTCAGAAACGGAAGCCGAGGCCGACCCCCCACACCAAGGGATCGATGTCCAGGGTGGTGAGTTGGGTGCCGCCCGACTTGACGTCGGTTTCGATCCAGATTTTCTTGACATCCAGGTTGAGATAGAGGTTTTTCGCGATGGCGATATCGACGCCCGCCTGCAACGCACCGCCGAAGCTGTTGCGGTCGACGGTCAGGCCGGGGGCAAGGTCGACATTATAGAAGCGCGTGTAGTTCACGCCTGCGCCGACATATGGCTTGATCGAAGGCGTGACGTCGAAGTGGTACTGCAAGGTCAGCGTCGGCGGCAGGTGGTTGAGCTTGCCGAGGCTGGTGCCGCCGAGGCTCACTTCGTGGCGGGCCGTGCCGAGGATCAGTTCGACGCCGATATTGGGTGTGACGAAGTAGGTGAAATCGACTTCCGGCGTCCATTCGTCGGACACGTCCAGCCCGGCCAGCGTGGGCGAGGTGTCGACGTCCGGCGCGATCTGGACGGCACGTGCGCGCATCATCCAGTTATCGGCGAGGGCGCTGGCGGGCAGGGCGGCGGCAAGGGCAAGGGCGACGAAGGCGGTCTTTTTCATGGTGGGCTCCGGGTAACAGTCGATTGCGACAGATGCATATCAAGATATACAAATCTTAAATAATGAAATGAGCCGATGCAAGGGATTTTTTGCATCGGTAAGATGGCGACATGAGCGAACGTAGCCAAAACGCCACACGATTTCCGCCCGTGGACCAGGCGCTGGTCGAACCCAACGGACTGCTGGCCCGTGGCGGCGACCTGGCCGTGGCCACCCTGCTCGACGCTTATCGCCACGGTATCTTTCCCTGGTTCAGCCCGGGCGAGCCCATCCTCTGGTGGAGCCCCGATCCACGCATGGTGCTGGTGCCCGGCGACGTACGGGTCACCCGCTCACTGGCCAAGCGGCTGCGCAACGGCGGCTTCGAACTGCGGGTCGACACGGTGTTTGCCGAGGTGATGCGGGGTTGCGCGGGGCCGCGTGCAGACGCAGCCGGCACCTGGATTTCGCCGGCCATGATCGCGGCGTATACCCGGCTGTTCGAGACGGGCTATGCCCATTCGGTCGAAACCTGGCGCGACGGCAGGCTGGTCGGTGGACTGTATGGCGTGGCCATCGGTCGCATGTTCTATGGCGAATCGATGTTCAGCCGCGAACCGGACGCCTCCAAAGTGGCCCTGGTGGGGCTTGCCCGGCAGCTGGCGCGCTGGGAGTTCGGCCTCATCGACTGCCAGATGGAAACTGCACACCTCGCCAGCCTCGGCGCGCGCCCGATGCCGCGCGCCGACTTCGTCGAACGACTGGCGGAATTGGTAAACTTGCCGCACCGGTCCGGCCCCTGGAGCTTTGATGTACCCGACTGAACCGCCGTTCCAGCGCATCCAGTTCTATCTCACCGCGCACTACGATTGCAGCTACCTGCCGGGCGAGCGCGCGCGCTCGCAGGTGGCCACGCCCACCCACCTCATCGACCACCAAGCCTACAGCGCGCTCATCCGCGCCGGCTTTCGCCGCAGCGGCCAGTTCACCTATCGCCCCCACTGCGAAAACTGCCGCGCCTGCGTGCCGGTGCGCGTCGACGTCGCCCGGTTTGTCCCCAACCGCAGCCAGCGCCGCTGCCTCAAGCGCAATGCCCGGCTCGATGCGCGCTTCCTGCCGCTGGATTTCCGCGACGAGCATTACGACCTGTATCGCCGCTACCTGGCCAGCCGCCACGCTGGCGGCGGCATGGATCGCGATGGCCCCGACCAGTACATCCAGTTCCTGCTGTCGTCCAACGTCGATTCGGTGATGGTCGAGTTCCGCGACGGCGACACGCTGGTGATGATCGCGGTGGTCGACCAGATCGACGACGGGCTCTCTGCCGTCTATACCTTCTTCGATCCGGATCGCGGGCACGACAGCCTCGGCGTCTACGGCGTGCTGTGGCAGATCGAACTGGCGAAGCGGCTGGAACTGCCCTATCTGTATCTGGGCTACTGGATCGCGGCCAGCCGCAAGATGGCCTACAAGACCCAGTACGCCCCGCTCGAAGGCCTGATCGACGGCCGCTGGCAGCCACTCGCGTCCGCATGAAAGCCGGCTGGCTGGCGTGGCTGTGTGCCGGCCTCACCGGCTGCGCGCTCACCGTGAGCGAACCACGCGCGCTGAAGCCCATCGAGGGCTTTGTGCCGCTGGCCAGCGATGCGCGCGTCTGGGTCGAGCCGGGTTACGAAGGCTATGGCGCACGTGTCGCGGCAGCCCTGCCGGCCGCCATCCAGAAAGTGGAAGCCGCGCACTATCTGCGCTTTGCCCACCCGCAGCGCGTGTATGTCTGCGGCACGGAGGCCTGCTTCAAGCGCTGGGTGCTCACGCCCCGGCTCTCGGCAGCGGTCGTGCCGGACAACCGGCTGATCCTCTCGCCGAACCTGGACGGCCGGGAGCGCATCCGTCTGCCGGCGCTGCTCACACACGAACTCGCGCACCTGCATCTGGGGCAGCGCATCGGCCACTATCACAGTACCCTGCCGATCTGGTTTCACGAAGGCTGGGCCTCGCTCACCGCAGGCGGCGGCGGCGCGGAGTTCGCCAGCGACGCCCGGGCGCACGAGGCCATCCGCGCCGGCCGGCGGGTGAACCTCACCGCACGCGACACGCCCGACCGCCGCCATCGCGCGTCAGCTTCGAACCTCTCCATCCACGAGTTCTATCGCCAGTCCATGCAGCTCGTGGCCTGGCTCAAGGCGCGCGATGAAGCGCGCTTCCGCCAGCTGGTGCTGGCGGTACAGGACAACGCCGACTTCGAAATCGCCTTCTGGAACGTCTATGGCAGCGCGCCCGCGACGCTGCTGGCCGCGTATTACGACGGCGTTCTCGGCGATAATTCCACCATCCAGGCCGCCCCGGCCGCCCCGCCAACCCGACCATGACTCCCTATCTCGACCTGATGCGCCACGTGCTCGAACACGGCACAAGGAAAGACGACCGTACCGGCACCGGCACGCTTTCGGTGTTCGGCTGGCAGATGCGCTACAACCTGGCGGAAGGCTTTCCGCTCGTCACCACCAAGAAATGCCACCTGCGCTCCATCCTCCACGAGCTGCTGTGGTTTCTCAAAGGCGACACCAACATCCAATACCTCAAGGACAACGGCGTCTCGATCTGGGACGAATGGGCGGATGAAAACGGCGACCTCGGGCCGGTATACGGACACCAGTGGCGCAGCTGGCCGGCGCGCGACGGCGGCACCATCGACCAGATCAGCGAAGCGGTGAAGACGCTCAAAACCAACCCGGATTCGCGCCGCATCATCGTCTCCGCCTGGAACGTGGCCGATCTCGACCGCATGGCACTCGCGCCCTGCCACGCTTTCTTCCAGTTCTATGTCGCCGACGGCAAGCTCTCCTGCCAGCTCTACCAGCGCAGCGCCGACATCTTCCTCGGCGTGCCCTTCAACATCGCGAGCTACGCGCTCCTGACGATGATGATGGCGCAGGTGACCGGACTGAAACCCGGCGATTTCGTGCATACCCTGGGCGACGCGCACCTGTACCTCAATCACCTCGACCAGGCGCGCGAGCAGCTCGCCCGCACGCCGCGTGCCCGGCCAACGATGAAGCTCAATCCCTCGGTGCGCGACATCTTCGGTTTCCGCTTCGAGGATTTCACCCTCGAAGGCTACGATCCGCATCCCGCGATCAAGGCCCCGGTGGCGGTGTAGTGAACAGGGAGCAGTAAACGGTGAGCGGAGACAACATGGGCCAGAACAGACCGCGCCTCAACGTCATCGCCGCGCTGGCGAAGAACCGCGTCATCGGCATCGAGAACCGGCTGCCGTGGCGGCTGCCCGAAGACCTCGCGCATTTCAAGGCGCTCACACTCGGGCATCCCGTGCTGATGGGTCGCAAGACCTTTGAATCGCTAGGGCGTCCGCTGCCGGGTCGCACCAACATCGTCATCACCCGCAACCCGGATTACCGGCCCGAGGGGGTGACGCCTGCCGCATCGATTCCTGCGGCGCTCGCGGCTTGCGAGGGCCACGACGAAGTCTTTTTCATCGGTGGGGCCGAACTCTACGCGCAGGCCATTCCGCTGGCCGATCGCCTCTATCTCACGGAAGTCGACATCGAAGCACAGGGCGATGCCTGGTTTCCCGAGTTCGACCGCATGGCGTTCGTCGAAATTGCACGTCAGTCCCACCTTGGCGACAAGGCTGATCGCCTGCACTTCGATTTCGTGACTTATGCGCGTCGTGAGGCCGTAGCCGAAAGGGCCGCAGTCAATCCTGATCTCCGGGCGCGCAATGTTTGATGCAGACTGACTGCAGCAGCCTTTGTCCGCCGCAGTCTGTATAGCAGCTGTCGTAGGCGGGCAGGCAGCCACAGTCAGCCCGGCAGTGCGTCTTTTCCAGCTGGGCACGCACGGCTTCGCGGGTCGGCGGAATCGGTTCGGGCGGCGGCAGGTGGCGCGGGGCGGGCCAGGGATCCCAGTAAGGATAGCGGTACGGGGGGTGATAGGGCCAGGCGTGGAGCCAGTCGAAACGCAGGTCCAACTCGTAGCGGCGCAGCGCGGCGGCGTAGTGTTTGAGATGGGTTTCGTATTGCTTCAGGGCTTCGCCATAGCCCGCTTCCACCCGGGCGTCGAGTCCCTTCGCGCAGGCCGTGAAGCGTTCACTGCAATCGGCCTGGCAGGCAGTTTTCTTCGATTCGCACCCTTCCACGCAGGCGCGGCCCGCGGCATCGGGCGGCGGCACAAAGCGCACCGTGGTCTGGTACTGCGGCGTGGCGCAGCCCGCCAGCAGTGCGAAGCTGCCGGCAAGCACCCGACGGAGGGGAGAACCGAAGATCGCAGACATGCCGGTTTGAGCACGGCGTCGCTGCCGGGTTCCGGCGTTCAGTCGAGAAAGCGCGGGGCGAGCTCGCCGAGGTTGAATTCGTCGAGGATCGCCGCCAGCCGGGCGCGGGCATCGCCACGCGGCTGGCCGGTCTGGCTGGCGACGATCAGCTCGTTCTTCATGGAATGTTCCCAGCCGACGAGTTCGGTGACGCTCACCTGGTAGCCGTGCGCTTCCAGTTGCAGGCAGCGCAGCACGTTGGTGAGCTGGCTGCCGAATTCGCGGGTGTGCAGGGGATGCCGCCAGATTTCCGACAGCGGCGTTTTGCCGAAACTCGCGTTCTTGTGGCGGCGCAGCACGGCCGCCACCTCGGCCTGGCAGCACGGCACCAGCACGATGTGGCGTGCCTGTTTGGCGAAGGCAAAGCGGATCGCGTCGTCGGTGGCGGTGTTGCAGGCGTGCAGCGCGGTGACGATGTCGAAGCGATCGGGCAGGGTCTCGGTGTGCGTGGATTCGGCCACGGTCGTGTTGAGAAAGTGCATGCGATCGAAGCCCAGCCGATCAGCCAGGTCGCGCGACTTCGCCACCAGTTCGTCGCGTGTTTCGATACCGATGATGTGCGCGCCGGGACGGTCCTTCAGGTAGAGATCGTAGAGGATGAAACCGAGATAGGACTTGCCCGCGCCGTGGTCGGCGAGCAGCAGCGTGTCCTGTCGGTCGAGCACCTCGTCGATCAGCGGCGCGATGAACTGGCACAGGTGGAACACCTGCTTGAGCTTGCGGCGGCTGTCCTGGTTGAGGCGGCCGTCGCGGGTGAGGATGTGCAGTTCCTTCAGCAGCTCGATCGACTGACCCGGCCGCAAAACTTCGGCCAGCGGGTCGGTGTAGATGGCGGATTTGGCCGCAGCCGGTTTGGGTGCGGCGCGCTTCATGCGTTGCCCAGCAGGCGCACTTCACGCTGCGGGAAGGGAATCGCGATGCCGCGCGCACGGAAGGTTTCCAGCACCGCCTGGGTCACTTCGCTGGACGCGGCGTTGTAGTCCGGCACACTTGCCCACGGACGGATCGCAATCACCACGCTCGAATCGCCCAGGCTGAGCACGCGGATCACCGGCTCGGGCTGCTGCAACACACGCGGGTTGGCGGCGAGCAGGTCGCGAATGGCGGCGAGCGCGGCAGCAATATCGGTGTCGTATGCCACGCCCACTGCCACGTCCAGTTGCCTGATCTCGCCGTAGTTGTGCAGGATCTCGCCGACGATCTTGCGGTTGGGAATGACGATGCGCGACTGGTCGGGATGCCCCAGCACCGTGTTGAAAAGCTTGACCTCCTCCACCGTGCCTTCCTCGTCGGCGATGGAAATGTATTCGCCCACCTTGAACGGCCGGGTGAAGATGATCGTGAGCCCCGCCGCCAGATTGCCCAGCACCCCCTGCATCGCCAGCGCCACGCCCGCGCCTGCCACGCCCAGGCCGGCCAGAAGCGGCAGCAACTGCACCCCCAGGTTCTGAAGCGCCATGATGAGAAACAGGCCCAGCACAGCAATGCGCACGATGCGGGTGAGCAGCAGGCGCAGCGTTTCGTCCAGGCCGATCTTCGCCAGCATCGAATCCGTGAGCTTGCCGACCCAGCGCCCGACAAAATAGCCCGCCGCCAGGATCAGCAGGGCGACGATCACCTTGGGACCGAACTGGAGGGCGAGGTCAATGGCCGTGCGCTGGGCGTGTTCCAGGGTTTGCAGATGCTCGTCCATCTTGGGGCGTCCGGTGGGGAAGATGGCGGAAGGGTAGCAAAAAGGCAGGGGTTAGGGGTTAGGGGTCAGGGTCAGGGGCAGGGGCAGGGGCAGGGGCAGGGGCAGGGGCAGGGAATGGGCGGCTGCGCCGCGCCTCATGAATTTGAGAAACGCGGCGCAGCTGCTCAAAGCCCCCTGACCCCTGAATCCCGACACCTGACCCCTCGTATAAAATCCCGTCTGCCAGACAAGGACCACCCGTGACTGTCGTCAACCTCTCCTGCTACAAGTTCATCACCCTCGAAGACCGTGCGGCGCTCAAGGCCGATCTCAGCGCGCGCCTCGGCGAGCTGGGTCTCCTCGGCACCATTCTGCTCGCGCCCGAGGGCATCAATGTGTTCCTTGCCGGTTCGCGCGAGGCCATCGACGCGGGGATGGCCTATCTGCGTGCCGATCCGCGCTTTGCTGATCTTGCGCCCAAGGAAAGCCTCTCCGCCGAAGCGCCGTTCAGGAAACTGCGCATCCGGCTGAAGAAGGAAATCATCACCATGAAGCAGCCGCTGATCCGGCCGGAAGACGGCCGCGCGCCGTCAGTACCGGCAGCCCTGCTGAGAAAATGGCTGGATCGCGGCTGCGACGATGAAGGCCGGCCCGTGGTCATGCTCGATACCCGCAACGACTACGAAGTCGCCGCCGGCAGCTTCGCGCACGCAATCGATTACGGTGTGAAAGTGTTCAGTGAATTTCCCGCACACATCGCCGCGCATCGCGACGACTTTATCGGCAAGACCGTCGTCTCGTTCTGCACCGGCGGTATCCGCTGCGAAAAAGCCGCCATCCACATGAAGGCGCTGGGGCTGGAACGCGTCTACCAGCTCGAAGGCGGCATCCTCAAATATTTTGAGGACGTGGGCGGCGCGCACTACCAGGGCGACTGCTTCGTGTTCGACGAACGCGAAGCCGTGGCGGCCGATCTGCACCCGGTTTCCGGGCGGGTGCATCGCTGAGCGGCCCTGCCCCGTCCCCAAGGGCGGTCAGCGGCGAATGAAGCGCAGCAGGATCACCACAATCGCGACGACCAGCAGGACGTGGATGAATCCTCCCAGGGTGGTTGAGGACACCAGGCCCAGTACCCAGAGGATGACCAGAATGATGGCAATGGTCTCAAGCATTTTCTTACTCCTTGTTGATGGAGGTCACGCCTTGGCCCTGGCATGGATCGCAGCATCGGCGGCATAGCACCCGCAGGACGCAGCTTCCAGACCCCCGCGGTCGACGACCCTGACGTTCCCCCGGTGATAGCGGATCAATGCCCGGTTCTGCAGTGACGTTGCAGCCTTGGTGATGCCGACGCGGCGAACACCGAGCATCGCGGCGAGAAATTCGTGGGTGACATGAATCGTGTCCGAGTGCGCCCGGTCGTGCGACATCAAAAGCCATCTCGCCAGGCGCGCTTCCACCACATGAAAGCGGGTGCAGGCTGCGTTTTGCGCAAGCTGCCCCATCACCACATAGAGGTAGCGCTGCACGCCACGCAGCAGGGTGGGGCTCAAGTCGAGTTCGCGACGAAACGGCACCGCACCCATGCGCAGCGCCGGACCTGCACCCTGCACCAGTGCGTGCAGGGGCGACATCTTCATCCCGAGGGCGAGCGTGGCCCCGACCATGCCTTCGGTGCCGACCAGGCCCACTTCCAGGCTGGCGCGGTCGATGATCGGTGTCATCAGGGAAATGAAGCTTCCAGTGGGAAAGAACACATGGCGGACACGCTCGCCGGGTTCGGCCAGCACAGCCGCAAATGCCAGGTCAACCGGTTCGCACGCTGCCAGTAAGCGCTGCCGGTCCTTGCGCGGCAAGGCTGCGATGAGGCAATTGCTGTCGGGGACGGACAGGGCATCTGGCAAGGGGATCTCCCGGGGCGATGGAGCCGGCATGGGCAAACGCAAGGCCGTGCCGGAGAAACTGCCAGCTACGGAGAAGCGGATTTCAGAACCGGCAGTCAGCACACAATGGCGCGGTGCGCGGCGGCAGTCTGCGCGCTAGCGCACATAGTGTGCAGCGTACCCAGTGAAGCGCGTTGCACCGCCCCGGCGGGGATCAGGGCGCGACGACATACGGCAGCAGACGGTCGAATTCCTTCTTCACCACCGCGTAGCATTCGCACACGCGCGCCTCCAGCCCGGGGCGGTCCATCACCGTGATCTTGCCCCGGCTGTAGCGGATCAGGCCAGCCTCCTGCAGCTTGCCGGCCGCCTCGGTCACGCCTTCGCGGCGCACGCCGAGCATGTTGGCGATCAGTTCCTGCGTCATCGTCAGTTCGTTCGATTCCAGCCGGTCGAGGCTCAGCAGCAGCCAGCGGCACAACTGCTGGTCCACCGAATGATGCCGGTTGCACACCGCCGTCTGCGCCATCTGCGTGAGCAGGGCCTGGGTGTAGCGCAACAGCAGACGCTGCATCGGCCCAGCGTGCAGGAACGCATTCTTCAGCAGCTGCGCCTTCAGACGGTAGGCGTGGCCGGCGCTTTGCACCACCGCCCGGCTGGTTGTCGTTTCGCCGCCCATGAAGAGCGACACGCCGACGATCCCCTCGTTGCCGACCACCGCAATTTCCGCCGACGCGCCATCCTCCATCACGTAAAGCAGGGACACGATGGCAGTGGTGGGGAAATACACGTAGCGCATCTGGGTGCCCGGCTCGGACAGCACCTGGCCGAGCGGCATCGGCACCCATTCCAGATCGGGCACGAGACGGGCGAACTCCTCTGCCGGCAGCGCGGCGAGCAGATGGTTCTGGTGGGGATCGTGCGGGGTTGGCATGGGAGGAGTCCTGGACAGGGCGCATTCCGGTGAGATGGCAAACCGGATACGCGCCCGAGAATCTCGACATGGTAGCCTGTGCGTCGGGCACCATGCGAGCGTTCCATCTGTGCCGACTGGTGGCGGGCGTGGAAATTGGCGCTTGGACCGCGCTAGCGGAACCTTGGTCGCGCGTGCCTGCCGGCGGTTCACTCTTACCCGTTTTTTTCAATCGCCTTCCGGCTGAATCGTCTCCCGGGTCGATCTTGAGCAGATCGCACATGGCGCTCCATGTGGCCGGCGTGCCTGTCTCTGGCTGACAGGGCGGTTCGCTCAGGCCGAAATCCCGCCTCATCCCAGCGCCGTCACCCACACCCCCACCTCAAGGCTCGCCCCCGGCGGGCCGGTGAAGGCGCCGGCAACCGGCGGCACGGATTCGGGCAGGCGGGCGACGGCGACAGGGGTGTGGTCGATGCCGACGATTTTTCCGATGGTGGGGTCGAAGCCGGTCCAGCCAGCGCCGGGCAGGAAGACTTCGGCCCAGGCATGGGTGGCACCGTAGTTGAACGCGGAGGGTTCGGCGTAGAGGTAGCCGCTGACGAAGCGGGCGGCAAGGCCCAGGTGGCGGGCGGATTCCATGAACAGGGTGGCGAAGTCGCGGCAGGAACCGATGCCGCGCGCGAGCGTGTCGGCAGGGCTTTGTATGCCGGGCTGTTCGCGTGCCTGGTACGACAGGGCGGTGTGGATGCGCACGCACAGGCGCTGCATCAAGGCGTAGGTCTGGATGGGGTCGCCCGGTTGCCACAGGCCGGCCAGCCATTCGTCGAGGGGCTCGTTCGCGTCCTGGGTGGCGGCACCCAGATAGGGTGCGAGGACGATGCGGTCTTCGGCGCTGTAGGCAAAGGGGTACTGGGTGGCGTATTCGTCCACCAGAAAATCGAGCGGTGCTTCGTTGAACTGCTGAATGACGATTTCGCTTTCGAGGATGAGCTGGCGGGTGGGGGTAGTAAAGCTGGCGATCGCCACGGAGTTGTCTTCCACGTCGCGGTGCCAGCGCAGGGTGGCGGCCGGTGTGATGCGCAGCGACGAGGATTCAATGCGCAGGGTGTGGTTTTCGCGGGGGCGCAGGCGCAGCGTGTGGGGTTCGAGCCGCACGCTGCCGGAAAAGTTGTAGTAGGTGCGATGGAGGATCTTGAAGCGCCGCATGGCAGGTGGAGTCTCCCGGGCCCGGGGGCCCGCATGAATGGTTTCGCCTGCATGGGCTTGTGTGCCCCGACTGCAATGCGTATGCCGTGTGCATTCGACGGCGACGGGTGGGTTTGATCCTGCGTTCGATTGTTACGGTGAATCGTTGCAGGTGCAGCTCGGATGCGTGTGGGTGGCAAGGCAATCTGTGATTGAAGCAGTATCCCATGCGGATGCGCAGGCCGTGGCAAGGCGGTTGCGCTGACGGACAGCGTCAGCGCAACCGGCGTGCGATCATCCATGCCAGCCAGCCCCGATGCAGCCATGTGCCGGCGCGTTGCGGACGCACGGCAACGAGCAGCAGCGCCGCGCCCACCAGCCATAGCGGGTGGCGGCCGAGCGTGCGCACTGCGGCAATGCCCCGGTCGGCCCACGCCAGGCGCGCGCGCCAGGGGGCCGCGTGCCGTGCGATCAGGCTGCGCTGGGTGGCGGCCTGCGCCACCAGCGCGTGGCGGCGTTCGGCCAGTCTCGCCAGTTTCCGTTTCATGATCGGGGGGTGAGTTGCTGTCTGTCTTTGGCCAGTTCGCCCAGGCTGGCGTCAAACGGCCGCGGTCGAGTTCGGTTCCAGCGCAAGGTGTATGCGCCTGCGCCCAGGCCGGCAGCCAGAAACGCGCCACCCATCACGCCCAGGGCGAGCAGCCGGTGCGTATCCCAGAACGCCGCCACGATCAGCATGGCCAGCAGCACCACGCCTACACCGAAACAGAACAGGGCCACGAGCAGCCCTGCCCAGTAGACAGTGAGGCGGGCCTGTTCTTCGGCCAGGTCGTTGGACAGTAGCGCCAGACGGGTATGCACGATACCGGCCAGGCTGGCTGACAGCGCTTTCAGGGAATCGAACAGGCCAGGCGGTGCGTCCGGCGATTCGGTGGCCATGGCCCGATTCAGCGTCGACCGATGAGCACGCCCACCACCACGCCAACACTGGCGGCAATGCCGATGGCCTGCCAGGGATGCACATGCACGTATTCGTCGGTGGCGCGGGCGGCAGCCCGGGTTTTCGCCAGCAGGGCGGCTTGCGCATCGGCCATTTTTGCCTTGGCGGTGGCGAGGGATTCTTCCACCCGGGCGCGGACGGCGGCGACCGCGTCGCCACCCTGTCCGGCGGTGGCTTTCAGCAGGGCTTCGGCATCAGCCACCACTGTCTTGAAGTCGTGGATCAGCTGTTCTTTGGTGACGTCAGGTGCCAGGGTTTCGGCGGCGGAGGGTTTGGTGTTCATGGAGGTTCCTTTCGTTAGGGGGCATTTCAGTCAGGTCTGCGACAGTACCCGGGCTTGACGCACCGGGCGCTGCGGCTAAACCTTACTTGAGCAGCATGTCGTTCTTGACGGCTGTGACGCCGGACACGCCACGCGCCAGCTGGACTGCGCGGTTGGCCGCATCCTGCGAGCTCACAAAGCCGCTTAGCTGGACTTCGCCCTTGTAGGTTTTGACCTTGATCTCCAGCACTTTGGTAACCGGGTCGTCGAAGATGGCGGCCTTGACCTTGGTGGTGATGACGGTGTCGTCGACATACTCGCCGGTTCCCTGTTTGTGATCGGTCGAGGCGCAGCCGGTCATGTAGGACAGTGACACTGCCAGAAAGGCGGCGGTCATGGCTTTGGTGAATGTGATCATGGTGGACTCCGATTGAATGCTTGGAAGAATGGATTCCGGCCTCTTGCGATGGCTGAACCCGGAACCTGCCGAGCGCGCCACCACTGGCAGCGCGCACGGCTGGAATGTCTGTGGGTCGGCCTGTTTCGGGCCGTCCGATAGAGGGGGCTGGTCAGTGCCCGGCGGGCGCGTCTTTCTTGTGCAGCTCGAATGCCTTGATCTGCCGCTCGGCTTCGTCCTTGGATACGCCGTAGGCTTCCTGAATCTTGCCGGAGAGCACAATGCGCTTGCCGGAAATCACGTCGAGATGGTCGTTGCTGAGCTTGCCCCACTGCGCTTTCACTTCGCCGCGGAACTGTTGCCAGTTGGCTTTCACGATGTCCCAGTTCATATCAACTCCTTGTTGGTGCAGTCGACGGCAAGATGCGCATCGAACAGCCTGGTGGCCGAAAGCCACACGGGGTGCAAGACAAAGAGTAGTCGTCGGGCCAGCTGGGGTCTGTGCGGTGTCGCACATAGGCGTGCGCCCGACTGCGGTGCCGGATTGAAATCGCAGTCCGGTCCAGTGGCCGGGCTGTGCCCGTGGCACTACGGAATGGGTTGAGCGGGCGTCGCGCGCACGCGGCAGGGTGGCTGCTCAGGATTGTGCGCGGTCGAGCTGCTCGCGCAGGCCGTCCAGTGCGGACTGTTCCGCACGCACCTGAAAATACGCGCCATCCTCCCCCGCGCGCTCGTCCAGCACCGCACAGCGCGCGAACAGCTCGCCGCGCAACTGCTGCGCCGACCAGGGCAGAAACAGCTCGGCCTCGACCAGGTCCTGCTGGAAGAACGCCACGATGGTCCGGTGCAGCGCGGCTACGTCGTCGGCGCGGCGCGCGCTCATGACGATGCAGCCGGGATAGGCTTCGCGCAATGACGCTTCGCGTTCGGCCTGTGCCGGCGCGTTGCCCACGTGGTCGATCTTGTTGAAAATGCGCAGACGCGGCACGTCCAGCGCCTCGATCTCGCCCAGCACGTGTTCGGTGGCTTCGATCTGCCGCTCGAAGCCCGGGTCGCTGGCGTCGATGACGTGCAGCAGCAGCGACGCGTCCAGCGCCTCTTCCAGCGTGGATTTGAACGACGCCACCAGCCCGTGCGGCAGGTTCTTGATGAAGCCCACCGTATCGCTCACCAGCACGCGCGGCACGCTCTCGGGATACAGCGTGCGCACCGTGGTATCCAGCGTGGCAAAAAGCTTGTTGGCCACCAGCACCTCGCTGCCCGTCAGCGCGCGCATCAGCGTCGACTTACCGGCGTTGGTGTAGCCCACCAGCGCTACGCTGGCCAGGCTCTGGTGCCCCTGCCGCCGTGCGCGCTGCGTCTTGCGGTCGGCGTCCATCGCCGTGATCTCGCGTTGCAGCTCGGCAATGCGGTCGCGAATCTTGCGCTTGTCCAGCTCGGTGTGCGATTCGCCCGCGCCGCGTCCGCCCACCCCGCTGCGCTGCCGCCCCTGCGGCCCCGCCAGCTTCGCCGCCTCGCGCAGGCGCGGGGCCAGATAGCCCAGCCGGGCAATCTCCACCTGCGCCCGCGCCGCCGGCGAGCGCGCGTTGCGGTGGAAAATTTCCAGAATCACCATGGTGCGATCCATCACCTGGCAACCCACCTCGTTTTCCAGGTGGCGCGCCTGCGAAGGCGAAATCTCGTGGTCGACAAAGATCACGTCGATCGGCACGTCCGACACCGCCTCGGCCGCATCGTCCGGCACCCCGGCGTCCATCGGCGGGCGATACAGCGGATTCATGGGAGTAGCATCAGGCTCGGCTGCCTCGTCCGGTGCGCCCTTCACGAAATGGCGAATCGCCTGCCGCTTGCCCACCCCCAGATACGCCGTCGAATCGAAGCCCGCGCGCTTCTGCGTGAAAGTGCGCACCACCGTGAACCCCAGCGTCTTCGCCAGCTCGAGCAACTCCGTCAGAGATGCCTCAAACTCCGCGTCGCTCACCCCCGGCAACTGTACCGATGCGGCAATGGCGTACTGGGGGTTTTCCTGGGGGTCGGTTTGCATGCGGCGGATTTCTGCGGAGGGGCGAAGCGGTGATTATCCGCTATCGTGAGTGGCGTGTTGGATTGAGTGGGGCGGTAACGCAGGTCTGTAAATGGGCCTGAGCGACTGTGTGGATCGAACTGCAAATTCGGGTGACTATCGCCAGTCGTTCCCGGGCATTATCCGCTTCATGAACTCATCAAACATCGGTACGGTAAAAGCGGTATCACCGTGGTTCGGGCTCCATACCATGCCCTTGCCGATTAGAGAGCTTCGCGTCGGCGCTAGTGAGGATACATCTGCATTGAAACAGGCTGCGATATCACCCGATCTATGCGGTCCTGCTCCCAAATCCGCCATGGCGCGAAGATACTTCTTCTCTTTCGGGGTAAGTCGGTCGAAGCGCACTCTGAAGAAACTCTCGTCCAGCGCAGCTATCGCAGTCACAGAGGCAGTGTCTACGGCATCAATAGGTATCGGTGACGATTGAGCTGCCCGCCAAGTGTGACTGCCCCATTGCTGCAAAAAATAGGCATAGCCTTGGGTGACTTGCAGGATTTTATTCAGAGCCTGGTCGGTAATGGCGACCCCTTCTTCCTCAAGAGGCTTTTTGATAGCGAGGCCAGCCGCATCTGGGGGAAGGGGGCCGATAGTTGGAAAGTCAAACAATCTTTCGGCATATGACTTGGCATTCCCCATTTGCCCGCGTAGCTGTGGCAAGCCTGCGCCGACCAGCACAACTGGTAATCGTCGCTGCTCGGTTCTATGCATTGCCGTAATCAGCGCGGCTAACTGCGGTTCCTCAACGTATTGCAGTTCGTCAATGAAAATAGCCAATGCAGTGTTTGCAGATTTTGCTGCCAAGCCCACCTGCTCGAAAAGAGCTTGAAGGTCATGCTCGAGATCACCGTTGTCAGCTAATCCGGGCTCGGGATCGTAATCAATACCAACTTCAATGTCACCGAAAGTGACTTTGAGTTTGCTGGCGAATCCTGCGAGTGCTCGCAGTCCGCGAACTGCATAATCTCTCGCAGCTGCGATTTGACTCAGGCGTAAGAGGGCTTGGCGTAGTTGTGGTGCAAGAAGAGCTGGAAGAGAGCGCCCTTCTGGCGCTTCGATCCGGACAGTATGGATGCCAGTAGCCTCAGCATCTTCTCGTACGCGGTCGAGAAGTACTGTTTTGCCTACACCGCGCAACCCAACCAGCATGGCGCTTTTGGCGGGACGCCCGATTCTGGCGCGTGCAAGGGTGATACGTAGAGACTCCAGCAACTCGTTACGACCGGCCAACTCAGGTGGCGGAGTGCCTGCACCAGGGGAAAAAGGATTACGAATAGGATCCATGGAACGAATATTATATAGATATTTATAAAATTACAATAATTAAGTAACTTTATAAATTTCAATATAAACCGCATCATCCTCGAGGTGGCGGATGTGTGGTTTGCAGCAATCGTGGGAACAATTGATTGAGAAATACACTTCGCGATAGTCCGTAATAAGCCATTCAGAATGTCTGTTACTGGGGATGGCTGGCGAACAGCCACGGTCAATAAACAGCCATCACCCCATCGCCCGTATCGACTGCATCGGCGGCACCCGCGTGATATGCCGCGTGGTGAGCCAGCCGCTGGCCATGACCAGCAGCGCGCCGGCGGTGGGGAGCGCCAGCCATAGCCAGGGGTGGACGCGGCCGGGCAGGTCGAACAAGCGGTCGGCGAGAACGGCCATGGCGATTTCGGCGCAGGCGCTCGCCAACAGTCCCGCGAGCACGCCCAGGGCGAGGAATTCGGCGAGCAGGCCCTTGGCCAGCCAGACGCGTTCAGCGCCCAGGGTGCGCAGCAGCACGGCTTCCTGCTGGCGCGCGTCGAGGCTGGCGAGCAGGGTGGCGACGACGACGGCCATGCCGGCGGCAAGCAAGAACCCCAGCAGCAATTGAATCGCGCCGATGATGCGCGCGAACACGGCTTCGAGCTTGCCGATGAGGGTGTCGAGCGCGAGCACGGTGATGCCGGGGAAGGTCTTCACGAAATCCGGCATGACGTGAGTGCCGGGCGGCACGTAGACGCTGGCGATGTAGCTGGCGGGCAGGGTGTCGAGCGCGCCGGGCGAAAAGATGACGAAGAAGTTGGGCTGCATGGATTCCCACTTCACGCTGCGGATGCTGCCGATCCGGGCATTAATGGTCTGGTCGCCGATCTGGAATCCGAGGGCGTCGCCCACAGCAAGGTCCAGCCGTTCGGCCATGCCCGATTCGACGGAGATGTCGTTGGCCACCTGTGCGCCGTGCCAGCGACCCGCCAGAATCTGGTTGTTGGCGGGCAGCTCGGCGGCCCAGGTGAGGTTGAGCTCGCGCCGCAGGGTGTTGCTGTCGCGCGCCTCCGGCGGCAGTGTGGCGGCGATGGGCTGGCCGTTCTTTTCCACCAGCCGGCCGCGAATCATGGGATATAGGCGCGAGGCTTCGAGTCTGCGTTCAGTCAGCCACTGGCCCACTTCGGCCTGCTGTTCGGGCGCAATGTTCACCAGAAAATGATTCGGCGCGCCGGGCGGCAACTGCTGGCGCCAGCCGTCGACGAGGTCGCTGCGCACCAGCGCAAGCAGGGCCACGAGAAACAGCGCAAGGGTGAAGGCCCCGAGTTGCAGGGTGCTGTCGAAGCGGTGGCGCAGCAGTTGCGACAGGCCGAAGCGCAGCGGCCCGGTGGCCAGGCGCTGCACGCCGCGTCCGGCGACGAGGGCCAGCCGGGCGAGCACGGCCAGCACGGTGCCCAGGCCCGCCAGCGCGCCGACGAATCCGGCGACGAGCGTGATGTCGCCGGCGTAGGCCGCGATCAGCGCCAGCAGCACCGCGCCGCTCAGGGATGCGCCGATCCAGGCGGACAGGGGCAGGGGCGGCAGGTCGCGGCGCAGCACGCGTAGCGGCGGCACGCGGATCAGTCGCATCAGGGCGGGCAGGGCTGCGCCGGCCAGCGCTGTGAGGCCGCTTGCGAGCGCGATGAAGACGGGGGCCGGGCCCAGCCGCGGGAGCGTGGCGAGGGTGTCGGGCAGCACCAGGCCGGCCAGCAGGTGTTGCAGCACCGCGCCGAGCGCCACGCCGACGAGGCTGCCGAGCAGACCCAGCAGCAGGAATTGCGTGAGATACAGCGTGCGCAACTGCGCGGTGGTGGCCCCCATGCAGCGCAGCAGGGCCGCCTGGTCGTAATGCCGCCGGGCGTGGCGATGCGCGGCGATGGCGATCGCCGCCACGGCCAGCAGCAGGCTGATGAGCGCGGTGAGCTGGAGGTAGGTGTCGAGCTTGTCGAAACCGTCGCGCAGGTTCTCCACGCCGTCGCGTCCGCCGATCACCCGCTGGGTGTCGTCGAGCGCGGGCTTCAGTGCGGTGGCGAAAGCAGCGGTAGCCTGCGGGTCGCCGGCAAATTGATACAGATAGGTGAGGCGGCTGCCGGGCTGGAGCACGCGCGTGGCGGCCACTTCGTCGGCGCGCAGGAACACGCGCGGGGCAAGGCCGAACACGCCGCCGAGCTGGCCGGGCTCTTCGGCGACCACGCCGGCGATGCGGAAGCGCGCTTCGCCGATCTGCACCGTGTCGCCCACGGCGGCGTCGAGCAGCGGCAGCAATTGCTGGTCGACGTAGATCGCGCCTGTTGGCGGCTGTGCGGGCTGCGGCGCGCCGGGTGCGAACGCGCGGTCGGCGATGCGCACGCTGCCGCGCAGCGGATACGCGGCATCGACCGCGCGCACGGTCGCCAGCTGAAAGGCATCGCCGCGGCTGACCATGCTGGCGAATTCCAGCGCCTGGCTGGTAGCGAGGGCGTTTGCGGGCCAGGTCTCGACGGGGCGCGGGCTGGTTACCAGCAGGTCGGCACCGAGAAAGCGTGCACCCTCGTCGCGCATGGCGCGCTGCATGCGGTCGGCCAGAAAGCCGGTGGTGGCCACGCTGCCCACGCCGATGACCAGCGCGAGCAGAAGCACGCGCCATTCGCCGCTGGCGCGTTCGCGGCGCAGCAGCCACAGGGCCAGGCGGACGATGCTCATGCCGACACCGTCGACTGCACGCGGCCGGCCACCAGATGCAGCCGCCGCGCGCAACGGGCGGCCAGCGTGGCGTCGTGGGTGACGAGGATCAGCGTGGTGCCGGCCGAGGCGTTCAGCTCGAACAGCAGGTCGATGATGCGTGCGCCGGTGTCGGCATCGAGGTTGCCGGTGGGTTCGTCGGCAAACACCACGGCCGGGTCGGTGGCAAACGCGCGCGCCAGCGCCACGCGCTGCTGTTCGCCGCCGGAGAGCTGGCGCGGCGTATGGCCGGCGCGGTCGGAAAGATTCACGCGCGCAAGCCAGTGCGCGGCGCGCTCGCGCGCGTCTGTGCGGCCGGCGAGTTCCAGCGGCAGCAGCACGTTTTCCAGCGCGGTGAGCGCGGGCAGCAACTGAAACGACTGGAAGACGAAGCCGACCCGGCCGGCACGCAGGCGGGCGCGGGCGTCTTCGTCGAGATCGGCGAGGCGCTGGCCGAGCAGGTGGATGTCGCCGGACGAGGCCAGGTCGAGCCCGGCCAGCAGGCCCAGCAGCGTGGACTTGCCGGAACCCGAGGCACCGGTGATCGCCAGCGTGTCGCCGGCTTTGACCTCCAGCGTCACATCGCTGAGTATCACAAGCTCGCCGTCGGCGGTGGGCACGCGCTGCGAAAGCGCGCGCGCCTGGACAATGGGGAACCGGGCGCTGTCGGGTGGCGTCATTGGAAGGACTCGATCAAAAGGGACGGCAAGGATGAATTATCGCGTGGGGTTGCTGTGGGTGCTGCTCATGCCGGGCTGGGCGTACGCCGCGCAGTGTTCGATGTTGATCGTCGGCGACAGCCTGAGTTCCGGCTACGGGCTGGCCAGCGGCGCGAGCTGGGTCGATCGCCTGAACGCGCGGCTGAAAAAAACGGCACCGGCGTGGCAGGCGGTCAACGCCAGCGTGTCGGGCGACACCACGCAAAACGGCCTGCAACGCTTGAAGCCGGCGCTGGCGCGGCAGCGTCCCGAGGGCGTGGTGATCGAACTCGGCGGCAACGACGCGCTGCGCGGCACACCACCACAGGTGATACGCAACAATCTGCGCAGCATGATCCGCCAGGCGAAGACCGCTGGCGCGTGGGTGCTGCTGCTGGATGCCCCGGTCTTGCCCAATTATGGCCGTGCCTACGCCGAGGCGGTGGCAAAAATCTATGTCGATCTGGCGCGCGAGGAGAAGGTGGCGCGGGTGCCGTGCTTTGTCTGCGGCGTGGGCGTGAAGGCCGGCATGATGCAGGCCGACGGCATCCACCCCAACGAAAAGGCGCAGGCGACGATGCTTGACGCGGTGTGGCCGGTGCTGAAACCGAAACTGCGCTGCACCGCACCATGACGATTACAGTTGATGTCTGTCCGTGCGGATCGGGCGCGGGCCTTGTCCATTGCTGCGGCCGCTACCACGCCGGCGAAGCCGCGCCCGATGCCGAACGCCTGATGCGGTCGCGCTACAGCGCCTATGTGCTGGGGCAGGAGGCGTATCTCCTCGCCACCTGGCATCCTGCTACCCGGCCGAGGACGCTCGACCTGAATGCCACGCCGCGCACGCAGTGGCTGGGGCTCACGGTCAAATCCCATGCCGAGCAGGATGCCGACCACGCCACGGTGGAATTCGTCGCACGCTACAAGCGCAACGGCCGCGCGTTCAGGCTGCACGAAACCAGCCGCTTTTTTCGCATCGAGGGCCGTTGGGTCTACGTGGATGGCGATATCAGCGAATGAACGCAGGTGTCCGACCTTGAATCGGGTTTGCTCTCAACATGTGTGATTTCGAAACGTCGGCCGCGCTTGACCGGGATAGGCCCGGCTTGCCGCCCCACCGGCCCCACCAGGCTGGCCTTGCGTGCTGCGAGGCGCATTACGATCTCGCGCTGATCGAGGTCGGGGCGCAGGCAGCGCCGCCCGACACCCTCCGGTTGCCGGGATGAAGCCGTCATGGCCATGATCGGCTGGCGAGCGATGCGCAGCACGAGCTGCATACCATTCGAGATCAAGCGGTGGCACATGGCCTGGCCACTGCCACCCGGACCAAACGCGCCGGGACCGATATTCGCGCCGGCAAACGGAAAGAATGATGGATTCATCGTGCGCTCAGCATCAGCCACACCAGACGGCGTGCCATCTCGCGGCGATGCTCCGGCGAAACGGCCTGGTCGGCGCGGCGGTCTTCACCGGGTGCAACCTGGCGGACAGTCTGTACGGCAACGGGTTTGTTGCTGGTCAGGCCCACGCGGTCGAAGCCGGGGCGAGTGTCGACCGAAGCTGCGTGCGCGCTGCCCATGAAAAGACCGGCGACCAGCAGGGAAAGAGAGAGTGTGTGCATGATGTGCTCCTGGTTGCTGGCCCGCGCACCCTGCGCGAGACCACGACTGCATGGTGGGTGAATCGCATCGCGGGGATAAGCAACCGGGTCGAAACCGGGACGGCCAACCCGGTTGGCTTTCACGCCCCTGCAACCTCATTGCGCCAGACTGAAGTTTTATCGTCAGGAGAATTCCATGCCGACCACCCGCCGCCAGTTCCTTCGTCACATGAGCGTCGCCGCACTGGGTACGCTGGCAGCGCACGCGCGCTGGGTCGAGGCCGGCGCACTGTCCCGTGGGGTGGGCTACGGCAGTCTGAGAGCCGTACACGATGCGCGCGGGGTGCCGGTGCTGGCGCTGCCCCCGGGCTTCACGCTCAGCACCTTCAGCCGCATCGGCGAGTCGTTCGAGGGCGGGCACGTTCCCCGCAACCTCGATGGCATGGCCGCCTTTGCCCGTGCCGGCGGCGGCGTGCGCCTGATCCGCAACCACGAGGTGCGCAACAAGCCCGGTGTGACGGCAGGCGCAGTGCCGGGCACAGGCTACGATTCGCTTTCTGGCGGCGGCTGCACCGTGCTCGACCTCGACGCCTCTGGCCGCCTCGAACGTCAGTTCGTCGGCCTGGCCGGCACCCACGTCAATTGCGCCGGCGGTATCGCCTGGCAGCAGCGGGCGTGGCTCAGCTGTGAGGAAACGACTGATGGGCCGAAACAGGGTTACGGGCGCAAGCACGGCTATGTGTTTGCTGTGCCGGCCCATCTGGATCGCACCGTGACCCCTGCGCCGCTCGTCGCCATGGGCCGCTTCAAGCACGAAGCGGCATGCGCCGACGCCAACGGCGTGGTGTATCTCACCGAGGATGCGGGCGGCGCACGCGGCAGCGGCTTTTATCGTTTTCTGCCGAGCGATCGGGCCGATCTGGCGCAGGGTGGCCGCCTGCAGATGCTGCGCGCGGGCGAAGCCTTCCTCGACGCGCGCCAGCGTCGCACCGTCGGCGTGGGTCTGGTGTGCGACTGGGTCGACATCCCTGATCCCGACCCCGATCTGGAAGCCGGCAAGCCCAGCTGTTTCGAACAGGGCCGCGCGGCGGGGGCCACGCAGTTCAACCGCCTGGAAGGCCTGTGGCTGGGGCAGGACGGCAAAACGGTCTATTTCACCTCGACCTCGGGCGGCGACGCCAAGGGCCCTGACGTCAACGCCGACGGCTTCGTCCAGGGCTACGGCCAGGTGTGGCGCTATGTGCCGACCGCTGCCGAGCATGGCGTGCTCACCCTGCACTTCGAATCGTCCGGCGGCAGCGTGCTCGATTCGCCTGACAACCTATGCGTCACGCCGCAAGGCGGCCTGCTGCTGTGCGAGGACGACGCCAGCCCGAAGGATGCAGACCGCCATCCACTCTCGGGTTTTGACAACGTGAACCGCTTGGTGGGTCTGGGAGCCGACGGCGCGCCCTTCGTCTTTGCCGTGAATCTCCTGAACGACAGCGAACTCGCCGGGGCCTGCTTCAGTCCGGACGGCCGCACGCTTTTCGTCAACGTGTTCGGCGACGGCACACCCGGCAGCGGCATGACCTGCGCGATCACCGGGCCCTGGCAGAGCGGGCCGTTGTAGGCCCGCAATAAACAAAGCCCGCTTGCGCGGGCTCTGGAATACTTGGGGTGGATGATGGGCTTGTGTCGTGCGCGGTTGCCTCCCGCGCCCGCCATCCCTCGCCGCAGGCTCGGGACCGCCAGTGCTTCGGCCTGGCGTCCTGCACGCGCTGCGCGCGCTGGTCGAACCCATGGGTTCGTGTCCCCTCATCCCGGTTCAGAATGAACAAAGCCCGCTTGCGCGGGCTCTGGAATACTTGGGGTGGATGATGGGACTCGAACCCACGACAACAGGAATCACAATCCTGGACTCTACCAACTGAGCTACATCCACCACTGTCTGCTTCAACTGCTGAAACCGTGGCCTGCCCGACAGGAATCGAACCTGTAACCCCCAGCTTAGAAGGCTGGTGCTCTATCCAGTTGAGCTACGGGCAGAGACTCTTCTTGCTCGGGCGGTGCAAATTCGGGGTGGTCGGGGTGAGAGGATTCGAACCTCCGACATCCTGCTCCCAAAGCAGGCGCGCTACCGGGCTGCGCTACACCCCGAAATCCGTGCGACCGTTGAGGCGGGCGCGTTTCGGAGAGGCGAGACTATACCTTGGCACCGCAAGCGGGTCAATTTCCGCTTGAGTCGGACACCCGGTTTCCGGGAAAATCACCCTTTTGCTTCTGGGCTGTCTCGATGATCGCACGCATACTCGACGGCAAGACGATGGCTGACACCATCCTCGCCGTCATCCACGACAAGGTCGCCGAGCGCGAAGTGCAGGGCAAGCGTCGTCCGGGGCTGGCCGTGATTCTGGTCGGCGGCGATCCGGCTTCGGCCGTTTACGTGCGCAACAAGAAAAAAGCCTGCGTGCGTGCCGGCGTGGTCAGCGTGTCGCATGACCTGCCGGCGAACACCACCCAGGACGAACTGCTGGCGCTGATCGACACGCTCAACGCCGATGTCACCATCGACGGCATTCTGGTGCAGCTGCCGCTGCCAGCGCATATCGACGCCGAGACGGTGATCGAGCGCATCCGCCCGGACAAGGATGTGGACGGCTTCCATCCCTACAACATCGGCCGCCTGGCGGTGAAGATGCCGACGCTGCGGCCGTCCACGCCGCGCGGCATCATGACGCTGCTGCGCGCGACCGGCGAAGAACTGCGCGGCAAGAATGCGGTGATGGTCGGCGCGTCCAACATCGTCGGCCGGCCGATGAGCCTGGAACTGCTGCTCGCCGGCTGCACTATCACGGTATGCCACAGCGCCACGCGCGACCTCGAAAGCTTTGTGCGTTCTGCCGAAATCCTGGTGGTGGGCGTGGGCCGCCCGCGCATGATCCCGGGCGACTGGATCCGCGAAGGCGCGATCGTGATCGACGTCGGCATCAATCGTCTGGAAGACGGCAAGCTCTGCGGCGACGTGGATTTTGATGGTGCGCTGCAGCGCGCGGGCTGGATCACCCCGGTGCCCGGCGGGGTGGGGCCGATGACCGTGGCGACGCTCTTGGAGAACACGCTGGAAGCAGCGCTGATGCACAATCCCTAGGGGCTAGGGGCTAGATCGCGTGGAGCGCCCGCAGGTACGCCACATCCACGAAGGCGCGCCCGAGATCGGCACCGGCGATGCGCCGGCAGGGCGCGTCGGGTTCACCCAGATCGGAGAGTACGACGGCGGCCCCGCTGAAATCGTGGTCGAGGGTGTAGTCGTTGACGGTGATCAGGGTTTTGAGGCCGGCACCCAGGCTTGCGCGGATGCCGTTTTCCGAGTCTTCGAACGCCAGGCACTCGGCAGGTGAGACGCCCATTTTTTCCATCGCGTAAAAGTAAATATCCGGCGCGGGCTTTTTGGCCGGGACGATGTCGCCGGCGGCGATGACCTCGAACCAGTCCTGCGTGCCGGGGCCGAGGCTGTGCTCCAGCAGCACGGTCACGTTTTCCGGCGTGGTGGTGGTGGCGATGGCCAGCCGCAGGCCGGCCGCACGCGCTTCCTCCAGCAGCCGCTTCACGCCCGGGCGCAGGGGGATGCCGCCGTGCGCGGCGAGCGCGCTGTAATGCCGGGTCTTGGCTTTGTGCAGGTTCACCACCATGTCATCGAAGTCGGGGGCTTTGACGTAGTCAGGCCGGTACTGGTCGATGTAGTGCTTCATGCGTTCCTTGCCGCCGGTGACGGCGAGCAGCTTGCCGTAGAGCGCGGCGTCCCAGTGCCAGTCGAGGCCGGCGTCGGCGAATGCCTGGTTGAAAGCAGGGCGGTGGCCGTCACGCTCGGTATCGGCAAGCGTGCCGTCGACGTCGAAAAGCAGGGCGTTGAGTGTCATGGCGAATAGAAGCGGGGAAAGAGACAGCGTAAACCCGGGGTGGGATGTGCCCGGTTGCGGAAAGTCAGGCGCGAGCATTTTCTCAAATTGCGCGCAGCGGTGAAAGCCGAAAATCGTGCCGGCCCGCCAGTTCTGGCAGAATGCCGGAACAGCCAGCCGGTTTGCCAGTCATCGCGGAGAAACACCATGACGGACACATCTGAATTCGACCGTTATTACGACGGTCTGCTCTACAGCGTGATGCGCTGGGATCAGCTCACGGCGTTCTGGGACAGGGTCGACGCCGAAGCCGGCTGGTATCTCTACGCCGTGGGGCAGGGCGTGCCTGACGCGCCGGCGTCAGCCGACAAGGTCAAGCAGTTCATGCGTGAACTCGACGAATTGTTGCGGCGCGAACATCACGAGGATTATTGCGCGATCGTATATGCCGACAATCTGGACGCCCCCAATTTCGTCAAGATCTACGATCCCAATCACCTGGGCAGTTCGTGCGGCTCCAGCGCGATGAAGTCCTCGGTGTTGCCGGGCTGGTTGATGAGCCGCACCCCGCCGCGCGAGCTCGATATGCGCGCACCTGTGACGGGCCAGCGCAAGCGCTGGTGGCAGGCCTTTCTCGGCGAAACGGTCTGAGGCCGCACGGGCGGCGCGCGACCAGGTAACGCGCGCGGGTTTATAATGGCAACTCTCTATTTGCGCAGGCACCGTCATGCAAAGAACGATGCTCAAATCCAAGCTGCACCGGGCGACCGTCACGCATTCCGAACTGCATTACGAAGGTTCATGCGCGATCGACGAAGCCCTGCTCGACGCAGCGAACATCCATGAATACGAACAGATCCAGATCTACAACATCACCAATGGGGCGCGGTTTACCACCTACGCCATTCGTGCGGCGCGCGATTCCGGGATCATCTCGGTGAATGGTGCCGCTGCGCACCAGGCCAACCCGGGTGATCTGGTGATCATCGCCACCTACGCGGTCTACAACGAGATCGAACTGGCGCGCTACGAGCCGGAACTGGTTTACGTCGACGCGGAAAACCGCATTGCCGATACGCGGCAGGCGATTCCAGTCCAGGCCGCATAAACCACGCATTGCCGACGAAAAAGGCCGGGAATCCCGGCCTTTTTTGCGTCCGCACCCACGCGGGGCGCTAAACAGGGGTTTTACTGCTTGGCACCCGTCACTTCGATGTCGACGCGGCGGTTCGGCGCGAGGCAGGCCTTGAGGGCTTCCTTGGGCTGGCTCATGTCGCAGTTGACCACGGGCTGGGTGTCACCCATACCGGTGGTGATGAAGGATTTTGCCTTGACGCCTTTCGACTTGAGGTAGCTTGCCACGGCCTTGGCGCGGGCCAGCGACAGCGTTTTGTTGGCTGACGCCTTGCCCGTCTTGTCGGCGTGACCGGTGACCTTGATGGTGTCGATGGCACCGAAGGCCTTGGCCTTGGCGACCAGCTCGTCGAGCTCGGCGCGGCCTTCCGCGGTGAGGTCCTTGACCGAGGACTTGCCGGTCTTGAACAGCGCATCGCCGCCCAGGCTCAGGGTGGTGGTGGCGTCGGCCTGTACCGCGAAAGGTGCGGGCGCGGCGGCGGGGGCGGCGGCATAGGCATTCATGCCGGGCATGGCAAACGGCATGCTCATGGTCGGCATGGTGGGCATGCCGCCGAACATGTTCATCATGCTGAACCAGGTGCTCGGGTCAAACACGTTGATCGGGCTGGAAACCGGGGCGGCACCCTGCACCTGCACCACCGGCTGATTCGGGAACATGAAGGTGCCCCAGGTGGAGTTGGCACCGCCGACCATGTTGGGGTTCATCGCGCCGCCGATCATGCTGCCGTAGAGCTGTGGGTTCATGGGAGCGAACATGAGGGACATGGCGCGCGGGTCGGTCGGCGTCATCATCCATTTCATGTACAGATTGGGGTTCATCATCTGCATGCCCATGTTCATCATCCTGGGATCCATGGGGAGCATCGCCCAGCGCATCATCTTGCCGGGATCGGCCATGCTGGTCGCCATCTGGGTGTACCACATCGGGTTCATCATGGCGGTGCCCCATTTCATGTAGATGCTGGGGTCGGAGAACTGCATGAAGTTGCCGGTGGTGCCGGGCTGCATCATCGTAGTCATGGAACGCAGCATGTTGCCCGGCTCCATCATCTGCGTGCCCATGGCCGCGATCATCGACGGGTCGCTCATGGCATTGGTCCAGGCGGCGAAGGCGGCCGGATCCTTGAAGGCCGAGGCGTTCTGGGTGAAGTCGGTCATGCGGCCTACCCACTGATCGGCCGTTTTCGGCATCTCGGTGGATGCGGCCTGCGGCAGCGCCGGGGGATAGGGCATGGGCTGGGCGGCAGGATAGGACTGGGCGTGGGCGAGGCCGCCGGCGAAGGCAAGCGACACGGCGAAGGCGAGCGATTTGATCTGCATGGAATGCTCCGGGTGGGTAGAACGCTGGAAAACGCGTCTTCGATCAGGATAAGGCTAATTGATCGACAGACACAGAAAATATTAGGGATTGATTATATAGCAAACCCCCGCCATTCCTGTCCGACCCTCCCGCCGCGGCCCGCCCGGATGCTGCACCCGTTGCCAAACCGCGACAGTACAAAACGCCCAGTCCGCACCGTTCGATGCGGAATCGCGCCTAGCGCTTGAGCTTCCAGATGTCCGTGTTGTACTCCAGCATGGTGCGGTCGGTGGAGAAGAACCCCGACGACGCGGTGTTGAGGATGCTCATGCGTGTCCAGCCGGCGGTGTCCTGCCAGGCGGCGGCCACGCGTTCCTGCGCTTCGACGTAGCTGCTGAAGTCGGCCAGAACCATCCAGGGGTCATGCGGGCTCAGCAGCGCGCCGATGATGGGATCGAAAATGCCGGGCTCGCAGGCGTTGAAATGGCCCGAGGCGAGGAGATCGATCACCTCGCGCAGCGCCGGGTCGTGGTCCATGTACGACAGCGGCTGGTAGCGCGGACGCAGCGCTTCCACTTCCTCGGCGCGCAGGCCGAAGAGGAAGAAGTTTTCCTCGCCGACATTTTCCATGATTTCGATGTTGGCGCCGTCGTAGGTGCCGATGGTGAGCGCGCCGTTCATCATGAACTTCATGTTGCCGGTGCCCGAGGCTTCCTTACCGGCGGTGGAAATCTGTTCCGAGAGGTCGGTCGCCGGGGCGATGATCTCCATGCTGGACACGCGATAGTTGGGCAGGAAGGCCATCTTCAGACGGCCATCCACGGCCGGGTCATGGTTCACCACCTCGGCCACGCTGTTGATGAGCTTGATGATGCGCTTGGCCATGAAATAGCCCGGCGCGGCCTTGCCGCCGATCAGCACGCAGCGGTCGGCCCAGCCGTCGAGCTGACCCTTTTTGATGCGGTTGTAGAGATGGATGACGTGCAGCACGTTGAGCAGTTGCCGCTTGTATTCGTGGATGCGCTTGACCTGCACGTCGAAGAGCGCGTCCGGGTTGAAGTCCACGTTGCACTCGGCTTTCACCAGCGCGGCGAGGCGTTCCTTGTTGGCGCGTTTCACGGCGCGCCAGTCGGTATGGAATTTCTTGTTCTTGGCGGCAGCCAGGGGCTTGAGTTTTTCCAGGCCGGACAGGTCGGCCACCCAGTCGTCGCCGATCTTGCTGGTGATGAGCGCGCTCATGCCGGGGTTGGCGTGCGCCACCCAGCGGCGCGGGGTGACACCGTTGGTCTTGTTGTTGAACTTGGCCGGCCAGAGCTGATAGAAATCGAGGAACAGGCCGTCTTTCAGCAATTTGGAATGCAGAGCCGCGACGCCGTTGACCGAGAAGCTGCCGACGATGGCGAGCCAGGCCATGCGCACCTGCTTGGCGTGGCCTTCCTCGATGATCGACATGCGGCGCTGGCGATCCATGTCACCCGGCCATTTCATCGACACCTCGCGCAGGAAGCGGGCGTTGATTTCGTAGATGATCTCCAGCGGCCGGGGCAGCAGGCGTTCGAATAGCGCCACCGGCCAGCGCTCCAGCGCCTCGGGCAGCAGGGTGTGGTTGGTGTAGGCCATGCAGCGCGTGGTGATCGCCCAGGCCGTGTCCCATTCCATGTCTTCCAGGTCGACCAGGATGCGCATCAGCTCGGCCACGGCGATGGTCGGATGCGTGTCGTTCATCTGGAACACGTTGTCGTCGGCGAATTTCGTCAGGTCGGAATTGCCCGCCGCGCGCCACTGCCGCATTGCATCCTGCAGGCTGGCCGACGCCAGGAAATACTGCTGGCGCAGGCGCAGTTCCTTGCCGTTCTCGCTGCTGTCGTTGGGGTAGAGCACCATCGAGATGTTCTCCGCCGTGTTCTTGGCGGTGACCGATTCACTGTAGCTGCCGGCGTTGAATTCGTTGAGGTCGAATTCGTCGGTGGCGGCCGCCTTCCACAGGCGCAGGGTGTTCACGGCGTGGTTGCGGTAGCCGGTGATCGGCATGTCGTAGGGAATCGCCAGCACGTCACGGGTATCGACCCAGCGCACGCGTTCGGCACCGGTCTCGTCCCGGTAATGCTCGGTGTGGCCGCCAAAGGGAACACGGCGGGTGAATTCGGAACGCTCGACTTCCCACGGGTTGCCGTCGCGCAGCCAGTTGTCGGGCTCTTCCACCTGGTAGCCGTTTTCGATGTGCTGGCGGAACATGCCGTATTCGTAATGCAGGCCGTAGCCCATCACCGGCAGGTCGAGCGAGGCGCAGCTGTCCATGAAGCAGGCGGCAAGCCGCCCGAGGCCGCCGTTGCCCAGACCTGCGTCGGGCTCTTCCTCGGCGATGGATTCGAGGGTTTGCGAAAAGCCCTGCAAAGCCGTGCGCGAGGCCTCGTCGAGCCCCAGGTTCAAAACGTGGTTGGACAGCGCGCGGCCGATGAGGAATTCCAGCGACAGGTAGTAGGCGCGGCGGTTGCCTGGCACGTCGCGGCGCGCATAGGTGTTCATCCAGTCGGTCATGATGCGGTCGCGCAGTGTCCACGCCAGCGCCTGGTAGGTGTACACCGGCGGGCAGCCCTGAAAGCGGCCGAGATGATAGTACTGGTAGCGCTCGAAATCCTGGGCGACGGTCTGGGCGTCGCCGGACAGCGGCGTCAGCGTGGGATTCTTGCAGCTTTTGGCGGATTTCTTGGCGGGCATGGTGGGCTCCTTGGGGTGGGCATTACATCGAATACAGGGAAAGGTAGTGGCCCGCGCTGTCGTGCCAGTCGAAGGAACGGCCCATGCCGGCCTGCTGGATGCGACGCCAGACGGCGGGTTGGCGATAGGTTTCAAGCGCGCGGTGCACGGTGTCGAGGAAGGCTTCGACAGCCGGCGTCTCGAATACGAAGCCGTTCGCGGTGGCGTCGGCGAGCGTGGCCGTGTTCGTGTCGACTACGGTATCGGCCAGTCCGCCAGTCCTGAACACCACCGGAGGCGTGCCATAGCGCAGGCTGTACATCTGGTTGAGGCCGCAGGGTTCGAAGCGCGACGGCATCAGGAATAGGTCGGAGCCAGCCTCGATGGCGTGCGCCAGCGGCTCGTCGTAGCCGATCTCGACAAACACCCGGTCCGGGTTCTGTCTGGCCAGTCGCGAGAGCTTCTGCTCGTACACTGCCTGGCCGCTGCCCAGGAGCACAAAGCGCGCGTCGGTTTTCGCCAGCAGCACCGGCAGGGCGGCGAGCACCCAGTCGATGCCCTTCTGTTCGACCAGGCGTCCCACCAGGCCAATGAGCGGGGCCTGCAGCACCTCGTCGTCGACGGTTTCGAGGAAGCGTCCGAGCAGCGCCTGCTTGTTGCGGCGCTTGCCGGGATTGATCCGGCTCATCGAATAGTGCGCGGGCAGATAGGCATCGGTCGACGGGTTCCAGATCGAGGTGTCGATGCCGTTGAGAATGCCGTGCAGCTTGTACTGCCGCGACAGGAGCAGGCCGTCGAGACCGTAGCCGAATTCCGGCGTGCAGATTTCCTGCGCGTAGGTGGGCGATACGGTCGTCACCGCATCGGCGTAGACAATGCCGGCCTTCAGCATGGAGAAGCCGCCGTGGAATTCCAGACCTTCCGGCGACCACCAGTGGCTGGGCAGGTGCAGGCGCACGAAATCGCCGTGCGCGAAGTAGCCGCCGTAGGCGAGATTGTGGATGGTGAACACGGTCTTGGGCCGGGTCGGCACGTCGGCGAGGAAGGCGGCGACCAGACCGGTCTGCCAGTCGTGCGCGTGGACCACATGCGGCTGCCAGTCCAGATCGAGGGCGTCCTGTGCCAGCTGCGCCGCCACCCGCGCGAACACCGCAAAGCGCTCGGCGTTGTCCGGCCAGTCCTGTCCGCTGGCGTTGACGTAGGGATTGCCGGATCGATCGAACAACGGCGGGCAGTCGACGATCCACAAGGGAAAGGTGAAATCCGGATGCCGGGTTTCGAGGATGCGGGCCGACACGATGCCTTCTGCGCCGCGCACGTCGAGCCAGCCCAGGATGCGCACCTGGTCAAGCTGGCGCAGCAGCGAGCGGTAGCCCGGCAACAGCAGTCGGATATCTGCACCACGCGCCGCCAGGGCGTGCGGCAGGCTATAGACCACGTCGCCCAGCCCGCCGGTTTTCACCAGCGGGTAGGCTTCGCTCGCCACGAAGAGGGTTTTCATCGCTCCGCGTTTCATTCTTTTTAGGGGCTAGGGGCTAGGATTCAGGGATCAGGATTCAGCGGGGCGTGTGCTCCGCACTTTTTGAGCAGGTACGCCGAAGGCCGTACAAACCCTGACCCCTGCCCCTTTCTTTTCAACATGGTTTAAGAAAAATCGCGCCCAGGGGCGGCAGGCTCACCTCGATCGACTGGGCGAAATCCATCCACGGCCGCGCTTCGGGCGGCAGGGGTTTGCCGTTGCCAAGGTTGCTGCCGCCGTAGTACATCGAATCGGTGTTGAGGATTTCACACCACGCTGATGCTGCGGGCACGCCAATGCGATAGCCGCGACGCGGCACCGGCGTGAAGTTGAACAGCGCGACGATGGGCGCGGTGCCGTCGCTGCCCTGGCGCACCAAGCTCAGCACCGACTGGTCGGCGTCGTGGCAATCGATCCAGTGAAAGCCGCGCGGGTCGTGGTCGAATTCGTGCAGTGCCGGTTCGTTCACGTACAGGCGGTTGAGATCGCGCACCAGCGCACGGATGCCGTCGTGCGCCGGGAAGGTGGTGAGCACCCAGTCGAGCTGGCCGGCTTCCTTCCATTCGTTCCACTGACCGAATTCGCTGCCCATGAACAGCAGCTTCTTGCCCGGATGCGCGTATTGCCAGGCGTAGAAGGCGCGCAGGTTGGCGAAGCGCTGCCAGACGTCGCCCGGCATCTTGTCCAGGAGGCTTTTCTTCATGTGCACGACTTCGTCGTGCGACAGCGGCAGCACGAAATTTTCGGTCCACGCGTACATCTGGCTGAAGGTGAGCTGGTTGTGCTGGTACTTGCGGTAGACCGGGTCTTTCTCGATGTAGCTGAGGCTGTCGTTCATCCAGCCCATGTTCCACTTCATCGAGAAGCCGAGGCCACCGAGTTCGACCGGGCGCGACACTGCCGGCCACGCGGTCGATTCCTCGGCGATGGTGAGCACGCCGGGGTGGCGACCGTGGATCTCGGTGTTCATTTCGCGCAGGAAATGGATCGCCTCGATGTTTTCGCGCCCGCCGTACTGGTTGGGCAGCCACTCGCCCGCCTTGCGCGAATAATCCAGATAGAGCATCGAGGCGACGGCGTCGACACGCAGGCCATCGATGTGGAATTCCTCGATCCAGTACAGCGCATTGGCGACGAGGAAATTGCGCACCTCGTTGCGGCCGAAGTTGAAGATCAGCGTACCCCAGTCCTGGTGCTCGCCGCGGCGCGGGTCTTCGTGCTCGTAGACAGCTTCACCGGTGAAACGCGCCAGCGCCCAGTCGTCCTTGGGAAAGTGCGCCGGCACCCAGTCGAGCAGCACGCCGATGCCGGTCTGGTGGCAGGTGTCGACAAAGGCACGGAAGTCGTCGGGCGTGCCGAAGCGCGCGGTCGGTGCGTAGTAGCCGGAGATCTGATAGCCCCACGAGGCGTCGAGCGGATGTTCCGCCACCGGCAGCAGTTCGATGTGGGTGTAGCCCAGGTCTTTCACATAGGGAATCAGTTCGGCGGCGAGTTCGTCCCAGGTGTAGAAGCTGCCGTCTTCGTGCCGCCGCCAGGAGCCGGCGTGGAGCTCGTAGACGGAAACCGGGCGATGCTGCCAGTCGAACTGTGCGCGTGCCGTCACCCAGCCGCTGTCCTGCCAGTCGTAGGGTACGACATCGTCGACCACCCGGCTGGTGGTTTCCGGGCGCAGGAACATCTGCCGGGCATAGGGATCGGTTTTTTTTGCGATCTGGCCCCGGCTGCCGAGGATTTCGAACTTGTAGGCGCAGCCCGCGCCGATGTCGGGGATGAAGATTTCCCATACGCCGGACGCGCCCCGACAACGCATGGGGTGACGACGCCCGTCCCAGCCATTGAAATCGCCCACCACGCTCACGCGCTGCACCGCCGGGGCCCACACCGCAAACTGGCAGCCCGCCACGCCGTCGATTGTTTTCAGGTGCGCGCCGAGCACGCGCCAGATGTTGAAATGGCGGCCCTCGCCAAAAAGATGCAGGTCGACTTCGCCGATCTGGGCATCGAAGGTATAGGCACAACGGCTGGTGTGCCACTTGCCCACACCCTTGTCCTGCCATTTCAGCAGCGGATGCGGTTCACTGCTGTGTCCGGCCGGCAGGGTCAGCTCGAAACAGTCAGTCCCCGCCACCCGGATCATGCGTGTTCCGGCCAGTTCGACCGCCTCGGCCTGCGGCATGAAGACGCGCACCACGGTCGTGCCATCCGGCTGGGGATGCCCCCCCAGCACCTCGAAAGGATCGTGGTGCGTCCCCGTCTGCACCCGCATGATGGGTGCGCTGATCACAGGCAAACCTGTGCCGGGCGGGAGTTTGAGCGGAGCATTCACAGCAGGGGCGTCTTCCATCGATGGGCTTTCTGTAGTTTTTTTAGTAAACCCGGTGCCAGATCGGGCGGCAACTGTGACCAGTCGAAACGCCAGGTCCAGTTGCCGTTGTTGGTGCCGGGGATGTTCATGCGCGCGGAACTGCCAAGTCCCAGCACGTCCTGCAAGGGCAGCATGGCGAGGGCGGCCGCGCTGTCGAGTACGGTGTTGATCATGGTATCCAGCATCGCGGCCGGATCGCTCACGCCAAGCTGGTGCATGGCGTTCTGCCGGGCGTCGTCAGGCAGCGAGGCCCACCAGCCGGCCGTGGTGTCGTTGTCGTGGGTGCCAGTGTAAGCCACCGTCGCTGGGGTGATGTTCTGGGGTTTGTGCGGGTTGTCGGCATGGTCGTCGAACGAGAATTGCAGCACGGCCATGCCGGGCATGCCGAATTTCTCCTTCAGCGCCACCACGTCGGGGGTGATGATGCCGAGATCTTCCGCCACCAGGGGCAGCCGGCCGAGGTCGTCGATGATGGCCTGCAACAGCGCTTCGCCCGGTGCGGGCTGCCATTCGCCGTGGATCGCCGTGGGTTCGCTGGCCGGAATCGCCCAGGCCGCGACCAGCCCCCGGTAATGGTCGATGCGCACCAGGTCGAACCATTCGAAATGTGTCGCCAGCCGTTGCCGCCACCAGAGAAAGCCATCGGCCTGCATGGCCGCCCAGTTGTAGTGGGGGTTACCCCAGCGCTGGCCGGTCGCGGAAAAATAATCGGGCGGCACGCCAGTGACGACAGTGGGTTCACCGGTTTCGTCGAGCAGGAACAGATCGCGGCGCGCCCAGACGTCGGCGCTGTCGTGCGCGACGAAAATCGGCATGTCACCGAAGAACTGGATGTCGCGTGCACGCGCGGCGGCGCGCAGGCTGCGCCACTGCATCGCCGTACGGTATTGCGTGCGCTTGATGGCGTCGAGTTCGCTGGCGTGATCGCGGGAGAAAGCGGCGAGCGCAGCAGCGTCGCGGTCGCGCAGCGCAATCGGCCATGCGGTCCAGTTCGCGCCCGTCTGCTGTGTCTTGATCGCCATGAACAGGGCGAAGTCTTCGAGCCAGTGCGCCTGGCTGGCATGCCAGTCTGGGTAACCGGCAGCGTCGACGATATCGTCCGTAAACAGCGCCGGGTTGACGGCAAAGGCCGAGGCACATTGATACGGCGAGAGTCCCGTGAGGGGCAGGCCAAGCGGCAGCATCTGCCACACTCCCACGCCTGAGGCCTGCAAAAAATCCAGCCAGCGTCCGGCATCGGCCAGCGTGCCTGACGGCAGGGAGGTCGGATGGAGGAGGAGGCCGGCGCGTCGGGTCGCCAGATTCATCCGGCGTTCCTGCGCATGGTGCCCGAATTTTCGGCCCAGCCACCGCCCTGCGACAGCGGCACGTCGAGCAGCGCAGGCGGGGCGACGCCGATGAGCCGGTACAGCTCGCGCAACTGCGTGCGATACAGGGTCTCGAAATCGGACACGCTGCCGGCCGGGTTGTAGTCGCCGAACCACCAGAACCAGTCCGAGCCTTCGCACACGGCCAGCTGGTGTATCGCCGAGTCCAGCTGCTCGGCCGCGAGCTTGCCGGACGTGATGACGCCGTCGAAGGCGGTCTTGGCGGCCACGAGATAATCCCAGCCGCGGTTCTTGTCGTCCGAACCGATCCAGGTGGAGAAGCTGCCGTAGACCCAACTGCCGGCTGCCAGCCGCTTCATCGGCCGCGCCGGCACGCCGGCGGCCTGCTCGGCAAAGGTGCCGGGCTTGATGAGTGTGCGGCTCGACATCTGCGCGTACAGCGCGTCGAGAAAATGGTGGCCGTTGTCGGGGTAGTACTCCCAGGCATTCTCGCCGTCGAGGATCACCGAGACGACATGTTTGCCTGCGTCCTTGCCGAAGAAGCCGGCGATGTTTTCCAGATGCTGCACAAAGTCGGCAGCGGCGTCGTCGGCGTGCCAGTCGCTGTACTTGAAGCCGATGAGATCGGACAGGCCGTCGTCACGGAAAAACACCCGGGTGTTGTAGCCGTCGATCTTCGCCGGCGCGAACAGGCCGCGCTTGGTCTGCACGTCTTCTTCCTTGCTGCCGGATTTGGCGCAGCTGCCGCGCCACACGCCCTCGCCGGTGGCGGTCCAGGCAAAACCCATTTCATCCAGCTGGGCAAGCGCGTCCTCGCTGACGCCGCCTTCGGACAGCCACACGCCCGAGGGCTTCCTGCCGAAATAGCGCTGGAAGACTTCGACGCCGTGCGCCAGATGCCAGCGCGAGCGCTCGGCCCCGCCGGGGTAGCCGGGCGCGCGTGGCGCGGGCGCGTCGGGCAGGGCGTCGCGCATGTTCGCGAAATCGTTCAGTAGTGGCACGATGGGGTGGCAGTAGGGCGTCATCGACAGCTCGATCTGGCCGCGCTCCATCAGCGCGCGGTAGCGCGGGATCAGGCCGGCCATGCAGCCCTGCATCAGGTGCATCAACTCGTGGCGGTCGGCGGCGCTGTAGTCCTTTTCCTGCGCCATCAGGCGTTGCACCAATGGCAGGCCGCGCAGCGAATGCCCCAGCCACGCCAGGTGATACCAGGTGAGCAGGTCGAGGAAATACTGCTCGGACAGGTAGCGCAAATGGTCTTCGAGTCCGGCGCTGCCCACGCCCGCGGCGTCGGTCGCGCCGATCATGCGCAGCAGTCGATGGAACGCTGGATAGGGATGGATCATGCGCGGTGCGTGGCAGCGCTGGCAGTCCTTGACGATCGCCAGCCGGCTGGTGACGTCCGAAGGAATCCGCTCGATGCCGGCCAGCAGGTTGAGCATGTGGTCTTGCGTGGGCTTGCCCTGGCGTAGGAGCGCGTCCATCTGCTGCGCATAATCGTCGAGCTGCTCCAGCAGCACGGGGGCAAAGTTCACCACCGCGCGCATCGCCGGATAGCGCTCGAGGTGCGCGGCCATGTCGCTGTAGTCCTTGATGCCGTGCAGGTACACCCAGGGCAGGTGATACGCGCCCTTGAGGCCTTCACGGTAATACGGCTGGTGCATGTGCCAGCACAGGACCACATTGAGGGGTTTGGCCGTCATAGGTTTAGCCGTCATAGTCGTTGTGTAGTCTCGCGTAGAGGTTTTGTCCGAGCATGGCCGGGGTGACCAGCACGATGCCTTCGGCGGTGACGTGGAAGCGTTTGGCGTCGGCTTCCCGGTCCTCGCCGATGACCGTGCCGTCCTCGATCACGCAGCCCTTGTCGATGATGGCGCGGGTGATGCGGCAATTCCGCCCGATGCTCACCTTGGGCAGGATCACGCTGTCCTTGATGAGGCTGTAGCTTTCCACCGTGGTGGCAAAAAACAGCACCGAGCGTTTTACCCGCGCGCCGGAGAGGATGCAGCCGCCGGCGATAAGCGAATCGATGGCCTCGCCACGGCGGCCCTCGTCGTCGAACACGAACTTGGCGGGTGGATACTGCGGCTGATAGGTCCAGATCGGCCAGTCGCGGTTATAGAGGTTGAGCTCGGGCTCCACCGAACATAGCTCCATGTTGGTCTGCCAGTAGGAATAGAGCGTTCCCACGTCGCGCCAGTAGGCCGGGAGTCCTTCCCGGTTGCGGAAGGGGAAGGCCATGGCCCGCGCTTCGGCAATGTTGCCGGGAATGATGTCCTTGCCGAAATCATGCGAGGAACCGGATTTGACCGCGTCCTCGATCAGGGTCTTGTAGAGGAAATCCTTGGAAAAGATGTAGATGCCCATCGACGCCAGCGCCACGCCGGGCTTGCCGGGGATGCAGTCCGGCTTGGCCGGTTTCTCGGAGAATTTGGTGATGCGCAGGGTTTCGTCAACCGACATCACGCCAAAGCTTCTGGCTTCCTCCTCGGAAACCTCGATCGCCCCCACGGTGAAATCCGCGCCGGTCTGCACGTGGTGCAGCAGCATTTCCGAATAGTCCATGGTGTAGACGTGATCGCCACCCAGCACCAGGACGTATTCAGGGTGATGGCGCTGCATGATGTCGATGTTCTGGAACAGTGCGTCGGCCGTGCCCTGGTACCACTCCTTCTTGTTGGTGCGCTGCTGCGCCGGGAGGATTTCCACGAACTCGCCGATCTCGGCGCGCATGAAGCCCCAGGCGCGCTGCAAATGCCGGATCAATGAATGCGACTTGTACTGCGTGAGCACGCCCACCCGACGAATGCCGGAGTTGACGCAGTTCGACAGCGGGAAATCGATGATGCGATATTTGCCGCCGATGGGCACGGCGGGTTTGGCGCGCCATGCGGTCAGGTCTTTCAGGCGCGAGCCTTCACCGCCGGCCAGCACCAGGGCCAGCGTCTTGCGGGTGAGATCGGTCACCATCTTGGGTTCGGTGTAATAGCGGTAGAGCCGCGCCTGTTCGTTTTTTGATAGGGTCATGTCCCACTCCTCGTCACTGCTGTATTGGAATTGAATGCATAGGAATCTGGCTGGGCACGCGCCAGTGCCACGGCGCCCTGCACACCCAGCCGGGCGCAGGTAATGAGATGGATGGGCGTGCGCTCGACCACGCCGCGCATCCGGCCCTTGTCGAGTGCAGCCCGCATGAATTGCGGCGCACGCAAACGCGCCACCAGATGCGTGGCTACGCCGCCGCCGATGTAGAGCCCGCCAAAGGGCTGATACAACAGCGCCACGTTCCCCACCCAGGCACCATAGAGGTCGACGAAGAGATCGAGTGTGGCTGCCGCGACAGCGTCACCCGCCGATGCACGATCAGTCAGCGTCGCGCCATCGATGGGCACATCCGGCTGCGGCCTCCCCGCTTCGAGGCAGCCGAAACGGTAGAGGTCGTTGAAGGCCGACCCCGACACCACGCGCTCCCACGAGACATGGCCATAGCGTTGTCGCAGATGATCGAGCAGACGGCCTTGCAGCGCGTTGGCCGGCGCAAAGTCGGCGTGGCCAGCTTCGGTGGCATGGCTGAGGTACTGTCCGTCATCGCCCGCTGTCATGAACGCCAGGCCGAGCCCGGTGCCCGCACCGGTGATCGCGCGCACGCCGCTGGGCACAGCCGGCGCGGCATTGAGCGTCAGCACATCGTCCGCACCCAGCGTGGCCACACCGGCCGCCTGCGCCTGAAAGTCGTTGACGAATTGCACGCGGGGAAGGTCCAGCGCCGAACCCAGCGCATCCGCGTCCAGCGTCCAGTCGAGATTAGTGAGGCTGACCCGCCGCGCAGCGAGCGGGCCGGGTAGCGCCAGGGTGAGAGTGTCGGGATGCGCAGATTGGCCGGCTTCTTCGATGAAGCGCGCGAGCAGGGCTTCCCCCGAAGCGAAATCTGCACTGGAGTAGACCTTTTCGAAACGCGGCGTCACCGCCCCGTCCCGCATCCAGACCAGCCAGCTTTTAGTGCCCCCGATATCGCCCGCGATCAGCTCCATACCTGAACTATATGTCAGCGGCCCGCGTCTGGCGTGTTCGGATGCGGCTGGCTCAGGCGACGGTAATAGTTGATGAGAGCGTTGGTCGACGCATCGTGACTCTCCACCGGCGAATCGGCGTGCAGCTCCGGCAGGATGCGGCTGGCGAGCTGCTTGCCCAGTTCCACGCCCCACTGGTCGTAGGAATCCAGATTCCAGATCACCCCTTGCACGAAGATCTTGTGCTCGTACAGCGCAATCAACAATCCCAGCGTGTGCGGCGTGAGTTTTTTCAGGACAAGCGCGTTGGACGGGTGGTTGCCGTCGAACACCTTGTGCGGCGAGGCCTGCCCGGTCTGCTGCTGCGTCTCTTCGAGCGTGCGCCCGCGCATCAGAGCCTCGGTCTGCGCCAGGAAATTGGCGATGAGGATGTCGTGGTGCACCTGCATGTCCGGCGTGTGCGGCTCCATCGACACGATGAAATCCGCCGGAATCAGCCTCGTGCCCTGGTGCAGCAGTTGATAAAACGCGTGCTGGCCGTTGATGCCGGTGGCTCCCCAGATGATCTGTCCGGTGGCGTAGTCCACCGTCCTGCCGTCACGGTCCACCGACTTGCCGTTGGATTCCATGTCTGCCTGCTCCAGATACGCCGGCAGGCTGCGCAGGTAATGGTCGTAGGGCAGGATCGCCTGCGATTCGGCACCGAAGAAGTTGTTGTACCAGATGCCCAGCACGGCGAGGATCACCGGCATGTTCGCCGCCAGCGGCGCGGAGCGGAAGTGCGTGTCCATCTCGTGCGCGCCTTCCAGCAACTCGATGAAACGCTCCACCCCCACCGCCAGCACGATCGACAGGCCGATTGCCGACCACAGCGAATAGCGCCCGCCCACCCAGTCCCAGAATTCGAACATGTTGGCCGGGTCGATGCCGAAGCCGACCACCGCGTCGCGGTTGGTGGACACCGCCACGAAATGCTTCGCAATGTGCTCCTCCGCCTGCGACTGCGCCAGAAACCAGTCCCGCGCATAATGCGCGTTGGTCATCGTTTCCTGCGTGGTGAAAGTCTTCGACGACACCACGAACAGCGTCGTCTCCGGGTTCAGCGCTTCCAGCGCCTCCTTCACATGCGCGCCGTCGACGTTGGAAATGAAGTGCACCTTCAGTCGCGGGTGGCGGTAGGGCTTCAAGGCCTGATACACCATCTTCGGCCCCAGATCCGAACCGCCGATGCCGATGTTCACCACATCCGTGATGCGCTCGCCCGTGTAACCCCGCCAGTCGCCGCTGCGCACACGCCCGGCGAACGCGCCCATCTTCTCGATCACGGCGTTGACCCCGGGCATCACATCCACACCGTCCACCAGCACCGGCGCATTGCTGCGGTTGCGCAATGCCGTGTGCAACACCGCCCGGTTTTCCGTGACATTGATCTTGTCGCCCGAGAACATGCGCTCACGCCAGCCGGCCAGGTCCGCGTCTTCCGCCATTTGCAGCAGCAGCTTCATGGTTTCTGCGGTGACGCGGTTCTTCGAATAATCCAGCAGCAGATCGCCCACCTGAAGCGAAAAATGCTCGAAACGCAAAGGGTCAGCGTCGAACAGCGCGCGCATGTGCACGCCCGACAATTCGGCCTGATGCGCCCTCAAACTGAGGCATACCGGCCGATGCAGCGGGCCTTCGTTCATCACTTCACGCATCACCTGCACTGCCGACATCGTTTTCTCCTGCTGGTTTGACGGGGGCAACGCCCCTGAGGGGTCACAAAGCAACGGCTATGCCATTTTATGGACCTGTTATCCAAGTATAGGAAAAGCTTGTGTTTTGCTTGTTACATAGTCTTGAAGCTACAGGCGCTTGGTGGAAATGAGCCGCGTTTGAGTCATACGGCTGGGTGAGATGCACCTATTTAGTGCTATGGGGCATTGTCGCTGCGAGTGGAGTCTAAAGCGATACAGGCCATGGCGATCTCTGCAAGAACGGCGGCCATCGTCGGTGAGTACCCGATGCCCTAGCTGCTGCCCAGTTCGCGGTTCAGCGTGGGTTCGGTGACGGCTTTGGCGCGCCTGGCGAGCGGCTCGACTTCGCGGATGCATTCGACGGCGAAGCTGCGCAGGCCTTTTTTCTGGTGGCGCCAGGCGTCGAGATACCAGTTGTCGCGGTAGTGGGCGAGGCGCTGCGGGGAGATTTCGCGGTGCGTGGTTTGGTCACGTTCGCGGTTGTAATAGTCGATGGCCAGGCGTTTCCGTTGCAGGACGGCACCGGCGACGATCTGAAAGTGGCGAAGGTTTTTGCGCCGGGTGGCCATGGCTAGGATGCGGATACGCGATGCGGCTTCACCCGCGCCGAGGTGGCGGCTGGCGAGGAGCGCGCCGATGCGGGTTTGCAGGGGCCGCAGATGGTCATCGAGCAGGCCGGGTTCCAGGTTGGCGAGCAGGTGTTTCAGGGTGACGAGAGCGAGCAGTTCGTCGGCGGTGAACCACAGGCCGGGGAGGGCAAAGTGGCCGTCTGTGGTGTCGTAGCGGTAGCCGCCGCGTTCCTTGTCGTGGATGAGCGGGGCGTTGAGTTTGTCGCGCAGGTCGGCAACCAGACGGGCGAGGGTGGCGCGGGCAAAACCGTGCGCACCGATCAGGTCGGCACGCGATAGCCCGGTGCGCCGTCCGTCAAGCAGGCGGTGCAGGCGATAGAGGTCGTCGAGTTTGCTCAAGTCCGGTGTGCATGTTGATTCGTTCTCCGCACCGGTTTTTCTTGTTATGCGATGGAGTGTGCGCGCTGCCGGTTGGGCTGGCAAGCCAGGGCTCGGTCAGCTGAGGGCGGTTTGTTTTTTCCAAGGGCCAGGCTTTGATCCAGCCGGTTTAGAACTTCTTCCTGCGAGAGGTAGGTGTGGGTTGCCTGTGCCTGGTCGCGGGCGTGCAAGGTGCGGGCAATACAGTCCTCGCGCGATTCGTACGCGTGGATGGCAGGCACGGGCGTGTTGGACATGCGTGGCGGCTTATTCATTGGATAGTCATCCTGCCGCTACCCCGCTCGCCCAGAACTCCCGTCCCTTGGTAAGGAATTCGTCCCACGGCAGATAGTGCGAGCCATCGCACGAGAAGGTGAGGCCAACCATGCCGTTCATGATGTTGAGCGAGCCGGCGCGCAGGTAGAAGGTGTCGTCGATAAAGCGGAGCGCGGCGATGGCGTCGAGGATGGGGCGGATTTTTTCGCGTGGGACGACGGCGTCCGTGGGGTAGGGCTGCACGGGGTAGATCAGGCAGGTGTCGGGGTCGGTGAGGGCGTCGATGTCGAGCAGGCGATAGCGGTAGGGGTCGTCGTAGAGCCAGACGGTGGCGCGGCTGCTGGAAAAGTGCAGCTTGCCGTGGAACACGCCGCGATCGGCCATGAGTTCTTCCATCACGCCGACCACGGTGTCGACCGCACGGTCCATGGCGGATTCGTTGCGGGTCTGCTGGAAGACAGCTCCGCGGATGGCGGGGTCGCCCTTGATCTGATGCCAGACGGTGGGTTCGTCGTAGAGCTTGCCGGTGAGGGGCAGGTTCCTGAGGTCGAAGTCGGCACCGACGAAACCGAGCACGCGGCCGTCGGCGTCGCGCACGATCTGGATGGCGGTGAGCGAGGGACGCTTGGCGCGCAGGCTGATGTAGGCCTCGGACAGCAGGAAACCCTGGCTGGGCACGACTTCGTTCATGTAGGGCCGGCTGGATCGGTCACGGCCGTAGTCGGCTTCGATCAGGCCGCTGTGGCTGATGTTGTCGGAGAGCTGGATGGCGCGCGTGTCGGTGGCGTAGAGGTATTTGCACGCCGGGAGTTTGGCCAGTGCATCGGTGAGCACGTTGTTCAATGCCGCGCGGTTGGGCCAGACCCGGCTGCACGCGTCGGCCGTGATCGCGAGCGGTTCGCGCAGCAGGTTGGCCAGTACCTGGCGCTGGCGGGCAACGGCTTCGGTAAGGGCGGTCAGGCTCATGTCAACGCAGTGTAATAACGGGCCAGCCGTGGGCTTCGGCGTGGGCGCGCAGGCTGGGGTCGGGGTCGACGGCGACGGGATGCTTCACCTTTTGCAGCAGTGGCAGGTCGTTTTGCGAATCACTGTAGAAGCGGCTGTTGGTGAGGCAGTCGAAGCGGGTGCCGCGCGCTTCCAGAAACTGTTCCAGGCGGGTGATCTTGCCTTCGCGAAAGCAGGGGGTGCCGGCCACTTCGCCGGTGAAGCGGCCGTCGAGTTCCTCGGGGTCGGTGGCGATCAGGTGGGGGATGCCGAAGGCGCGCGCGATGGGTTCGGTGACGAAGCGGTTGGTGGCGGTGATCACGGCGACGAGGTCGGCTTCGTCAAGGTGTTTGTTGGCGAGGTCGCGCGCGGCTGGGGTGATCATGGGCAGGATGCGGGTTTCGACGTATTCGGCGCGCCAGGCGTCGAGCTGGGTGCGCGGGTGGGTGGCCAGCGGGCGCAGGGCAAACGCCAGAAAGGCGTGGATGTCGAGCCGCCCGGCTTTGTAGTCTTCGTAGAAGGCGCGGTTTTTCGCTTCGTAATGGTCGCGGTCGACCACGCCTTTGGCGATGAGGAACTGGCCCCATTCGTAGTCGGAGTCGCCGGCGAGCAGGGTGTTGTCGAGGTCGAAGAGGACGAGGTTCATTGGAAGCAGGGGTCAGGGGTCGGGATTCAGTGGTCAGGGTTGGTCTGATCCGCAGCATTTTTTGTATTTTTTACCGCTGCCGCAGGGGCAGGGGTCGTTGCGGCCGGGTTCGGGAGCTTTGCGGAGGGGTTCGCGTGGGCCGAGACCGCGGTCGAGCCAGAATTCGCGCAGGTCGTAGACGGCCCAGAGGGCGTTGGCGACGTGGGATTCACGGCTGAGTTTCTTTTCATCCGGCGTCCACTCGGCGCGCGGGGTGATCAGGGTGTAGAAGGGGTCGAGGCAGCCGTCGACCCAGGCTTCGTCCTTGCTGTCGGCGGGCAGGGCCCACAGGTCTTCCCAGTGTTCCACCACCTGCAGGAAGCCGGCGGCCCAGATTTCGCCGTAGAGTGGCACGCCGTGCGCCTTGAGCGCGGCGGCTTCGTCCGCCGGCATGTCCTTCAGGATGGCCTGCCAGTCGAGGATCAGCGGGGAATAGGCCTTGGGGTCGGCGAGGTTTTCCACGGGCGCAGCCAGCGCGCGTTCGATTTCGTGGCGGCGGCGGGCAAAGCAGGTTTGGAACAGGCTGCGTTCGGCGTCGGATTCGAAGATGGCCAGCCCGCGCGGACCCAGCAGCACCGGCAGCCAGTCGCCGGTTTCGAGGGGGTGAGGCGTGACGATCAACGCGGCGGTAAAGCCATCGAGCCCTTCAACCGAGAGGCCCAGGTCGGCGCGTTCGCCGGCAAGCTGGAGCAGGTCGTCGTAGGTGGCGAGTTCGTCGTCGGTGAGCGGGCGGGACAGATCGGCGGGCATGGATGGGCAGGGCATCGCGTAAAATTCGCCCATGAATTCTACCGCGCTCAACCCGGTTGCACTGGCTCTTCCCGAAGCATGGCTGCTGGCCGGCTGGGTCGGACTGGCCGTGCTGGGCTGGCGCTGGCTGATGTCGGGTGACTGGCGCGCGCTCGCGGAAGCCGGCCGGCTCAATCTGTTCCTCGCGGCCGCCGTGGCGGTGCTGGCCTTGTGGCAGATCAAGACCGGGGTGAAGCCGGGCCTGAGCTTTCATCTCTTCGGCATTGCCGTGCTGACGATGATGTTCGGCTTCTGGCGCGCCACCTTTGCCGGTGTACTGGTGCTGGCAGCCAATGCCGCCTTCGGCAGGGGAAACTGGGGCGCGCTGGGCTTCGACGCGCTGCTGACGGTGGCGCTGCCGGCGGCAGTGAGCTGGAATCTTTATCGCCTGCTCGACCGCCGCCTGCCCAATCATTTTTTCATCTACGTGCTGGGCAACGGCTTTGCCGGGGCGTGGCTGTCGGTGGTGGCGATCGGGCTGGTCACCACGCTGGTCATGGCGGCAAGCGGTACGTACAGCACCGACTATCTGTTTTCCCACTACACCCCCTACGCCACGCTGCTCATCAGCTGGGGCGAGGCCTTCACGAGCGGCATGGCGGTCACGGTGATGGCGGTGTACAAGCCGCACTGGCTGGAAACCTTCGACGACGCGCGGTATATCCAGAACAAGTAAACCCTTTTTCCACGAGGGACGCGAAGCAAACCCTCTGTTTTTACTTCGCGCTTCTTCGCGTCCTTCGCGGATCGATTTAGAATTTGAATCCCCTGAACATCCACTACCCCGACCTGCCGGTTTCTGCCCGGCGTGACGACATCCTCGCCGCGCTGCGTGCGCATCGCGTGCTGATCCTGTGTGGCGAGACCGGCTCGGGCAAGACCACGCAGATTCCCAAGATGTGTCTGGAGGCCCGGCTGGCGTCCGCTGCCACCGGGTCGGCGAAGCTCATCGGCTGCACCCAGCCGCGCCGCATCGCCGCGCGTTCGGTGGCGGCACGCATCGCGCAGGAGCTGGGCGGCGAACTCGGCGGCATCGTCGGCTATAAGGTGCGCTTCACCGACAAGGTGCGCGAGGACACCGCGATCAAGGTGATGACCGACGGCATCCTGCTGGCCGAAAGCCAGGGCGATCCGCTGCTCTCGCGCTACCACACGATCCTCATCGACGAGGCGCACGAGCGCAGCCTCAACATCGATTTCCTGCTGGGCTATCTGAAGACACTGCTGGAGAAGCGCAGCGACCTCACCGTGGTGATCACCTCCGCCACCATCGACGCCGAACGGTTTTCGACGCATTTCAACGGCGCGCCGGTGATCGAGGTGTCGGGCCGCACCTACCCGGTGGAGGTGCGCTGGCGGCCAATCGAGCGCAGCGAGCGCGAGGAATCGCCGCCAAAGCCGGAACGCGCCGCGAAGAAGGACAAGGACGCGCCCGAGCAGATCGCCGCGATTCTCGACGCCACCGACGAGCTCGCGCGCGAAGGCCCGGGCGACATCCTGGTGTTCCTGCCGGGCGAGCGCGAAATTCGCGACACAGCCGAGGCACTCAGAAAGCACCACCCGCCGGGCACCGAGATTCTGCCGCTGTTCTCGCGCCTGTCGGTCACCGAGCAGGACGCAATCTTCAAGCCGACCTCGGCGCTGCGGCGCATCGTGCTCGCCACCAACGTCGCCGAAACCTCGCTCACCGTGCCCGGCATCCGCTACGTGATCGACCCGGGCACCGCGCGAGTCAAGCGCTATTCGGCGCGCAACAAGGTCGAGCAGTTGCTGATCGAGAAAGTGAGCCAGGCGTCGGCCAACCAGCGCGCCGGCCGCTGCGGCCGCGTGGCCGACGGCATCTGCATCCGCCTTTACGACGAGGCCGATTTTGCCAACCGGCCGCGCTTCACCGATCCCGAGCTGCTGCGTTCCTCGCTCGCCGGCGTGATCCTGCGCATGAAGTCGCTGGGCTTGGGTGACGTGGTGAATTTTCCCTTCATCGACCCGCCCAACGCGCGGCTCATCGCCGACGGTTACCAGCTGCTGGCGGAACTGCACGCGCTCGACGAAGCCGGTAATCTGACAAAAACCGGCCGGCAGCTGGCCAAATTGCCGCTCGACCCGCGCGTCGCGCGCATGTTGCTGGCGGCAGAAACACAGCGTTGCGTGCGCGAGATTCTGGTCATCGCCAGTGCGCTGTCGGTGCAGGATCCGCGCGACCGGCCGATGGAACGCGCGCAGGCGGCGGACGAAAAGCACAAACTCTTCGCCGACGAGCGCTCCGACTTCATGGGCTGGCTGAAGCTGTGGACGTGGTACGACGAGCAGCTCAAGCACAAGAAGACCAACCGCCAGCTACAAACGCTGCTGCAGGACCATTTCCTGTCGCCGCGCCGGATGCGCGAATGGCGCGACATTCACGGCCAGCTGCATGCGCAGGTGAGTGAGCTGGGCCTGAAGGAAAACGAGAAGGACGCCGGCTACGACGCCATCCACCAGGCGCTGCTGACCGGGTTGCTGGGCAACATCGGCTTCAAGTTGGACGATGGCCGGGTCAAACCGGGCGCTCGACCGCGAACCGGTGAAGGCAATTATCAGGGCGCGCGCGGCATCAAGCTGGCGGTACATCCGGGGTCGGCGCTGGCGAAAAAGCAGCCGAAGTGGATCGTCGCCGCCGAACTGACGGATACGGGCCGGCTGCTCGCGCGCACGGTGGCCGAGGTGCGGCCGGAATGGATCGAGGCGGCGGGCCGGCATCTGCTCACACGCATGTTCATCGAGCCGCACTGGGAGAAGGACAGCGCGCGCGTGATGGCCTTCGAGCGCGTGAGCCTGTACGGCATCACGCTGGTGCCGCGCCGCCGCATCCACTACGGCCCCATCGACCCCGAACTTTCCCGCGAGCTGTTCATTCGCGGCGCGCTGGTGGCGGGCGAGTACGACACGCAGGCACCGTGGCTCGCGCACAACCGGGCGCTCGTCAAGGAAATCGAAACGCTGGAACACAAGGCGCGCAAGTCCGGCGTGTGGCTGGACGAAGAGCGATTGTTCCGCGTGTTCGACGCGCGCATTCCCGCCGGCCTGCACAACGACGCCGCACTCAAAGACGCCATTCACAATGGCGCGGCCTTCGAACAATGGCGGCGCGAGGCCGAGGCGGCGAATCCGCGCGCGCTCTTACTCACGCGCGAGGACATCGTGGCCGAAGGCATCGGCGCGGACCACACGCTGTTTCCGGAAACACTGGAGGTCGATGGTGTCGCCTGCACGCTGAAATACCGCTTCGAGCCCGGCCATGCGCTCGACGGGGTGACGCTGAAGCTGCCTCTGTATCTGCTGAACAAGCTCGACCCGGCGCGCGTCGACTGGCTGGTGCCCGGCCTCATCCGTGAAAAGCTCACGGCGCTGCTCAAATTCCTGCCCAAGGACAAACGCCGTCCGCTGATTCCGCTGCCCGACACGGTGACGGCGTTTCTCTCGGTGGCAAAGCCGGGGGAGATGGAATTGAACGCTGCACTCGGCACCTACATCCGCAAAAAAACCGGGGCCGACATCCACCCGGACGACTGGAAGGGCGAGCTGCCTGCACATCTGCGCATGAATCTGTCGGTGGTTGACGATGCCGGCCAGGAACTGGCCAGCAGTCGTGACCTCGCCGCGCTGCGCGTACAACTGGGTGGGGCGGCGCGCATCACCTACGGCGGCGGGGCGGAAGACAACGCCTTCGAGCGCACGGGGATCACCGAATGGAATTTCGGCGATCTGCCCGAACAGGTGAAATTCCGCCGCGACGGCCGCGAGCTGATCGGCTATCCCGCGCTGGTCGACGCCGGCGAGGCGGTCGACCTGCGCCTGCTCGACACCGGGACGGCGGCGTCGGAAGACACCCGGCGCGGCGTGGTGCGCCTGTTGCGCCTCGCGCTGGTGGCGCAGTTCAGACAGATCGACAAGGACCTGGCGCGCGAGACCGCGCTGGCGCTGAAGTACCGCGTCTTTGGCAGTGCGGAGAAATTGCGCGCCGAACTGCTGGACGCGATTGCCGCGCGCGCGCTGCTGGGCGATGACGCAGTGCCGCGCAGCACGCAGGCCTTCGATAAACAGAAAGAGCGCGCGAGGCCGCGCATCGCCGTGGTGAAGCAGGCGCTGCTGCGGGACGTGGCCGAGGTGCTCGACCTCCACGCGCAGTTGGCGGCAAGGCTGGGGGCTGCGCCGCAGTTTCCCGGTCCGATGCGCGACGAAAAGGCCCACCTTGCCGCGCTGGTGCCGGACGATTTCATCGTCGCCACATCGTGGGCGCGGCTGAAGGACCTGCCGCGCTATCTGCGCGGCATCCTGAAGCGGCTGGAAAAACTGCCGGCGTCGAACGAGCGCGACGGCCGCGCGATGGCGGGCATCCTCACCCTGCAGAACAAATACCTCGCGCGGCGTGCGCAGGTGAAGGGCGCGCTGCCGGCCGCGCTCGACGAATTCCGCTGGCAGTTGGAGGAACTGCGGATTTCGCTCTATGCCCAGGAGCTGAAGACGCCCTATCCGGTGTCGGTCAAGCGGCTGGAAAAAATCTGGGACGAGCTTGCCAGGCAGGCGCTGGATTGAGTACGGTTGCGACATGAGCGTGCGCGTCTTCAATCTGCCTAACGTCATCTCGATGTTGCGCCTCGTGGCTGTGCCGGTCGTCGCCTGGCTGATCCTGCACCGTCTGTGGGAAGCGGCGTGCTGGCTGTTCCTGGCGGCCGCGCTGTCGGACGGCCTCGACGGTTTTCTCGCGCGTGCGCTGAAGCAGACCACGCCGCTCGGCGCGGCGCTCGACACCATCGCTGACAAGGCGCTGGGCGTCGTCACGCTGGTGATGCTGACGCTGGAAGACGCGATCCCGTTGTGGGTGACGCTGGCGATCCTGGCGCGCGACACGGTAATTGTGCTGGGCGCGCTGAGCTATCGCGGGTTGGCCGGCCATCTGGAAATCCACCCCACCTGGCTTGGCAAGACGCACATGTTCGCCGAGTTCGTGCTGCTGGCGCTGGTGCTCGCCAGCCTTGCCAGTCTGCTGGCAGCAGGTGTGTGGCTTGACTGGCTGTTTGCCGGCGTGTTCGCAATTGCGGCAGCGTCCGGCGTGCAATACGTCTGGATCTGGGGTGCGAAGGCGCGCCGCGAGCGGGTGATCTGAGCCTGTGCGTCAGAACGGCAGGGCGACCTGGCGCTGCGACAGGTCGCGCGACTTGACCCGGTACATCGCCGCATCCGCCCGCCGCATCAGCGCGTCTTCATCGTTGCCGTCTTCCGGGAACACGGCCTGCCCGATGCTGGCTTCGACCTCGATCCCAAGTTCGTCGAACAGGGTATTGCGCGCCAGCGTCTCTTCGATCTTGCGGGCGGCGGCCAGGCAATCCTCGCGGCCCTGAACACCTTCGAGCAGCACCACGAATTCGTCGCCGCCCAGCCGTGCGACGGTATCCGATCCGCGCACGCAGTCCAGCAACTGGCGCGCCACCTCGGTCAGCACGGCGTCGCCGACGTGGTGGCCATGGTCGTCGTTGATGGCCTTGAAGCGGTCGAGGTCGATGTACAGAAGGCCGAGCTGGCCGCCGTAGCGACGGGCGTGGCGGATCGCCTGCTGCAGGCGGTCGTAGAACAGGCGGCGGTTGGCCAGTCCGGTGAGCGGATCGTGCGTCGCCTCCTCCCGTAGCGCGCTGCGCGACTGCTCCAGTTCCTCGAGCTGGGCGTGGATCTGCGCGCGATGCAGGCGTGCCTGGCGCAGGGTGCGCCATGCAATGCCCAGCGCCAGCAGCGTCGCCCCCAGTCCGAGCCCGAGCGTGAGCAGCAGGGTTTTGCGGTAGCTGACCTGTACCTGTGTCTGGGCGGCGAGGTTGGCCGCATGGTAGCGCGCCCGCATATCGGCGAGCTGGGTGTTGAAACGGTCCTGGATCGGGATCACGCGAGTGACGAGCAGCCTGTGTGCCTCGGCCCGCCGCTCGGCCATGAGGTGGTCGATCACGGTTTCCTGGCGCGCCTGGATGCGCTCCACCAGAAGGGTCTGCGCATCGAAATACGCCTGCTCGTGCGGGGTGAAGCCCAGGTCGCGCAGCGCCTTGCGGCCGCTACCTACCTGGAAGCCGGCGCGGTTGAACGCGAGAAAATACGCATCGCGCGCGAACGGATCGGTTTCGAGCGCCATGTGGAACAGGGTGTTGGTGCGCACGTGCGCCGCGACCTGGGTCTGGGTGATGATGTCGATCTTGCGATTGTGGTGCTCGACCACCGTGCGCAGGTGGTCGCCCAGCGTGCGCAACTGCCACAGGCCGTTGATCGTGAGCCCGCCGATCAGTGCGATCAGGGCGGCAAACGCGACGCCGGTGGAAACCAGGGAGAGGTGCGGGGCGGGCACGGCGATCATCCGCCGCCTTGCAGGCGGCGCAGGGTATCCGCGACCTCGCGCGCGTGGCGCGCAGGGACGACCCGGTCGAAGTGCGCGGCAATGCGGCCGTCCGGCGCGATGATGAAGGTATGGCGGCGGGCCAGGCGCATCACGCCCAGATTCAGTAACGCGCCGTAGGCGGATGCCGTTTTCCCATCGCTGTCGGCCAGCAGCGGAAACGGCAGGCTGAACTTGCGGGCAAACGCGGCGTGGGAATCGGTATCGTCCACGCTGATGCCGGCGACGGCAGCGTTGAGTTCCCCCAGAATGCCGATGTCGTCACGGAAGCGGCAGGCTTCTTCGGTACAACCCGGCGTGTCGTCGCGCGGGTAGAAATACAGCACCAGCCAGCGGCCGCGGTAGTCGGCGAGGCCATGCAGCCGGCCGTGCTGATCCGGCAGGGAAAAATCCGGCGCAACACTGCCAACGGGCAGACGCATCGTCGGGCGCAGCATCCAGAGCGCCGCACTCCCGAGCAGCAACACAATTGCAAGGCCCCCGAATATCCATTTCATGGTTCTTCTCCGCTTCCTGCATCATAGCCGCTGCCGGCCCAAGCAGCGGGGCTTTCGGTAGAATGCGCGCGACGCCCCCGTAGCTCAGTGGATAGAGCATCCCCCTCCTAAGGGGAGGGTCACACGTTCGATTCGTGTCGGGGGCGCCAGTACATAGTATCAGCAAGTGGCAGAGCGTAACTAAAACCCGCATCAATACGTTGATTGCGGGTTTTTTATTGTGTCGTTGTGTTTCATGGCGTAGCATTGAAATACCATCAACTTGATGGTATCTATGGTGGTATCTGAGATGCCCCAACCTGGATACCATCGGAACGGGGTTTTCGCTATGCCGCTGACTGATATCGCCGTCAAGAAAGCCAAGCCTGCAGCCACGCCCTACAAGCTGGCTGATAGCATCGGGCTCTATTTGCTTGTGAATTCCACTGGCAAATATTGGCGCTACAACTACCGTTTCCTTGGTAAGCAAAAGACACTGGCGTTTGGCGCTTACCCTGATGTGAGCCTGGCTCGCGCACGTGAGAAGCACGCTGAGGCGAGGAAGTTGCTGGCGGATGGCATCGACCCCGGCGAGCATCGCAAGGAAACCAGGCAGGCAGCGATGGCCGCCATGGCCAATTCATTCGAGGCCGTGGCGCGCGAGTGGCACGCCATGAAGCTGAAGAAGAAATGGACGCAGTCAACCGCCGACAAGACCATGACCCAGCTGGAGGCCTACGTATTCCCGGAGATCGGGCACCGGCCGATAGCCAGCGTGAAGGCTTCGCAAATACTGGCGATGTTGCGTAAGGTGGAGGCACGTGGCATTGCGTACACTGCAGTCCGGCTGCGTGAGGTCTGCGGGCAGATATTCCGCTATGGCGTAGCCACTGGCAGGGCGGAAGACAACCCTGCTGCGCACCTGATCGGCGCATTGCACAAGCCGGAGGTCAATCATCGGCCGGCCATCACTGAGCGCCGCGAATTTGGTGTTTTCCTGCGCGATCTTCGGGAGGCCACTGGCTATGACCCCGTGACCAGGCACGCTGCCTATTTCGCCCTGATGACCTTCGTGCGTGCACAGGAATTCCGCTTCGCCAAGTGGGAGGAAATCGACTGGAAAGGGAAGGAATGGAAAGTTCCGGCCAAGCGCATGAAAACCGGCAAAGCCTTGCCGGCCCATACTGTCCCGCTATCGACCCAGGCGCTGGCATTGCTGCATGAGTTGAAAGACCTGACCGGGCATTCGCCCTATCTATTTCCCAAGGCCAAGGGCTATACCGACGCGCCTGTGATCAGCGAAAACACTGTCGGCAAGATGCTAAACAAGATGGGGTACCAGGGGCGCCAGTGCGTTCATGGGTTCCGCGCGTCGGCGCGTTCGATCCTGAGCGAGCAGGGATGGAGCCGCGAGGCAATGGAGCGCCAGCTGGACCATAAGGAAACCGACAGCACGATCGCGGCCTATGCCCGATCCGAGCACTTGCCTGAGCGGCGCAAGATGATGCAGGCATGGGCGGACACATGCGATGCGCTGGAGGCCGGTGGGGAAGTGGTATCACTACACGGAAAAACCGCCGCCTGACGGATTCAGGCAAAGCGGGCCAGACGGGTGTTGACGCACCTGCTGGCCCTGACCGCAACGATCTACCAAGGAGATCATCATGGCTGACGGCAATCTTAACTTCTCTTCCGCGAAGAGCGGGCTCGGCGAGGCGATGGACGATATTTTCGACGTCCGGGCTGCCCTCATGGGTGCGCAGGCGTTGAGCGAAAAAATTTCAGGGGTTGGGGAGAGTGTTCCCCGGATATTGGAAAAGGCGTGTGAAGAGCTTCGTCGAATCGCTGGGCTGCTCGATGAGGTTGAGCTTGCTATCTCGAATCGGGAGAAAGAGCATGGCTGACAAAAATCCTGACCCGTATTTTTCGCACGGCGTCGGCTTTTCCGGGTTTTGCCATAACCTGCAGCTGGGCCGTCCGGAATCCTGCGGCGCTTTATTTCACAAAGGCTACGAGCCCCAACGCCTTGCTGCAATCGCACAACAGGCCAGCAATATCAAAGGTGAGGCGCTGCGTGGACTGAAGACCGTCGGTGTACTGCTAGCGATCGCGCAAACGACTGGGGAGTTGCCATCTGGTACCGTTTCCAGCGCTGGCTGGCTTGTTGAGTTTCTGGCGGAAATGGCGGAGGGCGCTTCGGTCTTTTCCGCGAACGCCACCCACGCGCTTGAACACGGGTCTCTCTTAGGGGGAGAGAAATGAAGCCGCGCTGGATCAAATTCCAAACCGTTCGGCTCTCAAAAAACCGTGAGCGCATCCTGGAGCTGCTCGGGAATGATGAATCCGTGCTGGGCGATATTGAGGGCGCGTTGAGTTGCCATTTCGCGCTGATGCCTCAGGAAAAGGAAGAGACGGATACAGACGTGCGCAAGGAGCTCGATCGCCTTGCGAAGGCTATCTCCACAATCAACGAGATCATGCAAAGCCGGGGCCGCGCCCGCTCATTGTTCCTCGACGCGTGCGGAGAATACATCGAAGACGGCACCATCCTCCGTTTCCAGCAACTGGAAAGCGCGTTGTATGACGAAGGCGGCAACGTGCTTGTAGAGGCTGCACGGTCCGCGGCGGTCGCTCTCGATGTGTCATCCGGCCGCGACAAATCACCCGAGAAAAACGCGCGCCTTCACCTGGTGGGAGAGGTGGCGAGAGCAGTGGAAAAGATTGGCATGCGTACGGTGCGCGGCGGGGACTTCGAGGATCTTATCCAGCTTGTCTACGAGAGCGCAGGAATAGAAAACGACCGAGGCGAAACGATCAAAGCGGAAGGCGATATTCGTAAATGGCAGGAACGCCAGCGCCAGCCTGACGCAGGATGAAATTTAGAAAATAAGGCGTCATTCAGTGCCGTGCAATGCGGCTGACGCAGATTAATTATGTCGTACCACTTCACAAGGGGTACGACCAATGAAAGACACAGCAAAACGCGCCGTCCGGGATATTCCGGACGCACTGCGCAACTTCGATTCCCTCCCTGATTCAGCCAATGTCCGCCTGCCCGTCGTGGCGGCGCTTTTCGCCTGTGCTGACGTAACAGTCTGGCGTCGGGTGAAGGCGGGCTCATTGCCTGCGCCCCGCAAGCTGGGCGCGCGAGTTACCGCCTGGAATGTGGGCGAGCTTCGCTCGGTATTGGCCAGTGCCGGCAATAACGAGTAAGGGGCGCGCCATGGCCAAGCGTATCAAGACGAAACAGCCCTGCGCGGCCTGCGCAAACATGATCGGGGTGGGCGATGCTGGCGCTGACGTGCGCCTATCCTTGTCGATTCGTGGCGGGCGGAGAACCGAACACACGGCGCCGATCTGTGGCGAGTGTTCCAGTACAGCAGCTTCAGGACCGGAGGCCGAGCTGACAATTCTGCGGCAGGCAAGCCGGCGGGTGCTTGGCGATGAGCGCTGAAATCAGCTTTCTGGATCGCTTGGTGGCGGCAGGCTTGACGCCGATCAAATTCAAGCCGGTGGCCGATGGCCGCATTCATCGCTTCCGCGTTGAAGGGGACAAGGCGGGCAGCCGAAACGGCTGGTGCGTGCTGTATGCGGATCCTGTCGGCCATGGCGCGTTCGGCAGCTGGCGGACTGGCGAGTCCCACACCTGGCGCGCCGAATCCAAGAATTTCATGACCCCTGCCGAGCTGGCCGAACAGCGCCGCCAGTTCGAGGCCATGCGCCGGCAGCGGACGGAAGAAGAAGCCCGTGTTCGCGAAGAGGCTCGCAGCAAGGCCGCCCGCTTGTGGGATATGACCAAGCCTGCGGAGGCCGCCCACCCCTACCTGGTGCGCAAGGGCGTGAAGGCGTGGGGAGTCCGCCAGCTGAGGGAAAGCCTGGTGATCCCCGCGCGGGATGCGCACGGCCAGCTGCACACCCTGCAATTCATTGGCCGGGATGGTGACAAGCGCTTCCTCAGCGGGGGTCGGATACAGGCTTGCTACTGCGCCATCGGCAGGCCTGCCGACACCCTGCTGCTGGCCGAAGGCTACGCCACCGCTGCCAGCCTCTATGAATCGACCGGCCACGCCACCGCCTGCGCATTCAACGCCGGCAACCTGGCGCCCGTGGCGCGCGCCCTGCGCGCCAAGTTCCCGAGCCTGCGCATCATCGTGTGCGCCGACAACGACACCCAGACACCCGGCAACCCTGGGCTAACAAACGCCTGGGAGGCCGCCCGCGCTGTGCATGGCTGGGTGGCGTGTCCCACCTTCAGCGAAAGCCCCCAATGACCAAGAAGACTGACTACAACGACCTGGCCAAGGAAGCCGGCGCCGAAGCGGTGCGCAAATCAGTGGAAGCGGCCAAGCCAGCGGCGCCCGTGCACACGTCTGCACAGCCATCCGCGGCGGCAGACGATGGCAAGCGCTGGGATGAGCCGCTGCCATTCAATCAAATCGAAACCCCCGAACTGCCGCCCGAGCTGCTGCCTGGCGTGTTTTGTGAGTACGCGGATGCATTGTCCGAAGCGCTGCAAACGCCGCCGACGATGGCTGTGCTGTTCACCCTGGCGGTGCTGTCCCTGGCGCTGCAGCGCAAGTTCAAAGTGTCGCCGTTCGGTGATGACTACAGCGAACCGGTGTGCGTGTGGACAGTTATCCTGGCCGATTCCGGCGAACGCAAATCAGCATTGATCCAGCGGCTTCTCAAGCCGGTGCTGTTGAAGGAAGCGAAGCTGGCCGACCAGATGCGCCCCGAGATCGTCGAGCGCGACACTCTGCGCAAGATTAGCCAGCGCCGTGCCGAGAAGCTGCAGGCCGACGCGGCGAAAGAGGATAGCGCGGTGCGGCGCGGCGAGATCGTGCGCGAAATCACCGAGCTGGCCGAGCAAACGCCGGAGGAGTTGCGCCCGCCGCGATTTTTCACGGGCGACGTCACCCCGGAGCGGCTGCAGTCGATGCTGGTCGAGCACGATGGCCGCATGGCCGTGATGAGCGATGAGGGCGGGATTTTTGCTGTCCTGGCGGGCTTGTATTCGGGCGGCGAGTCTGTTGTAGATGTGGCGCTTCAGGCTTACAGCGGATCGCCTGTGCGGGTTGATCGAGGCAGCCGCACGGCGGTGATTGACCGGCCGGCGCTGACCTTCGGACTCGGCATGCAGCCAGGGTTGCTGCAGGACATGGCGCCGGCCGCGAAGCGCAAGTTCCGCAGCTCGGGCACCTTCGCCCGTTTCTTCTTTGGGCTGCCCGGCAGTCGCATTGGCAAGCGCGACATGGGGCGGCGCGTCACCATAGCTGCCGACCTGGAGGGCCGCTACCGGGGTGAGGTGCTGCGGCTGCTGGAGCTTGAGCCGCGCGCCGATGTGGCGGATGGCGAGGATGACGAACACACGCTGCTGTTATCCGATGCGGCACGCGATCTGTGGGTGACATTCGCCCAGAAGATCGAGAACGAGCAGGCCGAAGGCGGGCCGCTTGAATCAATGCGCGACTGGTGCGCAAAGCTGCCAGGCGGTGCGCTGCGCGTGGCTGGCCTGTTGCACGTCGCAGGGCACGGCAAGGCTGCGGAACCAATCAGCGACGAAACCATGAAGTGTGCTGTTGGCCTGTGCCTGCGGCTCATACGCCACGCTCAGGCCGTGTTCGACCTGATCGGTGCTGACCCTGCCACCGACGATGCGCGCCTGTGTTGGCGCTGGATCGAACGGCGTGGCGAACCCGAGTTCCTGCGCTCCGAACTGCACCGCGCCCACCATACCCGCTTCGACAAGATCGACCGGCTGATTGCCGCGCTCGAAACACTGAAAACCCGCAACCTGATCGCCGGCCCGTACAAAGGGACAGGGACAGGTGGCCGGCCACCGATCTATTACCAGGTCAACCCGCTTGCCATGAAGAAGGGGTGCGAGTGATGCCGACTTTCGTACCTTATTTAGCTGATTCCCTAGAAGGTTTTTATAAGTATTTTCTTTCTTTCCTTGTGAATCAAGGCGTTCAAGGCTCAGGCATCACTAAGGCAGGAATAAAGGGAATAAAGGGAGGAAAGCGCCTTTCGCACCTTCTTTCCCTTTATTCCTCCCGGGTGGGTGACTGGGTAGTGTGTATCTCCCTCACCCTGCAGCGAGCATCAGCTTCCTGGATAAGTGACCGCGTGCCTATCAAATTTTTGGGTCCTTCGGTGGCCCTTCCAGCACGGGCCCAAAGGATCGCAGGTTTTCGCTAGTTTTGGGAGATGTAGGGGGGTGTGTAAGTGGGGCAGAGTTATTCAACAATGAAAGGAGCAACAACGATGGAAGCAATTGAAAAGCTTGGCGTGCGGGTATCCAACCCGGAGCAGGACATTACCCTTGATGGAAAGTCGTTCGCCGACCTGGTGCTGTTCGAGTACCTGCGCACAGAGAACCTGAGGCGCTGCACTGCGGCGCTCGCCCTCGAGATGATCCCGGACGGCGAGAGCGAGCGCCTGGCCGAGCTGCAGGTACAGCTGCAGGCCATGGTCAACGCCTCATCGGGGGTGCTGCAGGAGCATCTGCGCATAGCCCATTCCCAGGGGCTGCGCTTCGAGATCGTGCCGACGCCGGGTGAGCTGCATTAATTCCGGGTAGCGGCATCACGCCACCCCGCGCCAGTCTTGGCACTGGATGAAACCAAGCAATAAAAGCCGCATTTAGTGCCATGACGCGCGATGCCTGTGCCCGCGATTATTCCAACACGTTCGAACCCGAGTGGTCCGATGCACGACACCCGTTCAATAGCTTCGCGCTTGCCGGTGCTGTACCGAGTTCACCGAGGTGGGAGCGCGCCCAAGGGCGCGTCTGGTCAGAACTGAAGCCAGCTCCCCGGAGCTGTTTCTAGTTTGCCTGGGCGCGCCCTTTTGCTTGCGCGGCCTGGCTTGAATGGAGGGCCGAATATGCCCGAATTCTTCATCCGTGAAATCGAGTTGCGCGCCGCCGAGGCGGACGGCGACCTGATTCCGTGTGTGCTATCGACCGAGCAACCGGTCGACCGTGGCGGATATGACGAGGTGCTTTCTCATCACTCCGGCGAAGTCGATCTGTCGCGCGCGCCGCTTCCCGTGGTCGTGCAGCATGACCATACCCAGCTGAATGTGGGCGTGGTCGAGCAGGTGCGCATCGAGGGCGGCAAGCTGAAAGGCTTGGCGCGCTTCGGCTCCAGCACACAGGCACGGGAAATCCTGGCGGACGTGAAGGCTGGAATCATCCGCAGCCTGAGCGTCGGCTATCAGCTTCTCAAAACCGTATCTGAATCCGGCCGCACCGTGCGCTTCGCATGGATGCCCTACGAGGTCAGCGTGGTCAGTGTGCCCGCCGATCCGAACGCCGGTTTCTATCGCTCCCTGACTCATTCCCCG
>NCGY01000002.1 GCA_002281775.1 Hydrogenophilales bacterium 16-64-46 | reverse complement strand
GCGGCAGCCTTCGAGCAGGTTGGCAAAGCCGACGATGTTGGACTGCACGTAGGCGTGCGGATTCTTCAGCGAGTAACGCACGCCGGCCTGCGCGGCGAGATTGATGACGGCGTCGAAGTGGCCCTTCTCGAACAGGTCCTCCATCGCCATGCGGTCGGAGATGTCGCCGTGGACGAAATGAAAGTTGGGGAAGGGTTTCATCTGCTCCAGCCGCGCTAGCTTCAAGGCCGGGTCGTAGTAGTCGTTCAGGCTGTCGATACCGATCACCTCATCGCCACGCTTGAGCAGAATTTGCGCGACGTGCATGCCGATAAACCCGGCCGCGCCGGTAAGCAGGATTTTCATGGTTTTGCCTCCAGAGGTGGCGTCGAGTTTAGCATCGCACCGCTTACAATCCGGCGATGTCCGCCCTGCGCCTGATCTTCGACTGGACGCTCTATCGCCTGGCCCTATTGCTGGCTGCGCCGCTGATTCCGCTGCGGCTCTTGTGGCGGGGACGGCACGAGCGGGGCTATCTCGCGCACTGGGACGAACGCCTGGGTGCGGCGGCTGTGCCGGCCGGCGCGATCTGGATCCACGCGGTGTCGGTGGGCGAGATGCGCGCGGCGCAGCCGCTGCTCGACGCCCTGCGCGCGAGGCATCCGGGCAGGCCGCTCCTGCTCACCTGCATGACGCCGACCGGCCGCGCGACGGCGGAATCGCTCTACGGTGGTTTCGCCCGCATCGCCTACCTGCCCTACGACTACGGCTTTCTGGTGCGGCGCTTTCTGCGACGCGCAAAACCGGCGGTCGGCATCCTGATGGAAACCGAGCTGTGGCCGAATCTGATCCGCGCGGCGCATCAGCAGGGCGTACCGTTAATGCTGGCCAACGCGCGGCTGTCGGAACGGTCGGCGCGCGGCTACGCGCGCCTGCCGGCGCTGACGCGGGCGAGCCTCGCCCGCGTCGCCGTGGTCGCGGCGCAGACCGGGGCTGACGCGGCGCGGCTGCAGCAGCTCGGGGCTGGGGAAGTACACGTCACCGGCAATCTCAAGTTCGACATCACGCCGCCGGCCAACATGCTCGAACGCGGCGCAGCGTGGCGCGCGACCTGGGGCGCGCGTCCGGTGCTGCTCGCGGCGAGCACGCGCGAAGGCGAGGAAGCGCTACTGTTGCGGGCCTTTGCCAATACTGCGCCGCGTGAGGTGCTGCTGGTGCTGGTGCCACGCCACCCGCAGCGTTTTGACGCCGTGGCGGGGCTGATCGAGGCGGCGGGTTTGTCGTATGAGCGGCGCAGCACGAACAGACCGCCGGATGCGGGCACACGTGTATTGCTCGGCGACAGTCTGGGTGAATTGTTTGCCTACTACGCCTCGTGCGACGTGGCTTTCGTCGGCGGCAGCCTCGCGCCGCTGGGCGGACAGAACCTGATCGAGGCGGCGAGTGTGGGGCGTGCCATCCTGATCGGCCCGCACACCTTCAATTTCGAGGTGGCGACGCGCCAGGCGATCGAAGCCGGCGCGGCATTGCGGGTGGATGATGCACAAGCCTGCGTGCGTGCAGCGCTGAAACTGCTGGCAGATACCCCGGCATGCGCCCGCATGGGCGAGGCCGGGCGGGCCTTCGTCGCGCGCCATCGCGGCGCAGCGGCGCGGATGGCGGCGCTTGTGCCTGAACCCTAGTGGTCTGTCGGGGGCTTATTTCGCCACGGGTTTCAGGTGCTGGTCGATCTCGGCCAGATCAGCCGGGCTCAAGGTGCCCACGGCAGCCTTGAGCGCAAGGCCCGAGAGCAGGTAGGCGTAGCGCGCACCGGCGAGATCGCGGCGGGCGGATAGCACCTGCTGGTCCGCGTCGAGCACGTCCAGGCCGGTGCGCACACCCACGGACAGTCCAAGCTTGGTCGAATCGAGCTGCGCCTGCGTTGAAACCAGCGCCTGTTCCAGCGCGCGCACGCGCGCGGCACCGCTGTTGACGTTGAGCCAGGCCTGGCGTGCCGACAGGCTGGCGTCGCGGCTCGCCGCTTGCAGGTCCTGGCGCGCCTTTTCCTGGTTGGCGACGGCTTCACGCACCTGCGAGCTGACGAGCCCGCCCTGATAGAGCGGCAGGTTGAGTTCGAGGCCGATGCTGGCGGTGCGAGTATCCACCTGTTGCGTACCAAAGTTCTGGTTGTTGCTGACGGTGTAGCCGGCGACCGCGTCGAGCGTAGGGTAGTGGCCGGCGCGGTTGCGTTCGACTTCCTGATCGGCGATGGCCTTGGCGAGGCGCTGGATTTCGGCTTGCAGATTGCCCTTGGCGGCGCGCTCGGCCCATTCGTCGATGTTGCCGATCTCGGTCTTGAGCTGGGCCGGTTCGACCAGCACATCGAGTGTACCGGCGGGTTTGCCGATGAGTTTTTCCAGCGCGCGCAGGCGGATGTTCAGCGAATTCTGTTCGGCGATTTCCTGCGCCACGGCCAGGTCGTAACGGGCCTGCGCTTCGTGCGTGTCGGTGATGGTGGCGGTGCCGACCTCGAAATTGCGCTTGGCCGAGGCGAGCTGTTCGGAGATCGCCGCTTTCTGTGCGTTGATGAAGGCGATGTTGTCCTGCGACTGCAGCACGTCGAAATAGGCCTGCGCCACGCGCTGGATCAGGTCCTGCTCGGCGGCCTTGAACTGCATGTCGGCGATGCGCGTCTGGTTCTTGGCCTGCTCGTACTGCACCTGATTCTGTTTGCGGAACAGGGGCTGCGAGGCGCTGATGCTGAAGCCGTTGGAATCGTAGTCGGCGTCGCCGCCCGGCAACGAGGATTCGACGTCGTTGTAACGCACGTTGCCGTTGACGCTGACCTGCGGCAGCAGACCGGCCCGGCCCTGCGCAGTTTTTTCCTGCCCTGCCAGCAGGGCGGCGCGCGCGGCGGCGTACTGGGCATCGTAGGCGAGCGCGTCACGATACACGTCCGAGAGATTGTCCGCATGGGCAGTGGGAACCAGGGCCAGGCCCAGGGCAAGAACGAGCGGTTTGATGTGCATGATGATCCTGTTGTGTTCAGTAGCGCGGCATGGCCGGGTCGACTTCGTCTGCCCAGGCGGCGACGCCGCCCGAGAGGTTGATGACATCTCCAAATCCCAGGGACTCCAGGTAGCGGGCTGCGTGGTAGCTTCGCACGCCATGATGGCAGATGACTACCGTTTCAGCTTCTTTGTTCAATTCGTGTGCGCGTGCAGGCAGGTCGCGCATCGGGATCAGCGTCGAACCCGGGACGCGGCAGATACCGGCTTCCCAGGGTTCACGCACGTCGAGCAGAATCGGCGTGTGGCCCTGTGCCAGGTAGGCGGCGAGATCGGCGGGACGGAACTGGCGCATCAGAATACGAATGCAGCGGGTTGCGGCGCGTTGAGCAGCGGGGCGACACAGGTTTCGAACAGCGTCACGCTGCGAAACGCGCCGGGGGCGGTGCAGGTGACGAGCTGGGCCTGCATCACCGGGGGCGTGCCGGTGATGGCGAACAGGCGGCCGCCGACGCGCAGCCGCCGGCGGAAGGCGTCCGACAGGAGGGGCGTGGAACCGGTGAGCACGATGGCATCGAAGCCGTCCTGGTCGTACCAGTCACGGGCGGCGTCGCCGGTCTGCAGATTGACGTTGGCGATGCCATGCGCGCGCAGGCTTGCGCTGGCTGCGGACGAGAAGTCGGCGTGAATGTCCACCGACACCACCTCGGCGGCCTGCGCGGCAAGCAACGCGGTGAAATAGCCGCTACCGGTGCCGATTTCCAGCACGCGGTCGGCGGGGGAGAGAGTCAGCTCCTGTAGCACGCGCGCTTCCAGCTTGGGCGTCCACATCGCCTCGCCGTGGCCGAGCGGAATTTCCATGTCGACGAAGGCCAGCGCGCGATGGGGCGGTGGCACGAAATCTTCACGCCGCAGCCTGAACAGCAGGTCGAGCACGCTCTGGTTCAGCACGTCCCAGGGGCGAATCTGCTGTTCCACCATGTTGTAGCGCGCCTGTTCAATGTCCATGACTTGCCTTGGTTAATGTTGTCGCCCTAAAAAATCAATGAGTTACAGGGGGCGCTGCCTTGCAATTATTCCACATTTCGGCTAACTTGGCCGCTCGCCAGGGGTCTCCCGGGGATACATTCCCCGGGAGTGAGACATACCCTTCGAACCTGATGCGGTTGATACCGCCGTAGGGAGGGCCGGGACGCTGCGCCATCGTGCGCGACCGGGCACTCCCGTCTTTGGAGAACGCCCATGAATGCCCCCTCGAAGCCCGCCCAGTTCACCGCCGAGTCCGCCCACGTGGACGCACTCGCGATCCAGCCGCTACCCAACTCGCGCAAGATTTACGTCGAAGGCAGCACGCCCGACATCCGCGTGCCGATGCGCGAAATCTCGCAGGCCGATACCGCGAGCGGTTTCGGCGGCGAAAAGAACCCGGCGATCTTCGTCTACGACTGCTCGGGCCCCTACACCGACCCGGCGGCGAACATCGACATCCGCAAAGGCTTGCCTGCGCTGCGCACCAAGTGGATCGAAGCGCGTGGCGATACCGAAGTGCTGGGCGACCTGAGTTCGGAATATGGCCGCCAGCAGGCCGCCAACCCCGAGCTGGCCGGCATGCGTTTTCCCGAGCTGGCGCGCACGCCGCGCCGGGCGAAGGCGGGGATGAACGTCACCCAGATGCACTATGCGCGGCGCGGCATCATCACGCCGGAGATGGAATTCATCGCCATCCGCGAAAACAACAACCGCGTCGCCTACCTCGAATCGTTGCGCGCCTCCGGCCCGCAAGGCGAAAAGCTCGCGGCGCTGATGAACCGCCAGCACGCCGGCCAGAACTTCGGCGCGCATCTCCAAAACGAAATCACCCCCGAATTCGTGCGCAGCGAAATCGCGCGCGGCCGCGCGATCATCCCCAACAACATCAACCACCCCGAATCCGAGCCGATGATCATCGGCCGCAATTTTCTGGTGAAAATCAACGCCAACATCGGTAACTCCGCGCTCGGTTCGTCGATCCAGGAAGAAGTCGAGAAAATGACCTGGGCGATCCGCTGGGGCGGCGACACCGTGATGGACCTGTCGACCGGCAAGAACATCCACGAGACCCGCGAGTGGATCATCCGCAACTCGCCGGTTCCCATCGGCACCGTGCCGATTTATCAGGCGCTGGAAAAAGTCGACGGCCGTGCCGAAGACCTGACCTGGGAGATGTTCCGTGACACGCTGATTGAACAGGCCGAACAGGGCGTCGACTACTTCACCATCCACGCGGGTGTGCTCTTGCGCTACGTGCCGATGACCGCCAACCGCCTGACCGGGATCGTCTCGCGCGGCGGCTCGATCATGGCCAAGTGGTGCCTCGCGCACCACAAGGAGAGCTTCCTCTACACCCACTTCGAAGACATCTGCGAAATCATGAAGGCCTACGACGTGGCGTTCAGCCTCGGCGACGGTCTGCGTCCCGGCTCGATCTACGACGCCAACGACGAGGCGCAACTCTCCGAACTGCGCACGCTCGGCGAACTCACCCAAGTGGCGTGGAAGCACGACGTGCAGGTGATGATCGAAGGCCCCGGCCACGTGCCCATGCACCTCATCAAGGAGAACATGGACATCCAGCTTGAAGCCTGCTCCGAAGCGCCGTTCTATACGCTCGGGCCTTTGACGACCGATATCGCGCCCGGCTACGACCACATCACGAGTGGAATTGGGGCTGCGATGATCGGCTGGTACGGCACGGCGATGCTCTGCTACGTCACGCCGAAAGAACACCTCGGCCTGCCGGATAAAGACGACGTGAAGGAAGGCATCATCACCTACAAGCTCGCCGCCCACGCCGCTGACTTGGCCAAAGGCCATCCCGGCGCGCAGATTCGCGATAACGCTTTGTCGAAAGCGCGCTTCGAATTCCGCTGGGACGACCAGTTCAACCTCGGCCTCGACCCCGACAAGGCCAAGTCCTTCCACGACGAGACGCTGCCGAAGGAATCAGCCAAGGTCGCTCACTTCTGCTCGATGTGCGGCCCGCATTTCTGCTCGATGAAGATCACCCAGGACGTGCGCGAGTACGCTGCCAAGGAAGGCTTGAACGAAGCCGACGCACTGCAGAAAGGCATGGAAGTGAAGGCGGTGGAGTTCGTGAAGCAGGGGGCGGAGGTGTATCGCAAGGTGTAAACTGCCCTGCGTATAATCATGATGCGCGTCCGGGTGACGCGCCTTTTTTGTTTCCTGATTTGGCACCCATGGCCGATCCGACACTGATACTGCATGCGCTCATCCTTGGCCTGGTCGAGGGTGTCACCGAATTCCTGCCGATTTCCAGCACAGGGCACCTGATCCTGGCCGGGCAGCTGATCGGATTCACGGGCGAAAAGGCCAAGGTGTTCATGATCGCCATCCAGCTGGCGGCGATTCTGGCGGTGGTGTACGAATACCGGGTGAAGCTCACGCACGTGGCGATGACGCTGGGCAGCGAGCCGGCGTCACGCCGTCTGGTCGTCAACCTGATGGCGGGCTTTCTGCCAGCAGCGGTGCTGGGCCTGCTGTTCTACAAGGAAATCAAGGGCTATCTGTTCAACCCCCTGATCGTGGCGTCGGCGCTGGTGATCGGCGGCGTGCTCATCCTCTGGGCCGAGCGGCGCACGCACACGATCAGCACTGAAACCGTGGACGATCTGTCCTGGCGGCGGGCGCTGGCGATCGGCTTTGCCCAGGCGCTGGCGATGATTCCCGGTACCTCGCGTTCCGGGGCGACGATCATCGGCGGGCTGTTTCTCGGCCTGTCGCGCAAGGCGGCGGCGGAGTTCTCGTTCTTCCTCGCCATCCCCACCATGTTCGCGGCCACGGCCTACGACCTGTACAAAAACTGGGCGCTGTTCGATGCCAGCGACCTGCCATTGTTTCTCGTGGGCGGCGTGGCCGCGTTCGTCAGCGCCCTGATCGCCGTGCGCACCCTGATCAAGTTCGTCAGCCGGCACGACTACACGGTGTTCGCCTGGTACCGCATCGTGTTCGGCGGACTGGTACTCGTCACCGCCTATCTGGGCGTGGTCGACTGGGGCATCGGCCACTGAAATCAGGCGCTTGCGGCGGCGGCCTGCCTGGCCTCGGTTTCGAGTTGTGTCCTGAGGTCAGCCGGCAAGTTCAGTTGCGTGGCCAGCGCATCCAGATAGGCGCGTTCCATGAAGCTCTCCGTGTCGACGGCGAGCACGCTGACCAGATACATCTCGGTGGCAATTTCCATTGAACCGTTTGCTGCCGTGGCGACTTCGGCCGGGTCCAGCGGACGGGCGACTTCTGCGTCGATCCAGCTACGCAGGCTGGCGTCCCCGGCCATGCGGCCCAACTGCTCATCGATCAGACCGCGCTCGCGCGGGTCGATGTGCCCGTCGGACTTGGCAGCCGCAATCAGAGCCTTGAGTACGGCACGGCTGTGGACTTCGGCCTCCGGTGCGGGCAGGAATTGCGTGGGTTGAGCCTGTGGCACAGGCGCTGCGCCCGCTGCGGCCTTCTGCTGCTGCCAGTTGCTGTAGGCGCGGAAGGCCAGCGCCCCAAGCGCCGCTGCGCCGCCATAGGTGAGCGCCTTGCCGCCGAATTTACGCACCCGCTTGTCGCCCAGCAGCAGCCCCAGTGCGCCGCCCGCCAGTATGCCGGTGCCGAAATTGGCGTAGCCGGATTGTCCGGCCTTTTGCGCGACCGACTGGCCGGCACCAAGGAGTTGGTCGAGCATGGATTGGATGTTCATGTTTTCAGTCAAGGAAGGGAACATGCGCACTGTGACGCCTGCCACGGTGCCGGGTTCCCGCTTCAGGCGGGTTTGGGCGGATGCTTGTCGAGTTTGCGCTGCAGGGTACGCCGGTGCATTTTCAGGGCGCGCGCGGTGGCGGAAATGTTGCCGTCGTGCTCGGCGAGCACCTTCTGGATGTGTTCCCATTCCAGCCGCGCCACCGAGAGCGGTTCGCTGGCGATGTCGAGTGCGGCATCCGGCGTGTCGCGCGTGAGGGCGGCGAGGATTTCGTCAGCGTTGGCCGGCTTGGCCAGATAATGGCGCGCGCCCAGCCGCACGGCTTCGACGGCGGTGGTGATGCTGGCGTAGCCGGTGAGCACGACGATGACCGGCGGCGACTCGCGGGCGGCAAGATCGGCGACGACGCGCAGGCCCGATTCGCCGGGCAGTTTGAGGTCGACCACGGCATGGGTCGGACGGAAGGTTTCGGCCTGGTCGCGCGCGCCGGCAGCGTCGCCGGCATGCGCGGTGGCGATGCCGCGCTTCGTCATGGCGCGCGCGAGGGCGGCGGCAAAGTCGGCATCGTCCTCGACGATCAAAAGTTTCATGTTCATGTTGCCTGTTCCCGGGGAATGACGAGTTGCACGCGGGTGCCACCGCCTTCGCGTTCGTTCAGCGTGAGGCTGCCACCGGCGCGTTCGAGCGTGGCGTGCGTGAGCGCCAGGCCCATGCCCCAGCCGCGTCCGGGTTTGCCGCGCATCAGCACGCGACCAGCCTGCGCCTTTTGCTCTGGGGTGAAGCCGGGGCCGCGGTCGGCGATGTCCAGGGTGAGCGTGCCTGCATCGGCGTGCGCCCGGAATTCGACCGGCACCGCAGCGGCGTCGGCGGCGTTGTTGAGGAGATTGAGCACGGCCTGCTCGAGGCCGTCGGGCGGCAGAAAGGGATGGGCGTCGACGGCGAGTTCCGTCGTGACGCGCGCATCGGGCCGCAACACCTGCCAGCGTTCGAGCAGGGCGGCGACCCAGGCATCGAGCGGCTGCGGGGACGGCGCGGTGTCGCGCGCACGTTCGGCCAGTTGCGTGAGGATGGTCTTGCAGGCCTGCGCCTGCTTTTCGAGCAGGCGGCAGTCGGCACCGATGTCCGGGTCGTTGGCGAATTCGCGCGCCAGTTCGTGGGCGGTGGTCTGGAGCGTGGCGAGCGGCGTGGCAAGCTCGTGCGCGGCCAGCGCCGCCTGGGTGCCGAGCGCGACGATGCGTTCGTCGCGCAGCTGTTTTTCGCGCAGTCCGGCGAGTTCGTGGTCGCGCGCGCGCAGCGCGCCGGTCATGCGGGTGACAAAGAAGGCGATCAGCGCCGCGCTGATGAGAAAGTTGAACCACATGCCGCCCAGATGCATGCCGTAGGCGGCGACGGGGTCGGCAATCGCCAGCGGCTGGTAGACGAACAGCAGCAGGGCGTAATAGCCGCTCGCGACCATGGCCAGCAGCCAGGCCCATCGCGGGCGCAGGCTGACGGCGGCAATCACGACCGGCATCAGCATCAGCGAGACGAAGGGGTTGGTCGCGCCGCCGCTGAAAAAGACCAGCACGGCAAACGCAGTCAGGTCGGCCAGCAGATGGGCGAGGAATTCCATCTGCGTGGCAGGCGCGTCCTGCCGCAGCCGCCAGAGGGTGAGCAGGGCAAACGCGCCCATCAGGCCGAGCACGGCCGCCATCGGCGCAAGCGGCAGGCGGATGCCGAGACCCCAGTGCAGCCAGGCGATGCCGACGGCCCAGCCGGCGATGAGCGCGCCGCGCACTGTCAGCAAACGGCCCAGCAGCGCGCGGGCGGGCAGGATGGACAGCAGCGAGACGGCAGCGGACATGGCGCGATTGTAATGCGCGGCCGGCGACGCCCGCGCGCTGCGACGATATGCCACATTCCCGACACGGCCGCATAAACAGACAATGTCGTCCCATTTCAATCATGCTTCGTTTGTTCCCATGCTGGTTCCCGTCCTGCCCTCGCGCCTGCTTGCCGCCCTCGTCACGTCGGGTTTGCTGCCACTGGCCGTCCATGCCGATGAACCGCTGCCGCTGATGACCGTGGTGGTCGAAGGCACGTCGCCCGTGCTGCCAGCCGGGGATGCCCTGCAGGATGGCGCAGGCCTGCCGGACGACGTCGCTGCGTGGCTGGCGCGCGTGCCGGGTGCCGCCGTGGTGCGCAACGGCGCTCAGACCGGCATTGTCCAGTTGCGCGGCCTGTTCAACGAGCGCGTGCGGGTGCGGGTGGACGGCATGGCGATCACGCCGGCCTGCCCCAACCACATGGACCCGCCGCTGCACCACGCCGGGCCGGAAGCGCTCGACACGCTGGAGGTGATCGTCGGCGCCACGCCTGTGAGTCTGGGCGGCGACAGCCTTGCCGGCAGTGTGAAAGCGAAGTCGCGTCCGCCCGAGTTTGCTTCTGACTCGGCCTGGAGGCCGCTTGCTCGTGTCGGCCTGGGAGCGTCGAGCGGCAACGACGGATTGCAGGCGGGCGTGGAGCTGGGCGCGGCCAACGATGTGCTCAATCTGCGCTACCTGGGTGGTTATCAGGATGCTGACAACACTGAATCGGCGCGCGGCGAAGTCGCCGACACCGGCTACACCAGCGAGCGCCATGCCCTCGCCGCCGCCTATCGGCACGGCAGCGGCACCTGGGAATTCGAGGCCGGCACGCACCGGTCGCGCGACGTCGGTACGCCGACACTGCCGATGGACATGGTCGAGGACGATGCCAGGCGGCTGCGTCTCGCGTTCAAGGGCGACACGCCCATCGGTGCGCTGGAAGCCGGCGTGTACCGCCACGAAATCGACCACGTGATGGACAATTTTTCGCTGCGGCCGCTCACCGGCCCCGCCCGCATGGAAGCACCGTCGACCAGCGACGACACCGGTCTTACGCTGGCGCTTGCCCGTGAGGCGGGCAACGGCACGCTGAAGCTGGGCTTCGAGACCCATCTCAACGACTTCAATGTCTACCAGCAGAACCTGACCAATCCCGCGCTGCCGAAACAGGACATGTTCCGCGACGCCGAGCGCAACCGGTTTGGCGTCTATGGCGAATGGGAAGGCGCACTCACGGGCGGCCTGCGCATGAACGCCGGCCTGCGCGGCGAAATCGTGCGCATGGACGCCGGCGACATCGTCGACGTCTTCGCCCCGGCGGTGGATGACCGCGATGCCTTCAACGCGCTCGACCATGCGCGCCGCGACGCCAACCTCGACGCCACCCTGGCGCTGGCTTACGCGCTGCGGCCTGATCTCAGCCTGGAAGGCGCACTCACGCGCAAGACGCGCTCGCCCAGCCTCCTCGAACGCTATCTCTACACGCCGACCGCTGCCAGCGCCGGCCAGGCCGACGGCCGCACCTACTGGGGCAACCTCGCTCTCGAACCGGAAGTCGCGCACGGCGTGGAACTGGGCGTGGCGGTGCGCGGCCAGGCCCGGCGCGCAAAAGCCAGCGTGTTCTGGCAGGACGTGGCGGACTTCATCCAGGGCCAGCCGATCGCGCGTCTGGATGCAAATGGCCTGCCGGTGCTGCAATACGTCAACGTGAATGCCCGTCTGTGGGGGCTTGAAGCGTCGGCCAGCCAGCGTTTCGGTGCGCTGGAGTTCGGGGTGTGGGCGAGCTTCACGCGTGGCGAGAATACCGATACCGGTGACAAGCTCTACCGGATCGCGCCCCTGCGCGGCGGGCTCTCGGCCGACTACCGCCAGGCAGGCTGGCGGGTTGGCGGCGCATGGCTGTTGTCGGCACGCAAGACGGAGGTCGCGGCCTACAACGGCGAACCGGAAACCCCCGGCTACGGCGTGCTGAATCTGTACGCGAGCATTGCGCCGCTGAAGAAACTGAACCTCACGGCCGGCGTCGACAACGTGTTCGACAAGCTCTATTACGATCCGCTGGGCGGCGTGAACCGCGTCGCGGGCGGCGTGGCAGCCGTCGGTGGCATCCTGCCCGCCATGGGGCGCTCGGTGTATGTGAAAATGGACTGGACCTACTGAGGAGTGCAGAAATGAAAAAAACCCTGCTTGCCCTGGCATTGTTTGCCGTGAGCCTGCCTGTTGCCGCCGACGTCAGCGTCACCGAGGCCTGGGCGCGCGCCACCGTGCCCGGCCAGAAGGTCAGCGGTGCCTACATGAAGATCCAGTCCGACGCGGATGCGCGGCTGGTCGCGGCGTCCAGCCCGGCGGTGCCCCGCGTCGAGGTGCACGAGATGCGCATGGACGGCGACGTGATGCGGATGCGCGAGCTGAAAGCCATCGAGCTGCCGAAGGGCAAGACGGTGAGCCTGGCACCGGGCGGTTATCACCTCATGCTGATGAACCTGAAGCAGCCGATCAAGGCCGGCGAGCTAATTCCGCTCATCTTGACGATCGAATCGGGCGGCAGGCAGCAGACGGTCGAAGTGCAGGCCGAGGCGCGCGCGCCGGGCAGCGGCATGATGCAACCTCACCACTGACGCGGGTCAGCGCTCAGGTGCCCAGGATCGCGCCGCGCGCGCGCAGGTCGTCGAGCAGGACGCGTCCGGCGTCGAGCAGGCGCTGCGGATCGGGATGGCGGCTTTCGCTCGCCAGGGTTTCGAGCGCGGCCTGCCCGGTGCGCGTACCGTCTTCGAGCAGGGCGACGAGACGCGCGGTGAAGGCGTTGATCTCGTCGAAGCGCACCGTGTCGTCGGCGTCGCGGTAAACCAGCAGGAAGGTTTCGGCAGGCACAAGCTTGCGCCGCGGTGCGATGCGATGCACCGGCCAGTCGTAGCGCAGGTTGGCGAGCACCGGATTGACGAGTGGCCTGCCTGCCATCAGATCTCCGGTCGGGTCGAAGGCACGATCCGACGAGCGGTTGGAAACCGACAATACCAGCTCGATCCATTCGTAATGCGCCAGTGCCGTGAGCCAGGGCGGGTAGTCGTCCGGCGGCGACCACTCGTTCTGCAGGAACTGCACGAACTCATCCGGAATCTGCCGGAAGTAGGGCGTATGGCTGCGATGCATGGCGAAAAAGACGCGCACCATGCGGGTCCATTTGCGCGCGCCCAGCGTCTGGCGCAGCACCGGAAAACACGCCAGCAGGAAGCTTTCCACATTGTTGTAGAGCAGCTCGTTGTAGATTTTCATCCGCCGTGCCTCCACCCCGGCCGGACGCGGGTGGGTTTGTGGATCCCGGATGTGCGCGGTGAAGGCGCGCTGGTAATGCTGGAAATCAGCCGGCACGGCGGACGTCTCCCTGCCGGGCACAATGCTGTGCCTGGAGTTGTGCGATGCGCTCGACTTCCAGCACCAGTTCACCCAGCGGAGGAATATTGAAATCGCGTTCGAGCAGGGTCGGTGCGGCCCCGTGAATGCGATACGCCGTATCGAGTAGCGACCAGACCGGCTCGATCACGTCGGCACCGTGGGTGTCGACGATGAGGTCGTCGGCCTCGTTGTAATGCCCGGCCGTGTGCAGGTAGACGATACGCTCGCTCGGCAGCGCGGCGATGAAGGCCGCCGGGTCGTAGCGGTGGTTGACGCTGTTGACGTAGACGTTGTTGACGTCGAGATGCAGGTCGCAGTCGGCTTCTTCGAGCACCGCGCGGATGAAGGACAGTTCGTCCATTTCGGCGATCGGCGAGGCCGTGTAGTACGAGGCGTTCTCGATCGCGATGCGGCGTTCGAGGATGTCCTGCGCGCGGCGGATGCGCGCAGCGACGTAGTTCACCGCGTCTTCTGTAAAGGGAATCGGCAGCAGGTCGTAGAGATGCCCGTCGTCGGAGCAGTACGACAGATGTTCGGTGTAGAGCGCGATGCCGTGGGCGTCCATGAACTGGCGCGTTTTTGCCAGCAGCATCTCGTCGAGCGGCGCGGGGCCGCCGAGCGACAGCGACAGGCCGTGGCAGACGAAGGGGTAGCGTTCGGTGAAGCCGGCGAGGTCGCGGCCATGGGCACCGCCGAGGTCGATCCAGTTTTCCGGGGCGATCTCGAAGAATTCGATGGCGTCGGGGACGCGGGCTTTCAGCGCGGGGATGAGTTCGCGCCGAAAGCCCAGCCCCGCGCCGGTGGGGCGCAGGGAAACCATGCGTTCAGCGGCTTACTTCTTCATGCCGCCGCATTTGCCTTCGCCGCACTTGCCGTCCATCATTTTGCCCATCTCGGCCTTGTCGACGAAGCCGTCCTTGTTGGCGTCCATGCTGGAGAACATGGCTTCGTGCATCTTGCCAGCCTCTTCCTTGCTGACCTTGCCGTCCTTGTTGGCGTCGGCCATCGATATCCCGCACTTGCCTTCGCCGGCTTTCATGCCGCCGCACTTGCCTTCGCCGCATTTGCCTTCCTTCGTCTTGCCCATGTGGCCGTCGGCGACCTGGTAACCAGACGACAGGCCGGACAGGGCAAAGGGATTCTCGGCCGCAGCGGCAATGGGGGCGGCGGACATACCGGCGACAAAAGCGGTACCGACAGCGGCGGCGATCAGGGATTTCTTGGACATGGTTTTCTCCTTCGGGATGATGGATAACACACTCAAATGACCGGTTGCCCGGCTTGCTGCAAAAGGCTCATTGATCGAGCTTGTTCTGCAATTCGGTTTCGATGCGCCGGCGGGCGGGTTCGGACAGTCCCGGTCCTGCCTCGTCGGTTGCATCCATGCGCAGCATCCTGCGCATGTCGTTTATCTGCTGCACAAAGCGCGTGCAGTTGGTGCAAATCATCAAATGCATGCGCATGGCCAGGCGCTCGCCAAAGCCCAGGTGTTCGTCCAGGGCGCGCGAGGCAAGTTCCGTCGTTTCCTTGCACGTTGTCCGCCATTTCATCCGCCCGCTCCTGAAAATCCGTTCAATTCCAGGCACTGCCGCATGAACAATCGTGCGCGATGCAGCAGGACCCAGCAGTTTGTCGGCGTAATGCCCAGCTCCTTACAGATTTCTTCGGTTTCCATGCCGCCGACCTCGCGCAGGCTGAACACCTGGGCCATGACCGGCTTCAGGCGGTCGGCGCACTCGTCCAGCGCGCGCCGCAACTGGCCCAGTTCCGCCGACTTGTGCGGATTGCCCCAAGCTTGCAGGGGTTCTGCCCAGTGTCCGTCCTGCTTGAACAGGGCATCCACTGCCTCCTCGCCGTCCTCGTCGCGCGGCAGTTCCACCTCGCGCACGCGCTTTCGGATGATGTCGACGATCTTGTGCTTGAGGATGCCTACCAGCCAGGTCCGCGGACTGGCGTCCCCGGCGTAGCGTTCCCGGGCCGACAGGGCGGCCAGCAGCGTGTCCTGCACCGCATCCTCGGCGAGTTCGTCAGAGTGCAGCTGCCGGCGGGCCACCCGGAACAGGTAGTCACCGTGATCGGCCAGCCAGGTGTGGGCGTCGAGCATGTTCATGCGTGTTGCTGTCCACTACGCGGGTGCGCGCACTTTAGATGCATGTTGTGTGGGCTGCAATCGCTACTTGAAACCCCTCTGCCCCGCCCCATATCCGGTTCATCTGCAACTTTCCTGAAGGAGATCCGCATGGCACACCCCGCACGTTATGAAGCATTTGAAACCAACGATCCGATCGACACCCTGTTCCGCGGCTTTTTCCGTCCGGTCCAGATGGACAGGGAATTGCCGCAGATTCGCATGGATGTGAAGGAAAACAGCCGCCAGTATGCCGTGCATGCCGACCTGCCGGGCGTGGCGAAGGAAGATATCCAGGTCACCATCGACGGCAACACCGTCTCGATCAGCGCCGAGGTCCGCAAGCAGACGGAGCAGAAGGACGGCGAACGGGTGCTGCGACGCGAGCGCCATGTCGGCCGCGTCAGCCGCAGCTTCGCGCTGGAGCAGGAGGTGGACGAAGCCACGGCGTCGGCCAAGTACCAGGACGGCGTGCTGGAACTGACGCTGCCGAAGAAGGCAGCTGCCGCGGCCAGGCGCATCAGCATCCAGTAAAGCTGGCACAACCGGACAAGGCGGCCGCGCGCCGCCTTTTTCTTGGCGTAAAATCCGCGCAGTCCCCGCTCCGGAGCCGCCATGACCTCGCCCCATACTGCCGCCGACAAGGCCAACATCTTGTCGGAAGCGCTGCCCTACATCCAGCGCTTCTATGACAAGACCATCGTCGTCAAGTATGGCGGCAACGCCATGACCGAGCGCCACCTGATGGAGGCCTTCGCCAAGGACGTCGTGCTATTGAAACTGGTGGGCATGAACCCCGTGGTGGTGCACGGTGGCGGGCCGCAGATCGCCGACCTGTTGAAAAAAATCGGCAAGCAGTCCGACTTCATCCAGGGCATGCGGGTGACCGACGAGGAAACCCTCGACGTGGTCGAAATGGTGCTGGGTGGGCTGGTCAACCAGGACATCGTCACCCTCATCAACAAGTTCGGCGGCAAGGCCGTCGGACTCACCGGCAAGGACGGTAACTTCATCCACGCCAAGAAGATGCTCGTGCCGTCCAAGGAAAAAACCGACGAGATGCTCGACATCGGCCAGGTCGGCGAAATCACCGGCATCGACCCGCAGATCATCCAGCACCTGGACGCCGGCGATTTCATCCCGGTGATCGCGCCACTCGGTGCCGACGCCGAGGGCAACGCCTACAACATCAACGCCGACGTCGCGGCGGGCAAGATCGCCGGCGTGCTGAAGGCGGAAAAAGCCATCTTTCTGACCAATATTCCAGGCGTGCTCGACAAGCAAGGTCAATTGCTGACCGGTCTGACGCCGCGCGAGGTTGAAGATCTCATTGCCGACGGCACCATCTCCGGCGGCATGATCCCCAAGGTCGGCTATGCGGTGGATGCAGTGAACAGCGGCGTGAAAACGGCGCACATCATCGACGGCCGCGTCGAACACGCGCTGCTGCTGGAAGTGCTGACCCCGGAAGGCGTCGGCACCCTGATCAAGCGCGCCTGACCCACACCGTCCCCCCTCACCGTTCACCGCTTACTACACCCCTCATGCGCTACTGGCTGATGAAATTTTGATTTTTAGGGGATTGGCTCGGTAAGCCGCGCCGATATTGGGTTTCAGAGAGGCGCCGGTTTTTTAGGCGCCTTCGTTTTTTCGGTTGGGTGTAACTCTGGGTGTGAGTCCGGGCGTTCTGCCGTCCGCGAACGGTCAGGATCGCCGCCAGGTGTTCGGGTGATCCTCAACCATCGGCCAGGACGCCGGCCGCGCTCTGAATCCGGTCTTCGCCGGCTGATGACGGAAAAGGGCGGCCGTTTGGCCGCCCGATGTTGGCAAATGCAGGCGAGCGCGGCGATTTGCCCCGATCGTTCGGATGGGTGTAGCTCGGCGAGTCGAGTCCCCCGATATACCCCCCCTCAAAAACTCCCGCGTGCAAAAAATCGAGTTGGAGCACGGTCTAGGGCTTGAGAGTCCAGGGATTTGAATACCCCCCCTGGGGGGGCCGGCCGCGCCGCCCATGAATAACGGCCGCCGGCTCTCGGTGTTGTTTTGCATGGATGGGACACTTGCCGAGTTGTCCCCGCTGTTCTCAGTAGCGCGATGCTTCGTGCGCGCTGATCTGGGTCGCGTAAGCAACAGGCTCGGTGCGCTCGGGTTTTTCGGCGGGAAACCCATTGCGCAATTGCTCGGGCAGTCGCCATGCCACCATCGCGCCGGCAGCGCGAGCCACCTCGATCAGTTGCAACGACAGCCGCGACAGCTCGGCTACCACTTCCGCCTCGCTCGCCGGCTGCATCGTGAGCCGCGCAATCACCGCCCGCATGGTGGCAACAGCCGTGCGTGCGGCGTCAACTTCGGCCGCGTTGGAAGTGGTGCGGCCCGGCCTCAAAAACCCTGTCGGCGGAGTCTCACGCACTGTGAGCGCGCCGCGAATGTCGGTGTCAATAAGCCCGAGCGCGTCTTCCGTCTCGGCGAGGATGGGCGGAATGTGTTTCGCGAGTTCGGCGCGCAGCAGGCGGAGCTGGTGCTCATGCCGCCATTCAGCCGTGCGGCGTTGGCCGTGCGCGTCAGCCAGTCGAGCGCGTGCAGCCAGGTACGCGGGTTCGGCATCGGCCAAAGCCTTTTCAGCAGCCGCAAAGGCAGCGGCAGCGTCTTGAATTTCTGCCGTATCCGCCTCGGCTTCCAGCAGTGCGGCGGCGGCCTTGTGGTGGCGCTCAATGCGCAGCGCGTCGGCCTGGGCCGCAGCAGCCTTGAATGCGGGGCTTTCCAGAATTGAGACGATCTCGGCGGGTAATGGTGATTTGCTCATGATTGATTCCTTTCAGTGGGTTGAGGTGGTGCGGGTTTCAGCCTCGGCGACCCATCGCCGGAAATTGGCGAAGTTCTCCGCGACGTGAATGGGGGCCATACGGCGGCGGGCGTCTTGGATCGTCGGCAGGAAACCTTCGAGCCAGGGGCGCTCCAGCTCGACCAAGCGAACGATCAGGCGATCCAATTCGGCGACGTCTTCGGCCGTGGGCGCCGGTGGCGTGGCGACGATCAGGCGCGCGAGCTCGGCGAGGCGGCCGGGCTCTTTGCCGGCCTGCGTGCGCAGCTCATTCAATCCGCCGGGGCCGATGCGCGCCTCGGCTGCGCTCAGTAGTTCGCGCTCGGTCAGTTGCTCAATTTTCGTGTGTGCGCGCCGCGAATCGTGCGAATCCCGCGAATCCCGCGAATCTCCGCATGGATAAAGGGTTTCAGCGTGCGAATCTCTTGCGAATCGTTGCGAATCCTGTGCGAATCGGCTGCCGTGCTGGCGCGTGCTTGGGTCTTGTCGATCGGCCGCTTCGTCTTGATTGGTGCGGCGATTCGCAAGATTCGCAACGGCTGGCGAAGAGAATTTGAATCTCAAGCTTCGCCCTCCCGATGAATTCGCCAGGCCTCGGCGCGGAGCTTGCCCTCGTATTCGAGGCCGCCGGGCAGGCTTGAGACGTGCCCATGCATGGCGAGGATTTTCAGCAGCTCGCGCGCTCGACTGGCGCTGCGCACGTGAGCCGGCCCGGTTCGGTAAATCTCGACGGTCGAGACAAAGACGCGATCGCCCTCGACCATCCATGCGTAGAGCTTGGCGGCTGCGGTCAATTCCGGGTCGGCCTGGGCGCTACCGGCGAGGCGGAGCGCCTCAGCGAGATAGAACTCTCCGAGCGCGATCGCACGGCGCAGGGCGGCTTCGTCGATCTCTTTCGCGTCGAGATCGTCGATCAGGCGCAGCACGCCGGCGAGGCGCAGCACGTGCTCGGCGGCCTTGCTGGCGAAGGCTTTGATCGGAGCGAACTCGCCGACGATCTCGCGCTCGACCGCATCATGAAACTCGATCCAGAGGCGACGCGCGCCAGGCGAGAGCGGCAGCGGGCGCGGCTCCAATTCGTTGCGCGTGTCGGCGCGGATCGGCAGCGGCGCTTCGAGGCGATCGAGCAGGCGGCCGGTATAGGCTCGAATTTCGGGCGTGTCTTCGGGGTTCGCCTCGACGTACTGGCGACCGCCGGCGGCGCTCTCCGGCTGCGCGATCAAGAAACGCGCGATCAGTCCTTGTTCGCTCACCAGCTCGGAGCCGAGCAGCTCGGCGGCGACGCGCGGTTGCATCATGAGGTGACAGCTCACGCGCCGCCCGTAGAGCTTCGAGGCGCCCTCGCCGGCGCGCACGCGATCGACGGCGCTGCCGTCCCAGAGCGCGGAGAGGCCGGCCGAGGTCTTGAGTGCGTTATCCTGGCTCATCGCATGGCCGCCGACGAACTGGCCGCCTTCGGCGCTGAAGAGTCCGATCGACGGTTGCCCGATCGCGAGCAGCTTCAAAAGTCCTTCGAGAGTCGGCTCGCCGGCGAGTAGGATCGGCGCCAGCGGCGGCGCGGGCTCGTCGCCTACCTGGGCGAGCGCGCGGGCGATCGTGGCTTTGTCGCGGGCCTTGCCGCCGCCGCGCAGCGCGTCGGCTCGGGCGGCTTTCCAGGCGTCGAGCTCGCGCTCATAGTCGCGCTTGGCGACGTCAAAATCATCAATGAGACGCTTCTCGCGGCGCAGCACGGGATACAAAGCCGGCTTGTCGATTGCGGATTTTCGTTCGCCGGAGTCCGCCAGCGTCATCAAGAAAAGACTCAAGGGTGTGCGGCGACCGTCGAGCAGCACGTCGGCGTGAGCTTGTACGGCGAGGGCTGCGGCGCCGAGCACGGACTGCGCGCAGATGGCGAGCGGCGCGCGCACGATCTCATGCAGCACGCGGGCAGCGCCCCCGAGCAGCTCGCCGAGCGCCTCCGCCGGGTAGGGCTGGCCGGCCTCGATCTCGCGTTGCAATGGCCGAAACTCCGGCCGCCGATCATCGCTCCGAGAAAACGGCCTCTCAAAATTGGCGCTGCGCGGTTTTTTTGCGGTGGTATGGGTCGAGGTATAGGCCGCGTCGATTGCGCGCCTTATCTGGCCTTGCACGGCCTCGGCGCCGGCGAGCGCGTGCAAGTCGTTGAAGTCCGTCGCACGCTCCGGCCGATCGGGTCCGAAGTCTGGGATCGCCAGCGCGCCGCGCACGGTTTTTGAGGCCTGTTCGGCGTGGCGTTGTCCGTTGCCGACGTCGGCCAGAATGCAGAGACGCGCCGCCGGATAGGCCGAGCACATCGCCTTTGCCACGGCTTCGAGGTTGCTGCATGAGAGCGCCGCCACGGCCGGCAGGCCTGTCGCCTGGGCAGCCGAGAGACAGGTCGAGACGCCTTCGCCGATCAGCAGCGCGAGCCCGTCGCCGTCGCCCTTCGGCAGCGCAGCCGTTGCCCAGAATCCGCCGGCCTTGGCGCCTCCAGCGATTGCAGACTTCGAGCCCGCTTCGTCAATCAGCTCCAGCGTCGAGAGCTGGCCGGCGATCTTGACCGGCGCCAGGATCAGGCGACCGGCGAGCGGTTGGCCTTCGCTCTTCGGCACGTAGCCGAGGATTTTCGCGGCGCGGTCCGCCGCGATCTCGCGCAGGGTGGCGACCGGCTCGACGCCTTTTCGCACAAGGTAGGGATGCGGCTCGGCGATCGGCTTCGCTGCTTTCCAAAGCGCAGCGGCGACGGTGCGCGCCTTCGCGCGGCGCTTCGCTTCGTCGGCCTTGGCGCGCTCTATCGACTCGCGGCGAAGGCGATCGCGCTCGAAACGTGCGGCGGCGTCGAGCTCGCGGTCGTCGTCGGCGAAGAATGTGATCGGCTCTCCGGCCTTCCAATTGACCACGATTCCGCCTTGACCGTCGGCGAAGAGCCGAATGCGGCCGTCGCCTTTGCCGCGCCGATCGTCTTCGAGGTCGGTTTCATGCCAGCGCCCATCGGTCGGCACGTCTTTAAAAACGATCCCGGCCTCGGCGCAGGCTTGGCGCAGCGCGTCGAGCAGCTTCGCGGCGCTCATGCTGTGCGCCATTCAGGATGGCGGCGAAACAGCTCGACTAGGACGGACTTAGAGAGCGCGCCGGCGCAGTAGAGCCCGACAAAAAACGCCTTGAGGATAGGCGCCGAGCTGGCCGGCGGTTGGGCCTGGGTGAAGATGGGCGAGGCGACCATGATCAGGCCTCGACTTGTTGATGCTTGGCGAGCAGCGCGCGAATATCCTCGACGCGCCAGGCGGTCGTATTCGCGCCGATCTTGACGCCGGCCGGGTACTTGCCGGACTTCACTCCGGCCCACCAGGTCGAGCGGCCGATCGGGTAGATTTTGAGAATGGTCGAGAGGCGAACGAAGCCGGTCTCGGGGAGGGAAACAGCGGCGGCCTTACTCGTCTTTTCGTAGTGGGCCAGGGTTGCGGGGTTGATAGTCCGACGCGGCATATCTGAATCCTTTCTGATTCGGTTGATATGCACGCATGATCTTCAACGGCGCGGCGGCCGTCTCAGCTTCGCGGGACTAGCCGGCGTTATTCCTCCATTCTCTTGTTCAGGGTCTTGAAAGTAATGCCGAAGTCAGCACAGGCGGCCGTTCTCCAGCCGCGCTCTTGCCCGCGCTCGAAGATGAATTTATCGCGGTAGGCTTCCAGCTCCGCCTTCGTGACGGCTACCGCGCGACCGTCTATCTCGACTGTCTTCTTTCGGCGTTTACTTGCGCGGCGGCTTTGTGCTCGGCTTTGCTTGGCTTTGTCGCGGCCATGCTGAAGCGCCGGCCCATGTAGCCGCCAGGTGAGCAGCGCGCCGCCAGTCGCCTCGATCTCGGCGAGATCATCCTCGGCGATCCCGAAGCCGCCTTGCAGCGAATCGCGCGAGCGGTAGAGCGCGGCAAGGTAACGCGCGGCGGCGGCCTCTTCGACCGTCAGGAAAGGGCGCGGGCGCGTGCCGCCTGGCGGGAACGCTGCGGGATAGTCGGCGAAGAGGTGGGAGATCCCGTCGGCGCTGTCGAGGTCGCCCATGCTGCGCGGCGTGGCGAACTTCTCGCCGGTGAGGTCCGCGAGCGCGTCTTCGATCAGCTCTGCGAGCAGGTCGATCAGGTGGCCTTGTGTAGCGGGCAGGCCGGCCGCGTTCTCGCGAACGGCCTCGATGTGGCGATCGAACTCGAACCGATCAGTAATTTTTCCCATGCTGCGCCCCCCGGCGCCCCTGTAGGGTTGCCACGCCAGGCCGGGCAGGGTGTCCCGGCTCTTCGCCCCGTCGGGCTAGGCGCGGCGAACTTGTCAGCGCAACAAGCGCGCCCCGGCTTCCGGCGACATGAGCCAATTTTCGGGTGCGCCGCGCGTGCCGCTCACGCCCATTCTTTCGAGTACAAGATCGGCAAGCGCGCCAAGGCTTGCGGCGGTCTTATCGGCTGCGGCGATGAGGCTCGATTGCGTCTCGCCGTTGTCGGCGTCGATTGCGGCGCCGCATAGGTGGGTAATCGTGTGCGCATCGCTGGCGATCGAGGAGAGCGCATAGAGGATCAGCTCGCGCTCGTTTTGGGGCAGGCTTGGTTCGGTCATGGGGACTCCTCGACGGGGATCGGTTCGCAAAAGATTCGCAACGATTCGCAAGAGATTCGCACGCGGGAAACCGCATGAATAAACGCGGTTCGCGGGATTCGCAGGATTCGCAGGGTTTCGCGCGTGCTCATCATGCGACGCGGTGCAGTTGGACCACGTTTTCGCCGGCGGCGAGGCTCTCGATTCGCGCCGCCCATGCGCGCAGCGCCGCTTCGCGCTGGTCCATGTATTCGGCATGGTTGTAAACCGCGAGCACGCCGGGTAGCACGTGATTGGCGATCTTGTGCGCGACGAACGGCTCGAAACCCAAGTCGGGCAGGCGGGTTATCAGGGTCCGGCGAAGATCATGCACGGTGCATTGCGTGACGTTTGGCAGCGCGTCGGTCTTGAACAGCGTCAACAGCGCATTGTTGACGGAGCGCCCGAAGATCGCCTGTTTCGGCTTGGTCGGCGACTTGAAAGCGAAGCCCGTCTCGCCGGTGATCTTGCGCAGCTCGCGCAGCACGGCGACCGCCTGGGGCGCGAGGTGGACCAGGTGCGCGCGCTGTTTCTTGGTGCGCGCGGCAGGGATGCGCCAGAGCCCGGCGTCGAGATCGAACTCGGACCAGTCCGCATCGGTGACTTCGCGCTCGCGCTGGCCGGTCAGGATCAACAGCCGCAGCGCGGCGACTGTGACGGGATCAGACTTGCACTTGCTCTGGTTGTCGAGCACGCGCCAGAGCTGCGCCACTTCGTCGAGGCGTAGCGTCACGCTCCGCTTGTTGGGTGTCGCGTCAACGTCGCGTCGGGTGACGTCGGCGATGGGCGAGACGGCGACCCATTCGCGCACTACGGCAAAGCGCCAGAGGCGACGGGCTTGGGTCAACACTTCACCGGCGAGGAGCTTCGCCGTCCGGCCCTCGTGCTGTCCGCTGGCGATATTGTCGAGCGCGCCGAGCAGGTCTTGCCGTGTGACGTCGCGGATTTTCTTGTCGCCGATGTGTGCCGCGAGGCGGTCGAGGCGGTAGCGGATCGCCGGCGCGCTTTTCTTGCCGGCCATGATCTTCGCCATGAAGAGGTCGATCGCTTGCGAGACGGTTGGGAGCGCGGCTTCGATTGCTTCGGCAGCGCGCTTTGCGGTGGCCGCTGCGCGCTCGGCGGCGAGCTTGTCTTCCCACTCGGCCGCCGGATCGTGGCCGGCCTTGCGCGCCTGTTTCCAGTTGCCGGCGATCGCGCGCGCCTGGGTCAGAGACAGGCGGCCATGACGGAGCCAATCTTCGAGCTTGTCGCCTGGGGCGCCGTCGCGATCGTGCTGGCCGATCGTGTATTTCGTCCGCCGGCCCATGTGCTGATATTCAACGACCCAAGTTTTCGCGCCATGCGGGCGAATCCGCATATAGAGCCCGTCGCCGTCGCCGATCATCCGATCCCGCTCGGGGTCGGGCTTGGCTTTGTCGTAAACTGCCGATGCGGTTTTGCCCATTCGGTTCTCCTTGGTGAGGACTTTCGCTAAATCTGGGTGGGACTGTTTTGGGTGTGATTTTGGGTGTAACTCTGGGTGGGATTCTAGAAAATTGGGTGGGACTTGGCAAGACAATATTTTCGAGAAAACTACACCAAGTAATTGATTTACAAGACAGCGTAAGACAGGGATAGATAGGTTATGCGTTATTGGCTGATGAAATCCGAGCCGTCCGACGTATCCATCGACGATCTCGCGGCGATGCCCGACCAGAGCGTCGCCTGGTACGGCATCCGCAACTACCAGGCGCGCAATTTCATGCGCGACCAGATGAAGGTGGGCGACAAGGTGCTGTTCTATCACTCGTCGTGTGCCGAGCCGGGCGTGGCGGGGCTCGCCCGGGTATCCAAGCTGGCGTACCCGGACGAAACCCAGTTCGACCCGGCCAACAAGTATTTCGACCCCAAGGCCACGCGCGAAAACCCGCGCTGGCTCAACGTCGACGTGCAACTGGTGAAAAAGACCCGGCTGATGCCGCTGGCGGAAATGCGCGGCTATCCCGAACTGGCCAACATGCGCCTGATGCAGCGCGGCAACCGCCTGTCGATCACGCCGGTCGATCCGGCGGAATACGACTTCATCGTCAAGCACCTTTGACCCTCGACCTTGCGCCGGCCCTGCTGGCGGGCTATTTCGCCCTCGGGCTGGCCACCGGATTCATCGCCGGCCTGCTTGGCGTGGGCGGCGGGCTGATCATCGTCCCGGTCTTGATCGTGCAGCTCCACGCCGCCGGGCTGGGTCCCGGCCTTGAAGCCCAGATCGCGCTGGGCACTTCGCTTGCCGTGATCGTCTTTACCTCGCTCTCCAGCGTGCGTGCGCATCACCGGCACGGCGCGGTGGAATGGCCGCTGGTGCGCCGGTTTGCGGGCGGCGCGCTGGCCGGCACCCTGATCGGGGCGCTGCTGGCGGCCCGGGTGCCGGGGCAGGTGCTGAAGGTGTTCTTTGTGGTTTTCCTCGTCTACGCCGCGATCCAGATGTGGCTGGATTTCAAGCCGGCCGCGCATCGCACCCTGCCGGGCAGCGCGCGCTGCACCGCTGCCGGCGGCGTGATCGGTGCAGTGTCGAGCTGGGTGGGAATCGGCGGCGGTACGCTGTCGGTGCCGTTTATGCTCTGGCACAACGTACCGCTGCATCGCGCCATCGCCACGTCGGCGGCGATCGGCTTTCCCATCGCCCTGGCCGGGGCGGCCGGCTATGCGATCGGCGGCGGGTCCCGGCCCGACCTGCCCCCCGGCAGCGTGGGCTTTATCTACCTGCCCGCCCTCGGCGGGATCGTGGCAGGCAGCGTGCTCACCGCGCCCCTCGGCGCCCGCACCACGCACCGCCTGCCGGTACGGCGGTTAAAGCGCGTTTTCGCACTGTTGCTTGCGGTGCTGGCCATACGCATGGCGTGGACTTTGTGATCGGCGCGCATGGCCACAAGATGCAGGGCCTTAGCAGGTTCGATACTGCAAGATATGGGCTGCACAAAATTTCATCTTTTCTTGCTTGAGTCGCCGAAGCGCTCGCGTTAGCCTTCAGGTGTGCCGGCTCATCGGTCCCAGGCTGCTTTCGTGGAGAGAAACATGACCCATCTGCACGCTGTTCGCACAACCCTGCAACCCCAGGGCAACGCGTTCACCCAACTGACCACGTATTTCGACCCGCACAGCCAGATTGCCTGGGGCTACATGCACGCGGAGCCCCGGCCCTGTTTCACGCCGGTGCTCTTGCGCGAGCTTCAGGCCTGGGGCAATGGCCTCGTCGCCCAGATTGATGACCCGGACGCGATCGACGTCAAATACTTCGTCATAGCCTCGAAAGTGCCCGAGACCTTCAGCCTGGGCGGCGACCTGAATCTCTTCATGCAGCACATCCATGCCCGCGACCGCGAGGCGCTCCACCACTACGCGGTTTCCTGCGTGGAGTGCTCCTTTGCAGTACACAGCCACCTCAACCGCCCCAATGTCACCAGCATCGCGCTGGTACAGGGGCAGGCGCTGGGCGGGGGCTTCGAAAGCGCGCTGGCCGCGAATGTGCTGGTGGCCGAACGCGGCAGCAAAATGGGGCTGCCGGAAATCCTGTTCAATCTCTTTCCCGGCATGGGCGCGATGACCTTTCTCGGCCGCAAGGTGGGGCATCACCTCGCAGAAAAGATCATCCGCAGCGGCAAGCTGTATCTGGCTGAAGAGTTGTACGAGATGGGCGTGGTCGACGTGCTCGCCGAGCCGGGCGAGGGCGAGGCCGCGGTTCACGAGCATGTGCGCAGGGAAGAAAAATCCCGCAATGGTCTGCTGGCCTTGCGGGCGGCGCGGGAAATCAGCCAGCCCGCCTCCTGCGAGGAGTTGATTCGCATCACGGAAATCTGGGTTGACGCGGCCTTGCGACTGGACGCCCGCGACCTGCGGATGATGGAGCGTCTGGTCAGCCGCCAGACCGTGCGGGCGGGCGGCGCTTCCGGCGAAGACTCACACGCGCTCAGCGCGTAGTCTGCCGGCCTGGTAGGCGGCAAGTGCCGCCTGCGCCTCGTCGAGTGCGGCGGCCACGGTGTCGAGATGGCCGCGCGCCAGTGGCTCGGCGAGCTCGTAGGGCTTGATGCGTTCGGCCTCGGCGCAGCAGTCGGCCAGACGGTATGCGCCGACGTCGCTGGCCCCGCCCTTCAGCATGTGCAGCTGGTCGTACCACTGGCTGTAATCCTCGGTCTGCAAGGCACGCGCCGCGTCACGCAGGGAGCGGGCGCTGTCGGCGGCAAAGCTCGCCAGCAGGTCGTCGACAAAGGCCGGCCCGACCAGTTGGGCCAGTTCGTCGAGCACCCCTTCGTCCAGCACGCGGGCCTCGCTCGACCTGGGTTTGGCGAGCGGTTCTGCTGTCGCCTGCGGCGCAGCCTTGACCAGCTGGCCGATGACCTCGATCAATTCGCGGCTGTTGATCGGCTTGGTGAGGAAGGTGTCGGCCCCCGCTTCCTTGCATTGCACCTGCGCTTCGGCGCGTGCGTCGGCGGTGAGCATGATGACGGGCAGATGCCCCTTTTCCAGGAAGCGCCAGCGCTGCACGACTTCGGGGCCGGAGAGCTGCGGCATGTGCATGTCGATGATCGCCAGGTCGTAGGCGCGGTCGTCAGAATCGAGCATGGCCAAGGCCTCCTCGCCGTCGTGCGCGAGGAAGGTCTGATGCCCGGCGTGTTCGAGCAGGCCGCGGATGACCCGCTGATTGACCGGATTGTCTTCCGCCACCAGGATGCGCAGCTTGCCGGTGGCCGGGGCCTGCGGCTGGAAGCGGCTGCCCAGCGAGACAACGTTGTCGGGCATGTCGCGGCTGGTGGCGGCATGGATGGCATTGAACAGCAGTGTGGGGTTGACCGGGGTGCGCAGCACCGAGGCAAAACCCTCGCGGACCCGCTCGCCGTCCCGCGCGGCGGGCGCGCTGGCGTCCGGCTCGATCAGGATGACCGGCAGGGTTGCGAATTCGGGGTCGTCCCGAAGCAGGCGCAGGAAGGCCGCCGGGTCGCCCGGCAGGCTGGTGCGTTCGACCACCACCGCGCCCACGGGCGCGCCGCCGACGGTGGCCAGCTCGGCCGCAAGCCGGGTGGTGTTTTCGACCGGGAGGGCTTCCACGCCCCACTCGCCCACCAGGGTCTGCAGGCGTGGCGACAGCTCATGGCCGGCGAGGATGGCCACTCGCATGGGCGATTCGAAATGCACCGGGCCAGCGGAAGCCGGCGCGGCCTGCACCGCAAACGGCAGTTCGAACCAGAAGGTCGAGCCTTCACCTTCTCGGCTGTGCAGGCCGATCTGACCACCCAGGGTCTCGATCAGCTGCTTGGCGATGGTGGTGCCCAGGCCGCTGCCGCCAAAGCGGCGGGTGACCGAGGGATCGGCCTGGGTGAAGCTGTCGAAAATGCGCGCCTGCGCTGCCTGCGGGATGCCGATGCCGGTATCGACCACTTCGAACCGCAGGCGCTGCGGCTGGCCCTGACCGACCGGGCGCACATAGACGTCCACCCGGCCGTGCTCGGTGAACTTGATGGCATTGCCGACCAGGTTGATGAGCACCTGGCGCAGGTGACGGCCGTCGCCATTGAGGTGAAACGGGGTTTGCGGGGCGATGTGCGCGGCGAGGACCAGCCCTTTGCGCTGGGCCTGGGTTTCCATCATGGCGATGGTGCCGTTGACCAGACGGTGCAGGTCGAAGTCTTCGCTGGTGGTGGTGAGCTTGCCGGTTTCGATGCGGGCAATGTCGAGCACGTTGTCGATCAGTTCGAGCAGGGTGTGGGCTGAAGCCCGGATGATCTGGGCGAATTCCTTCTGTTCCTTGTCGAGCCGGGTTTCGGCGAGCAGTTCGGCCACGCCGATCACGCCATTGAGCGGGGTACGCAACTCGTGGCTCATGTTGGCGAGGAAGGAGGACTTGGCCCGATTGGCTTCGCGTTCGCGCTTGACCGCACCATGCAGTTGCCTGAGCAGGCTGGCCGAATACAGGGGCACGACCATCAGGGTGATCCAGATGCCCCACCATAGCGGCGTGTGTTGTTGCCAGAAGGGATTGAACAGATAGACGATGGCAAAGCCCACGCCCGATGCAACGGTCGAGGCCAGAAGATAAGGCATGCCGAAGCGGAATCCGTTACCCAGCGTGACCCACAGGTATACGGCGACGATGGGCGCGCCGGTCTCGTTGGAAATCGACAGCATGTAGGTCGCCACGGTGAAGTCGTGGACCATGCCGATGACGCGGCGCGTGACCGAAATGCCAGGGTCGATCAGCGTACCCAAGGCCAGCGGGAGCGATATCAGGATGAGCGCGACACCCAGAAAGTGGACCTGGCTCTCCAGGGCCTCGCCGTGGAACTGGGGACTGAAGAGGAAATAAAGATAGAAGCCGACCACGATCAGCAGGCGGATGATGGCCTGCTGGAATTCGGTATCGGGACGCCTTTGGATGCGGTGGCGCAGGGCGGCGACGAACGGGCGGTGAGGCGTGTCGTGCATGGCGCGGTCAGGCCTCGGCGGGATCGCCCAGGTCGCGCATGATCTCGGCCACCGCGTCGATGCGGCGCTCGAATGCGCGGGCACAGTCCGGATCGAAATGATTGCCGCTCTGGGTCTGGACGTAGTTGAGCGCCTCCTGGAACGACCAGGCCCCCTTGTAGGGGCGCTTGGAGGTGAGCGCGTCGAACACGTCGGCCACGGCGACGATACGCGCGGCCAGCGGGATGTTTTCGCCGGCGAGCCCCTGCGGGTAGCCGCTGCCGTCGAATTTTTCGTGATGGCCCAACGCGATGATCGCGCCCATCTGGAGATAGCGCGAGGGGCTGTCGGAAAGAATCTCGTGGCCGATGACCGGGTGACGCCGCATGATCGCGGTTTCCTCGCCGGTGTGGCGACCCGGCTTGAGCAGGATCTGGTCAGGAATGCCGATCTTGCCGATGTCGTGCATGGGCGCGGCGGCTTCGATTTCGTCGCATTCCATCGCAGTGAGCTTCAGCTCCTCGGCGATGAGGCGGGCGTATTTGGCCATGCGCAGGATGTGGTTGCCGGTTTCCTGGTCGCGGTATTCCCCTGCTTTTGCCAGCTTCATCAGGGTTTCGCGTTCGCGCGTGCGCACTTCGCGGGTGGCCTGCATCACCTGTTCTTCCAGCCACTGCGCGCGGTCGCTGATGGTTTTCTGGCTGCGCCGCAGGGCCAGCAGGTTGAGGCACCGGGCACGGCATTCCTGCGGGTCGATCGGCCGGGTGAGGAAATCGGTCGCGCCGTTTTCCAGCGCCTGATAGCGGATCTGCCGGTCCTCGACGACGGTGACGATGATGATGGGCACATCGGCCAGGCGGCGCTCGGCACGCACACGGCGGGTGAACTCGATGCCGTCCATGCCGGGCATCCGGTAGTCGGTGATGATGAGGTCGGGGATGTCGATTTCCATACGGGCCAGCGCATCGAGCGGATCGGCGTGGCTTTCGACGATGACGCCGGGCTCCAGCGTGCGCGCCAGCCCTTCGAGCAGGCTGCGGGCCGTGCCCCGGTCATCGACAATGACAACGCGTGCGCCGCCGCGCTGGCGCGCGTCGCGCGTCGGCGTGCTGGGCAGGGAGGGAACAATCCGCAGTGGCTTCACAGTCACTTTCAACTACCTGTAAACGATGGATAAAACCCCGATTTCATAGGATTATCGGGAGAATAGCTTTTCAACTTTAGCGCGTGCGAGGGAAAACATGAAGAAAAACAGCTTGTTGGCCGGAGTCCTTAGTGGGGCCTTGTTCTATACGATGACATTGCCTTCGCTCGCAGCCGGCCCGGACTATGCCCGCGAAGCCAAATGGGCCGATGAAGTGGTGCCGGGGCTGGTCGTGGGCGATGCAGTCTATCTACAGACGCCGCGCGGCCACCATAAATTCCTCACGTTGTTCACCCCGGTTGACGGGGCCAAACAGGCCCTGATTGTCGTGCACGGCATGGGCATCCATCCCGACTGGGGCATGGTCGGCACCCTGCGCACCGAACTGTCCGACCGGGGCTTCACCACGCTGTCGATCCAGATGCCCATCCTCGCGGCCGATGCCAAGGGCGAGGATTATCCACCCACCTTCCCTGAAGCCGCCGAGCGTCTCGGGGAGGCGGTCGCCTTTCTCAAGGCCAAGGGCTATACGGAACTTGCGGTGGTATCGCACAGCATGGGCTCGCGCATGAGCCTGGACTATTTCAAGGGCAAGCCCGACCCCGTGGTGAAGTCCTGGGCGAGCCTTGGGCCATCGTTCCCGGGCTATGAAAGCGTGACGCTACCCATCCTCGATCTCTACGGCGATAACGACCTGCCCGCTGTGCTGGGCAATGCCGGGGCACGCAAGGGCAGCCTGGCCAATCCGGCGTCAAAACAGGTGGTGCTCGCCAAGACCGATCACTTCTTCACCGGGCACGAGGGCGCGATGGTCGACGCCGTGGCAGACTTCCTTAAAAGCAGCTTCCAGTAAAGGCCGTGTCAGCCCAGTAGCCGGGTCATCGCCTCGCGGTATTTCTCGGCGGTCTTCGCGACGATGTCGGGCGGCAGGTCGGGGCCGGGGGCCTGCTTGTTCCAGCCGCTGGCCTCCAGCCAGTCGCGCACGAACTGTTTGTCGAAGCTGGGGGGATTGCTGCCGGGGCGGTACTGGTCGGCCGGCCAGAAGCGCGACGAATCCGGCGTCAGCGCCTCGTCGATCCACACCAGTTGGCCCGCATCATCCAGGCCGAATTCAAATTTGGTGTCGGCGATGATGATGCCGCGTGTGAGCGCATACTCTGCCGCTGCCTTATACAGGGCAATGCTGGTGTCGCGAACCTGAGCGGCAAGGTCGGTGCCGATCAGCGAGGCCATCCGGGCAAAATCGATGTTCTCGTCGTGCGCGCCGACCGCCGCCTTGGTCGACGGGGTGAAGATCGGTTCGGGCAGGCGGTCGGCCTGTTGCAGGCCGGCGGGCAGGGCGATGCCGCACACCGACTGGCGGGCCTGGTACTCCTTCCAGCCCGACCCCACCAGATACCCCCGCACGATGGCCTCCACCGGCAGCGCCTTGAGCTTTTTCACCACAATGGCGCGGCCCGCGACCTGGTCGCGTTCGTTGGCCGACACCACGGACTCGGGATCGATGGCGAGTGCCTGGCTGGGCACGATGGCCTTCAGCCGGTCGAACCAGAACGCGGAAACCTTGGTCAGCACTTCGCCCTTGCCGGGAATCGGGGTCGGCATCACCACGTCGAAGGCCGACAGCCGGTCGGTCGTAACGATCAGGAGCTTGTCGTCACCGAAGGCGTAGATATCACGCACCTTGCCCTTATGGATGAGCGGCAGGGAAGCAATTTTCGATTCTAGGAGTGGCGCGGACATGGGGTGGGCGGGAGAAACCGGGGACGCAGGATTATAGCCGCCGCGATAGAGGCTGCTGGCGACATAGGCCCCGCGCAACTCGCGCAATGCCACCAGCAGAATCGCCGCCAACGGCACCGCCAGCAGCACGCCGACAAAGCCGAACAGCTGGCCGAAGGCGGCCAGCGCGAAGATGACTGCCACCGGGTGCAGACCAACGCGCTCGCCGACCAGTCGCGGGGTGAACACGTAGCTTTCCAGCACCTGGCCGGCCAGATAAATGCCCGCGACCCAGGCCACGCCGGTCCAGTCCGCGAACTGGAGCAGGGCGACCAGCAGCGCGAGGATCATGCCCAGCCCGAAACCCAGGAAGGGCACAAAGGACAGCACGCCGGTCAGGATGCCGATGGGCAGGGCGTAGTCCAGCCCGGCGAGCCAGAGCGCGACGGCATAGTAGACCGACAGCGCGAGCATCACCGACATCTGGCCGCGCAGGAATTCGCCGACCACGGCGTCCATCGACCGGGCGATGCGGGTGACGACCTCGAGCGAGGGACGCGGCGTCAGTTCGGCCACGCGCGCCACCATCGTGTCCCAGTCGCGCAGCAGATAGAACATCACCACCGGGATCAGGAGCAGGTTGGCGAGGATGCCGACAAGGGCCAGCGCGCCGGTTTGCAGGGTGGGCAGCCAGTCGGCCCCGTTCTGGGTCGCCTTTTCGGTCAGCCAGGTTTTCAGGGTGCCGAGGTCGGCGTCGATACGGATACCGAGGGTTTGTGCGAGCCAGGGCAGCAGACGTGTCTGCACCAGTTCCAGCGCGGCGGGGATACGCTGGGCGAGTTCGGCGAACTGCCCCTGGAAGAGCGGCATGGCCACCAGCAGCAGGGCGAAGAGGCTGAACCCGGCCAGCACGATCACGGCGACGGTGCCGGCGGTACGCGAGAGTCCGTGCGTCTGCAGTCGGTCGACCAGCGGGTCGAAGATGTAGGCAAGCAGCGCACCGGCGAGAAAGGGCGTGAGCACGGGGGCCAGCAGATACACCAGGCCGCCGGCGACGAGCAGTACAGCGAGGGCAAACCAGGGGAAAACGAAAGGGCGTGCGGCGGACATAAACCTAGAAACCGTATTTGGACGCGCCCGAGGGTGCGTCTGGTCGGGTGACTGCCGCGAAGCAACGACGCCGCAGGCCGGGGCCTGCAAGGAGGCCCGACAAAGGCAGGCACACGAGCAGGCGTGCCATCGGGCGTGTAGCGGGCATGAATCTCAAGCGAACAGGATCGAAGGCAGAAAATCCAATGCTCATACGTTTCTTCTCAGGGGGTAAGCGGTCAACTGCGGTTTTTAGGTTAACAGCTAAAATAGCGCACTTTCTGATTCTGGAGCCGGGTGTGTCTTCCATTTCCTACAAAGATGCCGGGGTCGATATCGACGCGGGCGACGCGCTGGTCGAGCGCATCAAACCGCTCGCCAAACGCACGATGCGGCCGGAAGTGCTGGCCGGCATCGGCGGCTTTGGCGCGCTGATCGAAATCTCCAAGAAGTACCGGGAGCCGGTGCTGGTCTCGGGCACAGACGGCGTCGGCACCAAACTCAAGCTCGCGTTCGAGCTCAACCGCCACGACACCGTCGGCATCGACCTGGTGGCGATGAGCGTCAACGACATCCTCGTGCAGGGCGCGGAGCCGCTGTTTTTCCTCGATTACTTCGCCACCGGCAAGCTCAGTCTCGACACCGCCGAGGCGGTCATCGCCGGCATCGCCACCGGTTGCGAGCAGGCCGGCTGCGCGCTCATCGGCGGCGAAACCGCCGAGATGCCGGGCATGTACCCGGAAGGCGAATACGATCTGGCCGGGTTTGCCGTCGGCGTGGTGGAAAAAAGCAAGGTCATCGGCGGCCAGACCATCGCCGCAGGCGACGTGGTGTTGGGTCTGGCGTCGTCCGGCGCGCATTCCAACGGCTATTCGCTCATCCGCAAGCTGATCGACATTTCGCACATCGGCCTTAAATCCGACTTCCACGGCCAGCCCTTTGCCGACGCCGTGATGGCCCCCACGCGCATCTATGTGAAGCCGCTGCTCGCGCTGATGGAAACGCTGAATGTCAAAGGCATGGCGCACATCACCGGCGGCGGCATCACCGGCAACCTGCCGCGCTGCCTGCCGGAGACCGTGGCGGCCCGGGTCGACCCGGCCAGCTGGACGCGTCCGCCGCTGTTCGACTGGTTGCAGCAGGCCGGCAACGTCGAACCCGGCGAAATGCTGCGCACCTTCAACTGCGGCATCGGCATGTGCGTGGTCGTCGCGGCCGCCGACGCCGACGTGGCGAAGGCGCATCTCGTCGCGAGCGGCGAAACCGTGTGGCAGATCGGCGAGATCGTCGCGCGCCCCGAGGGAGCCGAGCAGGTTCTCTATTCGTGAGCTGTCGCGTCGTCGTCCTGCTGTCGGGACGCGGCAGCAACTTTCGCGCGATTGTCGAGGCCAGGCTGCCGGTCGAGATCGTCGCGGTCGTCAGCAACCGGCCGCAGGCGGACGGGCTGGTCTGGGCACGCGAACAGGGCTTGCCGACGGTGGCGCTCGACCACACGGAATTCGCTGATCGCGAGGCATTCGATGCGAAACTCGCCGACGAAATCGAACGCCACCAGCCCGACCTCGTCGTGCTCGCCGGCTACATGCGCATCCTCTCGCCGGCGTTCATAGCCCGTTTCGAGGGCAGGCTGCTCAACATCCACCCCTCGCTCCTGCCCGCGTTTCCCGGTCTCAAAACCCACGAACGCGCGCTCGCCGAGGGCGTGAAAATCCACGGCTGCACGGTGCATTTCGTCACCGCCCAGCTCGACCACGGCCCCATCGTCATCCAGGCCGCGGTGCCGGTGCGCGCCGACGATACGCCCGAGACGCTGTCCGCACGGGTGCTGGCGCAGGAACACCGCGTCTACCCGCAGGCGATCCGCTGGTTCGCCGAGGGACGGCTGGTAAACAAGTGTGGCTGCATAAACTTGCAAGACGATTCCGCGTCACAGTCCGTGTTCCCCACGGAAAGCTGACCATGCTGAAGTCCCTCCTGCTGTTCGCCAGCCTGTTGGTCGCGACGGCCCACGCCGCCCCCCAGCGCATGGAAGTGGCCTACGACCTCTACCGCAACGGCCAGAAGCTGGGCCAAGTGACCGATACCTACGTGCAGAAGGGCCGGCAGTACACGCTGACGAGCGAAATGCGCGCGACCGGGCCGCTGAAAATGCTCTGGCCCGGCAGCATCCGTCTGGAAAGCACCGGCAGCGTCACCCAGCAGGGCCTGCGGCCCGAGCAGTTCCGGCACGCGCGCAGCGACGCGCCGGAAAAACTTGCCACCGCCCGCCTCGACTGGACGGCGCGCCACATCGCCTATCGCTACAAGAGCGAATCCTGGATCACGCCCGAGCTCAAGACGGGCACGCAGGACCAGCTCTCCCAGCTCTACCAGTTCATGTTCGCGCCGAAGCTGCCCACGGATTACACCCTGCAGGTGACGAGTGGACGCAAGCTCAGCGATTACCGCTACGCCCGCCAGGACGGCGGCGTGCTCGCCACACCCCTGGGCAGGCTGACCACCCTGCAGTACCGCCGCATCGTTAGCGATCCGGACGACAAGGCCATCACCGTCTGGGTTGCACCCGCGCGCGGCAACCTGCCGGTGCGCATCCGCGTGGTCGAGGATGGCGTCACGCTGGAACAGCGCCTCGCCCGCGCCCGCATCCAGAGCTAGCCGATGACGCCCGGCACCCGCAGCGCCGCGTGGGCCCTGGCCGTTTCGCTGCTGCTGCACCTGGCCCTGCTGGGCGGCGCGGCCAGATGGTTGCCGCGCGGCGAGGACGCGGCACCGGAAGACGCCGTGTTCCAGGCGCAGCTGGTCGCGCAGACCGTGCCGCCGCCGCCCGCCCCGCCAACGCCCCGCCCGCCGGCCCGGCCAGCCGCAGCGCCGGCCAGTCCGGCACCCGAGGCTGAAACGGTGCCCTCCCCCGCGACGCCTGACGTGCGTACCCCTGCGCCGCCCGCTGATCTCGTCACCGCGAGCGAACCGGCCGACCCGGGCGAAGCCGTCGCGCCCGAACCCGAGCCCCCGCCTGAACCCCAACTCCCGCCCGAACCTGCAGCCACCGAACCCACGTTGCCGCCGCTCAATGCCCTGCCTGCCCGCCTCGACCTGCTCTTCGATCTGCACTACGGCCTCGCCTCGGGCGAGCAAACGCTGGTCTGGATCAGCGAAGGCGGACGCTACACGCTGACGAGCGTCGCCGCTGCAACCGGGCTGACGGGCGTCTTCTATCGCGGCCGCTTCGTGCAGACCAGTCGTGGACGCCTCACGCCGGCCGGCCTCGTGCCGGAGGAGTTCTGGGACCAGCGCGGCGACAAGCGCGCCAGCGCGCGGCTCGATGCCGGGGCGGGCCGGGTCACGCTGACGACCGCACGCGGCGAGGTGCGACATTTTCCCTACCCGGCCGGGATGCAGGACGTGCTCAGCCTGTTCTTCCAGCTCGCGCTGACCGCGCCGCCGCCTGACGGGGCGCTGCGCTTTAACGTTTTCAACGGCAAGAAGCTGCGCGAATACGCCTTCACCACGCAAGGCGAGGAAAGCCTTGAAACCGCGCTTGGCACCCTGCGTACGCTGCACCTGGTGCGCAGCGACGGCGACGGCGAACGCTTCGAGGCCTGGCTCGCGATCGACCACCACTACCTGCCGGTGAAGGTCGTGCGCAGCGACGATCAGGGCAGACAGATGGAACTGCGCCTGCGCAGCCTCGCACCCTGATGCGCCGCCGCGCGACCCACATCGATCTGCCGGCTGCGCGCGCATTGCGCAAAGCGGCAACCTTATCGCCGGGCACGAAGTATCATTCGGCTTTCTTCATCACCGTAATCCCGTCCGTGTCCACGTTCGCGTACCAGCGTCTCGCCCTTGCGGTTTTCAGCGTCCTCGCCCTCACCCATTGCGCGCAGAATCCGGTCACCGGTGACAAGAATTTCGTGCTGGTATCCGAACAGCAGGAAATCCAGATGGGCGAAAAAGCTCATCAGGACGTGCTGAAGGAGTATCCCGCGCTCGATGCCCCTGCGCTGCAGGCCTACGTCGACGCCATCGGCCAGACCCTCGCCCGGCACAGCCACCGGCCGAACCTGAAATGGCATTTCACCGTGGTCGACAGCCCGGACGTGAACGCCTTCGCCCTGCCCGGCGGCTACATCTACATCACGCGCGGCATCCTGGCCTACCTCAATTCCGAGGCCGAGCTGGCGGGGGTGATCGGCCACGAAATCGGCCATGTCACCGCGCGCCACGGGGTGCGTCAGCAAAGCACGGCAACCGCGGCCGGGGTGGGCGCGATCCTTGGCTCCATCCTCGTGCCGGGCATGAACAACCAGGCCGGCGCGTCGCTGCTGCAAACCCTGGCGCAGGCCTGGACGGCCGGCTACGGCCGTGAACACGAGCTCGAATCCGACCGCCTGGGGGCGCAGTATCTCGCCCGTGCAGGCTACGACCCAGAGGCCATGGTCGAGGTCATCGGCGTGCTGAAGAACCAGGAGCTGTTTGCCGCCGAACAAGCCAAGCGCGACGGCCGCCAGACGCGCACCTACCACGGCACCTTCGATTCCCACCCCAGCAATGACGCGCGCCTGCAGCAGGTAGTCGGCGAGGCGGGCAAGCTGGCGGTGGCCAGCCCGCGCGAAGGCCGCGACGAGTATCTGCAGAAACTGGACGGCATGGTGTTTGGCGACAGCCCCGAACAGGGCGTGATCCGCAACAACGCCCTGCTGCATGAAAAACTTGGCCTGGCGATACAGTTCCCGCCGGGCTGGCAGGTGCAGAACCGGCCCGACCGGGTGGCGGCGGTGAGCCCCAAGGGCGACGCGCTGCTCGAACTGATGACGGGTCCGAGGGGCGACAAGCCGCTCGACACGCTGAAGAAAGGCCTCAAGCTCGACGCCGGTGCGCGTTACGACAGCGGCCGGCTGAGCGGCTACCCTGCCGCGTTCGCAGCGGGCACGCAGCAAGGCCGGCCGGTGATCGTCGCGGCCGTGGTATTCGGCGGCGGCCAGTATCTCATCGCCGGCATGACCCAGGACAAACCCGCCTACGACCGCGAGCGCGCCGCCCTGCGCAGCGCCATCAACAGCTTCCATGCGCTGACGCCGGCGGAGCACCAGGCCGCCAAGGCACATCACCTGCGCACGGTGATCGCCCAGCCCGGCACGACGATGGCGGCGCTGGCGCGCCAGTCGCCGCTGGGCGACGCGGCCGAAAGCCAGTTGCGCCTGATGAACGACCTGTACCCTGCGGGCGAGCCCCGCCCTGGCCAGCGCCTGAAAATTGTTCAGTAAGCACACACTCACTCCGCTCCAGCTGGGCTTGCTCGCCCTGTGCGCCGTCTGGCTGCTGACCGGGCTCGTGGGTCACGCGCCCTGGCGCGGCGGCGACGGCGCGGCCTTTCTCGACTGGCTGCGTGCAGGCGCGGGCGAACCGCTGGCGGTGCCGGCGCTCTATCGCTGGACCGCAGCCGCGACCGCGTGGCTCAGCTCGCCCGTGCTCACCCTGCACGATGGCGTGCGACTCGCCTCGGGCGTATTCATCGCGCTGGCGCTGGGGTTCACCGCCCGGGCGGCGCGGGCGCAGGATGGCGAGGACGCCGGCTGGGCGGCCGCGCTCACCCTGCTCGGCTGCGCTGGCCTCCTGGTGCGTGGCCACGAAATCAATCCCTATACCGCGCAGTTTGCCGCCGCCGCGCTCATGCTCTACGGCCTGGCGCGAGTGCCGCAGCAGCCGCAGGGCGCGTGGGCGCTCGGCGGCGGCGGCTTCCTGCTGGCGCTGGCCGGCGGCGCGGCGGAAGCGGCCGTGCTGGCGAGCCTGGTGCTGATCCTGCCGCTGCTGTCGCCGGCCTGGCGTGCGCCGGGCGTGCGCCGCGCCGCCTGGCTCGGCGTGGCGGGCGGTACGGCCCTCACCGCGCTGTGGCTGATCTGGGTCGACCAGCAGGGCTTGTCGCTGGCGACGGCGCTCGACGCCCGCCGCTGGCAGGGGTCAGTTAGCGCCTACTTTCCCGGCCTGCTCGGCTGGTTTGCGTGGCCGGCCTGGCCGCTGGCGGTCTGGGCGCTGTACCGCGACCGCCACCGCTGGCGCGAACCTGCCCGCCTGATGCCGCTGGCGGCCCTGCTGCTGCTGCTGGCGCTGTACAGTTTTTCCGCCGAGACGGGCGAGGAGCGTGGGCTCATCCTGCTCCTGCCGCTGGCCCTGCTGGGCGGCGCGGGACTCCTGAGCCTGCGGCGCGGCGCGGCCAGCGCGCTCTTGTGGTTTGCCGTGATGCTGTTCGGCTTTCTGGCGCTGGTGCTGTGGGTCTACTGGTCGGCGCACGATCTGGGCGTGCCGGCACGGCTGGCGACGCGGCTCACCCGGCTCGGCATGGCGGAGGTCGGCAGCCTGCGGCCGTGGGCGCTGGGCTTGGGGGCGGCGGTGACGGTGGCATGGATCGTTTTCCTGGTCCGGCTCAAACGCTCGCCCCTGCGCCCGGTGCTGGTGTGGACCGCTGGCGTCACCTACATCTGGACCTTGCTGTTCGCGCTCTTCCAGGGCCCGCTCGACCAGCGCGTGGGCTACGCCGGCCTCGCCGCCGAACTGGCGCAGCAGGTGCCGGCTGGTGCCTGCGTCGAAACCTACGGTGTGCGCGACGTAGCGGGCGGGCTGATGGCCTACCACAGCGGCCGCGATTTTCGCCCGGCCGACAGCGGGTGCCCCTGGCTGCTGGTGCAGGTGCGCAGGAAGGGCAGTCTGCCGCCGGTGACCGCCGACTGGGTGCCGCACGCCGAAATCGCCCGGCCCCGGCACCGCGACGACCACTTCGTGCTGTATGCCCGCCGCTGAGCTCGCGGCCGTGGTGCTGGCAGGCGGACGCGGCACGCGCATGGGCGGCGTCGACAAGGGCTGGGCAGCCTACCGCGGGCGGCCATTGATCGCATGGGTGCTGGACGCCATCGCCCCGCAGGTGGGCGAAGTGGTGATCAGCGCCAACCGTTCGCTCGACCGCTACGCGGCCACCGGCCACCGCGTGTTACCCGATAGCCTGCCGGATTTTCCCGGGCCGCTCGCCGGCGTGCTGGTGGCGATGCGCGCCGTTGCCGCCCCCTGGCTGCTGGTCGTGCCCTGCGACACGCCGCACTTGCCGGGCGACCTGGCCGCACGCCTGCTTGCGGGCGCGCGCGAAGCCGGCCAGCCACTTGCGGTGGCGGCGGACGACGCCCGCGTGCATCACACCACCTTCGTGGTGCAGACGCGCCTGGCGGAGGACCTCGAAGCGTTTCTCGCGCGCGGCGAGCGCGCCGTGCATCGCTGGCAGGCGGCACACGCGCCCGCTGTGGTGCCGTTTGCGGCGGCTGGCTTCGTCAACCTGAACACGCTACCCGCCGACGCGCGCGACTGAGGCGCGCCCGCTTCAGCCCGGCTAATCCGGCTTCAGCCCTGGCGCGTCTGGGCGATCTGCTCGCAATATTGTTGCAGGTGTTCCGGCACCCCCTCCGGGCAGATGCCGCAGCCCCGGTTGCCCGGCACGGCGTAATCGATGAACTTGGGATAGGCGAGCTGGAGGCCGTTCATGATCTCGATGAACTCGGCCTTGCTGATGCCATCGTGCAAGCGCGGGTTGCGTGCCCGTTCCTGGCCCACCGTGGTGATGCGGCGCTTTTCATAATCGTGGCCGGGGTAGACCAGCGTGTCGTCGTCGTAGGCAAACAGCTTGTCGCGCACCGAGTGGTAGAGCGCGGCCGGGTCGCCGCTCTGGAAATCGGTGCGGCCGCAGGCCTCGATCAGCAGGGCGTCGCCGGTGTAGAGCCGGTTGCCGTGGGCGTAGGCAAAATGGTTGTCGGTATGGCCCGGCGTGTGCAGGGGCAGCAGCTCGACCGAACCCATCTTGAACGGTACGCCGTCGACGATGCCGATTTCGGTGCACGGCAGCTGGTCCAGCGCCGGCCCGCCGACCTTGCTCCCCGCCACGTCCCTGAGTTTCAGCGCAGACGTGATGTGGTCGGCGTGGATGTGCGTTTCCAGGGTGTAGGCGAGCTTGAGGCCGAGTTTGTTCACCTCGGCCAGATCCCGTTCCCAGGTTGGCAGCACCGGGTCGATCAGCAGCGCCTGGCCGGTTTCCTCGCAGCCCAGGAGATAGGTATAGGTGCAGGAAACGGGTTCGAAGAGTTGTTTGAAGATCATATGCGCTCCTATCAGTTCAGTTGTCCGGCCAGGGCCGCGTCGAGAAGTTCCACCCAGTGTCGCACGGGTACATGACTGCCTGATTGTAGATGCGTGAGGCAGCCGATGTTGGCAGTGGCGATCACCTCGGGCTGGCCGGCGGCGAGGCTGGCGAGCTTGCGGGTTTTCAGCTCGCCGGCGATCTCCGGTTGCAGGATGGAATAGGTACCGGCGGAACCGCAGCACAGATGCTTGTCCGCGACGGGCGTGAGTTCGAAACCGCAGGCGACGAGCAGGGCTTCTATGTCACCGCCAAGTTGTTGCCCGTGCTGGAGCGTGCAGGGGGGATGCCAGGCGACGCGAGGTGCGGGGGAGATGGCGTTGGGCACCAGGCGCAGGAGGACGTCGCGCTCGGCCACCAATACTTCTGAAATATCCTTCGTCGCGGCGGCGATGCGCGCAGCCTTTTCGGCGTAGACCGGGTCGTGGCGCAGCTGCCAGCCGTAGTCTTTCACCATCACGCCGCAGCCCGAGGCGGTCATCACGATGGCCTCGACGCCGGCGTCGAGGTGCGGCAGCCAGGCGTCGATGTTGCGGCGCATGGCGGCGAGGGCGTCGCTGTGGTCGTTGAGATGGTGCGCCAGCGCGCCGCAGCAGCCGGCCTGCGCGTCGGCGACGAGCGAGACGCCGAGCCGGTCGAGCACGCGCGCGGTGGCGGCGTTGATGCCGGGCTTGATGGCGGGTTGCACGCAGCCTTCGAGCACCAGCATTTTCCGCGCATGGCGCGGCGCGGGCCAGGTGCCGGCGGGGTCGGCGGCGGGGACCTTGTCCTTGAGAAAACCGGGCAGCAGGCCACGCGCGGTCTGGCCGAGTTTCAGCGCCGTGTTGAACAGCGCCGGGTTCGACAGGCCGCGCTTGAGCGCGCTGCGCTTCACCGCCTCGCCCGCGCTGCGGCCGACCGCCTGTTCCACCACGGCACGGCCCGCGTCGAGCAGCCTGCCGTATTCGACGCCGGACGGGCAGGTGGTTTCGCAGGCGCGGCAGGTGAGGCAGCGGTCGAGATGCAACTGGGTCTTCGCCGTCGGCGTCGCCCCCTCGAACACCTGTTTCATCAGATAAATCCGGCCGCGCGGCGAATCCAGTTCGCTGCCGAGCACCTGATAGGTGGGGCAGGTAGCGAGGCAGAAACCGCAATGCACGCAGGCGCGCAGCACGCGTTCGGCGACCTCGCCTTCGGGGGTGTTGCGGTACTGGGAGGCAAGGCTGGTCTGCATGTCAGAAATCCGGATACATCCGGCCGCGATTGAGAATGCCCTGCGGGTCGAAGCGCTGTTTGAGCGCGCGATGAATCGCCGCGAGCGCGGGGGACAGCGGCGCGAAAGCCTCGCTGCTGCCCGGCGAAAAGCGCGTGGCATGGCCGCCCAGCTGGTGCGCGGCGTTGCGCACGCGTTCGGGTGGCGCGCCGCAGGCGATCCAGCGCAGGCCACCGCCCCACTCGATCCACTCCTCGACTTCGAGTTCGGGCCGGCACGCCATCAGGGCCGGCGCGGTCGAGGGCAGCGCGATCCGCCACAGCGGCTTGTGCCGCGTGGCGAAAAACGCGGCGCGGTGGTCGCGCAGGCGCGCCCAGAATTCGTCGGCGTGGGCGAGCGGCTCACCGCCCAGCCGGGCGTGCGCGGCGTGGACGGCGGCGTGCGCGCCGGACAGGCGCACGGTCAGGAGGCCCGCGTGCCAGCTGGTGGCGGACAGCGGCAGCGGCTGGCCGGCCCACTGGTTCATTTTCAGGATCGCGTCGGCCTCGCCGCATTCGAATTGCAGGCTCAGCTCTTCTGCCGGCCGGGGCAACACCTTGAGCGCGATTTCGGTGAGCACGCCGAGTGTGCCCAGCGCACCGACCATCAGCCGCGACACGTCGTAACCGGCGACGTTCTTGATGACGCGGCCGCCGAAACGCAGCCGCTGGCCGGTGCCGTCGACGAGTTCGACGCCGAGCACGAAGTCGCGCACCGCGCCGGCGGTCACGCGGCGCGGGCCGGACAGACCAGCGGCCACCGCCCCGCCGAGGGTGCCGCGTACGTCAAACTGCGGCGGCTCGAAGGCCAGCATCTGCCCGTGTTCGGCCAGGGTGGCCTCGATCTCGGCCAGCGCCGTGCCGGCGCGCGCGACCAGCACGAGTTCGCGCGGGTCGTAACTGACGATGCCGCTGAGGCCGGCGGTGTCGAGCACCGCGCCGGCGGTCGCGTTGCCGTAGAAATCCTTGCTGCCGTGGCCGCGGATGACCAGGGGTTCACGGGCGTCGTGTGCCGCGCGGATGCGGTCGATGAGGGTATCGTAAATCATGCCGGGATTCTGCTGGCAGGGGTATCGGCAAGCTGGGGTCGATGCAGGATGGGTGCGGGGGCGGCAGGCTGTAGCGAAAGCGGCGCGGTGATCCGCAGGGCGGGAACACGTTCCCGCCGCAATGGCCGGGTCGCTGCAAACAGTGCCAATCTCGCGGGGCTGTTCATGCTTACAGGAGCTGGATGCCGAAACGCCGCAGCACCAGCGCCAGCAGGCCGAAGCAGACCAAGGTGAGCAAGGCACCCGCGAGCAGGCCGGGCCAGAAGCCGATGCGCGGGAGGAGCCACGGGAAGGCGAGGAACATCGGCAGCGTGGGCAGCACATACCAGAAGGTGTACCAGGCGTGGTTGGCGATTTTTGCCTGCGACTGTCCCTCGACCTGGAGCCAGATCAGGGTGAACACGGTGATCATCGGCAGCGCGGCGACGAGGCCGCCGAGACGGTCGCTACGTTTGGCGAGTTCGGAAACAAGCACGACCACGATCGCGGTGAGGAGGGTTTTGCCGATCAGCCAGCCCATCAGAACCTCGGCAATTCGGCGTGCGGCAGGCGGCCCGCGTGGATGTGCATCCGCCCCCATTCGGCACAGCGGTGCAGCTCGGGCACAGCCTTGCCGGGGTTCAACAGCCGGCCCGGGTCGAATGCGGCTTTCACGTCGTGGAAGCGCTGCAATTCCGGCGACGCGAACTGGTGGCACATCTGCTGAATTTTTTCGACGCCGACGCCGTGTTCGCCGGTGATGGTGCCGCCCACTTCGACGCAGAGTTCGAGGATCTTGCCGCCGAAGTCTTCGGCCTTGTGCAATTCGCCCGGTACGTTGGCGTCGAACAGGATCAGCGGATGCAGGTTGCCGTCGCCGGCGTGGAAGACGTTGGCAACGGCGAGACCAAACTCGACGCTCATCTCGGCGATGCGGGTGAGCACGTACGGCAGCTGCGAACGCGGAATCGTGCCGTCCATGCAGTAGTAGTCGGGCGCGAGGCGGCCCACCGCCGGGAACGCCGCCTTGCGCCCGGCCCAGAACTTGAGGCGCTGCGCCTCGTCTTCGGCGGTACGCACCTGGATGGCGCCGGCGGCCTTGAGCACCGCGCGCACGGTGGCGATGTCGTCCGAGACTTCCTCGTTGACGCCGTCGATCTCCACCAGCAGTAGCGCGGCGCACATCGGATAGCCGGCGTGGACGAAGGCCTCGGCGGCCTCGATGGCGAGTTTGTCCATCATTTCCAGCCCGGCCGGAATCACGCCGGCGGCGATGATGTCGCCGACCGCCGCGCCGGCCTTCGCCACATCGTCGAAGGCGGCGAGCACCACCTGGGCGCGCTCTGGGCGCGGTAGCAATTTCACCGTCACTTCGGTGACCACCGCCAGCATGCCTTCCGAGCCCGTCATCAGCGCCAGCAGGTCGTAGCCCGGCGCGTCGGGGGCCGCGCCACCGATTTCCAGCAGTCGGCCGTCGATGGTCAGGGCGCGCAGGCCCATCACGTTGTGCACGGTGAGGCCGTATTTCAGGCAATGCACGCCGCCGGAGTTTTCCGCCACGTTGCCGCCGATGGAGCAGGCGATCTGGCTCGATGGGTCGGGCGCGTAGTAAAGACCATATTGCGCTGCGGCCTCCGAAATGGCGAGGTTGCGCACGCCGGGTTCGACCACCGCGGTGCGCGCGAGCGGGTCGACCTTCTTGATGCGGTTGAGTTTTGCCAGCACCAGCAGCACCGCGCCGTCGACCGGCAGTGCGCCGGCGGCGAGCCCGGTACCCGCGCCGCGCGCCACCACTGCCACGCTTTCCGCATGGCACAGCCGCAGGATCGCCGCGACCTCAACCTCGGTGGACGGCAACACCACCACGTCGGGCGTGTTGCGATAGGCCGACAGCCCGTCGGACTCGTAGGGCACGAGATCCTCGCGTTCGAACAGCACCGCGCCGGGCGGCAGCAGCGCGCGCAGGCGGGCGATGAAGGCGGGTGTGAGCATGGGCAGGGTGGCTGACGACGCGAAAAGTACAAGTTTAGCCGCGCGCAGGCCAATCCGTACCTGCCTGTCTTGCCGTCGGGCACCTCGCCGCCGGGTTTCCTCACCGCCTGGCTCTCTCACCAAACGGCAATGTTCGCGCCAGCCCCCGGCGAATTTCACTGCGTAGCCTTCACATCACGGCACTTGCGCCGCATTGATGAAAGGCAACACACCATGAAACGCACTGCAAAAATTCTCAGCGCCGTCACCCTCGTCTCCGCGCTGGCCGCCGGCACTGCCTTCGCCACCGGCGCGATCTCGCTGCCGGACGAAGTCAAATCGTCGAGCGTCAAGCTGCCGCGTGGCGTCGAATCGCAGGCCGAATTCGCCCAACACGCGCGCGTCACCCAGCAGCAGGCCGAAGCTGCCGCGCTGGCGGTGATGCCCGGCCAGGTGGTCAAGGCCAAGCTCGACGACGAAGACGGCTACCTCGTCTGGCAGATCGACGTGAGGCACCCCAAGGGCGTCACCGAAATCGCGGTCGACGCGGGCAACGCGAAGGCGCTCGCGGCAGAAGCCGAGGACGACGACGACCGCAACGACAACCATGGCGGCGCGAACGAGAACGAAGACCGCCACGAACGCAGTTAATCCTCTGCCGGCCGCCAGGCCGGCTTTTCACTTGCCCACGGCAAGCGTCATTGCCGAACCCACCCGAAGGAAGCCCCATGAACCGCCACAGCGCCCCGCTGATCCTGCTGCACTGGTTGACCGCGCTCGCGCTCGTCGTCGCCTATGTCTCCAGCGGCGACCCGACGAAAGCCAGCCACGCCCTGTCCGGGCAGATTCACGTCGCGAGCGGTCTGGCGGTGTTCCTGCTGGTGCTGGTCCGCCTGCCGCTGCGCCTGCTCGTGGGTGTGCCGGCGAGCGAGCCCGGCCCGCGCTGGCAGCAGCGCGCCGCGCACTGGACGCACCTCGCGCTCTATGCGCTGATGTTCGCCGTGCCGCTGGCGGGCTGGGCCGAACTGGCCGACAAGGCGGACATGGCCACGTTCGCGCTGGCCGGCACCGCGCTGCCGCTGCCCGACCCCGGCGCGTGGTGGGTGCGCGCGCTGGGCGCGGCGCACACCACGCTCGGCGACGCCTTCGTCTGGCTCGCCGGCCTGCACGCCGCTGCCGCGCTCGCGCACCACTATCTGCTGCGCGACGCGACGCTCACACGGATGCTGCCGTGGCGGTCACCCCGGCGCGGTTGACCACCCGTCCTCCGCACTATCGCCTCATCACACAAGGGAGCAGAACCATGACAACACAGACAAAAACCGACCTGAACGCAGCGCTGGCGAAAGTGCCCGAGGTCACGCTGGCGTTCTGGACCGTCAAGATCTTCGCCACCACGCTGGGCGAAACCGGCGGCGACGCGGTGTCGATGTCGATGAACCTTGGTTATCTCGTCGCCACCGGCATCTTCGCTGCGTTCTTCCTGCTCGCGGTCGCGACGCAGATTCGCGCCAAGCAGTACCACCCCGCGCTGTACTGGGCCACCATCATCGCCAGCACCACGGTCGGCACGACGCTGGCGGATTTCTTCGACCGCTCGCTCGGCATCGGCTACGCCGGCGGTTCGTCGATCCTGCTGGCGCTGCTGCTGGCCTCGCTGTGGGTGTGGAAGCGCAGCACCGGCACGATCGCGGTCGATAGCGTGGCGTCGCCGCGCACCGAGCTGTTTTACTGGACGACGATCATGTTCTCGCAAACGCTCGGAACCGCGCTCGGCGACTGGACGGCCGACACCGCCGGGCTCGGCTACACCGGCGGCGCGCTGGTGTTCGCCGCGCTGCTCGCGGCGGTGGCGCTGGCGTATTACAAGACGCAGATTTCGCGCGCCGTGCTGTTCTGGGCCGCGTTCATCCTCACCCGTCCGCTCGGCGCGGTGGTCGGCGATTTTCTCGACAAACCGGTCGCCGCCGGCGGGCTGGAACTGTCGCGGTATACCGCCAGCGCCATCCTGTTCGCGCTGATCGTCGCCATGCTCTGGCTCGTCCCGCAACGCGCCGCACGCACAGCGCACTGAACCCACTTCCTCGTCAGAAACCCTCATGCACACCGCCAGCGCATCCCCCGTCCGCGCCCTCGTCAACGGGTTGCCGGAAATCACGCTGACTTTCCGGGCGATCAAGCGCCGCGCGACCGGGTATGGCGACCTTCAGCGATCCGGCCACCCGACGACCACGCCCCACACCCACAGCGCCGCCAGCCCCCACAGCATCAGGATGAGGGCAGCAGCGACACGGCTGACGGGCCGCGCGGCCGCCGCCTCGGCGGCGCGACGGGCGTCGTCGAGCACCGCGCGCGGCGTCAGCCGGATCACCAGCGCGAGGCCGAGCGGCACGATCAACAGATCGTCCAGCAGTCCCAGCACCGGGATGAAGTCGGGAATCAGGTCAATGGGACTCAAGGCGTAGGCGGCGACAGCCAGCGCCAGCACGCGCGCGACCCAGGGCATGCGCGGGTCTCGCGCGGCGAAGTACACGGTCAGCGTATGCGCTTTCAGCGTGCGCGCCCAGGCGGCGAGTCGCGCTTTCATGCGCGCGAAAACAGCGGCAGCACGAGCCCGGCATCCAGCCCGCCGCCGGGGGTGTCACGCAGTTCCAGCGCGCCGCCGTGGGCGCGCGCGACGGCGGCGGCGAGTGCCAGGCCGAGGCCGCTGCCGGGGCGGCTGCGGGCGGCGTCGCCGCGGGCGAAGCGGGCGACGAGCCGGGTCTTGTCGGCGTCGGACAAGCCCGCGCCGTGATCGACGATGGCCAGCCGCGCGCGGTCGCCGTCGCGCGTCAGCCGCACTGCGACTGGCACGTCGGACGCGGTGTAATGGAAGGCGTTGTCGAGCAGGTTGGCGAGCGCCTGCGCGACCAGCCGCGCGTCGCCTGTTGCCTGCACCGCGTCTCCGAGTTCGATATGAAACGGCCGGCCGGCGTCTTCGGCCTCGGCGGCGTAGAGCTCGGCGACATCGCGCGCGAGGGCGGCGAGGTCGAAGGGCTGCGGCGCGAGGATTTCGCCGCCCGCCTCCAGTCGGGCGATGGACAGCAGCGCGTCGAAGGTGCGCATCAGTTCGTCGGCGTCGGCGACGGTTTGCTGTAAAGCAACGCGGTAATCGTCGGCCGCGCGCGGGTGTTCGAGCAGCACTTCGACGCGCGTTTTCAAGCGCGCGAGCGGGCGGCGCAGGTCGTGCGCGACGTTGTCGGACACCGCGCGCATCCCCGCCACCGCCGCTTCGATGCGTTCGAGCATGTGGTTGAGATGCCCGGCCAGCAGGTCGAATTCGTCGCCCTGGCCGTGGGCTGCCACGCGTTGTGTGAGGTCACCGCCGGCGATCGCGCCGGCGGTGCGGTTGATGGCGTCGATGCGCGCGAGCCAGCGCCGGCCGAGCGCAAAGCCGAAGCCGAGCGAGAGCGCGGCGGCGAGCGCGAGCACGAGGCCGGCGGCGGCGAACACGGCTTCGCGCAGGTCTTCGCTCGCGCCCGGTTCCTGCGCGACGGCGAGCCGCGCGCCGCCGGCGAGCACGCTGCCGCGCGCGACGAGGTCGAGGCGTTCGCTGTGGCCGGGCTCGTCGTGTTCGACGACGTGCGCGCGCACCCGCGCGGCGCGGCCGTTGGCGGCGAGCCCGTCGGGCCAGGCGACGAGATCACCCGCCAGCCGCCGGCCCTGCGCGTCGAGCAGCAGGTAATGGCGCGCGCCGGGGGTGTCGGCGAGCGTGTCCAGCCGCTGCGCCAGCGTGTCGGTCGGCAGCGCGGCGAGCGCGCCGGCTTCGCTGGCGAGCCCGGCTTCGAGCTGGGCGGCGACGTAGCGGTTGGCGAACGCGAGCAGCCCGACGAGTGCCACGGCGAGCAGCAGGGTTTGCAGGATCGCGTAGCGCAGCGCGAGCCGCATCGCCGAGGTGCGCAGCAGTTGCCGCAGCCGCGCGAACATCAGACTTCGTCGCCCAGCCGGTAGCCGACGCCGCGCAGGGTATGCAGCAGCGGCGCGTCGAAATCGCGGTCGATCTTTGCGCGCAGGCGGCTGATCTGGCTGTCGACGACGTTGGTCTGCGGGTCGAAATGCAGGTCCCACACCTGTTCCAGCAGCATGGTGCGCGTGACGACGCGACCGGCCCGGCGCATCAGGTATTCGAGCAGGCGCAGTTCGCGCGGCTGCAAGCGGATGAGCTGCCCGGCGCGGGTGACGCGGCGGCGTTCCAGGTCGAGTTCGAGGTCGGCGACCTGCAATACGCCGGGCGCAGCGGCCTCGACCGGCTGCGCGCGCCGCGCCAGCGCCTCGACGCGCGCCAGCAGTTCGGAAAACGCGTAGGGCTTGACCAGATAGTCGTCGCCGCCGGCGCGCAGGCCCTCGACCCGCTGGTCGACCTGACCCAGCGCCGAGATCAGCAGCACCGGTGTCGCGCGGCCGTCGGCGCGCAACATGCGCACGATGGCGAGGCCGTCGCGGCGCGGCAGCATGCGGTCGATCAGCAACACGTCGTAGTCGGTGGCGAGCGCGAGCTGCAGGCCGGTTTCGCCGTCGTGCGCCGCGTCCACGGTGTGACCGGCTTCGGTCAGCCCTTGCCGCAGATAATCGGCGGCGGCGATGTCGTCTTCGATGAGGAGCAGGCGCATCGGGCTAGCATAGCCGAGGCGATGGCTGCCGAACATGAGCATTTGGCGAGGGACGCCACGCCTGCGGCTGCGTAGAATCGGCGCATGGATATGTCTGCCCTGGTGGCGCAATACGGCCTGTTCGCGGTGTTCGCCGGCACCCTGCTGGAGGGCGAGACGGTGCTCGCGCTGGCGGGCTACGCGGCGCATCGCGGCTATCTCGACTTTGCCGCCGTGGTTGCGGTGGCCTGGGTGGGCGGCGTAGCGGGCGACCAGTTCTATTTCTGGCTCGGCCGCCGCCACGGCCGCCGGCTGCTCGCGCGCCGTCCGGCGCTGGCCGCCCGCATCGCGCGCGCCACCGGGCTGATCGAACGGCATCCGCATGCGGCGATTCTGGCGATGCGCTTTCTCTGGGGCCTGCGCACCGCGCTGCCGGTGGCGGCGGGGATGAGCCGGGTGGCGGGCGCGCGCTTCGTGCTGCTCAATCTTGTCTCCGCCGCGCTGTGGGCACCGTTCGTCGCCGGGCTGGGCTGGATGTTCGGCGCGGCGGTGACGCGCGCACTCGGCACGCTGGAGCACATCGAGATCGCGCTGGTCGGACTGGCACTCGTCGTGACGCTGGTATTTGCCTGGCGGCGCGTGCGATGAAGCTCCTGCCGTTTCCACATCGCGACCTGCATCCGCTGGCGCGCCTGCGCGCCTGGCACCGCATCCTGCTCGGCGCGGCGGCGGGCGGCGTGGCCGCGGCGGGGACTTCCGGGCAGGTGTGGGAGGCGCGCGCGCTGATCGGCTGGCTGGCCGGCGTGCTGGTCTACCTGGGCGTGGTCTGGTGGGGCGTGGGGCGGCTCGACGCCGCGCAGACCCGCCGCCGCGCGTCGAGTTTCGACCCCGGCGCGAGCGCGCTCTACGCGCTCATGGTGGCGACCGCCTTCGTCAGCCTGGGTGGCGTGCTGCTGGTGACCGACGCCGCGCGTACCCTCACCGGGCTGGCGCGCTGGGGTCACATCGCGCTGGCGCTGGCGACGCTCACCGGGACCTGGCTCTTGATCCAGACCGTGTTCGCGCTGCGCTATGCGCGCCGCTATTACTCCGACGACGCCGGCGGGCTCCTCTTCCCCGGCGGCGCGGCACCGGCCTATCCCGACTTTGCCTACTTCGCCGCGGTGATCGGCATGACCTCGCAGGTCGCCGACGTCGCCATCGCCAGCGCCTCCATGCGGCGGCTGGCGCTGTTGCACGGCATGGCGGCGTTCGGCTTCAACCTGCTGGTGCTGGCGCTGACGCTGAACCTCGTCGCCAGCGCGCTGTAACATGCCGCGCTTGCCTCGCCCGTCCGAGTTTGGCATCGTGCCGGCCATGCCTGTCGCCCCCACCCGCTACGAAATCGCCGCCTGGCTCATGATGGCAGGCGGCCTGTTGATCACGCTCGGCCTGCATCTCCTGCCGGCGCTGCTGGCCGGCCTGTTGGTGGTGCAGCTGGTACACCTCCTGGCACCGCGCTTCGTCATTGGCCGGCTCGACCACGCCTGGGCCAAGGTGCTGGTGGTATCGCTGATCACGCTGGTGGTGCTGGGCGCGCTGGGCAGCCTCGCCGCCGGCGCGATCCTCTACCTGCGCACCGAAGGCGGGCTGGCCGGCCTGCTGACGAAAATGGCGGAAATCATCGAGAACTCGCGCGAGCTGTTGCCCGCCTGGGCCGCCGCCTGGTTGCCGCAGGGCGACGGCTCGGTGATCCGCGCCGGCCTGGTCGAATGGCTGCGCACCCATGCACAGGATTTGCGCAAGCTCGGCGGCGACGCCGGACGCGCGCTGCTGTACGTCATCGTCGGCCTCATCGTCGGCGGTTTCGTTGCGCTGCGCGAAGCGCGCACGCAGACCACGCTGGCCCCGCTGGCGCGCGCGATGTGCGAGCGCATGCACCGCCTGGGCGAGGCCTTCCGCCGGGTGGTGTTCGCGCAGGTCCGCATTTCCGCGCTGAACGCGGTGCTCACCGGCGTCTACCTGATGGTCGTGCTGCCGGCGATGGGCGTGCACCTGCCCTTCACCAAGACCATGGTGCTCGTGACCTTTCTGGTCGGCCTGCTGCCGGTGCTGGGCAACCTCATCTCCAACACCATCATCGTCGTCATCTCGCTGTCACACTCGCTGGGCGTCGCCGCCGGCTCGCTGGCTTTCCTGGTCGTCATCCACAAGCTCGAATATTTCGTGAATGCCCGTATCATCGGGGGTCAGATTCAGGCGCGCGCGTGGGAGTTGCTGATCGCCATGCTGGTCATGGAGGCGGCCTTCGGCGTGCAGGGCGTGATCGCCGCGCCGGTCTTCTACGCGTATCTCAAGAAAGAACTCTCGGACAGGAAGCTCATTTGATGTCGAACGAAGCAGAATCCATCGTCCTCACCGCCAGCGGCGAGGACAAGGTCGGACTGGTCGAAAAGCTCACCCGCGCCATCGGCGAGGCCGGCTGCAACATCGAAGAATCCCGCATGACCGCCATGGCGGGCCAGTTTGCCGTGCTGATGCGGGTGACCGGCAGCTGGGACGCGCTCGCCAAGCTGGAGTCGCGCCTGCCTGGCGTGGGCGAGGAACTGGGGCTCGCCATCGTGCAGCGCCGTACCCGCGGCACCAAGGCCGAGCGGCCACTGATCCCCTATGTGGTCGAGGTGTCCGCACTCGATCAGCCCGGCATCGTCAACAGCCTCGCCACTTTCTTTGCCCGCCTGCGGATCAACATCGAGTCACTCGACACCGACGCCTACCCCGCGCCGCACACCGGTGCGCCGATGTTCGCCGTGCGCATGACGCTGGGCATCCCGGCCGATGCGCACATTGCCACCCTGCGCGGCGATTTTCTGGATTACTGCGACGGCCAGAATCTCGACGCGACCTTCGAGCCCGTGCGCTGACCCGGAGACCCCCGATGCTGCGTACTCTCCTGCCTGTCCTGCTGGGCCTAGCCTTTTCCCTGCCGGCGCACGCCGGGCTCTACGCCGACGACCTGTCGCGCTGTCTGGTCGAGAAAACCACGGCCGAAGACAAGAACACGCTGGTGCGCTGGGTGATCTCCACCACCACGCTGCACCCTGCGGTGGCCCCCATGGCGAGCGTGAGTGACGACACGCGGGTGCGCATCAACCGCGAAACCGCGCGCATCTTCGAGCGCCTGCTGACCGTGAGCTGTCTCGAGCAGACCCGGCAGGCGGTCAGGATCGAAGGTGCCGCAGCGATCCAGACCGGTTTCCAGACCCTGGGCCAGGTGGCCATGGCCGAACTCTTTGCCGACCCCAGGGTGGCCGCCGCCCTGGGTGAGCTCGACAGCCATATCGATACCAACAGGCTGCGCGAGGCACTCGATGCAGCCAAGTAGGGTGCGGCGCGATTTTCACCGCTGACGTCGCCGGAACTTTGCCGCCCGCCAGCGTTCCACCCTCAGGTTTTTTTACGGAGTCCTCCCATGCCCAGTCTGCTCGTCATTGCCCACGGTAGCCGCCGTGCCGCTTCCAACGATGAGGTGCGCGCCCTTGCCGCCCGCCTGCGCGCCCAGCCCGATAGCGGCTACGACCACGTCGAGACCGCGTTTCTCGAACTGGCCGAACCGCTGATTCCCGACGGACTCCACGCGCTGGCCGCGCGCGGCGCGACCGAGATCGTCGCCTTCCCGTACTTTCTCGCGGCGGGCACGCACGTCGCGCAGGACATCCCCGAAGCGATCGCCGAATTTGCCCGCCAGCGGCCGGACGTCTCGGTGCGCATGAGCGCGCACCTCGGCGCGTCCGCCGCCCTGTCCGCCGCCATCCTCTCAGTGGCGCGCTGTGAATCGGCGGGCGCGGGTGCCTGCCGGCGTTTTGTCGACGGCGCGCCGGTGGCCTGCGACTGCGCCACCTGAGGCGGGCGGCGGCAGCGTCCGCCCGGCGCGATCAAAACGCGCGTGGCGGACGCGCGTTGTCGTCGCTGCTGTTACCCATCCAGGCGAACAGAGAAGCGCGCATGGCCTCCTCCACCGGCATGTCGACCGGCCGCACCCAGCTGCGCGGCACGAACACGGTGTAGCCGCCGATCATGTAGCCCATGGGCAAGTAGACCGCCACGCGGTCGCCCGGCGTGAATCCGGCCGGCAGGTCGTCGAGCTGCTGGCGCGTCACCAGCCCGACCAGTTCCAGCTCCTGCCCCGGTGCCTTCAGCGCCACCACCATCTGCCGTGCGCCGGTTTTTTTCGGCGAGAAGAAATCGGCAAAGTCCTTCAGCGAGCCGTAGATGTTCTTCACCACCGGCAGGTTGGTGAACGGCAGCTCGATCAGCGTCAGCAGGCGTGCCACGCAGGGGCGCGAAACCAGAAAACCCAGCAGGACGATGCCCGCCACCCCCAGCAGCAGCCCCAGACCAGGCACGTAGGCCTCGCCGAGCAGCGGGCGGGCAAAGCGCGCGGCGAGGTTTTCCATCCAGCCGAGGAACTGGAACAGGAGATAGACCGTGAGGCCGAGCGGCAGGGCGGTGAGCAGGCCGCGCAGAAAGTATTGCGTGAGGTGCTTCATAAATAGGCAGGCCAGCCGGAGGCTCTGGCGATCAAAACGTTTTCAACAGCATAGCAGGGGGGCGTTGCTAGAATTCGCCGGGTTCCCAATCGCAGGAGTCCGTCATGCAATCTCCCTTCTTCCTCGCCGCTGCCGCCGCCCTGCTGGTCACCGGCTGTGCCAGTAGCCCCACCGCCGAACAGCAGGCTGCCATGGTCGACGACGCCCGCAAGGCCTCGGGTACGCTGGTCCAGAAACTGGGCGGCGAGCTCAAGGCGGCGCTGTCGGAACAGGGCCCGGACGGTGCCATCGGCGTGTGCAAGACGCGCGCACCGCAGATCGCGGCCGACGTGTCGAAACAGTTCGGCGTGACCGCCAAGCGCGTCAGCCCGAAAAACCGCAATCCCGCCGGCGTGCCCGACGCCTGGGAGGCCGAGGCGCAGGCTGGTCTGGAAAAACGTCTGGCGGCCGGTGAAAAGCCCGAAACCCTGGAAACCTGGCAGATCGTGTCCACCACGGACGGCAAGCAGTTCCGTTACGCCAAGGCCCTGCCGGTGCAGCCGCTGTGCCTCACCTGCCATGGCGCACCCGAGGCGATACCCGAAGGCGTGAAGGCCCGCCTGGCCGTGGACTATCCGCTGGACAAGGCGGTGGGCTACGCGCCGGGCTCGCTGCGCGGCATCGTCTCGATCAGCCGTCCGCTGTAACAAAAAATTTTCCCCGGCCGGGGTTCAGACCCGGCAGGCACAGCCGATTCCTAGGATGAATTCCGGTAATTCGTCAAAAAGGAACGGCTGTGCTGAATCGTCTGGTGGGGATGTGGTCGGGTAATCGTGACAACAGTGCGGCGCAGGTTCATCGCGACGCACTCGCCAAACCGGAGGCTGCCCCGGCGACGCCCGCGGCGGCCGGAAAACCCGGCAAGCCGCCTTCCGTCATGCGCCGCGAAGCCATTCTCGGCCGCGACCAGAAAGTGACGGGCTACACCTTCATGCTGCGTCGCTCCGCCGGAGCCGACGACAAGGCCGTGCCGCCGGAAATGCAGCGGCTGGTCGACGATACCCTGCTGGCGAATCTGAAACGTGCGGACATTCTCGGCAAGCTCGGGTCGCGCCAGGCCTTCGTCCCGGTGTCGCCGGCCTCGCTCGACCTGCCGCAGGTCGCCGACTGGCCGGTGGCGGGCACGATATGGCTGCTCAAACTCGACGACGCGACCGCGGTCGACGCCGACATGATTGCGCGCATCGACGATCTCAAGGCGAAGGGCTTTGCCTTTGCCATCGACGCCGAAGCCGCCCTGCGCCCCGACGCCGTCGCGCTTTTCGAGCGTGTCGACCATGTGCTCATCGACGCGTCCAGCGAGGACATTGCCGCCATCACCGCCCGCATGTCGGCCATTTCCAAGCTGGCCAGCGGCAAGCGTTTCATCGCCACCGGCGTGCAGACGCTCGAAGCCTTCCACCTCTGCCACAAGCTGCAATGCCAGCTGTTCATGGGGCCGTTCATCACCCGCCACGAAACCCTGCAGGGGCCGGCCATGGGGCCGTCGCGCGCCAAGGTACTCGACCTGATGAACCGCGTGCGCAGCGGTGCCGAACTGCCCGACCTGGCGAAACAGGTGCAGCTCGACCCGGCGCTGTCGGTGCGCCTGCTGCGCTACGTGAATTCACCCGGCATGGGGCTCATGCACAAGATCGGCGGCATTGAACAGGCGCTCATGGTCATGGGCATGGACAAGCTCTACCGCTGGCTCACCGTGGTGCTCTTCACCGGCGGTGACAAGCAGGAGCTCGACCAGGCGCTGCTGGAAAACGCCATGGTGCGCGGCCGCGTCGCCGAGCAGTTGGCGGGGCGGGCGCTGTTCGCCAAGGCGCGCGACGAGATCTTCGTCGCCGGCCTGTTCTCCCTGCTCGACGTGGTGATGCGCATGCCGATGGACAAGGTGCTCGCGCAGATTCCGCTGCCGGCGGAAATCACCGCCGCCATCCTCAATCGCGAAGGGCCTTACGCGCCGTATCTCGCGCTCGCCATCGCCGTCGAGCAGGACGATATGCAAAGCCTGGAAGCCCTGGCGCGCGCGATCAACCGCGACGTGGCCGACATCGACGCCGTCCACGGCGAAGCCCTGGCCTGGGCGCAACAGATGACAGAAGCCGCCGCCTGAAAATTTCACCCACCGAATCTGCGATGATGGCGGCATGACCGCCCCGTCCTGGTTCGTCTACCTGCTGCGCTGCGCCGACGGCACGCTCTACGCCGGCGTCACCACCGATCCGGATCGCCGCCTGGCCGAGCACAATGCCGGCACCGGCGCACGCTATACCCGGGCGCGGCTGCCGGTCGAGATGGTCCATATTGAATCCGCACCTGACCGCGCCGCCGCCTGCCGCCGCGAAGCCGCCCTCAAAAAACGCCCGCGTGCGGCCAAGCTCGCGCTGATTTCAGCTGCGTGCAACAAATAGCCCGGGCGCGGCGCGCTCGATGCGCTTGATCCAGCCCGAAAACGACGTGGCAGGCTCCACCTCGGGCAGTGCTGGCGGCGGCGTGTGCCAATCCACGCCCGCCAGCGCCCGCAGGTAACCGGGCTCGGGCGGCACCCGCGCGACACAGCTCGCACCGTGCAAGGGTGCGGCAAGTTCGGCCGTGTCGCCGATCCAAATTGCGTCGCAGCGACGGCGCATCCCGTCCAGCACAAAATCCCAGCGCCGCGCCGACCACGGGCGCGCGGCGTGCTGCGGCGCGTCGATCACGCCGAGGGTGAAGTCCCCGCGCTCTGGCGCGACCCAGCCCAGCGACCACGGATGTACGAGTGCGACGCGCCGCCCGGCGAGCGGCGGCAGCGGCGCGTTCGCCAGCCCCGGCGGCGCGGCGAACAAGGGTGGTACGGCCACGCCGGGGTGCACGCCCGGCTCCGGGCCCGCGTCGTGGCCGTGGCGCGCGTGGTCGTCGAGCGCGGCGTAGTCGATATCGATGGCCGTGCCCGGGGAGGCCAGCGCGGGCGCGTATCGGGCCACGTTCTCCGCGTTGAACAGATAGGGCCTGGCGCTGAAGGTGGCGGCGACCCATTGCCATGACAGGTGGTTGCTCGCCGCGTCGCCGTCGAGCAGATGGCCGAGCATCCAGTCCGCGCCGGCGCGCCAGTGCGATTTACGCACATGCACGGCGTAGCTCGCGAGCCATAGGCGCGCGTGGTTGTGCAGATAGCCGGTGGCGTAGAGCCGGCGCACCGAGGCGTCGATCACCGGTACACCGGTGCGGCCTTCGACGAGGTCGGCCGGCAACCCGGGCGCATAGTCGTGCCGTAGCGCGGGGCGCAGGTCGACGAAAATCGCGTCGCCCGCCCAGCCGCGCACGTGCGCGAAGAAGCCGCGCCACGCCAGCTCCATGCCCAGCTTGTGCGCGAGCGAGACGCCAAATCGCGCGCGCCACGCGGCGAAGGCCTCGGCCTCGGTGACGAAGCCGTGCGTGAAATAGGGTGAAAGCCCCGTCACAGCGCCGTCGAGGTAATTGCGGGTGCGGGCATAAGCCACCGGGTTCACGCCCAGCAGACGGCGCAGCGCGGCAACGCGGCTGGGCGGAAAATGGTCGAGGTCGGCGCGGCGCGGCGCGGGTCGGCGTTCGACGCGCCCTTCGGGCAGCGGCGGGGCGGCGGGGTGGTGCAGGCGCGCGTGGCTCATGCCTGGTTTGCCCCGGTACGCACCGCCATGGCAGGCCGCGTTGCTCCCAGCGCAGTCGCGCGTTCCCGTATCGCCGCGCGCTCGGCTTCCCCCAGACGCGCGAGGTTCTTCACCTGCAAGGCCATGCGCGGGTTGCCGGCGAGCTTTGCTTCGTTCCGCAGTAAAAAATCCCAGTACAGCGTGGTGAACGGGCAGGCCGCATCGCCGGTTTTCTGCGCGGGGTTGAACCGGCAGCCCGCGCAGTAATTGCTCATGCGATGGATGTACTGCCCGGTGGCGGCGTAGGGCTTGGACGCCATCGCGCCGCCGTCGGCGAACTGGCTCATGCCCAGCGTATTCGGCAGCTCGACCCACTCGACCGCGTCGACGTAGACCGCGAGATACCACGCGTGGACCTTCTTCGGCTCCACACCGAGCAGCAGCGCATAGAGGCCCGTGACCATCAGGCGCTGGATGTGGTGGGCGTAGCCGGCAGCGAAGGTTTGCGCGAGCGTGTCGGCGAGGCAGGCCATGTCGGTATCGCCGGTCCAGTAGAAACCAGGCAGGTCGGCATGCGCGGCGAGTGCGTTTTCTTCGAGATAGCCCGGCATGAACTGCCAGTACACGCCGCGCACGTATTCGCGCCAGCCAAGGATCTGGCGGATGAAGCCCTCGGCCGAGGCGAGTGGTACGCGGCCCAGTCGGTGCGCGGTTTCGGCGGCCTGCACCACCTCGTGCGCGGTGAGCAACTTCAGGTTCAGCGCGGCGGAAAGCTGGGCGTGATACAGCCACGGCTGGTTCGTCCACATTGCGTCCTGATACGCACCGAACAGCGGCAGGCGTTCGTCGACGAAGCGCGCGAGCGCGGCCAGCGCCTGCGCGCGGGTGACGGGCCAGTCGAAGTTTTCCAGTGAACCGGGATGGTCGGCGAAGCGCGTGTTCACCAGATCGACGACCTCGTGCGTGATCGCGTCCGGGGTGAAGCGCGCGCGTTCGGGAAGAAAGCCCGGCCCGCGCGCATCGAAGGCACCGCGATTCTCGGCGTCGAAATTCCACGCCCCGCCGACTGGCGCATCGCCATCCATCAGCACGCCGAAGCGGCGGCGCTGCTCGCGGTAGAAGTATTCCATCCGCAGCTGTTTGCGCCCGGCGGCGTAGCGTGCGAAGTCGGCGCGGCTGCAATAGAAATGCCGGTCGTCGCGCACGTCCAGCGCAACACGGTGCGCGGCGGCGGTGGCACGCAGGCTTTGCAGCACCCGCCAGTCGCCGGGCTCGGTGACCACGAGTCGTTGCGGGCGGGTTTCGGCAATCGTGGCCGCGAGCGCGGCGGAAAAATCCGGGTACGCGTCGAGCGGGTGGTAGACCAGCGGCACGCCGTCGGCGCGCAGGTCCGCCGCGAAATGCCGCATGGCGGAAAGGAACAGTGCGATGCGCGCCTTGGCCGACCACACGTGGGTCGACTCCTCGGCGACTTCGGCCATCCACGCGCCATCCTGCGCCGGGTCGAAACCGTCCCACGCCGACGCGTCGCGGTTCAGCTGGTCGCCGAGGATGAGGACGAGATTACGCATACGCAGCCCCCCCTACAAGGGCAGCACGGACGCTCAGCCGGGCTAGGATTCGAAGGGGTTGAGCACGGTGAGCCCGAGTGCTTGGAAATCCGCAACGTTGCGGGTGACGACAGTCAGTCCGTGACACAACGCGGTCGCCGCGATCATCGCGTCCTCGCTCAGCGTGTCGGAGCGCCGGTGCATGAGCTGCGCCCAGCGCCGGAACGCGGCAGCGTCCATCGGCAGCACGTTGTACGCCTGCGCGACCTGATCGAGCCAGGCTTCCAGCGCGCCAGCGCGGGCCGGATCCTGCTCGCGGGTGCGCTCGATGCCGGCCTGGATCTCGCCCAGGGTGAGCGCGCAGAGATGCAGATCGGCTTCGTCCACCGATGCCAGCCACGCGACGACTGCCCCGTGCGGCTTGAGACGGCGTAGTTCGGAAACGACGTTGGTGTCGAGCAGGTACACCGGTCAGCTCAATCCGTCGCGTCAGTCCAGCGGCGCGACGGCGCGGCGGCGTGCTTGCCCGCGCGCAGGCAGCTCGAACTCGGCGCGCGCTTCGTCGGATAGCAGTAGCGCCTTGAGCGAGGGGCGCGCCGCAGCCGACAATCGCCGCCATTCGGCGACCGGGATCAGCACCGCCGCCTCCGTGCCGCGCTTGGTCACAAGCTGCGGGCCGTCCTGCATACAGGCTTCGAGAAATTCGCTGAAACGCGCTTTGGCGTCCTGAACCGGCCAGGATTGCATGGTTTGCTCCAAACAGACTATTTATCTGACCAGTTTGGGTGTGGCGCGAACGATTGTCAATCATGCGCAGCTCGCTTGCGCCGGCACGCGTCCGAGCAGTATTGCACCTCGTCCCAGTTCTTCGCCCACGCGCGCCGCCAGCTCATGGGGCGGCCGCAGACGGCGCAGGGTTTGGACGGGAGGTGGGCCTTGTTGCCTTTGTGGCTGGGTTTTTCAGTGCGCACGCTTGTGTCGAAAACCGTGTCAGAAATCGAACAGCTCGCGCTGCACGCCGTCGGTGTCCACACCGCGCGGGGGGCGTGTGCGTTGGGCCGGCTGGCCGGGAGTCGTATTCGGTAGCCCACTTTTGCGCGAGCCGTGCTTATCGACGATGGCGGCGGCTTCTTCGCGTGCGGCGGTCTGGCGGCGCAGGCCGTAGAGCGCGTTCTTCGCGGCTTTGACGCTGGTGGCTTCATCGACCACGGGCGCGGGATAGTCACGGCCGATCATGCAACCGGCAGCGCGCTGGATTTCCACGGGCATCGTCCATGGCCGGGCAAGATAGCCCAGAGGCACGCGCGCGAGCGCCGGTATCCAGCGGCGGATGTAGACACCTTCGGGGTCGTGGTCGAGTGCCTGCTTGGTGGGGGAATACACGCGCAGGGTGTTGATGCCGGTGGTGCCGGACTGCATTTGCATCTGGCTCCAGTGGATGCCGGCTTCGAAATCGAGAAACTGGCGCGCGAGGAACAGCCCCGGCTCGCGCCAGTGCAGCCACAGGTGGTAGGCGGCGAAGGAGACCAGCATGGCGCGCATGCGGAAATTGAGCCAGCCGGTGGCGCGGAGCTGAAGCATACAGGCGTCGACCATGGGATAGCCGGTCTGCCCCGCACACCAGGCGTCGAAGCGCGCGCGGTCGAAGTGCGGCTCGCGCAGGCCGTCGTGGGCGCGCGAAAAGTTGCGGAACTCGATTTCCGGTTCGGATTCAAGCTTCTGCATGAAATGGCAATGCCAGCGCAGGCGCGAGGAGAAGCCGGCCAGACCGTAGGCGAAGGCGCGGTCGGCGGCGTCGCCTGCGCGGCGACAGCGGATTTCGGCGGCGCTGGCCTGATGGGCGCGGCGCAGCGAGAGTGCGCCGAAGGCGAGGTAGGGCGAGAGCCGGCTGGAACCGGATTCGGCGGTAAGCGGGCTGGAAATCGCGCGCCGGTAGGGGCCGCCGCGTTCGGCGAGGAAGCTGTCGAGCACGGCCAATCCGGCGCGCTCGCCGGCTGGCTGAAGCGAGCGGCCATGCGGGGCAAGGGACAAATCAGCCAGCGTCGGCAGGTCGGCCAGTGCGACAGTCGCCCCGCGAAACGCTGCCGGAATTGGGTGTTCGGCGGTATCCATCCGCTGCTGCCAGCGCGCCGCCCAGCCGGTCCGCCGCAGGAGCCGGCGCACCACGCCGTGCTGCGGGAATTCATCCCAGGCCACGCCGCGCGCGCGACACCAGTCTGCAACCGCCCGATCGCGGGCGTAACTCCAGCCGGGGCCGGTTTCCTCGTGTGAGAGCAGGTGGTCGAAACCAGCTTCGCGTTGAAGCTCGTCGAACACCGCGCGCACCTCGCCCACCCGCACCGCCAGCGGCAGGCCGCGCGCGGCGAGGCCGGCGCGCAGTTCGACTAGGCAGCCGAGGGCAAACTCAAGGTGTTGTGGGTCGAATTCCGGGCTGGCGAGCCACGCCGGTTCGATCACGTAGACCGCCAGCACGCGCTCGAACGCGGCCGCTGCGGCGAGCGGGGCGTGGTCGTGGATGCGCAGGTCGCGCTTGAACCAGACGAGAGCGGTGGCCATGCAGCAAGCTTAGGCAAACTGCGCTTAGACAGGGATACGACAAACCGGGCCAGCCAATTTTTTGCCGGGCGTTGCGATCAGGCCGATGCGCCGAGGCCATCCAGCCGTTCCAGAATCTGCGGCAGCGCCGCCTCGGCCGCCCGGCGGCCTGCTTCGATTGCGACGGTGGCGCGGTGGAATTCCATCAGGCCCAGGCTGGCGAGCGGCGGCGCGATGATCGCGTCTGCGGGTTCACCGGCGAGCCGGCTGCGGGTGATGAGCACCTGCATGATGTTGATGCTGGACGCCAGCACGTCGAGCATGGCCGGCGGCGCGGGACCGTCGTCGCGTTCGATGCCGAGCTGGGCCATCACGGTATCGGCAAGCGTCGGTTTGGCGCGACGCGTGCGGCTAGCAGGTGCGTTCCTGAGGTGACGGCCGAGGATATCGGCGTTGAGGTCGATTGCGATCACGAAGTCCGCGCCCATGGCGCGCGCGAGCGACACCGGCACCGGGTTCACCAGGCCGCCGTCGACCAGCCATGTGCCGTCGTGCACCACCGGCGTGAACAGACCGGGCAAGGCAATCGAGGCGCGCACCGCGTCGGATACGCCGCCTTCGCGCAGCCAGATTTCGCGGCCGCGTGCGAGATCGGTGGCGACGGCACCGTAGGGCCGTTCAAGCTCGCGGATGTCACGGTCGACGAAATGCGCACGGAAGAATTCGATGAGCTTGTCGCCCTTGATCAGCCCGCCACCGAGCGTGAAATCGAGGAAGCTCACCACCGTCTGCAGTTTCAGGCTGCGCACCCAGGTTTCCAGCCGGTCGAGCTCGCCGGCGACGTAGGCCGCGCCGACCAGCGCGCCGATCGAGGTGCCACACACCAGATCGGGACGAACGCCGGCCTCTTCCAGCACCCGGATCGCGCCGATGTGCGCCCAGCCGCGCGCCGAGCCGCCGCCCAGCGCAAGGCCGATGCGCGGACGGGCGGGCGCTGGCTTCGCCTTTGCCATCAGCCGGCCTCGCGCCCCATCGTCGAAAACGTCCCGTGCGCCCTGTTTGCGTCGATGCCCGCATTGTCTGGCGTGCGGTGGCGTGCCTGCCACACGGAGCCTGCGAGCTCGAACGTCTGGGGATCGTATGTCGTCATGGGCCTTCGGTGCGAAATGGGCATGAGGCATTATCCGCCTCTCGCGCTACAGTGCATGGCATGACCGACACGCTTCATTCCTACGCCGCCCTTACCCCAGACGTCGCGCTCGACGCGCTCGACAGCACCGGTCTGCGCGCCGACGGCCGCCTGCTGGCACTGAACAGCTTTGAAAACCGTGTCTACCAGATGGGCGTGGAAGACAGCACACCCGCAGGGAGTTCGCCGCCAGACGCTCGCGCTTCTGGCGGTCCGGGCGCAGCCCAGGTGGTGGTGAAGTTCTACCGCCCGGCACGCTGGACCGACGACGCCATCCTCGAAGAACACGCCTACACCGCCGAACTCGCCGCGCACGAGATTCCGGTGGTCGCGCCGCTGGCGCTGAACGGCGCCACGCTGCACACCCACGCCGGTTTCCGCTTTGCCGTCTTCCCCAAGCAGGGCGGCCGCGCGCCCGAATTCGACCGCCCCGGCACCCTGGAATGGATGGGCCGCTTTCTCGGGCGCATCCACGCCGTCGGCGCGCAGGCCGCGTTCGCGCACCGGCCTGCGCTCGATCTTGACAGCTTCGGCACGCAGTCGCGCGATTTCCTGCGCGCCGGTGGCTGGCTGCCGCCCGACCTCGCGCCGGCGTGGAACAGCGTCATCGACCACGCGCTCGAACAGGTGGCGCACTGCTACGCCCGCGCCGGCGACGTGCGCACGCTACGCCTGCACGGCGACTGCCACCCCGGCAACGTGCTGTGGACCGGCGACGGCCCGCACTTCGTCGACTTCGACGACGCCCGTAGCGGCCCGGCGGTGCAGGACCTGTGGATGCTGCTCTCCGGCGAACGCGACGAGCAGCAGGCGCAACTCAACGAGATCCTTACGGGCTACGAGGATTTCGCCGAATTCGACCCGCGCGAACTCCATCTGGTCGAGGCGCTGCGCACTCTACGATTGATCCACTACGCCGCCTGGCTCGCCCGCCGCTGGGACGACCCGGCTTTTCCCGCCGCGTTTCCATGGTTCAATACGCAGCAGTACTGGCAGGCACGCATCCTCGAGCTGCGCGAGCAGATAGCACTGATGGACGAGCCGCCGCTGGTGGCCTAATATCCGAATGACGGAATTTCCGTATTGCGGAGAAGCAACATGCGTGAAACCCTCATCGTCTCCAGTCGCGGCCAGATCACCCTGCCCGCCGACATGCGCAAGCAGCTGGGCATTGTGCCCGGCAGCGCCGTCATCATCGAAACGCGCAACGGCGAGCTGGCGCTCAAGCCCGCTGCCGTGATGGAGATAGAACGCTACTCCGACGAACAGATTGCCCAGTGGGACCTTGAGGACAAGCTCACCGCCGCCGAGCGCAAGCGCATTCTGGCGCGACTGCAAAAAGGCTGATGCGGCTTTTTCTTGACGCCAATATTCTGTTCACGGCGGCACACAATCCCAAGGGCAAGGCCGCGCTGGTGATCGAGCTGGGCCAGGCCGGGCTGTGGCAGCTCGCGACCAGCGCCTACGCGCTGGAAGAGGCGCGCCGTAATCTGGCGCTCAAGTTTCCGGAAGGACTGGAACGGCTCGATGCGTTTGCACAAAGCCTGCGCCTGTCGCCCGACGCGGCAGACGCGGATTGCCCGCCCGGATTGCCGGACAAGGACTGCCCCATCTATCGCGCTGCGCACGCCTGCCGGGCGGATGTTCTGCTCACGGGTGATCTTCGCGATTTTGGTTTTCTGATGAATGATCGCAACAAGACCGGCAGTTTGCTGATACAAACGGTTGCTGATTTTTTGAATGAACGCTGATTCTCTCCGGCTTGTGCCCGGTAGAGACTGAGCAAGGCGAGGCAGAGATATGTGCGGCATCGCAGGTGAATTCCGTTTCGACAACGCACCGCCCAAGGCGGACACGATGGCGCGCATGCTGGCGAAACTGGCGCGGCGCGGGCCGGACGCCGAGGGCCAGCACGCCGACGACGCGGTGCGGCTGGGGCATCGGCGGCTGGCGATCATCGATCTGTCGGAGAAATCCGCGCAGCCGATGGTCGACGCCGCGACCCGCACCGCGCTGGTGTTCAACGGCACGATCTACAACTACCCCGAACTGCGCGCCGAGTTGATCGGTCTGGGCCACGCCTTCCATTCCGACGGCGACACTGAGGTCATCCTGCGCGCCTGGCTGCAATGGGGCGAGGCCTGCGTCGAGCGCCTCACCGGCATGTTCGCGTTCGCGATCTGGAACCGCGACACGCTGTTTCTCGCGCGCGACCGGCTCGGGATCAAGCCGCTGTACTACAGCGAATCGGCCGGCCATTTCCGCTTCGCCTCGACGCCGCAGGCGCTGCTGGCGGCGGGCGGCGTCGACACCTCGATCGACGCGGTCGCGCTGCACCACCATTTCACCCTGCACGCGGTGGTGCCGGCGCCGCGCACGCTCTATAACGGCATCCGCAAACTCGCGCCGGGCACGACGCTTACGGTCAACGCGCGCGGCGACCTGCTGCACCGGCGCTACTGGTCGTTGAAGGCACAGCGCCCGCCGGTGCCCAGAAGCGAAGCCGAGTGGACCGAAGCCATTCACGCGAGCCTGCGGCAGGCGGTGAAGAAACGCATCGAAATCGCCGACGTGAAAGTGGGCGTGCTGCTCTCGGGTGGGCTGGATTCGAGTCTGCTCGTGGCCTTGCTCGCCGAGCAGGGTGTGCCGGACCTGATGACGTTCTCGGTTGGCTTTGAAGACCAGCCGGAGGAGCGCGGCAGCGAGTTCGAATACTCCGACCCGGTGGCGGCGATGTACGGCACCCGCCACCACAAGTTCCTGATCCCGAATACCGAGGTGCTGAAGCGCCTGCCCGAGGCGGTCGATCAGATGAGCGAGCCGATGTTCGCGCAGGACGCGGTGGCTTTTTATCTGCTGGCCGAGCAGGTGTCGCAGACGGTGAAGGTGGTGCAGAGCGGGCAGGGTGCCGACGAGGTCTTCGGCGGCTATTTCTGGTATCCGCGGATGGCGGCGGAAACGCAGGGTTCGCCGCTCGACCGTTTCCGCAAGCACTATTTCGACCGCGACCACGACGAATTTCTGGCCATGGCCGCGCCGGCGTATCACGGGCCGGACGCCACCGGCGAACTGGTGGCGGCGCATCTGGCGGAACCTTTCGCCGACGACTTCATCGATCAGGTATTGCGCATGGATACGACGATGCTGATCACCGACGACCCCGTGAAGCGGGTGGACAACATGACCATGGCCTGGGGGCTGGAAGCGCGCGTGCCGTTCCTCGACCACCAGCTGGTCGAGCTCGCCGCCTCGATGCCGCCCGAACTGAAACTGCAAAGCGAAGGCAAGCACGTGCTGAAACGCATCGCCCGTGGCCTGGTGCCCGACGCGGTGATCGACCGCAAGAAAGGCTACTTTCCCATGCCCGCGCTGAAATACGTGCGCGGCGACTTTCTCGATTTCATGCGCGACATCCTCGATTCGCAAGCCTGCCGCAACCGGGGCCTCTACCAGCGTGCCTATGTACAGAAACTGCTCGACGCGCCGGAGTCGCACCACACGCGCATCCAGGGCAGCAAGCTGTGGCATCTGGCGCTCACTGAATACTGGCTGCAACGTCATGCGTAAACGTCTGGGATTGCTCGCGCTTGCGCTCCTGCCCGTGCTCGCCCAAGCGGACCCTGCGCCGCCGGAGCCCGGCTTCGATGCCTGGCTGGAGACCTTTCGCACGACCGCAGAGGAAAAGGGCATTTCAGCCGCCACGCTGGATGCGGCACTCACCGGCGCGCAACCGGTTGAGCGCGTGGTGGCGCTCGACCGCCGCCAGCCCGAATTCCTGCAAACCTTTTCCGATTACCTGGGGCGGCGTCTCACCCCTGCGCAGATCGCGCGCGGCGAAGCCATGCTGGCCGAACACGCCGCCCTGCTCGACGCGGTGGAAGCGAAAACTGGCGTGCCCAAGTCTGTGCTGGTCGCGTTCTGGGGGCTGGAAACCAACTACGGCAGCACGATGGGCAGTTTCAACATCCCGGTCGCGCTCGCCACGCTGGCCTGGGAAGGCCGGCGCAGCCGCTTTTTCGAATCGCAGCTCATCGATGCCCTGCGCATCGTCGACGCCGGCCACGTGGACGCGCTCGACATGAACGGCTCGTGGGCCGGGGCCATGGGCCACATGCAGTTCATGCCGTCCACCTTCCGCGCCTATGCCGTTGACGGCGACGGCGACGACCGCATCGACCTCTGGGGATCGGTGGCCGACGCCATGCATTCGGCGGGCAACTACCTCAAGGCCGCAGGCTGGCGCAGTGGAGAGCCCGTTGCCCTCGAAGTCCGGCTGCCGGAAAACTTCGACTGGCGACAGGCGCGTCTCGCCCACCGCATGGCCGTGCGCAACTGGGACGCGCTGGGTGTGCGGCCTGCCGACGGCAGCCCTTGGCCTGTGGTGACCGGGCCGGCTGCCATCGTGTTGCCGCAGGGCTGGCAGGGGCCGGCATTCATGGTGTTCGACAATTTCGACGTGGTCATGCGCTGGAACCGCTCGGTGAACTACGCGCTGTCCGTGGCGCAACTGGCGCAGCAGCTTGCCGGCGGTGCGGCGCTGGCGGCCGGCCCGGGTGAAACCGGCGCGCTCTCCTTGGCGCAGGTGCAGGCCATGCAGCGCCAGCTCAACGAACTGGGATTCGACGCCGGCACGGCCGACGGCCTGATCGGCCCGCGCACCCAGAGCGCGCTGCGCCGCTTTCAGGTCAGCCAGGGTTTGCCGGCTGACGGGTATCCCGCGCCCAGCGTGCTGGCCCGGGTGGAAACCGTGCACGCCGAAGCGGCCGGAGCTGGGCGCTTGAGCCTGGCCCCGCCCGCGCCGACGGCTTTCGATTCCCAGCCCTGATTTGCGCGATTCAGGGGCGGTGGTCGGCAGCGCCTCTCCAACATCCCGGCAGGGCGATCACGTCGGCAAAGTGGCCCCCGTGAAGGGGAGGCCGGGGTTGTAAGCCGCTGAAGCGGCAACAACCCCGCACTGCCGACCTACGGCAAGCTGCGCCTTCTGATCCTGAGCCCTGATGCGCGGTTCAGGCGTGGCCGGCCTGCTGGCTGGCCGCCGCCTGCACCGCAGCGTGCGCGCTGTCGTACAGCTCGCAGATCAGCCCGCGCATCTGCGCCGGCAGGCCGCCGCTCATCTGCACGCGCAAGGCCAGCGCCATCGTCAACGCCTGAATCAGGTCGCCGTCGGACAAACCCTTGCCGGCATTGGCTTCCCGGCTGAGTGCGTCCAGCAGGGCGGTGACCACTTCGCCTACGCCATCCGACGAGCGGGTGAGCGGATGCAGCGGAAACTCGATATCAAAAGTGCGGCCGCTCTGGGTCACGGCGGTGTAGCTCAGTACAGTCATCGTCTCTCTCCTCGTGTCGTTATGCAGACAGCATAGGTCGACGGGCCTGTGCGGCTGACGCGGCGCGTGATATTTTTTGTCGATTGCCGCGATGGAGAAAAACGATGAGCACAGCCCGCAATGTTCTTGGCGACGCGCTGCAAGTGTGCAGCCGCACACCGATGACCGGCTTTCTGAGGGACGGCCTGTGCCATACCGGCCCGCATGACCTGGGCAGCCACACCGTGTGTGCGCAGATGACCGAGGCCTTCCTCGACTATTCACGCCAGCAAGGCAACGACCTCGTCACGCCGGTGCCGGAGTATGACTTTCCCGGCTTGAAGCCGGGCGATCGCTGGTGCGTGTGCGCCGCGCGCTGGCTCGAAGCGGCCGAAGCCGGCGTCGCCCCGCCGGTCGTGCTGGAAGCCACCCACGAACGCGCCCTGCGCCGCGTCTCGCTGGGCGACCTTACCTACCACGCGCTCGCCGCGTCGTCTTCATGAGCCTCGTCTGCTGGAAATGCGGGGCCAGCCTTGCCAGCCTGCCCCTACCGCTGGGCCGGCGCGAAGTGTGCCCCAGTTGCCGCGCCGACCTGCACGCGTGCCGCCTGTGCCGGCATTTTGACGCCACCCGTGCCGGTCAATGCCGTGAACTCGCCGCCGAACGCGTCGCCGACAAAACCCGCATGAACGACTGCGGCTGGTTCGTACCCCGGCCCGAAGCCTATCGCGGCGGCGGCGCACCCATGGCGCAGGCCAGCCGCAATGCGCTCGATGCCCTGTTCGGGCCGTCGGCCAAGGACGAAAAACCGGCCCCGGCCAATCCGCTCGACGACCTGTTCAAAAAGGACGGCTCCTGATTGCCTCCTCTGGCTCGGACCATGAAAAAAGCGGCCGAAGCCGCTTTTTTCATGGTTGCCAGGGCAGTATCACTTCATGCCATAACGCTGACGGAATTTCTCGACGCGACCGGCAGTATCCACAATCTTTTGCTTGCCGGTGTAGAACGGGTGGCAGGCAGCGCAGACTTCCACGTGCAGCGCGTCCTTGCCCAGCGTGGAACGGGTCGTGAACTTGTTCCCGCAGGAGCAGGTCACGGCGACTTCTTTGTAGTTCGGATGAATGCCGGCTTTCATGGCAATTCCTTAGGGTTGAATTCGGAGAACGCAGGAGTATAGCGGAACGGCGGGCACTGATCAATCGCTTTTTGCGCGATGTGGCAGGCGACACGGTGTCCGCCCGCAGTCGTCTACCGCGAGGGCAGGCCGCGCTGTTTCCAGCCTATGTAGCCGTCGGCGTAGTTCCTGACGTTGGTGTAGCCCATCTGCTGCAGCGTGTGCGCCGCCAGCGGACTGCGGATGTTGCCGCCGCAATAGACGACGATGGGCGTGTTCCGGTTGCGCGCGATCTGGGTCACGCGGAATTCCAGCCAGCCGCGCGGGATATTGACGTTCTGCGGCGCGCTGATCGCACCACCCATGCCGGCAACCTCGTCCGGCGTGCGGATGTCGATCAGCACCAGTTCCGGGTTGGTCGCGATTTCACGGCGCAATTCGTCGGTGCTGATATTGCGGACCTGGGCGGCGATCTCGCGCGTCATCTGCGCGCCGTCCTTGATAGCGCCGGGGGCTTGCGCCATAGCGGCCTGCGAGAGCACAGCGAGCAGCGTGGCCCCGGCCAGCAGCGCGGGAAAGAATTTTTTCATGGCGAACCCCAGTCGGTGAAATGAAATGATCGGGCTGGACCCTGCGACGGCAGACCGGGAAATCAGCGCGGAGTTTCTTCAACCCCGGTCAGCGGGCTAAAAATGTCTGACCGGCTCCCGCAGCAGCGCGACAGGGAAGCGACACCGCAAACGGCGGTCAGCCGCGTCGCATCGAGTCGAAGAATTCGGCGTTGTTCTTGGCGGGGCGGACCTTGTCGATCAGGAATTCGGTCACGGGAATGTCCGCTGCGAAGGGCGGAGCCTCGGCACGTGCGACCCCGCAGCAGCGCGACAGGGAAGCGACACCGCAAATTGCGGTCAGCCGCGCCGCATCGAGTCGAAGAATTCGGCGTTGTTCTTCGCCGGGCGGACCTTGTCGATCAAAAACTCGGTCGCTTCCATATCGTCCATCGGATACAGCAACTTGCGCAGCACCCACACCTTTTGCAGGATGTCGTGCGGCATCAGCAGTTCTTCGCGACGGGTGCCGGAGCGGTTGACGTTGATGGCGGGATAGAGGCGTTTCTCGGCCATCTTGCGGTCGAGGTGGATTTCGAGGTTGCCGGTACCCTTGAATTCTTCGTAGATCACGTCGTCCATGCGGCTGCCGGTATCGATCAGCGCGGTGGCGAGAATCGTGAGGCTGCCGCCTTCTTCGACGTTGCGGGCTGCGCCGAAGAAGCGCTTGGGTTTCTGCAGGGCGTTGGCATCGACGCCGCCGGTGAGCACCTTGCCGGACGCGGGCTGCACGGTGTTGTAGGCGCGCGCAAGGCGAGTAATGGAGTCGAGCAGGATGACGACGTCTTTTTTGTGTTCGACCAGGCGCTTGGCGCGCTCGATCACCATTTCGGCCACCTGTACGTGCCGACTCGCGGGTTCGTCAAACGTCGAGGCCACAACTTCACCGCGCACGGTGCGGCTCATTTCGGTGACTTCTTCCGGGCGTTCGTCGATCAAGAGCACGAACAGCATCACGTCGGGGTGGTTGGACGAGATCGCGTGCGCGATGTGTTGCAGCATCACGGTCTTGCCGGACTTGGGCGGCGCGACGAGGAGCCCGCGCTGGCCTTTGCCAATGGGCGCGACGATGTCGATGATGCGGCTGGTGAGGTTTTCCTCGGCCTTGATGTCGCGTTCGAGCTTGAGCGGCTTGTCGGGATGCAGCGGCGTGAGGTTCTCGAACAGGATCTTGTTCTTGGTGGCCTCGGGCGGCTCGCCGTTGATCTTGTCGAGCTTGGTCATCGCCGAGTAGCGCTCGCCGTCCTTGGGCGTGCGAATCTCGCCTTCGATCTTGTCGCCGGTGTGCAGGTTGAAGCGGCGGATCTGCGACGGCGACACGTAGATGTCGTCGGTGTTCGCCAGATAGGAAGCTTCAGGCGATCTCAGGAAGCCGAAGCCGTCCGGCAGCACTTCCAGCACGCCGTCGCCGTAGATACTCTCCCCACGCTTCGCCAGCGCTTTCAGGATGGCGAAGATCAGCTCCTGCTTGCGAAAACGGTTGGCGTTGTCGAGCCCGAGCGTGCCCGCGAGTTCGAGCAGTTCTGTGATGGGCTTGAGCTTGAGTTCGGAAAGATGCATGGCGGGAAGGGCCTCAGCTGGCGCGCCGTCCGATGGCACGCCAGCCGGTTCGATCGGCTCGTCCATCATGGGGAGGTCGGGCGGAGTCGGAGGGCGGTGCGCGCGGGGAGCGCGGCGGGGCCGCCGTCCAGGGGGGGTGTCAGATGTTGCTGTCAACGAAAGCAGTCAGTTGGGATTTGGAAAGAGCACCGACCTTGGTCGCTTCGACGTTGCCGTTCTTGAAGATCATCAGGGTGGGAATGCCGCGTATGCCGAACTTGGGCGGGGTAGCCTGGTTCTCGTCGATGTTGAGCTTGCACACCTTGAGCTTGCCGGCGTATTCCTTGGCAACTTCGTCGAGGATCGGCGAGATCATCTTGCAGGGGCCGCACCAGTCGGCCCAGTAATCGACCAGCACGGGCTGGCCGGCCTGCAGGACTTCCTGCTCGAAGGAATCGTCGGATATGTAATGAACATGCTCGCTCATCGGGAAGCTCCTAGTTGGGATGGGGTGAGCCGGGCCGGATCGTAAGGGAGGATGGCCGGGACCGGCGCAAGCGTTTGGACGCGACAGTAATGCTGGAAAATTCGGTTTTGTGCCGATATGCTACCTCAAAATTGCCGGACGCAAGCAACCGGCCCCCCAGACTCTTTTACGGATGAATCCATGACCTATGTTGTCGCCGACGCCTGCGTGAAGTGCAAATTCACCGACTGTGTCGATGTCTGTCCGGTGGACTGCTTCCACGAAGGCCCCAATTTCCTCGTGATCGACCCCGAGGAATGCATCGATTGCACGCTGTGTGTGGCCGAATGTCCTGCCGAAGCCATCTTCGCCGAAGACGACGTACCCGACGATCAGCGCGAATACATCGCGCTTAACGCCGAGCTGTCCAAGGTCTGGAAGATCATCTACGAACGCAAGGACGCACCGCCCGACGCCGACGACTGGATCGGCGTGAAAAACAAGCTGCAATACCTGGAACGCTGAATTCCGTGGCCCTGCCGGGCGATGCCGCGCTTCCGCTTGCCGCCGCCCGCCGCCTGCTCGACCGCCACGCTGATCGTCTGCCCGACCTGTCGGGCCTGATGGTGCTCGTCCCCAACCACCGCGCCGGGCTGGATTTCGCCCGCGCGATGGCGCGGCTGGCGGGTCTTCCGGCGCTCATCCCGCCCGATATCGTGCCGCTCAAAAGCTGGGCCGAGCGCCACACCGGCGGCCCGGTCGAACCGGCCGCTGCCCGGCTTGCAAGACTGCACGCCGTCCTGCGCCACGAGGACTGGCTAGGCCCGGTCGACAAGTGGGCGCTGGCCGAGGAACTCCTGCAGCTGGCCGACGCCCTCTCCGCCGAACGCACCGGCCAGGCTGCCGCCAGCCAGTTGTGCGCGCGCTACAACGGCCAGCTCGAACGCGAGGTCGCGCTGGTCGAAGCCGTCTGGCACACCCTCAATGGTGACGGCAACGACCCGCAGGCGCGCTACGCACGCGCACTCGACGCGGCCGCGCAGGCCTTCGCCGACGCGCCCCGCCCCATACTGGGTTTCGATCTGGGGCCGCTCACCGGCGTAGAGCGCCGTTTCCTCGAGCAGTGCGCAGCGCACGCACCGGTTGACATCCTCACGCCCGACCCTGCTGTGCCACGCAGTGCGGTGCTCACCCAGGCCTGGCAGATGACCGAGCCGCCGCTGGTGGATCGTGCACGAAACCTGGCCTGTGCCCTGCCCGAATCCCCGCTCGGCACCATCCGGCTCGCACCCGCCGCTAACCTCGAAGCCGAAGCGCGTGCCGTCGTCACCTGGGTCGCCGAACAACTACACGCAGGCGCGCGCGACCTCGCCCTCATCGCGCTGGATCGTGAAACCACGCGACGCGTGCGCGCCCTGCTCGAACGCATCGAGGTCCGCGTGGCCGACGAAACTGGCTGGACGCTTTCCACCACCGCCGCCGCCGCCGTGGTCGACCGCTGGCTGGCATGCGTGGCCAACGATTTTCCGCACACCGAACTGCTCGACCTCTTGAAATCGCCCTTCGTCCTCGGCGACCCCGCTGCGCGTCAGGATCAGGTGCTGCGTTTCGAACTCGCCCTGCGCCGCCGCGGCGTGGCGCAGGGGCTGGCCGAGATGCAGCGACTCGCGCGCGAGCAGTTCGACGCGGTGCCCGACTGGCTCGCGCGTCTGGCCGCCGCCGCGCATGATTTTTCGCGTGCCCGCGCCCCGCTCGCGGTCTGGCTCGAACGCCTGCTGGCCAGCCTCGACGCGCTCGATGCGCGCGCGCCGCTGGAGGCCGACGCCGCCGGTCATGCGCTGGTCGACACGCTCGCCCAACTCGCCCGCGACCTCGCGGCCGACAGCGAAAAATACGGCTTCGCCGAATGGCGACGCTGGCTCGACCGCGCGCTGGAAGCCGCCAGCTTCCGCGACGAATCGGTCGACAGCCCAGTCGTCATCACCTCGCTTGCGCACGCGCGCGGCCGCCGATTCGACGCCGTCGCCCTCATCGGTGCCGACGCCAGACACCTGCCGCCACGCCCTGCCCCCGGCCTGTTTGCCGACGCCATCCGCGCCGCACTCGGCCTGCCCACCGCGCTTGACCAAGCTCATGCCGCCACCACCGACCTGCTGGCTCTGGTCGCGCCCGCGCCAGCCCTGTTTTCCTGGCAGGCCTGGCACGACGACGAACCCAACCCGGCGTCGCCGCTGGTGCTGCGGCTCGACGCTCTGCACCGCGCCGCATGGGGCACCGGGCTCGCCCGTCAGCCCGCCGGTGAGCCGCCCGCCCGGCCCAGCCCACCCGTCGCGCCCGCCACCCAGCCTGCGCCCATGGTCAGCGCCGCGCAGCTGCCGCGCCGCTACTCCGCGAGCAGCTACCAGACGCTGCTCGACTGCCCCTACCGCTTCTTCGTCGAACGCGTGCTCGGTGTGCGCAGCCTCGATGAAGCCGACGACCCGCTCGACAAGAGCGACTACGGCAGCGCGTTGCACCGCATCCTCAAGCGCTTCCACGACAGCGACCCGCCGCTGGATCACGACGCCGCGCTGGCGCAGCTGATGGAATTGAGCCACGCCGAATTCGCCAATCTGCCGGCCTACACCGCCGCGGCCTGGGCCAGCCGCTGGGCACCCATCCAGCCCGCCTACATCGACGCCTGGCGCGCGTGGGCAGCGCAGGGCTGGCGCTACGTCTCCGGCGAAACGCCCTTCAGCCAGGCCTGCAACGTCAAGGGACTGGGCAAGGTCGAACTCATGGGCGTGCTCGACCGCGTCGACATCCGCACCGACGCCGACGGCTTCGAGACTCGTGCCGTGTTCGACTACAAGACCGGCGCGGCCAGCAGCCTGAAAAAGAAAAGCCAGGACCCCGCCGAGGCCGTGCAGCTGCCCTTCTACGCCTGGCTGTGTGAGGACGCAGCCGCCGCGTTCCTGCCACTGTCCGAAACCCCGGTTAAAGCCATCGAGCTGCCCGGCGAAACTGACGTCGGCGGCATCGCCGACCGCCTGCCTGCTCTGCTCGAAGCCCTGGTGGCCGGCGCGCCCCTACCCGCGTCCGGGATCGACAGCGTGTGCCAGTATTGTGATGCGCGCGGCGTGTGCCGGAAGGGAAACTGGCTTGCCTGAACACCTCCACATTCCCACCGCCCTCGATCCTGCCCGCTCGGTCGTGGTCGAGGCCTGCGCCGGCAGCGGCAAGACCTGGCTCTTGGTGTCGCGCATGATCCGGCTGCTGCTGGCGGGGGCCGAGCCGTCGGAGCTGCTGGCGATCACCTTCACGCGCAAGGCGGCGCAGGAGATGACCGACCGGCTGCACGCGTGGCTGCGCGTGCTGGCACTCGACAGCGATGCAGAGGTGCGCGATTTCCTGCGCGAGCGCATGATCCCCGAAGCAGAAATCGAGCCGTTGCTGCCGCGTGCGCGCGGTTTGCTGGAGGCCGTGCTCACTGCTGCGCCGGGGCCGACGATCACCACCTTCCATGGCTGGTTTCTTGATCTCTTGCGCCGCGCGCCGCTGGAAGCCGGGCTGCCGTGGGGCTCACCCTTGCTCGAACGCGAGCGGCAGGTGCAGGGCGAGGTGCGCGACGCCCTACTGGATGCTTGGGCGCGCGCGCCGGACACCGCCGAGGGCGCGGCGCTGCGGGAACTGCTGGGCGACATCGGCGAAGCGAATCTCCACGCGCTGCTGAAGAACTTCCTCGACGCGCGGGCGGAATGGTGGGCTTACACCGAGGGCCACGACGACCCGGTGGCCCACGCGCTCACCACCCTCGTCACCCAGCTTGGCATCGAACTCGATAGCGATCCGGATGCTGCGTTCTGGAATGACGCCGACGCGGTGCGGCGAACGGAAGGCATTGCATCGGCGTTGCTGTCGGGTGGCAAGCTGGAAATGGCGCGCGGCGAGGCCCTCGTGGCCGCGCTCGCGGCACGCGATCTCGATACGGTGCTGAAGAAGGTGCTGACGAGCGAACTGGCGCGCCGGGTGTGGAAACCGACCAAGGCACTGAAGGAAGCACTGGCCGCGCGGATCGACCCATTCCAGCGCGACACCGAAGCACTGGAAATGCGCCTCTTCGCGCTACTGGAAGCACGCACCGCCCAGCGCATCTGGCAGCTGAACCGCCACGGCCTGCTACTCGGCCACGCCTACGTCTGCGCATATCAATCGGCCAAAGCCCGCCAGGGGAGGGTCGATTTCACCGACGCGGAATGGCAGGCGGCGAGGCTGCTGCAGGACGACAGTCTGCGGCCGTTGCTGGCACTGAAGCTCGACGCCCGCGTGCGCCACGTGCTGCTCGACGAGTTCCAGGACACCAACCCCTTGCAATGGCAGGCGCTCACCGCCTGGCTCACCGACGCCGCGCAGTCCGACCGCGTGCCGACGGTGTTTCTGGTGGGCGACCCCAAGCAGGCGATCTACCGCTTCCGGCGCGGCGAGGCGCGCGTGTTCGACGAGGCGGCGCGCTTTCTCGCCAGCCATTTCAACGCGCCCCACTTTGCCACCGACATGTCGCGGCGGCTCGCGCCCGCCGTGGTCGAGGCGATCAACCCCCTGTTTGCCGGCATGGCCGCTTATGCGCCGCATACCCACGCGCCGGCCAACGATGCGCTTGCCGGCGCAGTGCGAACTGTCGAAGCGCTTGCCCCGGAATCCGAAGCGGCCGAAATCGGCGGCCTGCGCAATCCGCTGACCACGCCGCGCGCCGAGGTGGCCGACCGTGCCGTCCACGAAGAAGCCCGGCTGTTCGCGCGCACCCTGGCCGACGAGGTGCTCGGCCGCTGGGGCGTCATGGAAAAGGGCCTGCTGCGCGCCGCCCGTCCCGGCGACGTGATGGCACTGGTCAAGAAACGCACCCACCTGCATCTCTATGAACGTGCGCTGGAAGACGCCGGCATTCCCTTCATCACCTCGCGCCGGGGCGGTCTGCTGCACGCCCTCGAAGCGCAGGACCTGATCGCGCTGATCGACACCCTGCTGTTGCCGCACGCCGACCTCAAGCTCGCGCACACGCTGAAAAGTCCGCTGTTCGACTGTGACGACGCCGCGCTGGTGACGCTTTTCGCGCCGCGCGCCGACACGGAGCTGCGCGGCTGGGAACGCCTGCAAGCGCTGTCGGCCCAAGCCGACTGCCCGCCCTGCCTCGCGCGTGCCGTCACCCTGCTCGCCGGCTGGCGCGCGCACGCCGGCGTGCTCCCGGCGCACGACCTGCTCGACCGCATCTATTTCGAAGGCGACCTCGAAGCCCGCACCGCCGCCGCCGTGCCGCCGGCGATGCGGCCGCAGGTGGCCGCCAATCTGCGCGCCTTCATGCAGCTGGCGCTCACTCAGGACGCGGGGCGCTACCCCACGCTCGCCGGCTTTGTGCGCGAACTCGCCTCGCTCATGGATGACAGCGATGCGGCACCGGGCGAAGGCATCGCCGCCGACGGCGAGAACGCGGTGCGGCTGCTCACCATCCACGGGGCCAAGGGGCTGGAAGCGCCCATCGTCTGGCTGCTGGGCGGCCGCGACCACGACAAGCCGGTGCATCACGCCGTACTCGCGCCTTGGCCGCCGGCTGCGCCCCGGCCGGCGCATTTTTCGCTGTTCGGCACCAAGGCCGACCACGGCGCGGGCCGCGCCGCGTGGTTCGATGAAGAAGCTGCGCTTGCCGCGCAGGAAACCGACAACCTCTTTTACGTCGCCGCCACCCGCGCGAAGCAGGCCCTGATCGTCTCCGGCGACGCGCAGAAGAACGACTGGCTGGCTCGGGCGAATCAAGCCTGGCAGGGCCTTGCATTGCCCGACCGGCTCCCGGCGGGCGCGCCCGCCGCGACTGTAGACTTGCCCGCGCCGCAGGTGCTCAGTGCGCCGCCCGTCGGCCAGCGTCGCCCACCCGCCGCCAACACCCCCGCCACCCGGCGCGGCGAGCTTTTCCACGCCTGCCTCGAGCGCCACGCGCCGCCCGGAGCCGCACGCGACCTGCCGCAACTGGCCGCGCGGCTGGGGCTCGCCGCCGAACTGCCCGCCATCGAAGCCGCCGCACGCGCGCTGATCGCCCGGCCCGGGCTCGCGCCGCTGTTCGACCCCGCGCACTACCGCGTCGCGCACAATGAATTCGCGCTGATCGACAGCGACGGCCGGTTGCACCGCATCGACCGCGTGGTGGAACACGACGATGGCCTGTGGCTGATCGATTACAAGACCGGCGAGGACAGCCTTCTGACGAACGATGCCGAACTCGTCGCCCGCCACCGGCCCCAGCTCGACGCCTACCGCGCCCTGCTCGCCGCGCTGAGACCCGGCCGCGCCATCCGCGCCGCGCTGCTGCGCGCCGACGGCCGGCTGGTGGATGTGGCGGCAGTGTAAAAATTGACCTGCCCCGGTGACAGCCGTGGGAAAAAAACGCGAAACTCGCAGCATCAAACCGGAGATAGTCTCGATGCGTACACTCGTCCTGCTTGCCGCCCCCCTCCTGCTCGCCGGGTGCATTTCCTTCAATTCCAGCGAAACGCCCACCGGCCCCGACTACGCCGCTTTCTGCCAGGACAAGGAGGCACTGTGCCGCGAAGTCTGCGGCGACGCCGGCGTGGCCACCTTCTCGTGCAAGGCCGCTCCGCGCGAAGGGCTGGACTATTCCTGCCAGTGCAAGAAGCCGGGCACGAAACTGTGATGGACAAGCCTTACGCCGAATCCTGCCAACAGAACCGCGACCCCATCCTTGCCGTATTGCGTGAGGTTTTCGCCGACCGCAGCTACGTGCTGGAAATCGGCAGCGGCACCGGCCAGCACGCCGTGTATTTCGCCGCCGAACTGCCGCACCTGCGCTGGCAGACCGGCGACGTGCCCCTGCACCACCCGGGCATCCGGATGTGGCTGGCCGACGCCGCGCTGCCCAACGTGCTGCCGCCCATCGCCCTCGACGTGAACCAGACACATTGGCGCAATGGGCGCTACGACGCCGTGTTTTCCGCCAATACCCTGCACATCATGAGCTGGGCCGAAGTCGAAAAATGCTTCGACGGCATCGCCGACGTGCTGGAGCCGGGCGGCGTACTGGCAATCTACGGCCCGTTCAACTACAACGGCCGCTTCACCTCGGAGAGCAACGCCCGCTTCGACGCCTGGCTGAAGGCGCGCGACCCAGCCTCGGGCGTGCGCGATTTCGAGGCGGTCGATGCACTCGCCCGCGACCGGGGGCTGGTTTTGCAGCAAGACATCGCCATGCCGGCCAACAACCGGACACTGGTATGGGTCAGGGGCTAGGGATTAAGGGATGTGCGGCTACGCCGCGCTTTCATGAATAGAGATCGAACGCGGCGCAGCCGCACAAGACCCCCTGGCCCCTAAATCCTGGCCCCTAATCCCCGGCCTTGCCCACCTGCCCCCGTTGCCTATAACAAGACCATTACCGGCTGGGGGGACGACCCATGCGCATCGCCGAACTGATTCAACGCTGGGGCACGGAAGGACAAGCCCGCAGCGCCGTACGCGGCTACACCGTGCATCTGCCGCTGCGCGACGCCGCCCGCATCGAAGCCCTGCACCTGATGTATCCCGAGCGCAGCGAATCCCAGCTCATGGCTGACCTGATCCGCGCCGCGCTCGACGAGCTCGAGGTCGCCATGCCCTACGTGCCGGGCGCGCGCGTGATTGCCGAGGACGACTACGGTGACCCGATCTACGAAGACCTCGGCCCCACGCCCCGGTTTTATTCCCTGTCGCACGAGATCCTGCGCAAGCTCGCCGCGGCACCGGGCGGCAAGTAGCCGTCGAATTAATTTACATTGTTCGCCGTGGTGCCCAGCTGATTTTTTACAACCCGCTGGTTTGATTGAATTATTTGGTGCTGGCACAAGCATTGCTGCGATCTTGTCACAATCCATGCGGAAACCCGGCATCGTCATGTACCTCGGCCCAGCCTTTCTCTTTGCAGCCTTTGCCAGCCTGTTCTACGTGCCCGGCTTTCTCGATATTCCACTGGGCCTGATGACCCCGCGCCAACTGGTCTCGCAACTGCTGTTCTCGGTTTTCGGCCTCATCGCGCTGGCCGCGCTGGCGCGCTCGATCGAGCTCGACCCGGTGTGGCCGTGGCGGCCGGAATTCCGGCGGATGCTGAACGGATTGATGGGGCGCTGAACCCGCTCGCAGCATCCCGCGCAGAAAAAACCCGACGCTGGGCCGCCAACACACACAAGCCATGGTACGCGCATAAAATGGCGGCTTTCCCGCCCGCCACGCCATCATGCCCGTCAATCTCGTCGCCCCCGACCCCGCCGCGCTCAAACCCGTCGCCGGCGTCCGCCTCGGCATCGCCTCCGCCGGCATCAAAAAACCCGGCCGCCGCGACATCACGCTGATCGAGCTGGCCCCGGGGTCGCAGGTCGCCGGCGTGTTCACGCAGAACCGCTTCTGCGCCGCGCCGGTGACGGTCTGCAAACAGCATCTTGGCCTGAACGGTCAACCCGGCGGCGACATCCGCGCGCTGGTGATCAACACCGGCAACGCCAATGCGGGCACGGGCGAAGAAGGCCTGCGCCGCGCCCGGCAAACCTGCGATGCCGTCGCCGGGCTGTTCGGCTGCAAGGCTGAAAACATTCTGCCGTTTTCCACCGGGGTGATTCTGGAGCCGCTGCCGGTGGACAAAATCCTGCCCGCGCTGCCCGCCGCGCAGGCCGACCTCGCGCCCGCGCACTGGAGCGAAGCCGCGCACGCGATCATGACCACCGACATCGTCGCCAAGGGCGCGTCGCGGCAGATTCAGCTTTCCGGCAAGACGGTGACGGTAACCGGCATCGCCAAGGGCTCGGGCATGATCCACCCCAACATGGCGACCATGCTCGGCTACCTCGCCACCGACGCCGCCGTCGCGCCCGCGCTGATGCAGGCACTGGTCAGGGACGTCGCCGACGTGTCGTTCAACTGCGTGACGGTCGACGGCGACACCTCGACCAACGACAGCTTTGTCCTCATCGCCACCGGGCAGGCCGGCAACGCCGAGATCAATGATGCGGCGAGCGCCGACCACGCCGCGCTCAAGACCGCGCTGACCGAGGTCGCCGTCGAACTCGCGCAGGCGATGGCGCGCGACGGCGAGGGCGCGACCAAGTTCATGAGCATCGAAATCGTCGGCGGCCGCGACCGCGCCGAATGCAAGCAGATCGCCTACGCCATCGCCCGCTCGCCGCTGGTGAAAACCGCGTTCTTCGCCTCCGACCCCAACCTCGGACGGATCCTCGCGGCCATCGGCTACGCCGGCGTCGATCTCGACGTCAATACCTTGAAAGTCTGGCTCGGCGACGTGCTGGTCGCCGAAAACGGCGGCCGCGCTGCGAGCTACACCGAAGCGGCGGGCGCGGCGGTGATGAAGGAAAGTGACATCACGGTGCGCGTGGCGCTGGCTCGCGGCACCGCCCACGCCACGGTCTGGACCTGCGATTTTTCCTACGACTACGTGAAGATCAACGCCGAATATCGGACTTGAACCGGCTTGCAGGGGCGAATTCACCGCCATATACTGATGCCATATACGCTCACGGGAGATGACCATGGCGACCAGTTCAGTCTTCATCAACAACCGCACGCAGGCCGTGCGCCTGCCCGCCGAACTGCGCTTGCCCGATGGGATCAAGCAGGTCAGTGTCCGCGCGCGCGGCAAGGAACGCATCATCGCGCCGCTTGATTCAAGCTGGGACAGCTTCTTTCACGACACCCCGGCCGTCAGCGACGAGTTTCTGGAAACGCGCGCCACCCAGGATCAGCCCGAACGCGAGCCCCTGTGATGTTGACGCACCTGCTCGACACCAGCATCGTCATCTACGTGATCAAACGCAGACCGGTGGACGTGTTGGACAGCTTCAACGCCAACGCCACGCGCATGGCCATTTCGGTTGTGACGCTGGCCGAACTCCTGCACGGTGCCGAGAAAAGCAGCCGCCCGGCCGCCAATCTTGCGGTCGTCGAGGACTTCGCCAGCCGGCTCGAAGTGCTGCCCTACACGGCCAAGGCCGCGCTGCACTACGGGCAGATTCGCGCCGCACTCGAACGCCAGGGCCAGTCCATCGGCGTTAACGACCTGCATATTGCCGCGCACGCCCGCAGCGAAGGGCTGACGCTGGTGACCAACAATCTGGGCGAATTCAGCCGCGTGCCCGCCCTGCAGATCGAGAACTGGCTGACTGCCTGACCGGCACGGAGACCCCATGACCCACGAGCACCGCATTGCCCTCCTGATCGACGCCGACAACAGCCCGGCGGACATGATCGACGAAGTGCTCGACGAGTTGGCGAAGGAGGGCGTCATCAACATCCGCCGCGCCTACGGCGACTGGAAGAGTCCGCACCTCAACGCCTGGACGGCGCTGCTGCACGACTTCGCGATCCAGCCGATGCAGCAGTTTGCCTATACCAAGGGCAAGAACGCGACCGATGCGGCGATGATCATCGACGCGATGGACCTGCTCTACACCAAGCAGCTCGACGGCTTCGGCATCATGTCCAGCGATTCGGATTTCACCCCGCTGGTGATGCGCCTGCGCGCCAACGGGTTGAGAGTCTTCGGCTTCGGCGAGCAGAAAACGCCCAAGCCCTTCGTCAACGCCTGCTCCAAGTTTCTCTATCTGGAAAACCTCCGGCGCCCTGAGGAAGCGCCTTCTGCCGCACCAGCCGATGTGGTCGTACCTGACGGAAACGGTGCGGCCAAACCCGCACCTGCGCGAGCGGATGCCAAGACCCTGCGCAGCGATACCCGCCTCGTCAATCTCCTGCGCAAGGCGGTGGAGGCGGCGGCTGACGACGAGGGCTGGGCCGGCATGGGCGCGGTCGGGCAGCACATTTCCAAGCAGGCGTCGTTCGACGCGCGCAACTACGGTTACGCCAAGCTCTCGGGGCTGTTCCAGGCGATCGGCCTGTTCGAGCTGCGCACCCACGGCAAGGGCCTGCAGGTGCGCGACAAACAGACACCCCAGCCCTAGGCACGCACCATGCCGCTCACGCTCACCCCCGACCAGGTCGCTTTCCTGCACGGCCCGCTGTCGATGAATGTCGGCGCGGTCGGGCGCGACGGCTGGCCATGCGTGACGCGCGCGCAGGGCATCGTGGTCGCGCGCGACCGGCGCTCGCTGACGGTGCTGCTGTCGGCCGTGCGCAGTCAGGCGGTGCTCGATGCGCTGGCGGCGGGCAACGCGATCACGCTGGTGGCGAGCCGGCCGCAGACGCACGCGACGCTGCAATTGAAAGCGGCGCGCGCCGAACGCGTACCGGTCACGGTGGCGCACAGGACGGCGAGCGCGCATTGTGTATCGGCGTTCGGCGCGGAGCTGGCGGCGCTGGGCTACGGCGACGCCGTCGCCGACGCGCTGGCGGCAATCCTGTCGAGCGAGGACCTCGCCGCGCTGCGCTTCGCACCCGAGATCGTCTTCGACCAGACCCCCGGCCCGCAGGCCGGCACGGTGCTGGCGCGCGCCCCCGGCGTGGCCGCACCATGAAACTCACGCTCGACGCGATCCGCGCCTGCCTCGACGGTGCCGTGCCGGCCGTGGTCGCGACCAGTTCCCCCGACGGCACGCCCAACGTCGCCTACGCCTCGCAGGTGCATTACGTCGACCGCGAGCACGTCGCGCTGTCGTTCCAGTTTTTCAGCAAGACGCGCGAGAACGTGCTCGCGCACCCCTACGCCGAGGTGCAGGTGATCGAGCCGGGCAGTTTTCGCCATTTCCGCCTGCGCGTGCAGTACCTGCGCACCGAGACCGCCGGCGCGCTGTTCGAATACATGAAGGCGCAACTCGCCGGCATCGCCGCGCACAGCGGTATGGACAAGGTGTTCGTGCTGCGCGGCGCCGACGTCTACCGCGTCCACGCCATCGAATGCGTCGACACCCATGTTGCCGCCGCCGCGCCGCCGCCGGACGCGCTCCTCGCGCTGCGGCGCACGCTCGACCAACTCGGCGCGTGCGACGATCTGGCGCAGCTCGCCGACCGGGCGCTGGCCGCGCTGGCGCACGGCTTCGGCATCCGCCACGCGCTGCTGGCGCTGCTCGACGCCCGCGCCGTGACCGCGGCAGGCACAGCGGCAGGCGCAGCCGACTGCGCGCTCTACACGCTCGCGAGTCTCGGCTATTCCACCTCCGGCGTCGGTGCCGAAGTCGCGCTCGGCGAGGGACTCATCGGCGTCGCCGCGCGCGAACGCATCGCGGTGCGCATCAACCATCGCACCAGCGACACCGCCTATCAGGCCGCCCTGCGTGTGACCGACACGGCCGCGCCGCGCATCGCACTGCCGGTGCTGGCGCAGCCGCACAGCCGCATCGCCGTGCCGCTGGTCCACGGCGCGCGCCTGTTCGGCGTGCTCTACGCCGAAAGCGAGACCGAGGCGTTTTTCAGCCACGCCGACGAGGACGCGCTGGTGGTCTACGGCCGCCATCTTGGCGCGCTGCTCGCCCGGCTCGCCGCGCTGCCCGACGACGACGCCAGCGTGGCCGCGCCGTCCGGTGAAATATCACCCGCCACCGTTCCGGTTGGCACGCCGCTCTCGGTGCGCTACTTCGCCCACGACCATAGCGTCTTCATCGACAACGACTACCTCATCAAGGGCGTCGCCGGCTGCATCCTGTGGACGCTGCTCAACGAACACGCCGCAAGCGGTCGGCGCGACTTCTGCAACCGTGAGCTGCGCCGCGACCCGCGCCTGCCGTTGCCCGACTTTGCCGACAACCTCGAAACGCGACTGATCCTGCTGCAACGGCGGCTCGCCGAACGCTGCCCGGCCATTGCGCTAGAAAAAACTGGGCGCGGCCGGTTCCGCCTGCTTCTGGTCAGACCGCTGCAGCTGGGTGGATGACTGGTTCGCCAATACGGCAGCATAGGCCGCTGCGCGCTCACGTTTACAGTACCTACCACGTCACATTGGCCCGGCGCACGGTCAGGGCCCGAACGGCGATTACTGTGGTTTCCCCAGTTCGTCGTCGAAACCCGGAAAAATCGCCTTGCGGATAATGGCGTGCACGCCGAGGTTGCCGTCGACCATTTGTGTGATGCCAAAATCCACCGCCACCGAAATCAGCGAAATTGCCTCATCTTCGGAAAGCTGGTGCGCCTTCATCAGAAAATGCCGCGCCTTGCGAAAGGCATCGCGCATCGCCGCATCCAGCGAGGACTGTTTGTAAACCTGGGTCTGCGCATTCACCCCCAGCTCAGCAAGGTAGTTGCAAAAACTCAGTCCCTGAAGCACCCATTCATCCGGTGCATCGAGGAAGGGATAATCCAGCTCGCCCAGAAAACTGCGGGCGATTGCGGCGCGCTTGTGCAGTACCAGTTGAAACACCCCGGTGAGCGAACATTCAATGGCGGTGCCGCACGCTTCCGCGTCGCCCTGCGAAGCATGCGGATCGCCGACCGAAAACAGTGCGCCGACTGCCGACACCGGCAGGAACAGGGTCGCACCCTGGGTCGCGCGCCAGTTGTCGAGGTTGCCGCCAAAATACGATGGCGGGATGGAATCGATAATGCCCGGTTCCCCGGGGGCCACGGCAAGCACGCCAAAATGCGGGCGCACTGGCACCACGGCTTTTTCCAGTACGCCGTAGTGTTTTTCGATGGTGCTGTGGTCAACCGGAACGCCTGGATAGTCGATTGTGTCGTGACGGATGCCGAAGGGATCGGTCTGCGGTGTCCAGCGAAAATTGTAGACGGCGCGCGCGTGCGGTTTTTCGCAGTCGTTATGGATTTCGTAAACAGTCACGACTTCGCGTTTTTTCGGTTCGGTCAGCAAATCGTTGTAGTGAAACCCCCACCAGGTCGCAGCGTTGCTGCCGAACTGCCGCCCAGCGTAATCAGGATGGCAGCTTGGCCGCGGCAGGATGTCGAGGATGCGGATTTCCAGCACGTCGCCGGGTTCGGCACCGCGCACGTAAACCGGGCCGGTGCAAATGTGCACGCCGAACCCTTCACCGGCACCGCGCCCAAGAAGCGAGGCATCCATAGGCCCGGCACCCCGACGATCCACCGCTTTTTTCTCGGCGTCCCAGAAAAAAACACTTTCCGCGCCCGGGTCTCCCTCAATCATTCGCGCGCAGTCGTCCGAGGCATGCTGGGTGAGGGTTTCGATGGTGACGATGTCGCCTGAGTCAACACTCAGGACGGGCTTGATGTCGCGGCTGAAGTAACCCCAATGCACAGTCTTGTCGGAAACCGGGATGTAGTAATGGCCTGGCAGGGGGGCGCGAGTGGCATCGCCGCTGGCAGGTGTCGCGCGCTTGGGTGCCAGCGACAGCGCAATGGCATAGCGCGCGTGGTCATCGAGCAGGTTGCGAAACTGGCGGCGCAATGCGCTTTCTGGTGCCGACGCAGCCTGGTCTGGCTTTGAAGGGGCCGGGCTGCCCGCTTGTTCCGGTCGCCCCCGGCGAAGCTGATCGTCAATATTTCTGGCTGGAGCCGCGCGATACGCTTTGGGCGACAGGCCAAAGCGGGCCGAAAAGGCGCGGCTGAAATTGGCCGCGTCGCCGAACCCCCAGCGGTAACACAGCTCGGCAATGCTGTAATGCGCCAGCGCAGGGTTGCCGAGATCCATACGGCAGCGTTCCAGCCGACGCGACCTGAGATAGTCGGAAAATCGCGTGCCGCCGACCTTGAACAGTTTTTGCACATAACGTGCAGAGAGTCCTTCGATGCGAGCGACTTCGTCGATCTGCAACTCGGTATTCCCGAGTCGCGATTCGATGGTGCGGCAGACACGGCGCAAGTGGCCGAGCTGGACCGAGGTGGGATCCAACGGGGGGGAATCCTGCGTACGGGAACCCTCGGTCTGGCTCTCGCGAGACAGGCAAGCCACCAGCAATTCGGCAAGCGTGGCCTCGATCAGCGGCAATTCGTCGCGACCGATATAACCCAGCTCGTCGGCCACCGACTGCAGCAGGTTGAGGCAAACCGTGCCGACGCCGCTCTTGGTCGAGATCCTGTTCAATTCCTGTACATCGGTGCGCACCAGGCGCAGGATGAAACTCGCCGACTCCAACCGAACCAGCATGGCGCGAAACTCGCTGGAAAATTCGATGCGCCAGTCCTGCCCCGGATCGAGCAGGAGGATCTCGCCCGCGCCAAGCGCCGCCGCCTGCCAGGCATCGCTCACCCTGGCGGTGCCCGATTGCAGGGCCAGCACGAGCACGGCGTGGCCGTTGGTGTGATACGCGTTGGCCGGATGGGGCAACAGAATCTGCGGTGTGGACGCCAGCTGCACAAACACCGACCCCAGCGCTGAGGTGCACGCCGAGACATGGCCGCTGGGAGGCGCACCGGTCGCGCCCACCGGCTGGCTGGTCAGCAACAGTTTGGCAAGAACCTCGCCCCACGCCGCCTGACGCAGTTCCTCGGGAAACGCGCTGGTGGAAAAGCGGCGGATATCGTTGAGGATCATGTCTGGCTTACCGAAAATCGACCCGATCCACAATTATGCGGTGTAGTCCGGTTCACTGCCTACCCGGTTTTACGAATCCGGCGCGTGCAAACGCCGACTGCCTACCCTACCCGGCAGTCACGCTCGCAGATCAGCCGCCGCGCGCCGGGAAGATGCTTTTTTTCACTACCGCATGCACGCCCCAGTTGCCGTCCACCACCTGGGTGATGCCGAAATCCACCGCAATCGACATCAGCGAAATCGCCTCGTCTTCGCCCAAGCCCTGCGTGGTCATCAGGAAATGGCGCATCTTGTGGTACGCGTCGCGCAGCGCCCGGTCGACAGACGATTTGCCGTAGATGTCACTTTGCGCGTTGGGTCCGAGTTCGGCCAGGTAGTTGGCGTAGCTGAAGCCATGCAGCAGCCATTCGTCCTGCGTTTCCAGCAACGGGTACTGCAGCTCGGCGAGCGGCGTGCCGGGCAGGCTGGCTTTTTTGTGCAGAATGAACTGGAAGGTACCGGTGAGCGAGCATTCGATGGCGGTGCCGCACAGTTCGGAATCGCCCTGCGAGGCGTGGGGGTCACCCACCGAAAACATCGCGCCCTTGACTGCGACGGGGAAGTAAATCGTCGCGCCCTTGCCAATGCGCCAGTTGTCGATATTGCCGCCGGTGTAATTGGGCGGGATCGACGTGACAATCTCGGCCTCGGCCGGTGCAAGACCGATGGTTCCGAAGTGCGGCCGCACCGGGATGCGGATGTTTTTCAACACATTGGGATTCTTGCTGATCGTCTTGTGATCGACCGGCACGCCAGGGTAATCGATCTTCGAGTGGACGATGCCGAACGGGTCGGTCTGCGGCGTCCAGCGATAGTTATATACCGCACGCGCCCAGTTACGCTCGCCGGTCGCGTCCACCTCGTAGATCGTGATGACTTCGCGTTGCTTCGGCTCGGTCAACGTGTCGCCGTAATGAAAGCCCCACCAGGCCGCGGCATTGCTGCCAAACGACTTGCCCTTGTACGCCGGGTTGGCGCTGGGACGCGGCGCAACGTCAATAATGCGCACCTCGAGAATATCGCCTGGCTCGGCATCCTTGATGTAGACCGGCCCAGTGCAGATATGCACGCCGAAGCCTGCACCGGCACCAACCTTGGCGTCCATCGGCCCTGCGCCACGGCGGTCGACACCCTTTTTCTTCGCGTCCCAATGAAACACGCTCTCGGCCCCGGCGTCGCCGCGTATCATGCGTTCCGCGTCATCGTTGGCGTGGTGGGTGAGGGTCTCGATGGTGGCATAGTCGCCCGATTCAACCTCGACCACCGGCTTGGCCGACTTGCTGAAGTAACCCCACAGCACCGAGTTTGCATGTGCCGGAATGTAGTAGTGACTCGACATCCCCGAGCCCGGCGTGGCGCTCTTGGCAAACGCCGACGGCGTCATCGCCATCCCGAGCGTGCTCGCGGCAAGGGTGCCGCCGCCGACCGCCAGCGCATCGCGCATAAACGTCCGGCGCGACACCTGGAACTCTTCCGTGATCTCCTTTTCGGATTCGGCGCTGACACCGTGGGTGCACCCGGGACCGCAGACATGTGTATCCATTTCCTACCTCCAGGCTTGCGCCAATAGTGTTCAGGGAAGGTTGCGTCAGCCGCCGCAAGTGCAATCTCGCGCTCTTGCAACCTGATGCAGAGTGTAGAAGCCGGGCCGGTTCGCGGACTTGTTGCACAACGTACAAATCCTTGTCGCCATCGCGCTCGCCAAGACCGGGTGCGGGCGCTTCCGGCTGGAACTGGGGCGGCCGCTGGCGCTGCACGCGGGCTAGCGGATCGTCACGCCAACAGCGCGTCCGCCAGCGCCCGCAGCAGCGCTGCGCCGTCGCCCTGCCAGGCGCTGCCGTGCATGCACGCGAGCGTGACGGGCTGCGCCGCCGCCAGCCGTTCGAGTGTCGCGCGCGACTGCGGGGCGTGGGCGTAGTAATCCATGACGCGGCGAAACGCCTCGCTCGGCCCGAGGATGTCGGATGGGGTCAGCGGCGGATGCGTCGCGCCGCCCTGGCTGAAGAGATCGCCGCAGAACAGCGTGCCGGCGGTCCCGTGCATGAGGTAGCCGCATTCCCAGCCGTGCGGCAGGTGCGGCGCGTCGAACCAGCGGATGCTGTGCGTGCCCAGATCAAGCCGCTCGCCGTCGGCAAGCGCGCGCGCCGGCCGGTCGGCCAGATCGTTCACCGACACCATCGCGGCCACGCTGCCGCACATCGGCTCGGCCTGCGGCGCCGCCGCGAGCCAGTCGTTGAGCGACCCGCATTCGTCGGCCTCGACGTGCGAAAAGCCGACATAGCGGAGCCGCTCGGGCGGCAGCACGCGCGCGACGGCGGCGCGTCGTCGACCAGCAGATACTGGTCGAATGAAAACTCGCTCCCCGGAATCGTCACCGGGCTGCTGATGCGGTACAGCCCGGCGGCGACCTCGTCGATCACGGTGCCGGTGTGGGGATCGGTATGGTTCATGGCTGGTCTCCTTGGTGGCAGGGGCGCGCCGGCTGGCACTGCGCGCCCAGCCGCTGCGCATAGTCTTCGACCAGCCCGGCGGCGAATTCGACCTCGCAGCAGTCGAGCACGCGTTCGCGCAGCATGGCGCGGGCGCGGCTGGCGCGGCTTTTGATGGCGGACAGCGACACGCCTTCGGCGGCGGCCAGCTCGCGCAGCGGTCGTTCGCCGAACTCAACCGCCAGCAGGGTGTCGCGGTAGCGCGGCGGCAGGGCGTCGGCCAGCGGCTGCAGGCAGCCCGCCAGCGCTTCGTGCAGGCGGGTTTCCGATTCGGGCGGCGAGGGCGTCTCGTCGGCGAGCGGCTCGGTCGCGTGCAGGCGGCGGAAGTAATCCGCGACCGTGGTGCGCGCCACGGTGCGCAGCCAGCCGTCCGGGTTGTCCGGTGCGGGCTGCGCCGTCAGCGCCTTGACGAACACGTCCTGCAGCAAGTCTTCGGCGAGCGCGGTGTCGCCGACCTGCCGCCGCAGGAAGGCGAGCAGCGCCCGGCGCGATTCGACCATGACCTGCGCCAGCGGGCGGGAGCCGGGCGCGGGCATCAGGCCTCCGCGCGCAGCGGGATGCAGCATGCGCCGGTCTGCGTCCGGGTGTCCTGCCCGAACTGGACTGCGTCGCGCAGGGTATGGAAATGCTCCCACGCCAGCCCCTGCGGGTCGATCGTCCAGTGCTTGTCGGACTGGGCGTAGCAGCACGCCGCGCCGGAATCGGGCAGCACGTCGCCGGATGCTGCGGCGTCGGCCAGTTGCCGCAGCGCGGCCAGCCCTTCGGCGGTATCCGACTGGATGCCGAGGTGGTTGACGCCCGCCTCGTGGCCACGCGCAGAAATCGCGAAATTCACGCGCGGATCGTCGAGCATCCATTTCGCGTAATCGATTTCCTGACGGCTCGGCGTCTGGCCGAAAAGCTTGCTGTAAAAGGCAATGCTCGCGTCAAGATCATGGACGGCAACGAGGACGTGAAAGCGGTTCATGCGGGTTCTCCTTGCGTCGGGTGCAGCATCAAAGGCGATGCATGGGGCATGACGCACGTCGCACGCAAAGGTCGCAGGATTCCGTTCACTTGCCCGCCATCGGCGGCAGGTTCTTCGGCGTCAGGTCGAAATACGGCGTCGCGACCGTGCCGCCCGGCGGCACGTAGGCCGGTGCCGGGCCACCCTTCACCGGCAGGCTTTTGACGTAACGGTAGATCGCCTTGAGATCGGCATCGCTCATCGCGCGCAGGGACGGCGAGGGCATCGGTGGACGCATGGGCGCGCGGGCGCGCGCGAGCCATTGCGCCTCGGTCATGGTGCTGAACAGCAGGCGCAGGTTGGCGGCGTAGGTCGTGCCCCACGGCCCCTGCCAGCCCATGGCGTCGCCGGTCAGCCATTCCGATTCGGGCACGTGGCCGTCTTTCTGCATGTAGCCTGGAGTGTGGCAGTCGTTGCAGCCGGAACTGGCGATCAGATAACGGCCGTGGCGAATATCCTTGTCGCCGGCCCCGGCCTGTGCGGCGACGAGGCCGGCTACGAGCGCAGCGGCGAGTTTCAGTGTCGGTTTCATTTCTCTCTCCTGTAAATACCGGATGCCTGACATCCGATGCAGGCATCCTAATCAGGCTTGCAAACACGTGTTGATAAGACTTTGCTAGTGAAAGCCTAATTTTTTGCTAAGCCGCCGGACGCGAGCGGCTAGAATTTCTTGATGACCGATTTCGCCGCCCTCCTCCCCCGACTCGACGCCCTGCTCGATCGTCTCGCCCTACCCCTCCCCGCCGCGCCCGACTGGAAAACCGTGCGCGCAGCGCGCTGGTCGGCGCGCGACAGCACGTTGAAACCCATCCTGCATCCGCAGCGCGTGGCGCTCAAAGACCTGCTCGACATCGACGACCAGAAGCAGCGCGTGGACGCCAACACCCGCCAGTTCGTCGCGGGCCGCCCTGCCAACAACGTGTTGCTCACCGGCGCGCGCGGCGGCGGCAAGTCGTCGCTGGTTAAGGCGGTGCACGCCAAATACGCGGCCAAAGGCTTGCGTCTGATAGAGGTGGACAAGGCCGGGCTGCCGGCGCTGCCCGATCTCTTCGACCTCCTGGCCGACGCCGCCGGCTATCGCTTCATCGTCTTCATCGACGACCTCACCTTTGCCGAACACGAGCCCGGCTACGCCAGCCTGAAGGCCGCGCTCGACGGCTCGCTCGCCGGCCCGGCGGACAACGTGCTGATCTACGCCACCAGCAACCGCCGCCACCTGATGCCGGAGTACATGGCCGAGAACCTTGAAACGAGGCACCTCGGCGGCGAAGTGCACCCCGGCGAGGCGACCGAAGAGAAGGTATCGCTGTCGGATCGCTTCGGTGTGTGGGTGAGCTTCCACGCCATGGACCAGGACGCGTATCTCGCCATCGCCCGCCACTGGGCTACCCGGCTCGGCGCAACCGTCGACGACGGTTTCGAGCGCGCGGCGCTGCAATGGGCGCTCGGGCGCGGCGCGCGCAACGGGCGCGTGGCCTGGCAGTTCGCGCGCGACTGGGCGGGCACGCACACGCCCGCCTGAACGAACCGCCTGCATTCGCAGACCCTCATTGATCATGTAGTACGAAATTATTTCGTCATGCGCGCATCCGTTTTCCATGCGCCCGGCTAGTGCTCCTTGTAGTGACCGTGTTCATCACCTCAAGGAGCCCTCAATGAAATCCCCCCGTCTTGCCGTATCGCTCACCGCGCTTGCCCTGGCCCTCGGTCTGTCTGCCTGTTCCTCGATGGAGAGCACTCCATCGTCTGCCGCACCGGTACCCAAGGATGGCGAGCTCGCAATGCCCGCCAATTACACCGCCTGGCCGGTGTTCATGGCAGGCATCCAGAAGAAGGAAGCCAAGCAGATCCGCGACATCTACGTGAACAAGGCCGGCACGCAGGCCAAGGCCGGCGGCCCGTTCCCCAACGGTACCGAGTTCGTCATGGAAATCTATTCGGTGAAACTGAACGCCGACGGCACGCCCGCGCTCGACGCCAGCGGCAACATGAGCAAGGACAAGCTCAGCAAGGTTTTCCTCATGGCCAAGGGTGCCGGCTGGGGTGCGAGCGCGCCGGCCGAACTGAAGAACGGCGACTGGATCTACACCGCGTTTGAAGGCAACGGTACGCGCGGTGCGGCAGATCAGTCGTCCTGCCGCGCCTGCCACCTGCCGCTGGCCGACAAGGACTTCGTGTTCCATTACGACGCTTACTTCAAGCAACGCGCGGCCGCTGCCCCGCTCACGCCGATGTCGCACACGCAGGCGCTGGCTGCCGCCCACACGGCCTACTGACGCGCAGACATTCCCGCACGGCGGGCGGCGCTGGCACAATGCGGGCTTTCCCGCGTAGCGCCCGCGCCGCATGTCTGCTCCTGTCGAAGTCGTCGCCGCCGTCCTCGTCCGCCCGTCGGGCGAGGTCATGCTTGCCAGCCGTCCGCCCGGCAAGGTCTACGCCGGCTACTGGGAGTTTCCCGGCGGCAAGGTCGAGGCGGGCGAAACGTTGGATGTCGCGCTCGCGCGAGAACTACACGAAGAGCTCGGTATAGTCGTGACGCGCGCCTGCCGCTGGATCACGCGGGTTTTCGTCTACGAACACGCCACGGTGCGGCTGAATTTCTTCCGTGTGTTCGACTGGTCGGGTGAACCGCATCCGCGCGAAGGCCAGACCCTGTGCTGGCAGCAACCGGATGCCGTCACGATTTCTCCCCTGCTGCCGGCCAACTTCCCCATCGTCAAGGCACTGACGCTGCCAGCTGTGCTCGGCATCAGCCATGCCGAATCGCTGGGTGTCGAGGTCTTTCTGCAACGGCTCGACGCCGCGCTCGCCGGCGGCCTGCGCCTGATCCAGCTGCGCGACAAATCCCTGCCGGACGAGGCGCGCCTGTCGCTGGCACGCGAAACCGTGCGCCGCGCGCACGCCTGCCACGCCCGGGTGGTGGTGAACGGCAGCGTGGACCTCGCGCGCGCAGCTGGGGCCGACGGCGTGCATCTCGACTCCGCTGCCGCCGCCCAACAGAAGACGCGGCCCGTGTGCGATTGGCTTGCGTCTTCGCTGGTAGGCGTCTCCTGCCACAACGCAGCCGAACTGGCGCACGCTGCTGCGCTGGACGCCGATTACGCCCTGCTCTCACCGGTGCTGCCCACGCTCACCCATCCCGGTGCGCCCACGCTGGGCTGGGACAGCTTCGCTGCGCTGGCGGCATCGAGCCCGATTCCGGTCTACGGCCTGGGCGGACTGGAACGCAGCGATGGGGTGCTGGCGCAGTCGCACGGCGCGCACGGCGTGGCACTGCTACGCGGGGCCTGGACGTGAAGCGCGCGTGGCTGCCGCTCCTGGTGGCCGTGGCCCTGCTGGCCATCGCGGCGACGGGCTGGTGGCTCAAGCGGCCAGCCGGGGCGGTCGACGTCGCCTGTCCCGACCCGGTGGCCGGCTGCACGTTCAGCCATGACGGCGCAGCTGCCTCGGTGCGCTTCTCGATGCAGCCGGTTCCGCTGCAAGCCTTCGAGCTGGCCGTCGACGCGCCGGGTGCCGCGCGCGTGAGTGCGGAATTCCAGATGGTCGGCATGGACATGGGCTTCAACCGTTACGACCTGCGACCGCAAAACGGCGCATTTGTCTCCCGCATCACGCTGCCGGTCTGCGTAAGCGCACGACGCGACTGGCTGCTTTACCTGGAACTCGACGGACGGCGTTATGCTGTGCCCTTCAGTTCGCGTTGAAGGTGCCGTTTTCTGCATTCACGCAACCGTCATATCCCGGAGCCTATAATCCAGGTGAGAAAATTGGAGAGAAGTCATGATGCTTTCTGAACACACCTACAAGCAGTTCGACACCGAACTCGAATCGGTGCGTGCGAACGTGCTGAAGATGGGTGGCCTGGTCGAGGAACAGATCATCAACGCTGTCGAGGCGCTGATGAAAGGCGACCTGGAACTGGCTGAGCGCGTGGAAGCCAACGACCACAACGTCAACGCACTCGAAGTCGCCGTCGACGAGGACTGCGCCCACATCGTCGCGCGCCGCCAGCCCACCGCCTCCGACCTGCGCATGGTGATGATGGTGGTGAAGACCATCACCGACCTGGAACGCATCGGCGACGAAGCCGCCAAGATCGCCCGCATGGCCAAGCTCATCCACAAGGCCGAGCGCATCAGCCTGCCGCGCTTTTCCGAAGTCAAATACATGTCCGAGCTGGTGCTCGACATGTTGAGGAAAGCGCTCGACGGCTTCGCCCGCCTCGACGCCACCAAGGCCGTCGACATCGCCCGCGCCGACCAGCTGGTGGACGAGGAATTCCGCCTCAACCTGCGCCACCTCATCACCTACATGATGGAAGACCCGCGCACCATCTCAGTCTTTATCGACATCCTCTTTGTCGCCAAGGCGATCGAGCGCATGGGCGACCACGCCAAGAACATGTCCGAATACGTCGTCTACATGGTCAAGGGCAAGGACGTGCGCCACACCTCGCTGGAAGAAATCGAAAAAGAAGTCCTGTAATCCGCACGGCGATTCCCACCGCCGACACCATGGAAAACGGGCACCAAAAGGTGCCCGTTTCATTTGGCCTGTCGCCCGGTGCTCAGCGCGTCGGCGGCACGTAGCCCGCCGCCTTGTCCACCTCGCCCCCGCCAAAGAAATAGCGGTTCATCTGCTCCATCAGGTAGCTGCGCGCCTGCGGGTCCGCCAGATTCAGCCGGTTCTCATTGATCAGCATGGTCTGCTGGCGCTGCCAGCCGCTCCAGGCTTCCTTCGACACACTCTCGAAAATTTTCTTGCCGAGCTCGCCCGGCACCGGCGCAAACGCCATGCCTTCCGCCTCGCGCCCGAGCTTCACGCAATTCACCATCCGCGTCATCGTGTTCTCCTAGAAATTCAATCGGCGAATTTTAACAGGGCCGCCGGCCATTCCGCGCCTCCTCCGCACCCAGACATCCCGCCTGCTGAATTTCAAGGCTGGCCGCCACGCGGTAATCTCCAGCCCGTCATTTCCAATGGAGCGCCCCGTGTCCAAACCCCGCATCGAAATCGAATACTGTGCCCAGTGCCGCTTCATCCTGCGCGCCGGCTGGCTCGCTCAGGAACTGCTGTTCACCTTCGAGCAGGAAATCGGCGAAGTCGCCCTCAAACCCGGCAGCGGCGGCGTGTTCGTCGTGCGCGTGGATGGTGTAACCGTGTTCGAACGCGCTGTCGAACGCCGCTTCCCGGAATCCAAGGAACTCAAGCAGCGGGTGCGCGACCACATTGCGCCGGAGAAATCGCTGGGATGCAGCGAGGGTGCGGTGGGTGAAAAGGGTTGCGCGGTGCCGACCAGGCAAGAATGATTTCAGATTGGGCGCGCTACGCACACGAGCTGTCCGAATTCTGGTCTGCATCTCACGCGTTTTAGTCCTCGTCTTCCGTGTCAGACGCATGGCCGTAGCGTTGCTCGGCCAACCATCGCAATCTCTCGGCTTGCGTCAGAAGGGCTCGCCGCAAGCCCTTTTGCACTTTGCGTTCTGAGATGATTTGAGCAAGCCGGGCCATGACGGATGCTCGCCTGGCAATACGCAAATCCGGGTGATCACGCAATCGGCTGACTTCCTCGGTAATGACCTTTCCCCGAAACGAAGGCGGCGGGTCGATAGGGTCGGTTGGAGCCGGGGGGGTCTTTTTCGTTGAGAATGGCCTTGAAAACGGATTGCTCGATACATTTCCGGAAGATGGTGTATTCGAGGGCATCAAGATGAGCCTTGGCTGAACCCGCACGCGCATCGCCCTTTTTCAAATCCTGATAATGGGGCAATGGCCAGACTTCCACGTAGCAAACCTCGACCGGGTCCAGAACATTCATTGCCACTGCATCCGTCCGCCGATTGGTCAAGTGACGACGAATGCGGGTGCGGAGCATTTCATTGGTTTGCCCGACATAAATCGGCTCACCGTCGTAATCAAAAAAGGCATACACGCCCCATCTGTAAGAACCTATCTTGCATGGCCTTAGCGTAACCGGGTCATTGATCGTGGTATCGAGAAAGCCTTGCAAAGCCGCGCGCAAGGCTTCCGTCTCAAACGGCAGCTCTGCGGCTGAAAGGTCAAGCCCTGGTCTCGGAACTCATGCCGCGACACGCGTACTGAGCGCCGCCTGTGCCTTGATAATCGGATCAAGCAATGTACGCGCAATGTGCTCGACGACCGGAACAACCACACCATCCCCTGCAAGGTGATAGGCCTCGTTGTAACACGCCGGAAGTTCGTAGTCATCTGGAAGGCCCATCAGGCGAGCGGCCTCCCGGGATGACAACAACCTCGACCGGATGCGCTCCCCTTCCACGACAAGCAAGGTCTGACGGCTCGAACCACCGGACGGCGTTCGCAAACAACCTGCCACACCGTCAAATCTCACCTCGGCACGCACAACACCGTTCCGGGTCCGCCGGTAAACCGTTCCGACTCGGGTGGTACCGCTGGCCTGTGCAAACATGACCTTGCGGCGATTTACATCAGACATGGAAATAAGCAGCTTGGCGGTCTCATCAGCCGAGTTCCATACCACCCCGGCAGGGTCATGCTCAAGCAAATCTTCGAGTCTGCGAGGGGGCAGGCCCGGCATGGATGGTGCCCACCACCTCCACAATGCCTGTTCTTTTTTTGCCAGGCGGTTGTGTGCCCGGATGACAGCATCGGAATGCCACGCAGGTGTTGCCGTCCAGCCATGTACCGATTCGGGAATTTCCATGCCTGCATCAACCCCAAGAATGAAGAGCCGGGGGCGGGATTGCGGAATGAAATGGACTGCGTCGATCACCATTGCACCGAACTGGTAGTTTTCCTTCGCCAGCGCTTTTGCAATGGCGTCAAAATCCTTGCCTTCGTGCGAAGTCAGCGTGCCCAATACATTTTCAAGCATGACCATGCGCGGTTTCCGGCCATCCCGATTCAGCGAACGAATCAACTCCCAATAGCCCCAGAATGCCCCGGATCGTTTGCCGCCAAGGCCCGCACCCGCGCCTGCGAGAGAGAGATCCTGACATGGGAAAGACCCCCAGGCCAAATCGGCCCGCCCCGGTAGAGAGGCCACTTTCAAGTCGAAAATGTCACTTGTTACAAAATTTTCCGGCCCCCAGTTGCGCGTGTAGGCGTCGGCTTTCCGGGTCGAGATGTCGTTGGCAAAAAGACACTGCCAATGGCTGCCAAGGCCAGCCCGGGCCATGCCCCCACCCGCGAAGAACTCATAAAAAGTATGCAATTTTTCTCTCTTGTCCATCGGCTGGAGTGTATTACGACTCAAGGGTCGAGTAGCGCATGAGGAATACAAACCCCGATTTCAACTGCCCGCTTCACCCAGCTTTTCGATCCGCCGCATGAACACCCCCATCTCTTTCGCCGCCTGCTTGTCGCCACGCGCTTCGGCTACGGCGATGCCTTCGCGGTAGGCCGCCAGCGCCTCGTCCCAGGCTTCGGCCTCGGTCAGGGCGCGGCCGAGCAGTTTCCACGCGGCGGAATACTTCGGGTCCTGTTCGACGGCGCGGCGCAGGTGCGTGGCCGCCTCCAACGGCTGGCCGGCCTTGAGGTATTCGTTGCCGAGCGAAAACCGCAGCAGGGCGTTGTCGCGTCCGGCAGCCAGCATCTTCTCGAAATCGGCGATCGACGGCATCACTTTCTCCAGAAAACGGGGGTGAGCACGACCAGCAGGGTGAAGAATTCCAGCCGGCCGAGCAGCATGGCGAAGCTGCACACCCAGGTCTGGAAGTCGTTGAGCACGGCGTAGGTGCTGGCGGGGCCAACCTGGCCGAGGCCGGGGCCGGTGTTGTTGACCATGGCGACGACGGCGGTGAAGGAGGTGAAGATGTCGAGCCCCGAGGCAGACAGCACGAAGGACAGGGTGACGACCGAGGCGACATATACGAATAAAAAAGCCAGCACGGCGTAGATGATCTTGTTCGGCACCGCCTGTCGGCCGATCTTGGTGTGGATTTCGGCGTTGGGATGGATGAGCTTGATGAGCTCGCGGTAGAGCTGTTTGCTGAGCAGCACGGCGCGCAGCATCTTGATGCCGCCGCCGGTGGAGCCGGAACTGGCGGCGAAGCTGGACAAGAACAACATCCACAACGGCGCGAAGTAGGGCCAGACGTTGTAGTCGGTGCTGGAAAAGCCCAGGGTGGTGGCGACCGAGACGGTGTTGAAGGCGGCGAAGCGCAGGGCTTCGGGGAAATCCAGATAAAAGCCCTTGTAGAGCAGATAGCCCGCCAGCCCCAGCGCGCTGACGGCGAGTACGCCGAAGAACCAGGGCAGTTCGGCATCGAGCCGGTAGGCCATGAAGCTCTTCATGCGGAAAGCCATGAAGTGGGTGGAAAAGCTGACGCCGGCGACCAGCGCGAAGAACATGACGATCATTTCCAGCCGCAGCGAATCGAAGTAGGCCATGCTGGCGTCGTGCGAGGACATGCCGCCCAGCCCCATGACGCTGAAGCCGTGCACCACGGCGTCGATCCAGTCCATGCCGCCAGCCCACAGCGCCAGCATGCAGATCACGGTGATGAGGGCATACACGACCCACAGGCCCTTGGCGGTTTCGGCCATGCGCGGGGTGAGCTTGCTGTCCTTCATCGGCGTGGGCGTTTCGGCTTTGAAGAGCTGGCGGCCGCCGACGCCGAGCATGGGCAGCACGGCTACGACCAGCACGATGACGCCCATGCCGCCGATCCAGTGCATCTGCGTGCGCCAGATATTGATCGAGGGCGGCAGGCTGTCGAGCCCGGACAGCACGGTGGCCCCGGTGGCCGTCAGGCCTGATACGGCCTCGAAATAGGCTTCGTTGAACGCCAGGTCGGGCAGGTACACCATCAGAGGAATCGCCGAAAACACCGGCAGCAGCGCCCAGATCATCACCACCAGCAGGAAGCCGTCGCGCGTGTGCAGTTCGCGCTTGCCGCGCCGCGATATGAGCCACAGCGCCATGCCGGAGAAAAAGGTGATCAGGATAGCTTCGTCGTAGGCCAGCTGCGCCCCGTCGTCGAGCGCGATCGACACCCCCAGCGGCAGCAGGAAGGCGAAGGCGAAGAGCATCAGTACCTTCGAAAAAATATGCAGGACGGGCAGGATGGCAGACATGGCGAAACTCGCGACTAACGGGATGCTACCGCATCAGCCGCGCCAGAACGCGCGAGTGAACAGCACAAAGACCGTGAACAGCTCCAGCCGGCCGAGCAGCATGGTGAGCGTGAGCGCCCAGGTCTGGAAATCAGACAGGCCGGCGTAGTTCGACGCCGGCCCGACTTCACCCAGCCCCGGCCCGGCATTGTTGATGCAGGCGATGACAGCGGAAAACGCGGTGAGAAAGTCGAGCCCGCTCGCCAGCAGCACCAGCGTCATGCCGACCACGGTGGCCACGTACATCATGACGAAGGCCTGGATGGCGAAGATGATCTGGTTGGGCACGGCGTGGCCGCCGATCTTCACCGGCAAGCGCGCGGCGGGATGCAGCTGGCGCTCCAGTTCGCGCACGCCCTGGCGGAACATGAGCACGGCGCGGATCATCTTGAGGCCGCCGCCGGTGGAGCCCGAGCTGGCTGTCACACACGACAGCGCCAGCATCCACATCGGCGCGAAGATCGGCCACTGGTTGAAGTCTGCGCTGGCAAAGCCGCAGTCGGTGGCCAGCGACACGAGGTTGAAGCTCACGTGGCGCAGGGCGGTGACAAACTCGGGATACACGCCCGCCTGCCAGACATAGAGACTCACGCCCAGGATACTCACGAACACCAGCCCGAGCACGCCGACCACTTCCGGGTCGCGGCGGTAGGGCAGCAGGCTTTTCTGCCGGAACGCGAGCAGGTGGGTGACGAAGTTGAGCGCCGCCACCAGCATGAAGACGATCAGTACCGCCTCGATCAGCGGCGAATCGTAGTAGCCCACGCTGGCGTCGTGCGTGGAGAAGCCCCCCAGGCTCAGGGCCGCAAACGCATGGCAGACCGCGTCGAACCAGCTCATGCCCGCCAGCCGCAGCGCCAGGATGCAGGCCAGCGTGATCGCCGCGTAGACCACCCACAGGAGTTTGGCGGTATCGGCGATGCGCGGGGTGAGCTTGGTGTCCTTGATCGGCCCGGGCAGCTCAGCCTTCAGCAGCTGGCGGCCGCCGATACCGAGCAGCGGCAGGATGGCCACCGCCAGCACGATGATGCCCATGCCGCCCAGCCAGTTCAGCAGATGCCGCCACAGGTTGAGCGAGGGCGGCAGGGTATCGAGCCCGCTCATCACCGTGGCCCCGGTGGTGGACAGGCCGGACATGGTTTCGAAGTAGACGTCGGTGAAACTCATGCCCGGCGCGTAGATCAGGAAGGGCAGGGTGGCCACCGCCGGCAGCCCGGTCCACACCAGCAGCACCAGCACGAAACCGTCGCGCGTCTTGAGCTCGCGCCGCCAGCGCCGCCCCGCCAGCCATAACATGGCACCGATGCCCAGGCTGATGAGGAAGGCTTCGTCGAAGGCGTGTTGCGCCGCGTCATGGCCGAACAAGGCCGTGGCCAGCGGCACCAGCATGGCAAAGGAGAAGATCAGGACGACCAGGCCTAGGACGTGGACGACGGGGGCTAGGCGCTGCATGGGGCGGGCGCGTCAGAAGAACCCGAAGCCGACCTGGAAGAGTTTTTCGACCTTGGGAATGATGCGCTTGTTGAGTGCGAACACGACGAGGTGGTCTTCCGCCTCGATCAGGGTGTCGTGATGGGCGATGAACACGTCCTCGCCGCGGATCACCGCCGCGATCGACGCGCCGTCGGGCAGCGCGACGTCGCCGATGCGGCGACCCACCACCTTGGAGGTCTTGAAGTCGCCGTGCACGACGATTTCCAGCACCTCGGCCGCGCCGCGCCGCAGGGAGTGCACCGCCGCCATGTCGCCGCGCCGGATCTTGGAGAGCAGGGGCCCGACCGTGGCCTGCGCCGGCGAAATGGCGATGTCGATCTCGCCGCCCTGCACCAGGTTCACGTAGGCCGAGCGATTGATCAGCGAAATCACCCGGTGCGCACCCATGCGCTTGGCGAGCAGCGCGGACATGATGTTGTCCTCGTCGTCGTTGGTGAGCGCGCAGAACACGTCCATAGACTCGATGTTTTCCTGCTCCAGCAGGTCTTCGTCGGTGGCGTCGCCGGTGAGCACCAGGGTGCGGTGGAGCTTTTCAGCCAGCTGGTTGGTCACCGCCTTGTTGTGGTCGATGAGCTTCACCTCGTAGTCGCGCTCCAGGCGGGCAGCGAGCCGGCGACCGATGTTGCCGCCGCCGGCGATCATCACGCGCTTGACCGGGCGCTCCATGCTGCGCAGCTCGCGCATCACCGTCGGAATGTCCTTGCGCCCGGCGATGAAGAACACCTCGTCGTTGGGCTCGATGACCGTGATGCCCTTGGGCACGATGCCGCGGTCGCGCCGGTAGATGGCCGCCACGCGGCAGTCGATCTCGGGCATGTGGCGGCGGATGTCCTGCAGCTCATGGCCAACCAGCGGACCGCCGTGGTAGGCGCGCACCGCCACCAGCCGCACCTTGCCGTCGGCAAAGTCGAGCACCTGTAGGGCCTCGGGGTGCTCGATCAGCCGACGCAGGGTGTCGGTCACTTCCTGCTCGGGGCTGATGATGTGGTCGACGCCGAAATGTTCGGCGAGAAACCCGCTTTCCGCATCAAGGAAGTCGATTGAGCGGATCCGCGCTATGCGCGTCGGCACGTTGAACAGCGTGGCCGCCAGCCGGCAGGCGACCAGATTGGTCTCGTCGCTTTGCGTCACCGCCACCAGCATGTCGGCGTCTTCCGCGCCAGCCATGCGCAGGATGGACGGATGCGCGGCGTGCCCGCGCACGGTGCGCAGGTCGAAGCGGTCCTGCAGCAGCGCCAGCCGGGCAAGATCGAGGTCGATGACCGTGATGTCGTTGTTTTCGGCGACCAGGCTTTCGGCGAGGTTGGCCCCCACCTGGCCGGCACCGAGGATGATGATTTTCATTGTGCGGCTAGGGGGAAGGGGCGAGGGGCGAGGCGGAAAACGGCAGCCTTGCCACCCGTCGAGGGTCGTTTGTCAGCCATGCCGGTCGACATCTCACAACTCTTCGTCGAGCCGGCGGCCATGGCGGATATTGAGCTGCTTGAGCTTGCGGTAGAGGTGCGTGCGTTCGAGGCCGGACTTGTCGGCCACCCGGGTCATGCTGCCGCCTTCCTGCTGGATGAGGTGCTCGAAATACAGGCGCTCGAAGGCATCGCGCGCCTCGCGCAGCGGAATGTCGAGCGGAATGCCGTGGGCGACGGCGGGGGCGGTCTGCTTCATCGGTGCCAGCACGCGGTTGACGTCGGCGGCGTCGATTTCCCCTGACAGCGCGGTCACCGCCAGCGTGCGCACCACGTTGTTCAGCTGCGGCAGGTTGCCGGGCCAGTCAAAGTTGCGCAGCTGGTTCATGGCCGGCGTGGTCAGCCGACGTACCGGGCTCTCGCCCGCCTCGATCATCTGCACGAGCATGTAGTTGGCGATGTCGGGCACGTCCTCGCGGTGCTCGCGCAGCGGCGGCACCTGGATGGCGAGGCTGGAGAGCCGGTAGTAGAGCCGGCTGTCGAACTCGCCGGCCGCCACCATAGCGTCGAGGCTCCTGCCGCTGGCGCAGACCAGACGCGCGCCGCTGCCTTCGATACGATCGAGCAGCAGCGACAGGCCTTTCTGTTCCAGCCGGGCGAGGTCGCACACGTCGGGCAAAAAGAGCGTGCCGTTGCCCAGGCTTTCAACGAAGCCCAGCGGGTCGGACACCAGCCGCGCGCGGTCCTTGATCTCCACCCAGGCGCTGGCCGGCTGGTGCAGGAACTGCGCGCATATATCGAAGCCGCAGCCGGGCTCGCCGAGCAGCAGCACCGGGGCGGTGTTGCCCGCAATCTGGGTGAGGCGCTTTTTCAGCTCCAGCACCTGCGGACTGCGGCCGAGGCCGCTGAGGTCCATGCCCGGCATCCGGCGGGGCGGGGTCAAGCCGCGCTTGATCGCCTTGCCGACCGCGTCGATGAGCTTGGCCAGCGCAACCGGCTTTTCAAGGAAGTCGACCGCGCCGAGCTTGGTCGCCTCGACGGCGGTATCGATGGTGCCGTGGCCGGACATCATCACCACCGGCATGGTGAGCTGCCCGCCGGCCCCCCACTCCTTGAGCAGGGTGACGCCGTCGGTGTCCGGCATCCAGATGTCCAGGAGGACGAGATCGGGGCGGCGCTGGGCGCGAAAGGCGCGCGCCGCCTCGGCGTTTTCTGCGAGATGCACGTCGTAGCCCTCGTCGGTGAGGATTTCCGACAGCAATTCGCGTATGCCCACTTCGTCGTCGACGACGAGAATATGCCCGCTCACGTGTGTCCCCCGTTTGCCTGGTGTAGCGGCAGCGCGATGCGGATCGCCGCGCCGCCGGTTTTCAGGTTCTCGATCTGTATCCTGCCTTGATGTTCTTCCACGATCTTCTTGACGATGGCGAGCCCGAGTCCCGTGCCCTTCGCCTTGGTCGTCGCATAGGGCTCGAACAGCCGTGCCATCAGGTGCTCCGGAAATCCGCCGCCATTATCGTTTACCGCCAGACACACCGCATCCGCGCTCAGGCTGGTGCTCACTTCGACGCGCGGCGCGGCATGATCCGCCAGCGCGTCCTGCGCATTTTGCAACAGATTATGAATCACCTGACGCAATAATGTGGAGTCGCCGACGACCGGCGGCAGCGCGGGGTCGAGATGCAGTTCCAGTCCCAGGGATTTGCCGTCGTAGAGGGCGAGAATCTCGCGCACCAGCGCGTTGAGGTCGAGCGGGGCGAGCTTGGCGCGCGGCATCCGCGCGTAGCCGGCAAAGGCGTCGACCATGCTCTTCATCGCCGCCACCTGGTTGACGATGGTCTGGGTGGCGCGCTCGAGGAACTCGACGTCGGGCGGTGCGAGCTTGCCGCCGAGCTTGCGGGCGATGCGCTCGGCCGAGAGCTGGATGGGCGTGAGCGGGTTCTTGATCTCGTGCGCCAGCCGGCGCGCCACCTCGCTCCAGGCGGCGTTGCGCTCGGCGTCGATGAGCTTGGTCATGTCGTCGAACACCAGCACGTAGCCGCGCTCGACGCCGGCCGGCAGATGCGTACCGCGCAACAATAGGGCTTGCTTGTCACCGTGCTCGGTGTAATCGATCTGCTCGCTCCATTCCCCGGCCTGTTCGGCAAAACGCTTTGCCACCGTCTCGCCGAAAGCACGCAGCGGACTCTGCGGCACGCCCAGCGCGACGAGCAGACGGCCTTCCAGTTCGCCCACCGGCGCGCCGAGTATCTGCGAAGCCGCGCTGTTGGCGGTGCGGATACGCTGGTCTTCGTCGAGCACCACCACGCCGGAGGAAAGATTGGCCAGCACCCGTTCGAGGAAGGCCTTGGCCTGTTCGGTTTCCTGGTGGTTCTGCGCCACTTCCTCGCGCGCTTCGGAGAGCTGGCGCGTCATGCGGTTGAACGACTGGATCAGCACACCGAGTTCGTCGCGGCTGGCCACTGAGGGCATCTGCGAAAAATCGCCCTTCGCCACCGCGCGGGTGCCGCGCGCCAGCGTGCGCAGTGGCGCGCCCAGCCGGTCCGACAAAAGATAGGCGATGACAAAGGTGAGCAACAGCGCCAGCAGCAGGGTCAGCGTCAGCGCCGCGCCGTAGATGCGCTTGAGGCCCAGCCGCGACAGCGAAATTTGCTGGTATTCGCGATAGGCCTCCTGCACCGCCTGCGCATCACGCGCCAGACTGGCGGGTACCGGCTGCACCAGTTGCAGCACCCGCGTCTCGCCGCTGAACGACGCGGTGTAGACCGGTACCAGCACGCGCATCACGAGTCCCCGGTCGCCCGCTTCCTCGATGCCGCTATAGGGTTGCTGCTGGCGCACCTGCCAGAGCAGTGTGCGGTCGGGCAGCAGGGGCAGCAGGGTGCCGCGCTCGCCGCCGACGTGGGCGACCAGGCCGCCGCGTTCGTCGAACAGGGTGAGCTCCTGCACCGCGCTCTGTTCGCGCAGGGTGGACAGCGCGGTGATCATGGAGCCCGCGCCTTCGTCGGACAGGCTCAGAGCGATGCGCTGGGCCTTCTTGTCCAGGTCCTGCAGCAGGTCGTCGAGCGCGGCCTGGCCGAGGTTCACGCCCGAGGCCAGCGCGTTGTCGACGCGCACGTCAAACCAGGTTTCGATGGAGCGGTTGAGGAAGAACACCGACGCGCCATACACCATCAGCACCGGCAGCAGGGCGACGACGCCGAACATGAGCAGCAGCTTGAGCGTGAGCTTGGCCCCGAAGACGCCGCGCCGGATCCGCTTTTGCAGCCACCACATGCGCCACCCGAGCAGGCCGAGCAGCACGCCGCCGAGCACGCTGCCGCCGAGAAACAGGATCGGCAGGCTGTCGGAAAACCCCGCGCTGTCGCCACTCGCCTGAAACAGCAGCGTCAGGAGCAGGAGCCCCACCACGAAGGCCAGGACGATGAGGCTGCGCATCAGGGTTGGGAGGGCAGGGCAGGGGCCTCGAACGACCAGCTGTGCCAAGGCGTGGCGAGCGCCCATTTGTCGCTGGTGACCGCGCCGATCGACAGCGTCTTGGGCAGCTGCGTGGTATCGAGGCGCAAGCGCAGCCGGGCGTCGTAGCGCTGGCCGGGTTTGAGCGCGCCGCGTTCGAGGATCTGCCAGTCGTCGACCCGGCCGAGCAGGGCCAGCGCGTCGGCGAGGCTCGCCACGGTGCGCGTGGTGTAGCCGGTTTCGACGACGTAGCGGCGCAGCAGCAGGTGGTAATACAGATGCAGCTTGCGCGTGGGCGAAGCGATGTTTTCGTCGAACCACCACCAGCCGCGCGGGCGGCTGATATCGAGCTCGAGCAGGAAGTGCAGGTGCACGCCGCGCTCCAGCGCGTCGACCAGCGTGGGATTGGGCGCAAGCGAGAGTTCGGCGTCGAGCTGGTAGCCCTGCGCGGTGGCGACCACGCTCGCGTTCTTCACCTCGGTGGCGTCGCCGGCGTGCGCCAGCGCCGTCAGGCAACACGCGAGGCAAAGCCCGGCCAGGCTGCGAAGCGCCTCAGACAGGCTTGGCAAGCAGCGCGTAGTAGAAGCCATCGTGCTCGGCATGGGGCAGGAGCGATCCGTCGGTCAGGGGTTCAGGCAGTGAACGTCGTTCGGCGCGGCCCGGGTGACGCGCGAGAAACGCCGCCACCTGATCGTCGTTCTCCTCGCGGAAGATCGAACAGGTGGCGTAAAGCAATGTACCACCGGGGGCGAGCAGCGGCCAGAGCGCATCGAGAATCGCGGCCTGCTGGCGGGCAAAGCCCGCGAGGTCCTCCGGCCGCCGCAGCCATTTGATGTCGGGGTTGCGGCGCACCACACCCGAGGCCGAACACGGCACGTCGGCGAGGATGCGGTCGTAGGCGCAGCCGTCCCACCAGCCGGCCGGCTGAGCGGCGTCGCCAGCCAGCAATGTCGCGGCCAGCCCCAGCCGGTCGAGGTTTTCGCGCACGCGCACCAGCCGCGCCGGATCGGCATCGAGCGCGGTCAAATCAAGGTCGCAGGCATATTCGAGCAGATGGCCGGTCTTACCGCCGGGCGCGGCACAGGCGTCGAGTACCCGCATCCCGGCTTGTGGGTCGAGCAGTCGCGCGGCCCACTGCGCGCCGGCGTCCTGCACCGACACACGGCCCTCGGCAAAGCCCGGCAACCGGGCCACCGCGACGGCGCGTTCCAGCGTCACCGCGTCCGGCCCGGTCTGGCGCGCGTCGAATCCGGCGGCGGCGAGTTCGGCCAGAGTATCCGCCACGCTGCCGTGACGCGCGTTGACCCGGAGCGTGAACGGCGGATGGGCAAGGCTGGCGTCGAGGATCGCCTGCCATTCGTGCGGATGGTCTCGCCTGAGCCGGGCGACCCACCACGCCGGATGCGACCAGCGTGCACCTTCGTCCTGCAGCGCGGCGGCGTCGAGTTCGCTGCGCCGGCGCTGGAAATTGCGCAGGACGGCGTTGGCCAGCCCACGCCGCCAGCCAGTGCCCGCCGCCGCGACCGCCTCGTTGACCACAACAAACGGCTTGGCACGGGTGAAGGCCAGCTGGTAGAGCGAAATGCGCAGCAGCTCACCCAGCGCGGGGTCGGTCAGCGGCTTGTCCAGCAAGCGATCGAGCCAGAAATCGAGCCGGCCGCGCCAGCGCAGCACGCCGTACACCCAGTCCTGTACGGCACCCCGGTCGGCAGGCGCGTCGATACCGGCGAGCGCCGCCGGCAGGGTCTGGTGCAGGGCGGCGCCGGCCAGGGTGGCGGCCACGGTGGCGGCGGCGCATATTTGCAGGGTGCGCATCAGAGCGGCCGGCGGCGTTTGAAGTCGACCACCAGCAGTGCGTCGGCGGCTTCGCCGTAGACCGAGAGCTTGGCGCGGGCGGTGAGGGTGGCGAGCCAGGCGTCGCCGAATTCGCGATACCACGGCAACAAGCCCAGACGCGGATGACGCTGCACGTAATCGACGAAATCGAGCGGGTTGGGGTAGGCGCGCATGGCTTCACTGAAGCGATACACGATCCGCCCCTCGGTCGCGCGGGCCAACGCCAGCGTGCTCACGATCAGCCGCCGCACCCGGCCGTCGGGCAGCAGCGCGGTCAGGCGCGCTTCGTCCTGTGGGCGGGGCAGATAGTCATCGACTTCGGGAAAGCTGAGCCAGACGAGATTCCATGCCGCTTCGATGCCGCTGTCGCGGCACACCTGCGCCGGGCCATAGAACGTGCCGTCGCCGCGCACGCCGAGGTAATCGTCCTGCGGACGCTGCGAATAGCGTTTCATCCCGCGCCCAGCGTCGCGCCAGGGGCGAAATCATGGCCGGCGCAGAACGCCGCTGCCGTCATGCGCTTCGCGCCGGCGGGCTGTAATTCGGTGATCGCCAGCGCCCCCTCGCCCGTCGCCACCACCAGTTGGTCGCCGAGCGCGAGCAGCGTGCCCGGCACGCCCTCGCCCGTCACCGCACGCGCGGCCCAGAGCTTCAGCGGCGCGCCATTGAAGAGCGTCCACGCGCCGGGAACCGGGTTGTAGCCTCGTATCGCGCGCGCCAGCTCGCTGGCCGGACGGTGCCAGTCGAGCCGGGCCTCGTCCCGGGTGAGCTTGGCGGCGTAGGTGGCGAGCGCGTTGTCCTGCGCCTCGGGCGTGAGCTGGTCGAGCCGCGCCAGCGCGTCGACGATTGCCGTCGCGCCCTGCGCCATCAATGTGTCGTGCAAGGTACCGGCAGTATCTGTGTCGCTGATCGGCGTCGTCGATTTGAGCAGCATCGCGCCGGTGTCGAGCCCGGCGTCCATCTGCATGATGGTGATGCCGGTTTCCGCGTCGCCCGCCAGCAGCGCGCGCTGGATCGGTGCCGCGCCACGCCAGCACGGCAAGAGCGAAGCGTGGATGTTGAGGCATCCGCGCGCCGGGAGGTCGAGCACGGCCTGCGGCAGGATGAGGCCGTAGGCGGCGACGACCATGACCTCGGCCGCCGCGTCGCGGAGCAGGGTTTGCGCCTCGTCGGTCTTGAGACTGGCGGGCTGCGCCACCGCGAGGCCGCGTTTCTGGGCTTCGAGCTTGACCGCGCTGGGCGTGAGCTTCATACCGCGCCCCGCCGGTCGGTCGGGCTGGGTCAGAACAAGCGGAATGTCGTGGCCGGCGTCGGCGAGCGCGGCAAGCGCGGCTGCGGCAAACGGCGGGGTGCCGGCAAAGATCAGCCGCACTTACAAGGATGCGCGGGTGGGCGCGGGGTCCGGCCGGTGTTCGCGTGCCTGCTTGGCGAGCTTGGTCTTGATGCGGGTGCGCTTGAGCCCGGAGAGATATTCGACAAAGACCTTGCCCATGAGGTGATCCATTTCGTGCTGGATACAGATGGCCAGGAGGCCGTCGGCCTCGAGATCAAAGGTTTTGCCGTCGCGGTCGAGCGCACGCACGGTAACCCGCTCGGCGCGTGTCACCCGGTCGTAGATGCCGGGCACCGACAGACAGCCTTCCTCGCCTTCGACCTGACCGCTTTTGGCGATCAGCTCGGGGTTGATGAACACGCGCAGTTCGTTGCGTGCTTCCGACAGGTCGATGACGATGACGCGCTCGTGCACGTTCACCTGGGTGGCGGCCAGCCCGATCCCGTTGGCTGCGTACATGGTCTCGGCCATGTCGTCGACCAGCGTGCGGATGCGTGCGTCAACCGCTTCCACCGGCCTGGCGACGGTGTGCAGGCGGGCATCGGGGTAATGCAGAATGTCGAGTCTGGCCATAAAAAAGCTTTACGAATGAAAAGGCTGGGGGCACACTTTGATGCAAAATCTGCGCGGCCCACAAACTAGTACTAAATAGTTGGCGGCGTTTCGCCGTAAATCAAGCGCACAGTATATTTTCAACACAGAATTAGACAAGGTCTAAACGCGGCGCGCCATGCGCCTGTCCGCCCAATCCTGGAGGGTTATCCCGTGCGTCATCTCATTGCCTCTCTCGCCCTGGTGCTGGCCGCCCCCGCCTTCGCCGATACGCTGAAATTGCAGGACAACGCGCCCGACCGCTATGTGGTGGTCAAGGGTGACACGCTCTGGGACATCTCCGGCAAGTTCCTCAAGGACCCCTGGCGCTGGCCGCAGATCTGGAATCTCAACCGCGCCGAGATCAAGGACCCGCACTGGATCTACCCCGGTGACCTGATCGTGCTGGATCGCAGCGGCAAGGAACCGCGCCTGTCGCTGGTCAAGGGCGACAAGCACGGCATGACCACCGTCAAGCTCTCCCCCGGCGTGCGCACCACCGAAATCGGCAGCGACGCCATCCCCGCCATTCCCATCCGCGTGATCCATCCCTTCCTCACGCAACCGCGTGTGGTGGCCAAGGACGCGATGGACAGCGCGCCCTTCATCCTCGGCACCAACGCCGAGCGCGTGGTGCTGGGGGCCGGCGACGACGCGTTTGCCACCGGTGGGCCGGCCGGCGTGACGCGCTGGAACGTGCTGCGTCCGGGCAAGACCCTGAAGGATCCGGAAACCGGCGAGGTGCTCGGCTACGAGGTGGAATACCTCGGCGACGCCCGCACGCTTGCCGAGGGCGCACCGCAGAAAATCCGCATCACCCAGTCGGCGCAGGAGATCCTGCCCAAGGACAAGCTGGTGGCGGCAGACGAGACCACCACCTTCGAATTCCTGCCGCACGCCCCGGAAGCCAAAATCAACGCCCGCATCATTTCCGCCTACGGCGGCATGACCGACAGCGGCCGCTATCAGACGGTCGTCCTCAACCGTGGCAGCCGCGACGGCATAGAGTCCGGCCATGTGCTGGCCGTCTATCGCGAGGGCCAGGCGGTACAGCTCACCCGCGACGAACAGGAGAAGATGACCTGGGCCAGCGACAAGCCGGCGACTGCCGGCGACGGTGCCTGGCTCTACAACGACGTGCGCTGCCTGAAGCCCGGCGCGACCGCCAGTGCCGGCAGCCCGCCGGCCGCCGACCAGGTCTTCCGCGCCACCTGCCTGTCGGCCAACGACGCGCGCAGCGTCAAGCTGCCGGACGCGCGCAGCGGGCTCCTCATGGTCTACCGCGTGTTCGACCGCGTGGCCTACGCGCTGATCATGCAGTCCGACGGCCCGGTCTACCTGCTCGACACCGCCCGCAACCCTTGAGCAGCGATGCCGATACCGATGCCTGGCTGCGGCTGAGTCTCGCAGCCGGCATCGGCAACACCAGCCTGCTGCGCCTGCTGACGGCCTTCGGTTCCCCGGAGGCCGTTTTGTCGTGCGGGCGCGGCGCGCTCGCCCCTCATCTGACCGGCGCGCAGATTGATGCGCTCCTGGCCGGGCCCGACGCGGCCGAACTCGCCGCCGCGCACGCCTGGCTCGGCCAGCCCGGCAACAGCCTGATGACGCTGGCCGACGCCGACTACCCCCAATCCCTGCTGGAAATCGCCGACCCGCCCGCCATCCTCTACTGCAAGGGCCGGCGCGGCCTGCTGGGCCAGCCCGGCCTCGGCGTCGTCGGCAGCCGCAACGCCACTGCACAGGGCGTGCGCGACGCCGAGGCCTTCGCCCAGGCCTTGTCCGACGCCGGTCTCACCATCGTCAGCGGCCTGGCGCTGGGGATCGACGCGGCGGCGCACCGCGGCGGCCTCGCCGGTACGGGCTCCAGCGTCGCCATCGTCGGCACCGGGCTCGACCGCATCTACCCGGCGCGCAACAAGGCACTGGCGCATCAGCTGGTCGAGCGCGGTCTGATCGTGTCGGAATTCCCGCTCGGTACCGCGCCGCTGCCCGGTCATTTCCCGCGCCGCAACCGGCTCATCAGCGGATTGAGCCGGGGGGTGCTGGTGGTCGAAGCCGCACCGGACAGCGGCTCGCTCATCACCGCGCGGGTCGCCACCGAGCAGGGGCGCGAGGTGTTCGCCATGCCCGGCTCCATCCATTCGCCGCTGTCACGCGGTTGCCACGCCCTCATCAAGCAGGGGGCCAAACTGGTCGAATCGGCCGCCGACATCCTGGATGAGTTGGCCTGGCACACCCGGCTGACGCCGCCCCGGTTTGCCGAGGCAAGCGCCCACTCACCTGCCGACCCCGTTCTGGACGCTTTCGATGGCGCGCCCACCACCGCCGACGCCCTGGCCGAACGAACCGGGTTGACGCTGGATACGCTTTCGGCCAAGCTGTTGACGCTTGAACTGGAAGGGCACATTGCATCCTTGCCCGGCGGGCGCTACCAAAAAATCCACTGATCACGCTCGACACACCATGCTCGACATTCTGGTTTATCTCTACGAAAGCTTCCGCATGGCGGAGCTGGCTCCCGACCGCGACGCGTTGGAAAAGCGCCTGTTTGCCGCCGGGTTTGAAGAAGCCGACATACACGCCGCACTCGACTGGTTTGCCAACCTGTCGGACAGCGCGACCCATCCCGATCTGGCGCTGGCCCACTATCGCCACTACGCACCGGAAGAAACCGAGCGCCTCAGCGCCGCCTGCCGGGAAGAACTCGCCTGGCTGGTGTCCGCGCAGATTCTCGACCCGGAATCGCGCGAATGGGTGATTTCCGGCCTGATGGCGCTGGCGGGTGAGGACATCGAACCGGAACACGTGCGCTGGATGACCCTGATTGTGCTGTGGAGCCGGGGCGTGATCGAACACTTCACCCACCTTGAAGACATGCTGCTGAACCACGAGCCGGGACGCCTGCACTAAACCTCCATGTCCAAACTCGTCATCGTCGAGTCGCCCTCGAAATCAAAATCGCTGAAAAAGTATCTGGGTGAGGAGTACGACATCCTCGCCAGCTACGGCCACGTGCGCGATCTGGAGCCGAAAAACGGCGCGGTCGACACCAACACCTTCGCGATGAAGTACCAGATCATCGAGCGCAACGCCAAGCACGTCGACGCCATCGTCAAGGCTGCGAAAAAAGCCGACGAAGTCCTGCTCGCAACCGACCCGGACAGGGAAGGCGAGGCAATCTCCTGGCACATCAGCGAAATCCTCAAGGAAAAGAAGGTCAAGACACCGATGCGGCGCGTCGCCTTCTACGAAATCACCGAGTCGGCCATCCAGGACGCGGTGCGCCACCCGCGCGAGATCGCCACCGATCTGGTCGACGCCCAGCAGGCACGGCGCGCGCTGGATTATCTGGTCGGCTTCAACCTGTCGCCGCTGTTGTGGCGCAAGATCAGTCCGGGCCTTTCTGCGGGCCGGGTGCAGTCGCCGGCGCTGAGGATGATCGTCGAGCGCGAACTCGAAATCGAAGCCTTCCAGCCGCGCGAATACTGGACGCTGCACCTCGACACCCACAAGGGCGAGACGCCCTTCACCGCCAAGCTCACGCATTTTCGCGGCGAGAAGGTCGAGCAGTTCTCGGTCGAACACGAGGCGAAGAGCAAGGAATGGCTCGCCACGCTGCAGTCGAAAGACGCGCGCGTCATGCGCATCGAAAAGAAGCGCCGCGCCCGCCATCCCGGCGCACCGTTCACCACCTCCACCCTGCAGCAGGCCGGTGTGCGCCAGCTCGGCATGACCACCGACCGGGTGATGCGCACCGCGCAGCAGCTGTATGAAGGCATCGACCTCGGCGAAGGCCCGGTCGGCCTCATTACTTATATGAGAACGGACTCGGTCAACCTCGCCAACGAGGCGATCACCGACATCCGCGCCTGGGTCGGCGAAACCTTCAGCAAGGAGTACTTGCCACCCTCGGCCATCGCCTACAAGGCCAAGACCAAGAACGCGCAGGAAGCCCACGAGGCGGTGCGCCCGACCGCGGTCGCACGCACCCCGGACGCGGTGCGCCACCGCCTCACCGCCGACCAGGCGAAGCTCTACGAGCTGATCTGGAAACGCACCGTCGCCTGCCAGATGACGCCGGCGCAGTTCGACACCGTCGCCGCCGACATCGCAGTGGGCGACGGCACCTTCCGCGCCACCGGGCAGACGCTCGCCTTCGCCGGCTTCCTCGCCGTGTACCAGGACGACGAGGACGAGGAAGAATCCAAACTGCCCGCGCTGGCGGAAAACGAAACCCTGCCGGTCGACAAGCTCTACGGCGAACAGCACTTCACCCAGCCGCCGCCGCGCTACACCGAAGCGAGCCTGGTGAAGGCGCTGGAGGAGTACGGCATCGGCCGGCCCTCGACCTACGCCAGCATCATCTCGACCCTGCAGGACCGCGAATACGTGGTGCTGGAGAAAAAACGCTTCCAGCCGACCGACGTGGGGCGGCTGGTCAACTGCTTCCTCACCCGCCACTTCGAGCATTACGTCGACTACGACTTCACCGCCAGGCTCGAAGACAAGCTCGACGACGTCTCCAACGGCAAGCGCCAGTGGGCGCAGCTGCTCGGCGAATTCTGGAAGGGTTTCGACGGCCAGATGAAGGCCAAGCAGGACGTCGAGCGCGGCTGCCCGATCATGGAGCCCTGCCCCAAGTGCTCGAAGCCGCTGTTCATGCAGGCGAGCAAGCGCGGCCTCTTCATCGGCTGCTCGGGCTACCCCGAGTGCGACTATACCCGGCCGATCCACGAAGGCGCGGTCGAGCGCGACCCGGTGCTGGGCAAGGATCCGGCCTCCGGGCTCGACGTGAAGCTGCTGGTCGGACGCTTCGGGCCCTATGTGCAGATCGGCGACATGCCGGAAGACAAGAAGGCACCCAAGCCGCGCCGCGCCTCGTGGCCCAAGGAGATTCCGCTCGACCAGGCGACGCTCGAACTCGCGCTGAAATTCCTCTCGCTGCCGCGCGAGATCGGCCACCACCCGACCACCGGCCTGCCCATCGTCGCCAACAACGGCCGCTTCGGACCCTATCTGCTGCACGACGGCAAGTTCAAGTCCATTCCCAAGACCGACAGCGTCTATGAAATCGGTCTGGAACGTGCGCTCGAAGTGCTGGCGATGGAGCGCGCCGCGCGCGGCGCATCGGCCGCTGCCGCGCTGCGCACGCTCGGCAAGCACCCCGACGACGACAAGGACGTGACCGTTCACGAAGGCCGCTACGGCCCCTATGTGAAGCACGGCTCGGTCAACGCCACGCTGCCCAAGGACACCACGCCGGAAGCAGTCACGCTCGAAGAAGCGCTGGAGCTCATCGCCGCACGCGCCGCCAAGGGCCCGGCCAAGAAGCCCACGAAGAAAGCTGCCGCCAAACCCGCCGCCGAGAAAAAGGCCAAGGCCGCCAGCGCAGACAAGCCTGCGGCCAAAAAGCCCGCTGTCAAGAAACCGGTCACCAAAAAAGCTGCCGCCAAGCCTGTCGCCACCAAGAAAACCCCCGCCAAAAAGCCGGCGGCATGAGCGCGCCAGCGCTGCTCATGGTCAATGCCTTCATCGGCACGGCCAGTTTCAAGAAGCTGTATCAGGAACTCGGCTACGCGGTGGTCTCCGAATGGTCGGAACGCAAGGCGATTGCGCTCGTGCGCAAGACGCCGCCCGCCGTGATCGTCGCCGACTTCTTCCACCAGACCGACTTCCGCGACCGTCTGTCGAATCTGGAATCGCTGCTGGCCACCGCGCAGGCCTCGGCCGGCACGCGCATCCTCGTGTTCTACGAATCCGCGCATCAGGCCGTGCTCGACAAGGTGGCCGGCCGCCTGCGCGTCGACGCCGCACTCACCCTGCCAGTCGACGAAGCGCGCCTGCGCGAGGTGCTACAGGGCTGGCTCGCAGCCTGACCGCCTGTCGATCCAGGGTCAATTTTTGTATAAACGGGCCGTTAACCCTGTCGTCCTGATCTGGAGACGACACCGTGAACCGTTTCGCCCTTTTGCCGCTTTTGCTGGTTTCCGCCCTGGCGCAGCTGATTTCCACCCCGGCGCAGGCCGCGCCGCTCATCCTCGGAATCGTGCTCGACCAGAACGAATCTCTGGCCGATTCCGCCACCGTGCAGCGCTACCGCGCGTTTGCCGGCGACGTTGAACGCGCCGTCGGCCAGCCCGTACGGGTGCAGTACTACACCCGGGGATTTGCCGCCATCAAGCACGCCAAGGACGGCACCCTGGACATGATCTTCGGGCCGGCGCAGATCATCGCCAACGTCGGCAAGTTCAAATTCGAGCCGGTGATCAAATCCACCGCCACCACCGCCGCCGCCTTCGTGGCCGGCCCGCAGTACAAGGGCACGCTGGCCGCCAAATCCGGCGCGCGTCTGGGCGTGCCGGATTACGAATCGCTCATGGGCGGCATCGCCCGCAGCGAAATCAACAGCCGGGGGCTGGCCAAGAGCGACTTCACCGAAGTGAAGTTTCACCGCATGGCCGAAGCCCCGCTGTATGGCCTGAAGCTCGGTCGCTACGATCTGGCCGTGGCCTCGGCCGAAGAAGCCAAGACCTGGACCGCCGCCAATGGCGGACGCATCGTGCTCACCAGCGCCGCCGTGCCGCTGCGCGCGCTGACCGTGCAGCCCGAGGCCGTCCCTGCCGCCGCGCAGCAAAAGCTCAGCACCGGCCTGCAAAAGAACAGCCTCAACCTGACCATGGCCAGCGCCAGCAAGGCCGATTTCAAGGGCGTGGCCTCAATGCTCAACACCACGCCGACCAGCCTGCCGGGGGCAAAAATCATTACCGCTGCCGAGGCCAAACAGCTCATCGACAAGGGCACGCCGGTCTACGATGTGCGCGTGCCCGAGGAATATCAGGCCTCGCACATCCCCGGCGCACGCTCCGTGCCCTACGGCGAAGCCAGCGCCAAGGAAGTCGGCTTCGACGCCAGCGAGGACAAGTTCGCCCTCAACAAGCTGCCCAAGGACAAGAACGCGCCCTTCATGATGTATTGCGACGGCACCATCTGCTGGAAGAGTTACAAATCCGCTGTCATGGCCATCCACGCGGGCTACAAGAACGTGATCTGGTTCCGGGGCGGCTTCCCGGAATGGAAGGAAGCCGGCCTGCCAACCGAAACCCGCAAGAACTGAATCGCCAGCCTGGGCTCAACACTAATCCGCCCCGCACACGCCCGGTTCGCCGGGCGTTTGTTTGGGTGCGAACGCCAGCGGCATCACTCGCACCTTGCCGCCCAGATGCTTGGCCAGCAGTTTGTAGGTATCCCGGTCGAACACCGGCGCGCTGCGTGTATCCAGTATCGCCGCCAACTGCGCCTCGTCGTGCGCCGTGCCCAGATAGCACCAGTTGTGTACCACGTGGATGTCTTCGCGTTCACTGACCTCGTCACGCTCGACGATGCCGATCACCCCCGGATAAGGCCAGGTTTTGAGCTTGAGCCGGGCCAGTGCCGCCATCAGGCGCGCGCTGTGCAGGCCAATGGCTTCCCTGCCCACACACGCGCCCTTGCACTGCTGTAACTGATAGCCAAAGCACGGCCGACCCTTGCCCGTGGTCTTTTCCAGCCCCAGCGTGGCAAGGCAGAGCTGGTTGGCCTCGGCGATTTTCTTCAGCGCCAGCGTGGCTTCGCGCTGGCTGGAAAACAGGCCGAAGCAATCACGGGTCTGGGTCAGGTCGAGGTCTTCACCGCATACCAGCCGGGGACGGAAATCGCCCACCGCGTGTTCCACCAACTGCCAGGTGCACAGTTCACTGTTGCGGCGCAGCGCCCGATTGTGCACGGGCTGCCGTGACTTGATCAGCCACGACTCCAGCAGCAGCGCACCCAGCTCGCCCACCGTCTCGCGCCACTCGATGCGACGGATTTGCTGGCTGATGCGCAGCTCGCGAAAAGCGCGCGTGTCGGCCTGAAAATGCGACAGCACGCGCTGCCGCAAATTGATGCTCTTACCCACGTAGAGCAGCACGTCGTCCTCGCCGTAGAACAGATACACGCCCGGCAGATCGGGCAGGTCGTCGAGCACGCCCGCATCCAGGTGCGGCGGCAGCGACGGCCGCACGAACTGCTGGCGCACCGCCTCGTCCAGCGCCGCCAGCCCCGGCTGCGCCTGCAGTTTTTGCCAGAACTGCCAGATCAGCTCGGCGTCGGCCAGCGCGCGATGGCGGTCGTCCGCCAGCAGACCGTGGCGTTCGATCAGGCTGTCCAGGCTGTGCTTGTGAAACTGCGGAAACAGCCGCCGCGACAGCTTCACCGTACACACCACGTCGGCCTGGAAACGCCGCCCCATGCGCTTGAACTCGTTCTTGAGAAACCCGTAGTCGAAACGCGCGTTGTGCGCCACGAACAGACAGCCCGCCAGCCGCGACTGGATCTCGTCCGCCAGCGCCTCGAAACGCGGCGCGTCCGCCACCACCTCCGGCGTAATCCCGGTCAGCGTCTGGATGAAAGGCGGAATGCGGCAACCCGGATCGACCAGCGTGCTCCAGCGCGTGGCGTGGCCGTCTTCGACCAGCACGATGCCGATTTCGGTGATGCGGTCGTGGACGGGATTGGCACCTGTTGTTTCGAGGTCGACGAAGGCCAGGCGTTGGGGGGTCATGGTTTATTGCCGGCTGACAAGCAGCGCCGTGCAGCCATCATTCGTAGTGCGTCCACATGCGAAGTACGCGTACCACCCGCTCCTTGGGAAAAACCTGGTAGACGAGGCGATGCTGGATATTGATGCGCCGGGAATACGCACCTGCCAGATCACCAACCAGCTTTTCGTAGGGCGGTGGATTCTGGAACGGGTCGGCAGCGATCACCTTCAGTAACTCCATGGCCTTGTTTTTCAGGCCAGCCGCCGCCAGTTTCTTCGCATCCTTCTGCGCGTGCTTGGAATAAACGAGTTGCCAGCTCACCACTTGAGCGCCCGGGCGCTCTTATCCAGCGGCTCGGCCATACCTTCCTTGATCGACTCGCGCATCCCGGGAACCGAGAGGAGATAGAGCGTCTCCTGTATGGCCTGCCAGTCTTCGGAGGACAACAGCACCGCGCTCGTCCGCTTGCCGGCAATGTGAATCGGCTGATGCGATTCAGCAGTCTGGTCGATCAGGCGATAGAGGTTGGCGCGTGCTTCGCTTGCGGTGAGGGTAGTCATTTGCGGCTCCTAGCGAGGACGGGCAAATGGTACGCATTCGCGTACGCCATGTCAACGGCGCGTTGCTCGGCTTCCACTGCCGGGGACGATCTCGTCACTTGCTTCAGTGCAGAACCTACCCTTTAACCACAACCCCTTCAGCACGTCCCTTCTCAAGAACTTCAAGGAGGATTGCGCACTGCTTCTCCGTGGGAACCTTTGTAGGCATCTGCATGGCTATCCTGAGCACTCCTTCTTCCTTTGGAGTGAGTAAATCCTTCTCGAGCAAGGACCGATGAATGCGAGCCCAATCGGTGGCAGAAACAGCTAACACTTTTCGCTGCGCCTCGATGCCGTTGTCGACCCGCTGTGTCTGCTTCGCCGACTTCACGATCTCCACCTGATCATCCTGCGGAACAAGTTGATCGTAGAATTCGGGCGAGAGAAGATTGGCGATGGTTTCAGTACGGGCTTGAATCCTGGTCCAGCACGCCTCCTTCTTGCACCATTCGGAAATGTTCGAGATGCCCTGTGGGGGCCTGGTGATGTCATCATTCACCACCTCCGACACAACAGCAATGGCGTCCTCCAGCACGGAATCGACCATCTGTGCATTCCAGATTCGCAGAAAGTCGATGCTCTCTTTTCTGCGCTTCGTGATGTCGCTGAGTACCGCCAATGCGTATGCCACGATGTTTGCTCGGTATCCGCCGTTGTACCAAGGCTGCGCAGAAACAATGCGCTCCGTGGCGCGGAAGATCAGACTACGTGCGACCGCCCTCTTGAAATAGAACTCGTTGAATGAATCGGGTGACTTCTCCCACTCACCACCGATGCGTGCTGCGTATCGGGAAAAGTTCTTCTGGGAGCCAAGATTCACCCACCTGGGGTGGTCATCCCAGGCGTTCTCGAATTTTGCGAGATCTGTCTTTGTGAACATCTGCGGCTTGGGATGCTCCGCCTTGAAGCGGCGTTGCTCCGCCGGGGTGAGCTTCGACTGTGCATCGGCATACTGGCCACGTGCGCGCTCATAGAACCAGCGCGTCTCACGCGGGGCCCCTTTCTGCGCCGGCGCCCAAATGCGCCGCGAGAATCCTTCCATCCGGACATGGAACGGATGATTTGAGAAGAAGTCGGCAGCATTCACCCGATTCTGGGTGTTCGCATACTCCGATATCTTCGGCACAACCATCTCGCTTTGCTGGCTGTCGATGACGGACAGCTTCATCTGAACGAATATCTGAGAAAGGTCCGCCTTGTCCCGCTTCCGTGTATGGAACAGCGATGCAGTGGTCTGGCCGCCATTGACGATCTGGAGATCGACAACCCTTGTGACCACCAAGCCTGAATCCGTCGTCGCAGCCTCGACACTCTGCGCAGTGGCCGTGATCCCATTGTTGTAGGCAAAGAACATTCCCGGTTCGTTCAGAATCGTGGCCCTTATTCCCTGGTTCACATTGCCCCGGGCCTGCAGGAATGTTCGGACATTCTGCTCAAGCAATCGGGCTCCGAATTTTTCGTACAGGCTCGCCAGTACTTCGGCAGGCATGACCATGAGATAGGAGTGATAGGCATCGGTCCCCAGGTGGGCAGGAAGGCAAGAGATACCCTTGCCGAACATCTGCTGAAAATCGAGGTCGAGTGGCTCTTTGTGGCTGCGCGAGCTGCGCTGACGATGCAGTCGAGAGATGTCCCAGATGTGGTAGGTCGCCAAGATACCCCCCACTTCCGTATCGGGAAGAGCCTGGATCTTCCCGCTGAGAGTGCGCTCGGAGAAGAGAATCAGATTGACCTGCCGAATGGCGTCCCTGCGATCCGAGATCTGCCTAGCAAGACCGTACTCTGGCGATGTGACCTCCAGTTCGCTGGACAGGCCCTTGTCAGCACTGGCCTCAAAGAAGTTGGCAATACGCTTGAATGCGGCATCCACTTCCGTTCTGGTGAGGGATGCCAGCTCGCCTCGGGAATCGAAGTCCGCGATGAAGAGGTCCAAGACTCCTTCGTCATTGAACCAGTAACCATCCACGCGCATACTACGCTGCGCCCGGAAATGGCAGAGTTCGAAACCTTCCGTAAAGCCTGTTTCGATAAGTTCAGCTGCGACAGTTTCCATGAACTCGTCGAGCTGAAACCTGCCATTGGCTTCGGCACCGGCCAACAGTTCCTGTCGAAAATCGTGGAAGAACTCTTCACCAGTCTGCTCCATCACTCTCCTCCGAAGATCGCGACCCCGTCGCACTCGTACTGAGCTATCGTTTCTAGCTTGATGTCGTAGGCTACGTTGGCAATCCCTGTCGGCAGTTGCGACCGCATGAGACGCGGAAAACCGTCACCGACGCGATAGCTGCGCACATCGCTGACGACAAAGCGAGGCTCATCGTAGTCAGGTAGCGGGGCATAGCCGTACGCAACCAGCTTCCTGTCAAAGGCCTCGACGGCGTCCGCCTCGCCGAGACGCGCCTGGAATGCTGAGACGATTTCGTTGAGAGAGCGAGCTCCTGCAGCGTCGGCCAGGCTGCTCAGCCGGTACACGCGCAGGAACAGCGCATCGTTCAGGGATTCAAGCTGGTCTTCTGACGAAATGCGGATGCTGCTCCGCTCTGCCCCCGAGAGCGATTTCACCTCGACGGCTGTGTTGCCGAATATGAAATCCTGATGTGATCGCTCCGGACCGAGCCAGGCTTCGACGGCGGCATTGCTCGACATCTGCCGATCAATCAGTTCCGTCAGGAAGGCGATTTCGGCGAAGAGACCACGCACTTCCTCGATGGACAGGTGCTGACTCCGGCCTGACAGGAAGGTCTTCCAGCGGAGGATGTGTGCCAGAGAGACCGCGAGAGAGCTCGCCGAGTCGGTGGCGTGCTCCAGCGAGGATACAAGGGTGCGGCACAGCCCTTCGAAGAGATCGCGGTCGACCTGCCTTTCAAGGGCGAGGATCAAGTGCTGCTGTCCCTGATCTCCGGCACGAAGATCGACATCGATGCCGTTCACCGTGACCGCGTTCTTCCGGTACTGGGCTGCATGGTCACCCTGAAGCTCCACGATGAACAGGCAGGCACCACCGGCATCGCGTCCCCAGAAACAGGGCACGGCCGTTCCCACCGAAACCTGGCGGACATTGAAGTCCGCTCCCGGAACGGCGATGTCATCCCACGGAGAGGACTCAAGCATCGTAGTCATCCTCCTCGTCAGGATCGTCAGCGTAACCCTGCATCTGCTGGAGCCAGACCTTGTTCACGACGACATTGATGGTCGTCGAATAGTCCCCGTAGGGAAAACTGACGCCGAAGGCGGCGATCGGTCCCGTCACGGCCTCGCCCTTGGGCTCTAGGCTGTGAATCATGAGGAGCGGCTTGTTCCGGACCATACGGTAATGTGTGTCGGATACCGCTACTGAGCCATCTTCGCCGCCAGCCAGCGTCCTGGCCTCATTGCGTTGTGCTTCGCTGAGCCCAAGCTTCTCGTCGCTACGCGAGGCAACCCTGTCCTTATTCAGGCGCCACGAAGTGCCGTTCGGCTGATCCTTCCCGACAACGCGCACTTGATTCCTCAGGGTGAACGGGTTTTCACCGCCCGGGCCACCAGAAGGGGAAATCAGCAGAACATCGGCCAGCGGGCGCTTCGCCGCAATCCGTTCGAGATAGCTCACCACGTCCGACTTCTGTCCGGCAAAGGCCGAATGGCATTCGAAGCGGGTGAGGAAGTCGTCGATCACCTCGACTGGCACGTCCCTGAAGATGATGCCCTTTTCGGTGGACTCCTCCGGTCGCCCGCCGAATCCACTCCGCCAGTGATCGGAGATCAGCGCAAGGTTCCTAGCATTCACGACGGGGTCAGTGGAGACAATGTAGCTCTCCCGCAATCGCCCACTGAAACTCTGCTCGACTGTGACCTCTTGGCCGGATCGCATCTTGTTCGCCGCCGTGATCAGCAGGCTGTCCGGATGCGAGCGGACGTACAGGCCAAAATCCTTCGGGCTGAGGCGATCGCGCCGCATGCGCTTGACCTGCTGTACAAGCTCTTCGGCGGCATCGGCGATGTGGGAGTACCAGTTGATCGAATCACGCGAGAGATGGACGCGGCAGAGGTCCTCGAAGCCCGGCCGGTAACCGAACCAGCGGCCCATCTGCATGAGGGTGTCGTACATTTTCGTGTTGCGGTACATGTAGCTAACGGTCAATCCCTCGATGGTCAGGCCTCGAGAGAGGCTCAGACCACCGACCGCGACCGCGGTCAACCCGACTCCTTCCTTCGCGTAGCGGGCGTAGTCGAGCACCTCATCACTCTTGCTGTTGATGACATAGAGGTGGAGGTGCTCGAAGACGCCAATGAGGGCAGCCTTCACTTCCTCCCAGGCAAACCCAGCGTCGGCATACTCGGCATCGAAGGCCTGCTTCAGGCCCTGCATGTACGCGTTTCTAGAGGAAACCTCTTCCGGCATCGCATAGTTGGCGAGAACCGCATCCCTGGTCTTCTTCTCCCTGAGACTCAGGAAGTCACGCACGGCCTTCTGAACTGGCACGAAGCGCGACACATTGACCATCATTGAGCAATGCTTGCCGGTCTGCCCACGCAGATTCCGGATGGCGCGGGCGACGATGAATTCATTAAGTGCGCGATAGAGGCTGGGGGGCAACTCGTGGACGGGGTCGTCACGCTTGTGGGCGTACGGGATGAGATCCTCGCAATCGTCAATCGGTCTCACGATCGCTTGACTGGTCGCCTCGTCGAGGAACACCTTCTCGGCACCGAAGTACGTCGTTGGCGCGTCCAGGCAATAGATGAAATCTCGCGGGAACAGCTCCTCACGCACATCATCGCCATAGGCGTCGGGGTTGATGAAGATATTGGCGAACGGTGTAGCCGTATAGCCGACATAGCACGATTTTGCGAACAGCCCGAGGATGCGCCGGATCATCGCATTCGTCCGGGTCGGGTCCAGATCCTCCTTGTTCGTGTTAATCGACGCGTTGTCAGCCTCGTCGTCAATCAGAAGCATCGGCACATCGGAAATCCGGCCATCGCCCCCCTCTGCGTTCAGCTCCTTCAGCCACTTGTGAAGAGCCGTCAGCGTCGTGACATTCTTCTTGATGACCAGAATGATTGGCTTGCTGAAGTCGTTGATCTTCCAGCCGCTCTTTGCAGCCGTGTTCTTGTTGAAGTCCTCGTTGATGTTGGTGAGAGTGGCCGGATGCGGATAGCCCGGCATGAGACCGACACCGATGTTGCGACGATCCTCGGGGTCGCTAGATCGGCCGATCAAGGCCTCATCGATGCGCTGCTGCGTCTGCTTGCGCAGATTGTTGTGAATGCCGGCGACGACGATGATGAACTTGTAGCCGGCGTCGGCGGCACGTGCTATCAGGCCAGTGTAGTTGGCCGTCTTGCCTGACTGCACATGACCGATGACAAGGCCGCGGCGGTTCCATGTTGTGCCTTCACTCAATGGATCCTGCAGGTGGCCGAGAATGCGGGTCGACACATCGCTCAACGACTGGATCATCTGCGGAGGCCAACCTTCCTTGAGAAGAAAATTCCCATATGATTCCGCATACGTCCATGTGACACCCTCACGCTTGTGGACCCACTGATCATCATGCTTCGCAGTGACATCAACCAGCGAAACCCCAGCCCCCATGCGCGTGTCGACCGAGATCATCGCCTCCGTGACGATACTGCGGAGATCACCCGTATAGCCGAAGATCGCTGCGATCTGTCTCGCCTTCTCCTCCACCTGCTCGCGTGTCGGCGTCTCGGTCATGTTGGCAAGGCCTGAGATGAGCGCGTTGGCGATGTTTCGTTCTTCCGTGATGGCTGTGATGCTCATGCAAAGGCCTCGTTGATGAATTTTTCGGCCAGCTCGATCTGTCCATCGAATAGATGCGTGGATCGTACGATCTGGAGAAAGGCCTTCGCATCGCCAGGCCCGTCACCGTACAGCACCTGACGCAGGCTCCTCAGACGCTCCATGGCATGGCTTTCATCCACCGATCTCTGATTGATCTCGCGCGGGTGGGTCGAGTAGTCGGAATAGATCATCTCGACCGGCAGCGAGGCAGCAACCGAATCAAGCAGCGTGCGAAGCAGGTCTGCATCCTCTGGCGAGAGTCTTCTTGACAGCGTGGCAATGATTGGATGCTGTTCGTTGATCGCGAACCGGATGCCATCATGATCGGCATAGCGCTCCCAGAACGGAGCCTGGGTTTCCTGAAACAGCTTCTGTCCGCGTCCCCGATGTACTGTCACGCTGCGGCTGGTGATTCTGTCGATGATCTGACGCAGGCGCTCACGCACCGCATGGGGGGGGCGCGCGCGTGACTTCTTGATATCGATCGTCCAGGCCTCGTCCAGACTGTTGGGGAAGTCGATCTGCACCCGCGCCAGCTTGGTCGCCTCACCCTTCGGCACCAACCGGAACCAATCTCCCCACGCCATCAGGCGCCCGTTCCGATAAACATAGCCTCCCTGGTTGGAGATGAAGTCGCTGCGATCCTGGTAATAGTCGTACTCTGACGCGGAGAGACGGCTGTGATGTGGCAGCACATAGGGCTGCAGGCGCACTTCTGTATCGCCGATGCGGACGATTTCCTCTGGGAGGACCTGAGTGGCTGGATTCTTTCTGCAGAAGGGATCGAATGCAGCAACGGAGTGGCCATTGATGGTGAGTGCGATTTTGGGATGTCCCTTGACCTCGCCCGAAAGGAAGCGATGAAAGACGAGGGAAAGATGCCGTCCCACCGCTTCAAGCTTCTCGTTCATGATCTCCTGTCGGCGATCTCCAGTTTCTTCTTCCAGCAAGCGGTCGAGCTCTCGCCAGATGACAGCAGTTCCTTGTTTGCCAAGGCGATGTACATAGGGCAAAACCTGAATATCGGCCTCATCAAGAAGGCGCAGGACCCAGTCGTCTGCGGCATCGATGCGATCCAGGTCCCATTCGGCACCGCAAATGGATGCCTCGTTTGTGCTTACTACTGTCAGGGAACGGCATTGGGAGAACGACGCCGTTTTCAGCCCAAGGCCAAAGCGCCCGAGATCCTTTGGCGAACGCTGCCGTTTGGGGTTATCGGTTCCATGGCGCATTGCAGCCAACAACTCCCCCTCAGTCATTCCCTTGCCGTTGTCGAGAATGACAACTAGAGGATGCTCGCCGGAGACGTCGCAGATGATTTCAATCCTATCTGCGCCGGCTGAAATACTGTTATCAATCAGGTCCGCGATGGCCGTTTCTAGCGAGTACCCAAGATCCCTCATCGACGCCGAGAGGCAGGCTGCGCTTGGTGGATGTATGTGTTCCCGTGCCATCATGCCCCCTAGTAATTTCTCGCGAATCTGCTGCATGCTAAGCTTCGAGAGGTCGTCTCGCGGATCGCTTCCCCTTGATCGGGTTGGATGACTGATGTGCGAAGTGACGGTTTCTTCAGACATCCAAGTGGAGTGCTTCCAAGGCCATGCGCGTCCCGACCAACCCTCAGCGCAGCCGCATGATGTCGAGTATTCGCGGAAAGGACACCAAGCCGGAACGGATTCTTCGCGCCCTTCTTTTCTCCAGAGGATTCCGATATCGACTTCATGTCAGAAAACTACCCGGCTCCCCCGATCTTGTGTTCCCGAAGTACAGGGCGGTAGTGTTCGTCCACGGCTGCTTCTGGCATCGACACGAAGGCTGCCGCCACTCCACCACACCTCGGACCAATGAAGAGTTCTGGCAACGGAAGTTCTTGGGCAATGTCGTCCGCGACAGAAGACACGTGGGGGCACTCCATGCTCTTGGCTGGCGTGTAGCCACTGTCTGGGAGTGCGCGCTGAAGCATTCGGCCGAGGACACTGCGCGACAGGTTGAAACATGGCTGCATGGCAATGAGAAAGCGTTGGTAATCGGTCAGTCTGTCTCGGCAAGCAACGGAACCTGAACTTGCAAGGAAACGTTGTGCCGTATGTTTTCCATCGGTTTGTTGTGCATGCGGTCACTGGCTTGCTTGCGTTTCTTTCTGTTCATTTCGTTCAGCAGGCTGCGCACGATTCTGGCTAGCTTGTGCGCTAGCAGTGGAGGAACGGCATTCCCAATCTGGGTGTATTGCTCCGTGCGGTTGCCTGCGAAGAAATAGTTGTCGGGAAACGTCTGCAAGCGCGCCGCCTCCCTGACGGTGAGGCTTCTGCATTGCGAAGGGTCGTAGTGAATGTAGTAGTGCCCATCCTTGGCAATATGCGCCACGACCGTGGTCGCTGGCTCGTTTCGGCACTGCACGCGGAACCGATCCTTGAAGGGAATGGCCTCAGCCTCACTCCAGAATTGCACGTTGATGTGATCAGGCAACAGCTTGAATGGAAAGACATCTAGTCGAGGGGAATTCCCCTGCGAATGCGCAAAGGCCGCCGCGAAAAGGTAACGGGCCAGATCGGATGCCATGTGTGACCGCGCTTCATGCTGGCATATGCCGCCCAGGCTTTGATCATGTAGCCATTGCTGCAACTCGGTCGGCTTTTTGGGCCTTCTGTACTCCCGCGGAATGAAGGCACCGCCCGTACTTGAGCTGGTCGCTGCAACGGCGAAGGTTCGCATCGAGTCGATCATGGCGGCCTCGTTTTCCGCCCGCCATCCCTTGACGTAGGCGGGCGCGGCCAGAACGGCCTTGCGCCATGCCTCCAGGGAATCTCCTCTGGACAGTCTGCTCCGAATCCTCGGCAGGTCATCTATGGTCTGCTTAACGGTCACTGGCTTTGATACAGGCTCTAGCAACTGATGCTGCGGTACTCCCAATCCTTTACGTACTCCAAGCAGAATCACTCGATGCCTGCTCTGGGGTATTCCATATCGTTCGGAATGAATGAGGTAGTCCACGGGCTCCAGAGAATTGCTGTTTCCCCTTTTGGTGAAGGAGCGAATTTCATACTCCAGTCCATCCACGGGTGAGGACAGGTCCGCAATGATCTTTTCGAACATCGGATCGCCGGAGTGCTTCGAGGAAAGCAGGCCCTTGACATTCTCCATTACGAAGATAGTGGGTTTGTGCACTTGGATGATTCGCAGGTATTCCTTGTAGAGGAAGTGCTTTTCATCCTTGTGAAAGTCCTTGTCGTTGGCGCGTCTGGAGCGCCCTGCCAAGGAATACGCCTGGCAGGGTGGGCCACCGATAAGAACCCAGGTTTCTTGCCCCTTCAGAGTAGCGCGAATTTCCCTGTCGATACCGGCTTCATCGGACTTGCCAAGCTCAAGGCATCTTGCCTCGGTGGCTGCATGCTCGAAGGCGCTGGCCACGGCAGGTATCCTGCGGAACGCAGCCTCATCGATCTCGCCCCGTATGTAGCTGTAGTAGTGCTTGACGTCCTTGCTACTACGCAAGCGCCTGAACGCCGCCCTAAGCGTCAGCGTTCGATGTGCAACAACATCCTTCTCAATGGAAAGTCCGATCTCGAAGAATGGTTGCCCGTTGTGGCACTTGAGAGAAGCAAATCCCTCCCCAAGACCTCCCGGGCCAGCAAAGAGATCAATTATTGGAATCGGCACAGCGGGAATCACACATCCAGATTCCGCACCCCCAGCGCATTCGTCTCGATGAAGTTCCGGCGCGGTTCGACTTCATCGCCCATCAGGGTAGTGAAGATCTGGTCGGAGGCGATGGCATCCTCGATCTGCACTTTCATCAGGCGGCGCACTTTGGGGTCCATGGTGGTTTCCCAGAGCTGGGCGGGGTTCATTTCGCCCAGGCCCTTATAGCGCTGGATGCTCATGCCGCGCTTTACTTCACCCAGGAACCAGTCCATGGCTTCGCGGAAGCTCTGCACGCCGGCTTCCTTTTCGCCGCGCTTGGCGCGCGCGCCCAGGCCGATCAGGTCGCGCAGCAGATCGCCCACCTTGACGAGCTGGGTGTAGTCGCCGGAATCGAGCAGGTCGGCTTCGAGGAAGCTGACGTGGGCGTTGCCGTGGGCGTGGCGCACGATGCGCAGGCGGTGGCTGTCTGTCTCGGCCAGGTATTCGGCGGTGACTTCGAACTTGTTCGCGTCCAGCGCGGCACCCAGGCTGGCTTCGCTCATCATGGCAGTACCGCTGTCGGCGAGGCTCAGGCGCGGGATCTTCATCAGCGTCTGCAGCACGTCGTCGGGCAGCAGGCGGGCGAGGCGGTCACACACGGCTTCGGCCAGAAAGTATTCGCGCGCCAGGGCTTCGAGTGCATCGCCAGCAATGGGTAAAGCACCTTCCATGGGCGTGAGTTCGGCATCTTTCATGGCTTCAGCCATGAGATGTTCCTTCAGCGCGTGTTCGTCCTTGATGTAGCGTTCGCTGCGGCCATGCTTGACCTTGTACAGCGGCGGCTGGGCGATGTAGATGTGGCCGCGCTCGACCAGTTCGGGCATCTGGCGGTAGAAGAAGGTGAGCAGCAGGGTGCGGATGTGGGCACCGTCTACGTCGGCGTCGGTCATGATGATGATGCGGTGGTAGCGCAGCTTTTCGGGGTTGTAGTCGTCCTTGCCGATGCTGGTTCCCAGCGCGGTGATGAGCGTGGCGATTTCCTGGCTGCCGATGACTTTGTCGAAACGCGCGCGCTCGACGTTCAGAATCTTGCCCTTCAAGGGCAGGATCGCCTGGAATTTGCGGTCTCGGCCCTGCTTGGCCGAGCCGCCGGCGGAATCGCCCTCCACCAGATACAGCTCGCATAGCGCGGGGTCTTTTTCCTGGCAGTCGGCGAGCTTGCCGGGCAGGCCGAGGCCGTCCATCACGCCCTTGCGGCGGGTGATCTCGCGGGCCTTCCTCGCCGCTTCGCGGGCGCGCGCGGCGTCGACGATCTTGGCGCACAGGAGCTTCGCATCATTGGGGTTTTCCAGCAGGAACTCGGCGAGCTTCTGGCCGACGACTTCCTGCACCACCGGCTGCACTTCGCTGGAGACGAGCTTGTCCTTGGTCTGGCTGGAAAACTTGGGCTCGGGCACCTTGACCGAGAGCACGCAGGTGAGGCCTTCGCGCATGTCGTCTCCGGTGGTCTCGACCTTGGCCTTCTTGGCCACCTCGTTTTCCTCGATGTACTTGTTCAGCACCCGCGTCATCGCCATCCTGAGGCCGGTGAGGTGGGTGCCGCCGTCGCGCTGCGGGATGTTGTTGGTGAAGCACTGCACGGTTTCGGAATAACTGTCGTTCCACTGCATCGCGACCTCGACGGTCATGCCGTCCTTTTCGCCGATGGCGGTGAAAATTTTCGGATGCAGGGGGTTCTTGAGCCGGCTCATGTATTCGACGAAGCCCTTGACGCCGCCGGAATGGGCGAAGTTTTCGCTCTTGCCGTCGCGGTGGTCGATCAGCTCGATCTTGACGCCGTTGTTGAGGAAAGACAGTTCGCGGATGCGCTTGGCGAGGATGTCGAAATGGAACACGACCTGGCCCGCGCCGAAGATTTCCTCGTCGGCCATGAAATGGACTTCAGTGCCGCGGTTCGCGGTCTCGCCGATGACCTGCATCGGTGAGGTTTCGACGCCGTTATGGATTTCGATCACGCGGTCGACGACCTTGCCCTGGTTGAAGGTCATTGCGTATTTCTTGCCGTCGCGGCGCACGATCAGCTTCAGCCATTTCGATAGGCCGTTGACGCACGACACGCCGACGCCGTGCAGGCCGCCGGACACCTTGTAGCTGTTCTGGTTGAACTTGCCGCCGGCGTGCAGCACGGTCATCACGATCTCGGCCGCGCTGCGCTTGGGCTCGTGCTTGTCGTCCATCTTGACGCCGACCGGGATGCCGCGGCCGTTGTCGCTGACCGAAATCGAGTTGTCGGGGTGAATGATGACCTTGATGTCGTCGCACCAGCCGGCGAGTGCCTCGTCGATGGCGTTGTCGAGCACCTCGAACACCATGTGGTGCAGCCCGGTGCCGTCGGAGGTATCGCCGATGTACATGCCTGGGCGCTTGCGCACCGCCTCCAGGCCTTCCAGTTGCTGGATGCTGTCCTCGTCGTAGCCGCCGTTCATGTCGGCGGGCATCGCGTTCTCGGGCTTGTTGCTCATGGGGTTCCTGTCTGTGAGTGGCGGGGCGATCGCGGAGCCGGGTTCAGATTCTCATCGGCATGACGACGTACTTGAAGCCTTTCTCGCCCTCGCTGGTGAGCAGCATGCTGCTGTTGGCGTCGCCGAGCGACAGCGTGATCTCTTCGGCGTTGACCGCGCCGAGTCCGTCGAGCAGGTAGGTGACGTTGAAGCCGACGTCGAGCGGATCGCCATGGTAATCGACTTCGATTTCGTCGGCGGCTTCTTCCTGTTCTGTGTTATTGCAGACGATGCCCAGCGTGTTCTCGCTCATGACCAGTCGCACGCCGCGGAATTTTTCGTTCGACAGGATCGCGGCGCGTTGCAGCGCCTGCGTCACCAGCGGCCGGTTGGCCTTGAGCTGGCGCGGCTGGGTGGTGGGGATGACACGCTGGTAATCGGGGAATTTGCCGTCGACCACCTTGGTGACGAGTTCGGTGCCCGGCAGGGCGATGGTGACCTGGTTAGCGCCGATGCGCAGCTCGACGGCGTCGTCGGTGTCGGCCAGCAGCTTGGACAGTTCGAGCACGGTCTTGCGCGGGATGATGACTTCGCGCGGCGCGGCGGCGGTTTCCAGCGTGGTTTCGGCGTAGGCCAGGCGATGACCGTCGGTCGCGACCACCCGCAGCGCGGTGCCGTCAAGCACCAGCAGCATGCCGTTCAGGTAATAGCGGATGTCCTGGCTGGCCATGGAGAACTGCACCAGCTGGAGCAGACGCTTGAGGGTCTTTTGCGGCACGCGGATGGCTTCGCCCAGGCCTGCGCCGGTTTCAACACGTGGAAAATCAGCCGCAGGCAAGGTTTGCAGGGTGAAACGTGACTTGCCGGCCGACACCACGACCTGGCTGTCCTTGCTGTCGAGCTTGACCTGCGCGGTGTCGGGCAGGGCGCGCACGATGTCGAACAGCTTGCGTGCGGCGATGGTGATCGAGAAATCTTCGCCGGCCTGGGCGTCGAGCTGGGTGCTGATCTGCAATTCCAGGTCGGTGGCCAGCAGGGTGAGCTTGCCGCCCGATTTCATCAGCAGCAGGTTGGATAGGATGGGCAGGGTGTGACGCCGTTCAACCACACCGACCACAGCCGACAGGGCAGAGAGCAGGGCGTTGCGTTCGCTTTGTATCAATAGCATTTTATATTCCTGGTATTCGTAATAAGAGACGCCAAAAATTGGGAGTAAGTACTTTTCGTTTTACGAATCAACAGCTTGTTGTGTTTTCTCCCTGTGGATAAGGACTGCGTCCAGCGGGAGGGGTGGGGATGGAATTTGCTTGGGGCTCGGATACACGCGGTTTGTCCACATTTCATCCTCAGCCTGTCAGCGTTTGTAATAACACCAGATAGTCGCGGCCGATGTCGGCCTCGGTCTCTCGCAATTCGGCCACCTTGCGGCAGGCGTGGATCACTGTGGTGTGGTCGCGGCCACCAAAGGATTCGCCGATTTCCGGCAGGCTTTGGTTGGTCAGTTCCTTGGCGAGCGCCATGGCAACCTGGCGCGGCCGGGCCAGGTTGCGGGTGCGTTTCTTGGAGAACATGTCGGCGACCTTGATCTTGTAGTAGTCGGCGACAGTCTTCTGGATGTTTTCGATGGAGACGATGCGCGAGGACGCGGCAATCAGGTCACGCAGGGCTTCCTTCACCAGATCGAGGGAGAGCGGTTTTTCGTGGAAGCGCGAGAACGCCACCACGCGTTTCAGCGCACCTTCGAGCTCGCGCACGTTCGAGCGCACCTGCTTGGCGATGAAAAACGCCACGCTCTCGTCAAGCTTGATCTGGTCTTCGCGCGCCTTGGCCAAGAGGATGGCAACACGCATTTCGAGTTCGGGCGGCTCGACCGCCACGGTGAGACCCCAGGCAAAGCGGGATTTCAGGCGGTCGTCGAGACCGGTGATTTCCTTTGGGAAGGTGTCGCAGGTGATGACAATCTGCTTCTTGTTTTCGATCAGGGAATTGAAGACGTAGAAGAACTCTTCCTGCGTGCGGTCCTTCTTGGCCAGAAACTGGATGTCGTCGACCAGCAGCAGGTCGAGCGACATATAGCGCCGCTTGAGGTCGTCGAACTGCTTGTTCAGATAGGCCTTGACCACGTCGTCGACATAATCGTTGGCGTGGATGTAATGGATGCGCGCGTCCGGATTGTTCTGTCGCACGGTGTTGCCGATGGCATGCAGCAGGTGGGTCTTGCCCAGGCCCACGCCGCCGTAGACGAACAGCGGGTTGTAGGCCACGCCCGGGTTGTCGGCAATCTGCAGGGCAGCGGCGCGTGCCAGCTGGTTGGCCCGGCCGGAGACGAAATTGTCGAAGTTGAAGCCCGGATTGATGCGTATGCTGCCGCCGGTTGGTATGGCTGCTGCCGGGGTCGCGGCAGCCGGCGCGGCCTGCGGGGGCGGGTTGCGCGGGGCGACGGGTTTGCGGGTGAGGGCGTATTGCACAGCAACCGGCTTGCCGTGGAATTCCTGGGCCCAGGTTTCGATGTGTTCGGCGAATTTTTCCCGCACCCAGTCCATCACGAAGTGGTTGGGGGCCAGGATGCGCACGTCACCTTCCCCCGCGTGCTCGAACAACAGCGGTTTGATCCAGGTGGAAAATTGCTGCTGGGTCAGGCTGGCGCGAAAGCGCTCTTGGCAGAGATCCCAGAAGGCATCCATGGTCGGGGAGGAGGGGGTGGAAAGCGGCATCGGCGTAAACGGCAATCTTACTCCGCATCGCTCTGCTTATCCACAGGCCGCTTGTCGGCGCAGCGAGGGCGGGATGCGTGTCAGGCTTGACAGCAGCTGGGGCGGGCGGGTCTAATACGCGGTTTTTCAACGGATTTTTTTGCCAATTTTTCTCTGCCCGGTGTTGCCGGGCTGGACGAGGCGGCGTATTCACGAGGATCGACGATCATGAAACGGACTTATCAACCTTCCACCGTTCGCCGCAAGCGCACCCACGGTTTCCGCGCCCGCATGAAGACCAAGGCCGGCCGCGCCGTGATCAATGCCCGCCGCGCCAAGGGCCGCGCCCGCCTGGCGGTCTGATCGACGCGAGTCCCAACCCGGCGTCGGGCGTTCGTTTTCATGACGCGCGCCTGACGAAACCGGCCGAGTTCGACCGGGTATTTGCCGAGAACCAGCGTGCCCGGACAGATGCCTATCTGGTGATGGCGCGGCCCAACCAGTCGGGCCATCCCCGGCTCGGGCTGGTCGTGGGCAAGCGCATTCTGCCGCGTGCAGTAGATCGCAACCGCGTCAAGCGGTGTGCCCGCGAAAGTTTTCGTCAGTGCTTTGCCGAACTCCCTGCCTGCGATTTCGTCGTAAGGCTGCTTGCCATACCGGTCCCGGGCGAGGAAGTGCGAGCACTCGCTTCGGCGCTTTCCCGTGCCGGTCGGCGTGCCCGCGATACCTGGCCCGAATTGGCCACGACACCCACCATACTTGCGTCCCATGGATAATCAGCGGCTGATCCTCTTCATCGTCTTTTCCTTCTCGCTGCTTCTGCTGTGGGAATCGTGGCAGGCCAAACACGCGCCGCAGCCCACTGCACCGGCGGTGACCCAGTCCGCACCCGCCGCGACGGCGGCCCCTGCACCCAGCCAGACGCTCAATGCCTCGGCCACGCCTACCCAGACCGCCCTCGCAAAGGGCGCGCGCGCGGTGGTGGAAACCGATCTGATGCGTGCCACGCTCGACGCCAACGGCGGCGATCTGCGCGATCTGCAACTGCTGAAATATCGCGAAACCGATAACCGGAAAGACATCTTCACGCTGTTCGAGGACAGCCAGGCGCGCCCCTACACGGCGCAGAGCGGACTGGTCGGCAAGAACCTGCCCAACCATCGCAGCGTGTATACCCTGACGCCGGGCACGTATCGTCTGGCGGCAGGCGCGGCGCAGGTCGAGGTACCCATGAGCTGGACCGATCCGGCTACGGGCGTGCGGGTGGAAAAAATCTATGTCTTCAAGCGCGGCAGCTACGAAATCGGCGTGCGCACCCGGGTCGTCAACGGCGGCACGCAGCCGCTGGAACTCGCGCCGTACTACCAGTTTGTCCGCCATGATCAGGCACCGCGCGGCGAGTCGTTCTTCCTCTACACCTACACCGGCCCGGCTTTCTATACCGAGGCCAAGAAGTTCCAGAAGGTGACGTTCAAGCACATCGCCGAGGGCAAGGGCGAGTTTGACCAGGTGGCGAGCGACGGCTGGGCCGGCATGGTGCAGCACCATTTCGTGGCGGCCTGGTTGCCGCAGGGCAAGATCAAGCGCGAATTCTTCGCCAAGAATCTGGGCGAAGGCCTGTACTCGTCCGGCATGATCCTGGGCGAAGGCGTGCTGGCCCCGGGCCAGGAAAAGACCTTCACCGTGCCGCTGTATGCGGGGCCGCAGACCCAGACAGTGCTGGAAAAGACCGCGCCGGGGCTGGACCTCACGCGTGACTATGGCTGGCTGACGCCGCTGGCGTTTCCGATTTTCTGGTCGCTGGAAAAGATCGAGCGCATCGTCGGCAACTGGGGCTGGGCGATCATCATCCTCACCATCCTGATCAAGCTGGTGCTCTATCCGCTGTCGGCCGCCGGTTACAAGTCGATGGCCAAGATGCGCACGCTGACGCCACGACTGCAACGCCTGAAGGAAACCTACGGCGATGACCGCGCCAAGCTGCATCAGGCCATGGCTGAGATGTACAAGACCGAGAAGATCAACCCGCTGGGCGGCTGCCTGCCCATCCTGATCCAGATTCCGGTCTTCATCGCGCTCTACTGGGTGCTGCTGGCGGCGGTGGAAATGCGCGGCGCGCCGTGGCTGGGCTGGATCACCGATCTGACCGCGCCGGACCCGTATTTCATCTTGCCGATCATCATGGGCATCACCTCGATCCTGCAGGTGAAACTGAATCCGCAACCGATGGACCCGTTGCAGGCCAAGATCATGATGATCATGCCGGTGGCGTTCACTGTGATGTTTGTCTTCTTCCCGGCGGGTCTGGTGCTGTACTGGGTGGTGAACAACATCCTCTCGATTGCGCAGCAGTGGGCCATCAACCGCCAGGTTGAAAGTGCCACCCCCGCCAACAAGAAAGCCTGATTGCATTGCCGCCATTGCCACCGCGCCGGGGCGCGGTGGCGTGGGGGTGGTGCGGGTGTCGGGCGATGCGACCGACATCACGCGGCTGACCAATACGCTTCTGGGCCGGCTGCCGGTTCCGCGCCACGCAACCTATACCGATTTTCTTGATGCCGACGGCAGTCCGCTCGATACCGGCCTCGCGCTGTATTTCCCGGCACCCCACTCGTTCACCGGGGATTCCATCCTCGAACTCCAGGGCCACGGCGGCCCGGTGGTGCTCGATCTGCTGTTACAGCGCTGCTTGGCGCTGGGTGCCAGGCTGGCTGAACCGGGGGAGTTTTCTCGTCGAGCCTTCCTGAATGGCAAGCTGGATCTGGCCCAGGCCGAAGCGGTCGCCGACCTGATCGACGCGGTCTCGGCCGAAGCCGCCCGCTCGGCGGTGCGTTCGCTGTCCGGGGCGTTTTCGGCGCGGGTGAATGAACTGCTCGACGGCCTGATCCGCCTGCGCACGCTGGTCGAAGCGACACTGGATTTTCCCGAGGAAGAAATCGATTTCCTGAGGGCAGCCGACGCCTACGGCCAGCTAGACCGGCTCGACGCGGCGCTGGCAGCAGTGCGCGCGCAGGCCCGGCAGGGCGCGCTGCTGCGCGAGGGTCTGTCGGTGGTGCTGGTGGGCCAGCCAAATGTCGGTAAATCCAGCCTTCTCAACCAGCTGGCGGGCTTCGAGGCGGCGATCGTCACCGACATTGCCGGCACCACGCGCGACACCGTGCGCGAGGCGATCCAGATTCGCGGCGTGCCGCTGCATATTGTCGACACGGCCGGCCTGCGTGAGACCGACGACGCGGTGGAGAAGATGGGCATCGCCCGCACCTGGGACGCCATCGAACGCGCCGACGTGGTGTTGCTGCTGGTCGATGCGGCGCACGGCATGGGCCGGGAAGAGGCCGCAATCCTTGCGCGCGTGCCGGCGATTCCGCGTCTGACCCTGCACAACAAGATCGACGCCACCGGCGAAGCCCCGCGTATGATCGGCGATGAGATCTGGCTGTCGGCCCGCACCGGCGCGGGTGTGGACGCCCTGCGCGAGCGCTTGCTGCAGGCAGCGGGCTGGCAGAGTGCCGGCGAAGGCAGCTTCATCGCCCGTACCCGCCATCTGGAGGCCCTGTCGCGGGCGGCGCAGCACCTGCAGGCTAGCCGGGTCGCCGCACCGCAACTCGAACTCTTTGCCGAGGAGCTGCGGCTGGCGCAGGGCGCGTTGTCGGAAATCACCGGCGTATTCAGTGCCGATGATCTGCTGGGCGAAATTTTCGGCTCGTTCTGCATCGGCAAATAGACAGACGCGATATGCTGGCTGCCTCGCATTCCCTTTTGTCGGCGCGTACCTTCCCATGCTGACCTGGCAGGCCATCGCGGCCGATATCCGCAGCCATCGACGTCGCCTGGTTCAGGCCAATCTTGTGGCGATCCTGGCCGTAATCGCGGCTGTGCCCGTGCCGCTGTTGCTGCCGTTGATGGTGGACGAGGTTCTGCTCGGCCATCCCGGCCGCTTCGTGGACTGGATCGCAGACGCCACGCCGCCTGCGTGGCACGGGCCGGTGCTGTTCATCGCGACGGCGCTCTTGCTGACCCTGTTCCTGCGGCTGGCGTCGATTCTGCTCAACGTGTGGCAGAGCCGCAGCTTTTCGCTGCTGGCGAAGGACGTGGTGTACCGCATCCGGGGGCGGATGCTGAACCGGCTCTCACGGATAGCCCTGTCGGAATTTGAAACCGTGGGCGCGGGGCGGGTGACGTCGCATTTCGTCACCGATCTCAATGCCATCGACAGCTTTCTCGGCGCATCGATCTCGGGCTTTGTGGTGTCGGTGCTCACGCTGGTCGGCGTGGCAGGCGTGCTGTTCTGGATGCACTGGCAGCTGGCGCTGGTGATCCTGTTGCTGAACCCGCCGGTGATCCTGTTCTCCACCCTGCTGGGCAAGCGCGTCAAGGACATGAAGCGGCGCGAGAACCGTGCGTTCGAGGTGTTTCAGGACGCGCTGGCGGAAACGCTCGACGCGCTCACCCAGATCCGCGCGATGAACCGGGAAAAGCATTACCTGGCGCGGGTGCGCGAGAGGGCTGCGGACATCCGCACCCACGCCGCCGCTTTTGCCTGGAAATCTGACGCCATGAGTCGCGTGGCGTTCTTCATTTTCCTCGCCGGCTTCGACGTGTTCCGAGCGGTGGCGATGCTGATGGTGGTGTTCTCCGACCTGTCCATTGGCGAAATGCTCGCCGTGTTCGGCTACCTCTGGTTCATGATGACGCCGGTGCAGGAACTGGTGAACCTGCAGTACGCCTGGTATGCCGCGCAGGGCGCGCTGGGCCGGATCAATGCGCTCCTGGGGATGAAGGACGAGCCGGCATTCCCGGCGTCACGCGACCCCTTTGCCGGGAAAACAACCGTGGGCATCACGCTGGAGCATCTGAGCTTTTCCTACGAAGACGGCGGCGAGACGGTGCTCGACGACGTGAGCCTGGCGATTGCGCCGGGCGAGAAGGTGGCGCTGGTGGGCGCCTCCGGCGGCGGCAAGTCGACGCTGGTGCAGGCCCTGCTGGGTTTGTATCCCGCGCGCGCCGGGCGCGTGCTGTATGGCGACGCGCCGGTGACGGACATCGGCTGGGAAACGGTGCGCGAGCATGTGGGGGTGGTGCTGCAGCATCCAGTCCTGTTCAACGACAGCGTACGTGCCAACCTCACGCTCGGTCGCGAGGTGGGCGACGCGGCACTATGGCAGGCGCTGGCAATCGCACAGTTGAAAGACATCATCGCCGCGCTGCCGCAGGGGCTCGACACCGTGGTGGGCCGGCAGGGGGTGCGGCTGTCGGGCGGGCAGCGCCAGCGGCTGGCGATTGCGCGCATGATCGTGGCCAACCCGCGCGTGGTCATTCTCGACGAGGCGACCTCGGCGCTCGACACCGATACCGAGCGCAACCTGCACGCCGCGATGCACGCCTTCCTTGATGGACGCACCACGCTCATCATTGCACATCGCCTGTCGGCGGTGCGCGAGGCCGACCGCATCCTGGTGTTTGAAAACGGTCGCGTGGTGGAAAGCGGCGCGCACGAGGAGCTGATCGGCCGCGACGGCCTGTACCGCAAGCTCTACCACCATCCCGCCTGAGCGCGCCGCTGGTAAAAATACTTGCCGGAGCATCAGTTTTTTCTGATAGACTCCATGGAGTTGTGTTCACAGCAGCAGACAGGCAAGCTCCATGCCGCCGTGTCTCGGGACTGTACTCACAGCCCCATCGTCCTCGACCTCTCTTTTGTGCCGCTGGTGAACTTTCTCCGGCAGCGACAAGTCCTGCGGTTGGCGCCGATGTGATCGACGCGATCCGTTATCGATACGGCCTGATCCGGCGCAACGCCGCCATGACCAGCCTGCTTTCCGGTTCGTATTTTGTGGCCTGTCGGACGTACAGTCTGGCGCGGCCGTGTTTGCGCCTGTGCGCATTGAATAAAGGTTTGCCATGAGTTTTTCAGAACTGGGGCTCGATCCCCTCATCCTCAAATCCATACTTGAAGCCGGCTACGAAACCGCGACGCCGGTGCAGATGCAGGCCGTGCCGGCCGCGCTGACCGGGCGCGATCTGCTGGTGTCCTCGCATACCGGTAGCGGCAAGACCGCCGCTTTCCTGTTGCCGTCGATCCAGCGTCTGCAGACCGAACCCAAGGTCAAGAGCATCGGCCCGCGCGTGCTGGTGCTCACGCCCACCCGCGAACTGGCGTTGCAGGTGGAAAAATCGGCCATGAAGTACGGCAAAGACCTGCGCCGTTTCCGTACCGCCTGTCTGGTGGGCGGCGCGCCGTTCGGCCTGCAGGCCAAGCGCATTGCCCAGCCGGTGGACGTGGTGGTGGCAACGCCGGGTCGTCTCATCGACCATCTGGAGCGCGGCAAGCTCGATTTCTCGCGTCTTGAGGTGCTGGTGCTGGACGAGGCCGACCGCATGCTGGACATGGGCTTTGTCGACGACATCCAGGCCATCGCAGCACGCTGCCCGAGCGAGCGCCAGACGCTACTGTTCTCGGCCACGCTCGACGGGGTAGTGGGCAACCTCGCCAACGAACTGACCAAGGACGCGCTGCGCATCGAGATCGAGGCTGCGCCCAAGCAGGATGCCAAGATCGAACAGCGTCTGCTCTACGCCGACAACATGGACCACAAGATGCGCTTGCTCGACAGCGTGCTGCGCGATGTGGACCTGACCCAGGCGATCGTGTTTGCGGCCACCAAGAAAAGCGCGGAAGAGATTTCCGACCTGCTTGCTGATTCCGGCTTCGCCTCGGATTCGCTGCACGGCGACATGCAGCAGGGCCAGCGCAACCGCGCGCTGCAGCGCCTGCGCGACAACCGTACCAAGGTGCTGGTGGCCACCGACGTGGCTGCACGCGGCATCGATGTGGCCGGCATCAGCCACGTCATCAACTTCGACCTGCCGCGACAGGCTGAGGACTACGTCCACCGCATCGGCCGCACCGGCCGTGCCGGTCGTACCGGCATCGCCGTTAGCCTGGCGGGCATGCGCGAAGGCGGTCTGGTGCGCGCGATCGAGCGCTACACCGGCAACCGTATCGACGTCCACACCCTGCCCGGGCTGGAGCCGACGCAAAAGCCGGCTCCCGGTTCCGGCCGGCCCGGTGGCGGCAACCGGCCACGCGGTCAGGACGGTGGGCGCGGGTTTGGCGAGAAGCGCGCCTGGAACAACAAGGAGCCGCGCAGCTACGGTGCGGCCCAGCCGCGCGGAGAAAACCGCGACAACCGTGACCGCGGCAATCGTTTCGATGCGCCGCGCGGCAGCCGTTTTGCTGAAGTGGCGTCGACCGATCGCGCGCAGCGTGTCTGGGGCAACCGCGTGCCACAGGAAGAGCCGACGGCGAAACCTGATGTCGACGGCAACAGCGTGGAATACTGGGCGCGCCGTGAGCGCGAAGCCAAGGCGCAAGCCAAGGCCAAGCCGGCCGCGCGCAGCTACGGTAATCGCAATCCGGGCAGTAGTGGTCAAGGTGCTGCCCGCAGCAGCGCGGGTCACGAGAATCGTGGTGGGGCGCGCACCGGTGTGCGCGGCCGCTTCAAGGATTGATCGGCTGACCAGACTGAATAAAAGGGGCGCTAGCCCCTTTTTTTCAGCCTGCGTTCGGGCTGTGTCCCTGGTGCCTTGCCATCCGCATGGCAGCCAGCCGGCAAACCGGTAAACTGTTCCGGCCGGACAGTTCGGTCGGGCCGCTGGCGGCGACGCTCGCATGACGCAACCGCCTTGCCGTTTCACAGAATATCGGCGTGTGAGCTGGGCGGGGCAGGCGTGCAGTCAGGCGCTTAGCCTTGCCGGGGTGGCGATTCGTCCTGTCCATTTGTCATTCTGCTTACGCGCAAGGCCCCTGTATGGAAGATCCGCAGGTCCCTCGATGGCCCTTGACACCCGCCTGCCGCTGGATGGGTGAGCGTGCCCTGCGCGTGGAGACGGGCGTGACCACGCTGGCGCGGGTCGAGCAGCTTGCTTCCGGAATGTTCAATGAAATTGAAGACGTTATAGCCGCAGATGGAAGCATCTTGCTGATTTTTAAGCAGGCTGCCCGACCCTCCCAGCCCCTGCTCGCGGCCCTGTCCCAACCCGTGGATGGGTCGCCTGGGCGCATGGGCACGCGCCACATTCTGTCTGTCAGGATGGACGCGGAGAGCGGGCCTGACCTGGCGTTCTGCGCTACCCACGCGGGGCTCGACCTGTCAGGTTTTGTGCGCGAGTTCACAAGAATCGAATTCACCGTGGCGTTTCTCGGTTTTCAACCTGGATTTCCCTATCTCGAGGGTTTGCCGGCGCACTGGGCCGTGCCACGCCACGCCCGGCCCCGGGTGCGGGTCCCGGCAGGTAGCGTGGCCCTCGGTGGGTGTCACGCGGGGGTATATCCGGTAGCGGGGCCGGGTGGTTGGCGGGTTATCGGCCAGACCGCCGCGAAGCTTTTCGACCCGCGGCGCGAGCCGCCGGCCCTGTTGGTGCCGGGTGACCGAGTGTGTTTCGAGATCGAGGCATGAACGGCCTGCCGGTCGAGATTCTACGCCCGGGCCTGTGCGACCTGCTTATGGACGGAGGCCGGCAGGGCTGGGGCAGGATGGGCGTGCCGGCGGGCGGGGCTGCAGACCGGTCTGCGCTGGCAGCTGCCAATCGCCTGGTCGGCAATGGGCCCGACGCCCCGGCCATCGAGATGGTCGGGCGCGGCCCGCAGCTGTATTTTCCGCGAGGGGGGGTGATTGCGCTGACCGGCGCGCCGTTTCGTGCCGCGCGCGCGGCCGGTCTAGTGGCAGGCTGGAACCAGACCCTGGTGCTGGCGGCGGAAGAAATCCTGCGCCTCGGCGAACCGGTGACCGGATATCGATGCTGGTTGGCGATCCGTGGCGGGTTTGCCGTGGCGCCGATTCTGGGCAGTGCGAGCGCCTTGCCGCAGGTGGGCTGGGGCGGCGTGACCGGTCGGCCGTTGCGGGTGGGCGATCGCCTGTACAGCGAACCCGCCGGAGGCGGCGTGCATTTGCTGCGGGCGCAGCCGCCTGGGGTGGACGAGGGCGCACCCTTGCGTGTGGTGGCGGGTCCACAAACCGGCGCATTGACGGATGTCGGGCTGGCGAGTTTTTTTGGCGGATGTTTTCGGGTGGATGTGGCGTCTGACCGGCGCGGTATCCGTCTGGCCGGCCCCCGTGTGATCGCGCGGGGACAGGTGTTTCCCACGCAAGGTGTGGTGCCCGGTGCGATACAGGTACCGCCCGATGGCCAGCCGATCATACTGGGTTGGGATGGGCCGGTGACGGGCGGTTACCCGGTGGTGGCGACCGTGATTGGCGCGGACCTGCCCCGGCTCGCACAATTGCGGCCCGGGGCCGGGGTGCGATTTGTCACGGTCGACGTGGAGGAAGCGCGTGCTCTGGCTCCGCCCGAATGGACGGTGGAGGACTGGGCGTGATCGAACTGAATGCGGATATCGGGGAGGGGTGCGACGACGCCCGCCTGATGCCATTCGTCGACCGGGTGTCGATCGCCAGCGGCGGCCATACCGGCGATGCGACGAGCATGGCCGCCGCCCTGCGTCTTGCCCGGACGCACGGCGTGAAGGTGGGGGCGCACCCGGGCTATCCCGATCGGGCTGGGTTCGGGCGGCAGCCGATCGCAGCCGCCGCTGCCGTGATCCGTGCGTGGGTGGTCGAACAGATTGAGACGCTGGCCGAAGTGGCCGGGCGCGAGGGGATGCGGCTGGCGCACGTCAAGCCGCATGGCGCGCTCTATAACGTGGCGGCTCAGGACGCGGAGGTGGCCGGGGCGATTGCGGCAGCGGTGCGCTCGGTTGACGCTGGTTTGCTGCTGGTCGGGCTGGCCGGGTCGCAGCTGATCGAGGCAGGTCGTGCGGCGGGGCTGGGCGTGCTCAATGAGGCGTTTGTCGACCGGCGCTATGCAACGCGATTGCGGCTGGTTTCACGTGAAACGTCCGGGGCCCTGATTCACGATCCGGCCCTGGCGGCAGAACAGGCCTTGTCACTGGCTAAAGGGGAGGGTGTGGTGGCAGCGTCGGGTGAATGGCTGGAGATTCGGGCGGACACGCTTTGTCTACACAGCGATACGCCGGGCGCAATCGCCTTGGCCCGCGCTGTCCACGCCGCGCTGCATGACGGATAATCACGGGTTCCTCGTTATCCACATACGCTATGCCGCTTTTGACATTTGACCGCCTCGAACTGGCCTACGGTCACCACCCGCTCCTCGATGGCGCGGCGCTGGTGATCGAGTCGGGTGAGCGGATCGGCCTGATCGGCCGCAACGGTACGGGCAAGTCCAGTCTGATGAAGATTCTGGCGGATGCGAGCCAGCCCGACTCGGGTGAAGTGTGGCGAACCCCCGGGCTGAAGCTTGCTTATGTGTCGCAGGAACCGGTGTTCCAGTCCGGGCATACCGTCTTCGAAGCAGTGGCGGAAGGGGTGGGCGCGGCGCAGCAATTGCTGGCCGAATACCATGCGGCTACCCATGCGGCGGCGGAAGGCGACACCGCGGCGCTGGACGAACTGGAGCGCGTGTCGAGCGCGCTGGAGGCGGCCGATGGCTGGCGGCTGAACAGCCGGGTGGAAGAAACCCTGCAACGTCTCGGGCTGGAGGCGGACCGCATGGTGGCCGACCTTTCGGGGGGTCTGAAGAAACGGGTGGCGCTGGCCCGCGCACTGGTGAGCGATCCCGAGTTGCTGCTGCTCGACGAGCCAACCAACCATCTGGACTTTTCGGCGATCGAATGGCTGGAGGGGCTGCTCAACGACTATCGCGGGGCGCTGGTGTTCATCACCCACGACCGGCGCTTTCTGGACAACGTGGCCAATCGCATCGTCGAACTTGACCGGGGCCAGCTGCGTGAGTACCAGGGCAATTTCAGTGCGTACCAGAGCAAGAAGGCGGAACAGCTGGAAGTCGAGGCGGTGCACAACCGCAAGTTCGACAAGTTCTGGAAACAGGAAGAAGCCTGGATACGCAAGGGTGTGGAAGCGCGGCGCACGCGCAACGAGGGCCGGGTGCGGCGACTGGAGCAATTGCGCCGCACGCGCGAGGCGCGCATTGGCCACCAGGGTCAGGTCGGTTTTCAGCTCGACGCCGGGGAGCGTTCCGGCAAGGTGGTCGCCGAGCTGGATCACGTGACTTACGGCTACGATGACCGGGTGCTGGTACGAGACTTTTCTGCCTCTATCCTGCGTGGCGACAAGCTGGGCCTGCTTGGCCCCAACGGTGTCGGCAAGACCACGCTGATCCGGCTGATCCTGGGCGACCTGAAACCGCAAGCCGGCTGGATCAAGCAGGGCACCAAGCTGGAGGTGGCTTACTTCGATCAGTTCCGCAACCAGCTCAACGACGACGCGACGCTGATCGACACCATATCGCCCGGCTCGGACTACGTGGAAATTGCCGGGCAGAAGAAGCACGTCATCAGCTATCTGGAGGAGTTTCTGTTTCCGGCCGAGCGAGCGCGCGCCAAGGTGTCGGCGCTGTCCGGCGGCGAGCGCAACCGGCTGCTGCTGGCTCGATTGTTCGCAAGGCCAGCCAACTTGCTGGTTCTGGACGAGCCGACCAACGATCTCGACATCGACACCCTGGAGTTGTTGGAACAGCTGCTGCAGGATTACGCGGGCACGGTCATCATCGTCTCGCACGACCGGGCTTTTCTCGACAACGTCGTCACCCAGTCCATCGTGTTCGAGGGCGAAGGGCGACTGACCGAGATCGTCGGCGGTTATGCGGACTGGCGTGCCTGGCGGGCGCGGCAGTCGACCGTCACCGAACCCGTGTCCCGGCCCGTCGCACCCAGGTCAGCGCCAGCCGCCAAGCTGGCCGCGCAGAAGCTCAATCTCAGCTATAAGGAAGCGCGCGAACTGGAGTCGCTACCGGGTATCATCGAGGCGCTGGAGACCGAGCAGGCCGGGATTGCCGCGCGTCTGGCCGACCCGGCCTTGTACCAGAACGACCCGCAGGCGGCGGGTGATCTTCATGCCCGCACCGAGGCGATCGAGCTGGAATTGTTGGACGCGCTGGCGCGCTGGGAGGCGCTGGAGGCCAAACAGGCGGGAGCAGGCTGAGCTTGTTTCACGTGAAACGCCCGGCAACGGGTAAAATGCGCGCACCATGAAATTCCCCGAATCCTTCGATGTGATTGTCGTCGGTGGCGGCCACGCCGGCACCGAAGCCGCGCTCGCCAGCGCCCGTGCGGGCGCTGCGACGCTGCTGCTCACGCACAACATCGAAACACTGGGCGCAATGTCGTGCAACCCGTCCATCGGCGGCATCGGCAAGGGCCATCTGGTGAAGGAGGTGGACGCGCTCGGTGGGGCGATGGCGATCGCCACCGACGAGGCGGGCATCCAGTTCCGCACGCTCAATTCGTCCAAGGGGCCGGCGGTGCGCGCCACCCGCGCGCAGGCCGACCGTGTGCTGTACAAAGCCGCCATCCGAAGAAGGCTGGAAAACCAGCCGAACCTCACGCTGTTTCAGCAGGCGGTCGACGACCTGCTGCTCGACGGCGATCGGGTCGCCGGGGTGAAAACCCAGCTCGGCATCGTGTTCGAGAGCAGGGCGGTGGTGCTCACTGCTGGTACCTTCCTCGCCGGTCTTATTCACGTGGGGCTGGAAAACTACCAGGCCGGCCGCATGGGCGACCCGCCTTCGGTCTCGCTCGCGGCGCGCCTGCGCGAGCTGAACCTGCCCGTGGGCCGTCTGAAAACCGGCACCCCGCCGCGCATCGACGGCCGCAGCATCGATTACGGCCAGACCCAGATCCAGCCCGGCGACGACCCGGCTCCGGTTTTTTCCTTCATGGGCAGCCGGGTGTTGCATCCGGAGCAGCGGCCGTGCTGGATCACCCACACCACCGAACGCACGCACGACATCATCCGCGGCGGCCTCGACCGCTCGCCGATGTACACCGGCGTCATCGAGGGGGTGGGGCCGCGCTATTGCCCGTCCATCGAAGACAAGATCACCCGCTTCGCTGACAAGGCCAGCCACCAGATCTTCCTCGAACCCGAAGGCCTGACGACGCACGAGATCTACCCCAACGGCATCTCGACCTCGCTGCCGTTCGACGTGCAGCTCGCCATCGTGCGCTCGATTCCCGGACTGGAAAACGCGCATATCCTGCGCCCCGGCTACGCCATCGAATACGACTACTACGACCCGCGCAACCTGAAGGCTTCGCTGGAAACCAAATCCATCGCCGGCCTCTTCTTCGCCGGCCAGATCAACGGCACCACCGGCTACGAAGAGGCTGCCGCGCAGGGCCTGCTGGCCGGAATCAACGCCGCGTTGCTAGTGCAGGACAGGGACACTTGGAGCCCGGGCCGCCACGAAGCCTATCTCGGCGTGCTGGTCGACGACCTCATCACGCGCGGCGTGTCCGAGCCCTACCGCATGTTCACCAGCCGCGCCGAATACCGGTTGCAACTGCGCGAGGACAACGCCGACATGCGCCTCACAGAAATCGGCCGGAACCTGGGTGTGGTCGACGACGCGCGCTGGGACGCCTTCAACCGCAAACGTGATGCTGTTTCACGTGAAACCGAGCGCCTCAAGGCGACCTGGGTCAACCCGACGATCCTGCCGGCGGATACGGCGACACAACTCATCGGCCAGCCCATCGAACACGAGTACAGCCTTTTCGACCTGCTGCGCCGGCCGAATCTCAGCTACGCGCAGATTCTGGCGTTGCCGGGCGGCGGTGACGGCGTGGGGGATGACGCGGTCGCCGAACAGGTCGAGATCGCCGCCAAGTACCAGGGCTACATCGACCGCCAGAACGAGGAAGTCGACCGGCAGCGCGAACAGGAAACCCTGCGCCTGCCGGCCGACCTCGACTACACGCAGCTCACCGCGCTGTCGATGGAAGTGCGCCAGCGCCTCGCGACGGCGCGCCCCGAAACCCTGGGCCAGGCCGCGCGGATGCAGGGCATCACCCCGGCGGCGATCTCGGTGTTGCTGATCTACGCCAGGCGCGGCTTCAAAGCCGAAGCGGACCAGAAAAGCGCATGAGTCTCTCGCATCAACTCGCGGCGGGGATCGCCGCCCTGGGCCTGGATTTGCCACCGGAGGGCCTTGCCCGGCTGCTGGCGTATCTGGCCCTGCTCGACAAATGGAACCGCGTCTACAACCTGACGGCGCTGCGTGAACCCGAACGCATGGTCAGCCACCATCTGCTCGACTCACTGACCGCGGTGCCGTACTTCACCGGGCCGGCTGTGCTCGACGTCGGCAGTGGCGGCGGTTTGCCGGGTATTCCGCTGGCGATTGCGCGGCCGGACCTGCAGGTGACGCTGATCGACAGCATTGCCAAGAAGACGGCGTTTCTGCAGCAAGTCAAGACTGAACTCGGGCTCAGCAACCTTGCGGTCGCAACCGGCCGGGTCGAGGCATTCCGTCCCGAAACGGGCTTCGACGTCATCACCTCGCGCGCGTTTTCCGATCTCAGGGAATTCGTCACGCTGACGCGTCACCTGCTCAAACCGGGCGGCCGCTGGCTGGCGATGAAGGGCCTATATCCGAACGAGGAACTGGCCCTGTTGCCGAATGGCGTGAAAGTAAGCGCTGACCACGCGCTCGTGGTGCCGGGGCTGGACGCCAGCCGCCATGTGATCGTTCTGGAACCTGCCTGATGACAAAAACACTCGCAATTGCCAACCAGAAAGGGGGGCGGCGTGAGCCACCCGGCGCGGGGCCCCGCAAGCGGGGATCGACGGTCAGGCGAATCGGCGGCGGCCACCCGGAGGCACAATGAGCAAAATACTCGCAATTGCCAACCAGAAGGGTGGGGTGGGGAAAACCACCACGGCGGTGAACCTGGCCGCCGCACTGGCCGACCTGGGCCAGCGCGTGCTGCTCGCCGACCTCGACCCGCAGGGCAACGCGACCATGGGCGCGGGCATCGAAAAGCGTACCGCCCTGCCGACGGTCTACCAGATTCTGCTCAATCAGGTGAGCGTGCGTGACGCGCGCATGCGTTCCGAACCCGGGCGTTTCGACGTCATTCCCGCCAACCGTGAGCTCGCCGGCGCGGAGATCGATCTCGTCAACCTGGAGCAGCGCGACCTGCGTCTGAAAGTGGCGCTGGCGCAGGTGGCCGACGATTACGACTTCATCCTGATGGACTGCCCACCGACGCTCAACCTGCTCACGGTCAACGCCTTCGCCGCCGCCGAAACCGTACTGATCCCGATGCAGTGCGAGTACTACGCACTGGAGGGGCTCACCGATCTGGTGGCCACCATCAAAAAGGTGAAGCAGCGGCTCAACCCGGCCATCCAGATCGAGGGGCTCCTGCGCGTGATGTTCGATCCGCGTAGCACGCTGGCGCAACAGGTGTCGGAGCAGATCAAGCAGCACTTTGGCGACAAGGTGTACGACACCGTCATTCCGCGCAACGTGCGGCTTGCGGAAGCGCCTAGCCACGGCCTGCCGGTGCTGGCCTACGACCGCCAGTGCAAGGGCGCGAAAGCCTACATCGAGCTGGCGGAAGAGACATTGAAACGGGCGGGCATCGCCGCCAGGGAGGAAAAATAATGGCCAAAGCCAAGGGACTGGGCCGTGGGCTGGATGCGCTGCTCGGCGGCGAGGATAGCGCCGCGCCGCCGCAGGGTGACCTGCGCATGATGAAGTTGTCGCAGCTTGCTCCCGGCAAATACCAGCCGCGCACGCAGATGGACAGCGAATCGCTGCAGGAGCTTGCCGACTCGATCCGTGCGCAGGGGCTGATGCAGCCCATCCTGGTGCGCGAAGCCGGTAACGGCTACGAAATCATCGCCGGCGAACGGCGCTGGCGCGCGGCGCAGCTCGCGGGCTTGAGCGAAGTGCCGGTATTGCTGCGCGAAGTCGCCGACGACGCGGTGGCGGCGATGGCGCTGATCGAAAACATCCAGCGCGAAGACCTCAATGCTATCGACGAGGCGCACGGCCTGCACCGGCTCATCCAGGAATTTGGCATGACGCACGAGGCGGTCGCAGCGGCGGTCGGCAAGTCGCGCGCGGCGGTATCGAATCTGCTCCGGCTTCTGAATCTGTCACGCCCGGTGCAGGACATGCTCACCGCCGGCCTCATCGAAATGGGCCATGCGCGCGCATTGCTGCCGCTCAATGCAGCGCAGCAGCGGGAACTCGCGCATGAGATCGAGACGAAAGCGCTCTCGGTGCGCGAGGTTGAACGGCGGGTGGCTCGCCTGAAAGAACCGCCTGCTGCACCGTCGAAATCGACCGCGCCCTCGCGCGACACCTTGAGACTGGAAGAGGCCCTCTCGGACGCCCTGGGCATGACCGCGCAGGTGCAAAACGGCAGCAAGGGCAAGGGCAAACTCATCCTGCATTTTGGCAGCCCGGACGCACTTGATGGGCTTTTGCAACGGTTGGGGATAGCGCTCTGACCCAAAACCGTCATCAAGTCGTCTGATAATTGCATAGACCGAGCTAATTCGAGTATCATGCCCGGCTAATGTTCTCAGGAAACCAGCGCATCGTCCTCACGGCCCCGCGCAAGGTGGCCTGGGCACAGGCGGCTTTGCTGCCCTGTGCGGCCTTGCTGGGCGGCTGGACGACAGGCTTTGCGGGTGCAATGGCAGCAGGGTACGGCGTGGCAGTCGGGCTGGTCGTCACGCTGGCGCTGGTCCGGCGCGAGGCGCAGGCCATGCGGCATCCCGAATGGGATCAGCATCGCCTGTTCAGGCTGTTCATCCTCGCTGGCGTGGAACGGCTTGGGGTGCTCGCGGGCCTGCTGCTGATTGGTCTGGCGGGTCTTGAGCTAGCGCCTCTGCCGTTGTTGCTGGGCCTGATGGCGTCACAGCTTGGCTGGCTGGCGGCTTCGGCCGGTACGCGCCGGCCGACCGGGTCGCCACCCGCGGCGGCTGAATAACACGCCGTTCACGGCGGACAAGCAAGGTTGGTTCTGTATGGAGCGTCGGCGCTTCATCCAAAACTCACTTTGAAAATTCGATACCATGGCTTCGGAATACGCATCCTCCGGCGAATACATCAAGCACCATCTGCAGAATCTGACCTACGGCCAATTACCGGCCGGCTATGAGCGCCACGACCACAACGGCCAAGTCGAGGTGCTGCAGCAAGCCACCTGGACTGTCGCGCACAATGCGGCAGAAGCCAAGGACATGGGCTTCTGGGCGATCAACCTGGACAGCATGATCTTCTCGGTCGGTCTGGGTGTGCTCTTCCTGTTCTTCTTCAGCCTCGCCGCCAGACGTGCCACGGCGGGCATTCCCGCCGGCCTGCAGAACTTCGTTGAGTGGGTCGTCGAGTTCATCGACGACGCCGTGCGCGGTTCCTTTACCTACAAGAATCCGCTGGTCGCGCCCCTTGCGTTGACCATCTTCCTCTGGGTGTTCCTGATGAACTTCATGGACCTCATCCCGGTTGACTGGCTTCCCTATGCCGCCTCACTCGCCGGCGTGCCCTACTTCAAGGTCGTGCCGTCGACCGACCCCAACGTCACCTTCGGCCTGTCGCTATCGATCTTCTTCCTTGTGCTTTTCTACAGCGTCAAGATGAAAGGCCCCGGCGGCTTCTTTGCCGAACTGGCTTTCCAGCCTTTCCCCAAGTGGTTGTTCCCGGTCAACCTGCTGCTTGAGGGTGTGGGCCTGATTGCCAAGCCGATCTCGCTGGCGCTGCGTCTCTTCGGCAACATGTACGCGGGTGAAATGATCTTCATCCTGATCGCGCTGATGTTCGGCGGTGGCTGGCTCATGGCTGTGTTCGGTGGCGCGCTGCAATGGGCGTGGGCGGTGTTCCACATCCTCATCATCACCCTGCAGGCCTTTATCTTCATGACGCTGACCATCGTCTACCTCGACATGGCACACAGCGAGCATCACTGATCGTTCACAAGAATTCTGGTTTCTTTTTCAACTTTAATTTTCTAATCAGGAGTAACAAACATGGAAATGACTCAAGCCGTTCTGTTTATCGCTGGCGCACTGATGATGGGCCTGGGCGCACTGGGCGCAGCTGTCGGTATCGGCATCCTCGGTGGCCGCTTCCTCGAAGGTGCGGCCCGTCAGCCCGAGCTGATCCCCATGCTGCGCACCCAGTTCTTCATCGTCATGGGTCTGGTTGACGCCGTGCCGATGATCGCTGTCGGTCTGGCCATGTACGTTCTGTTCGCCGTCGCCGGTTAATTCGCGGGTTCTACGGAACATCACACAACCCGTTATTTAAGGTGCGGACATGAATTTCAACGCAACTTTGATCGGCCAATCCATCACGTTCATTTTCTTCGTGTGGTTCTGCATGAAGTTCGTGTGGCCCCCGATCATGAACGCGCTCGAGACGCGTAAAAAGCAGATCGCCGACGGCCTCGCCGCCGCCGATCGCGGCAAGCACGAGCTGGAGCTGGCCGCCAAAAAAGCGGGCGACAACCTGCGTGATGCCAAGGCGCAGGCAGCCGACGTCATCGCCCAGGCCGAGAAGCGCGCCGCGCAGATCGTCGACGAAGCGAAGGCCGCGGCCAAACAGGAAGGCGAGCGTCAGCTCGCTGCTGCCCAGGCCAGCATCGACCAGGAAGCCAACCGTGCGCGCGAAGCCTTGCGCGAACAAGTGGCAGCCCTGGCCGTGGCCGGTGCAGAAAAAATCCTGCGCCGCGAAGTCAACGCCCAGACCCACGCCGACCTGCTCGCCCAACTGAAAGCCGAGCTGTAATCATGAGCGAACTGTCTACCCTGGCTCGTCCCTATGCCGAAGCGGTGTTTCGTATGGCCCAGGGCGAAAACGACCTGGCGGGCTGGTCCTCACGCGTCGCCGCCCTGTCGGCGATTGTGTCCGATGCCGGCGTGGCGCGTCTGATCGCCGATCCGGCTGTGCCGGCTGCACGCGTGGTGGCGCTCATCGTCGACGTGGCGGGTGCCGGTCTCGGCGAGCGCGGCAGCAATTTCGTCAAGGTGCTGGCGGACAATGACCGCCTCACCCTGCTGCCCGAGATCGCCGCGCAGTTCGAGACGCTCAAGGCGCAGGCAGAAGGCACGCTGGCAGCCACCATCACCAGCGCCCAGGCACTCACGCAGGCGCAGATCGACGATCTGGTTGCCGGCCTCAAGGCCAGGTTCAACCGTGCGGTCAGCGTCGAGGTGGCGGTTGACCCGTCGCTCATCGGCGGCGCGGTGGTGACCATCGGTGACCAGGTGATCGACGGCTCGGTCAAGGGCCGGCTGGAAAAAATGGCGTTTGCGCTCCACGGCTAACCTTATTCAACCATTCGGAACCGCCAAGTGAATCAAACACAGGCGTTCGGAGAACAGACATGCAATTGAATCCAAGCGAAATCAGCGAACTGATTAAAGCCAAGATCGAGAACCTGGGCGCATCCAGCGAGCTGCGCACCCAGGGCACGATCGTTTCCGTCACTGACGGCATCGTTCGCATCCACGGCCTGTCGGACGTGATGTCGGGCGAAATGATCGAAATGCCGGGCAACACCTTCGGCGTGGCCTTGAACCTGGAGCGCGACTCGGTCGGTGCCGTGGTGCTGGGCGACTACGAACACATTAAGGAAGGCGACGTGGCCAAGTGCACCGGCCGCATTCTTGAAGTGCCGGTCGGCCGTGGCCTGCTCGGTCGCGTCGTCAACTCGCTCGGCCAGCCGATTGACGGCAAAGGCCCGATCACCGCTGACAAGACCATGCCGATCGAGCGCATTGCGCCCGGCGTCATCGAACGTAAATCGGTGGACCAGCCGGTGCAGACCGGCCTCAAGTCCATCGACGCGATGGTGCCGGTTGGCCGTGGTCAGCGCGAACTGATCATCGGCGACCGCCAGACCGGCAAGACTGCCGTCGCCATCGATGCGATCATCAACCAGAAGAGCACCGGCGTGAAGTGTATTTACGTCGCCGTCGGCCAGAAGGCGTCTTCGGTGGCCAACGTCGTGCGCAAGCTCGAAGAGCACGGCGCGATGGATCACACCATCGTCGTCGCCGCAACCGCTGCCGACGCTGCCGCGATGCAGTACATCGCGCCTTACTCCGGCTGCACCATGGGCGAATTCTTCCGCGACATCGGCGAAGACGCGCTGATCGTGTATGACGATCTGACCAAGCAGGCCTGGGCCTATCGCCAGGTCTCGCTGCTGCTGCGCCGTCCGCCGGGCCGTGAGGCCTACCCCGGCGACGTGTTCTACCTGCACTCGCGTCTGCTCGAGCGCGCCGCGCGCGTCAACGCCGACTTCGTTGCCAAGATCACCGACGGTGCCGTCACCGGCAAGACCGGTTCGCTGACCGCGCTGCCGATCATCGAAACCCAGGCCGGCGACGTGTCCGCCTTTGTGCCGACCAACGTGATCTCGATTACCGACGGCCAGATCTTCCTCGAAACCGACCTTTTCAACGCCGGTATCCGTCCCGCGATCAACGCTGGTCTGTCGGTGTCACGCGTCGGCGGTTCGGCGCAGACCAAGGTCATCAAGAAGCTCGGCGGCGGCGTCCGTCTGGCGCTGGCGCAGTACCGCGAACTCGCGGCGTTCGCCCAGTTTGCTTCTGATCTGGACGAAGCGACCCGTAAGCAGCTCGAACGTGGCCGTCGCGTCACCGAGCTGATGAAGCAGGCGCAGTACTCGCCGATGTCGGTCTCGGAGATGGCGCTGACGCTGTTCGCCGTGAACAAGGGCTACATGGATGATGTGGAAGTGAACAAGATCCTGGCCTTCGAGTCCGCGCTGACGACCTTCGTGAAATCCAAGGCGGGTGCCGCCATGGCCGCCGTCGAATCGGCCGGCAACATGGATGAGGCCAGCGAAAAGGCCATCACCGCAGCCTGCGACGAGTTCAAGAAGACCGGCGTCTACTGAAGCGAGCGAGATAGGAGCCTCATATGGCAGCCGGAAAAGAGATACGGACCAAGATCAAGAGCGTGGAAAACACGCGCAAGATCACCAAGGCCATGGAAATGGTTGCGGCGTCCAAGATGCGCAAGGCGCAGGAGCGCATGCGCGCTGCGCGCCCCTACGCCGAGAAGATCGCCCGCGTGGCGACTCACCTCGCGTATGCGCATCCCGAATACAAGCACCCTTTCGTGATTGCGCGCGACAACGTGAAACGCGTGGGTGTGATCCTCGTCAGCTCCGACAAGGGGCTGTGTGGCGGTCTCAATACCAACGCCTTCCGCGTGGTGTTGAGCCAGCTCAAGCAATGGAAGGCCGCGGGCACCGAAGTCGACGTCACCGCCATCGGCAACAAGGGCCTGGGGTTCATGCAGCGTCTGGGGGCGAACGTCGTGTCGCAACTGACCGGCATGGGCGACACGCCGCACATGGACAAGCTGATCGGCCCCGTGAAGGTCATGCTCGACGCCTACCTCGATGGCCGTATCGACGCGCTATACATCGTCTACAACCGCTTCGTCAACACCATGAAGCAGGAGCCGACGCTGACCCAGCTGTTGCCGCTTGCCAAAATGGAAGACGAACAAGAAGCCAGCCTGAAAACGCACTGGGATTACATCTACGAACCCGACGCCAAGCCGGTGGTGGATGCCATGCTCATGCGCTACATCGAGTCGCTGGTGTTCCAGGGTGTGTCCGAAAATATCGCGTGCGAACAGTCGGCGCGGATGGTGGCGATGAAAGCCGCTTCCGACAACGCCAAGAACGTGATCGGCGAACTGAAGCTGGTCTACAACAAGACCCGCCAGGCTGCGATCACCAAGGAACTGTCCGAGATCGTCGCCGGTGCGGCAGCGGTCTGATGCGCAAGAATTCATTTATCAAGGAATCAAGATGAGCAACGGAAAAATCGTTCAGATCATCGGTGCGGTTGTCGACGTGGAATTCCCGCGCGACGGCATGCCCAAGGTCATGGAAGCGTTGAAGATGACGTCGCCCGAACTCACGTTCGAAGTCCAGCAGCAGCTGGGCGACGGCGTGGTTCGCACCATTGCCATGGGTTCGACCGACGGTCTGCGTCGCGGCATGGAAGTCCTCACCACCGGCAACCCCATCATGGTGCCGGTTGGTCAGGGCACGTTGGGTCGCATCATGAACGTCCTCGGCACGCCGATCGACGAAATGGGCGACATCCAGACTGAAACCTTCATGCCGATCCACCGCAAGCCACCGGCGTACGCCGATCAGGCGACGGCGATCGAAGTGCTGGAAACCGGCATCAAGGTCATCGACCTCATCATGCCGATCGCCAAGGGCGGTAAAGTCGGCCTGTTCGGCGGCGCGGGCGTGGGCAAGACCGTGACGCTGATGGAGCTGATCCGCAACATCGCCGTCGCGCACAGCGGCTTCTCGGTGTTCGCCGGCGTCGGTGAACGGACTCGCGAAGGCAACGACTTCTATCACGAGATGAAAGAAGGCGGCGTGCTGGACAAGGTTGCGCTGGTCTACGGTCAGATGAACGAGCCGCCGGGCAACCGTTTGCGCGTCGCGTTGACCGGCCTGACCATGGCCGAATTCTTCCGCGACGAAGGCCGCGATGTGCTGCTGTTCGTCGACAACATCTACCGCTACACCCTGGCCGGTACCGAAGTTTCGGCGCTGCTCGGTCGTATGCCGTCGGCGGTGGGCTACCAGCCGACGCTGGCCGAAGAAATGGGTCGTCTGCAAGAGCGCATCACCTCGACCAAGACCGGCTCGATCACCTCGTTCCAAGCCGTTTACGTCCCGGCGGACGACTTGACCGATCCGTCGCCGGCAACCACCTTCGCCCACTTGGACGCAACGCTGGTGCTCTCGCGTCAGATCGCCGAACTCGGTATTTACCCGGCGGTTGACCCGCTCGACTCGACCTCGCGGATTCTTGACCCGCAAGTCGTCGGTGACGAGCACTACTCGGTCGCGCGCAAGGTGCAGGGCACGCTCCAGAAATACAAGGAACTGCGCGACATCATCGCGATTCTGGGCATGGACGAACTGTCGCCCGAAGACAAACTGGCCGTGTCGCGTGCTCGTAAACTTCAGCGCTTCCTGTCGCAGCCCTTCTTCGTCGCCGAAGTGTTCACCGGCGCACCGGGCAAATACGTCTCGCTGAAAGACACCATCGCCGGCTTCAAGGCGATTGTCGAAGGCGAATACGACCACCTTCCCGAACAGGCCTTCTACATGGTCGGCCCCATCGAAGAAGCGGTCGAAAAAGCGAAGACGATTCAGTAATTCAGGGATCAGGATCTAGGGGCTAGGGACCAGGGGTCGTTGAGGCGCGGCGAAGCCGCACCGCCCTGAACCCTATTCCCTAAATCCTAGCTCCTAGCCCCTAACGAGGTTTAAAAATGGCCATGACCCTACGCGTCGATATCGTCAGCGCTGAAAAATCGCTCTACTCCGGCGAAGCCGAAGTGGTGATTGCCCCCGGCCAGCGTGGTGAGCTCGGCATCTACCCGCGTCACACGCCGCTGCTCACCACGCTCAAGCCCGGCTCGGTGCGCATCAAGGTGCCGAACCAGACCGAAGAAGAGCTGGTGTACGTCTCGGGCGGCATACTCGAAGTGCAGCCCCACGTCGTCACCATCCTGTCGGACTCCGCCATTCGTGGCACCGATCTGGACGAAGCCAAGGCGCTTGAAGCCATGCGCGCTGCGGAAGAGGCAATGAAAGACAAAACCGCCAGTATCGACTACGCCCAGGCGCAAGCCGAACTGGCGCAGGCGGTGGCCCAGCTGGCAGCGATCAAGAAGCTGCGCAAGCACAACTGATCGGCTCGGCTCCGGAAAAAAGGCAAGCTTCGGCTTGCCTTTTTTCCATTCTGGCGCAGGGAGCGGGGCGCTATACTTGGCGCGCCTCTTGCTGGCACTATGTTCAATTCCCTGTCTGCCCCGTTTACACCACCCATGTCTTCTCCCCTGGAAATCCTGATACTGGCGGCCGGTAAAGGCACGCGGATGCGCTCCGACTTGCCCAAGGTGCTGCACAATCTTGCGGGCAAGCCGCTACTGGGGCACTTGGTCGATGCGGCGCATAGCCTGGGTGCAGCGCAGATTGCCGTGGTGTACGGCTTTGGCGGGGATGCCGTGCCCCGGGCGATGGCTGACGACAAGCTGACGTTCGTGTTGCAGGCCGAACAGAAGGGCACGGGCCACGCGGTTCAGCAGGCACTGCCCAGCCTGAAGCAGGACGGGGTGGTGCTGGTGCTGTATGGCGACGTGCCGCTGACGCGCGTGGCGACCCTGCAACCGCTGGTAGCCGCGGCCCAGGCGGGCAGGCTGGGGCTGCTGACGGTGCTGCTCGCCGACCCCACGGGTTACGGGCGCATCGTCCGGGTGGACGGCAAAGTTACCCGCATCGTCGAGCACAAGGATGCCGACGACGCGGAGCGGGCGATCCGCGAGGTGAATACCGGCATCCTTGCGCTGCCTGCTGCGCAGCTCAAATCCTGGATCGGCCGTCTGAACAACAACAACGCGCAGGGTGAGTACTACCTGACGGACATTATTGCCATGGCCGTAGCCGACGGTGTGGCCATTGAAACCCACCAGCCTGCGCACGAATGGGAGGTGCTGGGCGTGAATAGCAAGGCGCAACTGGCCGAGCTGGAACGCATCCACCAGGGCGAGATCGCCCGGGCCTTGCTGGACGCCGGCGTGACGCTGGCCGACCCTGCGCGGCTGGACGTGCGCGGCACGCTGGTCTGCGGACGCGACGTGAGCATAGACGTCAACTGCGTGTTCGAAGGCCACGTTGAACTGGGCGATGACGTGCAAGTGGGTGCCAGCTGCGTGCTGCGCAACGTGACCGTGGCGGCGGGCACGCGGCTCGACGCCTTTACGCTGGCTGACGATGCCACCATCGGCGAAGCCAACCGCATTGGCCCGTTTTCACGCATCCGCCCGGGCACTACGCTTGCGCGCGACGTTCACGTCGGCAACTTCGTCGAGATCAAGAACAGCCAGATCGACGACGGTTCCAAGATCAACCACCTGTCCTACGTCGGCGACACCACCATGGGCAAAAAGGTGAACATCGGTGCCGGCACCATCACCTGCAATTACGACGGCGCGAACAAGCACCGCACCGTGATCGAGGACGAGGTTTTTGTCGGCTCGGATACCCAGCTCGTCGCCCCCGTCACCGTGGGCAAGGGTGCCACGCTCGGTGCCGGCACCACGCTCACTTGTGATGCGCCGGCAGGGGAGCTGACGCTGTCGCGCGCGAAGCAGACGACGATTGCAGGCTGGAAACGGCCGACGAAAAGATAAGGTGTGAGGCGTAAACAACGGGAGAGTAGAACGGCATGGCAAATCTCAAAAATCAAAATGACGTGGGTTCGCGTTTTGTCGTTTCACACCTCGCCTCTCACCCCTCACTCGTTACGGAGCGCTGATCATGTGCGGTATCGTAGGCGCGGTCGCGCAACGCAATGTCGTTCCCATCCTGCTCGAAGGCCTGCGGCGGCTCGAATACCGTGGCTACGATTCGGCGGGGCTTGTCACCATCAACGGCGGGTTGAACCGTGTGCGCAGCGTGGGGCGGGTCGCCAGCCTGTCTGAGGACTGTGCGAGACAGCAGGTGCACGGCCACCTTGGCATCGCACACACGCGCTGGGCAACCCACGGCGCGCCCAGCGAAGCAAACGCTCACCCTCACGTGAGCGCCGGTCTGGCGGTGGTGCACAACGGCATCATCGAAAACCACGAGGCGTTGCGCGCGCAACTCAAGGCCGACGGTTTTACCTTCACCTCGGAAACCGATACCGAAGTGATCGCCCACCTCATCGAGCGGCACTATCGCCAGAGCAAGGACCTGTTAGCCGCCACCCGCGCGGCCGTGGCCCGACTCGAAGGGGCCTACGCCATCGGCGTGGTGAGCGAGGACTCACCCCATCGCCTGATCTGCGCGCGCAAGGGTAGCCCGCTGCTGATCGGCCTGGGCATCGAAGAAAACTTCATCGCCTCGGATGTGTCTGCCCTGCTGCCGGTTACCCAGCGCGTGATCTATCTGGAAGAAGGCGACGTCGCCGACATCGGCCTGCTATCCGTCACGGTTTACGACGCCGCCGGCCACCAGACCGACCGCAGCGTCCACGTCTCCGAACTCTCTGCCGACATGGCCGAACTCGGCCACTACCGGCATTTCATGCAGAAGGAAATCCACGAGCAGCCGCGTGCGCTCACCGACACCCTGCTGACCGCCGTGGCGCAGGATCACATCCAGCCCGAGTGGTTTGGTTTTGACGCCGCCGACGTGCTCAAGCAGGTCAAGGCCGTCACCTTCCTGGCCTGTGGCACCAGCTTCCATGCAGCAAAAGTGGCTACTTACTGGCTGGAAGAGATCGCCGGCATCCCCGCGCGCGCGGAAGTCGCCAGCGAATACCGCTACCGCACCTCGGTTCCCAACCCGGACGCACTCATCGTCACCATCTCGCAGTCCGGCGAGACCGCCGACACGCTGGCGGCGTTGAACCACGCCAAGTCACTGGGCCAGGACAAGACGCTGACCATTTGCAACGTCCCCGAATCCGCGCTCACCCGCGCCTCCCGCCTCAAGTTCCTTACCCGCGCCGGCCCCGAAATCGGCGTCGCCTCGACCAAGGCCTTCACCACCCAGCTCGCCGGCCTGTTTTTGCTGACGCTGGTGCTGGCCAAACTGCGCGGTCGCCTCACCCCGGCGCAGGAAACCGAACACCTCGCCGCCTTGCGCAGCTTGCCTAACAAGATTCAGCAGGCGCTGGCGCTCGAACCGCAGGTCGAGGCCTGGTCACAGCGCTTTGCCAACAAGCATCATGCGCTCTTCCTCGGGCGCGGTGTGCACTACCCCATCGCGCTCGAAGGCGCACTCAAGCTCAAGGAAATCTCCTACATCCACGCCGAAGCCTATCCGGCCGGCGAACTCAAGCACGGCCCGCTCGCGCTGGTCGACGAGGACATGCCGGTCGTCACCATCGCCCCCAACGACCAGCTGATCGAAAAGCTCAAATCCAACTTGCAAGAAGTGCGCGCGCGCGGCGGCGAGCTGTATGTGTTCGCCGACGGCGACGTGCACATCGAGGCTTCCGAGTTCGTCCACGTCATTAAGTTGCCGGGCGGACACAACGGGCCGCTGTCGCCCATCCTCCACACCGTGCCGCTGCAACTGCTGTCTTATCACGCGGCACTGCAAAAGGGTACGGACGTCGACAAGCCGCGCAATCTGGCGAAGTCCGTCACCGTCGAGTAAGGCCATAGCCAGCAAAAGAGAACGGGGGCTCGCGCCCCCGTTCTCTTTTGCTGTGCGTGTTTGCGCTTGATTCAATGCCGCTTGCGATCTTCCTTCAGCGCCAACGTGGCGACCTGTACGCGGTTGCGCAAACCCAGCTTTTCCATGATGTTGCGCAGGTGGTTGCGCACGGTGTTTTCCGACAGCGTCATCTTGTAGGCGATGGCCTTGTTGGAATGGCCTTCCTTTACGTGGTTGACGATTTCCATTTCGCGCGCGGTGAGCGCGGCGAGTGCGTTGTTGTTGAGTTCGCCGCGTGCCATGCGCTGCATGATGTTGAGCGGAAAGCTGCTCTGGCCGTCGCACACGCTGCGGATGGCGGCGAGCACCTGGTCGGGTTCGCTGGACTTGACGACGTAGCCATCCACGCCGGAGGAGATGGCTTCGGAGATTTCCTCGTCGGAATCGGCGATGGTGAGCATGATGACCTTGATGCCGAGGTCGCGCAGGTCGGACACCAGGTCGAGGCCGTCGGCATCAGGCAGGGAGCGGTCGAGCAGCGCCGCATCCGCCTTGTTGCCGGCGGCAAGCCAGGCGCGCAGTTCGGCCGCGTTGGCCATTTGCGAGACCAGCTTGAGGTCGGCTTCCTGCTGGATGTAGCCCGCCACCCCCATGCGCAGCAGGGGGTGGTCGTCGATGAGGATGAGGTTCAGGGGGGCCGGCATGGTACTGCTCCGCAGGAAAAATCGTGTGTAGTTATGTGGGCAGGCCGCGCGGTTTGCGCGGTGCACGTTCGAATACTGCATCATAGACCGGAATCGGCAGCCATTTCAGCAATCGCGCCACCCAGGCCATTTGCCAGGGGATCACGGTACGCGCCCGGCGGGTGTGGATGGCGCGGGCGATTTTCTGTGCGGCCGATTCGGCAGACATCTTGAACGGCATGGGGTAGGGGTTGACCCGGGTCATCGGCGTGTCGATGTAGCCGGGTGCCACGTCGACCACGGCAATGCGGCGCGCCTTGAGTTCGAGCCGCAAGGCTTCGAGATAAATGGCGGCGGCGGCTTTGGACGCCGAATACGCGCCGCCTCCCGGCAGGCCGCGCACCCCGGCCACGCTGGAAATACCGCACAGCACGCCGCCGCCCCGTGCCGCCATCGGGGCGATGAAGGGCGAAAAGGTGTGGACCAGCCCCAGTACGTTGGCGTCCATCACCGCGCGGAAGGCATCGAGATCGCCGGCTTCCTCGGTGAGGGTGCCGACGCTGATGCCGGCGGCAGCAATCACGATGTCGGGTGTGCCCACGTCGGCGAGGAAGGCGTGGGCGGCCTGGCGTATTGCACCGGCGTCGCGTACGTCGGCGAGATAGGTGCGGGCATCAAGACCGTGCGCCACATCGGCCAGCGCACCGGCCTTGCGGCCGACCAGCCCCAGACGGGCCCCGCTGGCGGCATAGTGGCGTGCAAGCGCCGCGCCGAGGCCCGAGCTTGCGCCGGTGATGAAGACCTTGGCCGGGTCGCTCAAAGCGCGTGGCTTATTTGGATTTCTTGGCTTTACGCTCGGCGCGCGCCTTGGCGATGAGCTGATCGAGCACCTCGAACAGACGGGCTTCGCTGCCGGCCTGTGACACCGAGGTGGCGTACTTGCCGTCGACGATGAAGGCGGGGACGCCCTGGATGCCGTAGGCCGTGGCAAGTTTCTGACCGGCTTTGGCCTTGCCGGGCCCGCCAAAGTTGTAGGCAACATTGAACTTGGTCTGGTCAATGCGGTGTTTGGTGAGCCAGGTCCGCAGGACTTCAGGGTTGTCGAGGTCGAGTCCTTCAATGTGGTAGGCATCGAAAACCTTGTGGTGCAAACGGCCAAGCAGTCGCATCTCCTCTAGGGCGTAATAGAGCTTGGCCCCCGGCATCCAGTCCGGCCGGAACACGGCGGGCACGCGGCGGATCTGCGCGTCCTTGGGTAGGGTCTTGAGCCATTTCGACAGTGCGGGTTCAAGCTGGAAGCAGTGCGGGCAGCGATACCAGAAGAACTCCAGCACTTCGACCTTGTTGCCGGTGGCCACGGCGCGCGGCGGGCTCACCCGCGTGTAGTCGTGACCCTCGAAAATGGGTTCGGCGGCAAAAGCGGATAGCGAAAAAACGGCGGCGGCCACAAAGGCCAGGGCGCGGCTGAACATCAAGGCGTCTCCTGTGGGTTAGGTTCTTCTCTGACCAGCGTGGCGGGAATATTGTTCTGCGCTAGCAGGCTGCGGGTGCTGTTCACCTGGTCCATGGCCAGGAAGGGGCCGATGCGGACACGATGGAACACGCCCTTGTCGGGGATTTCGCTGGTCTGGATTGCGGCTTCCACGCCCAGCAGGGCGAGCTGGGCCTTGAGGTTGTCGGCGTCGTCGGCGTTCTGGAACGCGCCGGCCTGCAGGTAATAACGCGGAGTGGGCGGGGCGGCAGGCGGGGCGGCGGCGGGCAGGGCGGTCGACTCGTCACCGGGTAGCACCTTGTAAAAGTCGAAGCTCGGCGCGGGTTCGGGTGTGGCGGCAGGTTCGGGTGCGGCAGGCGCAGCCGGCGGCGGGTCGATCTTGAACGGGTTGTTGTCGGTGACCCAGAGCGCGACTCCCACAGTGAGCACCGCTCCGACGGTCAGGCCGATCAGCACACCGGCAAAGATGGAACTGCCGCCGCGCTTGGCGGGACGGGATACGGGTTTGGCCATGACTACATTGTCTCCGGGGCACTGACGCCGAGCAAGGCGAGACCGTTAACAATCGTGATCCGGCACGCTTCGGCCAGCGCCAGCCGGGCAAGCCGGGTGGCGGGGTCGTCGACGAGGAATTTCTCGGCGTTGTACCAGGCGTGGAAATCGCCGGCCAGGGTGGTGAGGTAATGCACCACAAGGTGTGGCGAAAGCTCCTGGGCGGCGGTTGCGATCACTTCCGGGTATTCGGCAAGACGCTGCATCAGCGCGAGTTCGTGCGGGGCGGTGAGTGGCGCGAGGCTGGCGTCCGCAAGGCTGGCAGGCTGGCCGCCCCATTCTTCGAACACCCGGCAGATGCGGGCGTGGGCGTACTGTACGTAGTAGACCGGGTTGTCGTTGTTCTTCGCCAGCGCGAGGTCGACATCGAAGACGTATTCGGTGTCGGGCTTGCGTGACAGCAGGAAGAAGCGCACTGCGTCCTTGCTCGTCCATTCGATCAGGTCGCGCAGGGTGACGTAGCTGCCGGCGCGCTTGGAAATCTTCACTTCTTCGCCGCCGCGCATTACCCGCACCATGGTGTGCAGCAGGTAATCGGGATAGCCCTCGGCAATGCCGAGACCCACGGCCTGCAGGCCGGCGCGCACGCGGGCGATGGTGCCGTGGTGGTCGGTACCTTGGATGTTGATCGCGCGCGTATAGCCGCGTTCCCATTTGGCGATGTGGTAGGCCACGTCCGGCACGAAATAGGTGTAGCCGCCGTCGGACTTCTTCATCACGCGGTCCTTGTCGTCGCCGTAATCCGTCGTGCGCAGCCACAGTGCGCCGTCATGTTCGTAGGTCTTGCCGTTGGCGACGAGCGTGTTGACCGTCGCTTCGACGCGCCCGGAGGTGTAGAGGCTGGATTCGAGGTAGAAGTGATCGAACTTCACCGCAAAGGCCTTCAGATCCAGATCCTGCTCGTGGCGCAGGTATGCGACGGCGAATTCGCGGAGGGCGTCGAGGTCGTCGGCGTTGCCGCTGGCCGTCACCTCGCGGTCGTCTGCACGCACGGTCTTGCCGGCGAGAAAATCGGTCGCGATATCGCCGATGTATTCGCCGTTGTAGGCGGCTTCCGGCCAGCCCGCGTCGCCCGGCTTCAGGCCTTTGGCGCGGGCCTGCACGCTGGTGGCTAGCGTGGCGATCTGCACCCCGGCGTCGTTGTAATAGAACTCGCGATGCACGGCCCAGCCTTGCGTCGCGAAGAGGTTGCACAGCGCGTCGCCGAGCGCGGCCTGGCGGCCATGGCCCACATGCAGCGGCCCGGTGGGGTTGGCCGAGACGAATTCCACCAGCACCCGCTGGCCCTGCCCGGCATCGCCCCGGCCATACGCAGCGCCCTCCGCGCGAATGCGCGGCACGATGCCATGCCAGGCGGCCGGGGCCAGATGAAAGTTGATGAACCCCGCCCCTGCAATTTCGGTGCGCGCAACCAGTGGCGACGCGGGCAATTCGTTGAGGATGTGCTGCGCCAGCTCGCGCGGATTTTTCTTCAGCGGCCGCGCCAGCTGCATCGCCACGTTGCACGAGAAGTCCCCATGCGTGGCGTTTTTCGGGCGTTCGATGTCGAGGCTCACCGGGGTGTCCGGGGCGACGGTGTCGAGGGCTTCGCCGAGCAGGCGGACGATGAGGTCTTTGATGGGGTGTGTGCTGGACATTCTGCGGCGGGCGAAGCGCGCCCACACAGGGAAATCGGACTCCGGATTATAAGCGTCAGCCTTGGACTGTCCCAATAGAGTGTATGTGCAGCAAGGATTGAATACAGCCTTTGCCTTGCTGGGACGAACTCAAGCGAATTGCCGCGGTGTGCTGTCAAAAGCGGAATTTGCGCAGCGTGCTAGGGTTTCTGTCTCATTCCAGATCGCCGGTGAAGTCCGTATTGGCAAAACTCTTCACGTAGAGCGAAAAGGTTTCGAGTCGCTGCCCTTTCGGGCAGACAGCCAGCGCCTCCAGTGTCTGGGTGCGCCGCCAGACTTTGTCTTCACTGACGCAGAAGCGCTGGTCTGTCCCGGACGAACCCTGACCATACCCCGGTGGCTTGATGGGATATTTCAAGGTGCGCCAGCGTTTGCCTACAGGTTTCTGAATCAGGAAAAACGCGTGCAGTAGCTGTGGCGCGTCGATGACTTTTCTGCAGCCAGGCGAAAGCTGATGCCAGCCGTCCGCCGACCAGGATTCGGCGGGCATGAAGTTCGCCCCGAGCGACCAGTAATTCCTGATCATCACGCAGCTCAGCGTAGTCTTGCCCCGGTTGCACAGGGTGATGCTGGCGCTGGCGGGGGTCGCGAGCAGTGGGGTGTCAGCCCCATCAGCAGGTAACTTGCCACGGAGAGTTTACGCCAGCGAGGTTCAAGCCTGTAAGCCATATCACTTACTCCCAGACAATCCGTTGCGGCACAGCGGTTTTCTGTTTCGCGGACTTCCAGCTCGTCAGCCCTCCGCGATACCACATGACATCGGTGTAACCCGCTTCGAGCGCAAACATTGCGGCATTGTAGGAATGCCAGCACCTCACGCTGACACATAGGAAAATGATCCCGCGATTGCGATCGCTGCCGATCAGGGGGTCAAGTACTGCGCGGGTTTTGGTAATGCGCCCCATCACGGGTCTGTACAGGCCGAAACCTTTGAGATAAACCGCCCCTGGCAGGCTTTCCGTTTCGCCATAAACATCGATCACAATGGGAGCAGGCTTGGCCTTCAGAAGCGATTTCACTTCGTTAGTATTGACTGTGCGCGCCCCTGGCACCCGCAAGGGGGTGTCGCGATGGAATCCCGATGTGATGGGCGCGTCACTGGGCGGCAGGCCAAAATCCCTGTCTTCGTCTGCATAGCGCTCTCGGGCCAGAGTGGCCAGACGGGATATGGGTGTCCAGGATGGGATTCCGCGTGCCCGGACCATGTCATGCGCATCCTGGTCGCCGGCATCGGCTGCGCGCCGCAGCCAGTAGCGCCCCTCGACTTCGCTTTTCCGGGTTCCAAGGCCATCCAGCTGCATCGCACCGATTGTTTTCTGGGCCGGGGCGTGGCCAAATTCGGCGGCTCGCAAGAAGTCGCTGTACGCGCGTTGCCAGTCAATCTGGCCCCACCATCCACTGGCATAACTTGTGCCGCGCAGGTGATAGGCATTGGCCTGGTTCTTTTCCACGCCTAGCTCGATGAGCTCCCGCGCGCGTATTTTCGATGAAGGCGTGTTGTCCCTGATGAGTATCCTGGCCAGCTCCGCGTTGGCTTCCCACTGCTCGGCGCTGACCGCTTTCTCAAGCCAGCCTCTTGCCTGATCAAGATTCTGGGTGACCCCGTCGCCATCACGGTAGGCAACACCCAGCGCGAGATACACCGCTGGGGCATCGGTTTCTATAGCATTTGCCGCATCCGCTATCCCCGCCTGCGCAGCCTCGGCCAGCAGCGCACGCCCGCGCGGGATGTCCTGCGCGATGTGCTGGCCGTGGCGCAGGCGGTAGCCGACGAGATACTTGGCATAGGCATCGCCAAGCTCGGCGGCGGCGAGAAAGTGCTTCATCGCCGCGTCCATGTCCTTGAGTCCTGCGCGCCCGTTCTCGTGGAACACCCCGCGCAGCACATGCGCCCGCGCGTCGTTATGGGCGACGCCGCGCTCGATCGCGGGCAAGGCGGCGCGGTCGGCGGCTTCGGTTTTTTCGGTGAGCACGAGGTCGGCCCATTGCGCAAAGGCGGGGCCGTAGTTGCGATCCATCGCACCTTGCAGCCAGCGCTTGGCGGCTTCGCGATCCTGCGCCACGCCGCGACCGTTACCGTAGGCGAAGCCCAGCAACAGCATCGCGCCCGGCGATCCCGCTTCCGCCGCCCGGCGCGCGTACGGCAGCGCCCGTGCCGGGTCGGCAGGCACACCCACACCGTAGTAGTGCATGGCGGCGATGACGTGCGCGGCTTGCGGCACGCCGTTCTTCACTGCGGCTTCGGCTTCGCGGATCGCGACCGCGCCGTCGGCGGGCATACCCCAGCCGTTGGCCGCGAGGCGCGCCAGCAGATGCTGCCCGTGGCCGTCGCCTTCACGCGCGAGGCGCTGCGCCCACGCGACGACGGCTGCGGCGTCGGTCTCGCTGCCGAGATCGTTGCGTTTGAGGCGCGGAATGTGTTCGCCGAGCTTAGCGTAGGTGCGTGTCCGCAGGTCGGCGGGAACCTGCTTGGTCGCGGCGAGCGTCAGCGTCGCCTCGGTCTTGCGCGTAGCAAGATCCTTGAAGAACTTGAGCACGCGCGCCTCGTCCCCGGTGTCGAAGGTATAGCCGCCAACGAGGCCGGGCGGTTGGGCGGCGATGCCGTGCGCCTTCGCCAGCGCGAGCGTGGACAACTGGCTCATCGGCTCCAGCACCTGCAAGCGTCCGGCATCGAGCCGCACCAGCGCGTAGCCCTGTTTCGGTTCTTCGCCGATGCGCTTCCAGTAGAGCGCGTAGTGCGCGCCGCCCAGCGGCAGGAAGCGGACGTGGGCGGGGGCAAGCGCAATGTCTTCGCCGTCGGGCATGGCGACAAAATGTTCGGCGACGTACTGCGCGGGCCCGGTCTTGACGAAGCGCAGGAAGATCTCGCCGCCTTTTTTCGGGTCGGCCACGCCCTTGAAGACCGCCCCGTCGGCGAGCGGCGTGGTCATACCGGAGTGCTTCGGCGCGTAGTTGTTCGGCAACGCGAAACGCTCCAGCACGCAGCCCGCGAGCAGCCACGGCAAGAGCAGCAACAGCAACCAGTTCTTCATCGTGGGTCTCCCTGGCAGGCCACGGGCTCGCTGCCCCACTGGTGAGCGTAGAGGCGGTCGCGGCAGGTGGTGTCGTAAAACAGCAGCTCGCCCCACGCGGTGCGGTAGCGGCAGGCTTCTGTGCCGGGCGTGAGGCGCGCAGGCGCGGGCGTTTGCGCGACGAGGCAGGCGGTGACGCGCGGCCTTGCGCTCTGGCCACGCCGCCATTGCGCGATGCGCTCGGTGTGCGCGCTGCAAGCATCGCCGCCGCCGAACTGGTTGAACCACGCGCCGTCGCCAACGAAAGCGCTGGCGCGGTTGGCGGCGAGCACGGCGGCGTTGCGAAAGCGCGTGTCGTCCTGCTGGATGGCGGCAAATTGGCGGACGTAACAGCCGCACCACGCGTCGGCGACGCCGTCGCCGGCCTGCAGGCGGCAGTGCTCGAACAGTGCGCTCAATTCGCGGCGGCGGGGATGATTCGCCGCCCAGCTCATGCTGCCGCGCGCGGCGTCGTCGAGGAACAGCCACTCGGTAAGGCGCTGGCTGAAGTGCGTGGTGACGGGGCTCGCGCAGGCGTTTTTCGTCAGCCAGCGGCGGGCGTCGTGCTCGCCGTAGGGCGAGGCCGGGGTGTTGCGGCGTGCGGCGCGGTTTTGTTCGCACTGCTCGCGCTCGGAAGAAAAAGCCGGGAGGCGGTCGCAGTTTTCCAGCCCGCCAAAAATCTGTTCGGCGTCGATCAATAGCTGCGTCAGATCGCGCGCCGTGCCCTGGCCGGACAGCAGCCGGGCGGCGGTTTCGCGCGGCGCGTTCTGCCAGCGCTGGATCAGGCGCGGCAGGGTGTCGGCGTGGCCGAGATTCGGGCAGGCCGCGCCCAGCCGCATGAAGAGCGTCACGCCGTAGGCGCGTTCGGCAAACGGCGCGTTTGACCAGTCGCGGTGCTGGATCGCCCGGATCAGCGCGGATTGCTTGTAGCCGGAGAGATCGACGCGCGGCGGCGCGGCGGGCGTGCGTTTCGAGACGACTTTCGACGTGCCGACGCGATCCAGAATCGCGCGTGCTTCGAGGCAGATATTCACCGTGTCGCCACCCGCCGCCGCCGCGCGCCGGCACTGTTCGTATACGGACTTCGAAATCTGCTTTTCGGCCAGCGCGCGCTCGATCACCTTGCGCGTGCAATAGCCGCGTTCGCTGCGCGCGAGCGGGTCGCGGCGCACGCACTGCTCGTGGGCGCGCGCTTCCCAGTGTTCATAGCCGGGTTTGACCAGCGCGTCGGCGAAATCGCAACGCGGGGGATCGACGACATTCAAGCCGCAGTCGCGGTCGCCGGGCGTGGCTGGGCGGTTCTGCATCCGGCTCGGCGACTTGCTACGGTCGGTGAAGCTCGCGCTCACTTTAGATTCGAGGCGGCAGTCCGGCGTATCCCGGCGCCAGGTTTCCCACGCGCCGCGTTCAGGCTTGCGCAGTTCTGAAGGGAGCGCTTCCCTGCGACGCTGCTGGATCTCGGCGGTACGCGCGTTGCGCGACGAGGCGGCGGCGAACGGATTGCGGCAGGCATCGACCTCGGCCTGCGCGAGTCGCCCCTCGGCCAGCGCGGTGGCGATAATCTTTTCCGCGCACGCGTCACGCTCGGCGTTGTTACCCCGACACCCCTGTTCATCGAGCGGTTCGAGCCAGTCGCCATAGGTGCCGGGCGTGCGCACCCGCTCGAAACCCGCCGGGCCGCGTGCGTCGATATCGTGGTGCCTGCGCTCTTGCGCCGCGCGCGCTTCGTCCGGGCATTCCTGCCGGAATTTTCGGATAGCCGGGTCAGGCGTGGCGGGCGGCAGGCGGGCGTTTTCCGCGTGCTGCATCGCCGCCAGCCAATCGCGTTCGAGTTTTTCGCAGTCGATCAGCGCGCCGACTTGCGGCACGAATTCGGGCTCGGGTCGGGGTTGACGCGCGACGGGCTGCGCGGGCTGACAACGTGCGGCGTAATCCTTGCGCAGCCTGATGAGCTCGGCCCGCCCCCGAAAGCCACCCTCTGCGGCGGCACGTTCGGCGTCGTTAACTCGCTCTTCGAGGCGTATGCATTCGGATGTGGCTGATGCACTGGCAGGGTCGGCTTGCGCGTGGGCAGTTGTGGCAACAAACAGGACGATCCACGCCCATACATGGACAGACACGTTCCGCCAGAAGGCAGACAGCATGGTCAGTTTCATGGGGCGCGATTCAGGCGTGACGTAGGGGACAGTGGCACCCTGGCCCCAGGCGAGGCTGAAGCCTGTTGGCCGAACAGGCCAGGATGCTCGGCGACGTACAGTACTTGAAAGCGGAAGGATTCCTCGGGCGTGAAAGCGCTACCGAAAGGACTCACCGTGTCTAGGTAGGCCTGCGCAGGCGAGGAAGAGGCTGGACCTTTCATCTCGGCTCCCTGTTTTGGTCATCGCTGCTAGGGTACTTTAAACAAGAAGAGCCGGGCTATCCATCCCGCCTGGATTCAATTCAGAACGCCAGCGGATCGATATCCAGCGACCAGCGCGTCACGCGCGGGCGGATGCCGTCGAGCTGCGGCGTCCAGTCGTACAGGCAGGCGTGTAGTGCCGGGCGGCTGGGGGATTGCAGCAGCAGCTGGGCGCGCTCCAGATTGGCCACGCGCGCCATGGGCGCGGGCGTGGGCGCGTAGATGGACAGTGCGGGGTGTGCAGGCAACAGCGCTGCCGCGCGCCGCAGGAAGGCGAGTGCGGCGTCCATGGAAGGGGCTTCGGCACGCAACAGGACCTGCCGGGTATGGGGCGGCAGGTCGAGCTGGCGGCGTTCGGCGAGCAGCGCGCGGGCGTGGCCGGGATAGTCGTGGCGTTGCAGGTAACGGAACAGCGGGTGGTCTGGGAAGGCGGTCTGGATCAGCACGCGTCCGGGCTTGTCGGCCCGGCCGGCGCGTCCGGCCACTTGCATCAGCTGGGCGAACAGGCGTTCGGTCGCACGAAAGTCCGGGCTGTAGAGCGCGCCGTCGGTGTCGAGGATGAGCGCAAGCGTCATGTCGGGAAAGTCGTGGCCCTTGGCGAGCATCTGGGTGCCGACGAGGATGTCGACTTCGCGCGCACGCACCGCTTCGCCCAGTGCCGCCCAGGCACGGGGCTGCATGGTGTCGCGGTCGATGCGGCGGATGCGCGCCTGCGGCAGCAATGCGCCCAGGGTTTCTTCCAGCCTTTGTGTGCCCTGGCCGAGCGGTTTCAGGTCGGGGTTGCCGCAGCTGGGGCAGGCGTGCGGAATTGCTGTGTCAAAACCGCAATGGTGGCAGCGCAGCCGGCAGGCCCGGCGGTGCAGCACCAGCCTCGCCGAGCAATGCGGGCAGGGCGACACCCAGGCGCAGCTGGGGCAGTAGAGCGCGGGGGCGTAGCCGCGCCGGTTGAGGAAAACCAGGCTTTGCTCGCCCCGTGCCAGGGCGTCGGTAAGCGCCTGCACGGCCGGGCGCGTGAGGCCGTTGTCCTGCGGCAGATGGCGCAGGTCGGCGAGTTCGATATCGGGCAGGCGCGCCTCGGGATGGGCGCGCGTGGTGAGCGTGTGCAGCTGGTAGCGTCCGGCCAGCGCCTGCGCATAACTCTCCAGCGACGGCGTGGCGGAGCCGAGTACCACCGGCACTTTGGTCTGCTTGCCGCGCGCAATGGCGACATCGCGTGCGGAATAGCGCAGCCCATCCTGCTGCTTGAATGAGCCATCGTGTTCCTCGTCGACGGCGATCAGGCCCAGCCGGGGCAGCGGGGCGAACACCGCCAGCCGGGTGCCGAGCAACACATCGCAGTCGGGTGCGGCGAGCCAGTTTTCCGCCCGTTCCTTTTCGCCGAGCCCGCTGTGCAGGGCCACGATGCGGCGGCCTGGAAAACGTGCACGGAAATGCCCTTCGAGCTGGGGGGTGAGGGCGATTTCGGGAATCAGTACCAGGGTTTGCCGGCCGGCCGCGAGCCGGTCTGCGATCAGGTTCAGGTAAAGCTCGGTCTTGCCGCTGCCGGTGACGCCGTGGACGAGATGCACGCCAAAGCGGTCGAGTGCGGGACGCATGGCGTCGAGCGTGGCGAGCTGGTCCGGTGTAAGTGTAGGGCGGCTTGTGGGCAGCGGCGCGTCTTGCGCGGGCGGCGTGCGCGACCACGTCGCCCAGCCGGTGCCAACCAGTGTGGCGGCATGGCGCATCTGCTGATTGGCCCGCAGAACTTCCCGTGCCAGGGGGCCGGCCTTCAGGGCATCCAGCAGGGCGCGTTGACCGCGCGCGCGGGCTGAGGGCTCCGCACTCTGCCCGTCAGCCGTGAGAACCAGCCAGGGCGTGTCGGCCTGAAACGGCGTCGCGGCCCTTAGCCGGGGCGGCAGGGCGGCGGCGAGGATCGCGCCCAGCGGATGGTGGTAATAGTCGGCGCAGAAGCGCGCCAGTTTGAGAATCTCGGGAGAAACCGGCGGCCGGTCGTCCAGTACGCGCAGCAGGCTTTTGAGCTTGCCAGCCGCGACCGGGCTGTCGTCCACGCACTCGAGCACCACGCCTACCTGCCGCGTGCGGCCGAACGGGACTTCGACCAGCGTGCCGGCCGGCAGCGGATGGGCGGGGGCGAGCAGGCGATAGTCGAACAGCCGCGAGAGCGGCGTATCGAGGGCGACCCGGGCGATGGACGGCATGAATTAGCAGCGTTTCCTGTCAGAATATCTGGGATGTTATCCCAAGCATTTGACGGGACAGGCTTATTCCGTTTTTTCCACGCAAGCTGTGGATAATTATGTGGGGCATTTGTGCCGACGCCCCCCAAACCCCCGTCAATTGTTGCGCTGGCTGACTTGATCAAAAATCGGGCAGTTTGATTTTTGATTCAGAATCAAAAAGTTATAAAGCCCCCCTTGCTGTCAAGCCCTTGCAATGAAAAAAATTCACTTGCGCCAAAACTGTGCATAAGTTAACGCTTCTATAGCGGCTTATGACGGCCTTTGCGCGCTTTATCGCGTGCAAAGGCCTGATTGGCAAAGATTAATTCTGCTGGATGCCGGCGATGAGCCAGCCGCCGGTGCCGTTTGCGGGTTTGGTCAGGTGCCAGATTTCGTCGAACGCGGCAGGCGCGCCATCGCCTTCACGCACCTGGCCGGTAAAGCGAACGCTCACGACCAGCTGGTTGTCGTCCTCCACGGCCTCGATGACGTTGGCATTCACCGCCAGCACGTCTGTGGCCTCATTCGCCGCGCCGCGCTCGGCGATCTGCATCGCCAGCTCGGCAAAGATTTCGGGGGTGGTGAACGCGCGCAGGTCATCCTGGTTGCCGGCGTCGAATGCCGCCTGCAGTCGGATGAAGTTCAGCTTGGCCTCACGCGCAAAGGCTGCGGCGTCGAACCCGGGCGGCAGGCTGGGCGCGTAGGTCTGAGCGCCTGCCGGCTGGTCAGCGTGACCGGTTGCGGCCGGCGCGCTGTCGAAGCGCATGGGGTTCTGCGAGGGGGTATGCCCCGCGTATTGCATGGCCGGCGTCTGCGGCGCATTCTTGCGCAACAGCCAGCGGATCGCGATGAAGGCGACCACGGCCAGCAGTGCGAGCATGAGGAAATTGGCCATTTCTTCACCCAGACCCAGGTGCGAGAACAGGGCGGCCAGACCCAGGCCGGCGGCGAGACCGGCGATGGGCCCCATCCAGCTGCGTTTCTGCGGCGCGGCCTGTGCGGGGGCGGCTGACTGTTGCTGACGCTGGGGTGCGACGTCCTGCTTGGCCGGCGCGCTGCGCTGCATGCCGAAGGATTTGCCGCCGCCCATGCGCTTGGCTTCTGCGTCGTGGGTGGCGAAGCCGAAGCTGAGGAAGACTGCGAACAGACTGAAGAGGAAGGTTTTCAGGACGGTGCTTTTCATGAACGTGCTCCGGAGAGGCGATGAAGGCCCCGATGGTGACCCGGAAGCTGGGTGCTGACCAGTCGATTTTTATACGCGGGTTGTTCGGTTTTTTCGATTGATAGGTATAAACGATCAACCCTTGCTTGATGCACGCAGGGCGCGGCTGTGGCTGTGCACGGTTTCCACCAGCACGTTGACCTTGTCCGGCTCGGTGAACTGCGAAATGCCGTGCCCCAGGTTGAAGACATGGCCGGGGTGGTTGCCGTAGGCGTCGAGGATGCGGGTGGCTTCGGTGCGGATGGCGTCGGCGCTGCCGAGCAGGGTGAAGGGGTCGAGATTGCCCTGCAAGGCCACCTGGCCGCCCACCCGCCGGCGCGCTTCGCCGATGTCGGTGTGCCAGTCCAGACCCAGCGCGTCTGCACCGATGGCGGCCTGGGCTTCCAGCCAGTTGCCGCCGCCTTTGGTGAAGACGATGCACGGCACGCGGCGGCCGTCGCGTTCCTTGACGAGGCCGGCGATGATGCGCTGCATGTAGGCGAGCGAGAATTCCTGGTAAGCCGTCGGGGTGAGGCTGCCGCCCCAGGAGTCAAAGATCATCACCGCTTGGGCCCCGGCTTCGATCTGCGCGTTGAGGTAAAGGGTCACAGCGGTCGCAGTGACGTCGAGGATGTGATGCAGCAGGTCCGGCCGGCTGTAGAGCATGGTCTTGATGTGGCGGTAGTCGTCCGAGCTGCCGCCTTCGACCATGTAGCAGGCGAGCGTGTAGGGGCTGCCGGAAAAGCCGATCAGCGGCACCGAACCGTCGAGCGCACGGCGAATGCTGGCGACCGCGTCCATCACGTAGCGCAGCTTGTCGTGGGGGTCTGGCGCGGAGAGGTCGCGGATTTCCCATTCCTCGCGCAGCGGGCGTTCGAAGCGGGGGCCTTCACCGGCGGCGAAATACAGGCCCAGGCCCATCGCGTCGGGCACGGTGAGGATGTCGGAAAACAGGATCGCGGCATCCAGCGGATAGCGCGCCAGCGGCTGCAGGGTGACCTCGGTAGCCAGGTCGGGCGTTTTGCACAGGGTGAGAAAATCCCCGGCGCGGGCGCGGGTGGCATTGTATTCCGGCAGGTAGCGCCCGGCCTGGCGCATCAGCCAGAGCGGGGTGTGGTCGGTCGGCTCGCGCAACAGCGCGCGCAGGAAGGTATCGTTCTTGAGGGCGGACATGGGGCGGGCTCGACGCACAAAGCCCGCATTCTAACAGGCCCGCCCAGCCCGTCCGTGTGGCCTCAGGTGCGGCGGAAGGTCCAGTTACCGCGTCCGGCGGGGCAGGCCAGGACTTCGCGCGGTTTCTTGCCGTCGACGATCAGCGTGGCATGGCGACAGCCGTCGCGGGCGTCGCCGCGCGGGATGAAGCGATACTGGTGGCCACCGTGGCCCCAGACCACCGGCACGCCGGGCTTGCCGAGTTCCAGCGCATGGCCCATGCAGGCGCGGTCGCGGTCGTCCATGCGGTCGCCGATGGCGTGCCCCAGCACCGCGCCGAGCACGCCGCCGACCACCATGCCGACGACGCGATCATCGCGGTCGGCAACCTGGCTGCCGACGATGACACCCGTGACGCCGCCGATCACCGCGCCGATTTCATCGCGGTTGCAGCGGCCGGAGGTAATGCCGTAATCGCGGACGTAGATGGTGCCACTTTTGGCCTTGTAGTGCTTGTCACGCTTGTAGTGCTTGTCGTCGTCGTGATCCCGATCGTGCTTCTTGTGATAGCCGTGTGCCGGCGCATGCGCCGGCGGATCGGCGAAAGCGGGACCGGCGGCAAGCAGGGGGGCGAGTATCAGCGCCAGGGAAGTTTTCATTGTCTTTCTCCGGTTGGGGGGCACAGGCCGATAGCGGCACCGTGCCCTGTTCACTTTAGCTTGTGCGGCGCTCAGTTGTACCAAGGGTGATGATCGTAGCTGTTGCGCGCTTGTCGGTCGGTTTTTTCATCGCGGATGTCGCGGCCTGCCATGTCCAGCGCATGGTCAATCCGCTTGAATTCACGCGCATCGATCCTGCCGTCGTCCATCCGGAAGCGGCGTTCCATCTCGCGGACATGGGCTTGCTGGTTCATCAGTTCGCGGTATTCGCGGTGTGTGAGCGCGCCGTTGCGATAGCCGGACTGGATGCGCTGCATCTGTTTCTCCTGACGCGCATTGATTTCCTGGCTGAAATTCTGACTCTGCTTGAAAACCGGGCCATGGCGATGGTCATGGTCTTGATCCCAGCCGGCCTGGGCACCGCCTGCGGCCAAGCCCATGAGGCCCAGGGTCAGGATGGAAAGAGTGTGTTTGAAGGTCATGCTTTTCATGGTGTCGCTCCTGTGTGTGGGTGGGTGTCGCTGTGTTCAGCCGACGATTCCACTTTAGGCGCGCCCTGTAAGCGGCATGTGTGAGCGGCGTAACGGGATGTAACGACGTGTAACACGAGAGGCCGACGAAAAAAGAGGCCGAACGGGGTCGGCCTCAATCGTACGCGGGGCGGAGTCTCCCGCGCACGCTGGAGCGTGGATTACGGTTTGAGCGCCTCGCCGGCCTCTTCGATTTTCTCGCCGGCGGCCTCGCGTGCATCGTCGATGGCGTCGCCGGCACGTTCAGCCGGGCTCGGGTCTTGCGGTGAAACCTCTTCATAGAGGTCGGCAGCCTGATCGCGTGTCTCTTCCAAGGTCTGATCGATTTTTTCGCCGGCGGCTTCTGCCGGACCCTGACGATCGCAGCCGTTGAGCACCAGCAGCGAGGTCAGGACAGCGAGCACGCCAAACGGGAGGTGCCAGCGGGCCGCGCGGGGTGTCTCCGCAGGCAGTCCGAACTGTGCGGTGCCGCCGTTCCATTCATAGAGATTCATGTGTTCGTCCGCGAGGTGCGGGGCTATCGGTTTCATGTGCTTCTCCTTGCCAGGCCGGACCGCTGCCGAAAGCATGCGTTCCGGCGAATCCGGTTACGGGATTTCCCTGTCCTGTACAGGTATTCAGATGCGAGGCTTGACGCGCAAGTCGTTATAGACGCGGCGCACCCCGGGGATGCCTGCTGCGATACTCTCTGCGGCAATCACCTGGTCGAGGGTGTCGAGGTCGCCTGTCAGGCGGACGCCTCCGGCCTCGGTACCCACCCCAAGTTCGAAACCCTTGAACAGGCTCTCCTTCAATAGTGCGGCCTTGATCCGGGCAGTGATCCAGGCGTCATCAAGCGCATGTCGCACATCGTTGCCTGCCTTGACGACGTTTTTCTTCAGATCCTGCAATTGCGCCCTGGCCTCATTCACTTCTTCATCCAGTTTGTGCTTGTTGCTGTCGTGCATCATGTTTCACTCCTCTTTGAATGCGCGTTTGAGCGCGGCGATCTTGCGCATGGCCTCGCTGCGGCTCAGGCCGTATTTCTCCTGAAGCACGCTGCCAAAGCGCTCGATCCTCACATAGAGCCGGTCCAGTGCTTCGTCCCTGACCGGTTGGTCCGGCCGGGCCGATGCATGGAAGCCCTCGGCCCCACTCGTGTTCAACGATGTGAGCGGACGGCTCATCAGCCCTGGGCCTTGAGGCGAAGGTCGTTACGGACGCTCTTCACGCCTTTGATGCTGGCGGCGATGGTTTCAGCCTGGCGGATCTGATCCGGGGTGGCGACATTGCCTGACAGCACAACTGCACCCTTGGTGGTCTCGACGCTGACCTCAAGGCCCTTCAGCCGGGTTTCATTCAGCAGGGCGGTTTTCACCTTGGTGGTGATCCAGGCGTCGTCGAGGTACTTGGCTGCGTCGGCGCGATCCTTGTTCGATGCGGCCTTGATGAATTCATCCGGGCTCAGTACACCATCCTTGTTGGCATCCCCCATCTTGAACGTATCGGGCTTGCCGCCTTGCGCGGCAAATTCTTCGAGTGTCACGGCCCCGTTCTTGTCGGTGTCGTACATCGAGAAATCGGCCGGTGCATTGGCTGCCATGGCAGCATGAGCGGTAAAGAGCCCCAGCAGCCCAAGTTGGGCAAATTTCAGGGTACGGGTCGAATGTTGGTTCATGGCTGACTCCTGTGTGGTTGGACAGACGAGCGTCGATACACTCAACAGGGTAATAGCCATAGTCGTGCCAGATTAATTTTTTGATGAATAATCAATGGTTTAATCTTGTTTTTCGATCGTGGCTCCGGGGCGCGGTGCGGCCTGGACAGGCAAAACTGTCGCCAGACGGCGACGCACCTGGCCACTGCTTCCTAGTGGATTGATTAAAAAGCGTTTTTATGTCGCTAGCTGGCGACATGCAGCAGGCCGGCAAGAAAAAGGGGGCGTGAGCCCCCTGGAAATGACCATCCCGACAGGATCACGTGGTGGGTGGGCGGCGGCCCATCACCAGCATGGCCAGAAACACGATCAAACCCACCACAAACACGATTTTGGCAATTCCTGCGGCGGTCCCGGCCACGCCGGCAAAGCCAAAAATGCCGGCCACGATGGCAACGAGCAGAAAGGTGACAGCCCAGCCGAACATGATGCGCTCCTTGAATGTTGTGAATAGAGCCATTCATGCAGAAGCTGTGCCAGCCTGGCAAACCCGCCTCAGCCGGGCGGGTCGTCGCTGGCTTTGAACAGGGCGGGATTCAGTTGGTGTCGCTGCAGCAGGCGGTAAACCTCGGTCCGGTTGCGTCCTGCCAGTCGGGCCACTTCGCTGACCTGACCGCGCGTCAGCTTGAGCAGGGTGACCAGATAGTCGCGTTCGAACTCGGCCCGCGCTTCTGCCAGCGGCCGGATGTCTGAGGGTTTGTCGCGTAGCGCGCGCGCCACCAGCGAAGCCGGAATCGTGGGCGTGGTGGCCAGCGCGCAGCATTGTTCCAGCGCGTTGCGGAGTTGGCGTATGTTGCCCGGCCAGTCGGCGCGCACCAGCATTTCCAGTGCGTCCGGGGCAAATCCGGTCAGGGTCCGGCGGTATTTGGCGGCCAGTTCGGACAGGAAATGCTGGGCCAGTAGCGGAATGTCCTCGCGCCGGTCGCGCAGGGGTGGCAGGCTCAGGCCAACCACGTTCAGTCGGTAGTACAGGTCTTCGCGAAAGCTGCCGTCGAGAATCGCCGCTTCAAGGTCGCGATGGGTGGCGGACAGGATGCGCACATCGATGGCGCGCGCCTCGGTGGCCCCGACCGGTCGGATTTCGCGCTCCTGCAGCACGCGCAGCAACTTCACCTGCAAGGGAGCGGGCATGTCGCCGATTTCATCGAGGAACACAGTGCCGCCCTCGGCGGCGAGCAATAGGCCGGGATGATCGCGAGCTGCGCCCGTGAACGCTCCCTTGATGTGGCCGAACAGCTCGGATTCGAGCAGTTCGGCGGGGATCGCGCCACAGTTGATGGCGACGAAAGGCGCCCGGTGTCGGGGGCTGGCGCGATGGATGGCGCGTGCCAGCACTTCCTTGCCGGTGCCGGATTCGCCCAGGATCAGCAGCGGCGCTTCACTTTGCGCGGCCAGCCGGGCCTCGGCCAGCAGGCGTTCCATGTTGGCACTGGCGGTGACCACGCCTTCGCGCCAGGCGGCGTCGCCATGGTCGGCCGAGGCTTCGCCGCCGCCGAGACGGGTCGCCCGGTTCAGAAGCTCGATCAGGGTCGGAGCGTCGTAGGGCTTGGTGAGATAGCCAAACAGCCCCTGCTGGGTGGCGGCGACCGCGTCGGGAATGGTGCCGTGTGCGGTGAGCACGATGACCGGTAGCGCCGGGTCGCGCGCGTGGATGGCGCGAAACAGCGCCATGCCGTCCATACCCGGCATCTGGATGTCGGTGAGGACGGCGTCGGGCCGGGCCTGCGCCAGGGCTGCGAGTGCAGCTTCGCCGCTGTCGACTGCGGTGACCTCGAAGCCGTTTCCTTCCAGGCGCAGCGCAATCAGCGCTCGCAGTGCCGCATCGTCGTCGACCAGCAGGATGACGGGTCTTTTCATCGTGGTTTGGGCGCGTCGTCGCGCTGTTGCAGAGACTTTTCCAGGGCTTTGAGCTGTTCGATGCGGGCCTGAAGTTCCTGGGTGCGGCTGGCCTGGCGGCGTGCGTCGAGCTGGGCCTTAAGGCTGGTTCGGGTGAGGTCGACCAGGGCCTGCGCGCGCGCGTCGCTCGTGTCGAGAGAGCCCAGGAGTTTCAGCGCCCGTTCCTGCGAGGCGGGGTCATCGTCACGCCCGAGCAGCAACGCAAGGCGGAACTGGAGACGGGCCGTGCCCAGTCGTTCTCCGTCCAGGCGGGTGCGTTCAGCGCGCTGCGCATCGCCGGACTGGGCGTTGATCCGCACCAGTTCGTCGAGTGCGTCGGTGCTATCGAGCGTGGACAGGGTGCGGTTCTGTGCGGCGGCCTGTTCGATAGGGGGCGCAGGGGGCAGGGTGCAGGCACCGAGGAGGACACAGGCGAGGAGAGGGGTGAGTAAAGAGCGCATCAGGCAGTCGGGCTAGGTGAGACAGGACAGGTCAGACGGAAACAGGTGGACCAAGCTTCGCGCTCGATCAGACTTGCGTCGCCACCGAGGCTGCGCATGGACTCGCGCACGATGGCCAGCCCCAGCCCACTGCCTTTGACAGCGACGGCTGGCTGGTGGGCACCCTGAAAAAAAGCCTCGAATACACGTGTCCGGTCTGCTACCGGAATGCCGGGGCCGGCGTCGCACACGTCGATGGCCAGCGTGGCATCCGGCAGCCGGGTGGCCTCGATCAGGATGCGTCCGCCTTCAGGGCTGAATTTGATGGCATTGGAAAGCAGGTTGTCGAGTGCGGTTTCCAGTCGGGTGGCGTCGGTGTGCAGTGTGAACGGTGCGGTGACCAGATCGATTGTCAGCCCGCGCGTATCGAGGGGCAGGCGCTGGCGCGCAAGCACAGACTGCAATAGCGGTTCGAGTGCAACCTTGACCGTGGCAGGTACAGGATTGATCGCCAGGTTACCGACCCGAATCAGGTCTTCGATCCGCTTTTGCAGTTCGCGGCCGCTACCATCCATGATCCGGACGATGTCGCGCTGGCGCGGGTTCAATGGGCCCGCCAGCGTGTCGTCGAGCAGGCCCACGCCTTCGCGCAGTGAGGCCAGCGGTGTTTTAAGTTCGTGCGAGACATGGCGCAGGAAGCGGATTTTCTGATCCTCCAGCGCCTGGAGGCGCTGTCGTAACCAATCCATTTCGCGGCCGAGTTCAACCATGTCCTGTGGGCCGACCAATGCGGGCAGTGGCGCATGATCGCCACGCCCAAGCTGCTGGATCGAGGCACGCAGTTGCCGGATAGGCCGGTTGATCATCCAGGAAAACACGGCGGCGAGCAGCAGGGTCAGCGGGATCAGCGCCAGCGCCAGCAGCATCAGCCGGCGCTGGGTCGAACGGACTTCGTCTTCAAGGGCACGCATCCGGTGCTGAATGGCCGCATCGGATTGTTCCAGCAGGGTGCGCGCCTGGTCGTGCAGGGCATTGAATTCACTGTCGAGTGCGCGAAAACTGGTGCTGTCGAGAAACGTGCCCGGACGCGTCCGGCGGTAGAGTGCCTGGGCTGAACCCCGAAGGCGAGTCAACGTAGCGTGTGATTCTGCATCGGTGAGGCGCGGCGACAGGTCGGCCAGCAGGGTTTGCAGGGCATCGTGTCGGGTCTGAAGCGCGGGGCCGAGTTCGGCATCCTGCAGCAGGTGGTACTGACCGGCGGCGCGTTGCAGCTGACTGGTGGCGTCCAGCAACGTACGGGTGTCGCGGGTCACCGCCAGGCTATCGGTTGCGAACTGGCGCTGGGTTTCGGCGATGCCCTGCAGGACGCGGATGGCGTTGATGAGGCCGCTGGTGAGCGGCACCGTCAGTACGATCATCGCGACGATGACGAGCACCGTGAAGGAGCGGGGATAGTAGCGGCTGGAGAGCATGCAATCAGGGTAGCCGGGGGCAGCGCCACAGCATACTCCGGCCGGGCTCGGGTGCCACCCGCAAGGAGCAGGCCGGGGTTGTAGTGCCGCTGAAGCGGCAACCACGCCATCAGGCCAGGTCGAGATAGCCCAGGATGCCCTTGGCGGCTTCGCGGCCTTCGTACACCGCGGTGACGACCAGATCCGAGCCGCGCACCATGTCGCCGCCGGCAAAGACTTTGGGGTTGGCCGTCTGGAAGGCGTGCGCGCCGCCCTTGGCGATCACGCGGCCGCCCTGGTCGATGGCGATGTTGTGGGTCTCGAACCACGGCTGCGGGTTGGGGCGGAAGCCGAAGGCGACGATGACGTGGTCGGCCGGAATGATTTCTTCCGAGCCGGGCACGACCACCGGCGTACGGCGACCGCGCGCATCCGGCGGGCCGAGCTCGGTGGTGACGAGCTTGACGCCTTCTACTTTGCCGTTGCCGACGATTTCGACCGGCTGACGGTTCCACAGGAATTGCACGCCTTCTTCCTTGGCGTTGCCGACTTCGCGCTTGGAGCCGGGCATGTTCTTCTCGTCGCGGCGGTAGGCGCAGGTCACGCTCGCTGCGCCCTGGCGGATGCTGGTACGGTTGCAGTCCATTGCGGTGTCGCCGCCGCCCAGCACCACCACGCGCTTGCCCTTCATGTCGTGGTAAGCCTCGCCGGGCTTGGCCAGGTCAAGGCAATTACGCACATTGGAAATCAAAAACGGCAGCGCTTCGAGCACGCCGGGCAGGTCTTCGCCGGGGAAGCCGCCCTTCATGTAAGTATAGGTGCCCATGCCCATGAACACGGCGTCGTAGTCGTCGAGCAGGGACTGCATCGAGACATCCTTGCCGATGTCGGTGTTGAGGCGGAACTCGACGCCCATGCCTTCGAGCACGTCGCGGCGGCGGGTCATCACCCATTTTTCCATCTTGAATTCGGGGATGCCGAAGGTGAGCAGGCCGCCGATTTCGTCGTAGCGGTCGAACACCACCGGCTTCACGCCATTGCGTGCCAGCACGTCGGCGCAGCCCAGGCCCGCCGGGCCCGCACCGATGATCGCGACCTTCTTGCCGGTGGCGACGACGTTCGACATGTCGGGCCGCCAGCCCGCCTTGAAGGCTTCTTCGGAAATATATTTCTCGACCTGACCGATGGTCACCGCGCCGAAGCCGTCGTTGAGCGTGCACGCACCTTCGCACAGCCGATCCTGCGGACACACGCGGCCGCACACTTCGGGCAGCGAATTGGTCTGGTGCGACAGCTCGGCGGCTTCGAACAGACGGCCTTCGGTCACGAGCTTCAGCCAGTTCGGGATGTAGTTGTGCACCGGGCACTTCCACTCACAGTACGGATTGCCGCAGGCGAGGCAGCGGTCGGACTGCTCCGTCGCCTGCTCCTGCGGCATCAGCGCGTAGATTTCCTTGAACTCATGCTTGCGGACCTCGGCGGCGGTCTTGTCCCCGTCGCGGCGGTTCTGCTTCAAAAACTGGAATGCGTCACCCATTTTTGTTTCTCTGTACTTTCAATCTCAATGTTGCGGCCAGTCCTGCGGGTCGCGATGTTGGTGCAGGCAAGCTAGCACGGTAATTTTTTTCGTCGCGTACCCGGTAGAAAAGGTTGTATGGAAAACGACGTAAGCCAATGCGCCGAATGCTGGGAAGCACTTCGGCAAACAAACCCGGGTTGCGCAGGACATAACCAAGATTCAGCTCGACAGCACGCAAAAATTCTGTCGAAAGACCTTGTGCCTGTTCTTCATACCAAGCCGTTGCATCACGAATATCACGCTGTGCCCGGATACTGATGACAAGATTCACAGAGACCGCTCGATTTCATTCCGAACCTCCTCCCAGGGTTTGCCGTCGTTCGGGTTGGCGTCGGCTTCGGCCAGCCTGGCTTCGAGCAAGCTGCGCTGGGCAGGGCTGATTTTTTGCTGCGCAGCCTCTGCGGCAATCGCGTCCCACAGGTCTTCGACCAGTTGCAATTTTTCAGCGAAAGGCCGTTTTTTGGCTTCTTCCAGTAAGTCGATGTCCATTTTCGCCTCCTGTCTACGCGTCACAGCAGTTTACGCTGCTACCGTCGCGCGCACTGCGCCGGGGATGTCGTCGACCAGGTCTTCGATCGAAATCCGTTTGGGTTTGACCAGCCAGACCTTGGCGAGCGCCGCGTCGAAATCGGCCAGCAGCGCAGCCGCGCGTGCCGAGCCGGTGAGCGCCAGATGGCGCTCGGCCTGCGATTTGAAGAACCTGCGGAAGGGTTCGGTGTCGTCGCTGGTGATGCGGACGATCTCGACCATTTCCTTGTTCAGCTTCGAGACAAAATCGCCCGAGTCGTCGACGATGAAGGCCATGCCGCCGCTCATGCCGGCCCCGAAGTTGAGGCCGGTGTCGCCGAGCACGAGCACGGTGCCGCCGGTCATGTATTCGCAGCCGTGGTCGCCCACGCCTTCCACCACCGCCAGCGCGCCGGAGTTGCGCACGCCGAAACGCTCGCCGCCCATGCCGGCCGCGTAGAGTTCGCCGGCCGTCGCGCCGTACAGGCAGGTGTTGCCGATCAGCGTGTTGCGGTGTGCTTCGAAGGTAGCGACACGCGGCGGGTAGATCACCAGCCGGCCGCCGCCCATGCCCTTGCCGACGTAATCGTTGGCGTCACCTTCTAGCGTGATCGTCAGGCCTTTGTGGTTCCACACGCCGAGGCTCTGACCGGCGCTGCCGGTGAGATGGATACGGATGGTGTCGTCGGGCAGCCCCTGGCCGCCATGGGCCCTGGCGATTTCGCCGGACAGACGCGCGCCGATCGAGCGGTTGACGTTCTTCACCGTGTAGGCGCGTTCGATTTTCGAGCCGGACTGGATGGCGGCGAGTGTATCGGCCACCATCTGTTCGGCGAGTTCGCCCTTGTCGAATGAAGGATTGCGATCCTGCTGCGCAAAGCGCGGCGCGTCGTCGGGGATGCTGCCGTGCGCCAGCAGCGCGTCGAGCTTGAGCCGGCCTTGGCGCAGGGTGTCGCCTGCGGTGATTTCGAGCAGGTCGGTGCGGCCGATGAGGTCGGTGAGCTGACGCACGCCCAGCGCGGCCATCAGCTCGCGCGTTTCTTCGGCGACGAACTTGAAGTAATTGACGACCATGTCGGGCAGGCCGATGAAGTGATCGCGCCGCAGTTTTTCGTTTTGCGTCGCCACGCCGGTGGCGCAGTTGTTGAGGTGGCAGATGCGCAGGTACTTGCAGCCGAGCGCGACCATCGGCCCGGTGCCGAAGCCGAAGGACTCGGCACCGAGGATCGCGGCTTTCACCACGTCGAGCCCGGTCTTCAGGCCGCCGTCGGTCTGCACGCGCACCCGCCCCCGCAGGCCGTTGGCGCGCAAGACCTGCTGGGCTTCACTCAAACCCAGTTCCCACGGCGTGCCTGCGTATTTGACCGAAGTCAGCGGCGATGCGCCGGTGCCGCCGTCGTAGCCGGAAATCGTGATGAGGTCGGCGTAGGCCTTGGCGACGCCGGCCGCGATGGTGCCGACGCCAGGGCCGGCGACGAGTTTCACCGACACCTGCGCGGCTGGGTTGACCTGCTTCAGGTCATAAATCAGCTGCGCCAGATCTTCGATGGAATAGATGTCGTGGTGCGGCGGCGGCGAAATCAGCGGCGTGCCGGGCTTACAGTGGCGCAGCGCGGCGATGGTCGGCGAGACCTTGTCGCCGGGCAGTTGCCCACCTTCGCCGGGTTTCGCGCCCTGTGCGATCTTGATCTGCAGCACTTCGGCGTTGACCAGATAGGTGGCGGTGACGCCGAAACGGCCCGACGCAATCTGCTTGATCTTGGAGGTCTTGATCGTGCCGTAGCGCTTCGGGTCCTCGCCGCCCTCGCCCGAGTTCGAGCGGCCGCCGATGCGGTTCATGCCTTCGGCGAGCGCTTCGTGGGCTTCGGGCGAGAGAGCGCCCAGGCTCATGCCGGCGGAGTCGAAACGCTTGAGGATGGATTCCAGCGGCTCGACTTCATCGAGCGGGATGGGGGTTGCCGATTTCAGTTTTAAGAGGTCGCGCAGCATCGCCACCGGGCGGGTGTTGACGATCTCGGAATACTGCTTGTATTCGGCGTAGTCGCCCGACTTCACGGCTTTCTGCAATTGCTGCACCACGTCCGGGTTGTAGGCGTGGAATTCCTCGCCGAACATGAATTTCAGGAGGCCGCCCGCCGACAGGGGCTTTAACGGATTGAACGCGGTTTTGGCGAGCAATTTCTGGTCGGCTTCGAAGTCGGCGAAATCCGCGCCAGAAATGCGCGATTTCGTGCCGGTCAGGCACAGGCTGACGACGTCTTCGTGGATGCCGACGGCTTCGAACAGCTGCGCGCCGCGATAACTCGCGACGAGCGAAATGCCCATCTTGGACAACACCTTGTAGATACCCTTGTCCATGCCCTTGCGGTAGTTGGACAGCGCCTTGTCGAGGCCGGGCTTGATCTCGCCGGTTTTGACGAACTCGCCGATGACCTGGTAGGCGAGGTAGGGGTAGACGGCAGTCGCACCGTAGCCGATCAGGCAGGCGTAGTGGTGCGGGTCGCGCACCGTGCCGGTTTCCACGATGAGGTTAGCGTCGCAGCGCAGGCCGGCGTGGATGAGGGCGTGGTGCACCGCGCCCGTGGCAAACAGGGCGTGGATAGGCAGGCGACCCTTACCGATATTGCGGTCGGACAGCACGAGCATGACCTTGCCGGCTTTCACCGCGTCGACGGCACGGCGGGTGAGCGCCTGGATCGCCGCTTCCAGCGACATCGCCGACGGGTCGTAGTGCAGGTCGAGCGTGATCGGGGGAAAAGCCGGGTCGCTCAGGTTAAGCAAATGGTCGAAGGCCTGCTTCGACAGCAGCGGTGTATGCACCTCGACGCGATGTGCGTGTGCCGGCGTTTCCTCGAACAGGTTGCGCTCGGGGCCGAAGGCCGTGTTGAGCGACATGACGATGGCTTCGCGGATCGGGTCAATCGGCGGATTGGTGACCTGCGCGAACTGCTGGCGCAGGTAGTCGAAGGGCGAGCGCACCTTCTGGCTCAGCACCGCCATGGGCGTGTCGTCGCCCATCGAGCCGATGGCTTCGGCCCCGTCTTCGGCGAGCACGCGGATGATCTGGTCGCGTTCCTCGAAGCTCACGTTGAAGAGCTTCTGGTGCGTAAGCAGGCTGGGCGCGTCCATCACCGCCAGGTCGGCGTCCTGGCTGATCGGCAGGTCGAGCTTCACCGCATTGTTCTTCAGCCATTCGCGGTAGGGCTGGCGGGTCTTCAGCTCGTTGTCGATGTCTTCCGGCATCAGCAGGCGGCCGGTTTGCAAGTCGGCGGCGACCATCTGGCCGGGCTTGACGCGGCCCTTCTTCTCGACATTGGCCGGATCGATCTGCCACACGCCCACTTCCGAGGCGATGGTGAGGATGCGGTCCTTGGTCAGCACCCAGCGCGCGGGCCGCAGGCCGTTGCGGTCGAGCGTACAGACGGCGTAGCGGCCGTCGGTGAGCACTACGCCGGCCGGGCCGTCCCACGGCTCCATGTGCATGGAGTTGTATTCGTAGAAGGCGCGGATGTCCTGGTCCATCGATTCGACGTTCTGCCAGGCAGCCGGGATCACCAGGCGCAGGGCGCGGAACAGCCCGGTACCGCCCATCACCAGGCCTTCGACCATATTGTCGAGGCTCATCGAATCCGAGCCCTTGGTGCCGACGATGGGACGGACGTCGTCCATGTTCGGGATCAGTGGCGTGGCGAATTTCTGTTCGCGCGCGCGGCTCCAGTTGCGATTGCCCTGAACCGTGTTGATCTCGCCGTTGTGCGCGAGATAGCGGAAAGGCTGGGCCAGCCGCCACTGTGGCCAGGTGTTGGTGGAAAAACGCTGGTGGAACACAGCCAGACTCGACGCGAAGCGTGAGTCGTTGAGGTCCGGGTAGAACACCGTCAGGTTTTCCGGCATCACCAGCCCCTTGTAGCTGATGACGCGGCACGACAGCGTGGGCAGGTAGAACACCGGGTCGGTCGCGTCCAGCGCCTTTTCGGCGCGGCGACGCGCGATGTAGAGCTTGCGTTCGAATTCGTCGTCCGACACACCAGCCGGCGCGTTGACGAACACCTGCTCGATGTGCGGCAGCGATTCCAGCGCCGAGGCACCGCACACTTTCGGGTCGGTTGGCACCAAACGGAAGCCGGCGACGACGAGTCCCTGGCCTTCGAGTTCAGCCTTCAGGGTGGCGCGGGCGTGTGCCTGCGGCCCGGCTTCGCGGGACAGGAACACCAGGCCGGCTGCGTACAGATCGCCCAGCACCAAGCCGGCGTCGGCGGCCACAGCGCGCAGGAAAGCGTCGGGTTTCTTGAACAAGAGGCCGCAGCCGTCGCCGGACAAGCCGTCGGCCGCAATCGCGCCACGGTGCGTCATGCAGGCCAGCGAGCCGATCGCGTTCTGCACCAGCGTGTGGCTGGGCTGATCGTCGATCTGCGCGATCAGGCCGAAGCCGCAGCTATCCTGTTCAAAATCGGGCGAGTAGAGTGTCCCGTCGAGCCAGCTTTGTCTGTCCATTGTTTTCCGTATGCCCAGATAGCAGCGGCTTGCCAATCGGCAAGCCGCCCGGTGATTCAAATCCGCAAGCAAAATTCAAGCGAAAAGTACGGCATATTAATCCTGCATCGCCCCTGCGGCAATGTATGCGCAGGGCAAGGCCTTGTTCAGAATGGGGTTTCGCCTGCCTGCCGCTCTTGGAGTGGCGGCGGGGGCAGTCCGTTCCCGCGACGGGCCGGGTGTGGTCGGACAAAAAAAGCCGGGCAGATGCCCGGCCTTGCACTGCGGGGTCGGCCGCCTGCGGCGGCCGACCGGCTTACGCCAGATCGAAGCGGTCGAGGTTCATCACCTTGTTCCAGGCCGCCACGAAATCGGTCACGAACTTCGCCTGGGCGTCCAGCCCGCCGTAGACTTCGGCGATGGCCCGCAACTGCGAGTTGGAACCGAATACCAGGTCGGCGCGGGTGGCCGTCCATTTGGCGGTTCCCGACTTGCGGTCACGCAACTCGAACACGTCTTTTGCATCGGACTGGGCAACCCATTCGTTCTTCATGTCGAGCAGGTTCACGAAGAAGTCGTTGGACAGCGTGCCCACGCGGTCGGTAAAGACACCGTGCTTCGAGCTGCCGACATTTGCACCGAGCGTCCGCATTCCGCCGACCAGTACCGTCATTTCCGGCGGGGTCAGCGTGAGCAGCTGCGCCTTGTCGATCAGTAGGGCCTCGACCGATGCATGAGGTGTGCCCTTGACGTAGTTGCGGAAACCATCCGCCACCGGTTCGAGCACGGCGAACGATTCGATGTCCGTCTGCTCGGCCGACGCATCCATGCGGCCCGGGGTGAAGGGCACGCTGACTGCCACGCCCGCATTCTTGGCAGCCTGCTCCACGCCGGCACAGCCTGCCAGCACGATCAGGTCGGCGATCGAGACCTTCTTGCCGCCGGCAGCCTGCGCGTTGAAATCCTTCTGGATGGCTTCGAGCGTCGCAAGCACACGGGCGAGCTGGGCGGGCTGGTTGGCTTCCCAGTCCTTCATCGGGGCGAGGCGGATGCGCGCACCGTTGGCACCGCCGCGCTTGTCCGAACCCCGGAAGGTCGAGGCCGAGGCCCAGGCCGCCGACACCAATTCGGACACCGACAGGCCGCTGGCCAACACCTTGGCCTTGAGCGCCGCCACGTCCTTGTCGTCTACCAGCGCATGGTCGACGGCCGGGATCGGGTCCTGCCAGATCAGGTCTTCCTGCGGTACTTCGGGGCCGAGGTAGCGGGCTTTCGGGCCCATGTCGCGGTGGGTGAGCTTGAACCAGGCACGGGCGAAGGCGTCGGCGAACTCATCCGGGTTGGCCTTGAACTGCCGTGCAATCTTCTCGTAGGCCGGGTCCATGCGCATGGCCATGTCGGCGGCGGTCATGATGATCGGCGCTTTCTTCGACGGGTCGTGCGCGGCCGGCGCCATGTTGCTGTCGTTGGCTTCCTTCGGGGTCCACTGGTGGGCACCGGCCGGGCTCTTGGTGAGGACCCAGTCGTTGTTGAACAGCACGTCGAGGTAGCTCATGTCCCATTTGATCGGGGTCGGCGTCCACGAGCCTTCGAGGCCGCTGCCGATCTGGTCGCCGCCCTTGCCGCTCTTGTAGGCCGATTTCCAGCCCAGGCCCTGCTGCTCGATTGAGCCGGCTTCCGGCTCGCGGCCGACCAGCGCGGCATCGCCCGCGCCGTGGCACTTGCCGAAGGTGTGGCCACCGGCGGTGAGCGCCACGGTTTCGTAGTCATTCATGGCCATGCGGCGGAAGGTTTCGCGCACGTCACGGCCCGACGCCACCGGATCAGGGTTGCCGTTGGGGCCTTCCGGGTTCACGTAGATCAGGCCCATTTGCACGGCGGCGAGTGGACCTTCCAGCTCGCGGTCGCCCGAGTAGCGCTTGTCTTCCAGCCATTTGCCTTCGGAACCCCAGTAGACCGACTCGTCGGGTTCGTACACGTCTTTCCGGCCGCCGGCAAAGCCGAAGGTCTTGAAGCCCATGGATTCCAGTGCCACGTTACCGGCGAGGATGATGAGGTCGGCCCAGGAAATCTTGCGGCCGTATTTCTGTTTGACCGGCCACAGCAGGCGACGCGCCTTGTCGAGGTTGACGTTGTCCGGCCAGCTGTTGGTGGGCGCGAAGCGCTGCTGACCCAGGCCGGCACCACCGCGCCCGTCGGCGATGCGATAGGTGCCGGCCGCGTGCCAGGCCATGCGGATGAAGAAGGGGCCGTAGTGGCCGTAGTCGGCGGGCCACCAGTCCTGCGAGTCGGTCATCAGCGCGGTGAGGTCTTGTTTCACTGCCGCGAGATCGAGCGACTGGAATTCCTTGGCGTAATCGAAATCCTCGCCCATCGGGTCGGTTGCGGGCGAGAACTGGTGCAGGATTTTCAGGTTCAGCTGATTAGGCCACCAGTCTGCGCTGGTGGGGCCCTGATGCGCGGCCTGGGTGCGGGCATCGTGGGCGAACGGACATTTCAATTCGTTGGGCATGCTTCTCTCCTTTTGCAGTTAAGGCGCTTGTGAGCGCGTATGGGTGTGATTTGCGTCAACTCTTGAGGGGCCTGCACACGACGCCGGTTACTGGGTGCTGCCGGCAACGCATCTGACTCAGCCACGCTCGGAGTGAAGACTAGAACCCGGAATGCCCTCCGTCCAATTGATTAGTACGGCCGGATTGATTGATATTCTCGATAGATCGAGATCTGTCGTCAGACAGGCTGATAAGCGTGGGGCCGCAGGGGAAATGAAAACGCCCGACCGCAGAATGGTCGGGCGCTGAATGGTGGTGGAGAGGAGGAGGATCGAACTCCCGACCTCCGCATTGCGAACGCGGCGCTCTCCCAGCTGAGCTACCCCCCCAATGTGCGGCGGATTATAGCCGCGAATTCCGGATCGGCGAAAGCGCGGCCAGTCGCGCAGGCAGGTTCGGCAGCAGGCGGGCCGTGACCCAGCCGAGCACCACGCCCGTGCTGTTGGCCAGGGCGTCAGCGGCGTCGGCAAGCCGGTCGGGCGTCAGGCTCTGCAGACCCTCGATGCCCAGGCCAAACAGCACGACCGCCAAGGCCAGCCGCCAGCGCCGTGCGACAATGATTTGCGCCCACCAGAACATCAGCACGGCGTAGCCGGCCAGATGGACGAACTTGTCGGTCTGGCCGCTGCCTTCGTCGAGCGCGGGCGGGCCCAGCGACATGACCAGGGTGAGCAACACGCCCAGCCAGCCGAACAGCAGCCAGACGCGACGGATCACGTGCGGCGCTGCGCCCAACGCAACATCAGGACGCCGGCGATCACCATCGGCAGGGACAGCCACTGACCCATGGATAGCCCGAGTCCGAGCAAGCCCAGGAAGGCGTCGGGTTCGCGCGCGAATTCGGCCAGGAAGCGTAAGCTGCCGTAGCCGATGAGGAAGACGCCGGACACTGCACCCACCGGACGCGGCTTGCGGGCATACATCCACAGAATGAGGAACAGCAGCACGCCTTCGCCGGCAAATTGATACAGCTGCGAGGGATGGCGCGCGATGCCGTCGCCTGTCTGCGGAAAGACCATGGCCCAGGGCAGCGCGGGGTCGGCGGCGCGGCCCCAGAGTTCACCGTTGATGAAATTGCCGAGCCGTCCGGCGGCCAGTCCCAGCGGCACCAGCGGGGCGATGAAGTCAGTGACGGCGAGCCAGCGCAGATCATGCTTGCGTGCAAACAGCATCATCGCGACCAGCACGCCGAGAAAACCGCCATGGAAGCTCATGCCACCCTGCCACACCTGCAGGATGGCGAGCGGATCGGCGAGATATTCGGCGGGTTTGTAGAACAGCACATAGCCGAGCCGGCCACCGACCACCACGCCGAGCACACCGTAGAACAGCACGTCGTCGAGCATCTTCGGTGTCCAGCCGCTCCAGGGGCGATGCGCCATGCTCCAGCGCCCGAGCAGGATCACCTGCAGGAACGCGACGAGATACATCAGACCATACCAATGGATGGCGACGGGCCCGAGTTGCAGGGCGACAGGATCGAATTGCGGATGGATGAGCATGAGGTGACCGGGTTGAGGCGGCGCGGGTAAAATACCCGGCTGATTATAGATTGCCCGAGTGACTCCCATGCCCGTCTACCGTTCCCACACCACCACCCAGGGCCGCAACATGGCCGGTGCCCGCGCCCTCTGGCGCGCCACTGGCATGAAGGACGGCGATTTCGACAAGCCGATCATCGCCGTCGCCAACTCATTCACCCAGTTCGTACCCGGCCACGTCCACCTGAAGGATATGGGGCAGCTGGTCGCGCGCGAGATTGAAGCGATGGGCGGCGTCGCCAAGGAATTCAACACGATTGCGGTCGACGACGGCATCGCGATGGGCCACGACGGGATGCTGTATTCGCTCCCCAGTCGCGACCTCATCGCCGACTCGGTCGAGTACATGGTCAACGCCCACTGTGCCGACGCGTTGGTGTGCATTTCGAACTGCGACAAGATCACGCCGGGGATGTTGAACGCCGCGCTGCGACTGAACATCCCGGTGGTCTTCGTCTCGGGCGGGCCGATGGAGGCGGGCAAGGTCGTGTGGGACAAGCAGACGATCAAGCTCGATCTGGTCGACGCGATGGTGTCCGCCGCTGACAGCAAAGTCTCGGACGAAAAAGTCGCGCAGCTCGAACGCTCGGCGTGCCCGACCTGCGGCTCGTGCTCGGGTATGTTCACCGCGAACTCGATGAACTGTCTGACCGAAGCGCTGGGCCTCTCGCTGCCCGGCAACGGCTCGCTGCTCGCGACGCACGCCGACCGCGAAAATCTCTTCAAAGCCGCCGCGCGCCTGATCGTGCGCAATACCCGCCGCTATTACGATGACGGCGACGTATCGGTGTTGCCGCGCTCGATCGCGAGCTTCGACGCATTTGAAAATGCGATCGCTCTGGACATCGCGATGGGTGGTTCGACCAACACCGTGCTGCATTTGCTCGCCGCGGCGCACGAGGCAGGCGTCGATTTCACGATGAAGGACATCGACCGCATGAGTCGTCGCGTGCCGCATCTGAGCAAAGTCGCGCCGTCGATCCAGATCTATCACATGGAAGACGTACACCGCGCGGGCGGCGTGATGGCGATCCTGGGCGAACTCGAACGCGGTGGGCTGGTGCATCGCGACGTGCCGACCGTGCTGTGCTCGTCGCTGGGCAAGCAGATCGACACTTACGACGTGCGCCGCACCAACGATAAAGACGTGATCGACTACTACCGCGCCGCGCCCGGCGGCGTACCGACGCAGACCGCGTTTTCGCAAAAGCGCCGCTTCCCCACGCTCGACACCGACCGCGTCAACGGCTGCCTGCACGACATCGAACACGCGTATTCCAAAGACGGTGGGCTCGCCGTGCTCTACGGTAATCTCGCTTTGGACGGCTGCATCGTCAAGACCGCCGGCGTGGACGAACACATCCTCAAATTCTCCGGCCCCGCGCGCGTGTTCGAGTCCCAGGATGCCGCGGTTGACGCCATCCTCGGCGACAAGATCGTCGCCGGCGACGTGGTGGTAATCCGCTACGAAGGTCCCAAGGGTGGGCCGGGGATGCAGGAAATGCTCTACCCGACCTCCTACCTGAAGTCGAAAGGCCTGGGCAAAGCCTGCGCGCTGGTGACGGATGGACGTTTCTCCGGCGGCACCAGCGGGCTTTCCATCGGCCACGCCTCGCCAGAAGCGGCAGAGGGCGGCACGATCGGTCTGGTGGAAGAAGGCGACACCATCGACATCGACATCCCCGCACGCACGATCAATGTGCGCGTCAGCGCGGCCGAACTCGAGCGCCGCCGCGCGGCGATGGACGCCAGGGGGGCAGCCGCGTGGAAGCCCGCTGCGCCGCGTCCGCGCAAGGTTTCCGCCGCACTGCGCGCCTACGCGGCGATGGTCACCTCTGCCGCGTTCGGGGCGGTGCGTGACGTGAGCCTGGTCGAGCATCCCACCGACGCGCAGATGCACGCCGATCCCTTGTCGCAATTTGCCATTCCCGGTCAGCTGCAATTCCGCGAAGGCGCGGGCGGCCTCGTCTACGCCGACATCGACAACGCCGGCGGACGCGCGACGATCTGTCTGCAGGGCGCGCAGGTTGTCAGCTTCCGTCCCAAGTCGCAGACCGAGCCGGTGGTGTGGGTGTCCGACGCGGCGAAATTCGGCCCGGGCAAATCCATACGCGGCGGCGTGCCTGTCTGCTGGCCCTGGTTCGGCGCGCACGAAACCGAGGCGAGCTATCCCGGTCACGGCTTTGCACGCACGGTGGCCTGGGAGGTCACGGGCAGCCGCAAACGCAGCGAGGCGCGCACCGAGATCCTGTTCAGGCTGCTCGGCAACGAAACGAGCCGCACGCAATGGCCCCATGCCACGCCGCTGACCCTGAGCGTGATCGTCGGCGAGAAGCTGGAAATCCACTTGAGCACCACCAATGCAGGGGATCAGCCGGTCAGGATCAGCGAGGCGCTGCACACCTATTTCCGCGTTGGTGACATCGCGTCGATCCGGGTCGAGGGGCTGGACGGCTGCGCCTATCGCGACAAGGTGGAAGGGTTCACGCACAAGCAGCAGGCCGGTGCCATCGACTTTCCCGGTGAAGTGGACCGGGTGTACGTGGACACCCCGGCGGATTGCGTGATCGTCGATCCGCAGCTGCAGCGGCGCATCCGCATCGCCAAGACCGGCTCCCTGTCCACTGTGGTCTGGTCACCGGGGCAGGAGAAGGCCGACAAGATGGGCGACCTGGGCGGGACGAATGGCGATGGCTGGCGCACCATGGTCTGCGTCGAGTCGGCCAACGCCATGGACAACAGCGTGCTCGTTGAACCTGGCGCAACGCATACGCTTGGCGTGGTGTACAGCGTCGAGCCGCTGTAGAAAGGCTGCCATGCGTGCAATCCTGGTAGCCAACCCCAAGGGCGGCAGCGGCAAGACCACGTTGTCGATCAATCTGGCGGGCGGGCTCGCGTCGCAGGGTAAGCGCGTGGCGATGCTCGACCTCGACCGCCAGAAGTCCGCGACCGCGTGGCTCGCCATGCGCGACATGGCCCTGCCGGACATCGACCTGCTGCAGGACGGACAGAAAACCGACGCCGACTGGTTGGTGATCGATTCGCCCGCCGGGCTGCACGGCAAGAACCTGGAACGCGCGCTGAAACTGGCGCACAAGGTGATCGTGCCGATTGCACCTTCACTCTTCGACATTCGTGCCAGCGGGGATTTTCTCAGCGCGCTCCAGGCAGAGAAGTCGGTGCGCAAGGGCCACGCATTCGTCGGCGTGGTCGGGATGCGGGTCGACGCCCGCACGCGCGCCGGCGTCACCCTGGAGCAGTTCATGGAACAACAGGGACTACCCGTGCTGGCCTATCTGCGCAACACGCAGAATTACGTCAACGCCGTATTCGAGGGCAAGAGCCTATTCGACCTGCCGCACCACGTCGCCGAACGCGATCTGGAGCAGTGGGCGGATGTGATGCGCTGGCTCGACGCCTGAACGGGTCCGCGTCTGCGTCCCCGGGGTAGGCCGCAGCGGCAACCCGCAGCAATCAGTGCGTGGTCGGCTTCAACAGGTTGACCACCTGCGGCTTCACCACGCTTTTGGTAGACGAGCACGAGCCGTCTTCCTGCACGCCCAACTGGCGCTCGGCCTCGGTCAGGAGATTGATCACGTCCACATAGAAGCGATCGTTCGCCATCATGCGTGCGGTGCGCCCGCCTTCGTTGGGGGTGAGCACGTCGGCGCCCCGGTTGATGAGATATTCCACCACCGACGCGTCGCCGCCGCCGGCGGCCAGCATCAGCGGGGTGATGCCGAAGAAAATGCGCGCATCCAGGTTGGCCCCGGCGTCGGCGAGCAGTTCGACGACTTCGACATAGCCGCGTTCGGTTTCGCCGTTGTAGGCGGCCTTGGCCAGTGCCGTCCAGCCTTGTGGCGAGGCGGCGTTGACATCCGCACCGGCAGCGATCAGTGCCTTGACCACGGCCACATGGCCACCCTGGGCGGCGAGCATGAGCGCGGTTTCGCCCGCCTCGTCGACAGCAGCGGGGCTGACCCCGGCGGCAAGCTGGGTTTGCAGCGCGGCGAGGTCGCCGGCGCGGGCGGCGGCAAAGAGTTCCTGGGACATGGCGTGCTCCTGGGTGAATCGCAATGGCTGCGAGCGTACAATTGTTGACCGATTTAATCAACTATTGCAGCCATGTCCAATCGTCTCGCCACCGAGTCCAGCCCCTACCTGCTGCAACACGCCGACAACCCCGTCGACTGGTATCCGTGGGGTGCCGAAGCGCTGGACAAGGCGCGCCGGGAAGACAAGCCCATCCTGCTCTCCATCGGCTATTCCGCGTGTCACTGGTGCCATGTGATGGCGCACGAGTGCTTCGAGGATGCCGACGTGGCGGCGACCATGAACCGGCTCTTCGTCAACATCAAGGTCGATCGCGAAGAACGCCCCGACCTTGACCAGATCTACCAGTCGGCGCACCAGCTTCTGGCGCAGCGCGGCGGCGGCTGGCCACTCACGGTGTTTCTTGCGCCCGACCAGACGCCGTATTTTGCCGGCACATATTTCCCCAAGACGCCGCGCTATCGCCTGCCGGGTTTCATCGAGCTGATGGAGAACGTGGCGTCTGCCTGGCACAACCGCCGGGCAGAGGTGCTGGCGCAAAACGCAGCCGTGCGCGAGGCCCTCGCGCGTGAATCGGCCGTGCCGCCGGGCCCGGCGGCGCTGGATGACCGGCCGTTCGCCGATGCCCTGCGCGACCTTGAAGCCGCGTTCGATCCTGAATGGGGCGGGTTCTCGCGCGCGCCCAAGTTTCCCCGGCCGGGCGAGCTGTTCTTCCTCCTGCGGCAGGCTGCGCACGGGCACGAGCGGGCACGTGACATGGCGTTGTTCACACTGACGAAAATGGCATCGGGCGGCGTGGTCGACCAGTTGGGCGGGGGCTTCTGCCGCTATTCGGTGGACGCGCACTGGGCCATCCCGCACTTCGAAAAGATGCTCTACGACAACGGCCCGCTGCTGCATCTGTATGCCGACGCCTGGGCCTTGACCGGCGAATCGCTTTATCGCGACACCGCCGAAGGCATCGTCGCCTGGCTCTTGCGCGAGATGCGCGCACCGGACGGCGGCTTCTATTCCGCCCTGGATGCAGATTCGGAAGGCGAGGAAGGCAGGTTCTATGTCTGGACGCCGGACGAAGTCCGCGCCGTGCTCACGGCAGAGGAATACGCGGTCGCCGCGCCGGCCTACGGCTTCGACGCGCCGCCCAATTTCGAGAACGCGCACTGGAACCCCGTGCTGGCGCGGCCCCTGTCGCAGATTGCCGCAGACCTGGATTTGCCGGTCGATGAAGCAGGGGCCCGGCTGGCTGCGGCCCGCACCCGACTCTTTGCCGCCCGTGAAACCCGTATGCGGCCCGGGCGCGACGACAAGCAGCTCACCAGCTGGAACGCCCTGATGATTGCCGGACTGGCCCACGCCGGCCGGGTCATGAACCGGCCTGACTGGGTGCGCGAAGCGCAGGCGGCGCTGGATTTTCTGCATACGCATCTCTGGCGCAACGGCAGGCTCCTGGCCAGCTACAAGAGCGGCGAAGCCCGGCTCAATGGCTATCTCGACGACTATGCCTTCCTGCTGGATGCCTTGCTCGCAAGCCTTCAGGCCGGCTTCAGACAGGCGGACTGGGACTGGGCGCACGAGCTTGCCGACGCCCTGCTCGCCCACTTTGAAGATACGAAAGCGGGCGGGTTTTTCTTCACCAGTCACGATCACGAGACCCTGATTGTGCGGCAAAAGCCGGCGCACGATGCCGCCACGCCGTCGGGCAATGGTGTCGCCATCCATGCCCTGCAACGGCTTGGGCACCTGCGCGGAGAACCGCGCTATCTCGAAGCAGCGAGGCGCGGGCTGGACGGTTTCCGGGCGCAGTGGCGTCAGCAACCCACCGCCTATCCCAACTTGCTGGCGGCACTCGACGAGGCGCTCGATCCACCGCGTCTCATCCTCCTGCGCGGACCCGAGGCGTCGATGCAGCCCGCCGCCGCCCGCCTTGCGCCGCGACTCGGGCCGCGTGACCTGATGTTTGTCCTGCCGAATGACATGGCCTTGCCGACAGCACTCGCGCGACCCGAAACCGACGCCGTCACGGCCTGGGTCTGCGCGGGGGCCGCGTGTCTGGCCCCCACGACCGACCTCGATACGCTGTAGGCTGCATCAGCGTTTGCTGGTTGGAACCTCGTGCACGCAGGGCTATCTATAAGGTGCTGGTTGTTTTTCGTTGAACTTTGAGGAGAGATCAATGAGTACACACACCGAACACGCCGTTTTCCACCCCGAAGCCGCCCGCATGAATCTGCCGGCCATCCATGGCCTTGCACTGGATCGGCCCTTGCACTGGCTCAAGGCCGGCGCGCAGGACATGAAGCAAGCCTGGCGGTCGAGCCTGTTCTACGGCGTGATCTTCGCGCTCCTGGGCTACGGGCTTGTGCACGGCGCGTGGGACAAGCCGCATCTGGCCATGGCGCTGACCTCCGGTTTCCTCTTTGTCGCACCGGTACTGGCCACGGTGTTCTATTGCGTGAGCCATCGCCTCGAACATCACCACAAGCTGCCGCAGCTCTTCACTCCCCTGCTGGCGTGGCGCGCCAATCCTGCTTCGCTCGGACTGTTCGCCCTGATGCTGGTGTTCGTGCTGTCGGTCTGGGAGCGCATCTCGGCCATCCTCGTCGGCCTGTTCCTCAATGGCTCCGGCATCGGCAGCCTGGGTGAACTGCTCACCCTCGACGCGGCCGCCCGGCATCTGGATTTCGTGCTGGCCTACCTGGCGTTCGGCGGCGCGCTGGCGCTGATGGTGTTCAGCCTGTCGGTGGTGTCCCTGCCCATGCTGCTGCATCGCAAGGTCGACTTTGCCACTGCGCTGGTGACGAGTTTCATGGCGACCCGGCTGAACATTCCGGTCATGTTGCTGTGGGGGGCCATCATTGCCGGCCTCGTGGCAATCGGCTTTGCCACCGATTTCATTGCCATGGCGGTGATTTTCCCGCTGTTGGGCCACGCCAGCTGGCACGCCTACCGTGAGCTGGTCGAACGGGAATAACAAAGTTTTACCGGGCTTGGTAGCAAATAACCAAGCCCCCCGCTTGCGCACGGGGCCAATTTGCTTAATATTCCTGACGCGATGATGTGATTCCCCCGCGACCACTCAACCCTTCGGAGACTGACCAATGAAAACCCTCGTAATGACCGCCGTGTCTGCCGCCCTCCTGGCGATGACCGGTGTTGCCTCTGCCGATCAGGCGCTGGCGCAAAAAAATGCCTGCATGTCCTGCCACGGCGTCGATAAGAAAATCGTCGGCCCCGCGTTTAAGGACGTGGCCAAGAAATATGCCGGCGACGCCAAGGCCCCGGCGGAGTTGCTTGCCAGGGTCAAGATGGGTAGCAAGGGCGTCTGGGGTCCGGTGCCGATGCCGCCCAACCCGCAGGTGAAGGACGAAGATGCCAAGAAGATCATCGCCTGGGTGCTGAGCCTGAAGTAATCCCGGGTTGGTGATCTGAAGATGGGCCGGCGCGCAAGCGTCGGCCCATCTTTTTTCTGCCTGCCGTTTGCGCCGCAAGTTTGTTATCGTTGCAGCGATAAGACATGCAAGGGGGGTACAGGTGGCAAAACACGCATTCTTGCTAGGGCTGGCGGGCTTGCTCCTGCCATTCGCGGCCCAGGCTGCTGAACCCGGTGCGCTCGACGCCTTCTTTGGCGCGCTCAACGGCCATCTCGCCAGCGTCATATTTTTTGATGTTTTTCCGGGTGAGCCGGTCATGCCATTTATTGTGGCCTGGCTGATCGTGGGGGCGCTGTACCTGACCCTGCGGTTTTCCTTCGTCAACCTGCGCATGATGCGCCACGCTTTCCGCGTCATGCGCGGCAAGTACCGTACCCACGACGACCAGGGTGAGGTCAGTCCTTTTCAGGCGCTGACCACGGCACTCTCCGCCACGGTCGGGCTGGGCAACATCGCAGGGGTTGCCATTGCGATTTCCATCGGCGGTCCGGGCGCGACTTTCTGGATGATCGTCGCCGGCTTCCTCGGCATGACCACCAAATTCACCGAAGCGACCCTGGCGCAACGCTATCGCGTGGTGCGCCCGGATGGCCGCATCATGGGCGGGCCGATGGAGTATCTGTCGCGCGGGCTGGCGGAGTTCAACTGGCCGCGCACCGGAAAATTCCTTGCCGGCATGTTTGCGGTGTTCACCGTGCTGGGTTCGTTCGGCGCGGGCAGCGCCTTCCAGGTGAGCCAGTCGCTGGGGGCGGTGCAGGAACAGATGCCGTTCTTCAATGACCAGCCCATCGTCTACGGCTTGATCATGGGCGTGGCCGTGGGCCTGGTGATCATCGGCGGCCTCAAGCGTATTGCCCACACGGCCGAGGCCGTGGTGCCGACGATGATCCTGATCTATCTGGCGGCCTGTCTGTGGATCGTCATCGGCCAGGCCGATCAGGTCCCGGCCGCCTTGAGCAAGATCGTCACCGAGGCGTTCGCACCCATCGCCGTGGCGGGCGGCATGGTCGGCGTATTGGTGCAGGGATTCAAGCGGGCCGTCTTCTCCAGCGAGGCGGGTCTGGGGTCTGCCGCCATTGTCCATGCCACGGCCTCGGTGAAATATCCGGTGCGCCAGGGCATGGTCGCGCTGTATGAACCCTTCATCGACACCATCATCATCTGCACCATGACGGCGCTGGTGATCGTTGTCACCGGCGTGTATGCAGACCCGGCCACCCAGGCCATACGCGATGCCTCCAAGGGCGCGGCGCTCACCTCGGTCGCGTTCTCGACGGTCTCGGACTGGTTTCCGGCGATCCTCACACTCTCGGTCGTGCTCTTTGCTTACAGCACCATGATTTCCTGGTCCTACTATGGCGAGCGCTGCTGGGCTTATCTTTTCGGCGAACGCACGTCCATGGTGTATCGCAGCCTGTTTCTGATTTTCATCGTGATCGCCTCGGTGGCAAGCGCGGCCAACATGGTTGATTTCACCGACCTGCTGGTGTTGGCGATGGCGTTCCCCAACTTCATCGGCCTGTACATTCTGAGCGGCAAGGTGCGAGCCATGCTCACCGATTATCAGGACCGCCTGCGGCGAGGCGATTTCGGACGCGAGCATTGACGCGGGTTTGCCCCAATTGAAACGCCCCCAGCGATGGGGGCGTTTCAATTGGGGCATGGACACAGTTGTATGGTGGCAACGCGCTGTCTAGTACATTCCGCCATCCGTCCATTCATGCTTATTTACAATAAACAGAATATGCTAATATTCTCCTAACTCATTCGAGTTGCTTATCCTTTAATGTAGTTCCGCATCACTGTAGTTCCCTAGTCCAGGCGTTTTCGTAGTTCCTTTTCAACCACCGTCATTCAATCAGGAGTCATCATGACCATCGCCAAACTGACCGCCGCGCTGATCGCTGCTGCTGTTTCCTCTGCCGCATTTGCCAACGGCACCGCCCCGGCTGCTGCCGCCACCCCGACCACCGCTGAAGCCTGGGTCGCCAAGATGACCGACCCGGCCCAGAACGCCTCCGCGTTCAAGGATCCCAAGACCTTCGTGCCCTGGGTCATGGCCGTGACCGACCCCGCCACCGCGATGGCCATGGGTAATTCGATGATGAACCCGCAGACCTCCATGAACATGATGACCGGCATGATGTCGCCCGCCGCGTTCCAGAACTACATGCAGTTCATGGACCCGGCTGTTGCCATGAAGTGGATGGGTGCCGCGATGGACCCGAACTTCTACACCGCCGCCATGACCCCCTTCATGAACCCCAACCTGTACATGAAGTGGATGATGACCCCGATGGATCCCCGCGCCATGCAGATGGGCATGCAGATGATGAACCCCGGCATGTACACCAACTGGATGATGGCCCCCATGAGCCCCCAGGCGATGAACGCCATGATGGCCCCCATGAATCCCGCCACCTACACCAACTGGATGAATGTCGCCGCCAATCCTGCCACCTACGGCACCATGGGCGCGTTCGCTAACCCCGCCACCTACAGCAACGCCACCCAGGGTTTCAACCCGATGACGTTCATGGCACCGATGACCGGCGGCTATGCGGCTGCTCCGGCTGCGCCCGCTCAGAAGTAATTCTGGCAGGCCGCTGAAAAACCCCCGGCGTGTGCCGGGGGTTTTTGTCCTTGGAAACGCTGCGTAGAGCGATCCCTCTCCATTGGAGTGTCGATGATGTTGCGAACTTTGTTCACTGCCCTGATGATTGTGCCCATGTCCTTGGCCTGGGCTGACACCGGCAATCAGGCCGATGCGGCTACGCGTTTTGCGCAGATGCTCGATATGAGCAGCAATGCCAATCTGGCTCGCGACTCCCAGCAGGCCCTGGACATGATGGATGCCATGACGGAACCTGAGTTTCTCGTCGCGGCCATGGCCATGAGTGCCAATCCTGACGTCTGGCTGAAAGCGATGGAACAGGCGGGCTCGCCCAATGTGCCTCAAAACCTGACCCGGATGGCTGACCCGGCGATGATGACCGAGTGGTTCTATTCGTCAGTCGACCCTCAGTATCAACATGCGATCGTGAGCCGCTTGCTCGATCCCAAGAAACCCCAGCGCTGGATGCAGGCCATGGCCAATCCGCGCTTCTACATGCATGCCCTTGCCGTGATGAACCCGGCCACGCCCATGCAGTGGATGAAAGTCACGGCCGACGGCCGCATGATCAACCCGATGCAGGTCTGGTTTGATCCCAAGACCTACCTCAACTGGATGCGCCTGCCGCAGCCGGTGGCGGGCAAGAAGGCCGATAAAGCGGCCGCCCCCCCGGCCTGGAAGCCGCCGCAGCGTTACTGAGCACGGCGACTGAAGCGATAAAGCCGGCTTTCGGTCAGCACCGCGTCCAGCGGCATGTCCCAGGGATCGTGGGGCAGGCTGTCCACCCGCTGGCATTCGTAGGCTACCCCGATGAGACGGGGTTTGCGCCAGTGGCGTCGATGCCGCATGAACGCCAGCGTCGCATCGTAGTATCCGCCCCCCATCCCCAGCCTGTGGCCTGACAGGTCGAAGCCCACCAGCGGCATCAGCAGCACGTCGAGCTGGCGCGCCGGGCGTGCTGCGAGGTCGAGCGGTTCGGGTATGCCATAGCGGTTCGCCACCATGCGGGTTGTGTTGCCGAGGCGGCCGAAGCGCATCACCCGGCCGCGCGGCGGCAGGATCGGCAGGCTGCATTCCCGCCCCATCCAGAGCGCCTGGTTCATCAGCGGCCCCACGTCGAATTCGCCGTGCTGCGGCAAATAAAAACCGATGCGACGCGCGCGAAGGAGCAGGCCGGCGCGCAAGGCCAGGCGGACAGCGGCGCGTGCCGCATGCTTGCGTGCCAGGGAATCGAGGGCGTTGCGGGCGGCCTTGAGCTGCCGCCGGAGCGTGGACTTGGTCATGTTGGAGGGGCTCCCCGCCTGTGCCGTGACCCGCTGCGGACTCTTGAACCTGGGTTCAAGACGGCCGCATTCAAAGGCGCTTTGGGCACATGAAACGTGTCACGCGCACACCCGCACCGGAATAGAACGCAGCCTTGCACGTATGCATTGGTTCAGAGAAATTGCAACGGGCCTCGAACACCGCAGGGAGCAGGTCGAGTGTAGTCCATTTTCACGCCGGGTGGTCGCTCATCCCCACGACGTCGGCCGGGCGGACGGTCAGAACAGCTTGTCCTGGTCTTCCAGAACCGCATCCAGCAAGGCGTTGCAATGCGCAACGCGATCCCGTGCTTCTTCCACCAGTCCGCCACCGCCCTTGGTTAGCAGGTCGTGTGCCATGTTGAGGCCGGCCATGATGGCAATGCGTTCGGCCCCAATGACTTTGCCGCGATCACGGATTTCCCTCATCTTGTCGTCCAGGTAGTCGGCGGCCGAGACCAGCGCCGATTCCTCTTCGCGCGTGCACGCCACCTTGTAGGCGCGGCCCAGGATATGGATTTCGATGGAACGGGCGGCAGCCATCAGGCGTCCTCCGGCAGGCTGTCGAGCAGGGCAGTGAGGCGGGTTTTGGCGGCATCGAGCCGGGTTGTCAACTGCTTGTTGTCCTGCTGCGCCACGAGAAGTTGCTGGCGAAGGGCGGTGTTTTCACGGCGCAGGGTCTGGCACAACTCCGCCACCTGGCGGATTTTGGCTTCAAGCGTATCGAGTTCGGCGTGCATGGCGGAAGACTATAGGGCGACGCGCGCAGGGTCAATCGCAGCTTATAATGCGCGGCTTCAGGTGCCGACGCGGTGTTCCGCCGCCGAGGATAAACGGGAAACAGGTGCGCGGTTGTTGCCGCCAGGCCTGTGCTGCCCCCGCAACGGTAAGCGCTAAACGATGCATCACACACGCCACTGGGTACGCCCGGGAAGGCGATGCATTTCAGGCGCGAGCCCGGATACCGGCCTGAGCCCTGTCGTTCGATGACAGCGGATTGTGCAACGCGCCTGCGGGGAACCAGGCGCCCCAACCGGAAATCATCATGCGTCATACCTCTCTTGCCCTTGCGCTGGTCGCAGGCTTTGCTGCGCCCGTCTGCGCCGATTCCCTGCCGGTCTTTGTCGGCGAAACCATCGTCGTCACCCCCACCGGGTCGGCGCAACCGCTGGCCGCGCCCCTACAGCACACCAGCGTCATCACGCGCACCGATATCGAATCGTCGGCCGCCCTCGATCTGGCCACGCTGCTGCGCCAGGAATCGGGCGTGGAAATCGCCCAGACGGGGGGCATGGGGTCGCAGGCCGCGATCCGCATCCGCGGCTCGGAATCCGACCACGTGCTGGTCCTGATCGACGGCGTGCGGGTGAACTCCGCCAGCACCGGTGCGACCGCCATCGATCAGCTGATGCTCGACGAGGTCGATCGCATCGAGATCGTGCGCGGCAATGTGTCGAGCGTGTATGGCTCGGAGGCGATCGGCGGGGTGGTGCAGATATTCACCCGGCGCGGCGCGGGCACGATCAAACCCGCCATTACTGTGGGTCTTGGCGCGGACGACACGCGCAAGCTGGCGGCCTCCATCGGCGGCGCGCTGGGCGATACGCGCCTGCATTTCGGCGTGGCGCGCACCCAGACCGACGGCTTTTCCAGCGCGCGCGCCGAATTCGTGCCGGCGCCTTTCGTCTTTGCGCCTGCCGACGTCGACGACGATGCCTACGAGAACACCACGTTCAATTTGGCGCTGTCGCACCGTCTGTCGCAGGATCACAGCATCGGCCTGACCGGCTTTCGCAGCGAGGGCGACACCGAATTCGACGGCACTTCGCGCAACCACAGCGAACAGACGCTGACGACGCTCTCCGTCTACAGCGAGAACCGCTGGATGCCGGGCTGGCAAAGCCGCGTTCAGGCCTCGCAGGGGGTCGACGATCTGGTCTCGGACTTCAATGGCGCGCCGGGCGATCGCTTCCGCACCCGCAACCGCCAGATCGCCTGGCACAACACCGTGGACGCCGGGCCGGGCGCGCTGCGTCTGGGCGTAGAAGGCTTGTGGCAGCGCTTCGACGCCAACCAGACGTATGCCGAAGACGCGCGCCGGGTCGGCAGCGCGCTTGCCGGCTACACCATGGCACTGGGCGCGCACGAGGCGCAATTCAACCTGCGCCACGACGACATCAGCGACGTCGGCGGCGCGACCACGGGATTGATTGGTTACGGCTATCGTCTGACGCCGGCGCTGCGCGTATCCGGCAGCTACTCGACCGCGTTCCGCGCGCCCACCTTCAACGAGCTCTACGGCCCCTTCGGCAGCAATCCCGCGCTCGATCCCGAGCGCGCGCGCAGCGCCGAACTCGGCCTCACCTACAGCGGCGCACTCGGGCTGGCACGGGTGACGGCCTTTGCCACGCGCACGCGCGATCTCATCAACTTCGTGCCGCCGACGTTTACCGCCACCAACGTCGACCGGGCGGAAAATCGCGGCGTCGAAGTGTCGTGGCAGGGCCGGCTGGCCGGCTTCGATGCGCGTGCCGCGTTCACCGCGCAGAATCCCGAGGATGCCGCGACCGGCCTCGGCCTGCTGCGCCGTGCCGAGCGCTTCGGCAGCGTGTCGCTCGGCAGGAATCTGGGCGACGCCTTCGACTGGCGGGCCGAGGTGCTGGCCTCGGGCGCGCGGCCGGACGTGCACGCCACCACCTTCGCCCGCACCACGGTGCCGGGCTACGCCGTGCTCAACCTCAATCTCGGCTGGCGGCCCGCCCGCGACTGGAAGCTCAACGGCAAGCTGCTGAACGTGTTCGACAAGGATTATTCGCTCGTCCACGGCTACAACACCCAGGGTCGTGCGCTCTTCGTCGAGCTGGCGTACCGGCCGGAATGATGTCGTTGTGGCGCGTTTGCCCGTATGCTCACGGCTGAAACTCACGCCTGCCTGAAGTCGCCATGAATCCGGACGAAACCGAACGCAACACCCGCCACGCTGCCCGCATGGCCCGAAAAAAAGCCGTTGTCGACGCCGCCATCGCCGCCGCCACCGACGAGCGCGGGCTGCTCCTCGTCGTCACCGGCAACGGCAAGGGCAAGAGCACGGCGGCCTTCGGCATGGTCGCGCGCGGGCTGGGACACGGTTTCAAGGTTGGCGTGGTGCAGTTCATCAAGAGCCGCACCGATACGGGCGAGGAGGCCTTTCTCGGCCAGCAAGCCGAATGGCATGTCACCGGCGACGGCTTCACCTGGGACACACAGAACCGTGAACAGGATATCGCCACCGCGCAGCGCGGCTGGGCGATCGCCGCACGGATGCTGGCCGATCCGGCGTTCAATCTGGTGGTGCTGGACGAGCTGACCTACCTGCTCAACTATGGCTATCTCGACGCCGACCTCGTGCTCGACGCGCTGGCGCAGCGGCCGCCGATGCAGCACGTCGTGGTTACCGGCCGCGCCGCGCCGGCAGCATTAGTCGAGCTGGCCGACACGGTATCGGAGATCGCCGACGTGAAACACGCCTTCCGTGCCGGCGTGAAGGCGCAACCCGGCATCGACCTGTAATCACCCTGTAACCGCGCCGCCATACAACGCAGGCTTCGATCCTGCCGGAGTCTGCCGTGCGTATCCTGATGGTGTCCGACGTGTATTTCCCGCGCGTCAATGGTGTGTCCACGTCGATCCAGACCCTGCGCCAGGCGCTGGCGGCGGCGGGGCACACGAGCGTGCTGGTCGTGCCGGATTATCCCGGCACCGTGCCCGAGGTCGATATCGTGCGCGTGCCCGGCTGGCAGGTGCCGCGCGACCCCGAAGACCGGCTGATGCATTTCTCTGCGCTCGCCGCCGCGCTCGACGGCCTCGATCCGGCCGACTTCGACCTCATCCACATCCACACGCCCTTCCTCGCCCACCGCGCCGGCGTGCGTTGGGCGCGCCGGCATGGCTTGCCGAGCGTCGAGACTTATCACACCCTGTTCGAGGAATACTTCCACCACTACCTGCCCTTCCTGCCCAAGCCCTGGCTGGCGGCGGCGGCGCGCATGATCTCGCGCAAGGAGTGCGACGGCGTCACGGCGGTGATCGCGCCTTCGTCGGCCATGAAAAGCGCCCTTGAGGCCTACGGCGTGACGAGTCCCGTGCACATCATTCCCACCGGCATCCGCATGGCCGATTTTGCCGACTGCGACGGACCGGGATTCCGCGCCCGCCATGCCATCGCCCCCGAGCGGCCGGTGATGGCCTACGTCGGCCGCGTGGCCTTCGAGAAGAACATCGATTTCCTGCTCGCCGTGACCGAGGCCGTGCGCCGCGACCGGCCCGACGTGCTGTTCGTCATCGCCGGCGAAGGCCCGGCGCGGGCGAAGCTCGAACGCGCGGTGGCGAAGCGCGGGCTGGCAGAGAACGTGCGTTTCGTCGGCTATCTGGAACGCCGGACCGAACTACCGGCCTGCTACTGCGCTGCCGATGTGTTCGTGTTCGCCTCCAGGACCGAAACCCAGGGCCTGGTACTGCTGGAAGCGATGGCGCTGGGTGTGCCGGTCGTCGCGCTTGCCGAAATGGGTACCCGGGACGTGCTGAAGGAAGGGGCCGGCTGCCGTATCGCGCCCGACGACGTGGCTGGCTTCGCCCGCACTCTCTTGCCGCTGCTCGCCGACCGCGCGGCAGCACGCGCACTCGGCGCGGCCGGCCGGCCCTACGCGGCGGGCTGGAGCGAAACGAGAATGCAAAGTGAAATCTTGCGCCTGTACCAGTCGCTGGTCTCGCCAAATGCCGGGGCGCAGGATTATCCTGTCGCGTCAGTTTCGTGACCGATAGCCAGGGAGCCCGAGATGGACAAGGATTTCCAGAAATACCCCGACCTCGCCGCCGCGTACGCCACCGAAGCCGAGATACCCGAATTCAAGCGCGTCGGCCCCATGCCCACCCAGCTCATGCTTAGCCACACCGCTTGAGCGCGTCTCCCGGCTACACCGGCCGCTTCGCGCCGTCGCCCACCGGCCCGCTGCATGTCGGGTCGCTGGTCGCCGCCGTGGCGAGCTGGCTCGATGCCCGCGCCGCCGGCGGACGCTGGCGGGTGCGCATGGAAGACCTCGACCGGCCACGCTGCGTGCCCGGCGCGGCTGATACGATCCTGCGCCAGCTCGACGCCTATGGCCTCGACTGGGACGGCGAAGTGCTCTTTCAATCGCAGCGCGACGACGCCTACGCCGCCGCGATCGATCAATTGAAATCAGCCGGCCACGCCTATCCCTGCGCCTGTACCCGCAGCCAGCTCGCCGCTGCGCCGAAAAACGCCGAAGGCGAAACCCTCTATCCGGGTACCTGCCGGGCCGGCCTGCCGCCGGGCGCCACACCGCGCGCGTGGCGGGTTCGGGTCGGCGATGTGAGCGCCTGCTTTCATGACAGGGTCCGTGGAGATTTGTGCCAGAAGCTGGATGCCGAGGTGGGTGACTTCATCATCAAGCGTGCAGATGGTCTCTTTGCCTACCAGCTCGCGGTCGTGGTCGACGACGCGTTCCAGGGCATCACCGACGTCGTGCGCGGGGCCGACCTGTTGTGGAATACCCCGCGCCAGATCCATCTGCAAAGCTTGCTTGGCCTGCCGACGCCGCGCTACGCGCACGTGCCGCTCGTCGTCAACGCCGCCGGCCAGAAGCTCTCCAAGCAGACCCTCGCCCCCGCCCTGCCCGAAGCCGGGCGCGGCGCGGTGCTCGCCGAGGCGCTCGCCGCACTGGGCCACGCGCCGCCTGCCGAATTGCAAGGTGCCGGCCCAATGGCGCTGATTGAGTGGGCAAGCGCTCACTGGCAAATCGAAAACGTGCCCAAAAACCCAGTCGTTGCCAAGTCCGCGCCCTGACCGGACAATCCGCTCACCGCTCACCACTCACCACCATGGCCCAGCTCCCCCCCGCCGTCGACCAGGTCCTGCGTGTCCACGCCGCCTTCATCCATGCCGTCGTCAACGCCCTGCGCGATCGTAACCAGCTGCCCGACCTGATGAAGCAGCTCGATGCCGCCGAGCAGGCCGGCTGGGCGCGGCTGGTCGGCGCGCTGCGTCATGTGATCAATGGCCGCCGCGATCCGTCGATCAAGCTGGGGCTGGACGAAGAGGATGGCATCCTGCTCGACGCCATCCTGCGCGGGCTGGACAACCCCGCCACCCTGCCGCCGCTCGACGCCCAGCCGGACGGCAGCGCCGCCGCGCCGGGGCTGGCCGCGCTCATCGACGCTTCGGCGCGTGGCGACGCGCAGGCGATGTCAGTACTCGCCAACATGGCCGAGCAAATGATGAAGGCGGGCGGCGACATGGCCCTGCTCGGCGGCCGGATGCGCCGGCTGGTCAACGGCGAGCGCGATACCGACCAGCTCGTCGCTGGGATGGGCCCGCTGGGGCGTGAGCTGATGATTAGTTTGCTGGATGAACTCGCCCGGTTGCGTCCGCACTGACGGCTGGACAAGTGCGCGTCGTTTCGGCTAGAATGCGCGGCTTTCCGCGACCCCTCGCGGCAAAGAAGGTGATGTAGCTCAGTTGGTTAGAGCATCGGATTCATAATCCGGGGGTCGGCAGTTCAAGTCTGCCCATCACCACCAGATTCCTTCCCTGCCGGTCAGTTCCGGCAGCGCTCGCCCCCAGTTTCCTCACTGCACCGGCGCCATGAAAAAGCTCTACATCAAAACCTTCGGTTGCCAGATGAACGAGTACGACTCGGACAAGATGGCCGACGTGCTCGGTGCGGCCGAAGGCTACGTCAAGACCGCCACGCCCGAAGACGCCGACGTGATCCTGTTCAACACCTGCTCGGTGCGCGAAAAGGCGCAGGAAAAGGTGTTCCACGACCTGGGCCGGGTGCGGCAATACAAGGTCGCCAACCCCAACGTCGTCATCGGCGTCGGCGGCTGCGTCGCCAGCCAGGAAGGCGCGGCCATCGTCGCGCGCGCGCCGTATGTCGATGTCGTGTTCGGCCCGCAGACGCTGCACCGCCTGCCCAATTTGATCGAGAAGCGCCGTGAAACCGGCAAGCCGCAGGTCGACATCAGTTTTCCCGAAATCGAGAAGTTCGACCACCTGCCGCCGGCGCGCGTCGAGGGCGGCGCAGCTTTCGTGTCGATCATGGAAGGCTGTTCCAAGTACTGTACCTTCTGCGTCGTGCCGTACACGCGCGGCGAGGAGGTGTCGCGGCCGTTCGACGACGTCATCGCCGAAGTCGCGCAACTGGCCGAACAGGGCGTCAAGGAAGTGACCCTGCTCGGCCAGAACGTCAACGCCTGGCAGGGCGCGCTGCACGACGGCGGCACGGCCGACTTCGCCTTTCTGCTGGAAATGGTGCACGAGCTCCCCGGCATCGAGCGCATCCGCTACACCACCAGCCACCCGCGCGAAATGACCGAACGGCTCATCGCCTGCTACGGCACGCTGCCCAAGCTGGTGTCGCACCTGCACCTGCCGGTGCAGTCCGGCTCCGATCGCATCCTCGCGGCGATGAAACGCGGCCATACCGTACTCGAATTCAAATCCATCGTACGGAAACTGCGCGAGCAGCGCCCCGACCTCTGCCTGTCGTCGGATTTCATCGTCGGCTTCCCCGGCGAAACCGAGGCCGATTTCGCGGCGACGATGAAGCTCATCGAAGAACTCAATTTCGACGCGAGTTTCTCCTTCATCTACAGCAAGCGGCCCGGCACCCCGGCTTCCGACTATCCTGACGATGTGAGCGCGGAAACCAAAACCCAGCGGCTGATGAAATTGCAGGCGCAAATCGAGGCGCAGGCGCAGGTCGTCAATCGGTCCATGGTCGGCACCGTGCAGCGCGTGCTGGTCGAAGCCCACGCCAAGAAGAACGCCGACGAACTCGCCGGCCGCACCGACAACAACCGCATCGTGAACTTTGCGGGGCCGGCCCGTCTGATGCACGACTTCGTCGACGTGCGCATCACCGAGGCGCTGCCGCACAGCCTGCGTGGCGAGATCGTTACCCGCGAAAGCGTGGCCGCTTGAAGACCGGCATCGTCGAACTCAAGCTCGCGCCGGAGGACAACCGCCGGCTCGCCAATCTGTGCGGCGTGCTCGACGAAAACCTGCGACAGATTGAGGCGGCCTTCGACGTGACCATCGCGCGGCGCGGCGTGACCTTCAGGGTCAATGGCGACGCTGCGCAGGCGGAAAAAGGCGCGCAGGCGGTCGAGCATTTCTACAACCGCGCCCACGATGCGCTCTCGCTCGACGACATCCAGCTCGGCCTGGTCGAACTCACGCGCGGCCGCGCGGACGACGAGGATGCCGGCCCGCGCCTGCGCACGCGTCGCGCCGAGCTGCGCGCCCGCACGCCCGGGCAGGCGGACTACATCGAAAACATCCTGTCGCACGACATCAGCTTCGGCATCGGCCCGGCCGGCACGGGCAAGACCTATCTCGCCGTCGCCTGCGCAGTGGACGCGCTGGAACGCGAGCAGGTCAAGCGCCTGATCCTCACCCGCCCGGCGGTCGAGGCCGGCGAGCGCCTGGGGTTTTTGCCCGGCGACCTGACACAGAAAGTCGATCCCTACCTGCGCCCGCTGTACGACGCGCTCTACGACCTGATGGGCTTCGACAAGGTGACGCGGCTGATCGAGCGCCACGCCATCGAAGTCGCGCCGCTCGCCTTCATGCGCGGGCGCACGCTCAACCACGCCTTCATCATCCTTGACGAGGCGCAGAACACCACGCCCGAGCAGATGCAGATGTTCCTCACCCGCATCGGCTTCGGGGCGCGCGCCGTCGTCACCGGCGACCCGACCCAGGTCGACCTGCCCAAGCATGTGAAATCCGGTCTTCTCGATGCAGTCGACACGCTTGCCAACGTGCGCGGCATTGGCTTCACCCACTTTGGCAGCGAAGACGTGGTACGCCATCCGCTGATCGGCCGCATCGTCGATGCCTACGCGGCGAAGCGCGCGTTGCGCGAAAAATGAGCGTGGCATTCAGCCTGTCGGTGCAGGTCGCCAGCGAGACCGACGACCTGCCCGACCGCGCGCAGATCCGCCGCTGGGTGGCCGCCGCGCTGGAACACCCGGCCGAGATCACCGTGCGCATTGTTGACGCCGACGAGGCGCGCGCGCTCAACCAGGATTTCCGCAGCAAGGCCTATGTGCCCAACGTGCTGACCTTCGAATACGGCGAAATCGGCCAAGATGAATCAGGGCGAGGCATCCTGGGCGGCGACGTGGTGATCTGCGCGCCGGTGGTCGAGCGCGAGGCGCGCGAACAGGGCAAGCCGTTACAGAATCATTACGCGCACATGACGGTCCACGGCGTGCTGCATCTCCAGGGCTACGACCACCTCGACCCGGCGGACGCCGACATTATGGAAACGCGCGAAGCCGTTATACTGAAACGGTTCCGTATCCCCAATCCCTACGCCTGAACATGGAGTCCGACAGTAGTCCCAGTCATAAACCCAGCTTGATGGAGCGCATCTCCCACTGGCTGATGCGCGAACCCGAAGATACCGAGCAGCTGATCGAACTGCTGCATGGTGCCTACGAAAATAACCTCATGGACGCTGACGCGCTGGCGATGATCGAGGGGGTGCTGCAGGTCGCCGAAATGCGCGTTGGGGAAATCATGATCCCGCGCGGGCAGATGGACGTGATCGACATCAACGATCCGCCCGAACAGTTCATTCCCTTCGTCATCGAAACCGCGCACTCGCGTTTTCCCGTTGTCGACAAGGACCGTGACGACGTCATCGGCATCCTGCTCGCCAAGGATCTGCTGCGCCACTACGCCGAATCCGACAACGACATCCGCGGCATGTTGCGGCCCGCCGTGTTCATCCCGGAATCCAAGCGGCTCAACGTGCTCTTGAAAGAATTCCGCTCCAACCGCAACCACATCGCCATCGTCGTCAACGAATACGGCGGCGTCGCGGGTCTGGTCACCATCGAGGACGTGCTCGAACAGATCGTCGGCGACATCGAGGACGAATACGACTTCGACGAAACCGAAGACAACATCATTCGCGAAAAAGACAACGTCTTCCGCGTGAAGGCCGGCACCGAGATCGACGACTTCAACCAGACCCTGGGCGCGCAGTTTTCCGACGAGGAATTCGACACGCTCGGCGGCCTTGTCGTCTCGCGCTTCGGCCACCTGCCCAAGCGCGGCGAGAGCGTGAAGTTCGACGGCTTCCAGTTCACCGTGCTACGCGCCGACAGCCGTCGCCTGCATGCGGTGCGCGTGGTGCGTTTGCGACACGAAGACGCCGACGTGCAGCTGCCGCTGGTGTGATCACAATCCACAAGGAGGACTAGAGGACGGGAGGGAGATCTCTGGTTCTCCAGTCCTCCTTGAATGTTGATGTTCTTCACAAGGTGTGTTGCCGGTCGCCACGCGCGAATCCGGCGAGTGAAGGTATCTCACCCTTGGTCAGCGCCAGCACCTTGAAAAGCTCGCCCATTTCCGCTGGCGATACCAGCCGCTGCACGGCGTTCGCCTGCGGCAGATACGCGCCCGCGTCGGCCGGCGAAATCTCCAGCAACAGCTCGGTGAGTCCGCTGCCCAGCAGAAAACCCGCCTGGCTCGTGTAGCCGGCGAGCGTCAGGCCGACCGCCATGCCGGCCTTGGCGATGGCGCTGAAATCGACGTGCGCGGTGAGATCACACAGGCCCGGCAGGTGGAAGGGATCGTCGAGCGCGTGATGGCGGTAATGCGCGCGCAGCGTGCCCATGTGGCGCTGCGGGTGGTAGTACTCGCGCGCGTAAAAGCCGTAGTCGATCATCAGCAGCAAACCGTGCCGGAGGCAGCTGCCGAGCGAGGCGACCAGCGCATCGGCGGCGAGATTGATCTCGGAAAGATAGGGCGGCACGAGGTCGAGCGCCTCGGCGCGCAGGCGCAGCACCGGGTCGGCGATGGGGCGGTCCGCCCAGTCAAAGCCACCGTCGCCCAGGACCACACCGCGTTGCAGCGGCCCGGCGTCGGTCCAGTGCACCAGCTCGACGGGCAGCGCGTCGAGCACCTCGTTGCCGAGGATGACGCCACTGAACGACTCGGGTAGCGCATCGAGCCAGACGATGCGGTCTAGCACATGCGGGATAGCCTGTTCGAGCGTCTGCCGCTGGCGTTCGACGAGGTCGGCGCTCACCTCGAGGATGGCGTAGCGCGCGGGTAGCGCGCCCAGGCGGTCGAGTTCAGCCAGCACGTCGGCGGCGAGCCGGCCGCTACCGGCACCCAGTTCCAGCACCTCGCCGCCGGTTGCCGCGAGTACCGGCGCGACGGCGCGCGCCAGCGTGCGGCCGAACAGCGGCGTGAGCTCCGGCGCGGTGACGAAGTCGCCGGCCGCGCCGAACTTGGTTGCGCCGGCGGCGTAGTAACCCAGGCCTGGCGTGTAGAGCGCGGCTTCCATGAACTGCGAAAACGGCATCCAGCCACCGGCCGCCGCGATCTGTGCAGCGAGGTGGGCCGTCACGCGCTGACTGTGCGCGAGCGCGTCGGGGGAGGGGGCGGGGAGCATGGTTTCGGTGATAATGGGCAATCCCAACGACTATAAAGGCGAACTCCGATGCAAGGCAAAGTCGTGCTGATTACCGGCGGTGCCCGGCGCGTGGGGGCGGCGTCCGCCCGCCTGCTGCACGCGGCCGGTGCCAAGCTGATGATCCATTACCGCAGCTCGGCCAGCGAGGCGCGTGCGCTCTCGGCCGAACTCAACGCCCTGCGCGCCGATTCAGTTGCGCTCATCCAGGCCGACTTGCTCGACATCGGCGGACTGCCCGCGCTGGTGAGCCAGACCGTCGCCACTTTCGGCGGACTCGATGTGTTGCTCAACAACGCGTCGAGCTTCTACCCCACACCCGTTGGTGGCATCCAGGAAAAAGACTGGGTGGATCTCATGGGCAGCAACCTCAAGGCTCCGCTGTTCCTGTCGCAGGCGGCCGCGCACGAACTGAAGAAACGCCGGGGTTGCATCATCAATATCACCGACATCCACGCCGACCGGCCGATGAAGAACTACGTCGTGTATTCGGTTGCCAAGGCGGGGCTGGTGGGGCTGACCAAATCGCTCGCCCGTGAACTGGCTCCCGAGGTGCGCGTCAACGGCATCGCGCCCGGGCCGATCCTGTGGCCGGAAGACGACGCCAGCTTCGACGAGGTGTCGCGCCAGCGTATCGTTTCGCACACCATGCTGAAGCGGGCCGGCGACCCGAACGACATCGCGCTCGCGGTGCGGTTTTTTGCCATGGAAAGCGGCTTTGTCACCGGCCAGATCCTGGCGGTGGACGGCGGGCGCAGCGCCAAGCTCTGAAGCCTTTGCGCTGTCGTCGCAGGACGACAGCGCGACATCGCCTCAGCCGAACCGGCTGCGTGTGCGGGAGGCTGTGAGGGATTCGGCAGATTCCCCAGCATCATCCTTCGCCGTTTCGACCGATCCCGGCGTGTTCTCTCCGGCTTGTGGCGGCGCATTGTGCAGACCGATATTTCCCGAGATCACACCGCCCGATTCCACCATCATGGCCCCATAGCGGATGGTGCCCCTGACGCGCCCGGTGGCGTAGATTACCAACCGTTTGCGGGCGACGAGATCGCCCTCGAAGGTCCCACGAATTTCCGCGACATCGATTTCTGCCCGTCCGGCGAAAACCCCGCCTTCCGCAATGCGGATATCCCGGCTGTTCATCGAGGCTTCGACCCGGCCTTCCACCACCAGAATTTCGCAATCCGTGATTTCCGACCCCTTGAGCTTGATATTGGGGCCGACGATCAGCTTGCTGCCTTCATCGCTTGTGGTGGAGGAAACGGGCGTGGCCGGTTCGCGCGGGTTGTCTGCTGCTTCGGCGACGCGGGGCGGGGTGGAAGGCGTTGTGGCAGTCCGGGCTGGTTCGGGTCGTTGGCCGGTCGTGCCGGGTGACATGAAGGTTTTGAGCATGGCGCGCTTTCGTTGATTGAGAAGTTGCAATAGCGGCCACCCGCGCGCAAGCGCGCGGCGTGGCCACGGCCGGAGCAACAGCAAGCACCGGGCCACGTAAAAAACATGATTAAAATCATTGATATGCAGTTTTTTGCCTACGAGAAGCCTGATCTAAGCCTGCATAAACGTCGTCTGTGAGCGACAGCCAGACAGGCGTTGTGCGGAAATTGCTCAAGAAAACAGTCGGATAGACGAAATCAGACGTGTTGTCGCTGCACGACAGGTGAGCCTTGGCTCATGGCGCGCAGTGAAAAATAATCTGGAGAGAACACCATGCCCGCCACCCAGGATGTGAAATCCGTCCCCTCCACGCAGGCCGATCCGCCGCCGGCGCGCGAGGGCACGCTCACGCTCGACCAGATCAAGCTCAATATCGGCGATTCCATCCAGTTGCAGTTCCAGAAGGGCAGCGAGCAGGCGCGCTGTTTCGTGAGCCTGATCGGCTATCTGGAAAACAAGGGGGTCATCGTCACCAATCCGGTCATCGATGGCAATCTGATGTTGGTGCGCGAAGGCCAGCATTTCGTCGCGCGCCTCTTCAGCGGCAAGAGTGCCTACGCGTTTTCCACCAGTGTGCGGCGTGTCACCAGCGCGCCTTTCCCCCACCTCCATCTGGACTGGCCGAGAGAGGTGCGGGGGCTCGTCGTGCGCCAGGCACCGCGCAGCCGCATCAACATCATCTGTCATGCCACCACGGTAAACGGACGCGGCGTGGCCTGCGTGGCGCGTGATATCAGCATCGGCGGTGCGCTCGTGGCGGCGGCAGAAGAAATTGGCCGTGTCGGCTCCGGCCTCACCCTCGCATTCCGGGTCAAGATCGGGGACGACGAACACACGCTTACCCTCACCTGCACCATCCGTTCGCTCAATCTGTCGCGCGCCACGGCCGATGAACAGTCCAGTTACCTGCATGGCCTGTCCTTCGACGACATGGGCAGCCAGGACAAACTCGTGATTTCTGCGCTGCTATACCAGAACGTCGTCAGCGCGGAGGAGGCAGACCTATAGCAGCCTGTCAGACTTGAGACTGATCTTCCCACTCGGCTCGCTACGATCGCTCAAGTCCGACAGACGGCTGGACGGTGGCGTCGTCATCCGGCGTCGCCCACGGCGGCAAGACTCTCCCCGGCAATCTCCCGCACATCCGCATCCTCGTCGTTCAGACGCGCGTCCAGCCAGAACTTCGCTGCTGCATCCCCCGTGAGTCCCAGGTAGTGGCAGGCATCCGCCCGCACGCGCGCATCAGGGTGCTGCGACAGTTCGCCCAGGCGCGGCAGCAGCGCGCGCAGGGTGTCGCTGCCGGTGAAATTTTCCAGCAGCACGCCGGCGCCGAGGCGCACGTTGAGGCTGGCGTCGACGTTGCCGACGATCGGCAGCACGGCGGCGAGCAGCGCCGGCTCGGCTTCGATCAGCGCCTGCACGCGCGGCAGCTGGCCTTCCTTCAGCAGCAGGTGGAACCAGTCGGCGAGCCCCGCTTCGCTGTCGGCCTTGGCGGCCCAATCGGCGAGTTCGCTGCGGCTCTGGCTGCCGAGCAATTCGATGCGGCCGAGCCGCGTCCACGGCACCGAGCGCACGCCGAGCGCCTGCGCGACCTCGGGGCGGGTCTCGATGTTGACGGCTTCGAGCCGGCCGATCGCGCCCTGCTTCAAGAGCTCGGTCAGCGCGGCGAGCACGGCCGGGCAGTGCGGGCAGTGAGTGGACAGCAGCAGCAGGGCGTCGGGCGCGGGCATGGTTGTATGAAGGCGGCGCGAGGATAATGGCGTCCATGGAATTTACCATTCTCCCGGTCACGCCGTACCAGCAGAACTGCTCGCTGGTGTGGGACGCCGCCGGCCGCGCCGCGCTGATCGACCCCGGCGGCGAGGCCGACCGGCTGCTGGCCGAAGTCGAGGCGCGCGGCCTCACGCTGGAAAAGCTGCTGCTCACCCACGGCCACCTCGACCACGTCGGCGCGGCGGCGGAACTGCGCGACCGGCTCGGTATTCCCGCCGTCGGTCCGCAGCGCGAAGAGCAGTTCTGGCTCGACGCGCTGCCGCAACAGGCGCAGTTGTTCGGGTTTCCGCCCAGCGCGGCCTTGGTGCCGGACCAGTGGCTGGAAGACGGCGACACGGTCGAGGTCGGGTCGCTGCGCTTCGAGGTGCTGCACTGCCCCGGCCACACCCCCGGCCACGTCGTGTTTTTCGAGCGCGGCGCGCGGCTCGCCTTCGTCGGCGACGTGCTGTTCAAGGGCTCGATCGGCCGCACCGACTTTCCGCGCGGCGACCACGCGGCGCTGCTGGCGGCGATCCGTGGCAAGCTCTTTCCGCTCGGCGACGACGTGCGTTTCGTGCCGGGTCACGGCGCGATGTCTACACTGGGACATGAACGTCGCGACAACCCCTTCGTCGGGCTGATGTCGGAAGATTGAAATACGGAATGTTCACAGGGAGGTAAGGGAGAGACGGGCGTAAACCCTGAAAATCCTCCCTTGCCTTTCCTGCCTTCCCGTAAATAAAAACGCCACAGGAGACTGCCATGAAATCCTCCGCCCTGATCCTCGCCGCGCTGCTGGCCACGCCCGCCGCCGCGCAGACCCTGTCCGCCGTCGTCCATCCCATTCCCGAAGCGCCCACCCTCACGCAGCAGGCGCAGGCGGTGCTCGACGGCGTGATGAAGCGCGTGCCGCAGATCGACACCGCCGGCCTCGCCGCGCAATTGAAGGCGCAGCCGGAGACGGTGGTGATCGACGTGCGCCAGCCGGTCGAACTCGCCACCCTGGGCGGGCGCATCGATTCGCCGCGCTTCGCCAACGTCCTGCGCGGCTGGCTGGAATTCCAGATCGAGACCGCGGTGCCGGACAAGGCCACGCCCATCGTCGTCTACTGCGGTGTGTCGCAGCGCAGCCCGCTCGCCGCCGATACCCTGATCAAGCTCGGCTACAGCAACGTGAAAAACTACCGCGACGGCTTCTTCAACTGGAAGCGCGCCGGCCTGCCGGTGGTGGCGACCGACGCCGCGCCGCACTCCTTCCTCTACGCGCTGCCGCAGGAAGTCATCCCCGGCGTGTGGTCGGCGATCGGCGCCACCGCGCCGGGCACGTATGAAAACGCCGGCCACAACAACAACCTGTCGTTCATCATCACGACGGAAGGCGTGGTGGTGGTGAACGCCGGCGACAACTACCTGCTCGCGCAAAGCCTGCACGACGAGATCAAGAAGCGCACCGACCAGCCGGTGAAGTACGTGGTGCTGGAAAACGGCCAGGGCCACGCCATGCTCGGCTCGAACTACTGGCAGGCACAGGGCGCGAAGATCGTCGCCCACCGCGACACTGCCAAATACATCGAACAGGTCGGCTACGACGCGCTCGCCGTCATGCGCGCCCGCGCCCGCGACAAGGCATACCGCACCGAACTCGTCACCCCCGACATCGTCTACGACGACAAGCTCGATCTGTCGATGGGTGGCACGAAGATCGAAGTGCTGCACCTGGGCCGCGCCCACCACCACGGCGACACCATGGTGTGGCTGCCCGAGAAAAAACTCGTGATCGCCGGCGACACCGCCTTCCACGTCCGCATGCTGCCGATCTTCGAGGACACCGACACCGCGAGCTGGATCGCGGTGTGGGACAAGTTCGAGGCGCTCGGCGCAAGTACCGTCATCCCCGGCCACGGCGGCCCCACCGACATGGCGACCGTGCGCAAATGGACGCGCGATTACCTCGTCCACCTGCGGGCAAAGGTCAAGGAAGTGGTCGATGCCGGCGGCTCGCTCGACGACGCCTACAAGGTCGATCAGTCGGCCTACCTGCACCTGCACACAGCGGACGAACTCGCGCGCGGCAACGCCGGGCGGGTGTTCCGTTCGATGGAGTTTGAATGACGGACGATTTGCAATCCGCGGTTTGAAACCCGGTTTTCAACGGTGGCCGGGATCGGCTTCTTGCATGCAAATCCAGGTTGCCCGGCACGAAAAATCAACGGGCAGTTGAGTGCCAAAGGGCGGGATGCCGAATGGCTAAAAAGCAGGGGTTGCGGCCGTTCGGATATTTTGAACCGCAGACTCCTGCTCGGCCGAAGCGGCCCTTGGCCTTACGCAATCGGCCGACAGGTTTACGCTGCACATCGGCTAATGGCTAGAAACACCTCTGAATGGCCGCTTCCGACTTCGGCAAATGCGTACTCCCGCCCTGTGCGGCCGGTAGGGTGATGGGAAGGCGAACACAGTTAGGGCATGCCTCAAGCTGACGCCACCCGGTACTACTCGAACCACTTCCGCAGTTCTAACGACGCCAAATCGACAAAGACCCGCAGTCTGGGCGGCATGAAGCGTTGCTGTGGGTAAACGATGTGGATGGGGTCAGCCTTCGCGTGCCATTCGGGAAGAACGCGCGTCAGCCTCCCCTCTTCGCAGGCTTGCCGGCAAAGATGCACAGGCAATAGCGCGACACCTTTACCCGCTAGCACCAGTTCCATGATCAACCCGATCTCGTTGGCCATGACCTGTTTGAACATGGGTATCGTCAAGCTGGTATCTGCCGTGTGGAACGTCCAGGCATCCTTACCCAGCGGCGTGAACTGCAGGCAGTAGTGATGACGCAGCGCTTGCGGTGAATCAAGCAAGGCCGCACCAGCAAGATAATTCGGGCTGGCAAAGGCCGCCCAGCGAGCAATGCCCGTGTTTTTCGCCACCAGTGTCGAGTCCTGGAGGTGACCCGTGCGAATCGCCACATCGACTCCTTCTGCCACAAGATCTACGCAGCGGTTCGTCAAGACCAACTCGATGTGAACCTTGGGCCATTGGTCGCGCATCTGGCACAGGATCGAGGCCAGGATCTGATCACCAACATCGACTGGCGCTGTGACACGCAACAAACCGCAGGGCTCCGCAGCGGCCTCGGTCACCGCTGCTTCGGCCTCAAGCATGCGCAGCAATCCGGCCGACGCATGGTCGAAATAGGCCTGCCCGGCATCGGTCAGGTGCAAACGCCGTGTCGTCCGCTGCAACAACGTGACTCCCAAGCGTTTTTCGAGCATGGCGACCCGGTTGCTGACTGTCGAAACCGGCAGGCCGAGTAGGCGGGCAGCGGCACTGAAGCTGCCCGCCTGCACAACCTTGATGAAAACAGCAACCTGGTTGAAATCCATCTTCCAACTCAATAGAAAGTTTTTTCGTATTTAACCATCTACCGGGGGGTATGGCTGCCTCGTATAGTGATTCCACTGACTAAACGGAGAGCAAGCATGAAACAACTGGCTTTTATCAAGCGCAGCAACGGTAGCCACTGGGTCGGTGATGGTTTCCCGGTCAGGAGCATTTTTTCCTACAGCGACATCGCCGAGGAAATGTCGCCCTTCCTGCTGATGGACTACGCCGGCCCGGCCAATTTCCCGGCCACTACCCAGAAGCTCGGTGTCGGTCAGCACCCGCATCGCGGCTTCGAGACGGTGACGATCGTCTACGAAGGTGGCGTATCGCACAATGACTCGTCTGGGGGCGGCGGCACCATCGGCCCCGGCGATGTGCAGTGGATGACCGCCGCCTCCGGCCTGATTCACGAGGAATACCACAGCCCGGAGTTCGCCAGGACAGGTGGCGCTTTCGAGATGGTCCAGCTCTGGGTCAACTTGCCGGCCCGGGACAAGATGGCAGCACCCGGTTACCAGGGCATCACCGCTGATCAGATTCCCGACGTGACATTACCGGATGGCGCAGGCCAAGCACGCATCATCGCCGGTAGCTACGCGGGCAGAGAAGGTCCTGCACATACCTTTACCCCAATGAATGTTTGGGATCTGCGGCTGAATGCAGGGCATCGGTTGGCCTTCGAGCTGCCGGAGCAGCACACCACCGCCCTGTTTGTGCTCAAGGGCACCATTCGCCTCGGTGATCACCACACCGTGCGCACTGCCGAGTTGGCCGTGATGGAGCGTGCCGGTAGTCAACTGGCCTTCAATGTCGAGGAAGACACGACCCTGCTGCTGCTCAATGGCGCGCCCTTGAACGAGCCCGTTGTCGGCCACGGTCCCTTCGTGATGAACACCCGCGAAGAGATCGCGCAGGCGATCAACGATTTCAATAGTGGCCGTTTTGGGCAGATCGGACACTGAATCTCACCGCCCACCCCAAAGGAGAATCACCATGAGCAGGCCCTACGTCAAACTCGACAAAAACAATGTTGCCGTGCTGCTAGTCGATCATCAGGCCGGACTGTCTTCGCTGGTCCGCGACATCGAGCCGGACAAGTTCAGGAACAACGTCCTGGCGCTGGCCGACCTGGCCAAGTACTTCAAGCTGCCGACCATTCTGACTACCAGCTTCGAAAACGGACCGAATGGACCGCTGATGACGGAACTGAAAGAGACCTTTCCGGATGCGCCGTACATCGCCCGGCCCGGCCAGATCAACGCTTGGGATAACGAAGACTTCGTCAAGGCAGTGCAGGCTACGGGCAAGAAGCAACTGCTTATCGCCGGCATCGTCACTGAAGTGTGCGTCGCCTTTCCGGCGCTATCTGCCCTGGAAGAAGGCTACGAAGTCTTCGTCGTCACCGACGCCTCCGGCACCTTCAACGAGGTCACCCGTCACTCGGCTTGGGATCGCATGTCGGCCGCTGGAGCCCAGCTGATGACCTGGTTCGGCGTCGCCTGCGAACTGCACCGGGATTGGCGCAACGATATCGAGGGCTTGGGTGCGCTGTTCGCCAATCACATCCCCGATTACCGTAACCTGATCAACAGCTTCACTACCGTCCAAAACAGCAAGTAAGGCAAGGCCCCCCCGGGCGACCGGGGTCTACCGCCCATCAACGATGCATCGCCAGAGCACTCGAATGGGATCGACAGGGACCATTTCGCTACCCTTCTGATTCAGTACCAGGACAGTGCTGACGCGATACCCGATTACGAAACGTGGCAGAGAGACATCGCCAAGGCCGCTCGACAGTTCCCTCGACACAGGGCGTGTCCATCATCTGTCCGCGTGGCGGTTGCACGACGTTATTACGCTCCGACTGCCATACCCACCTGGCAGACTGGATCGACCCCTATCCTCATTAGCGCTCAAGTGAGATCGCGAGTGACGGCTTACTGCTCATTGCGGACCCCTGACCGAGAGGTTACGCGTTCGCCGTATTGAAAAAGCAGCCGTTTGGCGAGAATTTCTGATCTGTGACAGATCAAAACCACGTAGCGGATTAAATTGGCTCAGCCCCCACCGGCAGCTCAGGCCGAGCAGGAGTCGCTGGTTCGAAACATCTGAACGGCAGCAATCAGTCTGCAGCAGGCATGGCCCTCGCCGGCCTGGTTCCAAGCAATTGGATGTGTATCGAGAGAGGTTGATGCCAATCAAGGTACTCGGCTGTATTGGATTTCGAAATCTCCGTTCTCCAATCCCAGATAGCGGATTGCCGAATAAAGCCTTACGCCAGCCCGCCCAGCGCGAGCGATTTGCTTTCGAGATATTCGTCGATGCCAGACAGCCCGCCTTCGCGGCCGAGGCCGGACTGTTTCATGCCGCCGAAGCTGGCTTCAGCGGTGGACATCAGCCCGGTATTGATCCCCACCATGCCGTATTCCAGAGCTTCGGCCACGCGCCAGGCGCGCGCGAGGTCGCGCGTGTAGGCATAGGCGGCGAGGCCGTAGTCGCTGTCGTTTGCCATGGCGAGCGCGTCGGCTTCGTGCTCGAAGCGGATCAGCGGCGCGACCGGACCAAAGGTCTCGCTGCGGCAGAGTGCCATGGCCGGGGTGCAGTCGCCGAGCACGGTGGGCTGGAAGAAGCGGCCGCCGCGCGCGTGGCGCGACCCGCCGGTCAGCACGGTCGCACCGTGGGCCTGCGCGTCGACCAGGTGGGTTTCGATGCGGCTTACCGCCGAATCGGAGATCATCGGGCCGATGTCGACGCCCGGGGTGAAGCCTTCGCCCACGTTCAGCTGCGCGACGGCGGCGACAAATTTTTCGGCGAAGGCGTGGTAGACGCCGGCCTGCACGAACACCCGGTTGGCGCAGACGCAGGTTTGCCCGCCGTTGCGGTATTTGCTGGCGAGCGCGCCGGCCACCGCCGCGTCGAGGTCGGCGTCGTCGAAGACGATGAAAGGGGCGTTGCCGCCGAGCTCCAGCGACACGTGCTTGAGGCTGCCTGCGCAGCGTGCGAGGAGATATTTGCCGACATCGGTCGAGCCGGTGAACGACAGTTTGCGCACCCACGGGTGTGTGGTCAGCACGTCGCCAAGGGTCGCGGCGTCTCCGGTGATGACGTTTAGAACGCCCGGCGGCAGGCCCGCGCGCTGCGCCAGCTCGGCCAGCGCCAGCGCGGTGAAGGGCGTCTGTGAGGCGGGCTTGGCCACCACCGTGCAGCCGGCGGCGAGCGCCGCGCCGGCCTTGCGTGTGAGCATGGCGGCGGGGAAATTCCACGGTGTGATGAGCGCCGCCACGCCGACCGGCTGGCGCAGCGTGAACAGGCGGCGGTCGGCCCACGGCGAGGCCATCACGTCGCCGGTGACGCGGCGCGCTTCGCCGGCAAACCAGTCGATGAAGCTTGCGGCGTAGTCGATTTCGCCACGCGCTTCGGCGAGCGGCTTGCCCTGTTCGCTCACCATGATGATGGCGAGGTCGTCGCGGTGCTGCAGGATCAGGTCGAACCAGCCGCGCAGCAGCTGTGCACGCGCCTTTGCCGTCTGCGCGCGCCAGCCGGCGAAAGCGGCGTGCGCGGCCTCGACTGCCCGTATGGTGTCGTCTTCGCTACAGAGGGGGACATGGCCAACAAGTGCGTCGGTAGCGGGGTTGCGTACCGTGAGGCGCGCACCGTCAGCGGCATCCTGCCAGCGCCCGCCTATCAGGGCGTGGGAACGAAACAGACTGGGGTCGGAGAGTTTCACGGGTGCCTGCGCGATGAGGAGTCAATCCGATTCTAGGGGAGCGTTACAATCGAGGCCAGCGTCCTTATCCCCTGCCTGCCATGGCGACCATCGTCGCGATTACCGACCCCAGCGACCAATCGAGACTGCACAAGTACCTGCTCCACCGCTTTATTCCGCTGTGGGAGGCGCAGGGCCACCGGGTGTGCTTCCACCAGGGCGATACCACGCCGCCGCCCGGCGATGTGGCCATTCTGCATGTTGACCAGACGGTGATCCCCGAGAACTACATCCAGGGCCTTGATCGCTATGCCCGGGTGATCAACGGTGCGGTGCGCGATATCCGCAAGCGCAGTTTCAGCACGCAGCGCCTGCGTGAGGGCGAGGCCTATGCCGGTCCGGTGATCTGCAAGACCGACCTCAACTGCGGCGGCGCGCCCGAGCGGCGCAAGCACATGGATACCTTGCGCGGCGACCGCACGTTCGCGGGGCATTGTCGGCTGGTGATGGCCAAACTGGAAAACCGCCTGCTGTTCAGCCAGCAGCGCAGCTACCGCATTTTTGATTCGGTCGCGGCCGTGCCCGAATCCCTGTGGCGCGACCCGAGCCGCGTGGTGGAGAAATTCCTGCCTGAGCAGGACGCGCGCGGGTACTACCTTCGCACCTGGCTTTTCCTGGGCGATCGCGAATCCTGCAGTCGGGTGCGTGCTGCGCAAGCGGTGATCAAGGGGCGCGGCATCCTGGAACGGGAGACGGTGTCAGTGCCGGATGCCTTGCGCGAATGGCGGGCGCATTTGGGCTTCGACTACGGCAAATTCGACTTTGCCATTCGCGAGGGCGAAGTCGTGCTATTCGACGTGAACCGCACCCCAACTGTTCCGTCGACGCTCCAGGAAGCGATGCGCGATAGTTCAGCGCATCTCGCCGGAGGACTCGAATGCTTCCTGAAGTGAGCGGACTCAGCGGGTTTTGAGCAGCAGGATTGGGCAGCGGTCGCCTAGCTCGTAGTCGGGGACGCGACAGTCCAGCTCGGTGAAATCCGGCGCGAGCGCGGCGCGCAATTCGGTCAGCGTGGGGAAGGTATAGCGGCCGGGCTCACCACGATAGGCCTCCAGGGTGGCGACTTCTTCGGCCGGCCATTGCCGCAACCTGTCGGCGACTGCGGGTTGCGCACGCAGGGCATCCCATAGTCGCCAGACCGTGTCGAGCCGCACACCGGTGGCGAGATCGTCGTGCAGCAGCATCGCGAGCCGCCATTTCAAGGCATGCACGGTCCCGATGCGCCCGGCCAGAAGATCCGCCTCGATGACTTCCAACGACTCGGCAGCATCGGGGCGCACGAAGGCCCGGATCAGGTACAGCCCGCCCGGGCGCAGCACGCGTGCCAGTTCGCGGCCCAGCCGGTGGTAGTCGGACGGGTAGGCCAGGGGCGTGTAGAAGCCGTCGCCGATCACCGCGTCGCGGCAGCCATCGGATAGCGGCAGGGCGTTCCAGTCGCCGCGGATCACTTGGGCATCGAGCGCCAGTGCGTCGCCGGGCCAGACACGCTGGATCATGCCGGCGGAACGGTCCACCGCCAGCAGGTGCGTCCGGTCGGGCCACCGCAGTCGGGCCAGTTCGGGGGTGACGCCCAGCAGAAGGACGCGCGCTGCCTGATCCAGATGCACGGCGAGCAGGGATTCCATGATGCGGACATCCTGCCCGGCGGGACGAAGCGGCAGGCCGACATGGCGCCAGTTCAACGCGTGCTGCTCCCAGTGGCTGGGGCGGGTTTCGTCGTGCATGGCGTCCTGTTTCACCGGGGGGTCGCTTCGATCAGGTGGAAGGCCATGCCAGTCGGCATGATGCGCGTAACGGCGAATCCGGCCGCGTCGAGCAGGGCGCGATATTCGGCTTCGCTGCGCTCGCGCGCACCCAGCGCGACCAGCATGCTGAGATCGAGCCGGGCCAGCGATTGATGGGCACGGCAGGCTTCCATCCGGTCCGGCATCAGATGCTCGATCACCAGCAGGCGCGCGTCCGGTCGCATCGCGCGGCGGCAGGTATGCAGCAAGTCGCGCGCACGGGCGTCGTCCCAGTCGTGCAGGATGCTCTTCATCATGTAGACGTCCGCGTTTTCCGGAACCGCATCGAAAAAGTCGCCGGCGACACAGGTGCAGCGCGCCGACACGCCCTGCGCCGCCAGGCAGGCGGCGGCCTTGTCGAGTGCGTGCGGCAGGTCGAACAGAAGGCCCCGGCTGGCGGGATGGCGGGCAAGAATCGCTGCCAGCAGCGTCCCCTGCCCGCCGCCGAGGTCGGTAATGAGACCGTATGCCGGGAAGTCGTAGTCGCAGGCGACGTGCGTCGCAACCAGTCGCGTCAGTTCGCTCATCGCGGTGTTGAACAGCGCGGCCCGCTCAGGCGATTTTTCCAGGCTGGAAAAACCGGCCTCGCCAGTAACGCGGCTACGCGCCTCCAGCCCGTAGCGCACGCTATAGGGAAGCTGCACCCAGACCGGGAGCAGATGCTGGCTCCACCACAAGACCCAGGCGCGGATCGAATCCGGGCTGTCGTCGCGCAGGCAGTCGCCCAGCGGCGTGAGGGCAAGATGGCCATCGCCGTCCTCGATGCACAGGCCGAGGCTGGCGAGTGAGCCCAGCAGGCGATGCAGCGCATCGACGTCGCAATCGCATGCCGAGGCAAGCGCGCGAACGTCCGTGTGGCCTTCGGCGATGCGGTCGGCAATGCGCAATTCGGCCGCCGCGCCCAGGGCCTGGGTTTTCCAACTGCCGTGGAGCATGTCGAGGAGCGACTCAACCGGGGTTTCGGTATCGTGAATGGATCGCATGCGTCGTCAGTCAGGTGAGGAACACCCGGTCGATGGCCAGCATCGCCCGTCGCGCGATTTCGCCGGCCGGCTGTTGCCTGAGTACGGGATTGAAGATTTCCAGCGAATACGCCCCGGCATACCCGGTCCGGCGCACAGCGTCGCGAAACGGCCGTAGCGGCAACGAGCCCTCGCCGGGCAGGCTGCGCGCAGTGCGGCTTTGGGTAAAGACATCCTGGCCGGGGTCGAGGTGTGCGTCGCACACCTGAACCAGCGCGATTTCGTCTGCCGAGAGCGTCTCCAGTGGGCTGAATCCGTCGCCGGGCCAGGCGAGATGGAAGTTGTCCAGCACTAGGCCCAGGTTAGGCCGGTTGGCGAGACGAACGATGGCGATGACCTGTTCGACCTTCCGAATGTGCGTTGCCCAGGGCAGGGCCTCGTAGCCTACGCGCAGGCCGGCGTGCGCCGCGCGATCGGCCAGCGCGACGAGGTCAGCCGCGATGGTTTCGAAACGGGCAGACGCGTCGGGCAGGGTGCTGGAGCAGGCGACGACGAGCCCGGCACCCACTTCGCAGGCCGTATCGAGAAATGCGTCGATCGATGCGCAATCGCGCAACGGCAGCAGGGTCGAAATGCGCAGCCCCAGATCGCACGCCATGCGGGCGACGACGACGGGTGGCGGTCCATTCGCCAGGTCGTCGTGGTACAGCTCCACATCGCGAAAACCGGCGGCGGCGAGCGCCTCAAATTTTTCGCGCAGGCTGCCGCCGAGCGCAACGGTCGACATCGCCCACCCCCGCATGCGTCAGCGCGGCTCGACAGCCGTAGGCACGAGAGATTCCAACCGCTTGATCAGCGCGCCGGGTATCGGGACAAATCTGATAGGCAGATCGATTCCATGCAGTGCGAATGGGGCTTCGTCCACTTGCGCAGGGCAGATAACGACAATGTGCCTCAGCGTGTGCAATTGCGGAATCATTCCGGGGTCAATCGTGCTGGCATGGGTGATTGCCGTGGTCGCCCATGACAGCCTGACACGACGTTGGCCGACTCGGTGGCCGGATACTCGCTCCAGTTGTGGTCGAAGGCGGGTATGGGCAGGTCGTTGGGCGTAAAGGCCGCGTTGCCGGGTAAAGTGCACGTGCCTTGCCGCTCATTTTCCTTCGCCGACCATGCGTTCGAGCACGCGCATGATGGCCGAGGAATCGAGTTCGCTGTCGCCTGCGCCCATCAGCGCGTTCATCTGCTGGGCGATGAGCGCGGCACCGGGCAGGGGGGTGGCGGTTTCCTGCGCGTTGTCCATGACAATGGCCATGTCCTTGTGGTGCAGCTTGGTCTTGAAGCCGGGCTTGTAGTTGCCTTTCAGCATGCGCTCGCCGTGAACGTCCAGGATACGGCTGCCGGCAAAGCCGCCCATCAGCGCCTCGCGCATCTTCAGCGGATCGACGCCGTTGCGGCGTGCCAGCAGGATGGCCTCGGCGACGCCCTCGAAGGTGAGGCCGACGACGATCTGGTTGCAGCATTTGACGACCTGGCCGGCCCCGTTGCCGCCGACGTGGACGACGCTTTTGCCGAGCACCTCGAACAGCGGTTTCACTTTTTCGAAAACGGGCGCTTCGCCGCCGACCATGATCGACAGCGTGCCTGCCTTGGCACCCGCCTCGCCGCCGGAGACGGGCGCGTCGAGCATGTGGATGCCGCGTTCGGACAGTGCGGCGGCGAGGCGGCGCGTGGCGGCGGGCGACACGGTGCTCATGTCGACGATGATATGGCCGGGTTTCGCACCGTGCACCAGGCCGCGTTCGCCGAGGATGATCTGCTCGACGTCGGTGGTGTCGGAGACGACGGTGAAGGTGATGTCGGCTTCGGCGGCCACCTCCGCCGGCGTGCCCTTGCCGAGCGCGCCCAGCACCAGCATGGGTTCGATGCGGTCGAAGCGGCGTCCGTAGACGAACAGCTGATGCCCTGCGCGCAACAGGTTTTCCGCCATGGGACGGCCCATGATGCCGCTGCCGATGAATCCGATTTTCATGATGCGATGCCTTTCAACAAGCCCAGCCACAGGGGCAGCGTAACCAATCCGGCCAGCGTTGACCAGCCCATGATGAGACCCGCCAGGCGTGCGTCCAGACCGAAGCGGTCGGCCAGCGCTATCACCATCACCATGGTTGGCATGGCGGCTTCGAGTACCGCCGCTTCCAGCGGCTCGGACAGGGGCCCGGGCCACGCCAGCGCCACGCCCAGCGCGAACAGGGGCACCAGCGCGAGCTTGATCGCCAGGGCGATGAGCACAGTGCGGTCGGGCTTGAGGTCATGCCAGGGAATGGTGAGGCCCAGCACGAACAGCATCAGCGGGATGGTCGGGCTGCCGGCCCAGCGCGCGGCCTCGACCAGCGGGGTGAGGTTGAAGCCGGACAGGTTCAGGGCCAGCCCGGCGGCAAAGCCCCAGACCGGTGGTAGGGTGAGCCACACGCGCAGGAACGAGGTGCGTTCACTGTGCTTGCCGCAACGGAAGGCGATCCACACCCCCAGCGACCAGACCAGCGGCGTGGTCGCGAGCATGTCGGCGAAAAAGGGATAACGCGCGCCGGATTCGCCGAACACCGTGGTGAGGAAGGGGTAGCCGAAGAACAGCACGTTGCCAAAGCCCGCCGCGAGCAGGATCGCGCCCTTGGCCGGGCACGACAGCCCGCGCCCGAGCGGGGTGGCGAACATGGCCAGCGCGGCCAGCCCCAGCCCGAACAGGGTGGCCGCGCCGAGCACCAGCGGCACCTTGACCAGGGCCATGTCGACGGTGGCGGTCGCCGCCACGGCAAAGAACAGCATGGGCGCGAAGAAGTTGAGCACCAGCTTGCTGATCTCGCCTCGCAGGACGACCGGCGACAGGCCGGATTGCCAGCGCGGCCAGATCGCGCCGGCGGCAATCAGCAGCGCCAGCGGCAGCAGGGTCTTGAGCAGCAGTTCGTGCGCGAGGTCGGAGGACATGTGAGCGCCGGAAATGGAAAAGGGCGGCAGGGCCGCCCATCATACCGGTGCGCCGCGGGGCGCGGGCTCAGGTGCGCGAGGCGGGCAGGGCCGGCGCGTCGGCGTGGTGCAGGGCCTGGCCCGATTCAAGCCAGGCCTTGATGCGCGAGGCGTCTCCGGCGCGGCGGTTGTTGCCGCCGGCATCGAGCAGGACGATGATCACGTCGCGCTCGGCCACATGGGCCTGCATCACCAGGCAATGGCCGGCCTCGTTGATGAAGCCGGTCTTGGACAGACCAATATCCCAGTCATCCATGCGGGTGAGACGGTTGGTATTGTGGAAGTTGACCGGGCGATAGAGCACGCGTGCTTTCTTGCGCTTTTTCTTTACCACCACGCGCTGGGTGCCGAGGTTGTAGCTACCTGCGGTGCTGATCTGGCGGATTTCCGGATAGTTCTGGTAGGCGTGGTCGGCCAGGCGGGCGAGGTCGAGCGCGGTGGACTGGTTGCCGCTTGACAGTCCCGTCGGCTCGACGTACACGGTCTGGTGCATACCGAGTACATGGGCCATGCGATTCATCTGCTCGATGAAACGCTCCAGGCCGCCCGGCGCGCTGCGGGCCAGCGCGTGGGCCGCGCGGTTGTCCGAGGCGATGAGCGCCAGGTGTAGCAGCTGGCCGCGCGTGTAGCTCGCGCCGATCGCCAGGCGCGAGCCCGTACCCTTGAGCGTGTCCCGGTCGGCCGAGGTGATGGTGATCTTTTCGTCGAGCGGCTGGCCGGCGTCGAGCACCAGCATGGCGGTCATCAGCTTGGTGATCGAGGCGATGGGGGATTGCATGGCCGCGTTCTTGGCCAGGAGTGGCTGGCCGCTGGCCTGATCGAACACCAGCGCCGACTGGGCGGAGAGGTCGGGCAGGGGCACGCCCACGGGCATGGCCACGCGCGGCGACTCGATCTGCTCGCTCCAGTGCAGCGAGGCACGGCCATCCAGGGCCTGGGCGGTGCCAGCGAGGCACACAAGTAGCAATCCGGTCAGCGCAGCGTTCATGGTCATGGCGGTTCGAAGAAGCTCAATTTAACAGCATGGGCAAAAAACGGTCATGACAGGAAAAACTTGAAAACAACATTTCGTGATTTGCGCGCATTTATTTTCCCCCCACAATTGACGGTGTATCAAAATTCAATATATATAGCAACGACATGCGAGAACTTCCGAATAAATTACTAAAGAAATCGGAGCTAATGGCCTGTCTATCCGCCCCCGGCGTGGTGGCAGAGGCCCTGGAGCATCTGATGCGGGGCGACGCCGCCCGGGCAGAATTTTCAGCCTGTGTGCGTTGCGATCCCGTACTCTCCCTGCGTGTCCGCCTGCTGGACGCGGGATTCGACACGCAATCCGATTTGCTGCGCGGCGTGCTGCTGGCGGTGCCGGTGGCGGCGGGCCCGGCGCAGGCGGCCTACGCGGTGCGCTGGCGGCAATCCATCGGTGTGGCGCATCTGGCGCAGGCGCTTGCCCTGCGGGCCGGGGTGGGCGACACCGACATGGCCTGGACCGCAGGCCTTTGCCACAACCTCGCCGACTATCTCGACATCGACACCCCCACGCCCGTCGCCGCGTCGGCCTGTCTCGCCGAACTGGACCGCGACGGCTGGCTGGCCGATGCCGTGGCGTTTCACGCCGAGCCGCTGGCGCGCGGCCGGGCGGCGCATCCTTTGGTGCGGGTGACGCAACTGGCGTATCAGCTGGTGGCGCGGGCGGGCGCGGTCGACAGCGTGGACGTGCGCGCGGCGCTGGCGGCCCTGCAGCTGGGGGCGGGCGAGGCGGCCCAGTTGCTCGCCGAGAGCCAGGCCCACACCCGGCAGATGGCGCAGCGCTTCGGTCTTGCCGACGCCGGCGCGGGCGGCGGCAGCAACGGCTTCGACCGTCTGGCCCGGCTTTATGCGGGCCAGGCCGCGCAATCGGCCCTGCACCAGTATTTTCGCCGTGCCGAGTCGCCGGCCCAGATCTTTGCGCAGTTGCGGGAAAGCCTGCGCGTGCTGTTCGGCATCGATGCGGCCTGTGTCTTTGCCCCGGCGGCCGACGGCCTGTTGCGCGCCTGTGCGGCGCTGCCCGCCCCGCCGGGCCTCCATGCCCTGGCCATCGCACCGGACGACGGCCATTCCGCGTTACCGCACGCGCTGGCACGCAATGCACCCCAACAGTTCGAGTGCGGCGAAGCTGAATCCGCGCTGGTCGACCTGCAGATTGCGCGACTCCTGGGCGTGAGCGGATTCCTCTGCCAGCCGCTTGCGCTGGCCGACGGCCAGACAGGCGTTCTGGTGGCGGGCGACGCTGCGCCGGGCCTGGGGGTGTCGCCGCTTTGGCGCTGCCTGCTGGCCGAATGCACCGAAGCGCTGAACCCGCGCGCCGGATCGGCCGGCACGCTGCCGGGGGAGTCGCCGGCCGTCGTGCCGCCGCCGGTCGACGGCATCCCGCGCGAGCGCGTGCGGCGTGCCATCCATGAGGTCGCCAACCCGCTCACCATCATGCGCAACTACGTCAATCTGCTGGGCGAGCGTCTGGGCACGGATTCCTCGGTACAGCGCGACCTCGACATCATCGGCGACGAGATCGAGCGCGTGGCACGCATCGTGCGCGGGCTCACCGCAGCGGAAGAGACCGCCGCGCCGCAGGCGCAGATGGAGCTGGCCTCGGTCAACGGCATCGTCTCCGAGCTGGTGCGCATGGCGCTGGGCACCCTACTTGCGCCGAACAAGGTCACCGTGCAGATCGACCTCAACCCGGACGTGCCGCCACTGCCGCTCAACAAGGATCTGTTGAAGCAGGTGCTGTTCAACCTGGCGAAGAATGCCGTCGAGGCCATGCCGGCTGGCGGCCATCTAAAATTCAGCACGCGCCTGATCGACGTCGAGGGGCAGCGGCAGGTCGAGCTCGAGGTTGCCGATACCGGCCCCGGCTTACCCCCTGATATGGTCACCCACCTGTTCGAACCGGTCGTCAGCAGCAAGGGCGGCGATCATGCCGGCCTCGGGCTGTCGATCAGTCGCAGCCTGGTCGAACGGCTGAATGGCCAGCTCGATTGCCGCAGCACGCCCGACGGCACCCGCTTCCTGATCCGCCTGCCCATCTTGCAAAATGGCCAGGCCCCGCTCACGACAACACGCTATGGGTCGATGTAACCCGGCAAGAGGAGAAAACGCATGACGCATGATCCCGTCGAAGCTGAAGTGCACGGCACGGTCAGTGCCTTCCCGGTTCGTCCCCGCATTCTGGTGGTGGACGACGAACCGCTGATACTCGAAGGCCTGAAACGCCTGCTGGCGGCACGCGAATACGAAGTGTCGATCGCCAATGGCGGCTGCGACGCGCTGATCGCCATCGGCAAGCAGCAGTTCGACGCGATCCTCCTCGACCTCGGCATGCCCGACCTCAACGGCAACGAAGTGCTGCGTTTCGTCGCCGAGCGCAGCCCGGACACCCCCGTGATCGTCGTCTCGGGCGAGAGCGCGATCGACGCCGCGATCCGCGCCCTGCGCGGCGGCGCGGCCGACTTCGTGCGTAAGCCCTACGAACCAGAAGAGCTGCTGCGCCGGATCGACAACGTGCTGGCGCGGCGGCGGCTGGAAAGGGAAAACAACCACATCCTGCAGCGCCTGCAGCAGTCGGAAAAATGGCATCGCTTTCTGGTCAACAGCTCGCCCGATTTCATCTACACGCTGGACAGCGAAGGCCGCTTCACCTTCGTCAACGACCGCATCGAAAGCCTCCTCGGCTATCGCCGTGAGGACCTGCTTGGTCAGCACTACAGCCAGGTCGTGCATGAAGACGACATCGCCCGCGCCGAGCACGTGTTCAACGAACGCCGCGCCGGCGACCGCAACGCGCGCAACATCGAGATCCGCTTGAAGTGCAATCCCGGCGCGCGCCGGCCGCGCCTGATGAACGGCCGCTGCAGGTCGGTCGAGCTCACCGCCACCGGCATGTACGACGAGGAGGCCAGCCCCTTCGAGCAGCGCTTCATCGGCAGCTACGGCGTCGCCAAGGACATCACCGAGCGCAAGCAGGCCGAGGAGACCGTGCACTTCCAGGCCTACCACGACCTGCTCACCGGCCTGCCCAACCGCGCGCTGTTCCGCGACCATCTCGGCCTCATGCTCGCGCAGGCCAAGCGCAGCCAGAAACCGCTGGCGGTGCTGAGCCTCGACCTCGATCACTTCAAGGTCATCAACGATTCACTGGGCCACACCATCGGCGACGAACTGCTGCTCGCCGTGGGCGCGCGCCTGCGCCAGTGCCTGCGCGAGGGCGACACGCTCGCGCGCCTCGGCGGCGACGAATTCGCCGTGCTTCTGCCCACGCTGGTGTCGCGCGGCGACGTCGAACACATCTGCCGCAAGATCATCCAGGTGCTGTCGAAGCCGGTATACGTGAAGGGCCACGAGATCTACATCTCGGTGAGCATCGGCGCCTGCGTCGCGCCCGACGACGGTGACATGATCGACAGCCTCATCCGCCAGGCCGAGATCGCCATGTACCAGGCCAAGTCGCAGGGTCGCAGCCGGCTACAGTTCTGGGAATCCGGGATGCAGGCCCCCTACTCCGAGCGGATGCAGATCGAGGCCGACCTGCGCCGCGCGCTGGCGCGCAACGAGTTCGTGCTGTTCTACCAGCCGCAGGTGGATACCAGCACCGGCGAGGTGCGCGGCTTCGAGGCATTGTTGCGCTGGTGGCATCCGCAGCGCGGGCTCCTCACGCCGGCCGAGTTCATTCCGGTGGCCGAGGAATCCGGCGTCATCGTCCCCATCGGTGACTGGGTGCTGCGCCAGGCCAGCGCGCAGCTCGCCGAATGGCGCCGCGCCGGCCTGCCGCCGGTGCGCCTGTCGGTAAACATCTCCGCGCGCCAGCTGGAAAACCCGGATTTTGTGGATAGCGTGATGCGCGCCGTGCAGGTGTATGCGCTCGACGGCCACCAGATGGAACTGGAAATCACCGAAAGCCTCTTGATGCGCGACTTCGAGGCCAACGCCATCAAGCTTGGCCGGCTGTCCGCTTCCGGTATCCGGCTCGCCATCGATGACTTCGGCACCGGTTACAGCTCGTTCAAGTATCTCTCGCGCTTCCCCATCCACACGCTCAAGATCGACCAGTCCTTCGTGCAGGAGCTCGATCGCGAGGAAAACGTTTCCATCGTCAACGCCATGATCGCCATGGGTCGCGGCATGAACCTCAACGTCGTCGCCGAGGGCGTGGAGACCGAATCGCAACTGGCTCGGCTACAGCAGATGCGCTGCCAGGAAATTCAGGGTTACTACTACAGCGCCCCGATATCCGGCCACGAAGCCACGCACATGCTGGGTCGTCGTACCAGCGGGTTCGGGCACGCCGGGCGCGCGGCAAGCTGAAACGAAAAACCCCCGCAGGAGCGGGGGTAGGGAATCTGGTGGCCAGTCGCGGAATCGAACCACGGACACGCGGATTTTCAATCCGCTGCTCTACCAACTGAGCTAACTGGCCCTTGAAACGAAGAAACCCTGCCGTACACGGCGTGAAAGCGTGGAGTATCTTCCTATCCAATTTCTGCGGAAAGCGAATACGCCTGCCGCCGCAAAGTCGCGCATTATAAGCGGGCCCCGCTGCTTTGTGAAGATCGTTTTTTTGTGCAAACCTTCTGAGCTGCATCTGCGCGCGCAACAGGCGGAACAGGGGTGACACGGCGATGGCCGGCTGTGCCCGTGATTCGCGCTGCACCCCGGTCTTGCCGAACCCGGCGCATGGCGGGATGGCGCTTTGAGAGTCCTGCAGATTTTGCCCGGAGCGGACGTTTGGCTGCCAAAAACCCTGATGACGGTTTCCCGACCTGATGCAAAGCTTCAGACAAGGCCGAGAATCAGCCGCAAGCTTTTGTCTGCTTCGAGACGCGCGGCCCGGTCGATCAGCCACGCAGTCCGAACGTCCATAAAAAAAGCCCCGCACAGGCGGGGCTTTTTCGTGGGGTGCGGACACCCCGTCGGCTGGGCCGTTCTTACATCATGCCGCCCATGCCACCCATATCGCCCATGCCACCGCCCATCGGCGAGGCCGGCTTGTCTTCCGGCAGGTCGGCGACCATGCAGTCGGTGGTGAGCATCAGCGCAGCGATGGACGCGGCGTTCTGCAGGGCGGTGCGGGTGACCTTGGTGGGGTCGAGCACGCCCATGGCCACCATGTCGCCGTAGGTGCCGTTGCCGGCGTTGTAGCCAAAGTTGCCGCTGCCTTCGAGTACCTTGTTGACGACGACCGACGACTCTTCACCGCAGTTCTTCACGATCTGGCGCAGCGGCTCTTCGATGGCGCGCAGAACGATCTTCACGCCGGCGTCCTGGTCGAGGTTGTCGCCCTTGACGGCAGCAGCGGCCGCCTTGGCGCGCAGCAGAGCCACGCCGCCGCCGGGGACGATGCCTTCTTCAACGGCGGCACGGGTGGCGTGCAGCGCGTCTTCGACGCGGGCCTTCTTCTCTTTCATCTCGACTTCGGTGGCAGCACCCACCTTGATGACGGCCACGCCGCCGGCCAGCTTGGCCTTGCGCTCTTGCAGTTTTTCGCGGTCGTAGTCGGAGGTGACTTCGTCGATCTGCTTGTTGATCTGGCCGATGCGGGCCTTGATCGCGTCGGCCACACCCGCGCCGTCGATGATGGTGGTGTTTTCCTTGCCGATCTCGATGCGCTTGGCGCGGCCCAGATCCTGCAAGGTGGCTTTTTCCAGGGTGAGGCCGACTTCTTCGGCGATCACGGTGCCGCCGGTGAGGATGGCCATGTCTTCCAGCATCGCCTTGCGACGGTCGCCGAAGCCCGGGGCCTTGACGGCGCAGGTTTTCAGGATGCCGCGGATGTTGTTGACGACCAGGGTGGCGAGCGCTTCGCCGTCGACGTCTTCAGCCACGATCATCAGCGGCTTGCCGGCCTTGGCCACCTGTTCCAGCACGGGCAGCAGGTCACGGATGTTCGAGATCTTCTTGTCGAACAGCAGGATGAAGGGGTCTTCCAGCACCGCCATCTGCTTGTCGGGGTTGTTGATGAAGTAGGGGCTGAGGTAGCCACGGTCGAACTGCATGCCTTCGACGACGTCGAGTTCGTTTTCCAGGCCCGAGCTGTCTTCCACGGTGATGACGCCTTCCTTGCCGACCTTGTCCATCGCGGCGGCGATGATGTCGCCGATAGAGGAATCGGAGTTGGCAGAGATGGAGCCGACCTGGGCGATTTCCTTGCTGCTGGCGCAGGGCACGGAGATGTTCTTCAGTTCGGCGACGATGGCGGTCACGGCCTTGTCGATGCCGCGCTTCAGATCCATCGGGTTCATGCCGGCGGCTACGTACTTCATGCCTTCGTTGACGATGGACTGAGCCAGAACCGTTGCCGTCGTCGTGCCGTCACCGGCGACGTCGGAGGTCTTGGACGCGACTTCCTTGACCATCTGCGCGCCCATGTTTTCCAGCTTGTCCTTCAGTTCGATCTCTTTCGCGACCGACACACCGTCCTTGGTGACGGTGGGCGCGCCGAACGAGCGGTCGAGCACCACGTTGCGGCCTTTCGGGCCCAGGGTCACCTTGACGGCGTCGGCCAGGATGTTGACGCCAGCCACCATGCGGTGGCGCGCGGAATCACCAAAACGTACGTCTTTTGCAGCCATGTTTTAACTCCTAAGAAAGCTTGAATTCGGTTGAGGGACGCGGGGCTCAGGCCTCGACCACGCCCATGATGTCTTCCTCGCGCATGACGAGGAGTTCTTCGCCATCGACCTTCACGGTCTGGCCGGCGTACTTGCCGAACAGCACGCGGTCGCCGACTTTCACGTCCAGCGGAATCAGCTTGCCGTTGTCGTCTTTTTTACCGGCACCCACGGCGAGGATTTCGCCCTGGTCGGGTTTTTCGGTGTTGGCGGAATCGGGAATCACGATACCGGAAGCAGTCTTGCGCTCTTCTTCCTTGCGTTTGACGATGACACGGTCGTGCAGGGGACGGATTTTCATGAGGGGTCTCCAGTGCGTTGCAGAAACAGGGCCGGACGGTGCTTGGCTGGCCGGCAGGTAAAATGAAAGCGGCGACCCGTGTTGTTAGCACTCATCGCCGGCGAGTGCTAATAGTAGGGGCGCAAGATGACAATTTCAAGCCCATGGATGAACTTTTAAACCGTACGCGTGCCGCCGTCTGGCATCCCTGCACCCAGATGAAGCAGCTCGAAGCCGCGCCACCGCTGGCGATTGCGCGCGGCGAGGGCGCATGGCTCATCGATACCGACGGGCGGCGTTATCTGGATGCGATATCGAGCTGGTGGGTGAATCTCTTCGGCCACTGCAACCCGCGCATCAACACCGCGATCATCGACCAGCTCGGAAAAATCGAGCATGTGATGCTGGCCGGTGCCACCCACGAACCCGTGGTCGAACTCTCCGAGCGGCTGGCGAAGCTGACCGGGCTGGGGCACGCCTTCTATGGGTCGGACGGTGCCTCGGCGACCGAAATCGCGCTGAAAATGAGCGCTCACTACTGGCGCAATTCAGGCCAGCCGGAGAAGAACGGCTTTGTCAGCCTGCAAAACGCTTACCACGGCGAAACCGTCGGCGCGCTCGCGGTCACCGACATCCCGCTCTTCAAAACCACCTACGCGCCGTTGCTGCGCCACAGCGTGCAGGTGCCGACACCGGACGCGCGGCTGGCCGAACCGGGCGAATCCGCCGAGGCGTATGCGCTGCGCTGTGCCGCCGCGCTGGAGGCCTACCTGGCCGAACACGCGGCGACCACTGCGGCCTTCATCGTCGAACCGCTGGTGCAGGGGGCGGCGGGGATGGCGATGTATCACCCGGCGTATCTGACGCGCGCGCGGGAAGTGTGCGACCACTATCAGGTGCACCTGATCGCCGACGAGATTGCGGTGGGCTTTGGCCGCACCGGGACGCTGTTCGCCAGCGAACAGGCAGGGATCAAACCCGATTTCATTTGCCTGTCCAAGGGCATCACCGGCGGCTATCTGCCCTTGTCCGCCGTGCTGACGACCGATGCTGTCTACGCTGCGTTCTACGGCGACGCCACCGCGCGCGGTTTTCTGCACTCGCATTCCTACACCGGCAACCCGCTCGCCTGCCGGGCGGCACTGGCGGTGCTGGATATTTTCGAACACGACAACGTGATCGCCGCCAACCGGGTTCGGGCCGCTGAGTTCACGCATCTCTTGTCGGAAGTGGCTGCTCACCCACGGGGGCATCACTTCCGCCATCTGGGGATGATATGGGCGTTTGATGTGGCGGATGCCCGTCCCGGCTTCGCCACCCGCTTCCATCGGGCGGCGCTGGCGCAAGGCGTGTTCCTCCGCCCGGTCGGCCATACCGTGTATGCCATGCCGCCATATGTCACGAGCGCTGACGAAATTCGTGGACTGGCGGATGCCGTGCTGACCTGCCTGGATAATCCGGAAATCTGATCCGTCAGCGGGGAGGCTTGACGCCGGGACTTCCCCCAAATAAGGTAGTAACTGATTACTATCCAATCCTGAGCAAAACATGTCCGACGAATCTGTGCGCAAGCGGCTGGGTGCTGACGAGCGGCGCGAGGAAATCATCCGCGTGACGCTCGATCTCGCTGCAAAACAGGGGGTCGACGACGTCACCACGCAGGACATGGCGCAGGCGATGGGGCTGACGCAGGGCGCGGTGTTCCGCCATTTCCCCAGCAAGGACGCGATCTGGCTGGCGGTGATGCAGTGGGTGCGCGACCGTCTGATGTCCGTGATGGACAAGGCCGCGCAACAGGGACGCGACCCGCTGGATGCGCTGCAGCGCATGTTCTTCGCCCACATCGACTTCATCGCCGGGCACCCGGCGATTCCGCGCGTGCTGATGTCCGAACACCTGCATGGCCGCAACGCCGTGCTGCGCCAACTGGTGACCGAGATCATGCTGGGCTATGAAGCGAAAATCGCCGGTCTGCTCGCCGAAGCCCAGATGCAGGGCCTGGCGCGCGCCGAGCTCGACACTCACGCCGCCGCCACGCTTTACATCGGCATGATCCAGGGGCTGGTGCTGCAAACCTCGATCCTGCGCGGTCAGCGCGCGCTCGCGAGCGAAGCCGCGCGGACTTTCCCGATTTTTCTGCAAGCCATCCGCCCGTCCACGCATCAAGGGGCTGTCCCGTGAAACGCCAAGCCATCCTCGCCACGCTGCTGAGTCTGAGCCTGTCAGCTGTGTGCGCGGCTGACCTGCCAGCGCATCACGCGCATGCGCCTGCCCACGATGGCCGCGCCCTCCTCGAATTGAACCCCGATGAACGCGCCATGATCCTGGAGGAAATGCGCCTTTTCCTCGACGGCGTTCAGAAAATAAGCGGCGCGCTGGCGAAGCCGGACATGGTGGCCGTCGCGGACTCCGCGCGCGGTCTGGGGCAGAAAATGGCACCCGAGGTGCCGCCCGCGCTACACGCCAAATTGCCGCTGGAATTCCGCCAGCTTGGCTTTTCGGTGCATCACGATTTCGACCAGATCGCACTCGATGCCGACAGCCTGAAAGACGTGAGCCATAGCCTCAATCAGCTGTCCGATACGCTGCAAAAATGCGTCAGCTGCCACGCGACGTACCAGATTCGGACCTCTATTCACGGCGGCAACCACTGATACCATGAAACTCGATGCCCTGAAACCCGGCAAGCGCACGCTGCTCCTCGCGCTCGGCGCGCTGGCCTTTATCGCCGCCTTTGTCTGGCTGTTGACCACGCGCGGGCCGCTGGCACCGGTGGGGGTGGAGATCGCTGGCGTCGCCCGCGCCGACCTGAGTCCCACGGTCTACGGCATCGGCACGGTGGAAGCGCGGCGGGCCTTCGCGGTGGGGCCGACCCAGGCGGGGCGCGTGTTGCGGGTGTGGGTGGATCAGGGCGACCGGGTCAAGGCGGGACAGCTTCTGGCTGAAATCGATCCGGTGGACCTGCGTCAGCGCGGCGAGGCGGCGGCCAGCGCGGCGGCGCGCGCGCGTCAAACCGCGCAGGCGGCGCAGGCGCAAGCGGTCGAAGCTGAAAGCCGCGCACGGCTGGCGCAGGCCAACCACGCGCGCTACCAGGCACTGGCGAAAGAGGGTTTCGTCGCCCAGGAAATGGCCGACAGCCGCCGCAACGAAGCCGCCGCCGCCGAGGCCGCGCTGGCCGCCGCGCGCGCCAACGCGATCGGCGCGCAACGCGACATCCGCCGGGCCGAAGCCGAATTGCGCGGCATCCTGCAGGTAGGCAACGCCCTCAAACTGCTCAGCCCGATCGACGGCGTGGTGACCGCGCGCGAAGCCGAGCCGGGCACCACGGTGGTGGCCGGGCAGGCGGTGCTGCGGCTGGTCGATCCGGCGCAGTTGTGGGTGCGCGCCCGCATCGATCAGGCGCGTGCGCAAGGCGTCGCGGTGGGGCAGGCGGCGGCCATCGTGCTGCGCGCGTCGCCCGGCGCGTCGCTGGCGGGCAGGGTGGCGCGCGTCGAGCTGCAAAGCGACACGGTGACCGAGGAGCGTATCGTCGATGTGGCGTTCGATACACCGCCGGCGCAGCTTTATTTGGCTGAGTTGGCGGAAGTGACCATCCAGTTGCCCGGCGCGCGCGAGGTGCTCGTCGTGCCGCGCGCGGCGTTGACGCAATTCAAGGGGCAAACCGGAGTGTGGCGAGTGACGGACGGGCGCGCGCGTTTCCAGCCGGTGCAGCCCGGCATGCAGACCGCCGAACAGGCGCAGATCGTGGCGGGCCTCAAGTCCGGCGACCGCTTCGTCGTCTACAGCGCCAAACAGCTCGACGACGGCGTGCGGGTACGCGAACAGACGCTGACGCAGCCATGACTCATCTGACCCGTGATTAACCTGGGCCATGATTAACTTAGCCGGTCGCGACATTGCCCACCACCTCAAAAGCTATCTGCTGACCGGGCTCGGCCTGGGCCTGCTGATCGGGGTGACGCTCACCATGGCTGGTGTGTATCGCGGCATGGTCGACGACGCCAAGGTGCTGTTGCGCGCAGTCGACGCCGACATCTGGGTGGTGCAGCAACATACCCTTGGCCCGTTTGCCGAACCGTCTTCCGTGCCGGACGATCTGTATCGCGCGCTGCTGGGGCTGGACGGCGTGGCGCAGACCGGCAATGTCGCTTATCTCACCATGCAGGTGTCGCACCGCGGCCAGTCGCAGCGCGTGATGGTGGCAGGCTACGAGCAAGGCAAGCCGGGCGGTCCGGCGTTTCTGGTGGCGGGTCGACCGATTGCCCGCGCGCATTATGAAGCAGTGGCCGATGCCAAAACCGGCTTCAAGGTGGGCGACGTGGTGCGCATCCGCCGCCACGATTACACCGTGGTCGGACTGACCCGGCGCATGGTGTCGTCGGGCGGCGATCCGATGCTGTTCATCCCGCTGAAGGACGCGCAGGAAGCGCAGTTTTTGAAGGACAACGATGCCATCGTCGAAGACCGCAACCGCCTCGCCGCCAACCCCGCCATCAACCGCCCCGGCCAGCCCGGCGTGCTGGAGGCGGTTGAAGCGATTCAGGCGTCGAGCCACAAGGTCAACGCCGTGCTGTTGCGGTTGCAGCCGGGCGCGGACGCGCGCGCGCTGGCCGACACCATCGCGCGCTGGCAGCGTTTTACCGCCTACACGCGCGCCGACATGGAAGAAATCCTGGTGGCCAAGCTGATCGCCACCGCCGCCAAGCAGATTGGTCTCTTTCTAATCATTCTGGCGGTGGTGAGCGCGGCCATCGTCGCCTTCATCATCTATACGATGACGCTTGGCAAGATCAAGGAGATCGCCGTGCTCAAACTCATCGGCACCCGCGACCGCACCATCGCCGCGATGATCATGCAGGAGGCGTTGGGGCTGGGGGTGATCGGATTTTTCGTCGGCAAGTTCGCCGCCACGCTGTGGGCGCCGGCGTTTCCCAAATACGTGCTGCTCGAAACCGGCGACGCCGGACGCGCATTTGTCCTGACACTGGTCGTGTGCGCGCTGGCCTCGCTGCTGGCGATCCGCACCGCGCTCAAAATCGACCCGGCGGAGGCGATCGGTGGCTGACATCGACCCGGGCAAACCGGCGATCCTCATCGAAGGCATCACCAAGCGCTACGGCAGCGGCAGCGCGGCGGTCGATGCGCTGAAGGGCGTCGACATGACCGTCTACCCCGGCGAAGTCGTCGGCCTGATCGGCCCGTCCGGCTCCGGCAAGACCACCCTGCTGAAATGCCTGGGCGCGGTGATCGAGCCAAGCGCCGGCAAATTCACTCTCGGCGGCGAAGTGATCTACGACAACGGCTGGAAAACCAGCGACCTGCGCGCGCTGCGGCGTGATCGAATTGGATTTGTGTTCCAGGCGGCCTATTTGATCCCCTTCCTCGATGCCACCGACAACGTCGCGCTGCTGCCGATGCTGGCCGGCGTGCCGAACGACGAAGCCCGCAGGATCGCCCTCGACATGCTCACCGCGCTCGACATGCAACACCGCGCACAGGCGCGCATTTCCGCGCTTTCCGGCGGCGAGCAGCAGCGCGTGGCGATTGCCCGCGCGCTCGCCAACAAGCCGCCGATCATCCTGGCCGACGAACCGACCGCTGCGCTCGACAGCGTGCGCGCGCTCACCGTGGTGAAAATCCTCAACCAGCTGGCGCAGGCATTCCGCATCGCCATCATCGTCGTCACCCACGACGAAAAAATCATTCCGACCTTCAAGCGCATTTATCACATCCGCGACGGCAGGACTTACGAAGAGGCGGGCGAGGGGCGGGTGCTGGATTGAGCGGATATCCCGCTGGGAAAGAATGGAAAGGGCCGGGGGTGGTTGTCGCCAGGAGCGGAAGTTCAGGGTGAGTGGTGCGACCGTCTGGTCATCGGCCGAAGCGGTCGCTCGGACTTTGCCCCGACTACTACCGCTATGGATTCGTTACCGGACATAGGTCAGAAAATCTCACCGAACGGCAGCTTTTTGATTTCCTCTATGTCTACGGCAGGACACGACAGAGGGCGTTCAAGGCCATCTACGCTTCAAGGCCTTTAGTGCTTCTTGGTTTCACGTCCGCATCCGCAAGCGCCACATATACAGATGATCCAACCGCAATTGTTGCATTCAATATCAACATTGTTGTCTAGCTCTTCTTTGCAGTTCCAACACATGGAGACTCTATGGACCTTTGCGCCTTCGCGAGGGCGCACCCCGAAATTAGGCAACCCACGCTTCAAGAGAAAGTTGGCATGCGCCACATCTGGGCTTGCCTTCAGAGGAAGTCCTTGTTTTTTCTTGAACTCGTTATAGGCGGTAACTAAGTCAACAAATTCATTGTCTGAGACAGACGATGAAAGGTGTTTTTTGAATTCTTCCCGTTCAAACTTGGTCGTACCTAACCTCGCGAGGACAAACGCTCTGAGAAGTCCAGCAGGACATTCATCTTGGTGTGCCTTGTCGAGAAGGATTAGCCCGACTTGACTGTGTCGTGCCAGCAAAAACATCCAACCATTGGAGAGAACTTTTCTGGCTGGCATTGTGTTTACCAAATCGTCATATGGCTTATGTGTTTCTGGTGTTTTAGATTGGTTTAGCCGCCAGAACTCGTACCATTCCAGTTCCTTGGCTGAGCACGGCATTGCCTCACCGCTGAGTACGCGCATGAAATGTTTCTCAAATCCCGTTTCTGGCGGTTGCTCGCCTGTTGTCAGGGCTTGAAGTCGATCGGCTTCATCTATTGGAAGCATGATGCACAATATCTATGACAAGAATGGAACACAGGATCGACTGCCAGTATGGATGGTGATCCACGCGGATGTGTTGACCAACCGAAACTCTTCGTCGCCAAGCCAGCTCCACCCAACACCTTGTCCGAAAATATTGCTCATCATGAATGGCATCGTTGAACTTAAACGCACAAAACTATTTGATCTTATTGCAGTTTGTGCCGGTTAGCTCATTGATCTCCTGATCTAAACATTTGGCCGTTTCTTTAAGTTGAGCAATTTCTGCTTCAATTGCTTTTGCCTGCTCTGTCGCGACATCTTCCAACAAATTGGGCTGTTCTGTACTCAACCGATAAAGCATGTAATCGCTGTTTTCGTACAGTTCGTTGAGGGCATCCTCAAGATCGTACTCAAGATTGTGCAAAGTGTGATTGCTTTATTTCAACGCGAGCACTATTCGATCGTTGTATGGCGCACGCCGCCATACAACGAAAACAGCTCCATGTTTTCCGCGTCGAATTCTTTGTCAGCCTGTGACCAACGTAGCACGGCGCGTCTGGTCAGTTGGCCGTCGACCAAGTCCCATATTTCTCCGATTAGCGTGATGGCTGGAGCATCAATGAAGTCATCGATGTGGCTGTATGCCCATAGTTGGGACCTAAGATTAGGCCACCCATCTACTGGAATGGATTTGTCACTTGCTTTTCGCTCAACAATAAGAAGTTCGCCAGTATCCCTATTTCGGTAAACAAGATCGGGGGCGCCCCATAGGGATTCGCCGTTGAGTGTGAGGCTTGATATTTTCACTGGGGTTGGCACGCACTCTAGGGAGTCTCGATAAATCAGCTCCCATTCTGAATGTTCTGATGGTTTTGCCAGCCGAGCCACACTTCGTTCAATGTGTTTCCCTCGCACCAAGGATGAAGGCTTGGGTTGTCCTAGATACAGTGACATCACCCATTTGGTGAAGTCGGTGACACGAACTCCCTTGCTTCGTGATGGCGGTTCGGTTTTGCCAATTCTCTCAGCAAGGAATTTTAGATGCTTGATCGCATAGCGATACTCGCCACCGAAGTCCCCATACGTGTAATCACCCTGATATGCCCGCCAAAGCCGGTCTTCTTGAACTTCTTTCCATGAACTGCGGAGCGTTGCCTTCCATTCCGGCAAAGTCCCAGGGAAATATTTGTTAAGAAGATATGTCTTCTCCCGTGGACTCAAGATGTCTATGTCTGCATCTAAGATTGCTTGCTTAGTGAATTGCATTACGGCGATTTGATTATAAAAAAGAAAGCCGAGGGCTGATGGATTATGCACCTGTTTGGGGTGACTAATTTTGGGCGTGAAATCTGAGAGGCGGGCTGTTACAAGACTGTTTCTGGTTAAAGAGCGGACCTTCGTCGAATATGCCTCGACCGCCGTCTCTACATGGTCGGGAGTACGCATTCGCAGAAGTTACAAGCGGCCATTCAGTGGCTTTCTAGCTAATGGCTGGTGTGCGGTGCATAGCTGACCGAGGTAATGCTGTACGCCAACGGCGGCTCTGGCCGATAACCGGCCGATCAGCACGGTGCTCGTGAAAGACGGCAACAGGTCGATGACTGTCGGTCGTGGCCGGCTGACCGGCTATCTGAATGCTTATCCCATGCTGTTTTAAGGTGGCATTTTTGCTACCATAAATACTATGACGCACCGGGTTGTTATCGACACAAACATCTTTGTTGGGGCGTGCCTGGGGCAAGGTGCGGCGCATCGGGTGGTTGCGGCCTGCTTGCGTGGGCAATGCCAGCCGCTGATGGGGGCGGCGCTGTTTGCCGAATATGAAGATGTGTTGGGGCGGGCCGAACTGTTTGAGGCCTGCCGACTCAATCTGGCCGAGCGGGATGAGTTGCTGGATATCTTTCTTGCCACCTGTATCTGGACGCGGATCTACTTCGCTTGGCGGCCCAATTTGCCGGACGAAGCCGATAATCATCTGGTTGAACTGGCGGTGGCGGGCGGTGCCCGCTATGTCGTAACACGAAATTTGCGCGATGTTGCGCGGATGGAACTCAGGTTTCCCGAGCTGCGTGTGATGAGCCCGGAAGACTTTCTCAAGGAGATAACAGCATGAGTGCATTGACCCTGCGATTGCCCGACGACAAGCACGAGCGTCTGCGCGCCATGGCGCAAAGCCGGGGAACCAGTGTGAACCGCTTGCTGGACGAGGTGACGACGCTTCTGCTGGCTGAATTCGATGCGGAAACGCGCTTTCGCCTGCGGGCGCAACGGGGCGCGGGCAAGGCTGAGCGCGGACTCGATTTGCTGGACAAGGCTGCGAAATAGTTGCCGCGCCATTGATTTGGCCGTTTCAAACATTGCCTGGCCGGCTCAATAGCGGCTGACGAATCCGGCGGGTTAAATGCGGGCACAGCGAACGAGCAAGGCTGACGCCTGCCGCAAGCCCATCCCCGCTTGCCTGTCGCCTTGTTTTCTCGCTATCCGCGACGGCAGGACGTACGAAGAAGCAGGCGAAGGGAGACCGCTATGAAACTGACTTTTCTCGGCGCGGCGCGTGAAGTAACGGGCTCCAGTTATCTGCTGGAAGCCGACGGCGTGCGCTTTCTGGTCGACTGCGGCATGTTCCAGGGCGGGCGCGAAACGCGCGCCAAGAACAGCCGGGCATTTGCATTCGATCCGGCCAGCCTCGACTTCGTCATCCTCACCCACGCTCACATCGACCATTCCGGCCTGCTGCCGCGTCTGATTGCGCTCGGTTTCAAGGGCAAGGTCCACACCACGCGCGCCACCTGCGATCTGCTGGCGGTGATGCTGCCGGATTCGGCGCACATCCAGGAAAAGGAAGCGGAATACGCCAACCTCAACCGCTTTCGCCAGCGCATGGCGAAGCGCGAGGCGGCACAAGGCCTGCCGACGCGCGACACCGCGCCGCTGTATACCGTGGCGCAGGCGCAGGCCTCGTTGAAGCAATTGAACCCGGTCGACTACGATCTGGAAATCGCGCCGCACCCGCAGGTGCGCTGCAGCTTCCGCGACGCCGGCCACATTCTCGGTTCGGCCATCGTCGAGGTGTGGGTCGGCGAAGGCACGCAGCGCCGCAAGCTCGTGTTCTCCGGCGACCTCGGCCAGCCCGCGCGTCCCTTGTTGCGCGACCCCACGCCGATTTTCGACGCCGATTATCTGCTGGTCGAATCGACCTACGGCAACCGCGAGCACAAGAGCATGGAGGCGACGCAGGACGAGTTGGTGGAGGCGATCACCGACACGATCGAGCGCAAGGGCGGCAACGTCATCATTCCCGCCTTCGCGGTGGGCCGCACCCAGGACATGCTGTACCTGCTGGCCGACCTGACACGGCAGGCGCGCATCCCCAAGCTGACCGTGTTCGTCGATTCGCCGATGGCCACCGCCGCCACCGAGATCACCTACAAGCACATGGAGCTGCTCGATGCCGAAACCCACGCGCTGATGGGGTGCCACGGCGGCGCAGCGTATTTTCGCAAGCTCGAATTCGTCGAGGACGTCGAGGAATCGAAGTCGCTCGACCGCATTCGCGGCGGCGCCGTCATCATTTCGGCCAGCGGCATGTGCGAGGCCGGGCGCATCAAGTTCCACCTGCGCAGCAACCTGCCGCGCCGCGAATCGACGGTGCTGATCACCGGCTTCCAGGCTGCCGGTACCTTTGGCCGCCGCCTGGTCGATGGTGCCAAACGGGTACGCCTGCTCGGCGAGGACATTCCGGTGCGCGCCGATCTCTACACCCTGGGTGGGCTGTCGGCGCACGCCGACCGCACGGCCCTGCTCGGCTGGCTGGGCCACTTTCGCAGCAAGCCGCGCCAGGTGTTTGTGGTGCACGGCGAAGACACCGTGGCGGCCGGTTTTGCCGACACCCTGCGCACGCAGTTCGGCTGGAACGCGGTGGCACCAACGCCGGGGTTCAGCGTCATTCTTGACTAGACTGGCTGATGAAAACATTTCAACGACCCTTGGCCGGCGCCGTTCTGCTGGCCTTGTTAAGCATGGCCCTGCCGGGATCGCTGTGGGCTGCCTCGATGGCCGACTGGGAAGGCTGCAGCGCGATTGCGGCCGATGTCGATCGCCTGGCGTGCTACGACAAGGTGTCGGGACGCGCGCAACCCGAGCCGGCGCCGCTGCCACCTGCGGCCGACGCCAGCGAGCCGCCCGCCGCGCAAGTCGCCGCCGTTGCAGCCGAGCCCGATCCCAAACTGCTGTCGGCGCTGTCGCGCCACCAGCAACCGGCCGAACAACATGCCGTTCCGCAATACGCTCGGCCGGGCCGGGCTGGGGCTGGATCCGGTCGAGGCGGAGCTTCAGCTGAGCTTCAAGATCAAGGCCCTGGAAGGCGTGCTGGGCTACGACGACCTCGATTTCTGGGTGGGCTATACCAGCACGTCGTACTGGCAGGCCTACAACGACACGATCTCATCGCCGTTCCGCGAAACGAACTACGAGCCCGAGGCGATGCTGGTCTGGCGCACCGACTACAGCCTCGCCGGCCTGCGCGGGCGTTTCATCAATTTTGGCCTGGTCCATCAGTCGAACGGACGTGCCGAGGGCCTGTCGCGCAGCTGGAACCGGATCTATGCCCAGTTTGGTTTCGAGCGCGGCAATCTGGCCCTGCTGGTGCGCCCCTGGTACCGGCTGCCGGAAAGCGACCGCCAGGACGACAACCCCGACATCGACGATTACCTGGGCTATGGCGATCTGCAACTGCTTTACCGCAACGGGCGGCAGACCTATTCGATGCTGGTGCGCAACACCCTGCGCAGTGATGACAATCGCGGCGCACTCGAACTGAGCTGGCATTTTCCGCTGCTGGGCCGGTTGAATGGCTACGTGCAATTCTTTACCGGCTATGGCGAATCGCTGATCGATTATGACCACATCCAGCAGACACTCGGCGTCGGCATCAGCCTGACCGAGGGCATCTGAGCCTTACTTCGGACTCAGCCGGGCGCGATCCAGCAGCTCGCGCACGTAGCGGGCGGGGATGGCGTAGCTGATACCCGAGGGGGCGGTGAGGGCCGCTTCCTTCGCTCCCTTGACGTAGACCGAGTTGACCACGCCGAATACCTCGCCGGTGTCGGGATGCCACACCGGACTGCCGCTGTTGCCGGGGTAGGCGATGGCGTCGAGTTCGAAGACCTCGTAAGCATCCTCTGCCTGTTTCAGGGTGCGGGCATTGAGCTGGGAAGCGCGCTGGACCGGGGTGTAGATGGGCACGATGGCCGCGAGTCCCGCGCGGTGGGTGGACGGGTTGAGGCCGAGCACCGAACCGATGGGATAGCCGGTGAAATAGAGTTGCCAGCCTTCCCGGGCGCGGGTTGAGTCGCCGATCCTGAGGGCGGGAAGGGGCGGGCCTTCCACCTTGAGCAGGGCAAGGTCGCGCGCCTTGTCGAGCGCGACGAGGGTTGCGGCGCGCACGTTCATCTTGCGGTCGCGGCCGATGAAGACAGCGAGGGTCTCCTTTTTTTCGGTGTTTAGCGGCTTGTCGAAAATATGCGCGCAGCTGACGACATGATTGCCGTCGAGCACGGCGAAGCCCGTGCCCTTGAGGTTGGCGCGTGGGCTACCGGTTGGATGATAGCTGCCGACGCCCACCACGCCGGGTTTCAGCAGGGCAAGGGTGTCGGCCACGTCGGCCCGCGCCTGTGCCATGAAAATCATGAACAGCGCGAGCATCCAGCTGGTACGCGGTTTGCAGACGGCGGGAACGGTGCTGCGCAGCGGCTCGCCGTGAATCAGGGCGCGGATTCGATACAATCCGGTCGGCAGCAAAGACTTTCTTTTCATAAGGGAATCCAGAATGAGCGTTGTGGCGGTTGTCGGGCTGGGCTACGTGGGCCTGCCCCTGGCGGTGGAATTCGGCAAGAAGATGACCACCATCGGTTACGACCTGTCGGTCGAAAAAATCGAGCACTACCGTCGATTCTGCGACCCGACCGGCGAAGTTTCAACGGACGACCTCAAGGCCGCCACCCAGCTGACCGTGACGACCGACCCCGCCGATCTGGCGAAAGCCGACTTCATCATCGTCGCCGTGCCCACTCCGGTGGACGAAGCGCACATCCCGGATTTTTCGCCGCTGGTCGGGTCCAGCACCACCGTCGGCAAGTACATGAAGAAGGGCGCGACGGTCGTCTACGAGTCCACAGTGTATCCGGGGGCCACAGAAGAGGTCTGCATCCCCATCCTGGAAAAGCTCTCGGGCATGAAGTGGCTGCAGGATTTCCACGTCGGCTACTCGCCCGAGCGCGTCAACCCCGGCGACAAGGAACGCACCATCACCAAGATCGTGAAGGTTGTGTCCGGTGACGATGCCGCCACCCTGGACAAGGTGGCCGAGTTGTACAGCAGCGTCATCACCGCCGGCGTCCACCGCGCCAGTTCGATCAAGGTGGCGGAAGCCGCCAAGGTGATCGAGAACACCCAGCGCGACCTCAACATCGCGCTGATGAACGAGCTCTCGCTGATCTTCCACCGCCTCGGCATCGACACGCTCGAAGTGCTGAAAGCCGCCGGCACCAAGTGGAATTTCCTGCCGTTCCGCCCCGGTCTGGTCGGCGGCCACTGCATCGGCGTCGACCCCTACTACCTCACCCACAAGGCCGACATGCTCGGCTACCACCCGCAGGTCATCCTCGCCGGGCGGCGCATCAACGACGGCATGGGTGCCTACGTCGCGCAGGAAACGGTCAAGAACATGATCGCCAACGGCGTGCAGGTGAAGGGTGCGAAGGTCAACGTGCTCGGCCTCACCTTCAAGGAAAACTGCCCCGACCTGCGCAACTCCAAGGTCGTCGACGTCATCCGCGAACTGCAATCCTTCGGCTGCGACGTGCACGTGCACGACCCGCTCGGCGAGGCCAAGGAAGCCGAACACGAATACGGCATCACGCTCACCGCCTGGGACGACCTGCCCGCGTGCGACGCGATGGTGGCGGCGGTGTCGCACACGGCCTACCTGGAAAAATCCTTTGCCGACCTCACCGCCAGGCTGAACAAGGGCGGCGCGTTCACCGACGTGAAATCGGCCTACGACCCGGCCGTGGTCAAGGCAGCCGGCTTCACGCTCTGGAGACTTTGATGCCGGCTGCGTTCGACGCGCTGAAAACCCGGCTGGCGACCGAGCCGCACACCTGGCTGGTCACCGGCGCGGCCGGCTTCATCGGCTGCAACCTGGTCGAGGCGCTGCTGCTGCTCGGCCAGCGCGTCGTCGGCCTCGACAACTTCGCCACCGGCCACCGCCGCAATCTGGATCAGGTGCAGGCGAGCGTCGGGCCTGAACACTGGAAGCATTTCCGTTTCATCGAAGGCGACATCCGCGATGTGGATGCCTGCCGCAGCGCGTGCGCGGGCGTCGATTACGTGCTGCACCAGGCCGCGCTCGGCTCGGTGCCGCGCTCGCTCGAGGACCCGCTTGCCACCCACGCCGCCAACAACACCGGCTTCATCAACATGCTCGTCGCCGCACGCGACGCGACAGTGAAACGCTTCGTCTACGCGGCGTCGTCGTCCACCTACGGCGACCATCCGGGGCTGCCCAAGGTCGAGGACGTGATCGGCAAGCCCCTGTCGCCCTACGCCGTGACCAAGCTGGTGAACGAGCTGTACGCCGACGTCTTCGGCCGCTGCTACGGCATGGAGTCGATCGGTCTGCGCTACTTCAACATCTTTGGCCGCCGCCAGGACCCCGACGGTGCCTACGCCGCCGTGGTGCCGAAATGGGTGGCGAGCATGATCCACGACGAGCCGGTCTTCATCAACGGCGACGGCGAGACCAGCCGTGACTTCTGCTACATCGACAACGTCATCCAGGCGAACTTGCTCGCCGCCACCAGCCAGCACGCCGAGGCGGCGAATCAGGTCTACAACGTCGCGGTCGGCGACCGCACCACGCTCAACCAGCTCTACGAAGCGATTCGTGCCAACCTGGCCCCCCGATTTCCGCATCTGGCGGCAGCGAAGCCGGTGTACCGCGATTTCCGTGCCGGTGACGTGCGCCACTCGCTGGCCGATGTGTCCAAGGCCAGAACCCGTCTGGGCTACGAGCCCACGCACCGCATCGGCGAAGGTCTCGCCGAAGCCATGGACTGGTACGTCGCCGACCTCACGGCGCGTTGAGTCTGTCCGGATCTCCTCACGCGCGCGGGCATAATGGCGCGATGAGAAGCCTGTTCCTGTGCAAATGGATTCTGGCCGGCTGGCTTGCAGCGGCAGCCGTGCACGCAGCTGCGTTGCCGCCCGCCTTTGTTGCCGCCTTGCAGCGCGCGAACATCCCGCTCGATCACGTCGCCGTGGTGGTACAGCCCCTCGATGCCGCTACGCCCTGGCTCGCGCACCAGGCCGACGCGGCGATGAACCCTGCCTCGGTGATGAAGCTCGTCACGAGCTTTGCCGCCCTTGCGCAACTGGGCCCTGCCTTTACCTGGACGACCGAAATCGACGCCACCGGCCCGCTGGAAAACGGCCGCCTCGACGGTGATCTCGTGGTGCGCGGACAGGGCGACCCGTCGCTGACGCTGGAACGGCTATGGCTGATGCAGCGTGCCCTGCGGGCGCAGGGTGTACGCCAGGTGAGCGGCGGGCTGGTACTCGACAGTCGCTATTTCGACCTGCCGGAAACCGACCCGGGTGCGTTCGACGACGAGCCGTTTGCGCCCTACAACGCGCCTGCCGGCGCGCTCGTCGCCAATTTCAATGCCGTTTCCCTGCGCTTTCGGCCGGTGGCAAGCGAAGTGGCGCTGACGCTCGACCCCGACCTGCCCGGTGTGACGCTGGTCAACCGCGTGCACGTCGATGAAACGGCTGCGTGCAATGGCTGGCGCGATGCGCTGACGCTGGCCTTCGTCGATGCGGCGCAAAGCGAACTGGCGGTAGCGGGCCGCTACCCCCGGCAGTGTGGCGAGCAGGCCTGGCCTGTGAGTCTGTTCGAGCCTGCACGCACATTCGATCAGGTATTCCGGGCACTGTGGCGCGAGTCCGGCGACGAACTCGGCGGCACGCCGGCGGCGGACGGTGCGGTGGCGGCACCGCTGCTGCGTGTGGCTTCCGAGCCTCTCGCCGACGTGCTGCAACGGCTCAACAAGCATTCCAACAACGTGATGACGAAGAACCTTTTCCTCACGCTGGGGGCGCAGGCCTACGGCGCGCCGGGCACAGCGGAAAAGGGCGCGCGCGCGGTACGGAGTGCCTTGCAGCAGGCCGGCATCGCAACCGGCAAACTGGTCCTGGAAAATGGCTCGGGCCTGTCGCGCATCGAGCGCATCAGCGCTGCCGCGCTCAACCAGGTGTTGCGCGCCGCCTGGCGCAGTCCCTGGTACGCTGAATTCGAATCGGCGCTGCCCGTGGTGGGGCAGGACGGCACGCTGGCCCGGCGTTTCAACGGCAGCCCGGCGAACGGCCGCGCCCACCTCAAGACCGGCACCCTGCGCGACGTGTCGGCGCTGGCGGGCGTGGTGTTCACGGCCCGCGGCCAGCGTGTCGCGTTCGTCATGCTGGTGAATCACGCCCATGCCGCGCAGGCTACCGAGGCGCAGCGTACGTTGCTGGAATGGACTGCCGCCGATGACGGCGCGACGACAACTTCGCCGGGTCGCGAGGACTGCCAGCGCAATGGCACAGCCGATGTGCGCTGACCCGCCCGAATGGGCACGCTGGATGGCACAGGATGCAGACGGCACTTGGTGGGCCTATGAAGCCGAGCCCAACCAGCAGGACCATGGGTGGTACGAAAACGAGGTCGGCCGCATCCAGCGTCTGGGCCAGACCGAACCGCCCGAGGACTGGGAACGCACGCTGGTGCGGGTGCGCTGAATCAGTCGGGCTCAGGGCGTGGCGCGGCTGGTGAAACGTGCGAGCACGTTGTCGTCATCCCGCAATTCGAGGGTGTTGCCGTCGATGCGATAGCCAGTGGTGCGTGAAAATGCGCTGTGCAGGGCGCTTTCCTGCGCCATCAGTTCAGGTGTGCACGCCATGCGCGTGCTCGCCATCGGCCCCAGCGTCAGCTGGCTGCGTGTGCCCACGGTGTAACGGCCCATCAGCTTGTTGCAGCCGCTGCCACCGCTGGCGAGTCCGTCCAGCAGCAGCAGATACGCCTCGCGCTCACCCGCCTGCACGCGCGCAGGTTGCCCGCCGACTTCGACGAGTTTCCAGTGCGTGTCTTCCAGGCTTGCGCTGGGGTGCCGCTCGCCGGCGCGCGACAGGCGCAGGCTGACGCGCGCCGCATCGCCGGCCAGCGCCTGCCCGCCGGAGAACAGCAGTTCTCCGCCACCGTTAATGATCGTGGCGCGGAGCTGGTACTGGCGCGCGACGTCCAGATCGGCGGCGTAGACCGGCAACTCGAATGCCAGCGGAACCTGCCGGCCGCGGGCGGCCAGCGCCAGTCGTGCGAGGCGGCCGCCGCGCGCATCCGGCGTGGTATCGACCAGTTCGAGCGTGAGCAGGGCGTCGGCGGGCAAGGCCATGCGTTCCAGGGTATACACTTCGCCGCTGATGCGCGCGAGCGAGGCCGCCTGCGCGGGCGCGACGGCTGCGACGATCAGGCAGAGCAGCCAGCGCTCCAGCAGGGTTCGATACCCCCAGAAATTGAAGACAGTCACGTAGTGCACTGGCTTATTCACAGACCGAGGCTGCCCCAGAGTGCATCGACACGCGCCTTCACTGCCGCGTCCATGACGATGGGCGTGCCCCATTCGCGCATCGTCTCGCCCGGCCATTTGTTGGTCGCATCAATCCCCATCTTGCTGCCCAGCCCCGAGACCGGGCTCGCGAAATCCAGGTAATCAATCGGCGTGTTCTCGACCAATAAAGTATCCCGCGCCGGATCGACCCGGGTCGTCAGCGCCCACATCACTTCCTGCCAGTCGCGCACGTTCACGTCGTCGTCCATCACCAGGATGAACTTGGTGTACATGAACTGCCGCAAAAAACTCCAGACGCCGAACATCACGCGCTTTGCGTGGCCGGGGTAGGCTTTTTTCATGCTCACAACCGCCATGCGGTACGAGCAACCTTCGGGCGGCAGGTAGAAGTCGACGATCTCGGGAAACTGCTTTTGCAGCAGCGGCACGAAGACTTCGTTCAGCGCGACGCCGAGGATCGCCGGTTCGTCGGGCGGCTTGCCGGTGTAGGTGCTGTGGTACATCGGGTCGCGGCGCAGCGTGATGCGCTCGACGGTGAACACCGGGAAATGATCCTGCTCGTTGTAGTAGCCGGTGTGGTCGCCGTACGGTCCCTCTAAAGCGGTTTCGCCCGGATGGATCACGCCTTCGAGCACGATCTCGCTGGTGGCCGGCACCTGCAAATCGTTGCCGAGGCACTTCACGACTTCGGTTTTCGCCCCGCGCAAGAGCCCGGCGAACTGGTATTCCGAGAGCGAATCCGGCACCGGTGTGACCGCGCCCAGTATCGTCGCCGGGTCGGCACCGAGCGCGACCGACACCGGGAAGGGCTCACCGGGGTGGGCGAGCGTGTGCTCGCGGAAATCGAGCGCGCCGCCGCGATGCGCGAGCCAGCGCATGATGAGTTTGTTGCGGCCGATGACCTGCTGGCGGTAGATGCCGAGGTTCTGGCGTTTTTTGTGCGGGCCGCGCGTCACCGTCAGCCCCCAGGTCACGAGCGGTGCCACGTCGCCCGGCCAGCAGTGCTGGATCGGCAGGCGCGATAAATCCACGTCCGCGCCCTCCCACACCACGTCCTGACACGGCGCAGAGCGGACTTCTTTCGGCGCCATGTTGAGCACCTGTTTCAGCACCGGCCACTTCTCCCACGCGTCGCGCAGGCCCTTCGGCGGCTCGGGTTCCTTGAGGTACGCCAAGAGCTTGCCGACCTCCCTCAATCTTGCAGGATCGTCCTCGCCCATGCCGAGCGCGACGCGTTTGACCGTGCCGAAAAGATTAGCGAGCACAGGGATCGTGTGGCCCTTGGGGCGCTCGAACAGCAGCGCCGGCCCGCCTGCGCGCAGCACGCGGTCGGCGATCTCGGTCATTTCCAGATAGGGGTCGACTTCGACGGCGATGCGTTTCAGCTCGCCCATTTTTTCAAGTTGTGCGATGAAGTCGCGGAGGTCGCGGTAGATCATGTTCGGATCCGTTGCAGCAAAGCCGTCGTCGAGGTGTGATGGCGGAAGGGAATCGAATGCACGCTGCCGCCCCAGGCCAGAACCTCGGCTGCGCCGACGATGTGCTCGGCCGGCCAGTCACCGCCTTTCACCAGCACGTCGGGGTGGACAGTGAGAATCAGATCAAGTGGGGTGTCGGTGTCGAAGAGCGTAACCAGCGAAACCGACTCCAGCGCGGCAAGGAGAGCCAGGCGGTCATCCTGACGGTTGATCGGCCGGTCGTCACCCTTGCCCTGCCGGCGAACCGACGCATCGCTGTTCACGCCCACGACCAGCGAGGCGCCGAGTGCGCACGCCTCGTCGAGGTAGGTGACATGGCCGCGATGGAGGATGTCGAAGCAGCCATTGGTGAACACCAGCGGGCGCGGCAGGGCGGCCAGTGCAGCGGCAAGCGTGTCGGCCCCGACGATCTTGCGCTCGAAGCGGATGCCGCCCATGGCGTTCAGTTGATGTATTCGAACAGCGTGACGACCTTGGTGACGCCAGCCGTGGTGCGGGCGATATCGGTTGCCGCCTCGGCTTCCGCGTGCGTGACCAGGCCCATCAGGTAGACCACACCGGCTTCGGACACGACCTTGATCTTGATGCCCGGCACGCGCTCGTCGCGGATCATGCGCGCTTTCACCTTGCTGGTGAGCGCCACGTCGTTGGCGTCCGAGGTCAGCGACGTCACGCCGGAAATTGCGAGCTCGTTGAAGACCGTGCGCACGTCGGGTATGCCCTTGATGACGTCGCCTGCGCGCGCGCGGGTATCTTCGTCCGGCACCTGGCCGGTGAGCAGCACCTGGCGGTTATAGCTGGTGGCGGAGATGTTGTCGGTCTTTTGCGGGAAGGTTTCGCGCAGGCGGTTCATGGCGCGCAACTCGATTTCCTGATCGCTGACGTAGACACCGGCGGTGCGTCGGTCCAGCGCGACCGAGGTGCCCACGGCCGCACCGCCGACCACGGCGGTTGCGCAGCCCTGAAGTTGCAGGGCGGCGAGGCCGGCAAGGGCGAGGGGGATCAGTTTGTTCATTCTTCAACTCCTAATAAAACGCTGTCCACCGCATCGCACAGGCAATGAATGGTCAGCAGATGGACTTCCTGTATGCGCGCCGTCGATTCGGCGGGCACGCACAGGAAGACGTCGGCTTCGGTCATTTGTTCCGCCAGCCGCCCGCCGCCACGGCCGGTGAGCGCGATGATCGCGATGCCGCGTGCATGTGCGGCTTCCACGGCAGCCAGCACGCTGGGGGAGTTGCCGCTGGTGGAAATGGCCAGCAGCACATCACCCGGCTGGCCCAGCGCTTTCACCTGCCGCGCGAAAATCTGTTCGTAGGCGTAATCGTTGGCGATCGAAGTCAGGGTCGAGGTGTCGGTGGTGAGCGCGATGGCTGCCAGCCCCGGTCGTTCCTGCTCGAAACGGTTGATCATTTCCGACGAGAAATGCTGCGCGTCGGCTGCCGAGCCGCCGTTGCCGCAGGCGAGTATCTTGTTGCCCTGCGCCAGCGCGTGGACCATCAGGCGCGCGGCCGATTCAATACTGGGCGCAAGCGCTTCGGCGGCGTCGAGCTGGGTCTGGGCAGAAGCCTGGAAGTGGCCGTGGATGCGGTCGGTAAGCGGCATGGACAGGCGGCGAGGACAAGACGCCGGATTATCCCATATCGTCGAAGGCGTTCCGCAACCAATCCGGTTGGCTGTCGTCGCGCATCGCCACCACATCAAATCGGCAGGCGGGCAGGGTCTTCAGCGTGGCGAGATACGCGCGGGCGGCGGCGAGCAGCTTTTTCTGCTTGGCGGGCGTGACGCTGGCCGCGCCGTCGCCGAAGTCGCGATGGTTGCGCAGGCGCACTTCCACGAACACCAGCGTTTCGCCGTCCTGCATGATCAGGTCGATCTCGCCGAAGCGGCAGCGCCAGTTGCGCGAGACGGGCGTGAGCCCCTGCTTTTTCAGCCAGGCTTCGGCACGTGCTTCGGCGGTCTGGCCCAGCAGGGTTTTCAACATCTGCGACAATGACGGCCCATGAACGATACGCCGCATCATACCCGCCTGCCGCCGGCGCTCTACGTCGTCGCCACGCCCATCGGCAACCTCGGCGACATCACGCTGCGGGCGCTGGAAACCCTGAAGCAGGCCGACCGCGTCGCGGCGGAAGACACACGCGTATCCGGGCAGCTGCTTGCGCATTTCGGCATCCACAAATCGCTCGCGTCGATCCGCGAACACAACGAACGCGAAGCAGCCGACAAGGTCATCGCCTGGATCATGGCCGGCGAGGCTGTCGCCTATGTTTCGGACGCGGGCACCCCGGCCATCTCCGACCCCGGCGCGCGCCTGGTGGCGGCGGTGCGGGCGGCGGGTCTCGCGGTCGTGCCGATTCCCGGTGCCTCCGCCGTGGTGGCTGCGCTCTCCGCCGCCGGCCTTGCGCCCGGCCCCTGGCTGTTCCACGGCTTTCTCTCACCCAAGGCTGGCGCGCGCGAGGCCGAAATCAAGTCGCTGGCGAGCCTGCCTGTGGCGCTGGTGTTCTACGAAGCGCCGCATCGCATCGTCGAGACCGTGGCCGCGCTGGCGGCATTGCTGGGCGATCGGGAGCTCACGCTCGCACGTGAACTCACCAAGAAATTCGAGACCCTCCACACCCTGCCGCTCGTCGACGCCGTGGCCTGGCTTACGGCCGACGCCAACCGCGTGCGCGGCGAATTCGTCGTCGTCGTGCATCCGCCCGCGGCTGCCGAGGCCGCAGGTGACCCCGAGGCGCTGCGCGTGCTCGACATCCTCGCCGCCGAACTGCCGCCAACGCTCGCCGCCAAGCTCGCCGCTAAAATCACCGGCCGCACCAAGGCCGAGCTCTACCAGATGACGCTTAAGAACCTATGACCGAGATACTCACGATCGCCCGCCCCGACGACTGGCACATCCACTTCCGCGACGGGGCTGCCATGCAGAGCGTGCTGCCCGACACCGCGCGCGTGTTCGGCCGCGCCATCGCCATGCCCAATCTCAAGCCGCCGGTGACGACCACGCTGCTTGCGGACGAATACCGGGCGCGGCTGCTGGCGGCGGTGCCGGCGGGCGTTGCGTTCGAACCGCTGATGACGCTCTATCTCACCGACAACACCACGCCGGACGAAATCCGGCGGGCGAAGGCGAGCGGGTTTGTCCACGCGGTGAAGTACTACCCGGCTGGTGCGACAACGAATTCGGACTCCGGCGTCACCGAGCTTGCGCGCGCCTATCCCGCCATTGCGGCCATGGAAGAGGTGGGGATGCCGCTGTTGCTGCATGGCGAAGTGGTCGATGGCGACATCGACGTATTCGATCGTGAGGCGGTGTTTATCGAACGCCACCTCACCCGGCTGCTGCGCGATTTTCCGCGCCTGAAGATCGTGCTCGAACACATCACCACCCGGCAGGCCGCCGAGTTCGTGGCGAGCGCGCCGGGCAACGTGGCGGCGACGATCACCGTGCATCACTTGCTGTATAACCGCAACGCCATGTTCCGGGGAGGGTTTCGCCCGCATTTCTATTGCCTGCCCGTTCTCAAGCGCGAGTCGCACCGGCAGGCGCTGGTGGCGGCGGCCATATCGGGCAATCCCAAGTTCTTTCTGGGCACCGATTCTGCGCCGCACGCCGTGGGGGCCAAGGAGTCGTCGTGCGGCTGCGCGGGCGTCTATACGGCACACGCCGCGATCGAACTCTACGCCGAAGCCTTCGAGGACGCCGGCGCGCTCGACAAACTGGAAGCCTTCGCCAGTTTTCACGGGGCGGATTTCTATGGGCTGCCGCGGCATGCCGATACCCTCACGCTGCGCCGCGAAAGCTGGGATGTCCCCGCCAGCCTGGCGCTGGGCAGTGAAAGTCTGACCCCTTTGCGCGCCGGCGAAACGGTGCGCTGGCGGGTGGTTTGAGGCAACAAAACGGCAGACCAGGAGGCGTCTGCCGTGGGCGGAAGCGAGTCAGCACTTCCAAGGGACACGTGGCTTTTCGCCACGCGGAGGAGGGCTTAGGGCATACGACTCCACATGGGCTTCAGTCCATAGTGGATCGGAGTCCTTTAGGGGAAGGCGGGAATGGTCGGTTCCACCCCCGAGTTCATGGCTTCTGGATGATGCGAAGTCACCCGCATCCGGATCTCGTCGGTGCGCCCCGAAGGCACATCCACCATCATCAGCACGTGCCCCGCCGCGAGTGATGACTCGAAGCCTTTCAGGCGGGAATTCGGAATCGAACTGGCGACCATGCTGGCCACCCAGGCCCCGAAGGCCGCGCCGATCAGGGCAGTCAGCAGGATGGTGACAAGCTGGAGGTCGACCCCGGCGGGTGGAAAAAACACCGCGACCAGCCCGGCCACGATACCGATCCCGCCGCCGATGGCGAGCCCGGTTTCCGCGCCGTGCACAAAATCCGAGGTTTGCAGGATGGAAGCCTCGTTGAGGCCGGTGAGCGCCACGCCCTCGCGGGCCATGACGTGAATGTTCTGGTCTTCGATGCGCGCGAGCAACAGCTCGTCGCGGATGCGGCGCGCGCTGGCGGTGTCCGGCACCGTGAAATACAGACGTCTTCTCATGACAGTCTCCTGACAGGAGCGGGAATTGCTCCGGTCACTGTGGCTTAGCAAATCGCCGGGACGAGTCAAGCTGCATTTATACTGCGGGTGGAAAAGTTGGCCAGACAGCCGCTGCCGCGCAAGCGGGAGAGGAAAGTCCGGGCTCCACAGAGCGGGATGACGGCTAACGGCCGTACGCCGTGAGGCGAGGAACAGGGCCACAGAGACGAGCGTATTCAGTTACGGTGAAACGCGGTAACCTCCATCCGGAGCAACACCAAATAGGCGGACGTTGATGCTGCTCGCTGAGTCCGCGGGTAGGTGGCTTGAACCGGTCAGCAATGGCCGGTCTAGAGGAATGGTTGTCCATGACAGAACCCGGCTTACCGGCTGACTTTTCCACTCTTATTTAATTCAATGACTTACAGGACCTTCCTAAAATCAAACCAATAATTAGCGTCTAAGCATCGGTTTTTCCAGAAACTTATCCACAACCGTAAACCACCCCTAAGTCTTTGAGGCATAGGGGTTTTTTTACGTCCGCCGTATTGACTCCCCCAAAACTATCCCCTAAAGTGGGAGTCAGTGGTGGCTGGTGGGATTTTGTGGGAGGCTTTCCCTCTCGCTGACCGGTCAATCGAGGGGAGAGGCATGTTTCGGGGGGTGGCGACGGTCAGTCTGGATAGCAAGAGCCGGCTTGTGGTGCCGGCGCGCTATCGCGACGCCTTCCTCGTCGAGGGGGAGGGGCGCGTCGTGGTGACGGCCGACCCCACCCGCTGTCTGCTGCTCTACCCCCTGCCCGAATGGGAGCCGTTGGAAAAGCGGCTCGTCAGGGAGTTGTCGGATTTCAACCCGCGCACGCGGGGCCTCAAACAGTTACTGGTCGGCTATGCCCACGATATCGAGATGGACGGGGCGGGCCGCATCCTGCTGCCGCCGATGCTGAAAAAGTTCGCCGATCTGGATAAAAGCGCCGTATTGGTGGGGCAGGGCAGCCGGCTCGAGCTGTGGAACGAGGCGCGCTGGGAGAGCAAGATCGATCAGATGCAGGGCTTCAGTGAAGGCGAGGCGCTGCCTGCCGAGCTGGAAGGATTTACGTTGTGACCGCCCCCGCCCATGTGCCGGTGCTGGCACAGGAGGCGGTGGCGGCGCTGGCGATCCAACCGGAGGGGGTCTATGTGGACGGCACCTTCGGGCGGGGCGGGCACAGCCGCCTGATTCTGGGCCGGCTGGCAGCGGGTGGCCGCTTGATCGCGCTGGATCGCGATCCCGATGCCATCCGGGCCGGTGCGGCGCTGGTCGATGCCCGCCTCACGCTGGTGAGGCGGGCTTTTTCGAATTTGGGGGCGGTTCTGGACGAACTGGGTGTGGTGCAGGTGAACGGAATTCTGCTGGACATAGGCGTGTCGTCGCCGCAGCTCGACGACGCCGCGCGCGGGTTCAGCTTCCGGGTCGACGCGCCGCTCGACATGCGCATGGACCCAGAATCGGGCCAGTCCGCTGCGGACTGGCTGGCGACGGCGACGGAGGGGGAGATCGGTGAAGTCATCCGCAACTACGGGGAAGAGCGGTTTGCTCGATCGATTGCGCGCGCGATTGTGGCGGCACGGCAGGACGCCCCACTCCGCACAACGGGGCAACTTGCGAACCTCATCGCGGCAACCGTCAAAAAGCGCGAGCCGGGGCAACACCCGGCCACGCGGAGTTTCCAGGCTCTACGGATTCATCTCAACCGCGAACTCGAAGAATTGAGCACCGTGCTGCCGCAATGCGTTGACAGGCTGCTGCCCGGCGGGCGTCTCGCCGTGATCAGTTTCCATTCGCTGGAAGACCGCATCGTCAAGCGCTTCATGCGCGACGAGGCGCTGGGTGAACAGCCGCCGGCGCGCTTGCCGATCCCGGCGTCGCAGATCAGGCCGGGGCGGCTGGCGCTCATTGGTCGGGCGCAGCACGCGAGCGAGGCCGAAGTGGCCGCCAATCCCCGGGCACGCAGTGCGGTGCTGCGCGTGGCGGAGCGCCGCGCATGAGCCGGGTCAACATCGTGCTTGCCCTGACCCTGGTCGTCTGCGCACTGGCCGTCGTGCAGGCCCAGCATCGCTCGCGCACCTATTTCATCGAACTGGAGCGGCTGAAAAAAGAAGCGCGCGCGCTCGACGAGCAGTGGGGACAGTTGCAGCTCGAACAGAGCACCTGGGCCAATCCGGCGCGGGTCGACGCCGTGGCGCGGCAGCAGCTGGGCCTGCTCGCGCCCACACCGGATCGCATCCACGTCGAAACCGGGGTGGACTTGCCGTGAACTACCATTCGCGCAAGCTCCTCAAGCTCAATCTCGCGCCCTGGCGCTTCGCCACGGTCGCCGGCCTACTGCTGGTCGGCCTGACGACGGTCGGCGCGCGCGCCTTCTACCTGCAGGGGCTTCACACCGATTACCTGCAGGGCAAGGGCGACGCGGTGGCCAACCGCAACCTTACCCTGCCGGCGCATCGCGGTCAGGTTGCCGACCGGCATGGTCAGTTACTGGCGATCAGCACGCCGGTCGAAACCCTGTGGGCGCGGCCGGCCGATCTCAAGCTCACCGGCGCGCAGCGCGCGCAGCTGGCCGACGTGCTCGACCTGCCGCTTGCGACGCTGGAGAAGCGTCTGGCGCGCCGTACCCGGGGCGAATTCAACATCAAGCGCCCGGTCACACCTGAGCAGGCGGCGAAGATCGCGGCGATGGGCGCACCGGGGCTGGTCCTGCGGCGCGAGTTCCGCCGTTATTACCCGGCGGGCGACGTGGCGGCGCACGTCGTGGGCTTCACCAACATCGACGACGTGGGCCAGGAAGGCGTCGAACGCGCCTACCAGGACTGGCTCGCAGGCCGGGCCGGCGAGCGCCAGATCATGCGTGACCGTCGCGGCAACGTGATCAGCGACCGCGCGCCGATCAAGACCGCGCAGATGGGCGGTAATCTGGCGCTTGCGCTAGACCTGAAGATTCAGTATCTGGCGCATCGCGAACTCGCCGCCGCCATTGCCAGGCACAAGGCCAAGGGCGGCAGCGTTGTGGTGCTCGACGCGAAAACCGGCGAAATCCTTGCGCTCGCCAACCAGCCCAACTTCAATCCCAACAACCGGCGCGACTACGAGCCCGGGCCGATGCGCAACCGCGCGGTCATCGACACCTTCGAGCCGGGCTCCACCATCAAGCCCTTCGTCGCCGCCGCCGTGCTGGAGCGCGGCCTGTACCACCCCGACAGCGTGATCGACACGCCGGAAACCTGGCGTGTGGCCTCCAAGCTCGTGCGCGACGTGCATCCACATCCGCATATGACGGTGACCGAGATCATCCAGAAATCCAGCAACGTCGGTGCGGTCAAGCTGGCGATGACCCTGACGTCGCAACAATACTGGGACGTGCTGCACCGGTCCGGCTTCGGCGAATTGCCGGGCTCGGGCTTTCCCGGTGAAACCGCCGGCCGCTTGCGCGACGCCGCCAGCTGGAAACCGGTTGAGCACGCCACCATGGCCTACGGCTATGGTCTCTCGGTGAGCCTCTTGCAACTGGCGCGCGCCTACATGGCCTTTGCCAACGACGGCGAGGTGATGCCGCTGTCCTTCCTCAAGCGCGAGCCGCAGGAAATCGTCGGCGAGCGCGTGTTCTCGCCAACGGTCGCGCGCCAGGTGCGCAGCATGATGGAAGCGGTCACGCAGGAAGGCGGCACCGGCCTGCGCACGCGCGTGCCGGGCTACCGCGTCGCCGGCAAGACCGGCACCGCGCACAAGGTCGTCAATGGCCGCTACGCGCCGGATCGTTATCTGTCATCGTTTGTCGGCATGGCCCCGGCGTCGAACCCCCGCCTCATCATCGGCGTGGTGGTCGATGAGCCGTCGGACGGCGTTTACTACGGCGGCAGCGTGGCCGGCCCGGTGTTTGCCCAGGTCATGGCGGCCAGCCTGCGCCAGTTGGGCCTGCCGCCGGACGCGCCCGAAACCGCCACGCATATGACGCAGCAAATGATCAGCCGGCCGAAAGGCGGTGCGTGATGGCGAAATCCACAGCCAGAAAATCTGCCGTGGCCATTCGCGAATCCGTGCCGCACATCCTGGCGCGGCTGGGCGTGCCGGTTGCCGAACTCGTGAACGACAGCCGCAAGGCTGCGCCCGGTGCCGTGTTTGCCGCCTACCCCGGAGAAACGCGCGACGGTCGTGATTTCATTCCACAAGCGGTGGCGCAGCGCGTCGATGGCGTGTTGTGGGACGCCGATCATTACCAGTGGGATCCCGCCCTGCCGGTTGCCAACGCGGGCGTGGTCGACCTGCGCCATCGCATTGGCGAAATCGCCGCCCACGTCTACGGCGAGCCGTCGCGCGCGCTGCACATGGTCGGCGTCACCGGCACCAACGGCAAGACTTCGGTCGCGCACTGGATTGCGCAGAGCTTCACCCGGCTCGGCCGCAAGACCGCCGTGATCGGCACTGTTGGCAACGGTTTTCCGGGTGCGCTGACGCCGACCCTGAACACCACGCCCGACGCCATCGCACTGCAGCAGCGCCTGGCGCATTATCGGCAGCAGGGCGCGGCCGCCTGTGCCATGGAAGTGTCCTCGCACGGGCTGGCGCAGGGGCGCGTCAACGGCACGACCTTCAACGTGGCCGTGCTCACCAACCTGTCGCGCGACCACCTTGATTACCACGGCGACATGGAAAACTATGCTGCCGCCAAGGCGCGGCTCTTTGCCTGGCCGGGCCTGGAAAGCGTGGTGCTCAATCTCGACGACGCCCTCGGCCAGCAGCTCGAAGGGGAAACCCGCCCGGCCCGTGTCGCCGGGTACGGGTTTGCGCGTGGTGCCGTCGTCGGCGGGAGTTTGCGTCTTACCCGCGCCGGTCTCGCCATGAAGGTGCATACCGACTGGGGCGACGCCGACCTTGAAGCGCCGCTGGTGGGGCGCTTCAACGCGGCCAACCTGCTGGCCGTGCTCACCACGCTGCTCGTCTCGGGCGTGGGGCTCGCCGACGCCTGCGCCGCGCTCGCGCATCTGGTGCCGCCGCCGGGCCGCATGGAAACCTTTGGCGGCGGCGTCCATCCGCTGGTCGTGGTCGACTACGCCCACACCCCGGACGCGCTGGAAAAAGCGCTGGCTGCACTGCGTGAAAGCCTTGAAGGCGGCCGCCTGATCTGCGTGTTCGGGTGCGGCGGCAATCGCGACATGGGCAAGCGTCCGCTGATGGGCGAGGTCGCTGCCAAAGGCGCCGACGAGGTCTGGATCACCAGCGACAACCCGCGCCACGAATCCCCCGACGCGATCATCGCGGCCGTTCTTGCCGGCGCGCGCAGGCCGGCGCAGAAAAAGCCGCTGCATGTGGAAGCGGATCGCGCCCGCGCCATCTTCGAGGCCGTCGGCGGCGCGCACCAGGGCGACGTTGTGCTCATCGCCGGCAAGGGCCACGAGGACTACCAGGAAATCGGCGACGAACGTCATCCCTTCTCCGACGCGGCAATGGCCAGAAAGGCGCTGGCGGCATGGAGCTGAAATTATCCGAAGCCGCTGCCATGCTGGGCGTCCGCTTTGCCGGCGACGACACGGTCGTGCAGCGCGTTTCCACCGACAGCCGCAGCCTCCAGCCGGGCGATCTCTTCATCGCCCTGCGCGGGGCAAGATTCGACGGCGGGGTCTACGCCGAAGACGCGCTCAAACAGGGTGCGGCGGGTGTGGTGCTCGACTGGACGCAGGCACCGGGTGTTGCGCAGGCAATCCGCGTCGACGACACGCGCCTCGCGCTGGGCCGGCTGGCGTCGGCCTGGCGGGCGCGCTTCGACCTGCCCGTGGTGGCGCTCACCGGCAGCAACGGCAAGACCACGGTGAAGGAAATGCTCGCCTCCATCCTGCGCGTGGAAACCGGCGATGCCGAGGCGGTGCTCGCCACCGAAGGCAATCTCAACAACGACATCGGCGTGCCGCAGATGCTGCTGCGCCTGCGGCCGCAGCATCGCTTCGCCGTGTTCGAAATGGGCATGAATCACGCCGGCGAGATCGACTACCTGACCCGGCTGGCCCGCCCCGACGTGGCACTGGTGAACAATGCGCTCACCGCACACATCGGCAATCTGGGCTCGGTCGAGGCCATCGCGCGCGCCAAGGGGGAAATCTTCAACGGCCTGCCGGACGCGGGCATCGCCGTCATCAACGCAGACGATCCCCATGCCCCGCTGTGGCGCGCGGCCAACGTAGAGCGCATCGTGGTCGACTTCGGCCAGAACGCGGACGCGCGCGTGCGTGGTGAAATCGAAGCGCGGGCGTTCGGTTCACGGCTGGCCATTCATCTGCCCAATGCCACGCTCGACGTCGAACTGGCCATGCCCGGCGTACACAACGCGATGAACGCGCTGGCCGCTGCCGCCCTGGCGTTCACGCTCGATGTCGACCACCGCAGCATCGTCGCCGGCCTCGCCGCGTTCACCGGCGTGAAAGGCCGCCTGCAACGCAAACCCGCGCAGCACGGCAGCACCCTCATCGACGACACCTACAACGCCAACCCCGATTCGGTGAAGGCCGCGCTGGCGGTGCTCGCCGCCCAGCCCGGCAGGAAACTCCTGGTGCTCGGCGACATGGGCGAGCTGGGCGAGGAGGCTGCTGCCATGCATCGCGAGATCGGGCAGGCCGCGCGCGAGGCCGGCATCCACCGCCTGCTGGCGCTGGGCGAGCTGACACAGGAAACCGTCGCGGCATTCGGCCACGGTGCCATGCACTTCGACACGCTCGAAGACCTGCTGGCCGAACTCGAACACGCGCTGGGCCCCGACACCACCGTGCTGGTGAAGGGCTCGCGCTTCATGAAGATGGAACGCGTGGTGACGCGCTTCCTGGAGACGCACTGACATGCTGCTTTGGCTCTTTCAACAACTGGGTCAGGACATCCGGGCGTTCAACGTCTTCAATTACCTGACGCTGCGCGCCGTCCTGGCCACGCTCACCGCGCTGACCATTTCCTTCATCGTCGGTCCGGCGGTGATCCGCAAGCTCACCGCGTTGAAGATCGGTCAGTCGGTGCGCAGCGACGGCCCACAGTCGCACCTCGTCAAATCCGGCACGCCCACCATGGGCGGGGCGCTGATCCTGGTGTCCGTGGCTGTGACCACCCTCCTGTGGGCCGACCTTTCGAACCACTATGTCTGGGTCGCGCTCGCCACCCTGCTGGGCTTCGGCGTCATCGGCTGGGTCGACGACTGGCGCAAGGTCGTCGAAAAAAACTCGCGCGGTCTGCCCAGCCGCTGGAAGTATTTCTGGCAGTCGGTGATCGGGCTCGCCGTTGCCGGCTACCTGTGGCAGAGCGCCAACCTGCCGGCGCACACAGAGCTCATCCTGCCCTTCGTCAAGCACGGCACCCTCGCGCTGTCGGCGTTCGCCTTCATCGCACTGACCTACTTCGTCATCGTCGGCGCGTCCAACGCCGTGAACCTGACCGACGGCCTCGACGGTCTGGCGATCCTGCCCACGGTGATGGTCGCCTCGGCGCTCGCCATCTTCGCCTACGTCGCCGGCAATGCCGTGTTCTCCAAATACCTTGGTCTGCCCTTCGTGCCGGGCGCGGGTGAACTGGCCATCTTCTGCGCCGCCATGGCGGGTGCGGGGCTGGCTTTTCTTTGGTTCAACGCCTACCCGGCGGAAGTCTTCATGGGTGACGTCGGTGCGCTCGCCCTGGGGGCCGCGCTCGGCGTCGTTGCAGTCATCGTGCGGCAGGAAATCGTGCTCTTCATCATGTGCGGCGTGTTCGTCATGGAAACGCTCTCAGTCATGGTGCAGGTGGCCTCGTTCAAGCTCACCGGCAAGCGCGTCTTCCGCATGGCCCCCATCCATCACCACTACGAACTCAAGGGCTGGAAGGAAAACCAGGTGGTGGTGCGTTTCTGGATCATCAGCATGATGCTGGTACTGATTGGCCTCGCGAGCCTGAAAATCCGATGAACGCCACCATGATGAAACGCAGCGCGGGAAGGTTTGGGGGAGACTCATGTGACGGCGCAGCCGGCACGTTATGGCGACACCAGAACCTGCCCACGCGTTTCTGGATCATCAGCATGATGCTGGTGCTGATTGGCCTCGCGAGTCTGAAAATCCGATGAACTACGACAGCCTCGAACTCGCCGGCAAGCGCATCCTGGTCCTGGGCCTGGGGGATACCGGCCTGTCGTGTGCGCGCTGGCTGGCAGCGCGCGGCGCGCAGGTGGCCGTGGCCGACAGCCGCGCGGCACCGCCGCAGGCGGAACGCCTCGCCGCCCTGCTGCCAGAGGTTCCGCTCGCCACCGGATCGTTCGATCCCGCGCAGCTGGCGGCGGCCGAACTTCTCGTCGTCAGTCCGGGGGTGCCGCTGGCCGAGCCGGCGGTGGCGGCGGCGATTGCCGCAGGCGTCGAGGCGGTGGGCGATGTCGAACTGTTTGCCCGCGCCCTTCGCGCGCTCAACGAAAAGCGCGAGCACCCCATGCGCGTGCTCGCCATCACCGGCAGCAACGGCAAGAGCACCGTCACCGCCATGTGCGGCGACATGTGCCGCATGGCCGGACTGGAAACCTGCGTGGCCGGCAACATCGGCCTGCCGGTGCTCGACGCGCTCTATGAAATAGAGCAGGGTTTTGCCCCTACGCCGCAGGCCTGGGTGCTGGAGCTGTCGTCTTTCCAGCTGGAAACCACGTCCAGCCTCGACGCCGACGCGGCGACCGTGCTCAACCTGTCAGAAGACCACATGGACCGCTATGCCGACATGGACGCCTACGCGGCGGCCAAGGCCCGCATCTTCAGCGGCCATGGCGTGCAGGTACTCAATCGCGACGATGCACGTTCGATGGCGATGGCCCTGCCGGGCAGGCGGGTGGTGAGCTTCGGTCTCGACCGCTGTCCGCGCGAAGAAAATTATGGCCTGTGCGAGGACGAACTCTGTCTGGGCCGGGACATGCTGATGCCCATAGACGCGCTGCCGGTCGCCGGTCTGCACAACGCCGCCAATGCGCTGGCGGCGCTGGCACTCACCCGTGCGCTCGACCTGCCGATGGAAGCCCTGCTGCGCGGACTGGCGCACTTCGCCGGGCTGCCGCACCGCGTCGAAAAAGTTGCTGAAATCGAAGGTGTGACTTATTACGACGACTCCAAGGGCACCAATGTCGGTGCGACCGAAGCCGCGCTCTACGGCATGGGAACGACGAAGGCTGTAGTGATCCTGGGCGGCGACGGCAAGGGCCAGGACTTCGCGCCGCTGAAAGCAGCGGTCGAGGCCAACGCCCGCGCGGTGCTGCTGATCGGCCGCGATGCGCCGCTGATCGAGGCGGCCGTCGCCGGCAGCGGCGTGCCGGTGTACCCCGCCGCCACGCTGCCCGAAGCCGTGGCCAGTGCCCACCGTCTGGCGCATCCCGGCGACGCCGTGCTCCTGTCGCCGGCCTGCGCCAGCTTCGACATGTTCCGCAACTACACCCATCGCGCCGAGGTGTTCATCGACGCCGTGCAGCAGCTGGCGGCGGAAAGGGCGTCTGCCTGATGCTCTATACCGCCCGCGCCCCCAAGCCCAGCGCCGAGCTCGATTTCGGCCTGCTGTGGTTGGCGCTCGCGCTGCTCGCCATCGGCCTGGTGATGGTCTATTCCGCCTCGCTGCCCACCGCCGAGGCCTCGCGCCGCACCGGTTTCGATGGCGAGTTCTACCTGCTGCGTCAGGGCATCTATGTTGCGCTGGGCGTTGCCGCGGCGCTCGCCGCCTTCCAGGTGCCGATGCGGGTGTGGCAGCAGGCTGCGCCGTATCTCTTCCTCGGCGGGATGCTGCTGCTGGTCGTGGTGCTCATTCCGGGCATCGGGCGCGAAGTGAACGGCAGCCGTCGCTGGATTCCACTGGGGTTCGCCAACCTCCAGCCGTCCGAGCTGATGAAACTGCTGGCTGTGCTCTACGCCGCCGACTACGCCACCCGCAAGGCGGCCTTCATGCACGACCTGAAACGCGGCTTCCTGCCGATGGCGGCGGTGATGTTCCTGACCGGCGTGCTGCTCTTGAGCGAGCCGGATTTCGGTGCCTTTGTCGTCATCGTCAGCATTGCCATGGGCATTCTCTTCCTGGGCGGACTGAACTGGCGTTTGTTTGCTGGTCTGGTCGTCGTTCTGCTGGCGGGCTTCGCCGCACTGATCCTGAGTTCTGATTATCGGCGCGAGCGCCTGTTCAATTTCCTTGATCCGTTCAAGGACCCCTACGGCAGCGGCTATCAGCTGTCGCACGCGCTTATCGCCTTCGGGCGCGGCGAATGGCTCGGCCTCGGCCTCGGGGCGAGTGTCGAAAAATTGTTCTACCTGCCCGAGGCGCATACCGATTTCCTGCTCGCCGTGATCGCCGAGGAATTCGGCTTCGTCGGCGTACTCGTGGTGATCGGCCTGTTCGGCTGGGTGATCGCCAAGGCCTTCCTGATCGCCCGGCGAGCGGCGCAGCTGGAACGCAACTACAGCGCCCTGGTCGCCGCCGGCATCGGCATCTGGCTCGGGGTGCAGTCGCTCATCAACATGGGGGTGAACGTGGGTCTGCTACCCACCAAGGGCCTCACCCTGCCGTTCCTGTCATTCGGCGGCAGCGGCATCGTCGCCAACTGCCTGGCGATTGCCGTGCTGCTGCGCATCGACTGGGAACACCGACAGATGATGCGGGGAAAAACCTTCTGATGGCCGCCACGAACCGCACCCTGATGGTCATGGCCGGCGGCACCGGCGGCCATGTCTATCCGGCGCTTGCCGTGGCCGACGCCCTGCGCGCGCGCGGCTGGAACGTGTTCTGGCTGGGCACGCGCGCAGGCCTGGAAGCGCGTGTCGTACCTGCCGCCGGCATCGATATGGAATGGGTGGCCATGGGCGGCGTGCGCGGCAAAGGCCTGCTGAAGAAACTGTTGCTGCCGGCGATGCTGCTGGTTGCGTTCTGGCAGAGTCTTCGGGCCATCCTGCGCCGCCGGCCTGACGTGGTGCTCGGCATGGGCGGTTACACCGCGTTTCCCGGCGGCATGATGGCGAGTCTGCTGAACAAGCCGCTGGTCATCCACGAACAGAATTCCGTCGGTGGGCTCACCAACCGAGTGCTCGCCTGTCTGGCTGATCGTGTATTGAAGGCCTTTCCGCAGGCCTTCACGCAAACACGCGACAAGCCGATTCCTTGCGGGCGCGTGAAGGCCGAATGGCTGGGCAATCCGGTACGAACCGATATCGCCGGCGTGGCCGCCGATGACCGCGCATCCCGCACCGGCCCGCTGCACCTGCTGGTGGTGGGCGGCAGCCTCGGGGCGCAGGCGCTGAACGAGCTGGTACCGAAAGCGCTTGCCCTGCTGCCGGCCGAGCAACGGCCACAGGTCGTGCACCAGTCGGGCCGGCAGCATGTCGACGCATTGCGCGCCCACTACGCCGCAGCGGGAGTGAACGCCGACGTGCGCGATTACATCGAGAATATGGCGGCCGAATACCGCGCCTGCGACTTTGCCATCTGCCGCGCCGGCGCGATGACCGTTGCCGAGCTCGCCTGCGCCGGCGTGCCCGCCGTGCTCGTGCCCTTTCCCTTCGCGGTGGATGACCACCAGACCGGTAACGCCGAATTCCTCGCCGGGGCCGGCGCGGCCTGGCTGATGCAGCAGAAGGCGCTCACAGCCGACAAGCTCGCCGCATTGATCGGCGGACTGGACCGCCCGACGCTCGCCGCGATGTCGGGCAAGGCGCGTGCGCTGGCGAAACCCGATGCGACGGCGCGGGTGGCCGATGTTTGTGAGGGACTGGCGAAATGAGACACGCCGTCAAACAGATACATTTCGTGGGCATCGGCGGCGTCGGCATGAGCGGCATCGCCGAGGTGCTGCTGAACCTGGGCTACGCCGTGTCCGGCTCCGATCTCGCCGACAACGCGGTGACGCAGCGTCTGGCAAAACTGGGTGCGCGCATCCATCGCGGCCACGCGGCGGAGAACATCGCCAGCGCCGATGCAGTGGTGACGTCGACGGCTGTGCAGGAAACCAACCCCGAGGTTATCGCTGCCCGCGAGAAGAAGGTTCCCATCGTGCCGCGCGCGCTGATGCTGGCAGAACTGATGCGGCTGAAGCAGGGCATCGCGATTGCCGGCACGCACGGCAAGACGACGACGACCAGCCTCGTCGCGAGCATCCTCGGCGAGGCGGGCATGGACCCCACCTACGTCATCGGCGGCAAGCTCACCGCCGCCGGCACCAATGCGCGGCTGGGGCAGGGTGACTTCCTCGTCGCCGAGGCCGATGAGTCGGACGCCTCCTTCCTCTACCTCACCCCCGTGATCGCCATCGTCACCAACATCGACGCCGATCACATGGACACCTACGGCCACGATTTCGAGCGCCTGAAAACCGCCTTCGTCGATTTCTGCCAGCGCCTGCCCTTCTACGGGATGGCGGTGCTGTGCATCGACGATCCGCACGTGGCGGCCATCCTGCCGCGCATCACCAAGCCGATCACCACGTACGGTTTCAGCGAGGCCGCGCAGGTGCGGGCGCTGAACCCGCGTTTCGTGGCGGGGCAGATGCATTTCACCGTGCTGCGCGAAGGCTCGGCCGAGCTCGACGTGGTGCTCAACCATCCCGGCATGCACAACGTGCTGAACGCGCTGTCGGCGATTGCGGTGGCCACGGAGGTGGGCGCGGATGATGCTGCCATCGTGCGGGCACTGGCGGAATTCCATGGCGTCGGCCGCCGCTTCCAGATCTACGGCGAGCAGCCGGCGAAGGACGGCGGGACATACTGCCTGGTCGACGACTACGGCCACCATCCGGTGGAAATGGCCGCCACCATCGCCGCCGCACGCGGGGCCTTTCCGGGGCGGCGGCTGGTGCTGGCCTTCCAGCCGCATCGCTACACCCGCACGCGCGACTGCTTCGAGGATTTCGTGAAAGTGCTGTCGGAGGTCGATGCGCTGCTGCTCACCGAAGTCTATCCTGCGGGCGAGACGCCGATCGTGGCGGCGGACGGCCGTGCACTGGCGCGCGCCGTGCGTGTCGCCGGCAAGGTCGAACCGGTGTTTGTCGAACAGGTGGCCGACGTGGCTGCGACGCTCCACGAATTGGTTCGCGACGGCGATGTGGTGCTGGTGATGGGGGCCGGCAGCATCGGCCAGGTGGCCCAGGCCATCGGAGGCAGCCATGCGCCATGACTGTCGCATGAGCGAACCCGACATCGCCGGCGGCGGCGCGGCCGTCCTGCGCGGCCGTTTCCTATACAACGAGCCGATGGCGCGGCATGTGTCGTGGCGCGCGGGGGGGGCGGCGCAGCGCGTCTACATTCCGGCCGACCTGGAAGACCTGGTCTGGCTGATCCGTTCCGTGCCGCTGCGCGAGGGCATCCACATGGTCGGCCTCGGCAGCAACCTGTTGGTGCGTGACGGCGGGGTGTCGGGGGTGGTCATCCTGCTGCACGGCGTGCTGCGTAAGCTGGCCATCGAGTCGCGCACGCATGGTCTGCCCCCCGTGCCGCCGGATCGCGACTCGGTGCTGGTCTATGCCCAGGCGGGTGTCGCCACACCCAAGCTGGCACGTTTCTCGGCAAATCACAACCTGGTCGGCGGCGAATTCTGGGCCGGCATACCCGGTACCGTGGGAGGCGCGCTGGCGATGAACGCGGGCTGCTACGGGGGCGAAACCTGGGACCGGCTGGCGCAGGTGGAAACGCTCGACCGGCTGGGCCAGATCAACGAGCGCCTGCCCACCGATTACGTTACCGGCTACCGCCACGTGGCCCTGAAACAGCCGCATCAGGAGTGGTTTGTCGGGGCGTGGTTCCGGCTGGACCGTGGCGACGGCGCGGCCTCGCGCGAAACCATCAAGCGCCTGCTGAAGACGCGCATTGCCGCACAACCGCTGCAAACGCCGAACGCCGGTTCGGTTTTCCGCAATCCGCCGGGCGATCATGCCGCCCGGCTGATCGAGTCCTGCGGCCTCAAGGGGCAAGCGATCGGCGGCGCGCAGGTATCGGAAAAGCACGCCAATTTCATCGTCAACACCGGCCACGCAAGCGCGACCGACATCGAACGCCTGATCGAACACGTGGAAAACACCGTGGAAGCGCGCACCAACGTGCGGCTGATCCGCGAGGTACGCATCATTGGAGAACGGCAGTGAATCAGATTGAAACCGCAAAGCGCCTGGGCAAGGTTGCCGTGATGCTGGGCGGCACCTCGGCCGAGCGTCCGGTTTCGCTCAACAGCGGCAACGCCGTGCTGGCGGCGCTGCAACGGCAGGGGATCGACGCGCATCCCTTCGACCCTGCCAACCGCAATCTCGGCGACCTGATGTCCGGCGAATTCGACCGCGTGTTCATCGCGCTGCACGGACGCTACGGCGAGGACGGCTGCATGCAGGGCGCACTCGAACTGCTGGGCATTCCCTACACCGGCAGCGGCGTGATGGCGTCTGCGCTCGGCATGGACAAATGGCGCACCAAGCTGTTGTGGCGCGCCGCCGGTCTGCCCACGGCCGACTGGGCGATTCTCATGGCAGACAGCGATTTTGCCGCTGTCGAGCAGCAACTTGGCCTGCCCATTTTCGTCAAGCCGGCGCGCGAAGGGTCGAGCATCGGCATGAGCAAGGTGACCGCGCCCGGCACGCTGCAAGCCGCGTATGAAACCGCCGCCGAACACGATGCGCTGGTGCTGGCGGAAAAGTTCATCGATGGCCCGGAATTCACCGCCGGCATCCTCGGTGCCGCAGCGCTGCCGCTGATCCGCCTGGAGCCGGCCAAGGACAAGGCCTTCTACGACTTCGAAGCCAAATACCTGCGCGACGACACCCAGTACCACTGCCCGGCCGGGCTGCCGGACGCGCAGGAGCAGGCCCTGCGACAGCTCGCACTCGCGGCCTTCCGGCTGCTCGGCGGGCGCGGCTGGGGGCGCATCGACATCATGCTCGACCGTGCAGGCCAGCCCTATCTGCTCGAAGCCAATACCTCACCCGGCATGACTGACCACAGTCTGGTGCCGATGGCTGCGCGTGCCGCCGGCCTGGATTTCGACGCGCTGTGCCTCGCCATCCTGGAGCAGACCCTGTGAGCGACACCACAGAGCTCGATGCGCATCCGCTCTGTCAGGTCGCCCGCGTGCTGACCTGGGGTGCGCTCGTGCTCTTTGCCTACGGCGCGCTCAGCTGGCTGGTCGCGCGGCCGTGGTTTGCGCTCACCACGCTGGAAGTGAAGACGCCGGTGGCACACGTCACCGAGGCGCAGATCCGTCTGGTCGCCGAGCGCAGGGTGCGCGGAACTTTCTTCACCGTCGACCTGGAACGCGTACGCGAAAGTCTGGAGAAACTGCCCTGGGTGCGCGAGGCGCGGGTCGAGCGCCGCTGGCCCGATACCCTGGTGGTGTCGCTGGTCGAACATGTGCCGCTGGCGCGCTGGAACGACGAGGCCCTGGTCGACCGCGAAGGCGGCGTGTTCGTCGCCGCAGTGTCCGGCAAGCTGCCCCGCCTGTGGGGGCCGGAAGACGCCAGTGCGGACGTGGTCACGGCCTTCCTGCGTCTCAGCCAGACCCTGGCTCCGCTGGGATTCAAGATCGATGAACTGCGCCTGAGCCCGCGCCGCGCCTGGCGGATGCGCCTCGACAGCGGGATGCAGATCGCGCTCGGTCGCGACCACACCGACGCCCGGCTCGCCCGCTTCGTCGCGCTTTATCCCCGCCTGTTCGGCCCCACGCAGGCGGCCGATGGCACGCCTGTTGTCGCGGTTGCGCCGCGTGCGATCGATCTTCGTTATCCGGACGGCTTTGCCGTGCGGATGCCCGACAACCGGCAGCCGGCCAGCTTCGCGCCGCGCCCCCCCGTCGCCTCCCCCTTACCGAGTACAACATGAGCAAGCCCAGAGACACCAAGAACCTCGTCGTCGGTCTCGACATCGGCACGTCGAAGATCGTCTGCATCGTCGCCGAGGTCAACGACGAGGGGGGGCTCGACATCATCGGCATGGGTACGCATCCCTCGCGCGGCCTGCGCCGCGGCGTGGTCGTCAATATCGAGGCCACGGTCAACGCCATCCAGCGCGCGCTGGAGGAGGCCGAGCTGATGGCCGACTGCAAGATCCGCGAGGTCTATACCGGGATCGCCGGCAGCCACATCAAGAGCTTCAACTCGCACGGCATGTTCGCGATCAAGGACAAGGAAATCAGCCAGATGGATGTCGACCGCGTGGTCGAGACCGCACGCGCCGTCAACATCCCCACCGACCAGCAGATCCTGCACACCATCCCGCAGGAGTTCATCGTCGACGGCCAGGAAGACGTGCGCGACCCGCTCGGCATGAGCGCGGTGCGCCTGGAGGTGAAGGTGCACATCGTTACCGGCGCGGTCTCCGCCGCACAGAACATCATCAAGTGCGTGCGCCGCTGCGGGCTCGAGGTCGGCGACCTGGTGCTGCAACCGCTCGCTTCGGCGATGGCGGTGCTCACCGAAGATGAAAAGGAACTCGGCGTGTGCCTGGTCGATATCGGCGGCGGCACTACCGACATTGCCGTGTTCACCAACGGTGCGATCCGCCACACCGCGGTGATTCCGGTGGCCGGCGACCAGGTCAACAACGACATCGCGGTGGCGCTGCGCACGCCGCCCAAGGAGGCCGAGGACATTAAGATCCAGTACGGCTGCGCGCTACGCCAACTGGCCGACGCGCGCGACATGATCGAAGTGCCCGGCATCGGTGACCGGCCGCCGCGCACGCTGTCCCGCCAGACGCTGGCCGAATTCATCGAGCCACGCATGGAAGAACTGTATTCGCTGGTGCAGGCCGAGCTGAGGCGCTCCGGCTTCGAGGAGCTGCTGTCGTCCGGCATCGTCATCACCGGCGGCTCGGCGGGCATGCAGGGCATGGTCGAACTCGGCGAGGAAGTCTTCCATATGCCGGTGCGACTGGGCTGGCCGCGCTATGAAGGCGGTCTGGCGGACGTGATGCACAACCCGCGCTACGCCACCTGCATGGGCCTCTTGATGGCCGGGCAGGAAGCGCGCGGACGCGACGCGCCCAAGCTCTCGGGCAACAGCTTCAAGGACGTGCTGGAACGCATGAAGAACTGGTTCAAGGGGAATTTCTGACGCTGCCGCGATGGATTTGAATGTGGCCAGCGTCGAAACAGGTTTTGGTGGTTGTGCCCGATGCCCAGGGACATCGCGGCAAACACGCCAAAGTTTTTTGAGTGTGGGTTTGTTTTTGGCATTAAAGGAGGAAGCAAATGTTTGAACTGATGGATGTGGATACTCAGGATGCGGTGATCAAGGTGATCGGCGTGGGCGGCTGCGGCGGTAACGCGGTCGATCACATGATCAGTTCAGGTTTGAGCGGCGTGGAATTCATCGCCATCAACACCGACGCGCAGGCACTCAAGCGCAACCAAGCCAGGATGCAGCTGCAACTCGGCAACGGCGTGACCAAGGGCCTGGGTGCGGGGGCCAACCCCGAAGTCGGCCGCGAAGCCGCGCTGGAAGACCGTGAGCGCATCGCCGAGATGATCGACGGTGCCGACATGCTGTTCATCACCGCCGGCATGGGCGGCGGCACCGGCACCGGCGCCGCGCCCGTGGTCGCCGAAGTCGCCAAGGAACTCGGCATACTCACCGTGGCCGTCGTCACCAAGCCCTTCATGTTCGAAGGCAAGCGCGTTCGCGCCGCCAACGCCGGTATCGAGGCGCTGGCGCGCCACGTCGATTCGCTGATCATCATCCCCAATGAAAAACTCATGCAGGTGCTGGGCGATGACGTGTCGATGCTGGATGCCTTCAAGGCTGCCAACAACGTGCTGCACGGCGCGGTCGGGGGCATTGCCGAAGTCATCAACTGTCCCGGTCTGGTCAACGTCGACTTTGCCGACGTGCGCACCGTGATGAGCGAAATGGGCATGGCGATGATGGGATCGGCCCAGGCCAGTGGTGATGACCGCGCCAAGATCGCAGCGGAACAGGCCGTGGCCAGCCCACTGCTCGAATCGGTCGACCTGCGCGGCGCACGCGGCATCCTGGTCAACATCACCGCGTCGTCCAGCGTGAAGATGCGTGAAATCCACGACGTGATGAACACCATCAAGGAGTTCACCGCCGAGGAAGCCACCGTCATCGTCGGCCAGGTGCTCGACGACAGCATGGAAGACGCGCTGCGCGTGACCATGGTCGCCACCGGCCTGGGTAATCCCGTTGCGCGCCAGCAGTCGCGCCCCATGCAGATCATCAAGACCGGCACCGACGATACGCCGATGATGGTGGGCGGAGGCGAGGAACTGCCCAGCGTGATGACCAGCCGTCGCAGCCGCACCATCCAGGCGATGGCCGATTCCGGCATCGACACCCTGGACATCCCGGCCTTTCTGCGCAAGCAGGCGGACTGAGCGTGCTTGTTGCCGACTTGTCGGCTTTACAAGCACGGCCTGTCCCTTGCGGGTAGAGATGCGCACGAACCGAATCCGCGCGTGCCGGTTGCAAGCCGGCACGCGTGAATTCGGCGCGTTGCATGCCAGAGGCTAAAATGACGAGATGATCAGACAACGCACTCTCAAAAGCCCGGTCACCGCCACCGGCGTCGGCCTGCACTCCGGCGTCAAGGTCGAGATGACCCTGCGCCCCGCCGGACCCGACACCGGCATCGTGTTCCGCCGCATGGACCTCGATCCGCCTGCGGAACTGAAGGCCGACCCCTTCCTCGTCACCGACACCCGTCTGTGTTCCCTGCTGGAATCCGGCCCGGCCAAGGTCTCCACCGTCGAACACCTCATGTCTGCGTTGGCAGGCCTGGGTATCGATAATCTCCTGGTCGACCTCACCGGCCCCGAGATTCCCATCATGGACGGCTCCTCCGCGCCCTTTGTCTTTCTGTTGCAGTCCGCCGGCATCGTCGAGCAGGATGCGCCCAAGCAATACGTGCGCATCAAGCAGCCCATCGAAGTGAAGGATGGCGACAAATGGGCGCGCTTCGTCCCGCACAACGGCTTCAAGATCGAATTCACCATCGACTTCAAGCACCCCGTGTTCGACAAGAGCGGCAAGACCGTCAGCATCGATTTCGCCGACACCGCCTACACCAAGGAAGTCGCGCGTGCGCGCACCTTCGGCTTCATGCACGAGGTCGAGTACCTGCGCAACAACGGCTTGGCGCTGGGTGGCTCGCTCGACAACGCCATCGTCATGGACGAATACCGCGTGCTCAATCAGGACGGCCTGCGCTACGACGACGAGTTCGTGAAGCACAAAGTGCTCGACGCCATCGGCGACCTCTATCTGTTCGGCCACCCTATCATCGGGGCCTTCGAGGCCTACAAGTCCGGCCACGCCCTGAACAACGCCCTGTTGCGCGAACTGTCGCAGCACCAGGAAGCCTGGGAGCTCGTCAGCTTCACCCGCGAAGAAGACGCCCCGCCCGCCTACCTTCGCCTGCACCCCCTCGCCGTCGCATGATCGTCCTGCGCCTGCTGGTCGTTGCCCTGCTGATCGCAGTGGTGGCGCTGGGGCTGGCGTGGCTGTTTACCGGCAACCGCACATACCTGGGATACATCGGCCGCGTGCTGCGCTTCGCGCTGGTGGTTGGCGTGATCGCGGCACTGTTTTATGGGGTGGAGCGGCTGGTGTTGCGCTGAGCGCATTGCCGCAGACACGCAATGTCATGTCTGGTACATAAATCCCGTCTATATTGGTACGAATTAAAGTCCTGCCCGCCCCGGTCGTTAAGGGTCGGCCGGCCCTGCTTTCTGGCGGGGCGCTCCCATCAGGAGACTGTCGTGCCCGATACGCAAGCCTTGTATGCCCGTCATCGCCATCCGGCCGGCGCATTCCTGCGTCTGGGTAGCGGCGTTCAGCCAGATGCCTGCCTCACAGTGGAGGCGGCTCTGGCGTCGCTGGTCGAGATTGCCAGCCGTCCGTCGTTTGGCTCGTCTGTTTCACCCGGGCAGGATGATGTTCTGGCTTATGCGCTCGCGCTGATGCACTTGCGCGATAGCGCACATGCGGCAGGCCGGGCGCGATTGACGCTGGCCTGCGACGCCCTGTCGGTGACTGTGGCACGCCTGCTGGATCGCAGTACTCAGGTGCATTGCGAGCAATGCGAAGCCTTGAAGCACTTTGTTGCCCATGCGCAGGCCATGCTGCGTTTGCCGGCAGAGCACACAGGGCTCGTGCGCACGCATTGAGCGAGCCAGTCGGGGAGCGTCCCGGGCGGACGCCCGGCAATCCAACCCAGTTCAGCCCCAAGCTGAAGGAACGGCCCGGGAGCCGGCTGCGGAGGGCTATCGTCCAGGCCGATGATGGCGCAACAGTCGCGCCAGTGCATCCTTAAGCGGGCCTTCTTCCATGCCGGTTTCGAGTTGGGCCAGACCGTCGAGCGCGGCCGGCGGCAGGCCGGGCTTGTCGGCTGGCGGGGCGTAGGGCGCGAGCAGGGCGGGGTCGACGCTGACGCGCACGCTGTCGACGGCCGCGCCGCGCGACGCCAGCGCGGCGATCAGGCTGTCGGTCTGCTGCTTTAGCCGGCTGGCCTGGGCACCGCTGGCGCAGGCCAGCGAGAGCAGGCCCGCGTCGAGGGTGCGCACCCGCACGTGGCCGGCCAGCGCGGCCGGCAGTGCCCGGTCCAGCGCGGCCTGGAGTTTCAGCAGGGCTTGCGCGCGCGTCGCCACCCCGGCCGGCATCTGGCGGGCCAGCAGGTCGCCGAGGCTTTCTGCGCTCATGGCCGGGGAACCCTGGAGACCGGACAGGCTCGCAAGACCGTCTTGATGGTGTCACGGCCGGGCCGGGCCGCCATGTTAAAATTCAACGATTTACCGCGTACTGCGGGCATTCCGGGTTCCTCATGCTGCAATCCCTCATCAAGAAAGTCTTTGGTAGCCGCAACGACCGGCTGGTCAAACAATACCTGCAAAAGGTCAAGGCGATCAATGCGCTGGAGCCGGCGATGGAAGCGCTGTCCGACGCCGAACTGGCCGCCAGGACCGGTGAATTCCGCACCCGGCTGGAGGCTGGCGAAGCCCTCGACACGCTCCTGCCCGAAGCCTTTGCCGTGGTGCGTGAGGCCTCTAAGCGCGTGCTCGGAATGCGTCACTTCGATGTGCAGCTGGTCGGCGGCATGGTGCTGCACGCCGGCAAGATCGCGGAAATGCGCACCGGCGAAGGCAAGACGCTGATGGCGACGCTGCCGGCCTACCTCAACGCGCTGCCGGGCAAGGGCGTGCACGTGGTCACGGTAAACGACTATCTGGCGCAGCGCGACGCGCAGGCCATGGGCAAGCTGTATGGTTTTCTTGGCCTGACCACCGGCGTGAACCTGTCGCAGATGCCGCACGACCAGAAGCAGGCGGCGTATGCCTGCGACATCACCTACGGCACCAACAACGAATACGGCTTCGACTACCTGCGCGACAACATGGTCTACCAGATGGCCGACAAGGTGCAGCGTCCGCTCGCCTTCGGCATCATCGACGAAGTCGACTCCATCCTCATCGACGAGGCACGCACGCCGCTGATCATTTCCGGCCAGGCCGACGACAACACCGAGCTCTACATCAGCGTCAACGCGGTGCCGCCACGGCTGACCCGCCAGACGGAAGAAGAAGGCGAGGGTGATTACTGGGTGGACGAAAAGCAGCGTCAGGTGCTGCTGTCCGAAGCCGGGCACGAGAAGGTCGAGGCGGTGCTGAACGAACTGGGCCTGCTGCCCGAAGGCGGCAGCCTGTACGACGCCAGCAACATCATGCTGATGCACCATGTGTACGCGTCGCTGCGCGCGCACGCCCTGTTCTTCAAGGACCAGCACTATGTGGTGCAGCCCGGCACGGATGGGCGCGGCGAAGTGGTCATCGTCGACGAATTCACCGGCCGCCTGATGAGTGGCCGCCGCTGGTCGGAAGGCCTGCACCAGGCGGTTGAAGCCAAGGAAGGCGTGGCGATCCAGAAGGAAAACCAGACGCTCGCGTCGATTACCTTCCAGAACTACTTCCGCATGTACGAAAAGCTTTCGGGCATGACCGGTACGGCGGACACCGAAGCCTTCGAATTCCAGAGCATCTACAACCTGGAAACCGTGGTGATTCCCACCCACCGCGCCATGATCCGCAAGGACGAGCACGACCAGGTCTATCGCACCAGCCGCGAGCGCGACCAGGCCGTCATCAACGACATCCGCGCGCGCAATGCCAACGGCCAACCGGTGCTGGTCGGCACCACGTCGATCGAAGCCAACGAACACCTCGCCTCCGAGCTGAAAAAGGCCGGCCTGCCGCACAACGTGCTCAACGCCAAGCAGCACGCGCGCGAGGCCGAAGTCATCGCGCAGGCGGGCATGCCCGGCGGCATCACCATCGCCACCAACATGGCGGGCCGGGGCACCGACATTGTGCTGGGCGGCAGCATCCAGAAGGAAATCGACGCCATCCGTGACGACTCAGCCTTGTCCGACACCGACAAGGCTGCGCAGATCGCCGCGCTCAAGGCCGACTGGCAGGTGCGCCACGACGCCGTGCTGGCCTCGGGCGGCCTGCACATCATCGGTACCGAGCGTCACGAATCCCGCCGCGTCGACAACCAGCTGCGCGGCCGTTCCGGCCGCCAGGGCGACCCCGGCTCCAGCCGCTTCTTCCTGTCGCTGGAAGACCCGCTGCTGCGCATCTTCGCCTCCGACCGCGTCGCCGCGATCATGAACCGCCTGAAGATGCCTGAAGGCGAAGCCATCGAGCATCCGTGGGTGACGCGTGCGATCGAGAACGCGCAGCGCAAGGTCGAACAGCGCAACTTCGATATCCGTAAGCAGCTGCTCGAATACGACGACGTGTCGAACGACCAGCGCCGCGTCATCTACGAGCAGCGCAACGAACTCCTCGCCAGCGAGAACATCGCCGATACCATCCGCGCCATGCGCGACGACGTCCTGAACGAGGCCATTAACCTGCACATCGTGCCGGGCAGCATGGACGAGCAGTGGGACGTGCCGGGGCTGGAAAAGGCGCTCGCCGCGCAATTCAGTCTCGACCTGCCGCTCCAGCAGTGGCTGGACGCGGAAAAGACCCTGGACGAGGACGGCCTGCGCAAGAAAATCTGTGCGGCGGCCGACGCGAAGTACCGCGAGAAGGAAGCGCTGGTCGGCGTCGACGGCCTGCGTCAGTTCGAACGCGCCGTCATGCTGCAAAGCATGGACACCCACTGGCGCGAGCATCTTTCCGCGCTGGATCATCTGCGCCAGGGCATCCACCTGCGCGGCTACGCCCAGAAGCAGCCCAAGCAGGAATATAAGCGCGAAGCCTTCGAGCTGTTCTCCGCCATGCTCGCGGCGATCAAGGCCGAAGTCACCCAGATCACCACCACCGTACAGGTGCGCGCCCCCGAAGACGTGGCGGCGGTGGAGCTGCACGAGCCGTCCGGCATGCAGTTCGAGCACACCGAGTACGATGAGGCGCAAGATTTCGCCGCAGCCGAGGCGGCCGCAATCGAGACGGGCACCGTATCCTCAGCCGACGCCTATCCCAAGGTGGGCCGAAATGATCCCTGCCCCTGTGGGTCGGGCAAGAAATACAAGCACTGCCACGGCAGGCTCGCATAAGGAGACGCATCATGCCGTATTACGTTTTTCGCCTGGGCATGTTCAAGGTGCTCGAAAAAAAAGGCGAGTGGACGAGCTTCAAGGAAGCCCGCGCGCAGACCAACGAACTGCGCAAAACCCTCGACCCGAAGAGCGGCGACAAATACAAAATGATCTTCGCCGAGGATGAAATCGCCGCTCAGGAAACTCTGACGGCAGAGCGGGTGCTGGAGAAGACCCTCTCGGGCGACGACTGGTAATCACGCCTGTGGGCGAATGCTCGCCCGCCGCGTTTCCGGTGCAAATTTGAATACGCTGCAATGGCCGAATACAACGAAGACGCCTACAAACTCGCCCGCAAGGCCTACATCGAATACAGCTGCCCGTTCGAGCGCGCCCTACTGTCGCGCTGCGTGAATTGCGCGCGATCCAGGAAAGTCAATCTTGCCGAGCGTGAAGCCATTGCCTGCGGTGCACCCGAAGTGCGTGAGCACTGCCTCGCCTTCTACCAGGCGGTTCACGAAAACGCGCAGTTCGCCCTGAAAATCGCGCCCGGCACGCCCTGGCCGTTCGGCAAGGAAATCCGCGCCCAGTGCGGGGGCGTGCGCGGCCTGGCGGCCACCCAGGGCGGTGCCGGCGACGAGACGACCGATATAGCCGCAACCGTTTTGCAGGCGCTGGCGTCGACAGGCGGCATCGAGGCTTTTCCGTTTTCCGAGATCATGCGCGCCGTGGTGCATTACGAACCACGCAAGCGGCGCGGCTGAGGAACTTGCCCGATAAGTGCAGGTCTGCCTGAACACGGCTACACTTCAACCATGCGCGCGTCATTTCATCGCTTCCTGCTGCTCTGCCTGATGCTGGCCCTGCCCCTGCAGGGCTTTGCTGCGGCGACGATGCTGTCGTGCGCGCTGGGACACGGCAGCGCGCCGGCGACCGTCGAGGCTGCGCCATCCTGCCATTCGGAAGAGTCGCCGCCCGATGCGCCGCCGGCGCGCCATGACTGTACGCATTGCGGGGTGTGCCTGCACGCGTCGGCGCTGCCGATACCGGTCACGCTGGACCTGCCCGCCGTGTCCGTGCCGCCTGTCTATGCAGCGGTGCCTGTCGTTGTCCTGACCAGCCACGTCCCTGACGGCCCCGAGCGACCCCCCCGCCCCATCCTCGCCTGATCCCGCGCCGCGCAAGCGGCATTGATCAATCATGCGTGGCGACTGCTGCGCAGCGAGGACACCATGAACACGAATCCGACCCCGCGCCGTCTGGCGCATGTGGCCTGCGCGCTCGCGCTCGTCGCCGGGCTGGCGCACGCCGAAGCGCCCATGCCCGCTCCGGTCGAGGCCGTCGCGCCTTTCGACCGTTTCCAGCCCTGGCGCGACACCCCCGTCGCCGACTGGCGCGAAACCAACGAACGCGTCCACGCCGTCGGCGGCTGGCGCACCTATCTGCGCGAGGCGCAGCAGGACGACGCCGGCAGCGGCGACCCGCATGCCCACCACCACCATCATTGAGGCTCGCATCATGCAGACATTCCCCATGCGACTCCCGCTTGCGGCGCTGGCCGTGGCCCTGCTCGGCGGCTGCGCCAGCCTGTCGGACGACCACGGCTTTGCCGCCGTCGAGACCGGTGTCGCCCGCCATCTACCGCAGAAACCGGTCTGGACGCGCGACGCCGAATCGCGTGCTGCCGCCGATGCGCGCATCGAAGCATTGCTCGCCGAGCCGCTCACGGCGGACGGCGCGGTGGAAATCGCGCTGCTCAACAACCCCGGCCTGCAGGCGGCCTACCACGAACTGGGATTTGCCGACGCCGAGCGGGTACGCGCCGCCCGCCTGCCAAACCCCGGCCTGTCCATCGGCCGCCTCACGCGCGGCAGCGAAGTGGAATGGGAGCGCAGCCTGCATCTGAATCTGGCCGCCCTGCTTGCCCTGCCCCTACGCGCGGATATCGAGGCGCGCCGGTTCGAGGCGACGCGGCAAGACTTGGTTCGCCAGACGCTGGCAGTGGCGTATCAGGCGCGACGCGCCTGGATCGTGGCGGTCGCCGCCGGGGGCAGTGCCGTCTACCAGCGGCAGGCGATGGAAGCCGCCGAGGCGAGCGCCGAGCTGGCGCGGCGCATGGCCGAAGCAGGCAACTGGAGCAGCCTGCAGCGCGCGCGCGAGCAGGCGTTCTACGCCGATACCGCGCTGGCGGTGGCGCGTGCCGAACAGGCGAGGATGGGGGCGCGCGAGCGCTTGCTGCGGGTGCTGGGGCTCAGCGATCCTGCGCGCCTGCGCCTGCCCGAGCGTCTGCCCGCCCTGCCCGACACCCTGCCGCCGCTCGCTGAAGTCGAACAGCGCGCGCTCGATACCCGGCTGGATCTGGCCGGGGCGCGCATGGCCGCCGAGGTGCAGGCGCGGAACCTCGGGCTGACACGGCGTACCCGTTTCATCAACGTGCTCGAACTGGGCGTCATCAACAACGGCTCCAACGAAGAGCCGCAGCAGCGCGGCTACGAAATCAGCGTCGAACTGCCGCTCTTCGATTTTGGCAGCACCCGGGTCGCGCAAGCCGAGGCGCTTTATGGCCAGACGCTCGCCCGCGCACGCGAAATCGCCGTCGACGCACGCTCGGAAATCCGCGAGGCCTATGCCATGCGCGCCAGCCAGTACGCCATCGCGCGGCATCTCGCCGACGAGGTCGTGCCCTTGCGCAAGCGCATTTCCGAGGAAAACGTCCTGCGCTACAACGGCATGCTGATCAGCGTGTTCGAGCTGCTCGCCGACGCGCGGGTGCAGATCGCCGCCGTCAACGCCGCGCTCGACGCGCAGCGTGATTACTGGCTGGCGGAGGCCGACTGGGCGATGGCTCAACTCGGCACGCCCGGCACGACCGGTCAGCCCGGCCTGGCCAATCAGCCTGCCATGGCCTCATCCGCTTCCGCCGACGCCGGTGGCCATTGAACCTAAAAATCAAGGAATCCCCATGACTTCAAGACGCGACTTTTTCAGACTGGCCGGCGCCGCCGCCGCGGCCAGCGTTTCCCCGGTGGCGATGGCGCGGCTGCCGGAAATCGTCAGCCAGGATTCGCCGGCCACCCAGCCGCCGCTCATGCCGACGAGCGGCCGCCCCTACAACCCCGTGGTCACGCTCAACGGCTGGACCCTGCCCTGGCGCATGAAGGACGGGGTGAAGGAATTCCACCTGGTAGCGGAACCCGTGGTGCGTGAAATCGCCCCCGGCATGAAGGCGCACCTGTGGGGCTACAACGGGCAATCGCCCGGACCCACCATCGAGGTGGTGGAAGGTGACCGGGTGCGTCTCTACGTCACCAACCGCCTGCCCGAGCACACCACCGTACACTGGCACGGCCAGCGCCTGCCCAACGGCATGGACGGCCTAGGCGGGCTGACCCAGCCGCACATCAAGCCGGGCCAGACCTTTGTCTACGAGTTCGTCGCGCGCCGGCCCGGCACCTTCATGTACCACCCGCACGCCGACGAAATGACGCAGATGGCGATGGGCATGATGGGTTTCTGGGTCACCCACCCCAAGGGAAAACACCCGCTTATCGAGCGTGTCGACCGCGACTTCTGCTTCCTGCTCAATAGCTACGACATCGAGCCGGGCAGCTACACGCCCAAGGTCAACACCATGCTCGACTTCAACCTGTGGACCTGGAACAGCCGCGCGTTTCCCGGCATCGACAGCCTCAACGTGCGGCTGAACGACCGGGTGCGCATCCGCATCGGCAACCTCACCATGACCAACCATCCCATCCACCTGCACGGCGTGGAGTTCGAGGTCACCGGCACCGACGGTGGCCCCACGCCCAAGGGTTCGCGCTGGCCGGAAGTCACCACCGACATCGCCGTCGGGCAGATGCGGCAGATCGAGTTCCTCGCCGACGAAGAAGGCGACTGGGCCTTCCACTGCCACAAGAGCCACCACGCCATGAACCCCATGGGGCATGACGTGCCGACCATGATCGGCGTCGACCACACCGGGCTGGCGCGAAAGATCACGAAACTGGTGCCAGACTACATGGTGATGGGCGAACGCGGCATGGCCGACATGAGCGAAATGGAAATGCCGCTGCCCGACAACACCCTGCCGATGATGACTGGCACCGGGCAGTTCGGGCCGATCGAGATGGGCGGCATGTTCAGTGTGATGAAGGTCCGCAGGCAGCAGAAACCCGGCGACTATTCCGATCCCGGCTGGTACCGGCAGCCGCCCGGCACCACCGCGCGGTTGGTCGATGTCCCGGTGGACGCGCCGCGCGCGCCGCAGGCGGCGTCACCGCAGGGGCACGATGGCGACATCGAAGTCCAGGTGCGCAAGCCCACCCGCCACGATGGCCATCATTGAAAGGAGACGACATGAAAACTGACTGGAAAACAATCGGCTGGCGTGACGCGTGCGCTGCGCTGGCGCTGCTGGCCACATCGACCATCGCCCCGGCGTGGGCGGACGATGCCGCACCGGACTGGAGCACGGCCACGGTGCGCAAGCTCGATCCGGCGAACGGCCGCGTCACGCTGCGCCACGGCCCCATTGCCAATCTCGACATGCCGTCGATGACCATGGTATTCCGTGCCACGCCGGAACAGCTCCAGGGCCTGAAAGCCGGCGATGCCGTGCGCTTTCGTGCCGAGCGCACGGACGGCGCGTTCCGCGTCCTGGCCATCGAGCCGGACGGGGCGGGGAATTAGAAAAATCTAATATACTCGCCGTTTTCCCACTTCCAGGAGCCGACATGAGCATGACCCCGATGGACCTCGTCGCCGAAGCCCGCGCACAAATCACCGAAATCGACCTCGCCGCTGCACAGGTTGCACTGCCCGGCGCGCTGGTGCTCGACGTGCGCGAGCCCGCCGAATTCGACGCCGGCCGCCTGCCGGGTGCGATCAACATCCCGCGCGGCCTGCTCGAATTCAAGATCGGCGACCATCCCGCGCTGTCGAAGAAGGACGCCGACATCCTCATCTACTGCAAGACCAGTGGTCGCGCAGCACTTGCCGCCGCCAACCTCAAGCGCATGGGCTACACCCAGGTGCGGTCTATCCATGGCGGATTCGACGCCTGGAGCCAGGCCGGATTGGCGGTGGAAAAGGAAGCGACGCAGTTCGGCGAGTAAGTCTGCCGGGCCGGCTCAGCCGGCGGCGTCCGGATTCCCCGTCCCGGCGTCCGCGGGGGGCGGCAGGGCTTGCGGGCAGTCGAGGCAAACCGCCAGCCCGACGCCGCCGTCCGCGCGCGGCAGGCCGTCTTCCAGCGTCAGCCGCGCACCCGAACGCTGCGCGATGCGCTCGACGATGGACAGACCCAGACCGCATCCTTCGGCCTCGGTCTCGCCGCGTGCGAAGCGGGCACGCAGGCTGGCGCGCGCCGCGGGCGGCAGTCCCGGCCCGTCGTCACAGACAGTGAGGCGTGCGCGCCCTGCGCCGCAACGCAGCGTGACCCGGATGCGTGCGCCCGGGCCGGCGTAATGCACGGCGTTGGCGAAGAGATTGCGCACAGCGATCTCGAACCAGGTGCGCCCGAGCAGCGGCGTGCAGCCGGGGTCGGCATCGCGTTCCAGCGTCTGCCGATTTTGCGCCGCCGTGGCCTGGTAGGGCTCGCAGCTGACCTGCAGGGCGGCTGCAGCGTCATAGGCAGCCGGCGCGGTATCGGTCGCATGTTCGACCCGCGCCAGCGTCAGCAGCTGTTCCACCAGATGCGTCATGCGGTCGACGCCGGCAATGACCTGCCCGAGCGCGTGCTGCTGGCTGCCGCCGGGCTGGGCACGTTGCGCCACCTGCGCCTGGATTTTCAGCGCGGCAAGTGGCGTGCGCAATTCGTGCGCGGCGTCGGCGGTGAAGCGCCGCTCGTTTTCCAGGGTGACGGATACCCGTTCCAGCAGGGCGTTGAAGGCATCCCGTAGCGGCACGATTTCCTGTGGCAGGGGCGAGGCGCTGTCCAGGGGCGTAAGTGCGGCCGGGTCGAGCGCGCGGACGGACTGCGCGAGGGCATCGACCGGGCGCAGCGCGCGATTCACCACCCAGCCCACCAGCAGGGCCATGAGTGGCAGGATGAGCAGCATGGGCACGAGCAGCGAGAGCCCGGTCTCGCGGGCCAGCCGGTCGCGCGCGCTGTGGCGCTGGCCGACGATGACCTGGTATGCGCTGTCCGGGTCGCGCACGGAAAAAAGTCGCCAGTTTTTGTCGCGGTGCACGCGGTTGCTGTAGCCCGCCGCGACCGGCAGCGAAAAGCCGCCGTGGCCGACCGAGAGCGTGATCCGTTCCGGCGCGCCTGCGGTTTCGCGCCAGATTTCATAAGCGATGGGAACGGCGTGGCGCCGGCTTTGTTCGCCCCCGCTGTCGACGAACTGGTCGAGTTTGCCGCCGGTGGCGATGGCGAGCAGGGTTTCGGCAACCTGCGCCAGTTGCGTGTCCAGCAGTTCGTCGGCTTCGTGGTGCGCCCGCAGGTAGACCACGACCGTGGAGAGCAGGCCGACACCGAGTATGGCCAGGGTGACCAGCCAGATCAGCCGGCGGCGCAGCGAGTAGGCCGTGTTGTTCATGCGTCCATGGCGTAGCCCACGCCCCGCACCGTGCGGATGACGTCGTTGCCCAGCTTCTTGCGCAGGTGGTGGATGTGGACTTCGAGCGCATTGCTTTCGACGGCGTCGCCCCAGGCGTAGAGCTGCTCTTCGAGCGCGCGCCGGCTCATCACATGGCCGGCGTTCTCCAGCAGGACCTGCAGCAGATTGAACTCGCGCAGCGTCAGGTCGATGGCATCGCCGCCGTGGGTCACCCGGCGCGTTGCCGGGTCGAGCACGATGCTGCCCGCGCACAGGGTCGGGCTGGGCCGGCCGTGCGCACGCCGCACCAGCGCGCGCAGGCGCGCGGTCAGCTCGTCGAGGTCGAAGGGTTTCAGCATATAGTCGTCAGCCCCGAGATCGAGACCGCGCACTTTGTCTTCCAGCTGATCGCGTGCGGTCAGGATCAGCACCGGCGTGCTGTCCTGCCGGGCGCGCAGCCAGCTCAGCACCGAGAGGCCGTCGCGCCTGGGCAGGCCCAGATCGAGCACGAGGGCGGTGAAGGATTCCGTGGCAAGCGCGGCGACGGCCGCTTCGCCGTCGCGCACCCAGTCGACGGCGTAGCCTGCCTGCGTCAGGCCGGACTGGAGCCCGTCACCGAGCAGGCGGTCGTCTTCTACCAGCAGGAGGCGCATGTGTGGGGCAAACGGCGCGCAGGAAAGAGAAGCGGCGAGCATAGCAGTCAGGCTTTGCCAGGCGAAGCGGGGCGGCTGCCAGCGCGGGGTTGCGCGATGGTTGCCGGTTCATGGCGTAACTGGCCGTCGCGCGCGCGGCGCGCGGCTTCCTGGTAAAATGCCTGCGCGCGCGTGACGGCTGCATCTGCGCCGGTGAGGCGTTCGACTGGGGTCATCTGCGCATCGAGCCGCCAGTCCTCGACCCTGCGGCCGGGGCTCAGCACCACCAGTCGATCAGGACTGAGATAGCCCAGTTTCTGATAGGTGGCGATGAAGGCACGTCCTGCGTCCGGATAAGCGCGCAACACGCTGCGGCCCATGAAACGGCTGCGCTCGGGCAGATTCAGCAGGTCGAGCACGCTGGGCACGAGGTCGATCTGGCTGGCCAGCCGGGTGTCGGTGTGTGGCGCAATGTGTGCGGGCGAATACAGGATCGCGGGGATGTGATAGTTCTCCGGCGGCAGGCTGGTGCGGCCTTTGCTCGACGCGCAATGATCCGCCACCACGACGAAGAGCGTGTCCTTGAACCAGGGCTTTCTGCGCGCGGCGTCGATGAAGTGCCCCAGTGCCCAGTCCGAATATTTGACCGCACCCGGCCGCCCGCGCGGCAGGTCGATGCGACCGTCGGGGAAGGTGAAGGGAGTGTGGTTCGAGGTGGTCATCAGGTGCATGAGGAAGGGCTTGCCGCTGGCGGCATCCTGATCCATCAGTTCCAGCGCGTAGTCGTAGAGATGTTCGTCGGCCAGCCCCCAGATGTTGGCGAAGCCGCGATGACGTTCCGGGAACTGATTGCGGTCGACAGGCTGGTAATGATTGCCCGAAAAATAGGCATCCATGTTGTCGAAGCGCGCATAGCCGCCGTAGACGAAATGGTTGGTGTAGCCATGGTCGGCCAGCACCGCGCCCAGGGTTTCAAGATTGCGGTTGTCGTCGCGCCAGATGATGGAATGCCCGGGCAGTGGCGGAATTGCCAATGACAGTGCTTCCAGACCGCGCACGGTGCGGTTGCCTGCCGCGCGCAGATTAGCGAGAAAAAGGCCGCTGTCGGCCAGGCGGTCGATATTCGGCGTGAGGCCTTGGGTATTGCCGCCATGCGCGGTATAGCTCGAAGACAGGCTCTCCAGCGTGATGATGACGACGTTTTTCGGCGTGCTCGCCCGCACGATGCGGGGCAGTTCGGCCCCGGTGACAGACGGTTTGTCCGGCAGCGTGGCGTAGAAATCGAAGTAATCGATGCTGTTGTGTGTGAACGCGTAGGCAAAGCTGGTCAGGCCGTTGCTGGAGAGTTCCTTCTGGTATTCGTTGTCGCCGCGCCGCAGATCGGCGTTGAGCACCGAGGCGACGCCGGCAGCCACTGCCAGGCTGGTCATCCACACCGCCAAGCGCGTGGTGCGCGGCGCAGTGGGAGTGGCCGCACGGGCGAGCCAGTCACGGGAAAACCAGACAGCCAGGCCCACCAGCACGGCCAGGCTGCCGAGCAGTGGGCCGACTGGGAAGCTTTCGCGGATGTTGCCGATTACTTCATGCGTGTAGACGAGGTAGTCGACCGCGATGAAATTGAACCGTACGCCGAATTCGTCCCAGAAGAACCATTCGGCGAGTACGCCAAAGCCCAGCGCGTAGAGCAGCAAGGCCGCGCTGCCCCAGACCAGATAGCGCCCGCACCCCGGCGTCTTGCGCCGTCCGAGCACCGCTTCCAGCGCCATCACACCCGGCAGCAGAATTGCCAGCGCCGCCAGGTCGAACAGCAGCCCGGTGCCCAGAGTGGCGAGCAGGCCGGACAGGTCGAGCTGGGCGGCCTGCCAGGTGTGCAGCGCCAGCACCAGACGCAGGCCGCTATGCAGCAGGAGAAACAGCCCGGCGAGCCAGGCGCTCAGCGGATACAGGCGGAATAAGCCGGAAACCTGCAGGGTGCGGGTGAGTGGGGACATGGCCATCCTCGAACGGAAAGGGCGCTCACTGTCACACCCGGAACTTAAGGCTGACTTAAGCCTGCATGTGCAACATGGCGTCTGTCTGCCCGGTCGGCAGTCGCACATTTTTCATGGATTGATGGCAGACTTGGTCGTGATGACGCGCGTAATCCGTTTCTTCCTGCTGGCGAGTTTTGCCTTCCTGCAAGCGCTGTCGCCGCTGATGCATGCGCACGCCGGAGGTATGCCGCAGCATCACCCCGAGGGTCTGCACCTGCATGTGGGGGCAGATCATGGTGATGCAGCCGGTCTGGTCGCCGGGCACGGCCAGGACGTCGAAGTGTCGATAGGCTTGCCCAGCCGCAGCGAGCCGCATCCGGCGTTTGCCGCGGGCGCATGGCTGATACTCGCGGTGTTGTGGGCCGGCACGCCGGCCGTGTCTGTTCCCGTTTTTCCCGTCCCGCTGCCTGACAGCGCGGCCCCCCCGCCTTTCGCGCGACCGTTCGCACTGGTACCCCCGCAGGCCTGATCGCCAGGGCGGCGCGCTTCGCGTGCCAACAATCGATCTGTTCCATCCGGGGAGTTCCCATGTCTGTCGTATCTGTTGTTTCCTGCGGCCGCGCGCTCGGCGCGGGCCTCATCCTGTGTCTGGCAACCGTCGCGCCGCTCCGGGCGGCGGACACGCTGCCGCTGAGCGCCGCGCAGCAGCGTAATCTGGGCATCGCGGTGTCGCCCGCCGTGGTAGCCGCTGTCAGTCCCACCCTGACTCATCCGGCGCGGGTGAGCTTGTCGCCTGCGCATGTCCGGGTGCTGGCCGCCGCCGGCGCGGCGCTGGTGGTGCAGATGCACGTGCAGGCGGGCGACCGCGTCAAGCGCGGTGCGCCGGTCGTCACCCTGTCGATGCCCGGGCTTGCCGAAGCGCACAGCCAGCTGACGCAGGCGCGGTTGAAGGCGCAACTGGCGGCCGATAATGCGGCGCGTGACGAAAAACTCCACGCCGAAGGCCTGATCGCCGAATCACGCCTGCGCGCGACACGGGCCGAGGCACAGTCCGCACGCGCGGCGCAGACGGCGGCGCAAGCCGCACTGACGATGCTCGGCGACGGCAAGGTGTCGGGCAGCCGGATCACGCTCACCGCGCCGATCAGCGGCGTGGTGATCGAAAGCTCGGCGGAGCCGGGGCAGCGTGTCGACGCAGGCATGGCGCTGGCGAAACTCGCCGACCTGTCGAAGCTGATGCTGGAGATTCCGTTGAGCCCCGCGCTGGCGCGACCACTGGCGGTGGGGCAGAGAGTGACGCTGGTGGGCAGCGCAGCGAGCGGACGTGTCACGACGCTGCTGCCGCAGGTCAATGCCGCGCAGAGCGTACTGGTGCGGGCGAGTCTCGTCGATCCGCAAGGATTGTTGCGCGCCGGCCAGTCGGTAGAGGCCATGATCGAAGCCACCTCCGCCGCCCAAAGCTTGGCGATTCCCGCTGTCGCCGTGGTCTGGCAGAACGCCCGGCCGTTTGTGTTCGTCCAGACGGCAGGCGGCTTTGCCCCCACGCCGGTGACGCTGATCCGCCAGAACGCCCGTGAAGCAGAAGTGACGGGGCTCGCCGCCGGCAGCCGCGTCGCCGTCAAGGGCGTGGCGGCGCTCAAAGCGCAATGGCTGGGGGAGTGAATCATGTTGAATACCCTGATCGAAACCGCGCTGGCGCGGCGCTGGTTCGTGCTTGCCCTGGCGCTGCTTCTGGCCGGGCTGGGCGTGCGCGCGTTCCAGCAGATTCCCATCGACGCCTTTCCCGACGTTTCGACCACCCAGGTCAAATTGATTTTGAAAGCGCCCGGCATGACGCCGGAAGAGGTGGAGGCGCGCATCGCCCAGCCGGTTGAAACCGAGCTCCTGGGCATTCCTAACCAGACCATCCTGCGCAGCCTGTCGAAAAATGCGCTGGTCGACATCACCGTCGATTTCGAGGAAGGTACCGACATCTACTGGGCGCGCCAGCAGGTGGCGGAGCGCTTCGCCAACGTCAAGGGCGACCTGCCTGACAACGTCTCGGGCGGTCTCGCACCGATTTCCACGCCGCTGTCGGAACTCTTCATGTTCACCCTCGAAGGGCCGCTCACGCTGGCGGAAAAACGCACCCTGCTCGACTGGACCGTGCGCCCGCAATTGCGTGCGATTCCCGGCGTGGCCGACGTCAACTCGCTCGGCGGCCGCGTGGCGACGTTCGCAGTGAGCCCCGACCCGGTGGCGCTGGCCGCGCGCGGCGTCACCTACGACGAATTGCGCATGGCGCTGGAAACGAACACGCGCAACGACGGTGCCGGGCGCGTCAACGAAGGCGAGGAAACCTGGGTGGTGCGCGTCAACGGCGGTATCGCTTCGCTGGAGGATTTGCGGCAAATCGGCGTCAAGGCGGTCAATGGCGTGGTCGTCACGGTCGGCGACGTCGCGCGCGTGGAACTGGGCGAGATGACCCGCTACGGCGCGGTGACGCAAAACGGCCGGGGCGAGGCCGTGCAAGGCCTGGTGATCGGCCTGAAAGGCGTCAACGCAGGCGAGCTGATCAAGAACGTCAAGGCCAAACTGGCCGAGATCCAGGCCACGCTGCCCAAGGGCGTGACGGTCTCGGTCTTCTACGACCGCGCGCAACTGGTCGACCGCGCCGTCGGCACGGTGAGCACGGCGCTACTCGAAGCGGCGGTGCTGGTAGTGATCCTGCTGATCCTGTTCCTCGGCAATCTGCGCGCGGCCGTCGTGGTGGCGCTGATCCTGCCGCTGTCGGTGCTGGCGACCTTCGTGTTGATGCGTCAGTTCGGGCTGTCGGCCAATCTGATGAGCCTCGGCGGACTGGCGATTGCCATCGGCCTCTTGGTCGACGCGGCGGTGGTGGTGGTGGAGAACGTCGTCGCGCATCTGGCGCACGACCCGGAAAACACCAGCGAAACGCCGCTGCAGCGCGTGCTGTGGGCGACACAGGAAGTTGCCAGCCCGGTGACCTCGGGCATCGCCATCATCGCCATCGTGTTTCTGCCGCTGCTGACGCTGCAGGGGCTGGAGGGCAAGCTGTTCACCCCGGTCGCGCTGACCATCGTGTTCGCCCTGGCCGCGTCCCTGCTGCTGGCGCTGACGGTGATTCCGGTGCTGGCCTCGCTGCTGCTCAAACAGAGTGCGCACACTGATCCGTGGTTGTTGCGCCGCGCGCAGGCCCTCTACACGCCGCTGCTCGACCGCGCGCTGGCGAAGCCGAAAATCGTCTACGCCACGGCGGGCGTGCTGATGCTGGCGGCGGTCGGCGTCTATCCGCTGATCGGCAAGACCTTCATGCCGACCATGGACGAGGGCGACATCCTGGTGCAGCTGGAGAAACTGCCGTCGATCAGCCTGGAGGAATCGGTCGCGCAGGACCTGCGGGTGCAGCAGGCGCTGCTGAAGAACGTGCCGGAAATCCGCCGCATCGTCGCGCGCGCCGGTGCCGACGAACTGGGCCTCGATCCGATGAGCCTCAACGACACCGATTCTTTCCTCGTGCTCAAACCCATGGCTGAGTGGCGCCGCCCGGACAAGGCATGGCTGACGAATGAAATCCGTGCGGTGGTCGATGGCTTCCCCGGCATTGCCTACAACTTCACCCAGCCGATCGACATGCGGGTGTCGGAAATGCTCACCGGTTCGCGCGGCGACGTCGCGATCAAGATTTTCGGCCCCGATCTCGCCACGCTCAACCGGCTGGCCGGCGAGATCTTCAGCGTGGTCGAGACGATCCCCGGCGCATCGGATGTCTACACCCAGCAGAACGAGGGTGTGCAATATCTGCAGGCGGAGATCGATCGCGACGCGGCCGGCCGCTTCGGCCTGTCCGCCGACGACATCGCCCTGCTGCTGCGCACGCAGCTGGAGGGCGAGATTATCGGCACGATCTCGCAGCAGGGGCGACGCATTCCGCTGCAACTGCGTGGCCCGCAGGGCCTGCGCGAGTCGCCCGACGCGCTGCAGGCGATCCGCCTGACGCTCGCCGACGGCCGCGAGATCGGCCTCGACCAGGTCGCCACGCTCAAGCGCACCAACGGCCCGGTCGCGGTGAAGCGCGAGAACGCCGCACGCTTCACCGTAGTGCAGAGCAACGTCGCCGGACGCGACCTGGTCAGCTTCGTCGAGGCCGCGAAGGCTGCTGTGGCCACGCAGGTCAAGCTGCCACCCGGCTACAGCCTCACTTGGGGCGGCCAGTTCGAGAACCAGCAGCGCGCTGCGCAACGGCTGATGATCGTGGTGCCGGTGGCGCTGCTGCTGATCGGCTTCCTGCTTTACATGACGTTTGGCGACGCGCGCCAGGCGCTGCTGGTGATGATGAACGTGCCGCTGGCTCTGATCGGCGGCATCTTCGCACTGTGGGCCTCGGGCGAGTATCTGTCGGTGCCGGCCTCGGTCGGCTTCATCGCGCTGCTCGGCATCGCGGTGCTGAACGGGGTGGTGCTGGTCAGCCATTTCAACCAGCTGCGCGCACAGGGCTTGCAAGGCGACGCCGTGGTGCGCGACGGTGCGCTGCGCCGCCTGCGTCCGGTGCTGATGACCGCCAGCATCGCCGCCTTCGGCCTGGTGCCGCTCTTGTTCGCGACCGGGCCCGGTTCGGAAATCCAGCGCCCGCTGGCCATCGTCGTCATCGGCGGCCTGGTCAGCGCCACCTTGCTGACACTCGTGATGCTGCCGCTTTTGTACCGTCAATTCGTCCTGAAAGGAGCACGCGCATGAACGTCGTGCACAAATTGAGTCTCGCGCTGACGCTGGCTTTTGCCGCGTCGGCTTTTTCCACAGTGGCCCGCGCGGACTATTTGCCGGACCCGGCTGCGGCCGAGGCGGCGTTGTGGGCCTCGCCCACTGTGGCGCAGGCGCGCGGCGAGCTGGCCGCGCAAACCCTGAGAAGCGAGAGCCTGCAACGTGGACGCGAGGAATGGACGCTCGGCGCGGACGTGCTGCAACGCCATATCGACGACCCGCGCGAGCGGCAGGCAGAGTGGGGCGTGGCCCTGTCGCGCCCGCTGCGCCTGCCCGGGCGCGCCGAGGCCGACCGTTCGCTCGCCAGCGCGCTCACCGCACACGCCGAGGCCAGCCTTGGCGAAGCCCTGCACGAAAGCGGCCGGCAACTGCTGGGCCTGTGGTTCGACTGGCTGAATGCGGCCGAGCAGGCACGTGCGTTGCTGGACCAGCTTGCCGTGGCCGAACAGCAGCTCGCCGCTGTCAACGCCCGCATTCGCCTCGGTGAAGCGGCGCGCGCCGAACGCGTCAACGCCGAGGCCGCGCTGGGTCAGGTGCGGGTGCAGCAACAACAGGCCGCCAGCCGCGACCAGTTGGCGCGCAGCCGGCTGCGCGCGCACTTTCCCGGCCTGCCGCTGGCCGCGGACGCCGGCCTGCCTGCGCCTCCGTCCCCGGAAGGCACGGCTGACGACTACGTCACCGCGGTGCTGGAACACAACCATGAGCTCTTCCGGGCGCGCCGCCAGGCCGGCGTGCTGCAGGCCGAGGCACGCAAGCTTGCGCGCCATCGCGGCGTGGATCCCAGTGTTGGCGGGTTCTACCGCAACGAGGCCGGCGGCAACGAGCACGTGCTCGGCCTGAATCTGGGTCTCACGCTACCGGGGGCCGCGCGGCGCACGGACCAGCAGGCGGCCGAAGCGCTTGCCGCCGTCGCGCAGGATGCGGCGCTGCGTCTGGAAGAGCGGTTGCGATTGGTGGCGCGGGCGGATTTCGAGACGGCGGTGGCGCAGGTGGCGATCTGGCAGCAGGCCGAACGCAGCGCGCAGGCGCTGGCCGAAGCGGCCCGTTTGTCGGCGCGGGCCTACGCGCTGGGTGAGGGCAGTCTGGACCCGGTTCTGGTCAATCGCCGGCTGGCGTTGGACGCCGCCTTGCAGGCCCGGCAGGCGCAGGTGGAGGCGCTGGCGATGCAGGCGCGCCTGAAACTGGATGCCCACCGGCTGTGGCCGCTGGATGTCGATGCCGACGTTGCGCACGTACATCCATGAGGCGTGTGCTGGCCTGCACGCCGCCTGCGCTCAGGGCGTGGGGGCGGCGTCGGCTGTTTCCGTTGGCGGCGCGGCTGCCTCGCCCGCGTGCTCGACACCGCTCATACGGCGGGCCTCTGCTTGCATCGCGGCGACCTGTTCCGGTCTGAGCTGCGCCACCATGCTGTCGCGCGCCTTGGCGGCGGCCTCCACGCCCTGCGCGGCAGCCAGATTGAACCAGAGATAGGCGCGTGCCTTGTCAATTTCGGTCCCGGTGCCAAAACGATAGAGCTCGCCCAGGCTCAGCTGTGCCGGCGCGTAGCCGCGTTCGGCGGTTTTCTTGATCCAGGCGAAGGCCGCCTTGTAGTCCTGCACCACACCGCGCCCCTCGAGCAGGGCGAGTCCGTAGCGGTATTGCGCTTCGGCGAGCCCGCCCTTGGCGGCGCGGGCAAACCATCGGGCGGCCTCGCTATCGTTCTTGATGACGCCATCGCCTTCCTGGTAGCGGATGCCCAGCGTCAGCTGCGCATCCGCGTCGCCACTCGCGGCGAGCGTGTGCGGGTCGCCGGCCGGTTCGAGCTCAGTCAGCGCGTCGATGCTGCCCGGTCGCGCGAGCCAGACGGTCGCGCCGATCAGTGCGCCGCCCAGCAGCAGGAGCAGCAAGGGCTTCACGGGATTGAACATCCAGAACCGGTGATGGCAGTCGCGGCAGCGCAGCGGCGTGAACAGCAGCATGCGCCGCAGGCCGTCGTGGGCATGCAGGCGCGCACTGCGCAATTTCGGGCTGCCGCATTGGGGACAGGTGCGCGCCATGGCGGTCAGCGGGATCCGGCTACGAGGTAGTCGACGGCGGCCTTGACCGCTTCGTCGCTGAGTGCGGGGTTGCCCCCCTTGGCGGGCATCGCCCCCTTGCCGCGTATTGCCGATGCGTACAGTGCGTCCGCCCCCTGTGCCGTGCGGGCGGACCAGGCGGCAGCGTCGCCCATCCTGGGGGCACCGGCGACGCCCTTGTCATGACAGAACGCACACGCCTGCTGGTAGGTTTGCCGGCCGGCAGCCAGGTCGGCAGGGGCGGGCGAGGCCGCAGGCGCTGCAGCACGCGGCGCGGCTTTCGGTGCCGCAGCCCCGGCGGGCGGGCGGGGTACGGGCTTGACCGCCCCGGAAAACGTTTCCACAGGCGTCGAGGCAGGTTCGGGTAAGTCGGGTGTGCTTGCGGCAGGCGATGCCACGGGTACGACCGGCTGTGCTTCGGTGCCGGGAGCGGAAACCGCAGGCGGGATGCTTTCAGAAGGGCTGTCGCTCTTTTGCTGCCCGCAGGCGGACAGGATGACAATCAGCAAAGCAGGCAGGATCGGTTTCATGGCAGTGGTTTCCCCGCGTTGTTATTGTGTGTCAACCGCGACGGCTTGCCGTACCGCCCCAGGCAGGGCGACGGGCCCTGCAAGCCCTAATTATGCGATGCGCGGGGCGCATCGCAAACCCTGATCAGAGCTTGCCGCCGCCTTCGACGTACAGGTAGGCCACGGCATCGGCCAGGTCGGCGTCGGAGATATCCGCGCCGCCCTTGGGCGGCATCGCGCCGATGCCCTTGGTGGCGTGGCTCAGGAGGGTGTCGTAGCCCTGGGCGATACGCTTGTCCCAGGATGCCTTGTCGCCGAATTTGGGCGCGCCGGCGACACCGGCAGCGTGGCAGGCCGAGCAATGTGCGTCATAGACGGCCTTGCCCTTGGCGGGGTCGCCCTTTGCGACCGTGGCCGCCCCGGCCGCCGCGGGTGCGGCGGCAGCGGCGGGTTCGGGGGCCTTGAAGTTGGCGCCGGCGGAATTGGCCATATAGGCCACCGCGCGTGCCACTTCCACGTCGGACAGGTCGCCGTCGCCGCCGCGGGCCGGCATCTGGTTGATACCTTCGATGGCGTGTTTCACCAGCGTGTCGTAACCCTTGGCAATGCGCGGCCCCCAGTCGCCCTTGTTGTCGAACTTCGGCGCACCCAGCGCGCCGGCGGCGTGGCAGGAGGTGCAGACGGCGTCGTAGACTTCCTGGCCGGATTTTTCGACCTTGGGTGCATTGGCGTCGAGTGCCACCAGCGTGGCAAAGGGCTTGATGCGGTTAAGCGTGGCCTGTTCCGCCGCCTCGTCGGTGGCATCCGGCTGGTGGTTGTCCTGGATGCCGAGCACGAGCTGGACAATGAGGAAGATCGCGAGCAGCGGCGCGAACAGTCCGGCGAGGATGGAAATGATGACTTCCTGGGGGGTTGCCTGGGTCATCTTGGCGTGCGAGTCGGCCATGAGCTTATCCTTGGTGGAGCACTACAAAAGTCGCGATTATAAGTAAACCCGCCCTTGCGCGAAAGGGCGTGGATGGACGCCACCGGGCAAACCCGCTATGCTTCGCGGCTTCCCGCGCCCGTAGCTCAGCTGGATAGAGTACTGCCCTCCGAAGGCAGGGGTCGTGCGTTCGAATCGCGCCGGGCGCGCCAGTTTTTGTATCCGATCCCGCCTGCGAAGGCTGCCGCAAGTGCTGCGGCGGCCTTAACAGACAGCGTTAGCGAGTCTTCCATCATGACCATGCCCACCCCCACCGACATCAAGCTGCACCAGGCTTCGAAGAAGCTGGAAATCGCCTTTGCCGACGGTGCGCGCTTCGAGCTGCCGTTCGAGTTCCTGCGCGTGTATTCGCCGTCCGCCGAAGTGCGCGGCCACGGTCCTGGCCAGGAAGTGCTGCAAACCGGCAAGAAGGGCGTGATCATCAACGCCGCCGAACCGGTGGGCCTGTACGGCATCAATTTCTTCTTTTCCGACGGCCACGACACCGGCATCTACTCCTGGGAATACCTCTACACCCTGGGCGTGAACCACGACGCGCTGTGGGCCGAGTACCTCAAGCGCATGGACGAAGCCAAGGCCAGCCGTGATCCCGGCATTGCCGAGCTGTTCCAGCGCAAGGTCATCCAGCCGCCCGGCGGCAGCAAGTAAACCCCGTTCATGAACGCGCCTGTGGGCGCGTTTTTTCATCACCCCGTTCCATGACCGAGTTCGTTGACGCGCTGCGTGCCGCAATTTCCGGGGCGACGGGTCGCCCGTTCGGGCCGCCGCGCGCGCGTCGCGTCCACGGTGGCGACATCAGTGATGCGCAGGTATTCGACGACGGGGAGCGGCGTTACTTCGTCAAACGCCAGCCTGTGGCCCGGCGGGCGATGTTCGAGGCCGAGGCGGATGGACTCGCGGCCTTGGGTGCCCATGTGCGTGTGCCCGGCGTGGTCGCCATCGGCGAGACCCGAGACGCGGCGTTTCTCGTGCTCGAAGCGCTGGACCTGCACGGCACAGGCGACGCTGCTGCACTCGGCGAGGCGCTGGCCCGGATGCATCGCGCGCCGCAAGCCGCCTGGGGCGGGCCGCGCGACAACTGGATCGGTTCCACGCCGCAGATCAATGAGCCGGCCGGCGACTGGCTGGATTTCTGGCGCAGCCGGCGACTGGGGGCGCAGCTGCAACTGGCGACAGAAAACGGCTTGCCCGCTGCCCTGCTGCGCGACGGTGAGCGGCTGATGGCGGACCTGCCAGCGTTCTTCGCCGGCCATGCGCCGTCGCCGTCGCTGCTGCATGGCGATCTGTGGGGCGGCAATCATGCCTATCTCGCCGACGGCAGCCCGCTGCTATTCGACCCGGCGGTGTATTGCGGCGACCGTGAATGCGATCTGGCCAAGAGCGAACTGTTCGGCGGGTTCTCTCCCGACTTTCATGCGGCCTACCGCGCGGCCTGGCCGCTGGATGCGGGTTATGCGACGCGCAAGCGGCTCTACAATCTTTATCACATCCTCAACCATGCCAACCTGTTTGGCGGTGGCTACGCGGCTAAGGCCGCGACCCTGGTGCAGGCCTTACTGGCAGAGGTACGCTGAAATCATGAAACGTCTTCTTGCTGTTGTGCTGGCCGGCGTCTTGTCGGCGTGTACGGGTCTGCCCTTCAATGCGCAGGCCCCGCGCGTCAGCGTGGCCGATGTCGAGATCAAGAGTCTGGGGTTGCTGGAACAGCAACTCGACCTGGGCCTGCGCGTGGCGAACCCCAACGATTTCGACCTGGTGATCGAGGCGCTGGATTTCGAGCTGGAGTTGAATGGGCGACCCTTCGCAACAGGTCTTTCGCGGGTGTCGACGCGGGTGCCGGCGGCGTCCATGCGCGTGCTGCGTGTCGACGCGATCATGCAGTCGAAAAACCTGATCCGCCAGATTCGCACCCTGCCGAGTGAGATGTTGAAAGCAGGCGTGCCTTACCGCATCAAGGGGCGGGTGAAACTGGATCGTGTATCGGACTGGTTGCCGTTCGACCACGCCGGGGTGTACGGCGGCGAGCCGAAGCCCCCGAAGGGTCGCGCGCTCTAGTCCTACTCGCAGCGCATGCCGTCTGCAACCCAGGCTTCCACATCGCGTTTCCATTCGGCGTAGCCGCCGGGCACGGTGGGTTGGGGGCCGCCGGGGGTCATGCCCGAATCGAGGCTCCAGCGGATACGGCCACTGTGCAGCAGGTGCTGGGCGAGCTTCTGGCCGGTTGGGTCGTTGCCCATGCGCGCCTTGACCAGATAGCAGGTGGCCGCCGGGGAAAAACCGGTGTAGTCCATGTTCAGCGGGGCCCGCCAGTCGGTGTCCGGCGGCAGGCCGATCAGGTCGGCGCGGTGGCAAGCCGCGCACAGATAACGGCTGCGATGCGAGGTGAAGGTCCGGCCGTCACGTTCACGCGTGTTGAATTGGTGGCATTCCAGGCAGCGCGCGTGATGGAATTTGGCGTGCAGGCGGTCGGCGAACACCACGGGCGTGTCTGCCAGCGCGGGAAGCGCAGCGAGGACTAGCACGAGTGCGGCCAGCGCGCGCATGGTCAGTTTGTCAGCGCACGCAAACTGGGCACGGCCAGTCCCAGACGGTCGGCATGGGCCAGCGCGCGTTGCAGCCGCGTCGGGGCCGAGCGCCCCATGCACTGGTGTTCGGGGTCGCCGGCAAACGCTTCGATCATGGCGTCGATCAGGGCGTCGCGGTCGTAGTGCGCCCCGGTCAGGGCTTCCTGCAGGTCGATCACGTCGGCGGCGATGGCGCGTGCGAAGTCGCGGCGCAGATCCCAGAGTTGCGCCACCGTGCCACCGGTCTTGAGTCCGGCGAGGTTGGTGGTCAGGATGTAGACATTCTTCACCACCAGTTCGAACAGCAGGGCGTCGCCCGGCGCAACTTCGCGCGCCGGCAGATCGATCGAGGCCAGCGCGTCGATCAGCAGGGTCGCGCCGGGGCCGGCCACCGGCGAGGGAATCAGCGGCTTGGGGTCACGCCCGGGCTTCTTTTCGAACCAGACCGAGATCACGGTCGGATCGACGTAGCCGTGCGCGGTCCACGCGGCCGGCAGGAGTTCGTTCTGGATCAGCGCGATGCGGTCGCGCCAGACCATGGGCATCGCGTCCAGCACGCCGGAGAGATCGGCTTCGCCTACCGCTACCAGCACCTGTTCGGGATGGGGGTGGGCGTCGGCGATCACGCCCAGATGATCGCCGCGATTGGCCGGAACCACCGTGCGGCCGCAGCGCAGGAAGCCGCCGGCAAACACGCGGCCCAGCTGCCCTAGGCCGATGACGACGACTTCGCTCATTCGAGGCCTTTGGAATGCAGGTACTCGTCGTACGTCCCCATGTAGAACTCGACGCCGTCCGGCGTGATTTCAAGAATGCGCGTGGCGAGTGACGACACGAAGGCGCGGTCGTGCGAGACGAAAATCAGCGTGCCTTTGTAGAGATCGAGCGCGAGGTTCAGCGACTCGATCGATTCCATGTCCATGTGGTTGGTCGGTTCGTCCATCACCAGCACGTTGTGCCGGCCGAGCATGAGCTTGCCGTAGAGCATCCGGCCTTTTTCACCGCCCGAGAGCACGCGCACCGACTTCTTCACGTCGTCGCCCGAGAACAATAATCTACCCAGAATGCCGCGCAGCACCTGCTCGTCGTCGCCCTGCTGGGCCCACTGGTGCATCCAGTCGGTGAGGGTGTCGTCCGTATCGAAGTCGCTGACGTGGTCTTGCGAGAAGTAGCCGGTGTTGGCGTTTTCGCTCCAGCGGATTTCGCCGAAGTCGGGCTGCAATTCGCCCATCAGAAGCTTCATCAGCGTCGATTTACCGACGCCGTTGCCGCCGATGACGGCGAGCTTTTCGCCCGCTTCCAGTGAGAAATTGAGGTTGGAGAACAGCGTGCCGCCCTCATAGCCGAATTTGAGATTTTCAACTTCGAGCGCACGCCGATGCAGCGGTTTTTCCTGCTCGAAACGGATATACGGGTTCTGCCGCGACGACGGCTTGAAGTCTTCGATCTTGATTTTTTCGAGCTGCTTCTGGCGGCTGGTCGCCTGCCGCGCTTTCGACGCGTTGGCCGAGAAGCGGCGGACGAATTCCTGCAGGTCGGCGACCTTTTCCTTGGCGCGCGCGTTGGCGGCGGCCTGCCGTTCCTTGGCCTGCACCGACGCGAGCATGTAGTCGTCGTAGTTACCCGGCCACACCTTGATGGTGTTGAAGTCGAGGTCGGCCATGTGGGTACAGACCTGGTTCAAAAAATGCCGGTCGTGCGAGATGACGATGATCGTCGCGCTGCTGTTGTTCAGCACCTCTTCGAGCCAGCGGATGGTGTTGATGTCGAGGTTGTTGGTCGGCTCGTCCAGCAGCAAATAATCGGGCTTGGAAAAGAGCGCCTGCGCGAGCAGCACGCGCAGCTTGAAGCCGGGCGCGATTTCGCTCATCAGGCCGTTGTGCTGGCTGGTCGGGATACCCGCGCCGTGGAGCAGTTCGCCCGCGCGCGCCTCGGCGTCGTAGCCGCCCATTTCGCCGAACTGCGCTTCGAGTTCGGCGGCGTGCAGGTAGTCATCTTCGCTCGCCTCGGGGTTCATGTAGATCGCGTCTTTTTCGGTCATCGCGCGCCACATTTCGGCGTGGCCTTGCAAGACGACGTCGAGCACGCGCATGTCTTCGTAGCCGAACTGATCCTGCCGCAGCCACGCCATGCGCTCGCCGGGGTCGAGCGAGATATTGCCCGCGGTCGATTCGAGCTCGCCGGCGAGGATGCGCATGAAGGTCGATTTGCCGCAGCCGTTCGCGCCGATGAGGCCGTAGCGGTTGCCGTCGCCGAACTTGACGTTGACGTTCTCGAACAGCGGCTTGGTCGAGAATTGCAGGGTGATGGAGGAGGCGGTGAGCACGGCGGAATCCTGAAAGGCCGGGAAAAGCCGCGCATTTTAGCATTCCGCCCGGCGTGCTCCGGGCTGCGGCTCAGCGTGTGACAGGCACAGCCACGGGGGAGAGCGCGGGGTGGTCGGCGACGGGACGGTCGAGGAAATAGCCCTGTACCAGGTCGATGCCGTAGGTGCGCAGGAGCGCCAGCGTCTTGCCATCCTCGACGTATTCGGCGAGCACCGATTTGCCGAGGCCAAGCGCTACGCTGACCATGGCCTGCACGAAGACCTGATTGTCCGGGTCGCTGGGCAGGTCGCGGATGAAGATACCGTCGATCTTGATGGTGTCAACGTTGAGGTGCTTGAGGTAGGCAAACGAGGCAAAGCCCACGCCAAAATCGTCGAGATAAACTCCGCAGCCGAGCTGGTGCAGGGCCTCGATCATGCGCTGTGCGTCGTGCAGGTCGGAGACGGCGGCGGTTTCGGTGATTTCGACGATGAGCCGGCGCGGGTCGACGTGTGCAGCGCGCAATTCGTCGCCGATGAATTGCGGCAGATCGGGCTCGGACAGCGAGCGCCCCGAGAGATTGACCGCGATGGCGGGCATGGCGCTGTTCTCGGACAGGCGACGTACGACTTCGCGGATGACCCAGCGGTCGATGTCGAGGATGCGCCCGCTTTTTTCTGCCAGCGGAATGAAGTGCCCCGGCATGATGAGCTGGCCGGGGTCGCGTTCGTCGATCATGCGGATCAGCGCTTCGAGGTGCGAAAGCGTGCTGTCGCTGGCCTGGTACACGCCCTGGAAATGCAGCTGGAACAGGTTCTTGTCGATGGCGTTGCTGATGCGCTCGCTCCAAGACAGGCGCGACCGCATCTCGCTGTCGGCGCTCTCGTCGGCGCGGAACACACGCCAGGTGTTCTTGCCGGCGCTCTTGGCCTGGTACATCGCGATGTCGGCGCGCGCGACCAGATCATCGGCGTCGGCCGCGTGGGTGGGGTAGTAGGCGATGCCGAGGCTGGTGGTGAGCCGCAGGTTCTGGCCTTCGAAGCGGAAGGGGATCTGCGCGATGGCGCGCACCACGCGTTCGGCCAGCGCTTCGGCCTCCTTGTCCTGCACGTTGGGCAGGAGGATGGCAAATTCGTCGCCGCCCAGCCGCGCCAGCACCTCGTTGCGACGCACCAGCGCGCCGATCTCGCCGGCGACGCGAATCAGCAGGGCGTCGCCGGCGCGATGGCCATAGGTGTCGTTGATGGTCTTGAATTCGTCGAGGTCGAAGAACATCACCGCCGAACGCATCTGGTGGCGGTCGGATTCGAGCATGGTGCGCCCCAGTTCCTGCTGGAAGCGATGGCGGTTGTAAAGTCCGGTGAGTGCGTCGCGTTCGGCGAGGTAGACGAGCTGCTCGGCGGTCTGGCGCTCGCGCGTCACGTCCTCGTAGATCCACAGGTGGCCGATGAAGCGGCCTTCGCCGTCGCGCACGGGGTAGTCGAGTTCGGTGATGACGCGGCCGTCGGTCATCTGGATTTCGAAGCTGTCCGAGACCTCGCGTGTTTCCAGCACCGACAGCAGGTGCTTGGAGAAATGATCCGGCCGCGCCAGCGTGGAGGCGGACTTGGCGAGCACGTCGTGCACACGCAGGCCGATCAGCGGCACCCGTTCGTCGATCATCCACATGCGGGTGAAATTCGGATTGTGGTAGATCACCCGGCTGTCGGTGCCGACGAAGAGGATGCCGAGGTTCATCGCCGAGAGCAGCGACACGAGACGCGCGCGCTCCTGTTCGGTTTCGTCGAGATATTTGCGTTGCAGGGTTTCCGCCGCGCGCAATTCGGCCAGTGTCTCGCGCAGGTTGGCCTCGGTGGCCTTGAGGTCGTCGATGCTGTAGATGCTGGCGCGGATGCCCTGATAGATGCCGTTGTAGTCGTGGATCGGCTGCCAGTTCACCGAGCCCCAGAAATGCGAGCCGTCGTTGCGCACCAGGCGCAGGGTGTAGCCCTCGCCCGAGGTGCCGCGCAGCGCCTGGCGCAGCTGGAATTCTGCGGCAGCGCGGTCCTCGGGGTGGATCACGTCGATGGGGAAGTTCATCTTGCCCATGCAGGTGCCGACGCTGTGGCCCAGCATCCGCTCGACCGAGGGATTGACCCACAGCAGCCGGCCCTCGGGCGACAGCCAGAATTCGATGTCGTGCGTGTAATCGGCGATGGCGTGGAAGCGTGCCTCGTTTTCCCGCGCGCGCTGCACGTTGAAGCGCACCGATTCGGCCATGCGGTTGAAGGTGCCGACGAGCTGGCCGATCTCGTCCTCGCCGGCCGGCTCGATCAGCACGTCGAGGTCGCCCTGCGCCATGCGCTTGCTGGCGCGGGTGAGCGATTCGAAGCGGCGGATCACGCCGCCGGTCGAAAAGGCCAGCAACAGCCCGGTGAGGATGAGAGCGGCGATGGCGATGACGAAACTGTCGCGCACGTATTGCCGCGAGGCCTGGACGATGAAGGTGCCGGAGAGCACCAACGTCGCTTCGCCATAGCGCTGGCCCGCCAGTTCGATGGGCTGGATCAGCTCGAAATCGTTTTTGCGCCTGGCTTCCCCGGTCTGGTGGATCGGGCGGCCGGCGCTGTCGCGGACCTCGATGTATTCCAGGCTGCTGCCCTGCCGCAGCGTCTCGACGATGTCGCGCACGCTGGCGTCGTCCTGTTGCGACAGCGGGGCCTGCAGCGCCACGGCGAGGGTGCCGGCGATTTCCTTCAGGCGCTGTTCGGCCTGCTGCTGGAGCGCGTCCTGGCCCACCCGCATCCCGTTCCAGATGAGGAAGGCGAACATCACCGCCTCAACCGCCAGGGCAGCGAGCGTCAGCTTGTAGCGCAGCGAAAGGCCGCTCCACCAATCCTTCAAGGGGCCTCCTGCAACAGATTCTGAACTTCCAGCGCATAGGGCCGGAAGGCGCGCAGTTCCCGCCCGTCCACCGCAGCGTAGCCGCCGTAGCCGCCACGCTTCATGAAGGTCTGGCCTTCGGCGCTGGCGGCAAAGGCGAGCATGGCCTTGCGGATGGCCCGTGCCTCGCTGTCGCGCAGCCGCGGGTGGGTCAGGTACATCAGGCTCGACACCGGCGGGCTTTCGATCAGGACCCGTAGCCGGGCGCGCAGGTCGGGGGCCAGCAGAAGGTAAGGGTGTAGGCCGAGCGCTGCGGCGTCGGTGCGTTTGTTGATGACCTGCATCACGGCATTGTTGTGGGTACCGGCGTCGCGCAGCTGGTAGTCGATGCCGGCACGCAGTCCGCGCGCCGCCAGGTCGGACTGGATGGCGAGCACCGTGACCGCGAGCGCATCCGCGCGCGCCAGGGTTTTGCCGCGTAGGGCTTCGGGGGTGAGCAGGGCCGAATCCTTGTGCACCACCAGGAGGCCGTGGGTGGGCGTCGCGTACTTCAGCAGCGGCCGGTAGCCGGCGTCCTGGCGTGCCAGCCAGGCCAGGTGCGGGGCGGTGAGCAGGATGTCGTATTCGCCCCGGGCGGTGCGCTGGGCGAAGGTACGGAAGTCGCGCGCACTGTAGATCACGACCTCGCGCTTGAGGCTCTTTTCCAGCGCCCGCGCGAGCGGCCGGTAGATTTCGACAACCTGCCGCGCCGAGAGGTTGGGAAACACGCCAAACGACAGCGGCGGCTGCTCGGCGCGCAGCGACGGCGCGCACAACAGCAGGCAGGCAAGCAGTAGGATGTGCAGGGATTTATCGAACATCGGCAAGCTCCTGGCTTTTGGTCGGCAGGCTATCGCGCAACAGCTGCCGGGTGGCGGGCAGGTAGACGTCCACGGCGGCGAGGCTGTGCTGGTCCGATGCCACTACCCGCAGCGGCGCCGGGACGGGAAAATCGAGCAGCGCCGCCCTGAGGCGGGCCACGGTGGCAGCGGGCAGGGTCGGCCGGGCGATATAGACCAGCAGCGGAACCTTGCCGATTTCATGCGCAATGCGGATACGCCGGATATTGCCGGGGCGAACCAGGTTCATGGCCGCGAGGGCACTGACGGCGTAATCCGCACGACCGTCCAGCACGGCCTGCAAGGCTGCGCTGTGGGAACCGGCATCGAGCAGATGGTAGTCGCGCGGGTCCAGGGCGAAATGGCTGTCGAGCCAGCGTTGTGCGGCCAGCGTGAGCAGCATGGCGCGATCCGGCACCGCCACGGTGTCGCCGGCGCGGGGTTGCCGGCTCGCGGGTGTGCTGGCGGCCGTCAGCAGGTACAGCGGGGTGTCGGGGCGATGTTCGGCGAGCACCTGCCAGCCCGCCTCGCGCTCGGCCAGGCGGGCGAAATGGGCCGGTGCCAGCGCCAGGTCATAGTCGCCGGCCAGCAGGCGCTGGCCGAATACCTGCGCGTTGCGCGCCGTGACGATCTGCACGGGGCGATTCAGCGCGCTACGCAGATAGTCGGACAGGTCGCGGTGTTCGGCGATGAGGGCGCGCGCGCCCTGGTAGGGCAGTACGCCGACGACGAGCGGCGACGCTGCCCGGATGGGCACGGCAAACATGAGCAGGCATGCGGCCAGCGAGGCGACTAAGGGTAGATGCACGGAGCTTTTCCAGTCAGAGCTGCTTCTCGAGAACCTTGGATTTCCGCTTGTAGTTATAAAGCGCCTGTTTGCGCTGGGGCAGCCGATCCGGGCTGCTATCGACGAACCCCCGCTCTTCAAACCAGTGCTCGGTGCGGGTCGTCAGCACGAATAGTCGCTTGAAACCCGCCTTTTTGCCATTTTTTTCCGCTGCTGCCAGCAACAGATCACCGAAGCCGCGCCCGCGAAACTCCTGCGACACGGCAAGGCAGGCGAGCTCGGCCGCCTGCTCTTCGGGGAAGGGATAGAGTGCGGCGCAGCCGGCCACGACGCCGTCGGATTCGAGGATCAGGAAGCGCTCGATTTCCATTTCCAGCAGTTCGCGCGAACGCCGCACCAGGATGCCTTCGCGTTCCAGCGGCTCGATCAGGCCCAGAATGCCGCCGACGTCGTCGATGCTGGCCGGGCGCAGGGTTTCGAGCGGCGTGGGCGAAACCATCGTGCCCACCCCATCGCGGGTGAACAGCTCGGACAGCAACGCACCGTCGCGCTTGCGGCTGATGAGGTGCGCACGCTTGACGCCCTGGGTGCACGCGGCGACGGTGCAGGGCAGGTAGTAGCCCACGTCTTCCGGCAGCTTGCGGTTCTGCTCCAGCATCTGCCGGGCCTCGCTCACGGTGAGCGCGCTGCGGATGGTGCGGCCCTTGCCGGGGACGCCTTCGGTGTCCATCAGGAAGATCAGCTTGTCGGCAGCGAGTTCGACCGCAGCCTGGGTCGCCACGTCTTCGAGGCTGAGGTTGAAGATTTCGCCCGTGGGTGAGTAGCCGATCGGCGACAGCAGCACGATGTCGTGCTGGTCGAGCCGCCGGCGGATGGCGGCGGCGTCGATCTTGCGGACTTCGCCGGTGTGCAGCAGGTCGACGCCTTCGATCACGCCGATGGGCTTGGCGGTGACGAAGTTGCCCGAGGCCACGCGGATGTCGGCTCCCGCCATGGGTGTGTTGGCCACGCCCAGCGACAGCAGGGCCTCGATCTCGACCCGCACCGTACCGGCGGCCTCCTTCACGCAGGCCAGCGCCGCGTCGTCGGTGACGCGCAGGCCGCTGACGTAGCGGATCGTCGCACCGTTCTCGGTCAGCCGCGCTTCCACCTGCGGCCGCACCCCATGCACCAGCACCAGCCGCACCCCCAGGCTGTTGAGCAGGTTGACGTCGTGCGCGAGCTGGACAAAACCGCCGTCCGACACCAGTTCGCCGCCGAAGGCGATGACGAAGGTCTTGTTGCGAAAACCGTGGATGTACGGTGCGGCGGAGCGGAACCAGTGGACGAAATGCGCGGTGTCTTTCAAGGGGACAGCCTGTGAATAGGGGATTCAGGACGGAAGCATACCGAAAACCCCCTTTGCCCGCAGGCTGTGTTGGGTTTGTATAAATAAGTGGAATAAATGCATGTGGCAGTCCGTCATAAGCTTGGATTGGGCACGAGCCCATTTTTTAGTTTAACGAAGCGAGGCGAGACACTCATGATGAAACGGATGCACACGACGATGGGCGCGCTACTGGGCGGGCTGGCACTGGTGGGCGCGTTGGCCCAGCCGGCAACGGCGGCTGCGGTTGATGGCAAGGCCAAAATGGTGATTCAGGTCAGCGATAACGACCCGGCCAAATGGAATCTCGCGCTGAACAACGCCAAAAACATTCAGAAGGACCTGGGCAAGGACAAGGTCGATCTGGAAATCGTCGCCTACGGTCCGGGCATTGGTATGTTGAAGGCCGAATCCGAAGTGGCCAACCGTATCCAGGAGGCGGTTGATTCCGGCGTGCAGGTCGTGGCGTGCGAGAACACCATGCGCGCGCAGAAACTCAGCAAGGGCGACATGAACGGCACGATCGGTTACGTCAATGCCGGGGTGGTCGAGATCATGCAGAAGCAGCAACAGGGCTATACCTACCTGCGGCCCTGAGTGCGGGCCAGATCAGAAATCGCCCCACAGCGCCTGCATGGTCGCCAGCGCCGCCAGCGCGGCGGTTTCCGTTCGCAATACACGCGGCCCGAGCCGCACCGGAATGGCCCGGGCGGCGTCGAGCGCGGCGAGTTCGTCGGCTTCGAATCCGCCTTCCGGGCCGGCGACCAGGGTGTCGAGGCCCTCGGGAGGGGGCAGGTCGGCGAAGCGCATCTCGGCGAGCGGTGACAGAAACAGCAGACGCCCCGGTGCGCGCGTACCGAGCCAGTTCGCCAGCGCCAGCGGCTGCGCCACCGGCGGCAGGGTGTTGCGGCCGCATTGCTCGCAGGCGCTGGCGACCACGCCCTGCCAGTGCGCCACGCGCCGCTCGCTGCGCTCGCCCGCGAGCTTGACCACGCTGCGCCGCGTCGCCAGCGGCTGGATCGCCGTGATGCCCAGTTCCACCGCTTTCTGCAGGGTGTAATCCATGCGCTCGCCGCTGGAGATGCCCTGCGCCAGCATCACGCGCAGCCGGGATTCGCGTTCGACGGCCCGATGCCCGGCAATGCTGACGGCGACATCGTCCCTGTGGATGCGCTCGATGCGCGCCTCGTACTCACCCCCCGAGCCGTTGAACAAGGTGATGAGACTGCCTTCGGACAGACGCAATGCCCGTGCGGCATGACGCGCAGGCCCGGGCGGCAGGGTGAAGCGCGCGCCGGAAGCGAGCGGCTGGTCGAGGTAAAAACGCGGCGGTGACATCATTGGTATTATGCCGGGGTCAATCCGAGATTCAGTGGAGTCGCCATGGTTTCCCTCACCACCCCTGTCTGTGATTTTGGCTGGCAGGCCCCGGGTTTCAGCCTGCCCGGCGTGGATGGCCGCATCTGGACATTGCAGGACGCCATGGGCCCGAACGGGCTGCTGGTCATGTTCATCTGCAATCACTGCCCCTACGTCAAGGCGATCCGGCCCCGGCTGGTGCGTGATCTGGCCGAGTTACGGCGTGATCACGGCATCCACGCCATCGCCATTATGTCGAACGACCCCACCGACTACGCCGAAGACAGCTTCGACAACATGCGGGCGGTGGCGGCGGAATTCGGTTTCTCCTTCCCATACGTCAGCGATGAAACCCAGCAGGTGGCGAAAGCCTACGGTGCCGTGTGTACGCCGGATTTCTTCGGGCTCAATCGCCGGGGTGAATTGCAGTATCGGGGGCGCTTCGACGAATCGCGCAAGGAGACAGCCCCGGAAGGCGTGCGCCGCGACCTGTTCGAGGCGATGACGGAAATTGCCGCCACCCAGCGCGGCCCGGCCGGGCAGATTCCCAGCATGGGTTGTTCGATCAAGTGGAAGGGCGAATGAGCATCCAGGGCGAGGCTTCGATGCTGAAGGCCGTGGAAGCCGTGGTGCGCGAAGTGGCGCTACGCGAGGTGACGCCGCGTTTCCTCAAGGTGGCGCACAGCCACAAGGCCGACGGCAGCCTGTTCACCGAAGCCGACGCTGCGACCCAGGCCGCGCTGGAAGCGGCGTTGCCCGCGATCCATGACGCGCCCGTGCTCGGCGAGGAAATGACCGAGCAGCAACAGCGCGATGCCTGGGCCGCCGGGCGGGACGGCTTGTGGTGCGTCGATCCTATCGACGGCACCTCGAATTTTGTCGCCGGCGTGCCGTATTTCGCTGTTTCCGTGGCGTACCTGTACAAGGGCGAGCGCCAGCTGGGCGTGATCTACGATCCGATCGCCGACGAGATGTTTAGCGCCGAGCGCGGCCGTGGCGCGCATCTCAACGGCACGCCCTTGCCCCTGCGCGCGCCGGTGAGCGAACTGCGCCGCGCACTGGCCGGAGTCGAATTGAAACGCATCGACCGTGAACTGGCAGGGCGGCTCGCGTCCTGGCCGCCGTATGCCTCGCAGCGCAATTTCGGCGCGTCCACGCTCGACTGGTGCTACACCGCCGCAGGCCGGTTCGACATCTATGTCCACGGCGGCCAGAAACTCTGGGACTACGCCGCAGGCGCGCTGATCCTGGAAGAAGCCGGCGGGCGGCTGGCCAGCCTGTCAGGGAGTTTCGACATCGCCAACATCTGGGAGCGCTCGGTGGTGGCGTCGGCGAGCCCGGCGCTTTTCGATCTGTGGCGGGACTGGCTCAAGGCAGCGGGTGCATAAATCGCCGCAGAGGGCGGATAAAAACATTTTTAGCCGCGTGATCTGAGTCCGGGCTTGAGCAGCATGACCTAAACCTTTGTCGCACCACGTATTTCATGGGTGGATGCCTTGGCTTGCGAAAGCCCGGCCTGCTGACGGATAATCAAGGTTTTTGCATATTCTGCCCAAGATGGGCCGCGCGGCTGCGCGGGCAGAAGCCGCCACCGGTTTTCATTACTTCAAGAAGGGAACGCAATGCCAACCCGTAACGACCTGGCCAATGCCATTCGCGCACTCGCGATGGATGCCGTCGAAAAAGCCAAATCCGGCCACCCCGGCGCGCCCATGGGCATGGCGGAAATCGCCGAAACGCTTTGGAACCACCACCTGCGCCACAATCCGACCAATCCCAAGTGGATCGATCGCGACCGTTTCGTGCTGTCGAATGGCCACGGCTCGATGCTGATCTACGCGCTCTTGCATCTGACCGGCTACGACCTGTCGATGGAAGACCTCAAGCAGTTCCGCCAGTTGCACTCGAAGACCCCCGGTCACCCCGAATACGGCTACGCGCCGGGCGTGGAAACCACCACCGGTCCGCTAGGCCAGGGCATCACCAACGCCGTCGGCATGGCCATGGCGGAAAAGGTGCTGGCTGCCGAATTCAACAAGCCCGATCACGAAATCGTCAACCACCACACCTACGTGTTCATGGGCGACGGCTGCATGATGGAAGGCATCTCGCACGAAGCCTGCGCGCTCGCCGGCACGTGGAAGCTGAACAAGCTGATCGCCTTCTGGGATGACAACGGCATCTCCATCGATGGCCACATCGAACACTGGTACACCGACGACACCGCCAAGCGTTTCGAAGCTTACGGCTGGAACGTGATTGCCGGCGTGGACGGCCATGACGTCGTCGCCATCGAGGCCGCGATCCAGAAGGCCAAGGCCAGCAGCGACAAGCCCACCCTCATCTGCTGCAAGACCATCATCGGCAAGGGTTCGCCCAACAAGGAAGGCACGCACGACGTGCACGGCGCGGCGCTGGGCGCGGCCGAAATCGAGGCCACCCGCAAGCACATCGGCTGGAATTCGCCGGCCTTCGAAGTGCCCGCCGACATCTACGCCGGCTGGGACGCGAAGACCAAGGGCCAGGGGCTGGAAAGCCTGTGGAACAACAAATTCGCCGAATACAAGGCTGCTTACCCGAAAGAAGCCGCCGAGTTCGAACGCCGCATGAAAGGCGAGCTCCCGGTCAACTTCAAGGCCCACGTTGCCGAAAAACTCGCCGCGATCAACACCAAGGCCGAAACCGTCGCCACCCGCAAGGCGTCGCAAATCGCGATCAACGCACTGGCGTCCGCGCTGCCCGAGTTCCTTGGGGGTTCGGCCGACCTCACCGGCTCCAACCTGACCAACTGGGAAGGCTGCCATCCGGTGCGCCACGGCAAGCCCGGCAACTACATCAGCTACGGTGTGCGTGAATTCGGCATGGCCGCGATCATGAACGGCATGGCATTGCACGGCGGCTTGCTGCCCTTCGGCGGCACTTTCCTGATGTTTTCGGAATACTCGCGTAACGCGCTGCGCATGGCCGCGTTGATGAAGCAACGCGTGATCCACGTCTTCACCCACGACTCCATCGGCCTCGGCGAAGACGGCCCGACCCACCAGCCGGTCGAGCAGACGTCCACCCTGCGCATGATCCCGAACATGGACGTGTGGCGTCCGTGCGATACCGTCGAAACGCTGGTCGGCTGGGCGGCCTCGGTCGAGCGTACCACCGGTCCGACCTGCCACATCCTCTCGCGCCAGAACCTGCAGTTCATGGCGCGCGACGAAGCGACCATCGCCAATGTCGCCCGCGGTGGCTACGTCCTGAAAGACGCCGCAGATGCCAAGGCTGTCATCATCGCCACCGGCTCCGAAGTCGAAATCGCCATGAAGGCCGCAGATGCACTCGCTGCCGAAGGCACGCCGGTGCGCGTCGTCTCGATGCCGTCGACCAACGTCTTCGACCGTCAGGATGCGACGTACAAAGCCGCCGTGCTGCCGAAGGGCCTGCCGCGCGTCGCCATCGAAGCCGGTGTCACCGACTTCTGGCGCAAATATGTCGGCCTCGAAGGTGCGGTCGTCGGCATCGACACCTTCGGCGAATCGGCCCCCGCGCCGGCGCTGTACAAGCATTTTGGTATCACCGCCGAAGCACTGGTCGCGGCGGTCAAGGGCGTACTTTGAAAAGCAGGAACTAGGCGTTAAGGGCTAGGGGTCAGGGGAAAAAGCGCGCGCAGCGCGACGTCCCTCAAACCCTAAATCCTGGCCCCCAGCCCCGAAAAGAATTCCACAACCTTCACACACTTAGGAGAGTGCAAAAATGACTATCAAAGTCGGCATCAACGGTTTCGGTCGCATCGGTCGCATGGTTTTCCGTGCCGTAACCAAGGACTTTCCCAACATCGAGATCGTCGCGATCAACGACCTGCTCGACGCTGAATATCTTGCCTACATGCTGAAGTACGACTCCGTACACGGCAATTTCAAAGGTGACATCAAAACCGAAGGCGGTGCCATGATCGTCAACGGCAAGAAGATTCGTCTCACCGCCGAGCGCGACCCCGCTAACCTCAAGTGGAATGAAGTCGGCGCGGACATCGTCATCGACTGCACCGGTTTCTTCCTGACCACCGAATCGTGCGAAGCTCACTTGAAGGCTGGCGCGAAAAAAGTCGTTCAGTCGGCGCCGTCGAAAGACAGCACCCCGATGTTCGTCTACGGTGTCAACCACACCACCTACGCCGGTCAGGCCATTGTCTCGGCCGCCAGCTGCACCACCAACTGCCTGGCCCCGATCGCCAAGGTGCTGAACGACAAATGGGGCATCAAGCGCGGCCTTATGTCGACCGTGCACGCCGCCACCGCAACGCAGAAAACCGTCGATGGCCCGTCTTCCAAAGACTGGCGCGGCGGCCGCGGCATCCTGGAAAACATCATTCCGTCGTCGACCGGTGCTGCGAAAGCCGTTGGCGTCGTGCTGCCGGAACTCAAGGGCAAGCTGACCGGGATGGCATTCCGCGTTCCGACCTCGGACGTGTCGGTCGTCGACCTCACCGTCGAGCTGGAAAAGCCCGCTACCTACGCTGAAATCTGCGCCGCGATGAAGGAAGCCAGCCAGTCGGGTGACATCAGCAAGACGCTTGGCTACACGGATGAAAAGGTGGTTTCGACCGACTTCCGCGGTTGCGCCTACTCGTCGATCTTCGATGCCGAAGCCGGCATCGCACTCGACGACACGTTTGTGAAAGTGGTGTCGTGGTACGACAACGAGTACGGCTACACCTGCAACATGCTCCGCTTCGTCGAGCACGTTGCGAAGTAAGGATCTAGGAGACAGGGATTAGGGAGTCTTGTGCGGGCTGCGCCCGCGTATTTGAAAAGGTGCGGCCCATGGGCCGCACCACCCCTAGCCCCTGGATCCTGGTCCCTAACCCCTGGCTGAGCCTTAAGGTCTGGCGCGATCCTCAACCAATCGCGCCAACCCTTAGAACTTACTTCAGGAGAAAGTCAGCATGTCCAAATTCATCCGCGTCACCGATCTCGATCTCGCCGGCAAGCGCGTTTTCATTCGCGCCGACATGAACGTTCCCGTCAAAGACGGCAAGGTCACGTCCGACGCCCGCATCACCGCATCGATGCGCACCATCGAACATTGCATCAAGGCCGGTGCCAAGGTCATGGTCACCTCCCACCTCGGTCGCCCCACCGAAGGCGAGTTCAAGGAAGAAGATTCGCTTAAGCCCGTCGTCGACGTGATTGCGCAGAAGCTCGGCAAGAACATCCGTCTGATTCGCGAATGGACCGATGGCGGCTTTGATGTGGCCGATGGCGAACTGGTGGTGCTGGAAAACTGCCGCGTCAACAAGGGTGAGAAGAAGAACGTCGACGACACCGCGAAGAAATACGCCGCCCTGTGCGACGTGTTCGTGATGGACGCTTTCGGCACCGCACACCGCGCCGAAGCCTCGACCCATGGCGTCGCCAAGTTCGCGCCGGTCGCCGCCGCCGGTATCCTGCTCACCGAAGAACTCGACGCGCTCGCCAAGGCGCTGGCCGAACCCGCGCGCCCGATGGTCGCCATCGTCGGCGGCTCGAAAGTCTCGACCAAGCTGACCGTGCTCGAAGCACTGTCGGAAAAAGTTGACCAGCTGGTCGTCGGCGGCGGCATCGCCAACACCTTCCTTGCTGCCATGGGCAAGAACGTTGGCAAATCGCTGTGCGAACATGACCTCATCCCGACCGCGAAGATGCTGATCGAGAAAATGGCCGCGCGCGGCGCGTCGATTCCCATCGCCACAGACGTGGTGTGCGGCAAGCAGTTCGACGCCAACGAACCCGCCGTGCTGAAAAATGCGGATGACGTGCAGGACGACGACATGATCTTCGACATCGGCCCCGATTCGGCCAAGGTGCTCGCCGACATCATCGCCCAGGCGGGCACCATCGTCTGGAACGGCCCGGTCGGCGTGTTCGAATTCGACCAGTTCGGCGAAGGTACCAAGACCGTGTCGATGGCCATCGCCAACGCGCCGGGCTTTTCGCTGGCCGGTGGCGGCGACACCATCGCGGCCATCCAGAAGTACGATATCTACGATAAAGTCAGCTATATCTCGACTGCTGGTGGTGCCTTCCTCGAATACCTTGAAGGCAAGGTGCTGCCGGCCGTTGCGATTCTGGAGGAGCGCGCACAGGAGTAAGGGGGAACGGTAAGCCGTGAGCGGTTTTCCGCTTGCCGCTTTTTGTTTTTATACCGCTCACAGCTTACTGCTCACCGCTCACCAAACATGATTCGTAGAACCAAAATCGTTGCCACGCTCGGCCCCGCCAGTTCGGATGCCAAGACACTCGACCGGCTGATGGAAGCCGGGATGGATGTCGTGCGCCTCAATTTCTCCCACGGCACCGCCCAGGACCACATCGACCGCGCGGAGCTCGTGCGGTCACTCGCCCGGGCACGCGGTCGCGCCATCGGCGTGCTGGTCGATCTGCAAGGCCCCAAGATCCGCATCGGCAAGTTCAAGGATGGCAAGATCCAGCTCGCCAAGGGGGACCGTTTCATACTCGATGCCGCCTGCACCCTGGGCGATCAGACCCGTGTTGGGCTGGACTACAAGGAACTGCCGAACGATGTGGCACGCGGTGTCACGTTGCTGCTCGACGATGGCCGGATCGAGTTCTGGGTCGAGGAAGTCAAGGGAACGGAAATCCAATGCACCGTGGTACAGGGCGGCACCCTGTCCAACAACAAGGGCATCAACCGCAAGGGCGGCGGGCTGTCGGCGTCGGCCCTGACCGAGAAGGACATCGAGGACATCAAGACCGCTGCTGCATTGAAGGCGGACTATCTGGCAGTGTCATTCCCGCGTTCCGGCGCGGACATGCGCCAGGCGCGTGAGCTTTTGAGGGCTGCGGGGGGCAAGAGCCAACTCGTGGCCAAGATCGAGCGTTGTGAGGCGATCGAGAATCTGGAGGAAATCCTCGAAGCTTCAGATGCCATCATGGTCGCGCGTGGCGATCTGGGGGTGGAGGTCGGCGACGCGGCGGTTCCGGCCCTACAGAAGCGCATGATCCGTCTGGCTCTGGAGCGCAACAAGACCGTGATTACCGCCACCCAGATGATGGAGTCGATGATCACCAGCCCGATCCCGACGCGCGCCGAAGTGTCGGACGTGGCCAACGCCGTGCTGGACGGCACCGACGCCGTGATGCTTTCTGCCGAAACGGCAGCCGGTCAGTTCCCGGTCGAGGCGGTACAGGCCATGCATCGGGTCTGTCTTGAAGCCGAGAAGGAGGCCGAACCCGGTTTCTCGAACGACCGCCTGTCGAAGAGTTTCCTGCGTGCCGACGAGGCGATCGCCATGTCGGCGGTGTTTACCTCTGTCCACCTGAATATCAAGGCCATCGCGGCGCTCACCGAATCGGGCAATACCTGTCTGTGGATGAGCCGCCTGTCCACCCGGGTGCCGATCTACGCCTTGACACCCCAGGTCGAAACCCGTAGAAAAGTCACTCTGTTCCGCGGGGTTTACCCGATCAACCTGAAAACCTCGACCAAGGATCGTGACGTGTTGCTGTCCGAGGCGGAAGAAGAATTGCGCCGACGCGGCGCGGTGCGCGAAGGCGACCTGATCCTGCTGACCGTAGGCGAACCCATCGGCCAGTCCGGCGGCACCAACACCATGAAGATCGTCCGCGTCGGCGGCACGAAAAAAACCTGATTCACGCTTGTCATTACTAGGAGATTATCAATGGCCCTGATTTCGCTTCGTCAACTGCTCGACCATGCCGCCGAAAACGGCTATGGCTTGCCTGCCTTCAACGTCAACAATATGGAGCAGGTCAAGGCGATCATGGAGGCTGCGGCCGCCGTGGATTCCCCGGTGATCCTGCAAGGCTCCGCCGGTGCACGTTCCTACGCAGGCGAGCCCTTCCTGCGTCACCTGATTCTGGCCGCGATCGAAATGTACCCGCAGATTCCCATCTGCATGCACCAGGATCACGGCGCGACGCCCGATATCTGCTTCCGCTCGATCCAGTCGGGCTTCAGCTCGGTGATGATGGATGGCTCGCTGCAGGCCGACGGCAAGACCCCTTCCTCCTACGAATACAACGTCGCCACCACCGCCAAGGTGGTCGAGATGGCACACGCCGTAGGTGTGTCTGTTGAAGGTGAACTGGGCTGCCTGGGCTCGCTCGAAACTGGTATGGCCGGCGAAGAGGATGGCCACGGTGCCGAAGGTGCACTGGACCATTCCATGCTGCTGACCGACCCCGACGAAGCCGCTGACTTCGTCAAGAAAACCGGCGTCGACGCCCTGGCCATTGCCATCGGCACCTCGCACGGTGCGTACAAGTTCACTCGTCCGCCCACGGGAGACATTCTGGCTATTGATCGCGTCAAGGCCATCCACGCCCGCATCCCCAATACCCACCTGGTGATGCATGGTTCGTCTTCCGTGCCGCAGGACTGGCTGGCCATCATCAACAGCTTCGGTGGTGACATGGGTGAAACCTATGGCGTGCCCGTTGCTGAAATCGTCGAAGGCATCAAGCACGGCGTGCGCAAGGTCAATATTGATACCGATCTGCGTATGGCCTCAACGGGTGCGGTCCGCAAGCATCTGGCTGAGAACAAGTCGAACTTTGACCCGCGCAAGTTCCTCAAGGAAGCCACCAAGGGCATGACCGCGATCTGTCGTGATCGCTACGAAGCGTTCGGCGCAGCCGGCCAGGCGAGCAAGATCAAAAAAGTCTACAACCTGGATGAAATGCATCAGCGCTACGCCAAGGGTGAACTGGATCCCAAGATCAACTGATCCGTTTCGACCCCTTGAAAAGGACGCTTCGGCGTCCTTTTTTTTTGGTCGACAAGCAGGTTGGGTGACGCTATAGTTATATGAGGATGTTGTTATCTTTTTTATGACAGGAGTCGCCATGAAAAAACTATTCATTCTGTGCATGCTTGCCCTGACTACCCTGCCGGCCCAGGCCAGTCCCGAACTGGCCGCCAAGAGCAAATGCATGACCTGTCATCAGGTGGACAGGAAAGTGCTGGGCCCGTCGTTCAAGGAAATCGCCGCCAGGTTCAAGGGCCAGAAAACCGCCCAGACCACGCTGGCCGCAGGTATCAGCAAGGGCGTCAAGGGCAAGTGGGGCAAGATTCCCATGCCGCCGCAGAAGGTGTCAGCTGCCGATGCCCAGGCGCTCGCGAAATGGATACTGACGCTGTAACAGCCTGAACGCAGAACGCGTCAGCCCAGCATCGCCTTGAGCGCTGCGAGGCGATCACTGCCGCTGGCCCTGGCATTCGCGTCCGGCTCCGCACCGGGCAGCCGGATGTCGTCGCCGAGTTCCTCAATGAAGCGGGAAGGTTCGCAGCTCACTGATTCGCGCGCACGTTTGCGACGGGCGCAGTAGGTCAGCGTCAGGGATTTTCGTGCGCGCGTGACGCCCACGTACATCAGCCTGCGCTCTTCTTCGAGTCGGCCTTCGTCAACGGCGTCCCGGTGCGGCAGGATGTTTTCTTCGACACCGACCAGGAACACGTGGCCGAATTCCAGGCCTTTGGCGGCATGCAGCGTCGAGAGCCGCACGGCATCCGGCGCTTCGTCCTCCCGCCCTTCCAGCAAGGTAATCAGGGCGATGGTCTGTGTGAGCTGGAGCAGGGTCTTTTCGTCCTCTTCGCCTTTTTTGGCGATCCAGGCGGCAAATTCGCGCACATTGTCCCAGCGGCTCTGGGCAGCACGCTGGTCGTCCTGGTCGAACAGCCAGGCCTCGTAGCCGATGGCCTGGAGAATTTCATCCAGGAGCTCGCCGGCGGGTTCACGCGCCACCCGTGCTTCCATGCGGTTGATGAAATGACAGAACTCGGCCAGCGGCGCGAGATGGCGTTCGCCAATTTGAGCCGCGGCCGCTGAAGAAAAGACCGCCTCGAACAGGCTGACATGCAAGGTGGCGGCCACCTGGCCGAGCTTCTCCAGCGTGGCAGCGCCGATGCCACGCCTGGGCGTGGTCACCGCCCGAATGAAGGCGGGGTCGTCGTCGCCGTTGGCGATAAGGCGCAGGTAGGCGATGACGTCCTTGATTTCTGACTTGTCGAAAAACGACTGCCCGCCCGACAGCTGGTAGGGCACTTTCTCGTTGCGCAGCGCCTGCTCGAAGATGCGCGCCTGATAGTTGCCGCGATAGAGGATCGCGTAGTCGCGCCATTCGGTGCGGTACTGGAATTTGTGGGAAAGCAGCCGCATCACCACTGACTCGGCCTCGTGCTCGTCATCCTTGGCAGGCAGGATCTGGATGGGGTCGCCATTTCCGAGATCACTCCAGAGACGTTTCTCGAACAGCTTGGGGTTGTGGGCAATCAGGCTGTTGGCGGCCTTGAGGATGCGGATGGTGGAACGGTAATTCTGCTCGAGCTTGACCACCTTAAGCTGGGGATAGTCGTCGCGCAGTTGCCGCAGATTATCGGCAGACGCGCCGCGCCAGCCGTAGATCGCCTGGTCGTCATCGCCAACGGCGGTGAACGCAGCGCGCACACCGGTGAGCTTCCGCAACAGCTGGTACTGCGCAATATTGGTGTCCTGATATTCATCGACGAGCACATGCCGCAGCCGGTTCTGCCACTTGTCGCGCAACTCGACGTGCGCATCGAGCAGTTCGGCCGGCAGACGGATCAGGTCGTCGAAATCCACCGCCTGGTAGGCGCGCAGCGTGGCGTCATAACGGTCGTAGATCTTTGCGTAGGCACGGGCGTTGTCATCCTCGGCTGTGGCCAGCGCCGCTGCGGGCGATTTAAGCTCGTTCTTCCACAGCGAAATGCGCGACACGGCACGACGAATTTCCTGCTTGTCGGTGGTCTTGAGGATTTCCGACACGATCTGCATGGCGTCGGCCGAATCGAGGATGGAAAAACTCGGCTTCAGTTCGGCAAAAGCCGCATCCTCCCGCAACATCCTCAGGCCCATCGAATGGAAGGTGGTGACGATGAGCCCCTTGGTGTTGACCGCCTGCGTGAGCTTGGACGCCCGTTCCTGCATTTCGCGTGCGGCCTTGTTGGTAAAGGTGATCGCAGCGATGGTCGAGGGCTTGAAGCCGCATTCACCGATGAGATAGGCGATCTTGTGGGTGATGACGCGAGTCTTGCCCGAGCCCGCGCCGGCTAGCACCAGCAAGGGCCCATCAAGATAGCTCGCCGCCTCGCGTTGCGGTGGATTGAGCGCGGCGGTGAGGCTCATGCCGTGCCGAATTCCCGGTCGAGCCAGGCGATGATGGCGTCGGATTCATACAGCCAGGTCTGGCGGCCGTCCGCATCAGTGATCAAGAGGCAAGGCACCTGCGGCTTGCCGCCGCCCGCCAGCAACGCTGCACGCGCGGTGTCGTCGTTGCGCGCATCGCGCAATTCGATATCGAGTGCGAGGCGGCGGGTAACACGCCGAACCTTGAGGCAGAACGGGCAGGTCGGAAAGTGATACAGCGCCAGCCGCGCCGTGCGCGCATCGACCGCCGCCTGCGCTTCGGCGCTGCGGGTGACGGGCGTGGGCCGGGTCAGCCAGTTGCCCAGCAGGAGGAAAGGACCGAGCACGGCGCGCACGGTGCGGAAGAACAGGCGGATCAAGGGTTTCATCTGGGGTCGTCACAAGACGGGAAAACGGGCGCGCTATGATGCAGGCTGTCACGCGAAACCACCATTTTATATGCCCACCTATGCCATTGGCGACATTCAGGGTTGTCATGATTCCCTGTTGCACCTTCTGGACGCCATCGCCTTCGATCCCGGCGTGGACAGGCTGTGGTTCGTGGGTGATCTGGTCAATCGCGGTCCGGATTCGTTGGGCGTGTTGCGGCTGATCCGGGAACTGGGCGATGCCGCGATCTGCGTACTCGGCAACCATGATCTGCATCTGCTGGCGTTGTCGGAAGGGTTTGGCCGGGTTCACAAGGGCGATACGCTGGAGCAGGTGCTGAGCGCACCCGATCGCGATGAGCTCCTGCACTGGCTGCGCCACCGCAGGCTGGCCTGGGGTGAACGCGGCTTCCTGCTGGTCCACGCCGGTGTGTTGCCGGGCTGGACGCCCGAGGCGGCGCTGACGTATGCCGCCGAAGCCGAGGCGGCGCTGCAGGGTGCGGACTATCGCGGATTTTTCAAACATATGTACGGCAATGTGCCCGCAGCCTGGGACAACGCGCTGACCGGCACGGATCGTCTGCGGGTCATCGTCAATACCTTCACCCGGCTGCGCTATTGCTCGCCGGCGGGCGAGATGGAATTCCACCACAAGGGTGCGCCGGACTCGCAGCCTGCGCCCTGGATGCCGTGGTTCGACGTGCCCGGGCGTGCAAGTGCCGGTGTGACGTGTGTGATCGGCCACTGGTCGACGCTGGGCCTGATCAACCGCCCCAACCTGATCGCGCTGGATACCGGCTGCCTGTGGGGCGGTCAGCTCACGGCCGTGCGGCTGGAGGATCGGCAGACGTTTGCGGTGGCGTGTCCGCAGCAGCAGCGTCCGGGCTGAGCGCGGCAGAATCCGCCGGCGCGATCCCCAGCAGGCTCACCACCGCGCGTTCGGCCCGCGCCGCCAATTCGCGTCGATGGCCGGCGGGCGTGAGCGGCGCGGCGAAATGCAGTTCAGCCACGAGCCCCGGCTCGCTGACGATCCGCATCATGCTGTCCCACAGGCTGATGTCGTCGACGTAGGCCGGTGCGGCGCTGTAGCCGCCGTCCAGCGTTCGGTAACGCAGCGCGGCGGGGAGGATGGGGCAGCCCAGTTCGACAGCGGGTTGCAGCAGCGAAGGCAGAAAACGCTTCACTCCACGACCATCGCTGGTGGTGCCTTCGGGGAAGACCGCTACCCAGCGGCCCTGCGTCATCAGCGCGTGCATTTCTGCGTTGATGCGCGCGGTATCGGCGCGGCGGCCGCGTTCCAGGAACAGCGTCCCCGTCTGCTGTGCCAGCCAGCCCACCACCGGCCAGCCACGCACTTCCGATTTGGAAACGAAATGCACCCGGCGCGTAGCCAGGATCAGATAGATATCCAGCCAGGACACGTGGTTGCAGACCAGCAAAGCACCATCAGGCAGAGCGGGGGGGGATTGCGCGTTCAGCCGCACCCCCAGCACGCGCAACAGGCGTCGCGCCCACCAGCCGATCGCGCGGTCGCGTGAGGTCGTGCCCAGGAAAGGGAACACCAGCGCCGCCAGCTTCACGCCCAGTGCGATATGCACAATGAGGGCGGCAATGCGGCGGGTTCGTCGAAAGGCAAGGCGCAGGCGGTCGATCACGCCTGCATTGTAAGACGGCCCTGCTTCAGCCGAGCAGACGCCGCGCATAGCTGCGGTTCAGTTGCGCCATCGGCAGCAGCATCAACAGGTCGGCGGTGTTGAAATCCGGATCCCAGGCCGGCTCGCCGCAGACCAGCGCGCCCAGCCGCGTATAACCCTTGATGAGCGGGGGCAGGATCGCCGCCTGGCCGTCGTCCAGCGTGTCAACCGGCAGGCGGCAGCGCGGCGCAACCCGCCATTCCGCCGGGGCCAGATAACGCTCGCTCACCTGCCGGTGCACGCGCGCTGCATGGTGGCCGCCGTCACTCATGGCAATGCTCGCGCAACCGACGATGGTGTCGTAGCCGTGGCGCGTCATGTAGTCCGCCAGCCCCATCCACAGCCGGGCGATCACTGCCCCGCTGCGATGCTCTGGGTGCACGCACGAGCGGCCGAGTTCGGCCATGCGCGGGCGCAGGTTGTCCAGCCGGGCCAGATCGAATTCCTGTTCGGAGTAATAGCTGCCCACGCGCTGCGCCGATTCCGGCGACAGGATGCGATAGGTGCCGACCACCTCGCCGGTGGCGAGATCGCGCACCAGCAGATGGTCGCAATAGGGGTCGTACAGGTCGATGTCGTGGCTGGGCAGGATGGTCGAGAGGCGCGCTCCCATCTCCTCGGCAAACACCTTGTAACGCAGGCGCTGTGCCTCTCGGATTTCGGCGTCGTCGATGGCTAGCGATACGTGGTAGCGGCTGGCAGGGTTGGCTTGCGGGGCTGGACGAAGATCGAGCATGAGGCGCTCCCGATGATGGTGAGCGCCCAGCTTAAAAAAAGCCTGTGACCCCGGCGTGACCGGCGGATTGCGGAACGATGACGTGCGCGCGGCGCGGTCAGTGCGACACGCGGGTGACACCGCCGCCGCTCAGCACCCGCACGCGATCGCCCACATTGAACTGCTCGTCGGCCGACTGCGTGATGGCGATCAGGCGGCCAGAATCGAGTTTGACCGTGATTTCCACACCTTTGGAACGGGTCAACGCCTCTTCTGCGGCGGCCCCGCCCAGCCCACCGAGCACGGCCCCCACCGCCGCGCCGACGATCTGTCCACGCCCGCCGCCCACGGTACTGCCGGCCACGCCGCCGACGATAGCGCCTGCACCTGCACCCACCGGGGATTTCGTGCCTTCGATGTTCACTTCGCGCACGGATTCGACCACACCCATCTTGACCTCCTGCACGGTGCGGGCCTGTTCACGGCTGTAGTCCTTGCCGCCGGTGCCGGAGGCGCAACCTGACAACGTACCTGCAAGCAGGATGATGGAAGCCAAGGCAAAAATGGAATGTATAACGGGAGACGTCATGATGAAGTCCTTGAAAACCGATGTCTGGATTCTAAGCGATCATCCGGCAATCGTTGTAGCATCGCGTGCTGCCTGATACCCATGGGCAGGCAGCATCGACGACCAGACTATCGGCTTGCATATATGACCGTAACAGATACCCCGTCCCACCCCTCCTGGCTAGTATGGTTGTTGCTGACCCCGGCCGTGGTTCCCTTCTGCTACCAGATCGGACGCGGTCTTGGCAACATCAGCCTGGTGCTCACTTTGCTGGCCTTGCTGGCCATGGCAGTCAGATTTCGTGCCTCGGCCGCATCGATTCGCTGGCGTGGCGCAGGTCTGCTGTGGCTGGTCTTGCTGGCGTCCGGTGGGTTGAGTGCGGCTTGGTCGATCGCGCCGGCCGAGGCGGGCAGTGACTGGTTCAGGTACGCATTGACCGGAAGTGTGTTCTTCCTGGTGGTGGTGCTGATGCGCCGGTTTGCCTTCGACCGGATCGACGGCCTCATGCAGCTTATAGGCTGGGTTGGCCTCATCAGCTTTCTGTGGCTGCTTGGACACACCGCGCTGACTTACGGCACGCCGGGTTTTCAACCGCAAAACCATATCCGTGGACTGGTCCCGGCCTATCTGGCCCCATTTGTTCTGTACCTCATCGCACAGCGCGCCACGGTCATGCTCCGGACAGGATTGATGCTGGCGTATGGCAGTCTGCTGGCGTGGCTACTGGTGCAGGCCAACAGTCTTACCGAGGTTCTGGCATTTGCGGCTGCGGTGCTGACCCTGGTACTGCTTCGGTTGGGATCGTGGCGCATGCGTCTCGGATTGGCGGTGGCACTGCTTGCCGGCTTCGTGGCCCTAATTCTGGCATTCGATCCTGTTGGACGTGTTATTGCCGAACAGGAATCGAGCGAGGCACCACAGAGCACCGACTGGGTCGCCTTGGCCGACAAACTCAGCAGCCAGCGTACCCTGATCTGGCGTCAGGCGCTGGCGGTTCCGCCGCCGAATCCCTGGCTAGGCGTGGGGGCAGGAAACGTCTGGCAGTACCCCCCTGTCCGCATGGGTGATAAAGGTGCGGTGAAGCATCTGCACAATCTCTTTGTGGATATGTGGTACGAGATCGGTCTGCTGGGCTTGGGGCTGTTCTTGGCTTACTCGGCTGTGCAGTTTGTGGGCGGCGGGCAGCGGGAACGCGATCCGGAAATACGCGTCACGCTGCTTGCCAGCATGGCAGCGATCCTGACGGCCGGAATGCTGGAACAGCATTTCCGCTCTCATCATTTTGCGCTGTTCCTGCCGTACCTGTTTGCCTTGCAGGGATGGCGTGCGCACAGGTTCGAAAAGTAGGTGTAGTCATGAATACCCGTGCACCGGTCAAGTCCCGCTATTTTTTGTTGAGTACCGGCCGTTGTGGTTCATCACTTCTGGCCGCGATTCTCACCCATGCAGGTGCGGATTTCGGCGAGCGTTACCGTGGACAATGGGATGCCCGCACCGGTGCCTTCGAATCTTCGGCCGTTGGTCGGGCAACCGCGCACTACCGTCGATCCCTGGCCTTGCGCAGTGCCAGTCACTTGTCGACCTGGAGAATGTGGCATCGCAAGTTGCATCGTGCGCTGGGGCAGATTTACCTGAGACTGGCCATGAAGCGGGCACCGTTCGCCAAATGTGGCGACTCGGTAATTCCCCTGCTCGCGCGGAAGCTGGGCTACCGACCCGGGGTGGTTTTCCTGTATCGGCACTATGTCGACCAGACTTTCAGTGCGCATCAAAGACACGGCATCGGGTATGCCGAACTGATGGAGAGCTACTACAACCATAACTCGACTGCACTCATGACCGTGCAGGTCTATGGAGGGTGTGTGGTGAGCTATGAGGAAATCATGGATGTAAGCGAAACGGCATGGGCGGCTGCATTGGCTCGCACGACCGGACTGGATGCAGAAACCATACTCGCCAGTCGAGCCAAGATCGTGTGCCCTCAACCTCCAGCCACGCGACGTATCGTACCCTCCGATCCACGCGCCGATGCCCTGTTGACCCAGCTGGCGGATTTCAGGGAACGCTACATCGAAGCGGATCGATTAGGGGAGCGAAGCTAAAGCATTTTGTTGAAAGCCTGGTACAGGCGGTCGTTGATTGCACTGCGATCAGGCACATGGTTCTGCCCGCCGCGATGTTCAATCTTGATCGAGCCCATCACGCTGGCGAGCTGGCCGGTGGTCTGCCAGTCCCAGCCGTGGGCGATGCCGTAGAGTAGGCCGGCGCGGAACGCGTCGCCGCAGCCGGTGGGGTCGACCACCGCGTCGGCGGGCACGACCGGGATGTCGATGATCGCCCCGTCGACGTGGAAGTGTGAGCCGGCTTCGCCGCGCGTCACGACCAGGCATTTCACCCGGGCGGCGAGCGCGGCCAGCGACAGGCCGGTGCGCGTCTGCAACAGCTCGGCCTCGTAGTCGTTGAGGGTGACGATGTCGGCAAGTTCGACCATTTCCAGCAGTTCCTCGCCATTGAACAGCGGCATGCCCTGGCCCGGGTCGAACACGAAGGGAATGCCCGCAGCGTGAAACTGGCGGCAGTGGTTCAGCATGCCGTCGCGGCCGTCGGGCGAGACAATACCGAGGCCGATGTCGCGCACTTTCGAGGCGTCGTTCTCGTGTGAAAAATTCATCGCGCCGGGATGGAAGGCAGTGATCTGGTTGTCGGCAAGATCGGTGGTGATGAAGGCCTGTGCGGTGTAACTGCCGGGCAGGGTGCGGATGGCTTCGCGCGTGATGCCGAGCGTGTCGAGCCGCTCGGCATAGGGGCCGAAATCTTCGCCGACCGTGGCCATGATCACCGGCTCGCCGCCGAGCAGCTTCAGGTTGTAGGCAATGTTGCCCGCGCAGCCACCGTATTCGCGGCGCATTTCGGGTACCAGGAAGGAGACGTTCAGCATGTGGATCTTGTCGGGCAGGATGTGGTGCTTGAAGTGATCCTGAAACACCATGATCGAGTCGAAGGCGAGTGAACCGCAGATGAGTGTGCGCATGGTGGTGTGGGTGGAAAACGACAGCGGCGATTATACGCAGGCCGGGAGGCTGCCGTTTCACTGAAGATTCATGCAGTTGAAAGCGCATGGTCATGCTGCGCTTCCATGCTGCGTCCATGAGCACGCGACGCACTGCCTTCCTGTGGTCGATTCCCGCTGTCCTGTTTGCCGGTGACGTACTGGCGTGGGGCCTGTATACCCACGTCTATTTCGCGCAATTGCTGGTCTGGTCGGTGCCGCTCCTCGATCCCGTGCTGCGGCGCGCGGTGCGGCGCTTTCCGCAGCGGCTGGTGGCGGGAGCCTGCCTGCCGGATCTGGTACTGGTCGGCAAGACGGCCGGCACGCGCGCATTCGACGGCAGCCATCGCTGGGAAAGCGCCCACGCCCTGCTCGATCGGGCACGCGACGATGAAGAGCGTGCCTGTGCGGTGGGCGCGATGAGCCATCTGTGGGTGGATATCATCGCGCACAATCACTTCGTGCCGGCGCATGAACACCTGTGGTGGAACGTGCCCATGCTCACGCACGCCGCGTCGGAATGGGCGATGGATCGCCACATTGCGCGGCATCTGTTTCGCCCGCCCGCCACCTTGCTCAAGGCTGACACCTGGCTGGTCGATTTTGTCGCACGCAATTTCGACTGCACGCCCGTAGCCGCCAGCCGTGCGATCCGCCAGCTGGCTGGCGCAGAAAAGCTGCTGCGCCAGAGCGGGCTCCCCACCCTGCTGCATGGCTGCGGTCGCCTCTTCGACCGCAGCCTGAATGCGCGCTTTGATTACTACATTCAGGAAACGACCGCGCGCCTGCCGCAGATGAATCGCGTTCTGGCGGGCGAGGCCCCGGCCTGGATCGCGGACTGTCCGCCCGCCGAACTGGCGCGGGCGCGTATTGCCGCCCATGCGCCCGAACTGGTGGCCGGGCGGATGCCGCTGCCGGGGGATTTGTTCGAGACCGATACGCCGCCGCTCAAACGCGCCGCCTGAAGGCGGGCCCGATTGTCGACAGCGGGTTTCAATCGGGGTGATCGAGATTATCCGCTGGCCATGCGGACCCGTGCGGCGCACAATTCCATCATCGAAACTCGCATAGGGAGACCGACATGAAAGCCAAATCCAAAAAACCCGTCAGCATCGACATCGGCATTTCCGACGCCGACCGCGCCAAGATCGCGCAGGGGTTGTCGCGTCTGCTCGCCGATAGCTACACGCTGTATCTCATGACGCACAACTTCCACTGGAACGTCACCGGGCCGATGTTCAACACCCTCCACACCATGTTCATGCAGCAATATACCGAGCAGTGGAACGCGCTGGACATCATTGCCGAACGCATCCGTGCGCTCGGTCATCCGGCACCCGGCACCTACAGCGAATTCGCCAAGCTGGCGTCGATCAAGGAAGTGGCGGGCGTGCCCAAGGCGATGGACATGATCAAGCATCTGGTCGCCGCGCAGGAAGCAACGGCGCGGACGGCGCGCAGCCTGTTCCCGGTCGTCGACAAGGCCAACGACCAGCCGACCGCCGACGTGCTGACCCAGCGTCTGGAAATTCACGAGAAGACGGCCTGGATGTTGCGCAGCCTGATGGAAGAATGAGGGTGTGTTCGGGGCGGAATCCGGCGATCCGGATTCCACACCGGCCTACTGCAAGCCCGCCTGTCCGGCGGGCTTTTTATTGCTGTAGCGGATTCAGAAGAGGACGAGCGACACGCCGGCGATTGTCGCGCCCAGCACCGCACCGATGACGACATCGCTCGGATAGTGCAGGCCGAGTACCAGCCGCGAGGCGGCGACCAGCAGGGTGAACGGCCAGACCCACGCGGCCAGCGCCGGGTAGTAGACGCTGGCGACCACGCTGAATACCACCGCATGGAGGGTGTGGCCGGAGGGGAAGCTGAAGCGGTCGAGCGGGGCGGTCAGGCAGCAGATCGTCGCGCAGACCTGATAGGGGCGAGGCCGTTCGGTTGCGCCTTTCAGCCATTTGTAGATCAGCGTGCCCGCCAGCCCGGCGATGACCATGTGCAACACCGCCGGCAGGGCGTCGAACCCGTACCACGCGAGCAGGCCGCCCATCAGCGCGTACCAGAGCACGCCGTCGCCGAGCCGGCTGGCCGCGCGGAACACGGCCACTTCCCAATTCGGCAGTCGCACGCCGTTCAGGCGTTCGAGCCAGACATGCTCGCGGGCGGCGAGACGGTTGAGTCCGTGGATGGCGACGTTGCCGAGTCGGGTGGTGGGCATGGCGGCTCCTCAGGGGCGTGTCGAACGTGCGGTCTGCCAGTCTGGTTCAGCCTCGACGGCCGGTTGTGTCAGGGCAAGCCGCAGCAGTACGTGCTCGAATCCGTCGACGATGGCATCCCACGACAACTGCGCGGCACGCGCGCTGGCTGCGGTACCGAGACGGCGTTGCTGGGGACGGTCGGCGGCGATGCCGGCCGCCAGCTGCTTGAAGCCGGCGCTGTCTTCGGGTGGGGCCTTGAGGCCGTTTTCGCAATGGCGGATCACTTCCTCGGCGGCGGCGCAGTCGTAAGCGATCACCGCCAGGCCCGACGCCATTGCCTCGATGGTGACGTTGCCCCAGGTTTCGGTGAGGCTGGGAAACAGGAAGACGTCGGCCGAGGCGTAATGCGCGGCAAGCGCTTCGCCGATCTGGGTGCCGCAGAAAATCGCGTCGGGCCGTTTGGTCTGCCAGCCGGCTCGTTCCGGACCGTCGCCCACCAGCACCAGGCGGGTTGCGGGCGTCACGGCACGCATGGCGTCGTAGGCATCAAATACCAGCGCCAGGTTTTTTTCGGCGGCGAGCCGGCCGACATAGAGCGCCACCGGCGTGTTCTCGTCCACGCCCCATTGCGCGCGCAGGGCGGCGTCCCGACGGCCAGGATGGAACAGGCGGGTGTCGACGCCACGGCCGATCACCTCGATGTTCTCGTAGCCTGAGGCTTCCAGCTCGCGGCGGATGCCGTCGGTGGGCACCAGGGTCACCGCAGCCTTGTTATGGAACTTGCGCAGGTAGGCGACGATGGCGCGCCGCAACAGGCCGAAGCCGTAATGGTTGCTGTAGCTGTGGAAGTTGGTGTGGAAGTCGCTTGCCACCGGCAGCCGCAGCTTGTTTGCGGCGGCCAGTGCCGACCAGCCCAGCGGGCCTTCGGTGGCGATCTGCACCACGTCCGGGCGATGCTTGGTCCATAGCTTCGTCAGGGCGGTCTTGGCCGGGAGGCCCATTTTCAGGCCTTCGTAGCGCGGCAGCGGAATGCCGCGCTGGAGGTGCTGGGTGAGGGTGGCTGTGGGTGTCGGAATATCCCCGACATGCTGGCGCGGACGGATCAGCTGAATCTGGTGGTTGCGCACCTGCAGGCCGTCGACGATGCGGCCTAGCGTCATCGCCACCCCGTTCACTTCAGGCGGGTAGGTTTCGGTGACGACGGCGATGCGCAACTGGGGGCGCATCGCGGGCAGGGTCTGGTAGGTGAAATCGGCAGCATCCATGGGGCGCAGCTTGCGCGCACCATGCGACAGGGCGATGAAGCAAGTGTGACGTTTGGGTTAAGCTGCGGCGCGTTCGCCCGCCTTGGCCAGCGAGTACTGCGACTGCTTGGAGATGTCGCGCAGCAGCAGGATGTCGCGGTAGGCACCGGGTTCGAAACCGACGCGCGTGCCGCCGCGGTCGTCGTAGATGAGCTCGTTGAGGAAGGCGTCGATGTCGGGCGTGTTCCACATGGCCACCAGCCGGTCCAGAAGGTGGGGATAGGCCTCCAGGCCCGGCCCCGGCTCGTTGCCTTCCTGGGAGATGGGGTGGCCCGAGAGGTTGATGTTGAAGTAGCGGCGGCAATCCGCACTGGTGGTGGTGTAGCCCTCGGTGTCGCCAGCGCGGTGTTGCAGATCGAGCAGCAGGAGCCAGGGAACGGGCGACTCCATCGGCGCGGACCGCAGATGCTCCTGCAGCAGGTGGATGGCGAACTCGCCGTGGCCGTGCGCCATGAACACTTCCGCCTGGTCGAGGATGTCTTCCTTGACCTCGGTACCTTTTTCTTCGGGTTCTGCGGGCGCGCGTTCCGCCATGCGGGCCGGGGCGGGCGGCGTGCCGAGCGTATCGTCGTCTTCCATGCGCTCGATGGCGGACGCTGCCTGGGCTTCGCCCGATAGCCAGGTTGGCGCAATCGCAGTGAAGCTGTCTTCCACCCTTGTCTGCGTGCGCCGGCGCAGCCAGATCACCAGCGCGGCGATGCCGGCCAGCAGTCCGACCAGCAGCAATGCCAGCGGCCAGCGCGCGGTGGGCGGGGTCGCAGGGGCCTCGCGAGGCGGGCGGTTTGTCTGGCGGCCTTCCAGCTCGGCATTGCGCTGGCGCAGGGCTCGCAACTGCGTTTCCAGATACGCAAGCTTGTGGCTGAGGGCCGTGTTCTCGTCCGAGAGTTCGGCAGGCGTCAGGACTTCCATGGGCTGACCGATGCGTGAGGGATCGGGCAGGGTCGTGTCGAGTTGCAGGGCGAAGCGCGATTCGGGGCCGGCGGCAAAGCGGCGCTTGCCAGACAGCACGAGCCGGGGGGCTGTCGCGACTGCTGCCGGCGTGCGCTTGGCGCGGGTGGCGGGTGTGTCCGCACGCACCCTGGTGGGGAGGCTCGCGGACGCGCGGGCCTCCGCGCCGGTTTCGGGTGCAGTGGCCCCGGGTTCCGCAGCACGGGGTTCGGGGAGGTCGACAGCTGCGATGAGGGCGGGCGGGTCGAGCAGAAGCGCATATTCCCGCTGCATTCGGATATCGCAGTCCGTGCCCAGCACGAACTGGACAAAAGGCTCGTGGATGTTGTTCGGGGTTCGGATATGCAGAGCAGTCCGGCCTGGAGCGCGGGTGAGCGCCAGCCTGGCATCGACAGGCGCGGGGATGGCGACACTGGCCGGTGTCAGCCGGAAACAGTCGGCGTTGACTTCGGGCGGCACGTCGATCAGTTCGACCACTGCGTGCAGGGGCTGGCCAAGAGCCGATCGCACGCTCACCTCACCCAGGCCGAAGGCGTGCACGGCGGCTGGACACAGGTAAACCAGAAGAACGAGTAAGGAGCGTTTCACGCGGCGCAGGAAAAGAGGGACACGCCCTCAATTCCGGCTATTTTGCGGCCAACTTTAGGGTGCGATGCCGATATTGGCACGTTTTTTGACGCTGGCAGTGAGTGGAGATCAGGCAAAAATCATCAGCGCCCACACGACCACGACGTTGATCAGGGCGATCAGCACCGCGGCGCTGCCCATGTCCTTGGCGCGCTTGATGAGGTGGTGGCGGTCGAGCGAAATACGATCCACCGCTGCCTCGACGGCAGAATTAAGCAATTCGACGATCAGGACGAACAGCACCGAACCGATCATCAGGGCGCGTTCGATGCCGGTATCGCCCAGCCAGACCGCAAGCGGGACCAGCACCAGCGCAAGGTGGATTTCCTGGCGGAAAGCATCTTCGTGCTTGTACGCGGCCCTGAAACCATCGATCGAGTACCCGGCAGCGTTGATCAGACGGCGGATACCGGTCTTGCCCTTGAACGGCGATTCCTGGCCTTCGGGCGGCAGCGATGCGTTCATCTCAGGCCGCAGGCTTGTACGCCAGATCGAGCTCGCGCGCGGCCTTCACGTCGTCCAGCCGGCGTACCGGCAGCGTGTACGGTGCGCCTTTCACCAGATCGGGATTGGTTTCGGCTTCGTGCTTGATCTTGACCATCGCGTCGATGAAGCCATCGAGCGTTTCACGCGATTCGGTTTCGGTCGGCTCGATCAGGAGGCACTCGGGCACCAGTAGCGGGAAGTAGGTGGTCGGCGCGTGGTAGCCGTAGTCGAGCAGGCGCTTGGCGAAGTCCATCGCAGAAACCCCCGTGGCGTCCTTGAGCTTTTTCAGCGTGACGATGAATTCGTGGCTGGCGCGACGCTCGGGGTAGGCGAGTTCGAACCCCGCTTCTCTCAATCGTGCCATGACGTAATTGGCGTTGAGCGTGGCGTACTCGGCGACGCGGTGCATGCCCTCGCGCCCCAGCAGCCGCGCGTAGATGTAGGCGCGCATCAGCACGCCCGCGTTGCCCATGTTCGCGCTCATGCGGCCGATGCTCTGCGGCACGTCGGTCTCGGTCGCCAGCCGGTAGAAGCCGTTGTCGTTCAGCACCAGCGGAATCGGCATGAAGGGCAGCAGGCGTGTCGCGACGCCGACCGGGCCCGCGCCGGGGCCGCCGCCGCCGTGCGGGGTCGAGAAGGTCTTGTGCAGGTTCATGTGGATCACGTCGAAGCCCATGTCACCGGGGCGCACGTAGCCCAGAATCGCGTTCAGGTTCGCGCCGTCGTAGTAGGCCAAGCCGCCCGCGTCATGGACGATTTTCAGAATCTCGACGATGCGCTTTTCGAACACGCCGAGCGTCGACGGATTGGTGAGCATGAGCCCGGCGGTTTGCGGGCCGACGGCGGCTTTGAGCGCTTCGATGTCCACTGCGCCGTTAGCGTCGGTCGGAATCTCCTTGACCGTGTAACCGCACATCGTCGCGGTCGCCGGGTTGGTGCCGTGCGCCGCGTCGGGGACGATGATTTCGCGCCGCGCCGTGTCGCCGCGCGCGTCGTGGTAGGCGCGGATCATCGCCACCCCGGCGAATTCGCCGTGCGCCCCGGCCATCGGTGCCATCGACACGCCGGCCATGCCGGTCACGTCCTTGAGCATTTCCTGCAATTCGAACATCGACAGCAGGAAACCCTGCCCGGTTTCGTCGGGCGCAGCCGGATGGCGCGCGAGGAACTGCGGCAGCATCGCCAGCGAATTGCACGCGCGCGGGTTGTATTTCATCGTGCACGAGCCGAGCGGGTAGAACTGCGTGTCGATGGAGAAATTCTTTTGGCTCAATCGCGTGTAATGCCGCACCACGTCGAGCTCCGACACCTCGGGCAGTCCCGGCGCGACTCTGCGAAGGAACGCGGCGGGGATGTCGGCCAGGCTGCCGCCGGCGGCGGGAAGCTGGGCGGTGGCGGTACGGCCGGGGCGGGAGTGGTCAAATATCAGCATGGTTATAGGGGTAGGATTTAGGATTCAGGGGCTAGGGGGCGCATGGATAGCAAAAAGTGCGGCGCAGCCGCACATTCCCTAGCTCCTGGCCCCTGGCGTGCCCGTCAGAGAACGGCCAGCGCCGCGGCGTAGTCCGGTTCCTGCTTGATTTCCGGCACGAGTTCGGCGTGGATGACCTTGTTCGATTCATCCAGCACGACCACGGCACGCGCGGTGATGCCAGCGAGCGGGCCGCTGGTGATGGCGACGCCGTAAGCCTTCATGAAATCACCACCGCGCATGGTCGACAGGGTGGACACGTTCGGCGCTTCGGCACCGCAGAACCGGTTCTGCGCAAACGGCAGGTCGGCCGAAACTGCGATGACGGCGACCTTGTCCGACGCAGCGTCGTTGAAACGCTTGGTCGAAATGGCGCACACCGGAGTGTCGAGGCTGGGCACGATGTTGAGGATTTTCTTCTTGCCGGCGAAATCGGCCAGCGAGACGTCGGCCAGGTCCTTGTTCACCAGTTTGAAGTCGGGCGCGGTGTCGCCGACTTTGGGGAAGGTGCCGGATACGTCGATGGGGTTGCCGCCTAAAGTCACTGCCATGATGTTTCTCCTTGGATCGTTCACTGCAAATAAACGGGAGTGCCCGTTCAGTTATCGTAGCGCTTCAGGTGCTCGTCGATATTTTCACGCAGGTTTGTTTCGTATTCATTGAGAAAAAACGCGATGGCTGCTTCCTTCTGCGCGAGCATTTCCGCCTTGTTCTCGCTGGCAGCCATGATCACGAAAGCATTGAAACGTGAGGCGGCAAACAGCATGGCTGCGCTCACTTTGGCCGGCATGATCTTGCCCATGTGGGCATTGCACAGCGTGATGTGTTCGTCGGCGATTTCGTAGAACTCTTTGTCGTGGGGAATGCTGCTCATGGCGGGTCTCGCTTCTGTGTGTGTCGCGGGTGGAGGGATCAGCGCGTTGCTGACGATGACAGGATGCGTGCGAGCTGGCTGGCGTAGGCATCCAGATCAGCAACGGTCTTGGTTTCGGTGACGCAGACGAGGATCGCGTTGCCGAGTTCGGGGTAGGTCGCGGTGAGGTCGTAGCCGCCAAGTATCCCCTGAGCACGCAGCGCGCGCAGAACATTTGCCGCTGAGGTTCCATTAAGCGTGGCGTCGTCGAGTTGCAGCACGACTTCGTGGAAACACGCGCCGGTGAACGCGCGCTTCACACCGGGAATCGCGCAGAGCTTGTCGGCGAGCGCCACGGTGTTGGCGTGCGACGCCGACGCGACTTTGGCCAAGCCTGCGGGGCCCAATAGCGACATGTATTGCGTGGCGGCGGTGACGACCAGACCCTGGTTGGTGCAGATATTGGAGGTGGCTTTGGAGCGGCGGATGTGTTGTTCGCGCGCTTGCAGGGTCAGTGAGAAGCCGGGTTTTCCGTCCAGATCGACGGTGCGACCGACGATGCGGCCGGGCATCTGGCGGACGAAATCCTGACGGCAGCACATGAAGCCGAAGTACGGCCCACCCGAGGCCATGGGCGCGCCGAGCGGCTGGCCTTCGCCGCAGGCGATGTCGGCGCCAGTCTGCCCCCAGTTGCCGGGCGCTTCGAGCACGGCGAGCGAGGTCGGGTTGACCAGCGCGATGGCCATGGCGTGATGCGCGTGCGCCCAGTCGGTCATGGCGTGCACGTCTTCGAGCACGCCGAAGAAGTTGGGCTGGGGGATGACGAGGCCGGCGAATTCGCCCGGCTCGGTCGGCAGCACCGTCGTTCCGGAGACGGCGTCGTAGTCGAGTTCGACCAGCTCGATGCCCTGGTTTTTGACCGTGGTGAGGACGACCTTGCGGTAGGTCGGGTGCACGGTCTTGGGGATGAGCACGCGGCGCGATTTGCCTTTGTTCGCGCGCACGGCCATTAGCACCGCCTCGGCCAAGGCGGACGCGCCGTCGTAAAGGGAAGCATTCGACGCGTCGAGCCCGGTCAGCCGGGTCATCATGGTCTGGTATTCGTAGATGAGCTGGAGCGTGCCCTGGCTCGCTTCGGCCTGATACGGGGTGTAGGCCGAATAGAACTCGCCGCGCGTGGTGATCTGCCAGATCGCGGCCGGGATGTGGTGCTCGTACACCCCCGCGCCGATGAAGTTGGACCAGAAACCATCAGCCGCTGCGCGCTCGTGCATGAGGCGGGTGACGGCCATTTCGGGCGCGCCTTCGGGCACGTCTTTCAATTTGCCGGACTTGAGCGCGGGCGGGATTTCGTCGAACAGCGCGTCGATGCTGGCCGCGCCGATGGTGCCGAGCATGGCGGTGACGTCGTCGGGGGTGTGGGGGATGAAGGGCATTTTGTTGGGGGCTAGGAATTTGGAGTTAGGGGCTAGGGTGGGGCGGCGCAGGTTCAAGGGGCGCGGCGTAGCCGCTCATCCCCTAGTCCCTAGCTCCTAGCCCCTGGTCCCTAATCAGTGCGCTTCCGATTCGACCAGCTTCTGATACGCCGCTGCGTCCAGCAGCTCGGCGGTCGCGCCGGCGTCTACCGGTTTGATCTTGAACATCCACGCGGCGTAGGCGTCGGCGTTGATCGCTTCGGGGCTGGATTCGGTGTCGCCGTTGGTGGCGACGACTTCGCCGGCCACCGGCGCGTAAACGTCGGACGCGGCTTTCACCGATTCGACGACGGCGCACTCTTCGCCCTTGGCAAGCACGCGGCCGACGGCGGGGGACTCGACGAACACCATGTCGCCGAGCAGATCCTGCGCGTGGTGGGTGATGCCGACGGTCAGCGTGCCGTCGGTTTCGACGCGCACCCATTCGTGGCTGGGGGTGTATTTGAGGTCTGCGGGGATGGACATAAGGGCTCCTGTGAGGGGTGAGGCGTTAGGGGTGAGGTGTCGTGAGGTGAGTTCGGTGCGGCGTGTGGGATTTGCCCCTCACGCCTTACCCCTCACGCCTCACGCAACCAGAATTTTTCCATTGCGCACGAACGGGTACTTCACCACTTTCGCGCGCAGTTTTTTGTCACGGATTTCGACTTCGACTTCTTCGCCCGGGGCGATGCCCATGGGGATGCGCGCCAGCGCAATCGACTGCTGCATCGTCGGCGAAAAAGTGCCGGAGGTGATTTCGCCTTCGCCGTGTTTGGTGAGCACCTTTTGATGGCCGCGCAGCACGCCTTTGTCGAGCAGGACGAGGCCGACCATTTGCTTGGAGAGTTCACTCGATTCGAGCGCTTTGCGGCCAACGAAATCGCGCTCGGTCTTCATGTCCACCGTCCACGCGAGCCCCGATTCGAGCGGGTTTTGTGTCTCGTCCATGTCCTGCCCGTAGAGATTCATCCCGGCTTCCAGACGCAGCGTGTCGCGTGCGCCCAAGCCAATCGGCTTGCCGCCGGCCTCACTCAGCGCGCGCCAGAACATCGGCGCGGACTTGGCAAGGATCATGACTTCGAAGCCGTCTTCGCCGGTGTAGCCGGTGCGGGCGACGAACATTTCGCCCATCGCGGCGGCGTTGAAGGGCTTGAGATTGCCGGTGATCAAGTCGACGCCGGGCAGCGCGTTGTTCAGCACTTCAGCGGCTTTCGGCCCCTGGATCGCGACCATCGCCAGATCGCGGCGCGGGGTGAGGGTGAGGCCCATGCCCCACTCGGCGTTCATCTTCTCCATCCACGCCAGGTCTTTTTCCGCCGTGCCGGCGTTGACGACCAATCGGAACCACGATTCGTCCATGAAATAGATGATGAGGTCGTCGATCACGCCGCCGGCTTCGTTGAGCATGCAGGAGTAGAGCGCGCGGCCTGCACTCTGCAATTTATCGACGTTGTTCGCGACCAACCGGCGCAAAAACGCGCGAACGTTTTCGCCACGGACGTCGAGCGGCAGCATGTGCGACACGTCGAAGAGACCACAACCGGTGCGCACCGCGTGGTGTTCCTCGATTTGCGAGCCGTAGTTGACCGGCATGTCCCAGCCGCCGAAATCGACCATTTTGGCACCGGCTTCGCGGTGGACGGCGTTGAGCGGCGTGGTCTTGAGTGCGGTTTGCGTCGACATGTGCGGTACCAGAAATTAAAAAGAGGTGAAGCGCCGGATGCGCCTCACCCCTCTGTCCTTGGTACCTGAGAGATTACGGTCGGGTTCGATGGATTGAACCTCGCCGCTGCCCCTTCGGTGGCAGTGTCCGGATTCGTGTCCGGTGTCTGCGCTCTCCAGAGTATTTTCCAGAATGGATTCTGGCGGTTGCGGTCCTTTTGCCTGAGCGATTCCGGGTGAATTGCGCCTTCGGCGGCGGCAGATGCCGCACTCTCCCGCAACGGGAAGCCGAACTATACCGAAGAAGTGCGGCGTGAACCACTCCCCGCCGGGTCAGTAGGCAAGTCGCAGGTCGAAGCCCATGGGGGCGATATCCCGCACTGCCAGCGGCAGGCTGAGCGCCTGTTCGGCGAGCGGCGGCATCCCGGCCTGGATAAGATCCGCGTCGGCGAGATATTCGCTGGCGGCAAAGCTGCGTCGGGCCAGGGGTCGGCCGGCCTGATCGGAGAGGGTGAGCACCAGCACCGGCCACGCCATGACGTGCCGGGCGCGGTTGCCTAGCGTGAGGACGAGGCGCAGCTGGCCGTCGGCTTCGGTGGTGAGGTCGGAGCCCACGATGCGGATCTGGTCGAGCTGTTTGGGCAGGGAAAGTACGCAGCCGAGCTGGGCGCAGGCCTGTTCGAGCAGCGGCCGCGTTTGCGGGAAGCGTGTGGCGAGGGTGTCGCGCTGGAACCAGGCCAGCTGGGCCAAGAGGACGAGCACGAGCAGCAGCGCCAGCAGGCCGCCAAGCCAGGGATTGAGTCTGCGGCGGCGTTCGGGGCGCACCGGCTTCGCTGGCAGTGGTTGCGCGTATTCGATGCGGGCGGCAGGTGGCGGTGATGGCGCAGGCGTGCTGGGCGGCGGCGTCACCGTCAGGGCGGGCATCGGTTCCGGGCGGATGACGGGCATCGGCCCCGGGTCGTCGTAACTCGGCAGGTTGGGGTCGATGAGTATGATCGACGGCAGGTCGAGCGGATCGTCGCGTTCACGGATGCCGCGTGGCCGTTCGCTGGCGGCCGGGGCGTCCGCCTCGTCCTGCGGGTCAGGCAGCGGCTCGGGGATGTCTGCCGTGTCGGGCGGGATGCCGGGTTCTGGGACGCCCGCGGCGGGCGGCATGTCGGACTGAGGCGAGGTCGCCGGCGTGGGCATGACGGGCGGCTCGGGGTCGCTGGCGCGCGGCAGCGTCGAGCCGTCTTCCATACGCAGCGACTGGCGGGCGTCAAACGCCACCCCGCATACGCCGCACTGTACCCAGCCTTGTGCTGCGGCAAGCTGGTCGTCGCCCAGCCGGAACACGCTGGCGCAGTGCGGGCAGGCGGCGCGGTAGTTCATTTTCGCGTCCCGGCGAGTCGAACCCAGCCTTCGTCGCTGGCAGGCGGGTCAAACACGAACCACTGCTGGTAGATCGCCATCACCTCCCCGGCCTGTTCCGTGAGGATGCCGGACAGAACCATCCGGCCGCCGCGGCGGACCTTGCCGGCGAGCAGGGGGGCCATGGCCTTGAGCGGGTTGGTGAGGATGTTGGCGACAACGACGTCGTAGACCTGATCCGGCAGCGCACCGGGCAGGCCAAAGCGGGCACTGACTGCGTTGAGTGCGGCGTTATCGTTCGACGCGGTGACCGCCTGCGGGTCGATGTCGATTCCATCCACTTGACGCGCCCCCAGCTTGGCCGCAGCGATGGCAAGGATGCCCGAGCCGCAGCCGTAGTCGAGCAAGGTTTCGCCGCCTTGCAGATGGGCGTCGAGCCAGGCAAGACAGAGTCGCGTGGTGGGGTGGCTGCCGGTGCCGAAGGCCAGGCCGGGGTCGAGTTTGAGGTTGATCGCGTCGGCGTCGGGCGCGGTATGCCAGGTCGGCACGATCCACAGACGGGGCGATATCGGAATCGGGTCGAACTGCGACTGGGTGAGGCGCACCCAATCCTCGTCGGCCACGATGTCCACGCTGGTGTGGGTGGGTGCGGGGACGCCGATGGCCTGCGCGGCTTCCGCCAGGATGGCGGCCACGTCGGCATCCCTGTCGAAGAGCACGACCGCGATGCTGCGCTGCCACAGCTCGGCCGTGGGATGGTCGGGTTCACCGAACAGCGGCGTTTCGTCGACCGTGCCGGCGTCCGCGTCTTCCAGCGCCACCGACAGCGCGCCGGCGTCCATCAGCGCGTCGGACAGCGGCTCGGCCGTTCTGGAATCAACGAGGAAGCGGAGGGATTGCCAGGGCATGGTGGTGAGCGGTGAGCAGGGCGCGGTGAGCAGGGCGCGGTGAGGGGATTGCCGCTTGCTGCTCACTGTTCACCGCTTACGCTTTTTCCCCCGCCAGCTTGTGTTCCAGATAGTGAATGCTGGTGCCGCCGGCGATGAAGGCGGCATCGTGCATCAGGTCGTGGTGCAGCGGGATGTTGGTCTGGATGCCTTCGACGACCATTTCCATCAGCGCGCCGCGCATCCGGGCGATGGCCTGGTCGCGCGTGTCGCCGTAGGCGATGAGCTTGCCGATCATCGAGTCGTAGTGTGGTGGCACGTAGTAACCGTGGTAAACGTGCGAGTCGACACGAATGCCGGGGCCGCCGGGCGCATGGTAATTGGTGAGCTTGCCGGGACTGGGCACGAAAGTGCTCGGGTGTTCGGCGTTGATGCGGCACTCGATGGCGTGGCCTTTGAAGCGGATGTCTTTCTGCTTCCACGGCAGCACCTCGCCGGCGGCGACGCGGATCTGTGTCTGCACGATGTCGATGCCGGTGATCGCTTCGGTGACGGGGTGTTCGACCTGCACCCGGGTGTTCATCTCGATGAAGTAGAACTCGTTGTTCTCGTACAGGAATTCGAACGTGCCGGCGCCGCGATAGGCGATCTTGCGGCAGGCTTCGGCGCAGCGCTCGCCGATCTTGTCGCGGAGCCGGGGGTCGAGCCCGGGCGCGGGGGCTTCTTCCAGCACTTTCTGGTGGCGGCGCTGCATCGAGCACTCGCGCTCGCCCAGATGCACGGCGTTGCCGTGTTCGTCGGCCAGGATCTGGATTTCGATGTGGCGCGGGGTCTGGAGAAATTTTTCCATGTAGACCATCGGATTGCCGAACGCGGCTCCGGCTTCGGTGCGGGTCATGGTCACGGCGTTGAGCAGCGCGGCTTCGGTATGCACCACGCGCATCCCGCGTCCGCCGCCGCCGCCCGCCGCCTTGATGATGACGGGGTAACCGATCTTGCGTGCGATTTTGAGGATTTCCTCGCCATCGTCGGGCAGTGCGCCGTCGGAGCCGGGCACGCACGGCACACGGGCTTCGAGCATGGCCTGCTTGGCGGCGACCTTGTCGCCCATGAGGCGGATGTTGTCGGGTCGCGGGCCGATGAAGGTGAAGCCGGACGATTCGACCCGTTCGGCAAAGTCGGCGTTTTCCGAGAGGAAACCGTAACCGGGGTGGATCGCCTCGGCGTCGGTGACTTCGGCCGCCGCGATGATCGACGGCACGTGCAGATAACTCTGCGAAGACGGGGCCGGGCCGATGCACACCGATTCGTCGGCGAGTTTCACGTATTTGGCGTCGCGGTCGGCCTCGGAATACACGGCCACCGTCTTGATGCCCATTTCGCGGCAGGCGCGCTGGATGCGAAGGGCGATTTCGCCACGGTTGGCGATCAGGATTTTTTCGAACATGCGTTTGAGGGGCAGGAACTAGGATCTTGGGGCTGGGGGAGGTGCGCTGCGCGCGTGATGAATCCCTAGCTCCTGGTTCCTGGCCCCTGGTCCCTGTCTCCCATCAAGCAATGACAAACAGCGGTTCGCCGTATTCCACCGGCTGGCCGTTCTCGACCAGGATGGCCTTGATCACGCCGCCCTCGTCCGCTTCGATTTCATTCAGCAGCTTCATGGCTTCGATGATGCAGAGGGTGTCGCCGGCCCCGACGTTCTGGCCGACTTCGACAAAATTCTTGGAGCCCGGGGCGGGCGCACGGTAGAAGGTGCCGACCATGGGCGAACGGACAACATGGCCTTCGGGGATGGCGTCTTCCACCGGGGCGGCTGGTGCGGCCGGCGCAGCGGCGGGGGCGGCAGCAGGCAGGTAGTGCGGCTGCGGGGCCATCATCATGGGAGTGCCGGCAATGCTTTTGGCAATGCGGACTTTTTCTTCGCCTTCGGTGATTTCCAGCTCGGCGATACCCGATTCCTGTACTAGGTCAATGAGCTTTTTCAGTTTTCTGAGATCCATGGGCGGTCCTGTCTTGATGATGTCGCAGTGCGTGTTCCAGCGCGAGTTCGTAGCCGTGCGCCCCCAGCCCCGCAATCACGCCGACGGCGAGGTCGGAGAAATAGGAGTGGTGGCGGAAGGCTTCGCGGGCATGAACGTTGGACAGATGCACTTCGACGAAGGGGATGGCCACCGCTGCCAGCGCATCGCGCATGGCGACGCTGGTATGCGTATAGGCGGCGGGGTTGATGAGGATGAAGTCGACGCGGTCGCGCGCTGCCTGATGAATGCGGTCGACCAGCGCGCCCTCGTGGTTGTGCTGGAAGGTTTCGACCAGCGCGCCGGCGGCTTCGCCACGGGCGGTCAGAGCGCGATTGATGTCGTCGAGCGTGACCAGACCATAGTGCTTGGGCTCGCGGCTGCCGAGCAGATTGAGGTTGGGGCCGTGCAGCACCAGGATATGTGGGTGCAGACTTGGCACGGATTTGGTCGATGTGCGACCGGTTCGCTTGAGCGTCATGGCGGCGAGTTTGCCGTAAATGTATTCAAATTGTCCAGATATTGACGCTAAATCGCTTCCATGCGTCGTTTGTCAGTGCGCCAGGTTTTCGCGCAGCACGGCGTCGAGTGTGGCGCGCGGCAGGCGTCCCAGGTGCTGCTTCACTACCCGGCCTTCGGGGTCGAGTACGAGGGTATAGGGCAGGGTGCCGGTGGTGTTGCCGAGTGCGCGCGCCAGGCTGTCCGCCCCGCCTTCGCCAACGAGGATGGGGTAGCCGACGGGCTGGCGCTGGAGAAAAGCCTGCACGTTGGCCGGCGTATCGACGGCGATACCGATGAATTCGACGCCGTGTTCCCGATACTGGCGGGCCAGGTCGTCGAAATCAGGCATTTCCTCCCGGCACGGCGCGCACCAGCTGGCCCAGAAATTTACCACCCGCAGTTTGCCCGACCACTGTGCCAATGCCTGTGACCGACCCTCCGGATCAGGGTAGCGGGCCTGTTGCAACGCCGCGAGGGCGGCTGCTTCGCTCGATCGGGGCGCGTAATGTCCGTGTGCAAACCACACGCCGGCGGCCAGGGCGGCCAACGCAAGGGGCAGGGCAAACAGCCAGAAGCGGGGCATGGCGACCCGCGCCACCCCGCTGACGGGGCGGGCGCGTGTTACTTGGCTTCGGGCGCGGCGGCCGGCGTGGACGGAGCAGGCTGGGCGGGCATCATGCCGCCCATCATCTGCATCCAGACCGACGGATCGAAGGCGTTGCCCGTCGGGGCGGCAGCCTGCGGCGCGGCAGCCGGGGCGTCGTCGACGGGCGCTGCCGGCATCATGGGGAAACTCGGCATCGGCGCGGCGACAGGGGCACCGTAACCGTAGGCCGGCGCAGCAGCGGGCATGGCCGGGAAGAAGGGCATGGGAGCCGCTTGGGCGGGTGCCGGCGCAGCAGCAGGCATGGCCGGTAAGAACGGCATGGCCGGCGCGGCGGGCGCGCCGTAACCACCGTAAGCCGGGGCGGGCTGCATCATGGCGAAGGGGTTCATCATCCCGCCGCCCTGGTTCAGGTAGGGGTTGCTTGCTGCCATGGGGTTGAGATAGGGGTTCATCATGGACTGCGGGTTGTACATCTGGCTCGACATCATGCCGGCCCCCATCGGCATCATCATCGGTGCGGCCATCATGCCCATTGGGGCCATCATCGTCATGGGTGCCATCATGGTCATCGGATTCATCATGCCCATGGGGTTCATCATGCCGCCGAACTGGGCATGGGCACCGGTGGAACCAGCGAGCAGGAGGGCGAGGGTGAAGGTGCGGGCGTGCATGGTCTGAGACTCCGGATCAAGCCAGTTCAACTGGCGGGGCAGAAACAAATCGAGCCCGCGACGGGCGGGCTCGGGGGCTGGGAAGACTTACTTGGCCGGTGCGGGTTCGGCTGCGGCCGGTGCGGCGGGCGGCATCATCGGGGCCATCGGGGCCATCATCGGTGCCATGGGGGCCATCATCGGGCCCATCGGGGCCATCATCGCACCCATCGGGGCGGTCATCTGGTTCATCGGCTGCATCATGCCGCCCATGGGCTGCATCATCTGGTTCATCGGCTGCATCATCCCACTCATGGGCTGCATCATGCCGCCCATGGGTTGCATCATCGAGCCCATCATGGGGGTCATGCCGCCCATCATCGGACCCATCATGCTCATCGGGGCCATCATCGAGCCCATCATGGGGGTCATACCGCCCATCATCGGACCCATCATGCTCATCGGGGCCATCATCGAGCCCATCATGGGGGCCATGCCGCCCATCATCGGACCCATCATGCCCATCGGGGCCATCATCGGGCCCATCATGCTCATGGGGTTCATCATCGGACCCATCATGGCCATGGGATTCATCATTTGCTCCATACCGTACTGGGCGTGTGCCAGGGGGCTGGCCAGCAGGGCGGCGGCGAGGGCGAGTTTGCGTGTGTTCATGGTCAATCTCCGAGTGGTGCCGGCGGTCCGGCGAGCGTTCGCTGAAGGCCAGCGGATTGCGCTTGTTGCTATGGGGTAATGCTCATGCAGTCTAGTGCGTCCGGACGGTCAGGCAAGGTGTATCCACCTCTGGCCGACGCGGAAATCAGAGGTCGCCGTTTGCGCCTGCGCGCATCACGTTGTCCATCTTGTCGCGAATATCGAGCGCCATCTTGGCGAGTTCGGGCGTGATGCCCATCGAGCCGTTGATGCTGTCGAGCCAGGCCATGTCCCAGTCCAGGGTCAGCACCCAGACGTTCTTGTTGTTGTCTTCCATGACAGCGATGCGGCAGGGCAGGTAGACGATCGCTTCGGGCACCAGCTTCATGATTTCACGGCCGGCGGCAATGTCACAGAAGTGGAACACTTCCATGCGGGGGCTGGTGGTGTCGCCCAGCACGGCCTGCATGTCCTTGATCATGGGCGAGTGGCCGACCAGCTTGAGGTTCAGCTGGTTGGCGCGCAGTTTCATCGATTCGACCACGTCGTCAAACGAGACGCCTGCCTTGGCCTGGTACTTGGTCGTCATGTAGTTCATGACGTCGCGGATGTTGAGGCCCATGTTTGCCATCATTGGAATCATGGCTTTCATCAGCTGTTTCTTCTGCTCGGCCGTGGGCGTGGCGGACATTGCCCAGGGAATGGCATCCTTCATGGCACCGGTGCCCTTGGGCAGGAGCGTCATGGGATTGGGGGCAGGCGCGGGGACGTTCTTGAGATAGGGATTGGTGGTGTTGGGGTAAGCCGGAGTCTGTGCAACGACAGGCAGGGCAAGGCTCGATGCCAGGGCAAGGGCGAGCGTGGAAAGCAGTTTGGACATGGGGAATCCCTCCAGATGTTTCTGAAAACCTGTTGATCAGGCGAATTTATGCTGCGGATGATAGCGGATCAGGGCGCGTTGTCGTATGGCACAGATGTCAGTCCCAGTGCTTTCCAGGCCTGAATGCCGCCTCGATACCACTTGAGCTTGTGCGCGGGGTAGCCGAGTGCCAGCAACTGCCTGATATTGGTGGGAGATTGGCCGCACCAGGGGCCGTTGCAGTAGAACACCAGGGTTTTGGCCCCGGCAAAGTTCCACAGGCCGTCCTGGCGCACCGCGCCGAACTGGAATTGCAGGGTGTCGGCGATTTGGGCGGCGCTGGCATGGGCCGGGTGCAGCTTCTGCCAGGGCAGCAGGACGGCGCCGGGGATGAGGCCGGTACGCTGCGGCCAGGTGCCGTCGCGCGAATCGATGACGAGCACGTGGCTGTCCCTGCCGATTTTTTGCAGATAATCGATGAGTTCGAGCTCGCCCAGGGTTTCCACGCCCGGGGCGAGGGTCATCGGCAGAATGCAGAAAGGCGGACAGGGCCGGGAGGTCAGGGCGAGATCCGGCTCGATCATGTTCTCGGTATCCGGATTGCGCTCGACCACCACGGGTTTGCCGCGATGCAGCACGGTGACGCGCGGCAGGTCCTGGGTGATGCGGACCTCGCGGCCCGCTGCATCTTCGGCGCGCGGGTTGCCGCCTGCCAGGACGGCGAGCGCGCAAACCACGCCCAGCCGCCCGCCTGCGCTCAGGGCAGCCTTACTCACACTTCATGCCGCCGTTGATCCAGGCTGCGACCTGGGTCCGCCATTCGTCGATATCGCCGGGAATCAACTCGGCCTTCTTGCCCATGGGCAGGTTGCCGGCGTTGGGCAGACCGCCCTTGATGGACCACATGATGCGCGGGTCGGTCAACAGGTGCGACAGCATGGCGGCGGGCGTGCCGGTCTTGCCGTGGTGCGTGGTCTTGATGAACTCGCAGGTTTCCTTCGGGCCCATGCCGGTGTAGTCGAGTTCGTGATCCGCGAACCAGTCCTCGGCTTTTTCCATGCTGGTGACGGCGCTGGTGTGGCACTCGGTGCAGGCCTGCTTTTTGCGCGCGAAGTGCGTGTTCCAGGCCAGGCCTTTCTTGCCAGTGCCGGCGATGTTCTTGGTGAAGAACTGGTGGCAGGTGAGGCAGGCACTGTGGTGGAACTTGGCGTGAAGATGGGTGCTGAACTTGGTGTCGTCCGCCCAGGCCGTGGTGGCAAGGGCCGCCAGGCCGGCAGTGAGGAATGATCTGATCATGTGGGTCTCCGTGTGAATGTCAGCTCGCGGTGGCATCGACGCTGCCCTTGTCGCCGGTGTTGTCCTCGGCGCTGACGGTAACCTTGTCGCCGGCCTTCATGCCTTTTACCTTGAAGGCCAGGTAGGGGTCCTTGGAAATGCCGCCGCCCCAGTGGCCGGTCATCACGTTCTTGCCGTTGATCGCCACGACGACGTTCTTCACGAAATGCGCCGGGATCAGCTGCCCGCTCTTGGCGTCCTTGCGCAGGCCGTTTTCCGAGGGGTGCGTCATCAGCACCTTGATTTCGCCGCTGCCGGCGCGTACTCGCATTGCAATAGCCATTTTCCGTTCCTTTCCTGTTTGATCAGCCGCCGCAGCCGCCGACGGTGACTTTCACTTCCTTGGCGGCGGTGTAGACCTTGCCGCCGGCTTTCACCACCGCACGCACGTTCGCTGTTTGCCCCATGCGCATGCGGGTGGCCAGCGTGCCGTCGAAATCGGTGAGCATGTACTGCGCGATCAGCGGGTTGGCGTTCTTCTCGCCCAGAATGGCGATGGACTCGACGTTGGGCAGGGTGGTGACGACTTCGACCGGCACCACCGCGCCGTTCTCGGCGATGTCCGGCGCCTTGATGGTGATGTCCTTCGATTCGGCCGCGCCGCTGCCGCCGATGGCGGCGAGGGCGTCGGCGGTCTTGGTGGCACCGAAGCCGGCGGCGTTCCAGTCGGCCAGCACCTGGCCGGGTTTCAGCAGGCCGGCGGCAATGGCGGTGGCGACGAGGCCCGCCGAGGTCGCGCCCTGAAGGAAGGTTCTGCGATGACGATTCATGCTTGTTCTCCTCGGTTTATTGGGCGGGGGCGGGCTGGGCGGGGGCCATGCCGGGCATCGCCCCCATCATGGATCCGTAGCTCGCGGGGTTCATCGGCACCATCATGGTGTTCATCATCTGCGGGCTCATGGGGGCCATCATCCAATTGGTGACCAGGGACGGGTTCATCATCTGCATGCCCATGTTCATCATGCGCGGGTCCATGGGGGCCATCATCCAGCCCATCATGTTGGCGGGGTTCATCGTCTGCGTCATGAGCGCGGTGTAGAAGTTGGGGTCCATGCCGGCGGCCATCCACTTCATCGACACGCTGGGGTCCATGAACTGCATGTAGTTGCCCATGGCGGCCGGGCTCATCATGCCGTTCATCATGTTCATCGAGGTCTGCGGGTTCATCATGGCGTTGCCCATCGCCGGCATCATCGCCGGGTTCATCATGGCCCCGCTCCATTGCACGAAGGCAGTGGGGTCCTTGAACGCCGAGGCGTTCTGGGCGGGGTTGGTCATTTTCGCGACCCAGCCTTCCGCCGAGGTCGGGGTGGCGGCGGGCGGGTTGGCCAGTGCAAGTGCGGGGGTCAGGGCGATCAGGGAAATGAGGTGCTTCATCAGGCGCTCCGTATCAGAATCGTTGTAAAAAAATCCGGCAGGCAGGCCCTGCCGGTTTCCTGCTATGAGGAGGATCACAGGAAAGTGTCGCTCCAGATGCCTTCGGCCCAGGCCTCGGCGTAGATCGCCTCCTCCTCGGAGAGGTCGCTGGAGATGCCGCCGCCGGGCTGGGCCGTCATCTGATCCTTCGCGGGATCGTAGCGGAACACGGTGGCGACGTGGATCGCGCGGTCTTCGCTGACCGCGCTGTAGCAGGTGTTGGAGACGACCGGCACCGGGTCGGGCTGGCGGCCGTTGAGCAGCTCGACCACGGCGTTGGCGCAGACCTTGCCCATGTTGTTGGCCATGTGGCCGGATTTGGGGAAGTTCGACAGCAGCGCGTCGCCGATGACGTGGACGTTGGGCTTGGCTTTCGATTCGTAGGTGACGAAGTTCGCCGGGCACCAGACGCCGTTGGAATCGGTGCGTATCCCGGCCAGTTCGGCGACGTGGCCGGCGCGTTGCGGCGGGATGACGTTGATGACGTCGGCCTTGAGATCCTCGAACTCGGTGCTGGCGATCATGCCCTCGGCGTCAACCTTCACCACCTTGCTGTTCGGCCGGTACTCGACCCAGTCGCTATACAGCGTGTTCCAGGCTTTCATGAACAGTGGCTTCTTCGAAACCACGTCCGGGTTGGCGTCGAGCATGATGATCTTGGACTTGGGCTTGGCACGCTTCAGATAATTGGCGATCAGGCAGACGCGTTCGTAAGGCCCGGGTGGGCAGCGGTAGGGCGCGAGCGGCATGCCGACGACGATGAGGCCGCCGTCCTTCATCGATTCCACCTGCTGGCGCAGTTTCAGCGTCTGCTCGCCGGCTTTCCAGGCGTGCAGAATCCGCTGCTGGGCTTTTGCGTCGTAGCCCTCGATCTGGTCGAAGCGGAAATCGATTCCGGGCGAGAGGATCAGGCGGTCGTAGGCGAAGCTGCCGTTCATGGTCTTGACTGTGCGCTTGTCGGTGTCGATCGCGGTCACGCTGTCGACGACGACGTTCACGCCGTATGTGGTTTTCAGGGCGTCATAGGTTTTGGTGATGTCGTCCAGCGTCTTCAGCCCGGCCAGCACCAGGTTGGACATCGGGCAGGAGACGAACTTGGGCTCACGGTCGATCAGGGTGACTTCAATATTCGGATCCCACATGCGGATGTATTTAGCGGCGGTCGCGCCACCAAACCCTGCGCCCACAATCACGACTTTGGCTTTTGCCGCACCGGCATGGGCACGCAGCGGAAACCCGGCGGCTGCCAGTCCGGCTGCGGAGACTTTCAGGAAATCGCGTCTTTGCATGGTCATGGTCGGCTCCTCAGGGCTTAACGGCGGCGAATATCGCGGCCATCTGTTCGATTTCGTCGTCGCTGTAGGCCTTGGCGTGCTGGTGCATCACCGTGGCCGGGCGCGAACCGTCCTGGAAGGCTTTCATCTGCTTGACGAAGTAGGCCTTCTCAAGCCCGGCAAGCCCGGGAATGGCACCGTGGCTGATGCCGTGGGTGCCGTGGCAACTCGCGCAGGTGGCGGCGATGACGCGACCGTGGGTCGCCGCCGGATCGGCGGGCGGGGCAGCGGGCGCGCCGGCCTCGACGGCGGGCGCGGGGGTGGCGGCTGCCACGCCCGCCACTGCCTGCGCGGGCACCAGCATCCACTGGGTCGTGATCTGGCCGTTGATCATCACGGCGACCGGTACCGCGACCCAGCCCTTGAAGGCGTCGAGCGAGACCGGGCCGGCCGGCATGCGCGTGGGCATGGCCACGGGGTTGGACAGGGCGGGGCTGGCAAGCAGCAGCGTCGCCAGCAAGGCGGTGGTACGTATCATGGCTTCCCTCCAGACAAAATGCTTGTTGTGTGCCACGGACGGTGGCCTGAAGGGCTTAGCAGGGGACGTGCCAGCAAATATCTAAGGTTTATGTGTCTGTTAAATAAGGATTAAGCACGTCTATGGTGAGGGCTCGAATCTGCCAGACGATCTGTCATGGCAGATCGGAACTGCCATGTGGCAGGATCGTGGCAGAGTCGGTCAGCCCTCGGGGGAGGGCGCGTCGAGTGATTTGAGCCGGCGGTACAGCGTGCGCTCGCTCATTTTCAGGAAGGCCGCGGTCTTGCGCCGGTTACCGTTGAAACGCGCGAGCGTGGCCCGCAGGGTGGCGGGGGCAATGTCGTCGTCATGGTGGCAGTGGTGTCCCAGCGCGTCGAGGTCGGCGGTGCGCAGTTTCTGCTCGATGGCCTCGGCCCGGCGGATTTCCTCGGGCAGGTGCTCGGGCTGGATGGCCCCGCCGCGCGCCAGTAGAGCGGCGCGTTCGACGATGTTCTTCAGTTCGCGCATATTGCCTGGGAAGGGGTAGCGATACAGCAGCGCCATCGCTTCCTCGCTGATCGGTGTGGTGAGCTTGCCGAGCATCCGGCGCGACAGGAAGTGCGCGACCAGATGCGGGATGTCGTCCTTGCGGTGGCGCAGTGGCGGCAATTCGATCTGCATGACATTGATGCGGTAGTAGAGGTCGGCGCGGAAGTCGCCGCGTTCGACCATGGCCCGGAGATCGCGATGGGTGGCGCAGATGAAGCGGAAATCGACGCGGCGTTCCTCGGTGCCGCCGAGCCGGCGGAAGGTGCCGGTTTCCAGCACGCGAAGGAGTTTGGCCTGGAGCGAAAGCGGGATTTCACCGATCTCGTCCATGAACAGCGTGCCCTGGTCGGCCAGTTCGACCAGGCCCTTCTTGGCACCGATACAGCCCGTGAAGGCCCCCGGCTCGTGGCCGAACAGCTCGTTGACCAGCAGGTCTTCGGTGAAGCTGGTGCTGTCGACGGTGATGAAAGGCCCTTTGGCGCGCGGCGACTTGCGGTGCAGCAGTTGCGCTGCCATCTCCTTGCCTGTGCCGGTCTCGCCGTGTATGAGGGCTGGAGAATCGCTCTCCGCCACGAGGCAGAGGTTGTCGATGACGCGCATGAACGAGGGGCAGCAGCCGACCATCTTCTGCTCGTCGAAGGCCAGTTCCTGTTCCTGGGTGATCGAGCGCATGCCTTCGCCCATGTAGAGGATGCGGCCGTGGTCGTCGTAGACGGGCGAACCATGCACCGCCACGTATTCGGGTTTGTGGTCGCGATCCATGTGGCGATGGATCACCTGTACCGCGTGCTCGGTTTCGAATACGCGGTGAAGCGGGCATTCCTCACCGTTGATCTCGCAGGTGCTGGCCGACTTGTGCGACACCTCGTGGCATTTCATGCCGACGATGTCAGCCGGCACCAGCCGCGTGTAGGCCTCGGCATAATGCTGGTTGCACGCGACGATGGTGTAGTCGCGGTCGATCAGCGCAAACGGTTCCGGGTGGGCATCCACCAGGCTTTGCACGAATTTTCTGCTGCCCGGCATGGTCGTGTCGGCTTACAGCTCGCCGTAGGAATGCAGGCCCGACAGGAACATGTTCACGCCGATGAAGGCAAAGGTGGTGACAAACAGGCCTACCACCGCCCACCAGGCCAGCATCGGGCCGCGCAGGCCTTTCACCAGGCGGATGTGGAGCCAGGCGGCGTAGTTCAGCCAGACGATGAGCGCCCAGGTCTCCTTCGGGTCCCACGACCAGTAGCCGCCCCAGGCTTCGGCTGCCCACATCGCGCCGAGGATGGTGGCGATGGTGAAGAAGGCGAAGCCGATGGCGATCGCCTTGTACATGATGTCGTCGATGACTTCGGGCTTGGGCAGGCGGCTGGCAAGAATGCCGCGCGCCGACAGGAGATAGGCCACGCCGAGCATGGCGGCGATGGAGAACGCGCCGTAGCCGACAAAATTGGCCGGGACGTGCAGCTTCATCCACCACGATTTCAGTGCCGGCACCAGCGGCTGGATTTCGTGCGCGCCACGGTCGAAGGTATACCAGAGGATGAAGCCGACGGCGGCAGAAATGATGATGAGCACGAAGCCGCCCAGCTGGCGGGCCTGATAGCGCGCTTCGTAGTACAGGTACATCATCGAGGTGATGAGGCAGAACAGCACGAAGACTTCGTACAGGTTCGACACCGGAATGTGGCCGACGTCCGGGCCGATGAGGTAGGACTCGTACCAGCGCACCATCAGGCCGACGAAGCCCAGGGTCACGGCGACCCAGACCATGGCGGTGCCGGTGCGGTTGAGGAAGTCGGAGCGCGCCAAAAGGCCGGCCCAGTAGGTGACGGTGGCGAGCAGGAACAGCGCACACATCCACATGATGGCGGCCTGGCTGGAGATCAGGTATTTCAGCAGGAAGGCCTGTTCCATGCGGCCGAGGTCGCCGTCGTACTGGCCGATCGCGACCAGGCTCAACGCGCCGACCGCGATGAACAGCACCCGGAACGGCTTCCAGAACCAGCCAAAGGCGGCCAACGAAGGAATCGCGGCGAGCAGGATGGCCTTTTCGTAGATATCCATGAACTCGCCGTAGCGCGACAGGGCGAACAGCAGGCCGCCCGCGACGATGGCCGCAAACAGCCAGTCGAACCAGGTCAGGCGCTTGAACAGCGGGGCAGGTTGGTTGAGGGCAATTTCCATGATGGGACTCTCCGGTTGGGCTTACTTCGCCAGGGTATCGAGTGCCTGGGCGTGCTGCGCAAATTCCTTGTCAAAATCCAGGGTGTGCTTGGCGGCAGACATGGCCAGCAGGGCGTGGCCGGGTTTGATCCGGATCCAGACACGTCGTTCGCGCACATAAAACATGAAAAACACACCCAGCGTCAACAGCAGCGAGCCGAAGTAGACCACGCTCTTGCCGGGCGAGCGCGTCAGCTGGAGACCGCTGGCCTTCACTTCGTCATACTGCATCAGCTGCAGATAGATCGGCGCGCCGTAGACGAACATGTCTGACAGGCTGTTGAGGGTATCGCGCACCAGCCAGCCGGTCGCGTCGTTGGCGGCGGGCGGCGGCTGCTTGTCGAGCCGGTTGGCGATTTGCAGGGCTTCGAAGGCGGAGAGCTCCAGAATGCGCAAATAGGTTTCTGCCGCCTTGTCGCGTTCGGCTTCGGGGACGCGCGCCTCGATAAACCCGCTCAGGGCCTGGAATCCACCGGTGGCGAACAGGGCCAGCACCTGCGAGGCGCTGAATTTCAGCTTGTCCTCTATTTCAGTGTTCCAGGCATTTTCCGGCAGCGCCTGACGGGCAAAACGCGCAGCGATTTCGGGGCGCAGATCCGGATTCATGAGCGCGCCGCGCAGGCGCATGAAACTGTCGAGGCTGCCGCTGGCGTCCAGTGGCATCCGCAGATAGCGGAAGGCCTCATTCGGCGTCTCGCGTACGCCCGACATCATGTACCAGCGGTCATCGAGCTGCATCGGCAGCATGTAGTTGGAATATTCCCGCGCCTGCCCGCGCGCGTCGCGCAGCTTGTACTGGAAACTGGGGCCGACGTTGCGCAGGTGCTTGTTGTCGGAAACCGGGCTGCCGCCCAGCACCGCCATGGCATCGCGCCCGGTGTCGATTTCCCCGCCCACGTTTTCGATGTTGAAGGGACGGAAATCGGTGAATTCGAGCGTGTAATCGCCGGCCGCGCTGGTGAGCGTGGTGTTCTGGTGGACCACGCCGTCCACTTCGAAGGTGGCCGCCTGCGAGGCAAACAGGTTCCAGCCGCGCAGCGAGAGCTTGGTGCCGCCGTCGGCAAAGCTGGCTTGGTAGATGGCAATGCCGTCGTGGATGAGCGGATGGTTGACTGCGATCGTCGCCTCGCGGATTTTCTTGCCGGAGCGGTCGAAGATCTCCAGATCGGATTCGAAGCTCTTGGGCTGGCCGGTGGAATAGTGCTCGATACGGAACTGCTTCAGGGCCACGGTAAACGGCAGGTCCTGCACCAGATAGCCGTCGGCGACGTTGAGGAAGGCCACGTCCGCGCTCGAGCCTTCGGGAATCTGCACGCTGCCGCGAAACGAGGGGTTGTCGGGTGACAGGCGCGAAATCGCGGGGACTTCGCTTTGCGGAATGTCGCGCGTCTCGATTTTCTTCATGCCCAGCAGTTGCTGTGCCTTGAACACCAGATTCCCGTCCATCAGCCCACCGATGCAGATCAGCACGATCGCGGCGTGGGCAAGAAAGTATCCCAAGCGGTTCCACTTGCCGGCCTTGGCGGCCAGCAGCAGGCCGTCATCGCGCGCCACGCGTTTGACTGCATACCCCTGACCCGTGAGATAGGCCTCAGCCTGAGCGGCGAGCGATTCAGGCGAATGGGCGGTGACAGCCTCGTGCTTATGCTTGAACGCCGCCAGCGATTGTTCGCTGACCTGTTCGCGAAAGCTTTTCATTTCGCGCGCAAAGTTGGGCGCGTTGCGCCAGATGCAGACGCTGACGGACGCGACCAGGAAAGTCAGGATCACCAGAAACCAGGCGGCGTGGTACACGTCGTACAGGCCCAGTTTCTCAAACACCTGGAACCAGTACGGGCCAAGCTGGATAACGTAATTGTTGTAAGGCTCGGCCTGTTTCAGCACCGTGCCGATGATGGAGGCGATGGCCAGAATCGAGAGCAGGCTGATGGCAAAGCGCATCGAGCTCAGCAGTTCGAACAGGGATTTTCCGAAAGAGGCGGTAGCGGTGTTCATGATGGCTGGAAATGAAAAAGGGTGACTCGCGTCACCCTTTCATCGACTCGGACGAGGCCGATTAGTTTACCTGTTCCGCACGGCGCGTGTGATATGCCGTCGTCGCGCCGGCCTTAGCGCAGTCCCTGGATATAGGACGCAACAGCCTTCATATCCGCGTCGGTCATCTTGGCGGCGATGCTGCGCATCATCTTGGCGGCGTCGTTGGCGCGGGCCCCGACGCGGAAGCTGTTCAGCTGGGTGTAAATGTAGTCGGTATGCTGGCCCGCCAGACGGGGGAACTGTACGGGGATGCCCTTGCCCTGCGGCCCGTGGCAGGAGGCGCAAGCAGGTACGCCAGCACCTTGCACGCCGCCGCGATAGATTTTCTGGCCGATGAGCGCTAGCGCCTGATCCTTGGACGTGGCGGGCTTGGGCTGCTGGGCACTGAAGTAGAGCGCAAGGTTCTTCATGTCCTGGTCGGACAGGTTGGCCACCATGCCCGACATGATGGCGTTCTTGCGTTCACCGGATTTGAAGTTGCTGAGCTGCTTGTAGAGGTATTCAGCGTTCAGGCCGGCCAGCTTGGGGTTGGCGGCGGCGGCACTGTTGCCGTCCACGGCATGACAGGCGGCGCAGACCTGGTTGACGATGCTCTCCGCGGCCCTGGGATCGCCCTTGACCATGCCCGGGTTGGCGTAAGCGGAAGTGGCGACCAGTGCGGTGGCCAGGGTAACGACAAATTTCATGGCAGCTCCTGAAGCTTGCGAGACGCGGGGATTGCAAAATTTTTGGAAGCGGGTAGTTTAGCGTCAACTAATATGACTGCCAAGCCTGTGCTTAATCGCGCCCAGTTCCACACCTCGGTCGCCCGGCTGCGCGATCTGCCTGCCAGCCAAGCCGAGATTGCCTTTGCCGGGCGCTCCAATGCCGGAAAATCGAGTGCGATCAATCTCTTGACGCGCAAGAACCGGCTCGCCTATACCTCCAAAACGCCTGGTCGCACCCAGCTCATCAATTTTTTCGAGCTCGATGCCAACATCTATCTGGTCGACCTGCCCGGCTACGGCTACGCCAAGGTGCCGCCGGAAATCAAGGCGCAGTGGGAAGAATTGCTCTCGCGTTATCTCCAGGAGCGCACCGCGCTGGTAGGCATGGTGCTGATCATGGATGCGCGCCATCCCCTGACGCCGCTGGACCAACGGATGCTTGACTGGTTTCTACCGCGCGGCAAGCCGGTGCATATCCTGTTGTCGAAAGCGGATAAGCTCTCGGGCAGCGAACGGGCGCAGACGCTGCGCAAGGTGAAGCAGGCGCTGGTCGGGCATCCCGGCGTCAGCGTGCAGCTTTTTTCCAGCCTGTCCCGGCTGGGCGCGGACGAAGCAGCCGTGCGGATCGAATCCTTGCTGGAGCCTGTGGGGGACCGTGACGCTGCCCCGGTTCCGGCAGGGTAGCCGGAATAAAAAAGCCCCGACCAAGGGAGGAGTCGGGGCTGAAAGTGCCTTAAGGGGATTAAGGCATCCCGCTCAGGGAGGAGAAGCGGGAGACGATGCAACATCGTCTGCATCATGGAGCGTGAGACCGGAAAAATAGTTCCGCGCATGTGTATTTGTTTTGGAGACGACTGTGACCCTGCCGTTTGGCCAGTTTCCCGCCCGCCGGATGCGGCGGATGCGACGTGACGATTTTTCCCGCCGTTTGATGCGTGAGCACTCGCTCACTGCAAATGACCTGATTTACCCGGTTTTTGTACTCGAAGGGCAGAATCGGCGAGAAGCCGTAGCCTCGATGCCCGGCGTGGAGCGGGTATCCCTGGACCTCCTGCTGCCTGTTGCCGAAGAATGTGTGGCGCTGGGCATTCCCGCGCTGGCGCTGTTTCCGGTGATCGATGCAGGGCTGAAATCTCCCGGGGCCGAGGAAGCGCTCAACCCCGACGGTCTGGTGCCGCGTACCGTAACCGCATTGAAACAGCGTTTTCCGGCGCTCGGTGTCATCACGGATATTGCACTCGACCCCTACACCAGCCACGGCCAGGACGGCCTCATCGACGCCAATGGTTATGTGCTGAACGATGAAACCGTCGCCGTGCTGGCCAGACAGGCCGTGGTGCATGCGCAGGCGGGGGCGGACGTGGTGGCCCCGTCCGACATGATGGACGGCCGTGTTGCCGCCCTGCGCAGCGCACTCGAATCCGCCGGTCACATCCATACACGGATTCTGGCCTATGCTGCCAAATACGCCTCAAGCTTTTATGGCCCGTTCCGCGATGCAGTCGGCTCTGCCTCCAACCTGGGAACCGGTAACAAATACACTTATCAAATGGACCCCGCCAACAGCGACGAAGCCTTGTGGGAAGTGGGCATGGACCTGCAGGAAGGCGCGGACATGGTCATGGTCAAGCCCGGGATGCCCTACCTGGATGTGATCCGCCGGGTGAAAGACACCTACGGCGCGCCGACCTACGCCTACCAGGTCAGCGGAGAATACGCCATGCTAAAAGCCGCCGCGCAGAACGGCTGGCTGGATGAGAAAGCCTGCGTGCTGGAAGCGCTGCTGGCGTTCAAGCGGGCGGGGGCGGACGGTGTGCTGACGTATTTTGCGCGGGATGCGGCGCGGTGGTTACGTGGGGCTACGTGAATTGATTTGCGCGCTAACGGTCAAGTCGTGTGGTAAGGATGCCGATAAACTCCATAGGGTCCCTATGACTGTCACGAAACATGAGCAGACTCGGCCTGCCAAATTCTTAACCCAGGAACATGACTGACCTCAGCAAATTTCTGCTGGGCGCAAAAAAGCGCCAGACTGAACCGGACGAGTGGGATCGCACTCTGGTCTCGTTCCAGTCGCCCTATCGCCTGAAGGATTTGTGCCTGGATCAGAGCGCGGCCTCGACTGATCTGGTGATGGGTACGCAGGTGGGGCGCGAACAATACAAGATCCGGCTTGCGACCAATGAAGATCGTCGCAGATCCGCCAGCCTACTGGTCGAAAAAATGTATCACTGGCGTGGCTACGAGGCCTCCGTGTCGGAGCGCGACCAGTACAAGATCACGCTTGTCGCCTACCAGGAGGACAAGGTGGTAGGCACCCTCACCTTGGGTCTGGATACGCCAGACGGGATGATCGTGGATCAGCTCTATAAGGCCGAGGCGGACAGCCTGCGTGCAGCAGGACGCGTACCGTGCGACATCACGCGACTCGCTGTAGACCAGGACATCCGTTCCAAGAGCGTTCTGGCTGCGTTGTTTCACCTGTCGTACATCTATGGCCACAACATTCATCAGGCCACCGACTTCCTGATCGAGGTTAACCCCCGTCACGTCCTGTTTTACGAGAAGATGCTCGGATTCGCAGCGTTCGGCGGGGAAAAGGTCTGCCCGCGCGTCAACGCGCCTGCTGTGCTGCTCAGGCTCGACCTGGCTTATGCGGACAGCCAGATACTGCGGTTTGGCGGAACTGGATCTTCAGTGCCTGGGGTGAAATCGATCTATCCCTATTTTTTCTCCCGCGAGGATGAGTTGGGTATTACGCAGCGATTGCTTCGTGGCAATTGATCGTAGTGCAGTCCCGAGCATGGCAGAGGCAGCTCAATCCCTACCCTTCGATTATCAGGAGGCTTTTTCCCGCAACATCGGTTGGCTGACTCGTGAGGAGCAGGCAAGCCTGCGTGGCAGGCGCGTGGCGATTGCGGGCATGGGCGGGGTAGGTGGCGTCCATTTGCTCACCTTGTGTCGTCTGGGTGTATCCCGCTTTCATCTGGCGGATTTTGATACCTTCGAACTGGCGAATTTCAACCGTCAGGCGGGAGCGACTACGAGCACACTGGGTTGTGCCAAGCTGGGTGTGATGATGGCTCAGGCGCGGGACATCAATCCCGAAGTCGAGATTACGGGCTTTCCGCAAGGTGTCTCCCCTGAGAATCTTGATGCGTTTCTGGCGGGGGTGGATATATTTGTTGACGGGCTGGATTTTTTTGCCTTTGACATACGTCGTGCCGTGTTTGCCGCCTGTCGCGACAAGGGGATTCCTGCCGTCACCGCCGCGCCCTTGGGCATGGGCGCGGCAGTGCTCAATTTCCTGCCCGGGAGTATGAGTTTTGAGGATTACTTTCGCTTTTCTGACGGCCCGGAGGCTGAGTGGCCGATAAGGTTTGTTATCGGTTTGGCCCCGGCAGGTCTGCAAATGCAGTATCTCGCCGACCCATCAGCTGTAGATATGGCTAGTCGCCGCGGGCCTTCGACCATCATGGCATGCCAACTCTGTGCTGGAGTGGCCGCAACCGAAACCCTGAAAATCTTGTTGAACCGGGGCCCCGTTCGTGCAGCACCTCATGGTTATCATTTCGATGCCTATCGACTCCGTCTTGCTAAAACCTGGCGTCCAGGTGGCAATCGAAATCCATTACAACGACTCATGATCGCTCTCGTGCGACGCAAGCTGGGGTTGTAATGGCTGCTCCGCCCGATTCTCTCATACGGATCATTGACGATGCCCGCTGGGCACCTTCTGGTGACAATACCCAGCCCTGGCATATCGAGATCGTGGATGCGCATCACCTTCGCGTCCACGGAGCAGATACCCGGGATCACTGCGTCTATGATCTCGATGGACATTCCAGCCACCTTGCCCATGGTGCGCTGATCGAGACACTGGCGATAGCTGCCACAGCACAAGGCGCGCGTGCTGACATCACGCGTGAGCCCGGTTCGACTGACACCCATCCGGTGTATCGGGTCGTGCTCGAAGATGGTGTGGGCGGAAACGTCGATTCACTTTACGAGTATATTCGTCTGCGCTCTGTTCAACGCCGCCCGCTTTCCACCCGCAAACTGGAGGATGCGCATCGGCAGACGCTGCATGACGCCGTGGCACCGCACTACAAAGTAATCTGGTTCGAGGGAGCAGAAAAACGCCGCATGGCCGCGCTCATGTTTGCCAACGCCAAGCTGCGTTTAACCCTGCCCGAAGCCTATCCTGTTCACCGCGACATCATCGACTGGAACGCCCGTTTCAGTTCAGACAAAGTGCCCGATCAGGCGCTGGGGCTCGATCCTGGTACGCTCAAGTTGATGCGTTGGGTGATGGGGAGCTGGAACCGGGTTCGCTTTTTCAACACCTATCTTGCCGGTCACCTCGTGCCGAGGCTGGAGATGGATTGGCTGCCCGGCCTGATGTGTGCGGCCCACTTTGGTCTGGTCGCGTCGCGTCCGGCCAGGAGTGTCGACGACTATGTGGCTGCCGGGCGAGCCCTTCAGCGGTTTTGGCTCACTGCAACGCGTTTGGGCCTTCAGCTACAGCCTGAGCAGACCCCCTTGATCTTCGACCGTTATCTGCGGCAGGGACGAGCATTTACGACGCGCCCTGAGCTGGTTGCCTACGCGGCTAACCTGGCTACCCGCCTACGAAGCCGTCTCCCGGCCGGGGCGGCTGGCCACACAGTATTTCTCGGCCGCTTGGGATACGGCGTGGCCGCGTCCAGCCGCTCTTTGCGTCTGGACGCCGAACGGCTGATCAAAACTGGAACTTGATCCGGCCCTGTGCATGATGCCGGCCGGGTTCAGTGCTTGTTGGGGCGCGGCTAAAAGGTGTACCGGATTTCTGTGTAAGCCCGGTCGCGTTTGTCGTATTGGCCAAACAGGCCATCCGCAGGGCCTTCGAAAACATCCACGCCGGCGGCTAGACGCCAGTGGTCGTCATATAGCCAGGTCATTTTGAGTTGTCCCAGCCAGTCAGTGCGGTTGAGGCTGTTGATCCACAATAGCTCGGTTTCGAGTTTGGGGTGGAGAACGCGTGTTGCGAGTAGCAGGCTCATTCCGCTTTCGATCCGCTCGGGGACGATGCCGGCATCGTAGTCGGAAAAACGTCGCTGGTAGGCCTGAATGTTGAACCGCGTCTCTTGCGGGAAGCTCCATTCCAGCCCCACCACATAGTCCAGCGCGTTTTGCCTGACCAGGCCATCGGCATCGAGAGGGTCAAGCGTGGTGTAGCGTTTGTCGAGGGTATAGACCGCCTCAGCCTTGAGCAATGTGAAGCCCAGGTCCTTGGCCAGGGTACCGCCAACCTGACGGATACGGGAATGCGATGGCTGATAGGTAATGATGCTGAGGTCCACTCGCCGGGAAAAGGCCGCCGCCGGATCCAGGGTGGTGTAGTAGAAACCAGAGAGATCCCAGCCATTCCGTAGCCATGAGAGCCGCAGGCCATAGGCTGCGTCGTCGGGGCCCGAAGGCCGGCTTTCCTTGGCGATGACTGTGTCGAACCCTGTCACCGGAGACGGCACAAAGGGGTAGAACTCGGCACCGGGCTTGCCTATGTCGTCGTAGGTCATAAATGGAATCCACACGGCTTCTGCGTGGAAATCTCCCGAGAAATACTCTGCCCGGGCCGCCCATTGGGGCAGCCGGATCATGTCGAAATCGGGCAGCACGAATTGCCGTAAGTCCCTGGCCGAGACCACGTCAGCAAAAAACAGGCCGACCATCTCACCCCACACGATATGTTGGCGCCCCAGGCGGAATTCGAGATCGGCAGCTGTGAAATCGAGATAGGCCTCGCGTATCGTAGCCTCGAAGCGCTGATCATCGCGCACCGCGCGGGGGTAATGGCTGGTCAGGTCGTATATCGGGTCGGCCACAAGGCGTCCGCCAAGTTTCCATGCCGCGCTGCCGAGATTGCCTTGCGCAGCAAGATCAAAGGTATTGCTGAAGCGTGACCAGTGCTTGTCGCCTGCGAATGTATAGGCCAGATCGTTCTGGTAAAAACCAGTGAACCTGGCGGTGTCGGGAGCCGGAGGTGACCCGTCGCTTCCTAGGCTTGCCGGGGCCGCAGGCACGATGGCAGGGGGGGGGGCTGTCACGGGCAGGCTCTCAGGCAGGGCCTGTGCAGGGGCGGACTCGATCAGCGGCGCAGGCGTTTCCCCGGGTGGGGGCGCGACAGGCTGGGCTTCAACAGGCGCGGGCTTGGTCGGTTTGGGCTTGGCCGTTTTTGGCTTGGGGGGGCCGCCGAACAAATCGTCGAATGATTGCTGGCAAAACGCGGTGGCAGGTAATGCCGTCGCCAAAGCAATCAGTAGAACCGGAGCAGGGAAGAACCGGCGGGCAACAGGATGAAAGAATTGTGTGCGGGGTGTTTGGGACATGGGTGTCATTCTGCAATCCGACCGTCGGACAGTTCGACGACGCGATCAGCCATTTCCATGACACGCGCATCGTGCGTAGAGAAAACGAAGGTTGTACCCTCGGCATGGTTGAGTTGCTTCATCAGGCGGAGAATATCCTCACCGGTTTTATGGTCCAGATTGGCCGTGGGTTCATCTGCGAGCACGATGCGGGGTTGCGTTGCCAGTGCGCGTGCGATGGCCACCCGCTGGCGCTGTCCTCCGGACAATTCGCTGGGCTTGTGGTGGGCGTAGCGTTCGAGTCCGACCACCCTGAGGTAGTGCGCGATGCGCTTCTGGCGTTCGGTTTTGTCCACGCCGGATTTTTGCAATAACGGGTATTCGATGTTTTCCAGGGCCGTGAGTACGGGCAGAAGATTGAAAGTCTGGAACACGAACCCAAGTGTATTCAGTCGCAGATCGGCCAGTTCGTCGGCGGTTTTTCCGGCGATATCCTGGCCTTCAATCATGATACGGCCTGCGCTGGGCGTGTCGAGGCAGCCGATCAGGTTCAGAAGCGTCGATTTCCCGCTCCCCGATGGGCCGGCCAGTGCCATGAATTCGCCCCGTGCAATTTCCACCGACACACCATTCAGTGCCTGAACAGTTTGGTTGCCCAGTGCGTAGGTCTTGCTGACGGTATCGGCTTGCACCACCGTCACCCCGGCCGCATCGGTCACATCGAGTTCGGCATCGAACTCCAGATGCGATTGATCGATAACGATATGGTCGCCGTGCTGTAACAGGGCGCGCTGAATCTTTTGGCCGTTCAGCCGCACGCCTTGGGCGCTATCCAGGTCTTCGATATAAAAAGCCTCGCCCTCCCGGGTAATCACTGCATGTCTGCGACTGACACCCGGAAAATTCAACTGCACCTCACATACCGATGCCCGACCGATCTTGATACGTGGTTTGTACAGGCGAACCGCGCGCGGGGATTGCTGGTCTTGCGTGATCAGGAGTCTGGCCATGGTGGGCGCTTCAATCCGGATTCGTCTGGCAGCTATGGAGAATGGAACAACTGAATTAGCCCGCATATTAGCCGATAATGCCAAGACCAAGGTTCTCTGAAATGCACCCACATGCGTCAACCCCTCAGTAGCACCGTGTCCATGGCAGGTTTGCCTCATCTGTCGCGTCGCCACTTTGTTGCATGGGTGTGCGGCGCACTCGCGTTCGCGTCGAGCCCGCTTCTTGCGCGAACCGATGATTCCCGGGCACGCGATCTTCTGCTGCGTGCCGACCGTATCCGTTTCCCTGACGAGCCGTTCCAGGTCGATGTTGTCATCACCACCTTCGCACCAGAGGCAGAGCCCGAGGAGCGTGCCTATCGCATCCTGTCGCGTGGTAATACCCGCACGCTGGTGCAAACCACCGCGCCAGCTGTCGAGCGCGGCCAGATCCTGCTGATGCGAGATCGCGAGCTTTGGGCGTTCCTGCCTAATTTGTCACAGCCCATTCGTCTGCCTCTTGCACAACGACTGACAGGCCAGGTCGCCAATGGCGACCTGGCGCGTGCCAACTTCGCCGGAGACTACGTACCGAGCATCCTGCGCGAGGAAATCGTGTCCGGCGAAGAGCATACTGTGCTGCGACTTGATGCACTCGACCGCTGGGTGACTTACCGTAGCGTCAACTACTGGGTCAACGCGCGCACTGCGCGACCGTACAAGGCTGAATTTCACGCTGTGTCCGGTCGCTTGCTGAAAACCGCTACCTATCGGGATTTCGAGGAACTCGGCGGTCGCATCCGGCCAACCCGCATGGTGGTCGAGGATGCCTTGCGCCCAGGGTATCGCTCCGAACTGGCATACAGCGACATGATGCCGCGGGACTTGCCCGACCGTCTTTTCACCAAGGACTATCTCAAGCGCCTGAGCCGTTGACGACGACGGTGGCAGCGAACGAGATTCAGATATTGTGGCGAAGGGCTTCTACGATGCCAAGCCGGGCGGCCCGCCGGCCCGGTAAGACCGACGCCAGCACCGCCGACATTGCGCCGGTGGCGGCGGCAACCGCCAGCACCCAGGGCACGATGCGGATGCTGGCCGTATAGCCCACGCTGGACCCGGGCGGCGGCGGCATGTCGAGTCCCATGGCGGAGATTCCCAGCGCCAGTGCCAGCCCTGCAAGTACGCCGAGCGCGGCCCCCACTATGCCAAGCAGGGCGTTTTCCAGCAGTACCAGTCGGAATATGCGACGGCGTTTCATGCCCAGCGCCAGAAGCGTGCCGAATTCGCCTGTACGCTCGTAAATCACCATGTTGATCGTGCTTGTCACGCTCAGGACCAGCATCATCAGTATGATGAACTGCAATGCACCGAACTGGCGTTTATAGAGTGCTACGGTCTTGTTGTAGAAATCGGCCAGTTCATACCAGGGTTTCACCTCGAAGCCCTGTTGACCGAGACGGGCACGCAATTCTGTCACGACCGCATCGGTATGGGCCGTGTCTGTGAGCGCAATGATTACGCTGTGTACGGCCGCTGTGTACAGCAACTCCTGTGCAGCCGCTTGCGAGATGCGAACCGCGCGGTCATCGTACTCCTTCGAGAAGCTGCGGAATATCCCGGTGACGGTGAACTCCAGCGTGTTCAGTGCGCCGTCCGGCGTACTGACGGCAAGATTCAGTGGGTTGCCGGGTTTGAGCTTCAATGCAGCAGCGACACCCTCACCGACAACAACCCCGAACGCGTCACCATCCGTGAGGTTGCGTCCCGCGATGAAATCGATGGCGCTTCCGAGGCGCCCCTCCTTGCCGGGTTCCACGCCTTCGCCGATGATCGGCAAATCGGCACGACCGTTGTTGGCCAGGCCGGAAAAATTCACTCGTGTCATTACCTCGCGTATCTGCGGCAGGCTACGGGCGACCTTGAGCACCGGTTCGGCGGATTCGATCATGTACCGAGTCGGTTCGCGCTGGCCGAATTCGCGATATCCCTGGCGCATCACCTGTGCATGGCCCAGGCGCGAATGGATGGTGGATTCGCGCAGTTGCACAAATACATCCTCGACAAAACCGCCGCTCAGGATCACGGCGGCCACGCCACACATGATGGCCGCCAGCGTTAGCGCGGTACGCAAACGGTTGCGGAAGATGTTGCGGACAGCGAGCCTGAACATGGGCCTAAATGTTATGTCGCAAGGCGTTGACGATATCCAGCCGGGAAGCTTTCCAGGCTGGGTAAATGCTGGCCACGGATGTGGTCAGGAACGCAATGGCGAACGCCTGAAGCAGGACTGTCCAGTCGGCATTGATGCGAGCGGTGAATCCTTTTTCCATGCCCGGTGGTGGCGGCATGGGAATGCCGATGGCAGAGATGATCTCGGCCAGACCGAAGCCGATGCCCGCCCCGCCTATGCCGCCGACCCCACCCAGCAGTATGCCTTCGAGTGCGAACAGCACCAGCACCTGCCTGCGCTTGATGCCAACAGCCAGCAAGGTGCCGATTTCGCCAGTGCGCTCCAGCACGTTCATGACCAGAATATTGGAAATGCTGAGCACGATAATGGCTGCAATGATGATCCGTAGCACATGGATTTGTTCGGAGAAAAGCGCGACGGTTTTGTTGTAGAAATCGGCGCGCTGGTACCACGGTACGAACTCCAGCTGGTGAGCAGCGGGCGGGAAGCGTGTGCGGAACTCTGCCAGACGGTCGTCGGTTTGCGCGGTATCCTGCAACAACACCAGCCACATGTGCGCACCTTCCACACGGATAAGGGACTGGGCCAAGGTGATCGGCAGCCGCAGCGCCGCGTCGTCGTAAGCCTGGCTGGTGCTCACGAAAATACCGGCCACTTTTGCTTCAACGGCATTGATGCCACCGCTCGCGGTATTTGACAGCAGGGCGACTGTGTCGCCCGGGCTGGCATGCAGGCTGCGGGCAAGCCCGTTACCCAGGATGACCTCATTGGCTGTGCCATTCGACAGATCACGTCCTTTCACCAAGTTGATCGCCTTGCTGAGATCGTGCTCTTTGGCGGGATCGACGCCCTCAGCAATGAAAGAAACCGTGGTTCCCTCGCGGCTGATGAGCCCGGTGGCCAGAAGGCGAGGGGCCACAAGCTTCACACCGGGGGTTTTTTCCAGGGTTTGCCGGACAGCGTCGGTCACGGGGAGCAAAAATGCGTGTGGGTCGGCTGCGCCAGCCTGGAAATAACCTGGACGCACGACCTGGATGTGTCCGGACTGGGACTGGATTGTCCCCTCGCGCATGGCCCAGAATACCCACTGCACAAAGCCATCAGCCAAAGTCATGGCAACCACAGCCATGCCAACCGTCAACAAGGCGATCATGCCGCGTTTGCGGTTACGCACGAGATTGCGTAGAGCGAGCTGCAAATTGGCCATATCAGGCATTCAGTTACGGCGCGAAATTGCCGCATTCGATATCCTGCATTCCGGGATGTCGAACCTGAGGATGCATGGAGTCACTTTGCGGGACTTGAACAATGATTAGAGAGAGTGTAATGCAGGTACGAAAAAGACCGGTCGTTTTGCTGGTTGCTGAGGCCGTCACCCTCGCGCATTTTGCGCGCATCGTTGCTCTGGCGCGCACGCTCGATTCCTCACGCTATGAAGTCGTGGTCGCGTCCGACCCGCGATACCTGTCCCTTGCCGATATGGATGGACTGCGTTACCACCCGATCCAGTCGATCCCCGGCGAGGCATTTGCGCGCGCGCTGGAAGCGGGCAAACCCCTCTACGACAGTGCCGCGCTCGAAGCCTATGTCAGCGAGGATCTCGATTTGCTCGCGCGTGTCGAACCCGACCTTGTCGTGGGTGATTTCAGACTCTCCCTGGCGGTGAGTGCGCCCCTGCGGCGCGTGCCTTATGCGGCCCTGGTCAATGCCTACTGGAGCCCCTGCGCCAAAGTCGACTATCCCGTGCCCGATCTGCCCTTCACCCGCTTTCTGGGGCTGCGCTTTTCGCAGTGGCTGTTCGACCGGGTGCGCCCTTTGGCGTTTGCCCGTCATGCCCGCCCCCTGAATCGTGTCCGCAAGCGACATGGCCTGCCGTCACTTGGCGCAGACCTACGCACAGTCTATAGCTGGAGCAACCATACGCTTTTCACCGACCTGCCCGACTGGGTACCCCAGTCCAGGTTGCCCGCCAATCACCGGTTCATCGGTGTGCCCCGCTGGTCTGCGGGTGCGTGTCTGCCGGAATGGTGGGCCAGCTTGCCGGAGGATAAACCCGTGGTACTGGTGACCCTGGGTAGTTCCGGACACGGGGTGGCCCTGCCTGGCATCGTCGCCGCACTGGCCCAGCTGCCGCTGACCGTCATCGCAGTTGTTGCCGGCAAGCAAGGCGTGGATCAGAGCCAGCGGAATGTTTTTATCGCCGACTACCTCCCGCTCGGGCTGGCGATGAGTCGAGTCCACCTGCTGATCTGCAATGGCGGCAGCCTCACAAGCTGCGAAGCGCTGGCCGCCGGCACGCCCGTACTGGGGGTGTGTTTCAACATGGATCAATTGCTCAACATGCAGGCGATCGAACGTCTGGGAGCCGGACTGACTCTGCGGGGCGCGCGCGTCAACGCCACGGCCCTGCGCGAAGCCGTGCAACACCTGCTCGAAGAACCACATTATCGGCAGGCAGCCCAAACGGTGGGCAAGCGCATACGCGATTTCGACCCTGGCGAGAATTTTCGCGCCTTTGTCGCAGACATCTTGTCCAGCCCATCTTCAAGTCCATCGGCGAGTTCTTCATGCGTGCCATAACCGTTCCGCAAATATTCACTTTCATGGTCATGCTCGGGCTGATCCTGACGCTTGGGCTGGGCTCGACCTGGTGGGGGCTGGGACGCTTGCCGCTGGGGGATTTCCGGGGCATGGTTTTACTGTTTGCTGCAGTGGTCCTGGTCTATCTCTGGGCGTTTGTCGTCTATCGGCTTTTTTTGCGTGCGTTTCCACTCCAGGAAGGTGAGCTGGTTGAAGGCTCGCGTGCCGAGTTCGCGGCGCAAGTCAACATCCTCTTCTATCTGTTGTTGTTCAACAGCCTGATTCGTACCCATTTCCTGCCTGTCCCGCTGATGCGGCTGATTTACCTGGCGCTGGGTGCCCGGCTGGGCAGCAACACCTACAGTGCAGGTGTGTTGCTAGACCCGCCGCTGACGGAACTGGGTGACAACTGCATCGTGGGGCACGACGCCGTGCTGTTCAGTCATGCCATCGAGGGCCGGCGCTTTGCCCTTGCGCGCATCCGCATCGGCAACAACGTCACCATCGGTGCCACGGCAGTGGTGATGTCGGGCGTCACGATCGACGATGACGCCATCGTGTCGGCTGGGGCGCTGGTGCTCAAGGACACCCACATTGGCGCGGGCGAAATCTGGGGCGGCGTGCCGGCCAGACGCCTTCGCTGAGCGTGTCTGCTGCGTAATGAAAGCACACATAAAAAAAGAGCCGCGCACTGCGCGGCTCTTTGATGGAGTTACCCGGCGTGGATTATTTCACGCTCTTGCGACGGCGGGTCGCCGCCATGCCCAGCATGGCCACACCCAGGAGGGCGAGCACGCCCGGCTCGGGCACGCTGGTTGCGGTGAAGGTCTGGTTGCCGTCGGCCTGTAGGAGGAGAGCAGGAGAATCTGCGGGAATCCCGACTGCAGTACCGCCGCCGTCAGGGATGCCCGTGGGCGGCGTCCAGTTGGTGGTGTTGTCACCAATCTGCAGCGTGGTGGCTGCGACCGAATTGATCAGGTCAGGGCTGATGAAGCTGCTGTTTGTGAAGGTGATTACGGCATTCAGCACGGAGTTGCCACCGGTGAGGATGTCAAATCCCCCACTGCCGCCAACCACGAGGGTCCCCGCGATCAGCAGAATGCCGTCGTCGAGGCCGGTGCCGGCAACCAGATCTGCGTTGTCAGCGACATCGTAGTAGATTTCGAAGCTACCGGAGTTCAATTCGAATTCGGCGGTTGTACAGAAAAAACCGTTATCGGCTGTGCAGGTGCTGGTTTCATTCAGCTTAGCAACGATGGTGTATTCATAATCACCCAGCAACAAGCCGACCGTAGCACCCACTATCGACCCACCGCCTGCCGCGCTGATCGAGACCGCATCGGCGAAATAGGTCAGATCGAAGGTGTCAGAGCCACCTTCGAGGACGGTAGCGTCAAAACCGTCGACAACAGCCGAACCGTTTTCCGCCCAGTCAAAGCCGCCCCAGTTGGCAAACGACCCTGCGCTGTTGGTAAGGGTGATTGCGCTGGCGGAAGCGCTGATTGCCATCGCGGCACCGGCCAAGGCGGCCAGCGCGAAGGTCTTGAGTTTTTGAGCCATGATGCGAACTCCTGAAGTTATTGAGAATGTCAGCTTGTCTGGCTTGGGGTTTTGGCTTTGCAAGCTGGCCTCCAAGTCACGTCTGTGTTAAAGCAATGGGTGTGCCAGTTCTATTTTAGTCATTTATAATCAATGACTTGATTTGGTATCGAGGCGTTTTCTGAAGGCTTGAATACCAGTGGGTGTAAAGAAATTCGACACGTTTCGCCGGGTCGATTCAACAGTGAGAGCATAGGCTGATCACTGTGTCAGTTGGCTTTGCAAAGAAGTGGCGCAAGGGAAGGGTGGCAGGCTTGCGCGGGCTTCCCCGTTCCGCTGGTGATGTCGGCAGGCAATGCCTGCCAGTATAGGCAGGTGAGGTTGAATGCTGCCTAGATTGCAGCGCTGAACGGGGGGCGGGATTCAACGGCGGTTTGCTGATTGCAAGCAGCACCAGGCTGAGCGCTACCTGGATAAGCCAGGCGGATACTTTCCCACTACGCTGTGTTGTGCCATGGCGGTCCGCCAAGCCGGATTATCGGCGGTGGGCTATGGATGATGCAGTGGTCGTGCCGATTTCGGATAAGAAGATGAGAACGTGCCGCTATGGTTTTCGGGCGAGAAGGCATGGGCGAGGCTCGGCGCGCCTGTGCTGGCGTGCCGGTGCAACTGCATCGCCGCTGCGATGAATCGCAGGCCTCCGTGTGGATGACAGATGGCCAGGCAGGATTACAAGGTTTTAAGCAGAGTACGGGCAGCATTGGCCTCTGCGAAAGTGGGGTCGGCGGCCAGTGCCGCCTGGATTTCTCGCCGGGCAGCGTCATTCTTGCCGGCACGGGCGAGGGCAACGCCGTGGTGGTAACGGATGGCGGCGACGCGGGGGGCTGCCGTGGCGGCCTGGGCGAGCAAGGGTAGGGCGCGCGCAACTTGACCACGCTCGACGAGTATCCAGCCCAGGGTGTCGAGTATGCCGGGATGCGAGGGAGCACGGGCGAGCGCCTGCTCCGCAGTGGCCAGTGCGCGCGGGTCGCCGGTTTTCTGGTAGAGGCCGGCGAGGTTGTTGCGGGCGATTGCGTTGTCTGGGGCAAGTCGTATGACGGTTTCGTAGAGCGTGATGGCGTCGCGCGTGCGGCCGGCGCTCACCTGCCGTTCGGCAAAATAGGTTCGCGCGGTGGCGTCGTCCGGGTGATTGCTCAACCAGCTGGCCAGGCGTTCGTCGGCAGCAGCGGGCTGGCCGCCCAGCATCTGTGCGCGGTGAAGCCGGATGGCACCGGCCCCACCCGCCCCCCGGTCGAGGGCAGACTGATAGGCGCGCGTGGCCGCAGCATAGTCACGGCGGCTCAATTCGATGTCGCCTTCACGCTGGAAACCCAGCGCCTGCCGGGGGTGAAGGGTCTGCATCTGGCGGGCGACGCCGAGGGCGTCATCGACGCGTTTATCTGCCATTTCGAGCTTCAGCAGGGCATCAAGTGCGCCGAGATGGCCGGGCTGGAGGAGCAGGGCTTTTTTCAATGCGTCGCGTGCGGAGGCCGATTGTTTCTCGGCGATCAGCGCGAGCGCGAGCTGCACCTGAGCAGACGCGGATTTTGGTGCCTTGGCGACCAGCTGGTTGAATGTGCCCACAGCAGCACGGTGGTCGCCCGTGCTCAACTGGGTGGCTCCGAGTAGCGCGAAGGCCTGTTCGGCATCGGGGTTGGCTCTGAGTGTCGCTTCGGCGACTTCCAGGGCAGCGCGAGGCTGTTTCCTGGATAGATGGATACGTACGAGTTGTGCGGCGGGTGCGAGGTTCTTGGGATTGGCTTGCATAGCTTTGTTCAGCCAGTCGGCCTGTTCGTCGAGTCGCCCGGCACGGTCGGCAAGTTCGGCCAGGGCCAGCATCGACTGCACATGATCCTTTTTCTTGGCGAGCAGGGCGAGAAAACGCTGGCGGGCGGCGTCCGGTTTGCCTTGTTCGATATCCAGAGTGGCCAGACTGCTGGCGGCGGGAAAAAATCCGGCGTCCAGTGAGAGTGCCTTTTCAAAGCTCAGGCGGGCTGCGGGAAGTTGTTTCAGGCCGAGCTGCGCGATCCCGCGAAAATGCCAGGCAAGCGGATTATTGGCGTTCTTTTTCTCCAGTTCGGCGATGCTGGCGAGGGCGTCGTTGTATTTTTTCTGCCGTAACTGGTTGAGGATGAGCAGGTTGTCGATGCGATCACTTTTGCGATCCATCGCGGCTGCGGCTTCGAGATCGATGACTCCTTCGCTCTTGCCCAAAGCCATGCGGGCGATACCCAGGTCGGCGAGCATGGCTGGATTATTCGGCGCGAGTTCGACGGCGCGTTCGAAGTAAGCGGCGGCCTGGGCGAATTCACGCCGGGCAAAGGCAACGTCACCCGCAACGCTGAATATTTCCGGGTCGCGGAGGTTCTCGAATTTGAGCCCTTCGAGCGAGCGTTGGGCATCTTCGGCGCGACCCTGGCCCAGCAGAGTCCGGGCGAGCATGCGCCGGGCATGGAGGTTCCAGGGTTCGGCGCGTGCAACCCGCGCGAAATTCACTTCGGCGGTTTGCAGGTTGCCGAGCGCTGCCTCCACCGAACCACTCAACTGGATCGCCGGCCGGTAGTCTGGTGCGATTTTGAGTAGGCGCTGGAGGGTTTCACGCGCCTCCGCAGGTTTGTTGTCCTGGAATTGAAGCACGGCGTCGACATAGGCGGAGGCCACCGAAGTGGGGGCGATTTTTCGCAGGGCTTCGGCGTCGGCCCGTGCGGCGTCGACTTTGCCGCGCGCAAGGTATTGCAATGCGCGGTCGTGCAGGGCTTCAATATTGATCGGATCGATTTTGAGTGCACGGGAGTAGGCGGCTATCGCTTGATCCTGGTTCCCCTTGAATTGTTCAAGGTCGCCAGTGCGTATCCAGGTGGTTGCCTGCTTGTCGGGTAACGCGCGTGCCTGTTCTAGCCAGCGACTGGCGGCCGCCGGATCGCGCTTGATCGTGGCGCATTGGGCAAGTCCCCAATAGGTGGCGGGGCGGGTTTTGTCAAGGGCGAGCGCAAGTGGGTACTGCTCGCAGGCCTCTGTGTAGCGTCCCAAGCCATAGAGGGCGTCGGCCCGCAGTTGGAGGATCAGCGCCTGGCGTGCTGGCGAGGCCTGGTTGTCCGGTTGGATTTCGTCGAGCAGGCGCTGGTGCTCGGACATCAACAGCAAGGATTCGGCGAGGAAGGGCATCGCGTTGTCCCGGCTGACCCCCAGTTGAACGGCGCGGGAGAGTTCCTTTTCAGCCTCGGCACCGAGTTTGAGCTTCAGATATACCTGTCCCAGAAGAAAACGCGCCTGGGCGCTGTCCGGATTTTTCTGAACAGCGTTCTTGAGTTCGACCACGCTGCCCCGGAGATTGCCACCATCTTCGAAATCCTTGGCGCGCTGGATGTGCTCCTGCTCGGTGAGGTTGGCAGAGCTGTTGCAGCCGGGCAGAACGATGGCGGCAACGAGGGCGAATGCGACTGCACGGGCGGTAAGGGTGGATCTCGTCATGCGTACAACTCCAGCCAGGGTCAGGGGGGCTCAGGGTGAGCCGGTTTCAAGGGTTATCAGTAATGCGCGGGCGGCCTCCCGCTGGGAAAACTCGGCTTCGCTGTCGAGCAGGCGGCGCAGTTCGCCGCGTGCGCGCGTAAGGTCGCCTGTCTCCGCGAGGGCGGAGGCAAGATGCCACTGTATATCGGGCGAATCCGGCGCGATTGCCTGGGCCTGTTGCAGGATTTTGAGCCCGCGCCCGGTTTGATTGCGGTTGATGAGTATCCAGCCCAGCGTGTCCATGATCGAGGCATCGTCAGGCCGGGCCTTGTGCGCCTGTTCGGCGAAGGCGAGTGCGCGGGTATCGCCGGCTGCATGCAAGGCCCAGGCAAGGTTGTTCAGAACCTCCGGATTATTGGGTGTACGCCGGTCGATCTCGCGGTATTGCGCGGCGGCAGATCGGAACTGGCGGCTGTGCAGCAAACTCGCGGCGAGCGTTTTACGACTGAGGATATCGTCGGGCCGGTTTTGCAGCCAGGCTGAGAGTCTGGCCTCGGATTCGCTGCGGCGGCCAAGCTGGATGAGGGCACTGTGTTGCCGGATGAGTATTTTTGTACTGGGGGCGACAGCCTGAGCTTGCTCGTATGCCGCCAGGGCTTCTGCAGGTTGTTTGCGTGCGAGTGCAAGTTCGCCCTGAAGCTGAAAACCTTCAGCTGATCGGGGGTGGGCCGTTTGAATCCGGATAACATGCTTGCGCGCCTCGTCAAAACGGGCTTCCTGAATGTCGATCCGGGTCACTAGCACCAGCGCATCAAGCGATTCGGGAGCGGATTTCAGGACGTCTGCGAGACTACGACGCGCCTCGGCGGGTTGTCCGGCTGCAAGTTGCACACGGGCCAGTTGAGTGCGGACGATGGCGGGGGTGGGGGAGACTTCGGCCAGCTTGCGCAGCGTACCGATAGCGTTGGCGTGATCGCCCAAAGATAATTGTATGCGGCCGAGGAGATCGAGGGCTGTGGGGTTGTAAGGCGCAATCGCAATGGCACCACGTACCTGGCTCAGCGCCTGGCTGGGCTGTTGGTTTGCGAGCAGGAGTCGGGCCATGCTGATGCGGGGTTCCACGGCAGAGGGGTGAGCCTCGGCAGCTTTTTGTAGCCAGTGTGTCGCGGCAACCTGATTGCTTGCCAGGCTGGCCAGCGCGAGCATGGCGTTGAGATGGCGGGGGTCGGATTTGAGGAGATCCTCGAAGTGCCTGCGGGCGGCAGCAGGATGCTTGTCCCTCAGGTCGAGTTGGGCAAGATTGGCAGCGGCGGGATAAAAGGTAGGATCGCGCTTCAGTGCCTCGTTGAAGCTGTCCCGTGCCCGTGCAGTGTTTTTCATCCCCAGGAATGCGACACCCCGGTAATTCCAGACAAGCGGACTGTCGCCCTGGCGTTTTTCAAGTTCCGCAATGCTTGCGAGTGCCTGTTCGAAACGCTTGCTGTGAAGCTGATCGAGTACGAGCATTGCTGCAGCGCGTCCACCGCCAGGCAGGGCAGCCGCTGATTCGAGGTCGGACTGCGCGCGCGGGTCTGCCATGCCCAGACGCGCCAAGCCGAGTCCGGTCAGGGTGACCGCATTGCCGGGCTTCAGCCGTGCGGCTTCCTCGTAGTGCTGGGCGGCCTGATCGTATTGCCTCAAGCGAAGCGCCAGTTCCCCTGCGATCAGATGGTAGCTGGCGTCATGTTGATGTGCGCGTATCGCGCCCAGACTGCGCCGGGCTTCTGCGTAACGCCCCTGTTGCAGGTGTACGGTGGCAAGCATGCGCAGCGCTCGCGGATCATGGGGGGCGGCCAGCAAGGCTTTTTTCAGGTGTGATTCCGCGCTATGCAGTTTGCCTAGGGCAAAATCGGTCGAGCCGGCCAACAGATTGCCTGGAGGAAAATCGGGAGCGGTGTGCAGTACGGCGGTGAGATCTTCCCGTGCAGCTAGGTATTTTCCTTCCTCAAAGGCAATGCGTGCCCGGGTGTAGCGAGCCCTGAGATTATTCGGGCTGGTTTTGAGTACGGCGCTGATTTCCGCCCGTGCTGCATCGAATTGTTTGTGCTCGATTGCCAGGCTGGCGAGCGAGATGCGGGTGGCATGGTAGGCAGGGTCGATATCGAGAGCCTGACGATAGGCATAAATGGCTTCGTCGGGCCTGTTCTGCATCAGCAGGGTTTGCGCCTTGAAGGCCCAGGCGTCGCGATGTCGGGGGGCGAGACGCAAGAGTTGATCGGTTGTCTCGATCGCACGCGGCAGATTGCGTTCGGCCAGGGCCAGATGGGCCAGCGCGAGCAAGGCCTCAGGATCGCTGGGCGCGATTTCCAGCGCGCGCGCGAGGGTTGCCTGAGCGTCAGGAAAGGCAGCAGTGGCGACTTGCGCCCTGGCACGCGCGACGAGGACGGGTACATCGGCGGTGGCTTGTCCCGGTGCCGGGAGGTCTTTCAGCAGGCGATCGTATTCGCCTTGCCCGAGTAGTGCCTGGGCGAGCAAGGCGTTGACCTGGCCCGTGTCATAGCCCGCCGCTTTAGCGTGACGCAATTCTTTCTCGGCGCTGGCAAACTCGCCGAGAGTGAGCTGGATTTGGCCTAGCGCGAATCGGGCATCGGGGTTCTCCGGGTCTTTCTGGACGGCGTTCTTGAGCTCGATGAGGGCTGCTTGAGGGTTGCCTTGAGCGAGGTGATGGTGTGCTTTTTTTACCAGCGTCGCGCTGTTGTCACGATCGCTGCACCCTGCCAGACAGGCAACCATGAGCACGACGGCAGGCAGGGCGCGGGCAGTTTTCAAGGCAGCCATGGATTCTCGGATCTGTCGGCGTTCAGCTGAATTATTTCATCCCGATCTTCGCCATCAGATCGTACAGCGTCGGCCGGGTAACGCCGAGCAGTTCCGCGGCCTGGGCGATGCTGCCGTCGGCATGCGCCAGCGCCCGGCTGATGGCGAGACGTTCGGCGTTTTCCCGAGCCTGCCGCAGGTTGAAGGGCCGGGGTTCGCCGTCGCCGGCGTCGAGGCCAAGGTCGGCGGCGGTGATCTGGGTGCCGTCGGCCATGATGGTGGCGCGCTTGATGAGGTTTTCCATTTCACGCACGTTGCCGGGCCAGCTGTGCGTCTCCAGCGCGGCAAGTGCGTCGGCGGTGAACCCCTTGAGACTGCGGCCGAGCTCCCGGGCATTGCGTTCGAGGAAGGCCTGGGCCAGCAGTACGGCGTCGCCCGGCCGCTCGCGCAGGGGCGGGATATTCACGCTGATCTCGGACAGCCGGTAGTACAGGTCTTCGCGGAAACTGCCTTCCCGGATCATGCCGGCAAGGTCGCGGTGGGTGGCGCAGACGACCCGCACGTCGACCGGGATTTCGCCGCGCCCGCCCAGTCGCTCGATGACGCGTTCCTGCAGGAAGCGCAGGAGTTTGGCCTGGAGCGGCATCGGCAGGTCGCCGATTTCATCGAGGAAGAGCGTGCCGTCGTTGGCGTATTCGATGCGGCCGATGGTCTGCTTGGCGGCCCCGGTGAATGCACCCTTTTCGTAGCCGAATAGCTCGGATTCCAGCAGGGTGTCGGGAATCGCCGCGCAGTTGATGGCGACGAAACGCTTGCCGGCGCGTGGCGACAGTTCGTGCACGCCGCGCGCAAGAACTTCCTTGCCGGTGCCCGATTCGCCCAACAGCAGCACGGTGGCGTTGGCGGGCGCGACCTTTTCGATCGTGCGGCACACCTTCAGCATGGCGTCGCTGGCGGTGATGAGGCCAGAGAGCGGCGATGCCCCTTGCTGAGCGGCGAGCTGGCGGTTTTCCAGTTCGAGGGCATGCACATGCTGGGCGCGCGCGATCATCAGGCTGAGCACGTCGGGGTCGAAAGGCTTCTGGAAGAAATCGTAGGCGCCCAGACGGATGGCTTGCACGGCGTTGGCCCGGTCGAGGTTGCCGGTGACGACGATCACCTTGGTGGCGGGCGCGAGCGAGAGTATCTGCTGCAAGGTGGCAAGGCCCTCGGTGGCCCCGTCGGGGTCGGGCGGCAGGCCCAGGTCGAGCAGGACCACGGGGGGCTCGTGGCGGCGCAGTTGCGCGATGGCCCCGTCGCGGTCGGCTGCGACGACGAGTTCATAGTCGGCCAGACTCCATTTCAGCTGCTTTTGGAGTCCCGGATCGTCTTCGACCAGCAGGATTTTGCGTTTGGCATCGCTCATGCAATGACTCCTTGTCGTGCATTAGTGTCCAGTGGCAGGCTCAGGCGGAACCGCGTGCCCGCCCCGGGCCGGCTTTCAACTTCGATGCCGCCCCCCAGGGCGCGCAGGGTTTCGCGGCACTCGTAGGCCCCGATCCCCATGCCCGCGCCTTTGGTCGAGTCGAAGGGTGCGAACAGACGGGTATGGATGAATTCCTCGTCCATGCCGCTACCAGTGTCGCTGATTTCGATCAATGCCTGCCCCCGGTCGCCACGTGCGCTCACGCTGACCGTGCCGTCAGCCGGCGTGGCTTCGAGTGCATTCTGCACGAGATGCCCGATGGCACGGGTGAGCCGTTCGCGCTCGGCGCGCACGCGCAGAGACGGGGGCGGCAGATCGAGCGTGGGACGCAGCTTGAATGCCCGCTTGCTCTCGACGGCGTCGCGCAGGATATCGGCGAGCGCGATGGATTCGAGGGTTTCGCTGCCACTGCGGCGCAATTGGGCCAGGACCTTGTTCATGCGGATGACGGCGCTTTCCACCGTTTCCAGCATATCGGCCTGGAATTCGGGATTGTCGTGATGCTTTTCCGCGTTCGCCAGCAGCAGGGAGAGTTGGGCGATCAAGTTTTTCAGGTCGTGGATGATGAACGTGGTGGTGCGGTTGAAGGATTCGAACTGGCGCGCGACGATGAGCTGGTTTGACGCCCGCATTTGGGCCAGGTGGGCGGCGGCCTGTCGTGCGGCGACCTTGAGCAGGTCGCTGACCTCCCAGTTGAAGGCGACGTGGGCTAGCGAGTGTTTCAGCACCACGAAGCCGAAGAGCTCGTCGTGCAGCATCAGAGGCACTATGAGCCAGGCGTCGCGGTTGCCGCGCAGCCAGGCGGGCGCTTCGAGTTCGCCGTACAGGTCGCGGCGTGCTGGTATTTCGTCGAGATCGACCACCCATTGCTTGTCGGCCAGCCACGTCAGAAAGGCCGAATCGGCAGCTTCGCTACCCTGCAGATCGGCCCAGTTCCAGTGAGCTGCGCGCTGAAAGAGGGTGGGGCTCTCACGCATCCAGAGCGCGCCGCCCGGGCTTTCGATCAGGCGGGCGAGCGCCTCGATGCTGCGTTCGCCCAGATGGTCGCCGGACTGGCCCTCGGTCAGGGTGCGGGTGAATTTCAGCCATTCCTCGCGGTAGTCGTAGCGATAGCTGAAAAAGTGCTTGGACATGAACACTCGCAGGCGGGCGCGCAGGGTGCCGGAGACCATCAGCAGGATCAGCAGTAGGGCGGCGGCGAAGACGAAGACGTTGCGCACCACGTCGCCCCAGTCGCCGCCGAAGAGCTTGAGGTAGTAGCCCGCCCCGGCCATCAGCAGCAGATAGACGCCCGCGCCCAGCAGGCTGGCGGTGTGGAAGGCCATGCTGCGCGACAGGCTGACCGGCGCGGCCCACTCGGGGTTGCGCGCGGCTGAGACGGCAATCAGGGGGGCGACCAGGGTGGCGGCGTAGCCGCGCGCGGCCCAGACGTGGGCATCGAAGGCGTGGAACAGCGCCGCGTGGGCATAGAGGTAGAAATCGTAGAGAAAGAGTGCGCCCAGGCCGAGACAGAGAAACTTGATGGCCCAGCGGTCTTCGCGACGGCTGCCACGGTAGATCTGTTCGACCAGCACCACCCCGGAAACGGCAAGGATGACCAGTCCGAGCGGGGCGATCCAGTCGAGACTGGCCAAGAGCGCCGGGGTCAGGAGACCGCCCAGCACAAGAGTCAGAACCAGGAAGCTGGCAAGGCCACGGAGTATTTTAAGCGGGCCGGGCAAAGGCATTCCGCCGCCGCGCAAGTGCAGGATATGGAACAGCAGGGCAAGCCAGGCACCATTGCGAGTTGCTTCAAGTGCCAGCACGCTGCCGGGGGAAAGTGCCAGCGATCCGGGCAGCAGGAGTGCCCCCGCCCAGAGCGCGGTCAGCGCGGCGGATGCGCCGAGCAGACGACCATTGGGGCGGGTTTTCCAGCCGGCGATGATCAGTCCGGTGAGGCCGGTATACGCCAGCGCGGCCAGGGCGTAGCCAAGCGCAGCAAGCAGGGGCTGGGCGTCGGGCATGATCGGGTCGGTGACGTGCCTAGCGCACGCCCTTGCCCCACAGCACCACCTGCGCAGTCTGGAACAGGATCATCAGGTCGAGGAAGAGGCTGTGGTTCTTGACGTAATAGAGGTCGTACTGGAGCTTGTGCATGGCGTCCTCGTCGGTGGCCCCGTAAGGGTAGCGCACCTGCGCCCAGCCGGTGATGCCGGGTTTGACGGTATGACGCACGCCGTAATAGGGGATTTTCAGCGTCAGGTCCTGCACGAAATAAGGCCGTTCCGGACGCGGGCCGACAAAGCTCATTTCACCGAAGAATACGTTGAAAATCTGCGGCAGCTCGTCGATGCGGGTGCGCCGGATGCAGCGGCCGACGAAGGTCACGCGGCTGTCATTCTGGCCGGCCCAGCGGGGCTTGCCGTCCTTTTCGGCGTCGACGCACATGCTGCGGAATTTGAGGATGGTGAAGCTGCGCCCGCCCTGGCCGACGCGCTCCTGCCGGTAGAGAACCGGGCCGGGGCTTTCCAGTTTGATGAGCACGGCAGCCAGGGCCATGATGGGCAGGGTGAGGGCGAGCATTGCTGCGCTGACCAGCAGGTCGAAGAGCCGTTTGACGGTATCGCGCATCATGCCCTGGTTGAAGCCTTCGGCCAGGATCATCCAGCTGGCGTTCATCGAATCGAGTTGCAGGTGGCCATTTTCGCGTTCGAAGAAACTGGACAGTTCGAGGATGTTGATGCCGCGCAGCTTGCAATCGAGCAATGCCTGAACCGGCAGGCCGCCACCGCGGCGGTCGCGCACGGCGAGGATGATTTCGTCCACCTGGAGCCGGCTTGCAAGTTCGGACAGGGATTCCTGGGTGTCGAGAATTCGTGCATGGTCGACGAAATGATGACTCCCGCCCATGGGCAGATAGCCGACTACTTGGGTGTTGCTGGCGTGCCCGCGTTTTGCCAGCAGCCCTTCAACATGGGCGGCGCGACTGCCGGTGCCGATCACCAGCGCGCGGGTCTTGAGTGCGCCGGCGCGTGCCCAGCGGATGAACAGCGCGCGCGAGAGCAGGATGCCGAGCAGGGCCAGACCGAACGATAGCAGGAAGGCCCCCCGACCCACCAGCAGGCTGGGAAAGAAATAGAACAGCAGGCTCATGGCCACCAGGCCGAGACCGAAACTCAGGCCCAGGCGATGCAGCAGCGCACGGACACCGCGCTGCGATTCGAGGTCGTAGAGCCCACTGGCCGTCATCAGTCCCAGCATCACGAGCGTGAATGTCAGGGCCTTGGGCAGCATGGGATGTAGCTCGTCGGGTATGACGGAACTGTCCAAAAAGCGCGCGCTCACGCCGAGGTACATCGCCCCGCCCAGTATGCAGGCTTCGAGCATGACCAGGAGCAGCAGGTTGAGTGGAACGTAATGTCGAAAAAAACGGATCACGGTGGGGTCGCCGAGGCAGTGTGCAGGGGGTCCAGCATCTTCCATGCCAGACCCGGCGGGGGTCAGGCCAGCAGCCGCACCTGGGCAAGCCGGGCCCGACGTGGGCTGCCGTCGGGCTGCTGGCGCTTCATGCCGCGCAGTTCTGCCGCCGGATAAATGACGATGTCGACGGGCGCACGGGGGTCGTCGATGAGGAACCGGGGATAGCTGCGGGTTACGCCGTCACCGGACCGGTACTCGCCGGCCTGGTAGGGCAGCCCGAGTCCCATCAGCAGGTACTCCACATCCTTCTGTGCGTCGGTGAAGAGTTGCAGATTGATGTCGGCGTGCGGACTGGCCGTGCCATTGAGCACGGAACCCGTGAGGTGCGGATCGAACGCGACCAGACGTTCCATGTATTCGATCGCGGCATGGCGGAGCGCAGTGAGACGGCTACGGGTTTCGTCGGCGTGGTACAGCGCCTGGTAACTGCGCAGTGCATCCTCGATCTGCTGGTTGTCCGGCAGGCTGCCGCTGTCGGGGGCACCCAGCTGACGCGCCGCTTTCCGCTTCGCGCTGCCGTAATCGAGGCTACCGTCCTCCGCCAGCAGGCGGGCCGCCGCATGCGCGATGCGGCGGCGCATGTCCAGGTTCTTCATATCGGGGTACCGGGTGGCGCGTCAGGGGCGATGGGTTCGTCCTGCCAGTCCGCAGCAGAGGCCTCGGGAGGCGGGAACTCCTGGTAAAAATGCTCGACCATGCCCGGAGGCTCCACGCCCAGCATGTCGCCGAGCACTTCGCCTATCGGGGATTCGGGCAGGCGGGTGCCGGTTGCGGGGTCGATGCGCAAGGTGACGAGGCCGGGCGGCATCGGCCAGCCTTTCTGCGGCAGGCCTTTCAGGCTTTGTCCCATGAACTGTATCCAGATCGGCAGCGCGGATTGCGCACCGGTCTCGCGGCGGCCGAGCGAACGCGGCTGGTCGTAACCCATCCACGCCACGGCGACCAGATCTGGCGTGTAGCCGGCGAACCAGGTGTCGCGCGCATCGTTGGTGGTGCCGGTCTTGCCGGCGATGTCGCTGCGGCCGAGCTGGCCCGCGCGCGCGGCCGTGCCATACCGCGTCACGTCTTGCATCATGCTGGTCATGAGCCAGGCGTTGCGCGCGTCGATCACGCGCGGCGTATTGCCGCCGGCCTGCTGCGTGGGTGCCTGCATCAGCACACGCCCGTCCTTGTCGGTGACCTTCTCGATCAGGTAGGGCTTGACGCTGAAGCCGCCGTTGGCGAACACGCCGTAGGCGGCGGCAAGCTGGAGCGGCGTGACGCTGCCCGCGCCGAGCGCCATGGTGAGATAGGGCGGGTGACGGGCCGGGTCGAAGCCGAAGCGGCGAATGTAATCGCGCGCGTAATACGGCCCGATGCCCTGCAGGATGCGCACCGACACCAGATTTAGCGATTTGGTCAGCGCGCTGCGCAGACGCACCGGACCGCCTGTGCTGCCGTCGTAGTTCTTCGGTTCCCATGCTGTGCCGCCGGCTTCTTCGGCGGCCAGGGTGATCGGGGCATTGTCGACCATGGTCGCGGGGGTGTAGCCCTTTTCCAGCGCAGCGGAATAGATGAAGGGCTTGAAACTCGACCCGGGTTGCCGCCAGGCCTGGGTGACGTGGTTGAATTTGTTGCGGTTGAAATCGAAGCCGCCGACCAGCGCGGTAATCGCCCCGTTCTTCGGGCTCACCGCGACCAGGGCCGCTTCCACTTCAGGCAGTTGTGCCAGCCGCCAGGCTTTTGCGCTGGTGGCCTGCACCCTGACGACGGCACCGGGCAGCAGTTGCCGGCCTTTTTTGCCGGCGATCCAGTCGGCCACCCATTTGAGCGAATTGCCGGTGATCTCGACCACGCTGCCTGCCTGCAACTGGGCACGGATCAGCCGGGGTGTGGCGGACACCACCACGGCCGGCTGCATGTCGCTGACCGGGCTGAGCTCGGACAGGGTATCCGCGATCATGGACTCGCGGGTCGCCTTGTCGTCGGGAAGCGCGATCTGCTTTTCCGGTCCGCGATAGCCGTGCCGCAGGTCGTAGTCCGCCACGCCCAGCCACACGGCCTGGTTGGCGGCCGCCTGTTGTGCGCGCAGCAGGGTGGTAACGGCCTTGTATCCCGAGCTGTAAATCGATTCGCCGTATTTCTCGAACAGGGTCTGGCGCACCATCTCGGCGGCAAAATCGGCCACCACGTCGGTTTGCTGCCTGGTCTGGCGAATCACCAGCTTCTGCGCCATGGCCGCCTGCCAGGTCGGCTGGTCGATGAACCTGAGCGTGAGCATGCGTTTCAGCACGTATTCCTGGCGGGCCTTGGCACGCGGGAAATTCACTACCGGGTTGTAACGCGAGGGGGCCTTGGGGAGTCCCGCGAGCATGGCGAATTCGGCCAGGCTCAAATCCTGCATCGGCTTGCCGAAGTAAGTGCGTGCTGCGGCCTCGAAGCCGTATGCACGCTGGCCCAGGTAGATCTGGTTGATGTAGAGCTCGAGAATCTTGTCCTTGGAAAGATTGTGTTCGATCTTCATCGCCAGCATGGCTTCGGACAGCTTGCGGGTGAAGGTTTTTTCGTTGGACAGAAAGAAATTGCGCGCCACCTGCATGGTGATCGTCGACGCGCCTTCCTTGACGCCGCCCGACAGCAGGTTTGCGCTCGCAGCACGCAGTATGCCCAGCGTGTCCACGCCGCCGTGGGTGTAGAAGCGCTCATCCTCGGCGGCGATGATGGCCTGCTTCATGTAGGCCGGCACCTTGTCGATGGCGATGAAGGCCCGCCGCTCCTCGCCGAATTCGCCGATCAGCGCGCCGTCGGCGGTGTAAACCCGGAGCGGCAGCTTGGGTTTGTAGTCCGTCAGCGCCTCGAGCGGAGGCAGGTTGGGATAAATCAGCGCAGCCGCGAGGCCCGCGAGCGCCGTGCCGACCACGCCAAGGCTGACGGCGAGCGCCAGTGCGTAGTGCCACCATTTGGAAAACATCCGGTTCCTTCTAAATGACGCCTAAAGTTTCCGCCGATTATAGGCGTTAGTGCTGTTGGAAATTGGATACAGTTGTGTGGGTTCTGGAAACAGGAAAGAAAAAAACTGTTAAAAACCGTGTGTTGTTGCTAGGATTTAAAATCCATAACAAGAAAATGCGACAACCCGCAGAAGGGTAAAGGAAAACTCTTGCACCTGAATATCAATCTGGACTGGTTGTCTGCCAAGGGGCTGCCGATCATCGGCCTGGACATCAGCACGACCGCAGTCAAGCTGGTGGAGCTCACCGATGCCGGCAAGGGTATGCTCCGCGTCGAGCGCTACGTCATCGAGCCCCTGCCCAAGGACGCGGTGACAGATGGCAATATCGCCAATCTTGACCAAGTGGCAGAAACCCTGCGCACAGCCTGGAAAAACCTGGGGACGCGGGTCAAGAACGTGGCCCTTGCGCTGCCCTCGTCGGCGGTCATCACCAAGAAAATCCTCGCGCCGGCGAGCCTCAAGGGTCTCGATCTGGAAAACCAGGTGGAAACCGAGGCCAACCAGGTGATCCCCTTCTCGCTGGATGAAGTCAATCTGGATTTCCAGGTTCTGGGGCCGTCGCCCGGCAGTCCGGAAGATGTCCAGATTCTCCTTGCCGCAGCGCGCAAGGAAAAGGTCGAGGACCGGGTTGCGGCGGCAGAAGCGGCAGGGCTCAAGGCCCTGGTCATGGATGTCGAATCCTATGCCACGCAGGCGGCCTACGAACAGATCGCGCACCTGTTGCCCAACAGCGGTGCCGGCCTGACGGTCGCGATCATCGATATCGGTGCGCAGAACATGCACATCAACATCCTGCACGACAACGATTCGGTCTACCTGCGCGAGCACGGCTTTGGCGGCAACCAGCTCAACAACGAAATTTCCCGCCGCTACGGCATGACCAGCGAAGAGGCGGAGAACGCCAAGCGCCGCGGCACCCTGCCCGAAAGCTACGACATGGAAGTGCTGCAACCCTACAGTGAAACGCTCGCCATGGAAATCGGCCGCGCGCTGCAACTCTTCACCACCTCCACCCAGTACCGCAAGGTCGACCAGATCCTGCTCGCGGGCGGTGGCGCGATGATTCCGGGCATCGACGAGGTGGTCGCGCAGCGCACCAGCACGCCCACGCTGGTCGTCAATCCCTTTACCAACATGGCAGTCGGCAGCAAGATACGGCCGCAGGCATTGATGCTCGATGCGCCCGCGCTGTTTGTCGCCTGCGGCCTCGCCATGCGGAGGTTTGACCCGCAATGATCCGTATCAACCTCCTTCCCCACCGCGAAATCGCCCGTGCGGCACGGCGGCGTCAGTTCAACATTCTCCTCGGATTGACCCTGGCGGCCAGCGTGCTTGCCGTCATCATGGGGCACAGCGTGATTGCGGCCCGGCAGTCCGCGCAAGATCAGCGCAACACCTTCCTTGATCAGGAGATTGCCAAGCTCGACGTGCAGATCGGCGAAATCGGGAAAATCAAGGAACAGACCCGGGCGTTGCTCGCGCGCAAGCAGGTGGTCGAAACCCTGCAATCCGACCGGGCCGAGGTCGTTCACCTGTTCGATCAGTTGATCCGGATCCTCCCAGATGGCCTCTACCTGAAGTCGGTCAAGCAGAATGGCAACACCATCACCATCAGCGGATACACGCAGTCGAGTGCACGGGTATCCACTTTGATGCGCAGTCTGGACGATTCGCCGTGGTTCGATTCGCCGTCGCTGATCGAAATCAAATCGGCCACGGTCAACGGCCTGCGCGCCAACGAGTTTGCCCTGACCGTGAAACAGACCCGTCAGCAGGCTGCCGACGAACCGTCTGGCAAGGGAGACGCGTCATGACGATGGACGAACTGAACAAGCTGGATTTCAAGACGCTTGCCGACTGGCCCTTGGCGACCAAGCTGGCTGCCCTGGCCCTGTTGTTTGCCCTGATCGTGGCCGCAGGCTGGTGGTTTGACTGGCGCGGCGGCATGACAGCACTGGAAGCGTCGCGGGAGAAGGAAACGCAGCTGCGCGAGACCTTCCGGGTGAAAAAAAACCAGGCGATCAACCTCGAAACCTACAGGCAGCAACTCGCCGACATCGAGCAGGCATTCGGTGCCTTGCTCAAGCAGTTGCCCAACAAGCAGGAAATGGATGCCCTGATCACCGACGTCAACCAGGCCGGCCTGGGGCGCGGCTTGCAGTTTGAACTGTTCAAGCCGCAACCCGAAACCAAGCACGATTTCTATGCGGAGACGCCCATCAGCGTCAAAGTCCGCGGCGGCTACCACGACATCGCGTCTTTCGTCAGCGACATCTCCAAGCTGTCGCGCATCGTCACCTTGCAGAACATCGCGATCGAACCCATCAAGGGCGGCAACCTGAACATGGATGCCGTGGTGAAGACCTATCGCTACCTTGACGAAGAAGAAACCATTGCGCTGAAGCAGGCGGAGAAGAAGGCCAAGGACAAGAAAGGCAAAGCCAAGGGGAAAAAGAAATGAAGCGCATACTGAGTCTGGGCATCGTGCTCGCCCTGTCCGGTTGCGGCAGCGGAGACATGGAAGACCTGAAACGATTCGTTGCCGAAACCGGCAAGGACATGCAAGGCAAGATCGAGCCGCTTCCCCAGGTCAAGGTCTACGAGCCATTTGCCTACGAGGCATTCGACCTGCCCGATCCGTTCAAGCCGAGGAAGCTGTCGAGCGGGGGCGGGGGTTTGCAGCCCGACCTGCTGCGCCCGAAGGAGCCGCTCGAGGCCTTCTCGCTCGAAACGCTGCAAATGGTGGGCATGATTGCCAAGCAGGGCACGATCCATGCCGTGATCAGAACCCCGGACAAGGCCATCTATCACGTCCGGAAAGGCAACTACATAGGCCAGAATTTTGGCCTGATAACCCAGATCAGCGACGCGGAAATCACCCTGCGCGAGATCGTGCAGGACAGCGCTGGCGACTGGGCCGAGCGCACCAGCACGCTGGTCTTGCAAGACTGAGTCCCGCATCGAATTTCCAAGAGGCCGACATGAACGTATTGCCGAAACTTGCCAACACCCTTGCCCGCTGTGTACTCGGCGGGGCCTTACTCGCGGGCGCCATCACCCCTTTCGGTCTGCGCGCCGCGGACGCGCCGCCCACGACCAACCTGGTACAGAATGTGGAGAGCACCACCCTGCCGGGGGGCAGGGTGGTGCTGCGCGTGCACCTCAAGAATCCCCTCACGGCGGTACCGGCCGGCTTTACCGTCAGCAATCCGCCGCGGATCGCGCTGGATTTGCCCGATACTGGCAATGCCCTGGGCCGGAACTCGGTCGAGGCCAATCACGGCCCGCTCACCAGCGTCAATGTCGTGCAGGCGGGCACCCGTACACGCCTCGTCCTCAACCTGAACAAGCCGGCTGAATACGAGGCCAGCGTCGAAGGCAATGCGTTGCTGATTGCCTTGAACGGCGTGTCAGCGACAGCGGCTCCCGTCAATGCCAGCCCCCGCTTCGCCGAAACGGTCGCCAGCAGTGAGGACAGCCACGCGTTGCGCGATGTCGATTTCCGTCGCGGTAGCGCAGGCGAGGCCCGCGTGGTTACCAGCCTGTCGGATTCCCGTGTGGGCATCAATATCCGGCAGCAGGCGGGCACGATCGTGGTCGACTTCCTCGGCACACAACTGCCCAAGACCCTGCAACGCCGCCTGGACGTGGCCGATTTCGGCACCCCCGTGCAGATGGTCGAAACCTACGCTCTGGGCGACAACACCCGCATGGTGATCACGCCGAAGGGGGGCTGGGAGTATTCCGCGTACCAGACCGACAACAACTTCATCGTCGAGGTCAAGCCCTCGACCGACGCGCAGAAGAAAACCGCCGACGGCAAGATCAAGTACACCGGCGAAAAACTGTCGCTGAATTTCCAGAATGTCGAAGTGCGCTCCGTACTGCAGGTGATCGCGGACTTTACCGGACTGAACATCGTCGCCAGCGACACGGTGGCGGGCAACCTCACCCTGCGTCTCAAGGATGTGCCCTGGGATCAGGCGCTCGACCTCGTCATGCAGACCAAGGGACTCGACAAGCGCGCCAATGGCAACGTCATCTGGATCGCCCCCAAGGATGAGTTGCTGACGAAGGAGAAACTGGAATTCGAAGCCAAGAACCAGGTGGCGGACCTCGAACCGCTGACCACCGAGTTCATCCAGCTGAATTACATGCGGGCCGATGAGGCGCAGACCATGCTCTATGGTTTCGCTTCGGGAGCGTTCCTGAACTCGGCCACCAACAACGCGGTGAACTGCTCGGCGCAGGCGCAGGGTCTGGGGGGCACCGCTGCGGCGCAGGCGTCGCAGTCCGGTCAGGGCAACAATGACCAGAAAGTGCTGACGAAACGCGGGCGGGCGACCTACGAACTGAAGACCAACACGCTGATCATTACCGATACGCCGAAGAAGATTCAGGAAGTGCGCGAGCTGCTGGCGCGACTGGACGTACCGGCGCGCCAGGTCATGATCGAGGCACGGGTAGTGGTGGCGGACAGCAGCTGGAATCGTGATCTGGGCGCACGGCTGAATTTTTCAGCGGCGAGTGGAAGCCATACGTTCAGCGGAAGCGGACAGGATACGCCGGCGGTCAGCCCTAACCTGCTGGTCAACCTGCTGGATCCAGCCAACGGCAATCTACTTGGACTGGAGCTACGTGCGCTGGAAGCTGAAAAACGTGGAAAGGTGATCTCCAATCCTCGTGTATTGACCAGCAATCAGAAGCCGGCAGTCATTCTGAATGGCTCGCAGATCCCCTTCGTAACCCCGGGGTCGGCCAATTCCCCTGCTACGGTTTCCTTCAAGGATGTGTTTCTGTGTCTCTTGGTGGACCCCCAAATCCTGAACAATGATTCCTTGATCATGACGGTCGAGGTGCAAAAGGATACCCAGGATGTGGCCAACAGTGTCTCGGCAAGTGGCTTTGTCGTCCCCTCTATCGCCACGAAACGGATCAAAACTCAAGTGCGAGTCAATAACGGCGAGACCCTGGTTCTGGGTGGGATTTTCGATGGCGACGAAGGATATACTGAAGACAAGGTACCGTTGCTTGGCGATGTTCCTCTGTTGGGGAATTTGTTCAAGACCACTGGTAAAAGAAATCAGAAAACCGAGCTGATCATCTTCCTCACGCCGCGCATCCTCGACGACAGGCTGACACTGAATTGATCCCGTGGCGATCCTGAAAACGCGGGCCTGGCCCGCGTTTTTTATTTCGTACGCCTGCCTGCAGGCTAGAATGCCGCCATGAGCAAGTGCGACAATCTCTATCTCGTGGGGCTGATGGGAGCCGGCAAGACGACCGTGGGGCGCCTGCTGGCGAAGCATTACGGTAGCGACTTCCGCGATTCCGACCACGAGATCGAGGCGCGCACCGGCGTGAAAATCCCGGTGATATTCGAGATCGAGGGTGAGGCGGGTTTTCGCAAACGCGAAGAGACAGCCATCGCCGATCTGACCGCGAACTCGGGCGTGGTGCTGGCGACGGGCGGCGGGGCCATCCTCTCGCCGCTCAATCGCGATGCCCTGCGCGCCAACGGCACGGTTATCTACCTGCGAGGGCAGCCGGAGTATCTCTACGAGCGCACGCGGCACGATCGCAACCGGCCCTTGCTCCAGACCGGCGATCCGCTGGCAAAACTGCGCGAGCTCTACCGAGTGCGCGATCCCCTGTACCGGGAGATCGCCGATATCGTGGTCGATACCGGACGACAGAGTGTGTCGGGCATCACGCGCCTCTTGCTGGAGCGGATAGACCTCCTGCGTGCCTGCCCGCCGGCAGCGGGCGTGCCGTGCGATGCCGGCGGCGGCTCAACGCCCGAACCACGTCCGCCAGACTGAGTCGGCCCAGCCGGGCAACCAGCCGGGGGCGGTCGCGTGCAGGCCGCCAGCCAGGCTGCGACGCTCTGATGCGTCCTCGAAGTGCACGTCGCCGTTGTCCGGGTCGAACCACCAGCGGCGCGGGCCGTCCGGCTGCGCGATTTCGACGCCGACCAGCCTGCCCTGTTGCAGCAACCGTAGCCGGGGGACCGGCTCGTCCGCATCCCGGCGCGGCGCCAGTACCACCAGGAATTGATCGGGCTTGCTGGGCGAGGCGGGCATCAGTTCGATGCGCCAGTTTCCCGGTTCGGCAGGCTGGCCGCGTCGCGCAAGGGCCTTGGCCACCGCGCCGGATTCGTCGTAGTTCCTGCCGTCCACCCAGAATTCGAATCCCGGCCCGCCGATGGCATTCAGGCGGGGCGCGCGCGGCAACAGCACTTCGCCCTGCAGGTGGCCGCCGCCCGGCCGGCCGGTATCGACCCGGAAGCGGGTGCCGGAAATATCGGGTTTGCCGGTGGTGTGCAGCAACCAGCGCTTTTCGAATTCGGGCCGGCTGGCGTCGACGACATCGAACACGATGACGAGGTCCGCGGCGCGATCGTAGACGAAACTGCGCCACAGGCGTTCGACACGGCGGGTGCGATGCGAGAATTCGCCGGCACCGGAGGCCGGGTTGGTGTAGGCGGGGGTGACATCAGCAACGGCGACGACATGATCCGCAGCCTCGGCGTAGGCGGCGATGCGCCCAGTGTGATAGAGCCGGCGCTGGTCGAGCCAGTCGCTCAGATCGACCGGCGCGGACAGGCCCCAGCCCGACCCGACGCGGCGCTGGCCGCCGTCATTGGCGATGCGGCGGACGATCTTGCCGTCGGACAGGGCGGTGTCGTCGGGGTCGGTGATCGTGACCAGATTGTGCGCGATGCTCTGGTAGGTGTAGTTCATGTGATGGTCTGAGCCGTATTTCGGACCATACAGGCCGCTGTCCAGCGCCAGGCCGCCGCGTTTGTGGAGGCTGAACGCACCCTGATCGAGGTGCGAGTGCGACCAGTAGTTGTCGCCGGCCTTGAAGCTGACGTAGGTGGCGTCTGCAGACCAGTCGCTACGCGCGATGACCATGCCGATTCCGTCGAAACGCTTGGTCAGTGGCAGCCTCGCGCGTGCCTGCGGCTCCAGCAGGCTGGCGTCGCTAAGCGGCCCCCAGGGCCAGCTGGTCGGCTGCCCGCGGCGGGGCGGGCGCAGACTGTAGGCGGCGGCATGGCGGTACTCCAGCGCCAGCGCATTGAGGTCGGGGATGCCCCTGTTGAAAAAACCGGCGTCGCCCCAGCGGAAATCCGTCCCGTCCGGCTGTTTGCGGTAGACGGCAAAGTCGAGGAAGCCGCGAATGCCGGGTTCGGATTTGAACAGGTCTTCCCCGGTCGCCGCGCGCCACATCGCCGGCACCTGGTAAATGGCCTGGCCGATGCCGATGCCGACGTATTCCCCGCCTTCGTGCCAGCCGCCGCCCTGTCCCATCACCTGCCGCCAGACGGGCAGCACGCGATGTTTCCACAGATCGTGGGTGAAGCGCATGTAGAGCTCGCCGCGCGGATCGTCGCCGTAGAGGGCGATACTGGCCGCCATCAGAGCCTGGAACGGACTGTTGTAGAGATAGACGTTGTAGGGCGAGAGCCGCTCGCGGCGGATGAAATTCACCAGATAGCCGACCCCTTCGGCCAGCTTGTCGCGCAGTTGCGCGCGCTGCGCGTCCGACCACTGCTCGTACAGCCAGTCGTAAGCGAGCGCCACGGGTTTGGCCTGCTCGCCCCGGAAACTGTATCTGACCTGCATGAGCCGCGCGTGCAGGCGCGCCAGATCCTGGCTCCCGGGCTCGATATAGGCCAGCACAGTGATGGCATACAGATCGCCCTCGCCGCGTCTGGCCCGGCGCTGCATCTGGCCGAACCATCCGGGGTTCTCGATGCGCAGCCGGGCAATATCCGCCGTGCCCGGATGCGGCAGGCGCGGATGGTTCAGCCTGTAGTTCGGGAAATGGATGGGGGCCAGACTCTCCGGCGCGGGCAGCATGGCACGCCCGCGCTCGTCGGTTTCGATCTGGACCGCACTGCCGATGCTCCAGCCCACCGCACCCAGCGACAGCATGCCGCTCGCCAGGACCGGCAGGGCCCAGCGTGCCTGGCGCGGCAGGCCATCGATACGGGCCGCGACTGTCTGCCCGCGTGTATCGGTGAAGAGCCACGGGAGCGTCCAGCCCAGCGCGGCAATGAGCACATCGGTGATGTCGGGATGGCGGCCGGGGATCGCCTGCTGCATCCATTCGAGACCGAAGGCAAGCGCGATCGTCAGCGTGCCGCCCAGGCCCCAGACCAGACGGCGCAGCCGCCACGGCGTGAGCCAGCGGCCGGCCAGGCCCAGCGCCAGGAAGGGCCAGAGCGTGTCAACCAGGTCGCCCATCCCGGCCAGCGAGCCGACCTGAGCCGCGAACGGCGTCCAGTTGATGGCGCGCGTCGTTGCCGTAGGGCCGGGCTCGAACTGCGCGAGTGCATAGGCGGTGACCAGCCCGGCAATGACGCCGAGGGCGAGGCTGCGCGGATGCGTCAGGCGCAGGATCACCAGGCTGGCAGCAGCGGCAGCCCAGCCGAGCAGGAGTTCGAGCGTCAGCTGGCGGCCTTCCACCGGGATTTTCAATACCAGCACTGCAAGCGCGAACAGCAGGAAGGGCCAGACCACGCTGCGGCGCGCAGCCAGCTGGGCGAGCAGGCCCAGCGCCAGCAGATTCAGCCAGGCTTCCAGGGTGGCCACGATACGCAGGCTGTCCGGGTGGCGCAGGGTGTTGCCCAATGGCTTCATGCCCGCCTTGAGATTGCCCCAGTCGAACGAGGGTACGAAGGGGACCAGCTGGGTCATCGTCCAGAATGCCAGGACGATCAGCGCAAGATTGCCCAGCGCACCGGCCACGAACCAGGTTTCTCGCCAGGTCGCAAAGCGATGGCCGACGGGCAGACGGGGGTTGAATGCCAGTCCGAACAGGGCCCCCGCTACCGTGCCAGCGCTGTTGGACAGCCAGTCCAGGCGTGAAGGAACCCGGCTCGGCAGGGCCGACTGGAGAATTTCCAGCGCGAGGCTCATGCCGACGCCGATTGCACAGGCCACGGTCATGGCCAGTACCCATCCCAGACGGTGTCTTAGCCACAGGGTCAGGAAGAGCCCGAGCGGCATGTAGGCCAGCAGGTTCACGACGAGATCGGCGCGCGGCACATGGGCCGGCAAACCCAGCGTGATAGGATTGATCCACCCTGCTGGCGGGAAGCGCCATTCATCCAGCGGAAACAGGGTGCCGTATATGATCAGGGCCGCGTAGCCGATTGCGAGCCAGAACGGCGCGGGGGAGTGCGGCGAAGTCTGCCGCGTGGCTGGATGTTTCATGTTCCGATTCTAACGAACGCACAATTCAACGAATACCCATGCACACACAAACCATCGATGTCTTTAACGGCGATGCCGACGGCATTTGCGCCCTGCATCAACTGCGTCTCGATGAGCCCTGCGCATCCTTGCTGGTGACCGGGCCCAAACGCGAGATCGACCTGCTGAAACGGGTGTCAGCCGGGGCGGGCGACCGGGTCACGGTACTGGACATTTCCCTCGCCAAGAACCGGACGGCACTCGACCGCCTGCTGGAAGCCGGCGCGCGCGTCCGCTACTTCGATCACCATCAGCCGGGCGAGATTCCGGATCACCCGCATTTCGAGCCCCACATCGACACCGATGCCAATGTGTGTTCCAGCCTGCTGGTCAATGCCTACCTGCAGGGCAGGCAATTGCCCTGGGCCGTGGTCGCCGCATTTGGCGACAACCTGGCCGAGTCGGCGCGACTGGCCGCTGTGCCCCTGAACCTGGATGCGGGGCAGCTCGAACAATTGCAGACCCTGGGCGAATGCCTGAACTACAACGGCTATGGCGAAACGCTGGAAGACCTGTTCTTCGACCCGGCCGAACTGTACCGGCAGCTTTCCCCCTATGCCGATCCCTTCGCGTTCATAGCCGAGTCCCCGGCGTTCCAGACCCTCAAGGCCGGCTATGCCGAGGACATGGCGCGCGCACTGGCGCTGCAACCGGCCGAAGTCTCGGTTGCGGGGCGACTGTTCATCCTGCCGGCAGAAAAATGGGCGCGCCGGATTTCCGGCGTCTATGGCAACCGGCTGGCGGTCGAGATGCCGGAACTGGCCCATGCCGTGCTCACGGCCAAGCCGGAGGGCGGCTATCTGGTCAGCGTGCGTGCGCCGCTAGTGAGCAAATCCGGTGCCGACACGCTGTGCAGCCAGTTCGAAACGGGGGGGGGCCGCAAGGGGGCAGCAGGCGTCAACCATCTGCCCGAATCCGAACTTGGCCGGTTTATTGCTTTGTTCAACACGGTTTTCACTCGGAGCTAGATCGGCATGGATCACCTTATCGCGCCCTACGGCGGCACGCTCGTCAACCTTATTGACCCGGAACGGGTCGAGGCACTCAAACAGGAGGCTTTTTCGCTTCCCTCGCTGGATATCGCTTGGGAACAGCAATGCGAGCTGGAAATGCTCATGAATGGCGCGTATTCGCCATTGACCGGCTACATGACCCGGGCACAGTGCGAACAGGTGCGGAGCACGCACAAGCTCGACGACGGCACCTTCTGGCCGGTGCCGATCACGCTCACGAGCAAGGCCAAACAGGCCGCCGATTTCAAGCCGGGCGACAGGATCGCCCTGCGGGATGGCGAAGGGTTCATGCTGGCCGTCCTGACGCTGTCGGACAGCTGGCAGGAGGCGGATGTCTGGCATCTTGGCGGCGCGATCGAAGGCGCAGCCTTGCCGCCACATCCCGATTTTGTGGCCTGGCGTCATACGCCGGCGGAACTGCGCGCGGTGTTTGCCAAGCGGGGCTGGCGTCGCGTGGCGGCCTGGCAGGCGCGCCAGCCGATGCATCGGGCGCAGTTCGAATTCTGTCTCAAGTGCGCGGTCGAGAACGAGGCCAACCTGTTACTGCATCCGCTGGCGGGGGGAGACATCACCGAAGCGCCGGCCTACTTCGGCCTCGTCCGCAGTTTTCTCGCCATACACGAACGCTTCCCGGCGGCCACCACCCAGCTGTCGATCCTGCCTGCGCCGCCGCGCAAGAATGGCCCGGCCGAGTGGCTGCTGCGCACCATCGTTGCGCGCAATTACGGGTGCAGCCTGCTGATCGCGGGCGGGGAACACGAACCCGTAGGCGCGCGTCGCCGCGGACAGGACATGCTCGACGCGGAATCGGCCACCTCGCTGGCCGAGCAGGCCGGGCAACTGGGGGTGAGACTGGTGGCCTACCCGCGCATGGTCTACGTCGAAGACCGGGCCGAATACATGCAGGAGGCGGAGGTGCCCGAGGGCGCGCGCATCTCCACCCTGACCGGCGAGGAATTCCACCGCCGCATGCGGGCGGGCTTGAAGATTCCTGCCTGGTACAGCTTTCCGGAGCTCATCGACGAACTGGCGCGTCAGGAGCCACCCCGCGACCAGCAGGGGTTCACGGTATTCTTCACAGGGCTGTCGGGTGCCGGCAAATCCACGATCGCCCGCGCCCTGGCGGCCCGACTGATGGAAATGGGCGGACGCAGCGTGACCCTGCTCGACGGCGACATCGTGCGTCGCAACCTGTCGTCCGAACTGGGGTTCAACAAGGCGCATCGCGACATCAACGTGCGGCGCATCGGCTTTGTCGCGAGCGAAATCACCAAGAACCGCGGGATCGCCGTATGTGCACCCATCGCCCCCTACCGGCAAACCCGCCGGGACGTGCGCGCGATGATCGAGGCGGTCGGCGGCTTTGTCGAAATCCACGTGGCCACGCCCATCGAAACCTGCGAATCACGAGATCGCAAGGGCCTGTATGCCAAAGCTCGCGCCGGCCTGATCCCGGAATTTACCGGCGTGTCCGACCCCTACGAAATCCCGGAAAACCCCGAACTGTCGATCGACACGACGGGCCTGGGGATCGACGAGGCGGTGCAGCGCGTTTTGCTCAAGCTCGAGTACGAAGGCTACCTGCGCTGATCACCGTGCACCGCCGGTACTGTCCCGGCGGTGTGTCGTCAACGCCTAGTTGATCCGGGCAGGGCGTGCCAGGCCGCCTGCAATCATTCCCGTTGCACTCGCGATCAAGCCCGCAAACTGCGGCGGCAGTGCCGCGTCCGGCGCGACGAACTCCATCGCGATCCACACCACCAGGCCCAGCACAATGGCGAGCCCGGCGCCCAGATTATTGGCGCGCTTCCAGTACAGGCCGGCAACCAGCGGCACGAAAGCGCAGGCGAGCGTGACCTTGTAGGCGTTGGCGACCATGTCGTGGATGCTGGTTTCGGATTGCAGCGACCATAGCGAATAGACCACCACCAGCACGGTGAAGGCGACCACCACGCTGCGGGTGACCCACAGCAGTTTCTTCTGGCTCATGCGGTGGTGCGGCATGAATTCCTTGAGGATGTTTTCCGAGATGGTGACCGAGGGCGCGAGCAGCGTGCCGGAGGCGGTAGACATGATCACCGACAGCAGCGCGCCATAGAACACGATCTGCGCGGCGAGCGGCAGATGGGTCTTGACGAAGGTCGGCAGCACCAGCTGGGCATCCTCTGCGAGCAGCTGGCTGGTCATCGCCGGGTCGACCAAAGTGGCGGAGTAGGTGAGGTAGATCGGCACGGCGGCGAACAGGAAATACAGCACGCCGCCGATGACCGTGCCCCATACGGCGATGGACTCGTTCTTGCCGGCGTTGGAACGCTGGAACACGTCCTGTTGCGGAATCGAGCCCAGGCCCATGGTGAGGAGCCCCGCGATGAAAGTGACGATCGCGGCCCATTCCAGTGGGGGCCAGAATTCGAACTTGCCGGCGGCCGTCGCGTGTTCGATCACCGGGGCGATGCCGTTCACTTCGGGCATGCCGCCAACCAGATAGGCGATCCACAACAGGCCGGCGACGATCACCGTCATCTGCACCAGCGTGGTGAGCGCCACCGACCACATGCCGCCGAACAGGGTGTAGAGCAGCACCACCGCCGCGCCGATGAGGATGCCCTGCGACTGCGTGATCATGCCGTCCGACAGCACGTTGAACACCAGTCCCAGCGCCACCACCTGCGCCGACACCCAGCCCAGGTAGGACAGGGCAATCGCGCCTGAAATGACGATCTCCACCGGCCGGTTGTAACGTTGGCGAAAGAAGTCGCCCAGCGTCAGCAGCTTCATGCGGTAGAGCGGCCGCGCAAAAAAGAGGCCGAACAGGATCAGCGCGAGCGACGCGCCGAAGGGGTCGGAAATCGTCGCGCCGAGATTCTCGTCGAGGAAGGTGGCGGGGATGCCGAGCACGGTTTCCGCGCCGAACCAGGTTGCAAATACCATCGCCACCACCACGATCATCGGCAGGCTGCGCCCTGCGGTGATGTAGTCGCCGGCGTTGTGTACCCGGGTGGCGGCATACAGACCGATGCCGATGGACAGCACGAGATAGAGAATGACGAAGCCGATGAGCATGGCGGGCGTCCTTATCGCAGATTGAAATAGAGGGTCAGAATTGCCAGCACCGCCAGCAGGCCGGCTATGGCGCCGAGCCAGCGGTTACGCGCCTGCTGCTGGCGCAGCATCAGCGTGAGGCCGGATTCGAGCTGGGTCAGGCGGTTTTCGTTGAGCGCGTGGTGGGCCAGCCGCGGCAGTTGCGGCAGCAGTTGTGCCCACTTCGGCGCTTCGTCCTTGAGATTTCGCACCAGCGCACGCCAGCCGATCTGTTCGTTCATCCAGCGTTCGAGAAAGGGCTTGGCGGTTTTCCACAGGTCGAGCTCGGGGTCCAGCTGGCGGCCGAGGCCTTCGATGTTGAGCAGGGTTTTCTGCAACAACACCAGCTGCGGCTGGATTTCGACGTTGAAGCGGCGCGAGGCCTGGAACAGTTGCAACAGCACGCGGCCGAAGGAAATGTCCTTCAGCGGCCGGTCGAACACCGGTTCGCATACGGCGCGCACCGCCGCTTCGAGTTCATCGACGCGGGTGTCGGCCGGTACCCAGCCGGATTCGACGTGGGCCTGCGCCACGCCCTTGTAGTCGCGGCGGAAGAAGGCGAGAAAGTTGCGCGCGAGGTACTGCTTGTCGACCTCGGTGAGCGTGCCCATGATGCCGAAGTCGAGCGCGATGTACTGCTCGGAGCCGGGGCGCACGAGGATGTTGCCGGGGTGCATGTCGGCATGGAAGAACCCGTCGCGGAACACCTGGGTGAAGAAGATTTCCACCCCGGTGGCGGCGAGTTTGGGAATGTCCACGCCGGAAGCGCGCAGGCGCTCGATCTGGCTGACCGGGATGCCGTCCATGCGGTCCATGGTCATTACGTCCTTCGCGCACGCATCCCAGTAAACCTCGGGTACGGCGAGCAGCGACGACTCCTTGAAATTGCGCCGCAGCTGCGAGCAGTTGGCGGCCTCGCGCATCAGGTCGAGTTCGTCTGCCAGATGCTTTTCAAATTCCGCCACGACCTCGCGCGGGCGCAGCCGTCGGCCGTCGGCAAAACTTTTTTCCACCACGAGGGCAAGCACGTGCAACAGACTCACGTCGTGGGCGATGACGCGGCTGATGCCGGGACGCAGCACCTTCACCGCAACCGGCCGACCATCGGGCAGGCGGGCAAAGTGCACCTGCGCCACCGAGGCCGAGGCCACCGGCGTGCGGTCGAATTCGGCGTAGGCTTGGTCGAGTGGCTTGCCCAGCGCGGCCTCGATCGTGGCGACGGCCGCAGCGGAATCGAAAGGCGGCACGCGATCCTGTAGCCGCGCCAGTTCGTCGGCAAGGTCCAGCGGCACGAGATCGCGGCGGGTGGAGAGCAGCTGGCCGAACTTGACGAAGATCGGCCCCAGATCTTCGAGCGCGCGTCGCAGCCGCACCGCGCGCGGCTCGCGAATGGGACGCCAGAACAGCAGCGCGCGCACCAGCCAGCGCAGCGGGCGGACGCGTTCGTGGCCGAGGAAGAATTCCTCCAGTCCATACTTCACCGCCACCTGGACGATGCGACCGAGGCGCAGCAGTTTCATGCCTTGTCTGCCCGGTTCACGCTTCCAGCCGGGCGAGCCGCGCTTCGAGACGGGCGGTGGCGTCGGCGAGTGCGTCGACGTCTGCGTTGAAGCGCGCCACGTCGATGGCGCGGGCCATCATCTCCGCCTCCTCCACCACGTATTCGCCGGCGTTGTGGCCGAGCGCGGCGAACACGTTCCCCAGTCGGGCAAGCGCATCGCGGCCCAGGCCATGCAGGCGGTGCGCCGCGATATCGCCCACCCAGGGCGCAAGGTCGGCTTCGACATCCCACTTGAGCTGCTTGAAGACGCGATCAAGCGTGGCGAGCAGCGCCGGATCACCCTCGTAGTCGGCGTCACGCAGGGCCTCGCGGCCGAAGAAAGGCAGGCGCGTCAGCATGCGGGTAGTCGGCCGGATGAGCGCGTCGGGGGCGTCGACGGCGGCTTCGGAAAAATAGCCGTCGTCGGCAATACGGAAATCGAGTTGCGCGAGGCCGAGATCGAAACGCACGCCCATGCCGGCGTGGCGCAACAGTGCCTCGGCCGCGCCGGGCGACTGGCGCAGCAGATGGTTGAGGCTCTTCTCGGCGAAAGCTTCAGTGATCAAATCTTGAAGCCCTTGTGCAGGGCCACCACGCCGGCGGTCAGGTTGTGATAGCTCACCTTGGCGAAACCAGCAGTTTCCATCATGGTTTTCAGTTCTTCCTGTCCGGGGTGCATGCGGATCGACTCGGCGAGGTACTGGTAGCTGCCGGGATCATTGGCGACGAGCTTGCCCATGAACGGCAGCAGCTTGAAGGAATAGAGATCGTAGGCCGGTTCCAGCGGCTTCCATACCCTGGAGAATTCCAGCACCAGCAGCCGCCCACCGGGTTTCAGCACGCGGTACATGTCGGCCAGCGCGGCGTCCTTGTGCGTCATGTTCCTGAGGCCGAAGGCCACGCACACGGCGTCGAAATGGTTGTCGGGGAAGGGCAGCACTTCGCCGTCGCACTGTACAGTGGGCGGCGTACGGCCCTCGTTCAGCATGCGGTCGCGGCCCTCGCGCAGCATGGAATGGTTGATGTCGGTGAGCACCACGGTGCCGCTGTCGCCCACTTCCTTGAGGAACAGCCGGGTCAGGTCGGCGGTGCCACCGGCCACGTCGAGCACGTTCATGCCGGGTCGCAGGCCCGCCTGCGCCACGGTGAAACGCTTCCACAGTCGGTGCAGGCCAGCCGACATCAGGTCGTTCATGAGGTCGTATTTGGCGGCAACCGAATGGAAGACCTCGGCGACCTTGGCGGCCTTGTCAGATTCGGCTACCTGCTGGTAGCCGAAATGCGTGTTTTTATCCATGACGGGCAGAAAGGATTGATCTGTCTGGATTCTACCAGCGCCCCGACTGGCGCGGGTTTGGCCGAACCGGCCGGGCGTCATAAATCGTTCATATTGCTGTCATAGTATGGCCACCACTCAAATTCGCTTGGAAAAGCCATGGCTGCCAACATTTTGCTGGTCGAAGACGAACCCGGAATTCAGGAGCTGCTGAAGTTCAACCTGGCACAGGCCGGCCATTCGGTCACGGCGACGGGCGATGCCGAGCATGCGCTGAAATTCCTCAAGAACACCCTGCCCGACGTGATCCTGCTCGACTGGATGCTGCCGGGCATGTCGGGCATCGACCTGTGCAAGCGCCTGCGCGCCGACGAGCGCTATCAGCCGATTCCCATCATCATGCTCACGGCCCGTGGCGAGGAACGCGACAAGGTGCTGGGCCTGGATACCGGCGCGGACGACTACATCACCAAGCCGTTCTCGCCGCGCGAGCTGGTGTCGCGCATCAAGGCCGTGCTGCGCCGCCGCGCGCCGCAGATGACCGACGAGCCAGTGGAGATTCGCGGCCTGCGCCTCGACCCTGTGAGCCATCGCGTGCAGGGCAACGGCCAGCCGCTCGACCTCGGCCCGACCGAATTCCGCCTGCTGCACTTTTTCATGACCCACGCCGAACGCGTGTATTCGCGCACCCAGCTGCTCGACCAGGTCTGGGGCGACGACGTGTTCGTGGAAGAACGCACGGTCGATGTGCACATCCGCCGTCTGCGCCTGGCGCTGGAACCCTCCGGGCACTCCGACCTGATCCAGACCGTGCGCGGCGCGGGTTATCGCTTTTCCGCCGAAGTGGGTTGATAATGCCGCCAGTTGGAAAACTGGCGGACAAGGCAATGGGATTCTGGTGGCGGCCCTTGAGCGTGCTGGCGAGCGTGCTGTTCGTCGCGCTCATCCTGTGGGCCGCGTCCGGGCCGGTGGCGGCGCTGGGCTTCCTCGCCGGCATCCAAGCCTTCGTCATGCTGCGCCGCCTGTGGCAGGAATTCCGTCTGGCGCGCTGGCTGGAAAATCCCGACGAAGTCGAGCCACCCGACGCCTCCGGCACCTGGGGCGACATTTTCTATCGCCTGCAAAAGCTCCAGCGCCGCCAGAAGGCCAGCCGCAGCGAACTCACCAGCGCCCTCGAACAGTTCGAACACGCCGCCCAGGCCGTGCCGGACGCGATGATCATCCTCAATGGCAGCGAGCAGATCGAGTGGTGCAACCCCGCCTCGCGCAAATACATGGGGCTCGATTGCGAGCGGGATCGCGGCCAGTTCATCCGCTATCTCATGCGGCAGGCGCATTTTCTGGAATTCCTCGATGCCGAGGATTACGCACGACCGCTGATCAGCAAATCACCGGTCAATCGCGAGGTGAGTCTGTCCCTGCAACTGGTGCCGTTTGGCGATGGCAAGAAACTGCTGGTGGCGAGAGACATCACCGAACTCGAACGTGTCGACGCCATGCGGCGCGATTTCATCGCCAATGTGTCGCACGAGTTGCGCACCCCGCTGACCGTGGTGGGAGGGTTTGTCGAAACCCTGGCCGATGCCCCCGAACTGCCTTTCAGCGAAGCGCACCGTTACTACGAGCTGATGCTCGACAACACCCGGCGGATGCAGCATCTGCTCGACGACCTCCTGACGCTGTCGCGGCTGGAAAGCGCCGACCACAGGCTGAAGGAAGAGCTCGTCGACATGCCCGCCCTGAGCCTGGCGCTCAAGGACGAAGCTGAATCACTGAGTCGTGGCCGTCACCGGGTGAAACTGGAACTCACCAGCGACGCGAGCATGGAAGGCAGCCTGCAGGAAATCCGCAGCGCGCTCGGCAATCTGGTGTCGAACGCCGTGCGCTACACCCCGGAAGGCGGCGACATCACCCTGCGCTGGAGTCTGCGCGACAGCGAGGCCGTGTTCTCCGTGATCGATACAGGCGAGGGCATCGCCGCGGAACACATCCCGCGCCTGACCGAACGCTTCTACCGGGTCGACCGAAGCCGCTCGCGCGAAACTGGCGGTACCGGGCTGGGGTTGGCCATCGTCAAGCACGTCCTCACCCGGCATGGCGCGCGGCTGGATGTCCAGTCGGCACCCGGCAAGGGCAGCACCTTCAACGCCGTCTTCCCCGCCGCGCGCCTGCGCATGCCTGAAACCTCGGCCCGCATACTTTCCTTCCCCGCGCGCGGGCAGGCGGTCTAGCGCGTCATTACGCGGGTTATTGCCCGCGCCAGTTGCGCGTCAAAATCTGCCGGTACCGCGTGCGGTGTGTCACGCAGCCGGGTACCCCAGACCGGATTGGGAAAATGCGGGTCGTCGACAAAGCGCGGAATCACATGCCAGTGCACATGCGGCACCACGTTGCCGAGCGCGGCGAGATTGATCTTGTCCGGTCGCATCAACTCTCGCAGCGCCTGCTCCACCTTCATCACCGTCATCATCAGGCGCGAGCGTTCGGCCGGCGGCAGGTCGGTCATCTCCGCCACGTGGCGATTGAGGATCACGCGGCAGAAGCCCGGATAATCCGGCGTGTCGGTCACCCGCACGATGCGGCAGAAATCGTCCTGCCATAGCAGGTCGCCGCCGGGGGTGTCGCAGAGGGGGCAGGTCATGCTGGGCATCCATAAACGAAACGCCCCGCATCTTGCGGGGCGCAGGGGACGTTTGGCAAGCCCGAATCAGGCGCGCCGCCGGGCGCGCCAGCCGACCAGCCCCAGACCCGCCAGCAGCATCAGCCATTCGCCGGGTTCGGGCACGCTGGTGACGTTGTAGGCGGCCCCGGAGGCGAAACTCGCGCTCGCCCCCTCGGGCAGCTTGATGCTGACGAGGTGGGCGCTGTCGGAGAAATCGAGGGTGGTGGCACCGCTGCCGTCTTTGGGTGTCGGGGTGCAGGGGTCACCGATGGCGATAAAGCTGCAAAACGCTTCCAGCCCGTCGCCAATAATAGTGGTACCCAGCGCACCGATCAGATAAAACGCTTCCCCGTAGGTGAATTCGAGTGTGCCGATCAGCGTGACGTTGACCACTTGATCGGCCCCCGGCGTGAGGATGAGGTCGGGTAGAACCGGATCCATCGGCTCGCCGCCGAGCAGGTCGGATGGATCCCCTACCGAGGGAAAGCCGGGAAAATCAAACGGTTCGGAAGGAAAAAGAATTTCCGTGTCGTTATAGGGAGAAACGCCAACATCGTAACTTGTAATCGTAGCCACGTCGGGATTGCTGCCGAAACTGATTGGGGTACCCAGTGCCCAGGGATGGAGCGGCAAGGACGTTGTGTTAATGATGTTCGTCGTATCGACGAGTTGCGTCGGGTGCAAGGTACTGGCAAACAATCCATATGCCGCCCCGCCAGCGTAGGCCCCTGCATCGATCACGCCGCTCAACTGCACCGAAAACTGGATGGTGCCGGTTCCCGTCCCGCCGGTGATGATGACCTGGTCGTACCAGCCGGAAAAGCTGCCAACGCCGAATGCCCCATTGCTGAACCCGTTTGCCTCGACGGACGCGTGGTTGCTGCCGAGCGTACTGGTGGCCTGGGCACTGTACTCGGTCAGGTCGATGGCCGCCGCCTGTGCGATGGTCTCGGTAATGTCCGCAGTGGGGACGTAAGCCGGCTGCGAAAAAAAGAGGCTGCCGATATCCGCGGCAGCGGAATACACGCCGCTGCCGGACAGGCTGTCGGCGATTTCTTCAGCATTCGCGCTGGCGCTAACGGTACACAGTGCGGGCGCGGCCGCCAGCGCGGCGGTGAGCAGGGTCAAACGGGCGTGCATGGTTTTCTCCTCCAGTAGATCGGCTTTATTGGTTGTGCTGTGATCTCCGCAGACGGGAACTTAGCATTGCCTGCCAGGGCGAAGCAATCGCGGGTTGGTTACAGCAGCACGCGCTCGATCCCGCCATTGCCCACGCGGGCGAGGTAGCTCGTCATCCAGTTTTCGCCGAGCAGTTTCTTCGCCAGTTCGACGACGATGTAGTCCGGCGTGGTGCCGGTGTCGTCGCTGTAGCGTGCAAGGCCCTGCAGGCAGGACGGGCAGCTGGTGAGGAGCTTGACCGGCCGTGAATCCTGGTCGAGCGATTCCACCCCGGCGCGGATTTCCTCTTCCTTGCGGAAGCGGATCTGCGTCGAGATGTCGGGACGCGTCACGGCCAGGGTGCCGGATTCACCGCAGCAGCGGTCGGACAGCGTCACCGCGCCGCTGTCGGGCGCGCCACCGAGCAGGGCGTTGGCGACCTTCATCGGCGCGTAGGTTTTCATCGGCGTGTGGCAGGGGTCGTGGTAGAGATATTTTTCGCCGTCCACACCGTCGAGTTTCACGCCCTTTTCCATCAGGTATTCGTGGATGTCGAGCAGGCGGCAGCCGGGGAAGATCTTCTCGAATTCGTATTTCAGCAACTGGTCCATGCAGGTGCCGCAGGACACGATCACGGTCTTGATGTCGAGGTAGTTGAGCGTATTGGCGACGCGGTGGAACAGCACGCGGTTGGCGGCGGTGATCGCCTCGCCCTTGTCGGCCTGGCCGCCGGCGGTCTGCGGGTAGCCGCAGCAGAGGTAGCCGGGCGGCAGCACGGTCTGCGCGCCGAGCTCGAACAGCATGGCCTGGGTGGCCAGTCCCACCTGCGAAAACAGGCGCTCCGAGCCGCAGCCTGGAAAATAGAACACCGCATCGGCGTCGTCCGAGAGTTTGGCGGGGTTGCGCAGCACCGGCACGATGGCTGGGTCTTCCAGCCCCAACAGCGCGCGCGAGGTTTTCTTCGGCAGGCCGCCGGGCATGGGCTTGTTGACGAGGTGGATGACCTGCGCGCGGATACCAGGTTTGCCGAGCGAGGCGGGCGGGTGTTTGACCTGATCCTGGATGAGGCCCAGGCGCTTGAACATGCGGTTGCCCAGGCGCTGGCCGGCGTAGCCCCATTCGATCAGCGGCTTCCTCAGTGCCTTGATCGTCTTGGGGTCGGTGGCGTTGAGGAAGGCCATCGACGCCCAGGTGCCGGGGTTGAATTTCTTCTTACCCTGTTTGCGCAGCAGGTTGCGCATGGCGATCGACACGTCGCCGAAATCGATGTCGACCGGGCAGGGGTTCTTGCATTTGTGGCAGACGGTGCAGTGGTCGGCGACGTCGGAGAATTCGTCGAAGTGCTTGATCGATACCCCGCGCCGCGTCTGCTCTTCGTACAGAAAAGCTTCGATCAGGAGCGAGGTGGCGAGGATCTTGTTGCGCGGGCTGTATAAAAGATTGGCACGCGGGATGTGGGTGTTGCACACCGGCTTGCACTTGCCGCAGCGCAAGCAGTCCTTGATCGAATCGGCGATGTCCTGGGTTTCGGAGGCTTCGAGGATGATCGATTCGGCTTCCAGCAGGCTGAACGAGGGCGTGTAGGCGTTGCGTAAATCCGCGCCGCGCATGAGCTTGCCCTTGTTGAAGCGGCCGTTCGGATCGACTTTTTTCTTGTAGTCGGCAAAGTGCGCCAGCGTGGCGTCGTCGAGGAATTCCAGCTTGGTCAGCCCAATGCCGTGTTCGCCCGAGATCACGCCGCCCAGATCGGTGGCGAGCCGCATGATGCGCGCAACGGCCGCGTTGGCGGCGGCGAGCATTGCGTAGTCGTCGGAATTGACCGGCAGATTGGTGTGCACGTTGCCGTCGCCAGCGTGCATATGCAGCGCGACGAAGACGCGGCTTTTCAGCGTGTTCTTGTGCATGCGGTCGCAGGCGTCGAGGATGCGGGTGTATTCGCGGCCGACGAAAAGTTGCTGCAGTTCGCTACGCAGTTCACGTTTCCAGGACGCGCGCAGCTGTTTGTCGCGCAGCGCGGTGAAGAACGTACCTGATTCGTACGCGGCATCGAGATCGGCCAGATAACCCGCCCAGCGCTCGCGCACGGTAGCCACCAGCGCCCGTGCCTGCGCCTGCTTTTCAGCGACCTTTTCCGGATCGGCGACGGTGTCGTCGTCTTCCAGCAGCGGCAGCGGCGCGGCGAAGAATTCGCCCAGCGCGTCGGTGAGTTTCAGTTTGTTGCCCAGCGACAGTTCGATGTTGATGCGCTCGATGCCGTCGGTGTAGTCGCCCAGGCGCGGCAGCGGGATCACCACGTCCTCGTTGATCTTGAAAGCGTTGGTGTGGGCGGCGATGGCGGCGGTGCGGGCGCGGTCGAGCCAGAATTTCTTGCGCGTTTCGGGGTTCACCGCGATGAAGCCTTCGCCGCCGCGCAGGTTGGCGAGCTGTACGATTTTTGACGCCGCTTCGCCGACGGCCACCTCGTTATCCGACGCCACGTCGATCAGCAGCACCATGTTGGGCCGCGCGTTCTTCGGCGACTTGGTCGCGTAGCCCACCGCTTTCACATAGCGCGCGTCGAGGTGTTCCAGGCCGGCGAGCAGCACATCGGGATGGGCGTCGCAGTAGTCCTTGATTTCGACGATGGCCGGCGTGGCTTCGCGCGCCGAGCCGAAGAATTCCAGGCACACCGTGCGGCCGTGCGCCGGCAGGCGGTGCAGGATGAAGCGCGCCGAAGTGATGAGGCCGTCGCAGCCTTCCTTCTGGATGCCGGGCAGGCCGGCGAGGAATTTGTCGGTGACGTCCTTGCCCAGCCCCGTCTTGCGGAAGCGGCTGCCGGGGATGGTGAGGATGTCGGGGCTGCCCTTGGGCGTCTTGCCGTCGGGGCCGAAGCGGCGGATTTCGAACGTGGCCGATGGCGCGTCGTGGATCTTGCCCAGGTTGTGATCGAGGCGGCTGACTTCGATCCAGTCGGCGTCCGGCGTGACCATCTTCCACGACACCAGGTTGTCGAGCGCCGTGCCCCACAGCACCGCCTTCTTGCCGCCAGCGTTCATCGACACGTTGCCGCCGATGGTCGAGGCGTCGGCCGAGGTCGGGTCGACCGCGAACACCAGCCCGGCGGCGTCGGCGGCTTCCATTACCCGTTTGGTGACGACACCCGCGCCGCAGTGAATCGTCGGCACCTCGAATTCGCAGCCGGGCAGGTGCAGTATTTCCACCGTGCTCAAGGCTTCGAGCTTTTCGGTATTGATCACCGCGGCGTGGTCAGTCAACGGGATCGCGCCGCCGGTGTAGCCGGTGCCGCCGCCGCGCGGGATGATCGTCATGCCCAGTTCGATCAGACCGGCCACCAGCGCGGCCATTTCGGCTTCGCTGTCGGGGGTCAGCACGACGAAGGGATATTCCACGCGCCAGTCGGTCGCGTCGGTGACGTGCGAGACGCGCGCCAGGCCGTCAAAGCTGAGGTTGTCCTTGCGGGTGACACCGGCCAGCCGTCTTTGAATTCGGTTGCGCAGATCGGCGGTGTCGGCGAACCAGGCTTCGAATTCGCGCACCGCGCGCTCGGCCGCCTGCAACAGTTGTCCGACCAGATCATTGCCCTGGCGGCGCAGTTCGATCTCGTGCAGGCGATGACGCAGCGCCTCGACCAGCAGCGCGCGCCGTTTGGGGTTGGCGAGCAGGTCGTCTTCCAGATACGGGTTGCGCCGCACCACCCAGATGTCGCCCAGCACCTCGAACAACATGCGCGCCGAGCGGCCGGTCTTGCGTTCGCCGCGCAGCGTGTTCAGCACGCCCCAGGCGTCGGCACCGAGCAGGCGGATGACGATCTCGCGGTCGGAAAACGAGGTGTAGTTGTAGGGGATTTCGCGCAGGCGGGACATGGTGGGGCGGTGCTACAAAAGCCGCATTTTACGGGATATTGTGAGCCGGGTCGCTGCGACTACAATCGCCCCGAAGCGTTCCCCAGCGGAGACCCGTCCACCATGCCTTCTGTCTACGACCTGAAGCCCCGCTTCCAGGCCTTGCTCCGCCCCGGCGTGGCGCGGCTCGCCGCCGCCGGCGTCACCGCCAACCAGGTCACGCTCGCCGCCGTCGTGCTGTCGATCCTCGGCGGTGGGCTCATCGCCTGGCGGCCGTTCGAGACCTGGCCGCTGTTGCTGCTGCCGCTGATCCTCTTCCTGCGCATGGGGCTCAACGCCATCGACGGCATGCTGGCGCGCGAATTCGGCCAGCAGTCGAAGCTCGGCGCGATCCTCAACGAACTCGGCGACGTGGTCTCGGACGCCGCGCTCTACCTGCCGCTGGCCTGGGTGCCCTTCATCTGGGTGCCGCTGGTCGAAGGCGTGGTCGTGCTCGCGGTGATATCCGAAATGACCGGCGTGGTCGCGGTGCAGATCGGCGCGAAGCGCCAGTACCAGGGCCCCATGGGCAAGAGCGACCGCGCATTCTGGTTTGGCGCGCTGGGGCTTTTGCTGGGATTGGGCGTGATACCGGGCGACTGGATCAACGGGGTGCTCGGGGTGATGGGGGTGCTGCTCGTGCTCACCATCGTCAACCGGGTGCGCGCCGCGTTGCGGGAAGTCTCGCCGAATCAACTGGAGCAGCCATGAGCAGATCACTGCGGTTTTCGGAAAAATGGTTCCGGCGCGGGCTCTGGCTCATCGCCGTGGTGTTCGCCAACTTTCTCATCGGCCTGGGTGGATTGGTGGTGGGCGATTTACCCAAGGTGGAATCGCCTGTGCGCATCGAGGATTTCATCGACGCCCGGCAGGCCGAAGCCGCCCGCGCGGCGATCCGGCAGCAGACCCGGCGCCTGAAGGAAGGCGAGGACGCACGAGCGCGAGCGCAACTGGTTTTCGAGGCGGCGCGCAACCAGACACAGGGTGAACGCGACACCTTCGCCAACTGGCTTGCCACCCGCAAGGTCACCGCACAGGCGGCGCAGGACGCCGAACTGGTCAAGCGCACCCAGGCGCTGGACGCGCTCAAGGCCGCCGAGCGGCGGGCCGAAGTGGCGGTGGAAAAGCTGGACCAGGCCAACCTCGCCGCGCGTCAGGCGCAGGAACAGGCGCAGATCCGCCTCGCCGAACTGGAACGCGCCGCAGAAAAACAGTGGCGCGACGCGCAGCAGCAGCTGGAGCTGCGGGTGTTCCTGGTGCGGCTGGCATTCACCCTGCCCCTGCTTGCGCTGGCCGGCTGGCTCTTCGTGCGGCATCGGCGCGGCAAATACTGGCCCTTTGTCTGGGGCTTCATCTTCTTTGCCCTGTTCGCATTTTTTATCGAGCTCGTGCCCTACCTGCCGAGCTACGGCGGCTATGTGCGCTACCTCGTCGGCATCGTGCTCACCCTGGTGGGCGGCCACTATGCCATCGGGGCGCTGCAGCGCTATCTCGACCGGCAGAAGGCGGCCGAAGCGCTCTCCGAAGCCGAGCGCCGCCAGGAGATCAGCTATGAAGTGGCACACGAGCGCCTGAACAAGGGCATCTGCCCGGGCTGCGAACGGCCCGTCGACCTCAAGGACGGCACGCGTAATTTCTGCATGCACTGCGGCATCGGCCTGTTCCGGCCCTGCCCGGCCTGCGGCGTGCGCGCCAATGCCTTTGCACGCTACTGCCATGCCTGCGGGGCCGACATGACCGCCACAGGACACACCCATGCCGCTTAACCTGCAATACGCCCTCGCCGGCATCCTCGCCCTGCTGGTGCTGGGCACCGTCATCATCGGGCTGAAGAAACTTTTCAAGCCCGGCCCGGGCGACCGCGAGCTGTGGCTGCGTATGCGCTCGTGGTGGATCATGGCCGGCCTGTTCATTCTGGCCATCGCAGTCGACCGCGCGCTCTCCATCGTTTTCTTCGCGCTGGTGAGCTTCCTTGCACTCAAGGAATACTTCAGCATTATCCCCACCCGCCGCGCCGACCGCCGCGTGCTGTTCTGGGCCTACGCCGCCATCCCCGTGCAGTATTTCTGGGTGTTTGAGGCCTGGTTCGGCATGTTCATCATCTTCATCCCGGTGTATCTCTTCCTGCTCATCCCGCTGAAGATGGTCATCGTCGGCGAAACACAAGGATTCCTGCGCGCCGCCGGCACTCTCCACTGGGGCCTCATGACCACCGTGTTCTCGCTTTCCCACGCCGCCTTCCTGCTGGCGCTGCCGGATGCGAAGAACCCCGCCGCGGGCAGCGCCGGGCTGCTACTTTTCCTGGTTTTTCTCACTCAGTTCAACGACGTCATGCAGTTCGTCTGGGGCAAACTCGCCGGCCGACGCAAGGTCATCCCCAAGGTCAGCCCCGGCAAAACCGTCGCCGGCTTCGTCGGCGGCGTCGCCACCACCACCCTCGTCGCCTGGCTCGCCGCGCCTTACCTCACACCGCTGGTCGGCTGGCAGCCCATTGCCGCCGGCCTCATCATCGGCATCGGCGGCTTCGTCGGCGACGTGACGATTTCCGCGCTAAAGCGCGATCTGGGCATCAAGGACAGCGGCTCATTGATTCCGGGGCATGGCGGGATACTGGATCGGGTGGACAGCCTGACGTATACCGCGCCGCTGTTTTTTCATTTTGTGTATTACTTGCATTACTGATCGATCACATGTCGAGCTATTCTTCATGACAACACTTGGCATCAAGGACGCTTTCTTGCGTTACGACGCGACCCTGCGCAATGTTCAATGGTCGGTTTCGGCCTGGGCGACAGACGGTTCGCTGGTTGTGAGTCTTTGGGATCATCACACGCGCAAAGGCTCGGCTGGTACTTTGGAATTCGCGGATTCCGCCAATCGTTGGCACGGACCCGGAAACAAGGAATTCCGAGAAAATGTTGCAAAGGCTTATGAATCATCTGCTCCGGTTCGCCTCGTGATCGCGCGTACAGAAGAAATTGCGCATGTAGAAGCCGGCGAGGATGCAAGCAAAATAAAAAAGATTTTCTCAGTTCGCCAGGATCTGGTCGGCAAGGTAATTGAGTGGGATGGTTCGAACTACGCGTTTCGCTTCACCAGGCAGTCGTAGGTTGCGCTGAGGTACGGAAGCGAAATACCGGAGAAGTTGAGATGAAAAATTTCAGGCCCGCCAAACAGCGTATTGAGGTATCGGTCGGGGAATCGCTGCGCATCCTGCGCGAGATTCAGGAATTGAGCCAGCGCCAGTCGGCCGAACTGACCGGGATTCCGCAGGCGACGATTTCCGCGATCGAGAATGGCCAGGTGACGCTCGGGGTCGAACGTGCCAAGGTGCTGGTGCGGGCGCTGAAATGCCATCCCGCAGTGCTGGTTCTCCCCGGCTGGGAAGTGCCGTTCGAGGCGGCGGCGTAGAGGCCGTCGGTTGTCCTGGCTGACATTGAACATCTCCACCGTTTGAAGGGGGCTGAATGGCATTTGATCGTGGCGACCGCACCTACCACCTGAGCGATGAACGCCTGAAGGCGTTCAAGGCGCTGTCCACGCTGGAAAAACTGCGCTGGCAGGAAGAGATCGCGACGTTCATCCGGCTGACGCGGCTGGACCCACGCGCCGCTTCTGGCGATTCCGGGACGGGGCAGAAAATGCAGGAGGTCGGCTTATGAGGACAGGTGTGCAGATGATCCAGGAAACCGCCACGCAGGGGGCCGCATGATGCCGGGCGAGACGCGCATTCGATCCGGCAGCCGGGTCGATCTTTCCGACTGGGACCCGGACGACGACGCTATCATCGACGGCAAGAAATCGGCGGCGCGCGAACGCCTCGACGCGGACCGTGCGCGGCTTGAAACCCTTCAGGAGCTTCTGTACGCAGAAGGTCGTCACAAGCTGTTGGTGGTGCTGCAGGCGATGGATACGGCGGGCAAGGATTCGACCATCCGTCATGTGTTCCAGGGTGTGGATCCGCTGGGGGTTCGGGTGGCGAGTTTCAAGGCACCGACCCCGCACGAGCTGGCGCACGACTATCTCTGGCGGGTGCACCAGAAGGTGCCGGCGCGCGGCGAGATCATGATCTTCAACCGCTCGCACTACGAGGACGTGCTGATCACGCGGGTGAACGGCTGGATCGACGCCGAAGAGTGCGCACGCCGTTATCGGCAGATCAATGAATTCGAGCGGATGTTGACGGAAACCGGCACGACGATACTCAAGTTCTATCTCAATATTTCAAAAGCCGAGCAGAAGAAGCGGCTGGAGGAACGCCGGGACACGCCCGAGAAACAGTGGAAATTCCAGCCGGGTGACCTCGCCGTGCGGGCGCAGTGGAACGATTACATGCGGGCCTACGAAGACGCGCTCTCGGCGACCAGTACCGAATACGCGCCTTGGCATGTGATTCCGGCCAACAGCAAGCTGGCGCGCAACCTCACGGTGTCGCGCATCCTGATCGAGACGCTGGAAGGCCTGAAGATGCGCTACCCGCCCGCGCCCGAGGGCGTGGCGAAGATCGAGATCGACTGATTACCTGACGACGGAGAGGTGCGCGCTGCGTGTGGCACGCGCATTGCCTTGCGCCTGCCAGCCGGGAAACGCCTCGGGCCGGTGGACGTGATAGCCCTGCAGGTAGTCGACGCCGATCTCGCCCAGCACCGCGGCCATCTCGGCGTTTTCCACCTGTTCGGCGATGGAGTGCATGCCGAAGTCGCGTGCGAGCTGGGCGATGGAGCGCACGATGGCCTGGTCGCGGTCGTCATCGAGCATCCCGCGCACGAAGGCACCGTCGATCTTGAGGTAGTCGGCCGGCAGATGCTTGAGGTAGAAGAACGACGAGGCGTCGCGGCCGAAGTCGTCGAGCGCGAACTGGCAGCCGCGCGGACGCAGGCCCTGAATCAGGCGCTGGGCATCGTCCAGGTTGACCACGGCGGCGGTTTCGGTGACTTCGAAGCCAAGCCGTTCACCGGGTACGCCGTACTGGTCGAGCAGGGCGCAGACGACGCCGAGGAAGGATTCGTCGGCCACGGTCTTGCCCGAGAGGTTGATGAAGTAGACGGCCTGATCGTCCGGGCGGGCGGCGAGGTAGGTGATGACGGTTTCCACCATCCAGCGGTCGAGGATGGGGGCCTGGCCGTAGCGTTCCAGCGCCGACAGGAGCTTGGCCGGGCCTTCGATCACGCCGTTGCGCTGCCAGCGGATCAGCACCTCGTAGTGCGGCTGGCCATTGCCCGAGGTGGGCTGGATGAGCTGGCGATAGGGCAGGAACTGGTTGGCTTCGAGCGCCTGGGCAAAGTCGGCGGCCCAGCCCATTTCGGTTTCCAGACGGCGGAAGCCCACTTCGTCGGCCTCGTATTGCATGACGCGGCCGCTGCCTTCGGATTTGGCGCGATAGCAGGCCATGTCGGCCTGTACCATGATGTCGCCGGCAGAACTGGCCTCGCGGGTGATGCGTGCGATGCCGGCGCAGGCACCGAGGGTGAAGCGCCGGCCCTTGTGTTCGAACCGGAAATCGCGGATGCGCTGCACCAGCGTGCGGCAGAGCCGCAGGGCTTCGTCGGCGGGCGTGTCGAAGAGGATGAGGCCGAATTCGTCGCCGCCCAGCCGGCCCAGGTAGGCATGGCTGGGCAGGGCCGTGCGCATGGTCTGGGCGATCTCCTGCAGCAGGGCGTCGCCGACCGCGTGGCCGCAGGTGTCGTTGACGAGTTTGAACTGATCGAGGTCGATGTAGCAGAAGGCGTGCTGCTGCGCTTCCTCGCGCGCAGTGCGTAGCGCACGCACGAGCCGGCCCTCGACGGCGCGGCGGTTGGGCAGCTTGGTGAGCGTGTCGTGGTAGGCCATGTCACGCAGGTTGTCGAGCAGCTGCTTTTTCTCGGTTTCGTCACGCAGCACGTAGACCGCGCCAAAGCCGCCGTTGCCGGTGAGCGGCGCGCAACTGTAGCTGATGGTGAGAATCTGGCCGGAACGGGTGTAGAGGCGGGCCGAGCCGTGCTTGCCCATGCGCGGCGACTGCGCGTCGAGGAAACAGGTCGGCATGTCCTCCTCGCTGCTGGCGCGGTCGAGCGTCATCAGTTCGCGCAACAGCCGGCCTTCGGCTTCTTCCTGGGCCGCGCCGAGCATGCTTTCGGCGCTGGGGTTGAGGTAGGCGACACGGTTGTGGCCGTCGGTGACGATGACCGCATCGTCGATGGACTGGAGGGTGACTTGCCAGCGCTCCTTTTCCGCCTCGATGGCGGCTTCGCCGAGCTTGCGCTGGGTGATGTCGAAGCGGATCGACAGGTATTTTTGCGGCAGGCCGTCTTCGCCCAGGGCGGGGAGGATGGTGGTGTCCTGCCAGATGGGGCGGCCATCGCGGTTGCGGTTGCACAGTTCGCCGTGCCAGGTGCGGCCGCGGGAAATGGTCTGCCAGAGCGTGTCGAAAAAGGCCCGGTCGTGCCAGCCGGAATTGAGGATGCGGTGATTCTGGCCGATCAGCTGTTCGCGCGTGTAACCGCACAGCACGCAGAACAGTTCATTGACATAGGTGATGGTGCCGTCGAGGTCGGCCTCGGCGACGGCTGCGGCGCTGTCGAGTGCGCGCTGCTGTTCGCCCAGCGTGACGAGCGTGCGTTCGAGCGCGGCGTTCATGTGGTTGAAGCCGCGCAGGGCATCGCGCAGTTCGGGCGGGTTGCCCTGGCCGACGGGGACGCGCAGGCTGTAATCGCCGGCTTCGACCTGTTGCGCCGCGACGCGCAGGGTGGCCAGTCCCCGCAGGTTGATTTTAAGCAGCACATGGATCAGTCCGCCGAGCAGGATGAACGCGCCGCTAAGTACCGCGAACAGCCGGGTGGCGAGATGCCAGAGGAAGTCCTCGTAGGGATGCGCCGTGGGCTGGACCGAGAGCGTGCCGTAGGTCCTGTCTGCCACCGTCACTGGGCGGGAGAGGCGGGGGGGCTGCAAATCCACCAGGCGGGCGAACCAGCCGGGCCGACTGGCTGGCGTGTCCGCCATGGTTTCGCGCAGGGCGAACCCGTCTGCGGCGAGGTATTCGACCATGAGCAGGTTGCCCTGTCCCACCGGCAGCAGCAGGCGTTCACGCAGGCCGACACGGTCGTCGACGATGGCCGCGTCGGCCGCCAGCTGGGTCAGTGCGGCGAGCTGGGCGGCGGCCTGCACGCGCAGGGCGGTATTGGCATCCTGGCGGGCGATGCTGACGATCTGGTGTCCGGTCAGCACGAACAGCACGAGCATCACCAGAAGGACGGCAGCCATGACACGGCCACGCATGCCGAGCCGGTGAAAAGGCAGGGCGCGCGTCTGGCGGACGACGGGGGCGGGGGCATTCATGGCTGCTGAATCGGCCAGAACCGGCAAACCTGAAGGGAGCGTGAACCCCTATACAACCAGGGCGCTGGCGTTCTGGCCGAAACCTCAGGATTTACGGCGCGCGCGCGGGTGGGCCTGGTCGTAGCTTCGGGCGAGATGCTGCCAGTCGAGATGGGTATACACCTGCGTGGTGGCGATGCTGGCATGCCCCAGCAGCTCCTGCACGGCGCGCAGATCGCCTGAGGATTGCAGCACATGGGTGGCGAAAGCGTGCCGCAACAGATGCGGGTGAACGTGCTGCGGCAGCCCCGCCCGGATCGCCCAGCGTTGCAGCCGCAACTGCACGCCGCGCGGGGTGAGACGCGTGCCGCGCTGGTTGACGAACAGTGCCATGACGCCGTCCTGCGCCTGCTGCTGGCGCAGCGGTAACCAGGCCTGGAGCGCAGTGCGAGCCTGGGTGCCGATCGGCACGATGCGGGTTTTGCTGCCCTTGCCGGTGACGCGCGCCTCGCCTGCCGCGAAATCGACGTCGGCCAGATCGAGGCCCACGGCTTCGGCGAGCCGCAGGCCGCTGGAGTAAATCAGCTCGAACAGGGCGCGATCACGGGTTTCCAGCGTGCCGTCGGGCGCACGATCAAGCAGCTGTGAGCAGGCGTCGGGCGACAGCACGTCGGGGAGTGCCCTGGCGGCCCTGGGTGGGCGCAGACCCACGCAGGGATTCGCGGTAAACCCCAGCCGGCGGCAGGCAAAGGCATAGAACCCGCGCCAGCTCGACAGATGCCGGGCCACGCTGCGCGGGGAAAGCGTGTGGGCGCGCAATTGGACGATGGCGCGGCGAATGTCGTCCACCGACAAGGAGTCGAGCGGGCGAGCGGCGGCATGGGCGATGAGCTTGTCGAGGTCGCGTCGGGCGGCGGCGAGGGTATGCGGGGAGAGCCGCCGTTCGGCGGCCAGGTAGATCAGATAGGCGTCGACGGCAGCGGGGGTCAAGCCTGCATCCGCGTGAGGGCCGCGGCCAGCGCCTGGCCCAGCCGCACCAGATAGAGCGTACCCATGCCGGCGTAGAAGCGCTTGTCCTCCTCCGAGGCCAGCACCAGCAGGCCGAGCGAGGGGCTGCTTGCCGCCGTGCGCAGCGGGATGCAGGCAAAGCTCTTGAGATGCGGCGAGATCTCACCGAACCAGTCGCTCGCCTGCGGCACTGCCAGCGCGCCGCAGACCGGCTGCAGCAGCGTGGTGATGCCGGTGACGGCGTCGGGCGCGAGCGTGCCGTCGGCCAGCAGGCGCATCGCGTGGTGCGGCACGGCGAATCCCTCGCGCAGATGCAGAGCGAGTGCGCCGGTGAGTTCCTCGGCGCTGTCAGCCGCCACCAGCGCCAGCGTCAGGGCGTGCAGCTTTTCGGAAATGCCGTCGTTCTCTTCGCCGAACTGGATCAGCTCGGCCAGCTTGTTTTCCAGCATCCGCACCTTGTCGCGCAGGGCGATGAGCTGGCGTTCGCTCATCGACACCGCATGGGTGCCGTGCGGATGCGGAATGTTCAGTTCGGCCAGCAGGGTGGGAAATTCATTGAAGAAATTCGGATTGCGGGTGAGGAAGTCGGCGATGGCCTGCTTGTCCATGGGGGCGTCGAGCGTGTCCATTAAAGTTCCAGTTCTCCTTCGAATACTGTTTCGGCCGGGCCGGTCATGAAAACCGGCTGGCCCGCGCCGGCCCAGGCGATGACCAGATCGCCGCCCCGGGTGTGTACGCTGACCGGGCTTTTCAGCCAGCCCTGGCGGATACCGGCAACGGCGGCGGCGCAGGCCCCGGTGCCGCAGGCGAGTGTCTCGCCGGCACCGCGCTCGAACACGCGCAGGCGGATGTCGTGCTCGGTCAGCACCTGCATGAACCCGGCGTTGACGCGCTTAGGGAAGCGCGCGTGGGCTTCGATCGCTGCGCCGAGGATATCCACCGGCGCGCTGTCGAGGTCGTTCACGCGCAGGACGGCGTGCGGGTTGCCCATCGAGAGCGCGGCGATTTCGACGACGTGCTGGCCGACCTTGAGCGCATAGCTGAGCGCTTCGGCGTCGGCAACGAAGGGAATGTCGGCCGGTGCGAAACGCGGCGCACCCATGTCGACCATGACCAGGCCGTTGTCGAGCAGGCGTGGTTCGATCACGCCGGATGCGGTTTCCACGCGGATCGCGGTCTTGTCGGTGAGGCCCTGGTCGTGGACGAAGCGGACGAAGCAACGCGCCCCGTTGCCACATTGTTCGACCTCGCCGCCGTCGGCGTTGAAGATGCGGTAGCGGAAATCCACATCCGGGCGCGACGCGGCCTCGACCAGCAGGATCTGGTCGCAGCCGACGCCGAAGTGGCGGTCGGCGATGCGGCGGCAGATGTCCGCAGTGAGCGCGACGCGCTGGCGCACGCCGTCGAAGACGACGAAGTCGTTGCCGAGGCCCTGCATCTTGCTGAAGCGTGTGCGCGTGCTCATGCGGTTTTGAGCCTGACGTATTCCTTGAGGAGGCAGCGATCCATCACCACCGTCATGCCGGCGTCGCGGGCGCGTTGTGCGGCCGCTTCGTTGACGATGCCTTCCTGGATCCAGATTGCCGGCAAGTGTAGCGCCAGGCAGGCGTCGACGATAGCCGGCAGGTGTTCGGCGGCACGGAAGACGTTGACGAGATCGACCGGAAACGGGATATCCGCGAGGCGGGCATAGGCCCGCTCGCCCAGCACCGAATCGACCAACGGGCGCACCGGCACGATGTGGAAACCGTAAGCCTGCATGGCGCGTGCCACAGCATGACTCGGGCGGGCCGGTTGCGGCGAGAGGCCGACGACGGCGAGGCTGCGTACGCGTCGGAGGAGCGCGTGGACCAGGGCGTCGTCCGGATTGGCAAAACTCACAGCGTGATCTCCATCACATGATCGTCCATCACATGGCCATTGCCGATATCGAACACGCGGGATTCGACGAGGTGGAAGCCATAGCTTTCGTAGGCGCGTATCGCCGGAATATTGCCACGATTGACCTGGAGCCGCAGGACCAGGCAGCGCTGCGCGCGCGCCCAGTCGGCACAGGCGTGCAGCAGGGCGGTGCCCAGCCCCTGGCGCTGTCGGCCGGGGTGGACGTAGAGCTTGTCGAGCTTGGCAGCGGTGGCGTCGACATACACATGTGCGAATCCGGCGGGCGGCGAGCCGGTTACCCACCAGGCGTGCCGCGCGTCGTCGAGCTGGCTGCGGATGCGCGCTGCAGCGTAACGGTCGGCGAGCATGGCGTCGATCTGGGCCTGGCTGATGAGGGCCGGATAGGTGGCCTGCCAGACGATTCTGGCGAGCGCGGCGAGCGCGCCGACCTCCTCCGGCAGCAGGCGGCGCGGGGCGTCAGTCATACAGACTGGGCTCACCTGCCGGCCGGGTCTTGAAACGCCGATGCAGCCACAGGTATTGCGCCGGTATCTCGCGGATGCGATCTTCGATGAAGGCGTTCATGCGCGCCACGTCGGCGTCGAGGTCGCCGCTCGGGTAGTTGTCCCAGGGCGGGTAGAAGCGCACGGCGTAGCCGCGCCCCCACGGCAGCTGGCGGGTGACGACCGGTACGATCTGCGCGTCGGCCAGTTTGGCGATGCGGGGCAGGGCCGACACCGTCGCGGCGGCTACGCCGAAGAAGGGGACAAATACCGAATTGCGCCGGCCATGGTCCTGGTCGGGCAGGTAATAAAAGGGGCGGCCAGACCTGAGCGCAAAGAGTGTGGCCTTGATGCCTTCGTGGCGTGCGATCAGCACGATGTCGCGGAATCGGGTGCGGCCGCCGCGCATGAATTTGTCGCTGACCGGGTCCTTGGCCGGGGCGTACATCGACGCGATTTCCCAGTCCATGGTGAGGCGCACGCCGCCCATGTCGAGGCCGACGAAATGGGGGGCCAGCCAGATCACCGGGCGCGTGCCGTCGCCGTGCGCGGCTTCGGGATTGTCGATGCGGATCAGGCGGCGCAGGCGCGCGTCCGAGGCCCACCACAGCACGCCGTGCTCCAGCACCGCGCGCATGGAGGTCTGGTAGGTCTGGCGCAGCCAGCGGCGGCGGGTGGCAGCCGGCACGTCGGGAAAGCACAGTTCCAGGTTGCGCACGACGATTCTGCGGCGGCGACCCGGTTTCAGCGCCAGCAGCCAGCCCACCGCGTTGCCGAACGCTGCCTGCAGCGGCAGCGGCAGCCAGTGCAGCAGCCAGAGCAGCGCCACGCCCAGCCACACGCCCCAGAGGCCGGGGTGGGCAAGCCCGGGTTTGGCCGGCTTCATGAAGCTTGGGGGGGCGTGACGCCGCCGGGTCGCTTGTGGCGGTTGTAGGTCCACATGTACTGCTCGGGGAAGCGCCGCACGATCGCTTCCACCTCGCGGTTGATGCTAGCGGCAGCCTCGGCCTTGTCGGCCGGCAGGTCACCGGGAAGCGGCCAGAAATGGAGCCGATAGCCGCGCCCCCACGCCAGGCGTTCGGCGACGACGAAGAGCACGGCCGCCCGCGTCTTGCGTTGCAGGTTGGCCGCCAGTGTGGGGGTGTAGGCCGGGCGGCCGAAAAACGGGGCCCACACGCCGTCGCCCAGACTTGCCACCTGATCGGGCAGGATGCCGATGGCCTCGCCGCGTTTCAGCGCGGCGAACTGGGCGCGCACGCCGGAGAGATCGGCAGGCACGAGTCGCGCCTGTCCGCGTTCGCGCCCCATCCGCATCAACCGGGCCACGAGGGGCTTGCGCGGGGGCTTGTACATGGCGGTAAAGGGATGCCGACTGGCGACATACAGGCTGATGATTTCAAAGCAGCCGATGTGCGGCGACATCAGGATGACGCCACGCCCGGCAGACAGTGCGGCGTCGAAATGCTCGCTGCCGCTGCTGCCCTTCACGAGCCGCAGGGTGCTGGCATACGGGCGTAGCCATACCGCCATCAGCTCGGTGAGGCTTTTGCCGGATTCGCCAATGGCGCGGGCACGCAGATGCCCGCAGTGCCCGGTCGGGCACAGTCCACTGGATTCGATATTGTGCCGCATGCGCCCCGAGTGACGTCCGGGCGACCAGTAGACGATCCAGCCCAGAGCTATGCCCAGACCGTGCAACACCGGCAGCGGCAGTCGGGCCAGCAGTTTGAACAGCGCGATCACGCGGGATTGACGCGAAGGGAATGCGCACGGCAGAATGCGCCTGCCGCCGGGTTAATCTTGACAACTTGCGGGCGGGATATAAATGCAGCTAAAGCGTCGCCGCTCCCCCAGCCCCGTGAGTCGGTTACGCAGCTCGTAACCGGGGTGACAGGAGCAGTCATGCAGAAGGATTTCATTTTTACGTCTGAGTCGGTGTCCGAGGGGCATCCCGACAAGATGGCGGATCAAGTGTCGGACGCAGTTCTCGACGCGATTCTAACCCAGGACAAACATGCACGCGTCGCGTGCGAGACCCTGCTCACCACCGGCGTGTGCGTGATCGCGGGCGAAATCACCACCACGGCGGTCATCGACTACAACCAGGTCGCGCGTCTGGCGATCAAGCGCATCGGCTACGATTCGTCCGAAATCGGTTTCGACTACAACACCTGCTCGGTGCTGGTGACGGTCGGCAAGCAGTCGCCCGATATCGCCCAGGGCGTGGATCGTGCGCACGACGACAACCTCGACCAGGGCGCGGGTGACCAGGGCCTGATGTTCGGCTACGCCTGCAACGAGACGCCGGTGCTGATGCCGATGCCGATCCATCTCGCGCATCGCCTCACCGAGCGGCAATCGGAGCTGCGCAAGGACGGTCGCCTGCCCTGGCTGCGGCCGGATGCCAAGTCGCAGGTCTCGATCCGCTATGTCGACGGCAAGCCGCATTCCATCGACACTGTCGTGCTCTCGACCCAGCATAACCCCGACATTTCGCACGCCATGCTGACCGAGGCTGTCATCGAGGAGATCGTGAAGCCCGTACTGCCGAAGGACATGCTCACCGCAGAGACGCGCTATCTGGTCAACCCCACCGGCCGTTTCGTCATCGGCGGCCCGATGGGCGACGCCGGCCTCACCGGCCGCAAGATCATCGTCGACACCTACGGCGGTGCCGCGCCGCACGGCGGTGGCGCGTTCTCCGGCAAGGACCCCTCCAAGGTTGACCGCAGCGCCGCCTACGCGGGCCGCTACGTGGCGAAGAACATCGTCGCAGCCGGTCTGGCCGACCGGTGCCAGATCCAGGTGAGCTATGCCATCGGCGTTTCGCGGCCCACCTCGCTGATGGTCGAAACCTTTGGCACGAACAAGATTCCCGAGGCGCAGATCGAGGCGCTGATCCGTGATCATTTCGACTTGCGGCCCAAGGGCATCGTCGCCATGCTCGACCTGCTGCGCCCGATTTATACCCGCACCGCCAGCTACGGCCACTTTGGCCGCGATGAGCCGGATTTCACCTGGGAAGTGACCGACAAGGCCACCGCCTTGCGGGCCGCAGCCGGGCTGTAAACCATGCTGTCCCAGGTGTTGTGGTTCGTACTGGGTCTGGTCGCCCTGGTGGTCGGGGCCGAAGCCCTGGTGCGGGGAGCCGGTCGGCTCGCCGTGTCCTGGGGCATTTCGCCGCTGGTCGTGGGGCTCACGGTGGTGGCCTTCGGTACCAGCGCGCCCGAGATGGCGGTGTCGATCGGCGCGTCGCTGGCCGGGTCGAGCAGCCTGGCCATCGGCAACGTGGTCGGCAGCAATATCGCCAATATCCTGCTCATCCTGGGGGTTTCGGCGCTGATCATTCCGCTGCTGGTGCACGAACAGATCATCCGGCAGGAAATCCCCATCCTCATCGCGGCGTCGCTGGTCGTCGTCGTCATGTCGCTGGACGGGCAGATCGACCGCAAGGAGGCCGCCACGCTGTTTGCTGCGGTGATCGCCTATACGATTTTCCTGGTTCTCCAATCGCGCCGAGCGGGCCGGGAAGCCAGCGAAGAATTTGCCAGCGAAATTCCAGCCAGCCAGTGGGACCGTCACTGGAGCGTGCAGGTACTGCTGCTGGCAGTCGGGCTGGGCCTGCTGGTGCTGGGTGCCAACTGGCTGGTGGACGCCTCGGTGGCCTTTGCCCGTGCGTTCGGCGTGTCGGACCTGGTCATCGGCCTCACCATCGTCGCGGTCGGCACGTCCATGCCGGAAATTGCCACCTCCATCGTGGCTGCCCTGCGCGGGCAGCGCGACATTGCTGTCGGTAATGTGGTCGGCAGCAACATCTTCAACCTTCTGGCCGTGCTCGGCGCAGCGGGTCTGGTGGCGGGCAACGGTCTGGCCGTGCCGGAAGCAGCACGCAATTTCGATCTCTGGGTGATGCTGGCTGTTGCCTTTGCCTGTCTGCCCATCCTCATCACCGGGCGGGTCATCGCGCGCTGGGAAGGCGGGATGTTTCTGGGGTATTACGCGGCCTATCTGCTTTATCTGGTGCTGGCAGCGGAAAAGCACGACAGTTTGCAGGCGTTCTCCAGCATCATGCTGAGCTTCGTCCTGCCGCTGACGGCGCTGACCGTCCTGGTGAGTTTCCTCAAGCGGCCGCCGCAGGTTTGAGCAGGGGCGGCCTCTGGTAGAATGCGCGTCTCCGTTTTCAGTCCGATTAGGAATCCATCATGGCCGAACGTAGCCGCACCCGCCGCAACACCCTGGAACGCCGTTGCCTGTCGAAGAGCTTCAAGCGCCTGTTCAAGGGTTCGCCCAAAGGCATCTTCAAGATGCTCGAAGGCGTGAAACCCGCCAAGGGCAAGGCCTCCTGACGCGGCGTCCGCGCAGTGCCGAAACAGCCGGCTTGCCGGCTGTTTCCATTTGGAACATCCAGCCAGTTTGCCGGCTGTTTTCAGTTGGTGCATCCAGCCGGTTCTCCGGCTGTTTTCGTTTGGACATCCCGCCCACGCAAGCTGAAGCGAAGTCTATCCGCCTGATTGCAGAGGGGCGTGTCGTCATTCGCAATTGCAGCGGCATCCGAGACGCTGCGCAAGCGTGAGGCGGGTCGTTTGTGTCGGAAAAATTTACACTTCTGCCGGTCTAACTGTCAGCCTGCCAGAAATCATTGCCGGATCAATTGCTTGCCCAAGGCAGGCTGGCGTTGGCCTGAATCCTGCTGCCCGGATTTTGACATCAAGCCGCAGGGAATACGCGTGCGGCAGCCGGACGAGACCCTTACTGCAAACCAGTCCATCCCGTAAATCCTGATCAGGAGTCCAGCATGACCCACCGCACCCCGCTCATCGCCCTCAGCCTCATCGCCACCGGATGCTTTGCCGCCAGCGCTCACGCTGCCCTTGAAGGCCGCGACCTCGACGGCAACCTTTCCACCTTCGAGGCGTATTACGACACCGATCTCGACATCACCTGGCTGGCCGACGCCAACTACGCACAGACCAGCGGCTACAACGCTGACGGTCTCATGACATGGGAAGAGGCCGTCAGTTGGGCCAATAATCTGGAGTATTGGGGATACAACGACTGGCGTTTGCCGACCACCACCGACAGTGGCGAGATTGGCTGTGACTTCGCTTACGGGGGTACTGATTGTGGCTACAACGTCGATCCTGCCAGCAGCGAACTGGCCCACCTGTACCACCAAACGCTGGGCAACCTGAGCTTTTTTACGAACACGGGTGCAGACAGCGGTGCATTTGAAGGAGGGAGCGACCCTGATAGCACGCTGGATAACGTCGGTCCATTCATCAATTTTCAGCCCGGTGGCTATTGGTCCGGTACCGAGTTCATGGCGGAGCCAGAGTTTTTCGCTTGGGGCTTCGGGACCTTCGCGGGCTTTCAGAACGGAATCGGAAAGAGTGACGTCATGTATGCGCTGGCTGTTCGTCCTGGCGACGTTGCTGCTGTTCCTGAAGCAGAGACGTATGCAATGTTGCTGGCAGGCCTGGGGCTGATCGGCTGGCGCGCGCGGCGGCGCGGGTGATTCGGTGATTTGAGTCACTCTACCCTTTAGGGGGTGCATGGGGGCGCAAGCCCCCAGCGTCTTTTTGGAAGGCTTGAACGCCCCCACCCGACAGCGCGCTATCGGGATGACAGTGCCTGCCAGGTGCACCCGGCGAGGCGCATGCGCTGCGGGATGCCCATTACTGCTTCTGCGGCCCAATTCAATTGGCGCGAAGGCGAGGCGTCTGCTTGACGCTGGCGAGACGGGTGGCTAGCATTAGCTAACTCATTTAGCTAATGCTGGGTTGCGCATGAAAACCGTCAATATCCACGAAGCCAAAACCCATTTGTCGGCGCTCATCGCCGCCGTCGAGGCAGGCGAAGAGGTCGTGATCGCGCGCGCGAACAAGCCCGTGGTCAAGCTGGTTGCGGTGGAGCCCAAGCCGGTGCAGCGCATTCCGGGTTTGCACAAGGGCGAGTTCTATATGGCCGACGATTTCGATGCGCCGCTGCCCGACGAATTCTGGTTGGGCAACGGTCCGATATGAGATTGTTGCTCGACACGCACGCGCTGATCTGGTGGGACAAATCTCCGCAGCTTTTACCGCCGAACGTACTCACCGCCATGCGGCAACCGTCGAGCGAGATTTTCTTCAGTGCAGCAAGCGTATGGGAAGCTCAAATCAAGATCGCACTGGGCAAACTCGATTTGCGGCAACCCTTGCCTCTGCTGGTCGAAGGGCAAATCAACAATGGCCTTGAGTTGCTGCCAATCCAGCTTCCGCACATCTGGACGCTCGCCGACCTGCCGCGCCTGCATGGCGACCCGTTCGATCGCCTGTTGATCGCCCAGGCGCGGCACGAAGGCCTGACGCTGGTGTCGGCAGACGCCGTTATGCGGGGCTATCCGGTCGAGGTGTTGTGGGCGTGATCCGGGATGACGTGACTTGCAGCCGCACTTCCGGGTTAGAATGCCGCCTCGGTTCCGAGGAGCGCTGCGACGGTTGACCCGCCAGGCTCGGAACGCTTCCTTCCAACGGCGCTCACGTTTTCTTTTTTATTTACAGAAAGGACGCGTGATGAACGCTCAAACCCCCCCCGCCAATTTCACCGATTTCGTCGTCGCCGACCTGTCGCTTGCCGACTGGGGCCGCAAGGAAATCCGCATTGCAGAAACCGAAATGCCGGGCCTGATGGCGATCCGCGAGGAATTCGCCGCCGCCCAGCCCTTGAAGGGCGCGCGCATCACCGGCTCGCTGCACATGACCATCCAGACCGCGGTGCTGATCGAGACGCTGCAGGCGCTCGGCGCGGAAGTGCGCTGGGCGTCGTGCAACATCTTCTCGACTCAGGACCACGCCGCCGCGGCGATCGTCGCCACCGGCACGCCGGTGTTCGCGATCAAGGGCGAGTCGCTCGAGGACTACTGGGACTACACCCACCGCATCTTCGAATGGCCGGACGGCGGCCACTCCAACATGATTCTCGACGACGGCGGCGACGCGACGCTGCTGCTGCATCTCGGCGCGCGCGCCGAGCAGGACATTTCCGTGGTGGCCAACCCAAGCAGCGAGGAAGAACGCGTGCTCTACGCCGCGATCAAGGCCAGGGTCGCGGCCGAGCCGGGCTGGTATTCGAGCCGCCTGCTGGCGATCCGCGGCGTCACCGAGGAAACCACCACCGGCGTGCATCGCCTGTACCAGATGCATGCCAAGGGCGAACTCAAATTCCCCGCGATCAACGTCAACGACTCGGTGACGAAATCCAAGTTCGATAACCTCTACGGCTGCCGCGAATCGCTCGTTGATGGCATCAAGCGCGCGACCGACGTGATGATCGCCGGCAAGGTCGCGGTCGTCGCCGGCTACGGCGACGTGGGCAAGGGGTCGGCGCAGGCGCTGCGCGCGCTGTCGGCGCAGGTCTGGGTGACGGAGATCGACCCGATCTGCGCGCTGCAGGCGGCGATGGAAGGCTACCGCGTCGTGACCATGGACTACGCGTGCGAGCACGCCGACATCTTCGTCACCGCCACCGGCAACTTCCACGTCATCACCCACGACCACATGGCGAAGATGAAAGACCAGGCCATCGTCTGCAACATCGGTCACTTCGACAACGAGATCGACGTCGCCGGCATCGAGCAATACCAGTGGGAAGAGATCAAACCGCAGGTCGATCACGTGATCTTCCCCGACGGAAAACGCATCATCCTGCTAGCCAAGGGCCGGCTGGTGAACCTCGGCTGCGCGACCGGCCACCCCAGCTACGTTATGTCGTCGTCGTTCGCCAACCAGACCATCGCCCAGATCGAACTGTGGCAGGAGCGCGATTCGGGCAAGTATCCGATCGGCGTCTACACCCTGCCCAAGCATCTGGACGAGAAGGTCGCGCGCCTGCAGTTGAAGAAGCTCAACGCGCAACTGACCGAGCTTTCCGACTACCAGGCGAACTACATCGGCGTCGACAAGGCCGGCCCGTACAAGGCCGACCACTACCGTTATTGATTTGAACCAGCCAACCCGGGGAGGGTGACATGCGCTTGATCTTGTTGTGGATACTCAACGCCGTCGCCCTGCTCGCGGTCACGTGGCTATTGCCGTCGATCCAGGTGTCGGGCTTCGGCTCGGCGCTGGTCGCCGCGCTGGTGCTCGGCTTCATCAACACCCTCGTCCGCCCGCTGCTCGCGCTGCTCACGCTGCCGATCACCGTGCTGACGCTGGGTGTTTTTTATCTGGTGTTGAACGCTTTCCTGTTCTGGCTCGCGAGCGCGGTGCTGCCCGGCTTTGCCGTCGGCGGTTTCGTTCCGGCGCTGCTCGGGTCGCTCCTGTACGGCGTCATCGCCTGGGTGCTCTCTGCGCTCATCCCCAATTCCAAAGACTGATCATGACGACACGCACCTTCAGTTTTGAGTTTTTCCCCCCGAAGACGACGGAAGGCGCAGACAAGCTGCGCGCCGTGCGCGAGCAGCTTGCGCAGCTCCATCCCAAGTTTTTTTCCGTCACCTTCGGTGCCGGCGGCTCGACCCGCGACCGCACCTTCGACACCGTGCGCGAGATCCAGGCGTCGGGCTCGGAAGCCGCGCCGCACCTCTCGTGCATCGGCTCGACGCGCGAGAACATCCGCGAAATTCTCGGCGATTACAAAGGGCAGGGCATCCGCCATCTGGTCGCGCTGCGCGGCGATCTGCCATCGGGCACCATGGATGCTGGCGAGTTCAACTATGCCAACGAACTGGTGAGCTTCATCCGCGAAGAAACAGGCGACTGGTTCGAGATCGAGGTGGCCGCCTACCCGGAAATCCATCCGCAGGCGCGTTCGTGGGACGCAGACCTCGCCAACTTCAAGCGCAAGGTCGACGCCGGCGCGAACGCCGCAATCACGCAGTATTTTTTCAACGCCGACGCGTATTTCCGTTTCGTCGACGAAGTGCAGGTTGCGATCCCGGTCGTGCCCGGCATCATGCCCATTGGCAATTACACCCAGCTCGCGCGTTTTTCAGACGCGTGCGGCGCGGAAATCCCGCGCTGGCTGCGCAAAAAACTGGAGGCCTACGGCGACGATCTACCGTCGATCAAGGCCTACGGGCTCGACGTCATCACCGACCTGTGCGAACGCCTGCTCGCCGGTGGCGCGCCGGGGCTGCATTTCTACACCATGAACCAGGCCGGCCCTTGCACCGTCATCTGGCAGCGGCTGGGCTTGTCGTAATCCCTACAGCCAGGTGATGCGCTGCTGCAAGGCAGCGAGTTGAACGGCGGCGTTTTGCAGATTGGCGGCGTCGCCGGACGAGCCGGCTACCACGCCCTTGTCGGCCACCGGCGCGAGATTGTCGAGCTTGAAGCGGCCCTTGCCGGTCTGGTCACGCAGAAAGCAGCTTTCGTCGAAGAACAGGCGGTCACCGCTCGCGTCGATTTCGTCGGAATCGACCGAGTCATAGCCGATGAGCTTCTTCACGTCGTCGAGCCCAGAAACCTCCACGGCGCTGACTGTCTTGGTGTTGGCGTCGATGAGGTAGGCGTTCATTTCAGGCAGCTCTTCAACGCGTTGAGGCAGTAGTCGACGTTCTCCTGCTTCGCCGAGTAGCCCATCAGGCCGATGCGCCAGATCTTGCCGGCCATGTCGCCCAGGCCCGCGCCGATTTCCAGGTTGAAATCGGCGAGCAGCCGGGCACGCACCGCGGCGTCGTCGACGCCCTCGGGCACGTAGACGCTGTTGAGTTGCGGCAGGCGGGCGGCTTCTTCGACCACGTATTTCAGTCCCAGCGCTTCGAGTCCGGCCTTGAGTTTTTCGTGCATCGCGCGATGGCGTGCCCAGGCGTTTTCCAGGCCTTCTTCTTCGAGGATCACCAGCGCTTCGTGCAGGCCGTACATCGGGTTGATCGGCGCGGTGTGGTGGTAGGTGCGCTTGCCGGCGCTCTGCCAGTAACCGAGCACGAGGTTGAGATCGAGGAACCAGCTCTGCACCGGCGTCGTGCGCGCCTTGATGCGCGCGATGGCGCGGTCGGAGAACGACACCGGCGACAGACCCGGCGTGCACGACAGGCACTTCTGGCTGCCCGAATACGCGGCGTCGATGCCCCATTGGTCGAGATGGATCGGCGTGCCGCCGAGGCTGGTGACGCAATCCATGATCGTGAGCGCGCCGGCTTCCTGCGCGATCTTCGCCAGCGTTGCGGCGTCGCTTTGCGCGCCGGTCGAGGTTTCGGCGTGGACGAAGGCCAGCACTTTCGCGTCCGGGTGGGCCTTGAAGGCGTCGCGCACCTTGTCCGGCGACACCGGCGCGCCCCAGGCGTCGTCGACCATCACCGCGACGCCGCCGCAGCGTTTGACGTTTTCCAGCATGCGCCCGCCGAACACGCCGTTCCTGCAGACGATGACCTTGTCACCGGGCTCGACCAGGTTGACGAAGCACATTTCCATCCCCGCCGAGCCGGGCGCCGAGACCGGGAAGGTCAGCGCGTTTTCGGTCCTGAACGCCATCCGCAGCATGGCCTTGATTTCCTCCATCAGGGTGACGAAGGCCGGGTCGAGGTGGCCGATGGTCGGGCGCGCCATCGCGTCCAGAATGCGTTGCGATACGTCGGACGGGCCGGGCCCCATGAGGATGCGCTTGGGGGGAATGAAGGAGGCAGTCATAAACCGTGTTCTCAGTATGGAGTGAATCAATACAAAGGCTTGATTGTAGCCGCAAAGCCATCTGGGCCGATTCAGGCCGGCAGCTCTCCCATCAGCGGGCGCATGGCGGTGAGCAGGCTGTTGTAGAGGCGTGGATGCTGCTTTTCCTGTTCGGCCAGCATCTGCTTCATGGCGTAGCGCTGCTGCGGCTTGGCGAAGCACGCGGGGCAGTTCTCAAAAATCACCGGCAGGCCGGCGTCGGCGGCAAAGGCGCGGGTCTGGCGTTCGCGCGCGTAGACGAAGGGGCGGATGATGCGAAGGTCGCCCGCATCGTTGAGGTAGTGCGGCGACATGGTTCTGAGCTTGCCGCCGAAGAACATCGACATCATCAGGGTTTCGGCCAGATCGTCGAGATGCTGCGCCAGCGCGACGACGTTGCAGTGCTGCTCACGTGCTACCCGGTAGAGAATGCCGCGCCGCATCCGCGAGCAGTAGGCGCAGTATGAATCGCTGTCTTTGGTCAGTGTTTTCTGCGCGTCTTCGAGGATGGGTTGTGATTCCAGAAAGTAGGGCACACCGAGTCCGGCCAGGTACGGCCCCAGCGGTGATGGATCGAACTGCTCGGACTGCGGGTCGACCGTGCACGCCAGCAACTCGAATTTCACCGGCGCTTTCTGTTGCAGATGATGCAGGGTGTGCAACAGCGAGAGCGAATCCTTGCCACCCGACAGGCCCAGCAGGATGCGGTCGCCGTCGCGGATCATGCGGTAGTCGCCAATGGCGCGGCCCGCGTCCGAGAGCAGCGAGCGCGAAGGCTTGACCCAGGCAGTGGCGGCGTCGGCGCTCATGCGGAAAACTGGAGGGCGTGGAGTTGCGCGTAGCGGCCCTGCTTGGCCAGCAGGTCGCGATGTGGGCCGATTTCGACGATGCGCCCGCCTTCGAGCACAACGATGCGGTCGGCGCGCTCGATGGTGGAGAGGCGATGGGCGATCACCAGCGTGGTGCGGTTCTGCATCAGTGTTTCCAGCGCGGCCTGCACGTGGCGTTCGGATTCATTGTCGAGTGCCGAGGTGGCTTCGTCGAGGATCAGGAGCGGCGCATTCTTGAGGATGGCGCGGGCGATGGCAATTCTTTGCCGCTGGCCGCCTGAGAGCCTCATACCGTTCTCGCCGATGACGGTATCGAGCTTGTCGGGCAGCGCCTGGATGAATTCCCAGGCATGGGCGGCCAAGCACGCAGTGCGGATGTCCTCGGGGCTGGCATCGCGCTTGGTGCCGTAGGCGATGTTGTGCGCGAGCGTGTCGTTGAACAGCACCACGTCCTGCGAAACCAGGGCGATCTGTCCGCGCAGGTTCTGCAGGCCGTAGTTGCGCGTGTCGATTCCATCGAGTTCGATCGATCCGCTGTCCGGGTCGTAAAAACGCGGCACCAGGTTGGCGAGTGTGGTCTTGCCCGACCCCGAGGCACCCACCAGTGCGACCGTTTCGCCCGGCGCGATTTCCAAGCTGATGCGGTCGAGCGCCGGCAGTTCCTTGCCGGGATAGGTGAGGCTCACTTCGTGAAATGCCAGCCGGCCCTGCGCGCGCGCCACGCGGTGCGTGCCGGTATCACGTTCTGTATCCTGATCGAGCAGGGAGAAGATGGTCTCGGACGCGGCCAGCCCGCGCTGCATCTGGTCATTGACCGCAGTGAGGCGCTTGAGCGGCGCAAACAGCAGCAGCATGGACATGAAGAAAGCCACGAAGCCGCCAACCGTGGTGGCGTCTTCGCTCGCCTGGTCCGCCGCGATGTAAACGATGATGGCCAGCGCAATGGCAGCCAGGAACTGCACCAGCGGCTCGTACACCGCATTGGCGGCCACCCGCTTCATTTCGAAGCTGCGCGCCAGGTTGGCCGCGTGGCGGAAGCGGCCCTGCTCGTAGGTTTCGCCGCCGTAGAGCTTGATCACGCGATGTCCGCCCACGGCTTCGTCGATCACCTGCGTGAGATCGCCGATGTTCTGCTGCGCCTTGCGCGACAGGCCGCGCAGGCGCTTGCTGGCGACGCGCACCACCCACAGCGTGAGCGGGGCCATGCCGAAGACGATGAGGGTAAGTTTCCAGTTCAGCCACAAGAGGTAAGCCAGCAAGCCCAGCACGGTGAGCGTGTCGCGCACCAGGGTGGTGACGGCGGAGGTGGCGGACTGCGTGACCTGGTTGACGTTGAAGGCCAGATGCGCGATCAGCTGGCCGCTGGGGTTCTGATCGAAGTAGCGCGTGGGCAGCGTCATCAGCTTGTCGAACATGGCGGCGCGCAGGTCCATCACCAGTCGGCTGCCGACCCAGGCCATGCAGTAGGTGCTGACGAAGCTGGTGAGGCCGCGCACCAGAAAGAGCGCCAGCAGCAACACCGGTACCCAGCGGATGAAATCCTCGTTCTTGCCGACGAAACCTTCGTCGAGCAACGGTTTGAACAGGGCGGGCAGCACGGGTTCGGTCGCGGCGGTGAGCACCAGCCCGACGATGGACAGCGCGAACATGCGCCAGTAAGGCTTGACGTAGCCAAGCAGACGGCCGTACAGCTGGCGGCTGGTGGGCAGGCTCATAGCAGCAGCAGGGTGGCGAGCCCGAGGAAGATGAAGAAGCCCATGCTGTCGGTGACGAAGGTGAGCAGCACCGACGAGCCGATTGCGGGGTCGCGCTTCACGCGTTCCAGCGTCATCGGGATGAAGATGCCGGCCAGCGCAGCGACCAGCAGGTTGAGCAGCATCGCCAGTGCCATCACGCCGCCCAGCGCGGGGTTGTCGTAGAGCAGCCAGGCGAACACGCCGACCACCGAGCCCCAGACCACGCCATTAAGCGTGGCGACGCCCAGTTCCTTCACGACCAGCCGGCGCGCGTTGGCGGGCGTGATGTGGCCGAGCGCGAGTCCCCGGATGATGAGGGTGATGGTCTGGTTGCCGGAATTGCCGCCGATGCCGGCGATGATCGGCATGAGTGCGGCGAGCGCGGCGAGCTTTTCGATGCTGCCTTCGAATGCGCCGATCACGCGCGAGGCGATGAACGCGGTGGCGAGGTTGATCGCCAGCCACATCCAGCGGTTCTTCGCTGCGTTCCAGACGGTGGAGAACAGATCTTCCTCTTCCTTCAGGCCGGCCATGGAGAGCATGTCGGCGTCGGCGGATTCGCGGATGTAGTCGACCACCGCGTCGACCGTGAGACGGCCGATGAGGCGGCCGCGCGCGTCGACTACCGGCGCCATCACCAGGTCGTAGCGTTCGAAGGCCTGCGAAGCCTCGTGCGCTTCGTCCTCGGGGTGAAAGCGCACGAAGTCCTCGACCATCACCGCCGCGACCGAAGCTTCGGGGTCGGTGGTCAGCAGGCGTTTCAGCGGCAACACGCCGATGAGCGCGTCTTCGTCGACCACAAACAGCTTGTCGAGCTGATCGGGCAGCTCGCCCAGCCGGCGCAGGTAACGCAGCGCCACCTCGATGGTGACATCCGCGCGGATCGTCACCATCTCGAAATCCATCAGCGCGCCGACCGAGTCTTCGGGGTAGGACAGTGCGGATTGCAGGCGCGCGCGCTTCTGCACATCCAGCGTGGTCAGCAGTTCCTGGATCACGTCCTGCGGCAGGTCGGCCGCGATGTCGGCGATCTCGTCGGTGTCGAGGGATTCGGCGGCGGCCAGCAGCTCCGCCTTGTCCATGGTGCTGATCAGCGATTCGCGCACCGAATCCGAGACTTCGAGCAGGATCTCGCCGTCGTTCTCTGCGCCGACCAGATCCCACACCAGCCGCCGTTCGTCGAGCGGCAAGGCTTCAAGAATGTAGGCGATGTCGGCCGGGTGCAGCTGTTCCAGCTTGCGGCGCAACTCGGAAAGATTCTGCTTGTGGACGAGGTTCTCTACCAGGTCCTGGCGCGGCCCGCCCTGCTTGTGGACAAGCTCTTCCACCAGACGCATCCGGCCGAGCAGGGTCTGTACCTGCGCGAGGTGCGCTTCGAGCGTGTCCTGCGACTGGTTTTCGAGAGTGTCGTTCATGAACGGGGCCGTGGAAAGCCCCGCGATTGTAACGCGCGACGCTTGGGTGCACGCATTGGCCTGGTGGCGGTAAAGCGCTCCCGCCCGACTATGGCTTCAACCGCATTTTCTGAATCGTCCTGTGCGCCGTGTGCGCGGGAAATCCGACCATGCGATGGCGGATATGCCCGTTCGTGCCGGCATGGCGCAAGACCCCGGTCAATACCGCCGGAACAGCTACCCGCATAAGGGATTGGGCCTGGTCGACACGGGCATCACCCCGCATCCGTTTTACTTCGCGATACAGATACGCAAACGGGTTTTGGATTTTGAACAGGCAAAGGAGAGGTCAGTGAGGGTGAGAAAAAACAATGCGAAGCTGCCCCTGAGGTTTGGCAACGGCTGGCTCTACGGCACTGGCGGCCACGACACCCTCGAAGGCGGCAAAGGCACTACAGCTTCTACGACGGCCACACGGGTAACGAAGACCTTATTGTCTTACGCGGATGTGACGGCCTACCGTATGGCCGGCGTGCGAACCTCACCCGATGCGCAAAAAAATACATCAATTAATCATGAACTTATGAGCACATAAAACTAAAGTTGTATTGACCGCCGGCCGGCGGGCGGGACATCGTCCGGAAACGTCGCCGATGCACGGTCGGGGGCAGAGAACAACACGCAGAGGGGACAGTTCAAACCATGTCGGGACAAGTCATTTTCATGTGCGGGGCAAATGTGCAGCCGCCGCAACGATTCATTGCGGCGCGTAGAAAACCATGAACATAGGGTCGATCAAGGCCGGGCTGCTTGAGAGGGCGGGCTGATGCTGGGTCTCGTTGTGCTGGCGATCTTCGCCGGCTATCTCCTTGTCAGCGCACTCGTCGTCTGGCTCGCCGCACGCTGGGCGAAGAAGCGCGGACGACGGGGCTGGGTGTGGGGCGGCGTGGCCGCATTCGCTATGTACAACCTGGTGTTCTGGGACTGGATCCCCACGGTCGCCATGCACAAGTACTACTGTGCCACCGAGGCGGGGTTCTGGGTTTACAAGACGCCGGAGCAGTGGGCGAAAGAGAATCCGGGGGTGTTGGAGACGCTGGCGCCGTGGCCTGCCTCAAAGATTTATGGTGACGAGAAAAACAGCTTCGAGTTTAAGGGGGGAACCGTCACCCAGTACAACGATAGATTCGGGCTTTGGGAGAAAGATAGAGAAAGCCTGAATGGTTTGTTGATTGACCGCCAGGAAAGCGGGGTTCTTGATGTTAAAACTCGAGACCTTTTGGTTTTTCGAATTAATTTTTTCGCCGGCCCAAAAGAAGCTGGTGGTATTTGGAAAAGCTGGCTCAGTAGAAGCACTTGCGACAGTGACGACGCTGTAAGAAATATGGCTCTTATTCGCCAAATGGCTGACCTACTACATATGGGAGATATTTGAAATGATTAATACAACTGAGTTTTTTGAATTAACCCAACTTGCTGAAGCGAGTTACGCTGAATTTGACAGATTCACAGCAAAGACAGCACTGACAAATGCTGGCTTCTCCGACAAGCAAGCCACCGACTTCCTCGCCGACTGGCAACTCGTAGCGGGCGCCCACCGCCCCAACACCGACAGCGGTTTTTCCTCCACGTTGTTCAAGAACATCGACGGCAGTTATGT
>NCGY01000029.1 GCA_002281775.1 Hydrogenophilales bacterium 16-64-46 | reverse complement strand
CTGAGCCATGAACGACCTGTCGGTCATCGACCACTTCCTCGATGTCTTCTCGCACTACATCGACTCGGGTTTCGGCCTGCTGCATGGCGAGGTGGCGTTCCTCACCGCCACGCTGGTGGTGATCGACATGACGCTGGCTGGTTTGTTCTGGGCGATGGGCGGCGAAGAGGTAATCGGCAAGCTGATCAAGAAGACGCTCTATGTCGGCGCCTTCGCCTTCATCATCGGCAACTTCAACAACCTGGCCGGCATCCTGTTCAATTCGTTTGCCGGACTCGGGCTGGTGGCATCGGGTTCCACGCTGAGCCAGGCACAATTTCTGCAGCCGGGCCATCTGGCCAAGGTCGGCGTCGATGCAGCGCAACCGATCATGGCGCAGATCAGCGACCTGACCGGCTTCCCCGAGGTGTTCGCGAACCTCGATGTCATCTCGGTGCTGTTTCTCGCCTGGCTGGTGGTGATCGTGAGCTTCTTTGTGCTCGCGGTGCAACTCTTCGTCACGCTGATCGAATTCAAGCTGACCACGCTCGCGGGTTTCGTACTGGTGCCGTTCGCGCTGTGGAACAAGACCGCGTTCCTGGCCGAGCGGGTGCTGGGCAACGTGGTGTCATCGGGCATCAAGGTGCTGGTGCTGGCGGTGATCGTCGGCATCGGCACGGGACTGTTTGCACAGTTCCAGGTGCCGCCCGGCACCGAGCCCTCTATCGACCTGGCGCTGACCATCATGCTGGCCTCGCTGGCGATGCTGGGACTCGGGATATTCGGGCCGGGGATTGCGACTGGTCTTGTTTCAGGTGCACCGCAGCTCGGCGCCGGTGCGGCAGCAGGGACTGCGTTGGGTGCGGCTGGTTTGGCGGTGGCCGGTGGTGCGGCACTCGCCACTGGCGGTGCGGCGGTGGCGGCGGGTACACGCATGGTGCCGGGTGCAACACGCGCCGCCATCGGCGGAGCGGCGTCGGCTGGGCGTGCGAGCAGCGCGATGGCCAGCGGCGCGAAGTCTGCCTACCAGGCGGGTGCTGCGGCTTCAGGGTCGGGTGGTGTTCGTGCTGCAGGTGCTGGCCTCGCCAATGTGGCCAGGAGCGGTGCCGGTGCTGTCGGCCAGCGCGTCGCATCCGGTGCGAAAGCAGTCAAGGATCGCGTAGCGAACTTCGTCGCGGAAGCTGCTGCGCCTGCGGCAGGCAGTTCTACCGAATCAGCCGAAGCCAGGCCCCCTGCGGCAGAGCCCGCCTGGGCCAAACAAATGCGGCGCAAACAGCAGGTGAGCCATGCAGCCACCACGGCGGCGCACACCCTGCGTTCAGGCGATCACGGTGGCAGCGGCGCCAGCCCGAGCCTGCGCGACGATTCGAACCCTTAAAGATCAAGTCTAACGGAGATCAGTCCATGCGATTCAAACGACCGCAGGTGCGCTACTCGGACAC
>NCGY01000016.1 GCA_002281775.1 Hydrogenophilales bacterium 16-64-46 | reverse complement strand
GATGCCCTACGAGGTCAGCGTGGTCAGTGTGCCCGCCGATCCGAACGCCGGTTTCTATCGCTCCCTGACTCATTCCCCGAAAGGAAAAATCATGACTGACCTCACCGTAACCGAAAACGACACTCTGAGCCGTTCACAGCGCCGCTCATCCAACCAAAGCACGCTGGACGAGCGCGAGCGCGTGCAGGAAATCGCCGCCATCGGACATGCCCACAATTTGCAGAATGAGGCAAACCGCGCGATCGCGGATGGCACCAGCCTGGACGCCTTCCGCACGATCGCCATGTCCCGCCTTCGCGATACCGGCGCGCTTCGCCCCGCCGAGTCGCCCGAGCTGGGCATGAGCCGCCGCGAAATTGAGCAATTCAGCTTCGTCAAAGCGATCCTGGCTCAGACGGACCCGGACTATGCGCGCCGCGAAGCCGGCTTCGAGCTGGAAGCATCCCGCGCCCTGGCTCAGAAATTGCGGAAAGATCCACGCGGGGTCTTTATCCCCGGCGAGGTGTTGCGCTACCAATCGCGCGGCCGGCGCGACCTGGTTGCCGGCACGCCGGCTTACGGCGGCAACCTGGTGGCGACCGAGCACCAACCGGACAACTTCATCTCCCTGCTTCGTAACCGCTCCCATGTGGTCAATCTGGGGGCAACGACCGTTGGCGACCTGATCGGAAACGTTGATATCCCCTCGCAGGCTGGCGCTGCCACCGCATTCTGGGTCGCGGAGGGTGCGGCGCCGACCGAGTCGTCCCAGACGTTCGGCCAGGTGCCGCTCACCCCGAAGACCGTGGGCGCTTTCACCGACTTCACGCGCCGCATGTTGAAGCAAGCCACGCCCGATATCGAAATGATCGTACGCGCCGACCTTGCGGGCATCATCGGCGTGGAAATGGATCGCGTGGCCATCGCCGGCAGTGGTCTCAGCAATGAACCGCTCGGCATTCTGAATGCCAGCGGTATCGCGTCCGTCGCGATTGGCCCAGACGGCGGCGCGATCAACTGGACCCACGTGCTGGAGCTGGAAGAGGCAATCGCCAACGCCAATGCTGATGAGGGGGCGCTGGGTTACATGACCAATAACAAAGCGCGGCGCGCGCTGAAGGGCACCACCAAGGTAAGCGGCGATGCCGGTGCAGGCTTTATTTGGAGCGATGAAGCTAGGGATGCGGCCGGCTATGGCACGCTCAACGGCTACCGCGCTGCGGCTTCCAACAACGTGCCGAGCAACCTCACCAAGGGCACCGGGACCAACTTGTCCGCCATGATCTTCGCTAACTGGGCCGACGTACTCATCGGCATGTGGGGTGGGATCGATATTTTGGTCGACAAGTTCGCAAACGGCACCTCCGGTGGCACGCGTGTGATTGCCCTGCTTGATATGGATATCGCGATCCGCCGCGCCGCCAGCTTCGCAGTGATCAAGGATGCGACTACGTAAGAGAAAACGGCAGCGAACGCCGGGGTAAGTGATTTCGGGCACCCAAAGTTCGACGCCAGCGGATTGGTGCGATAACCAGCCGCAGCCAGCGATCCTTCCTTTACAGGATGCGCTCGCAGGAAACTCGCCCTTGTGGCGGGTTTTCTTTATGTGTGGACGGGGAGACTTCGCCATACCGGATTGAATCGTGCTGCGTCGATCCTGGCGGGGCAGTTTGCAAACTGGGCGGGCAGACGTGGGATTGAATCATCCGACACCCTGTTGGATTAGCGGGGCCATCCAAGTGCGTCAACACTTGGAAGCCCCTGACCGCAATCGCGTTACAGGAGAACACGATCATGGCTACTGCCAAGTCTACCTTTGCCGAGCGTTTGAACGAGGCTTTCGAGCATCGCGGCATTACCGATACCCAAGAGAAAATCAATCACCTGGTGGCTGCCACAGGCCGCAAGGCGCGCACTGTCGCGCGCTGGCTCAGTGGCGACACTATGCCGCGCGGCGGCTTCGCCAACCAGGACGTGAGAGTGCTGATCGCCCGCGATCTGCGTATCAGCGCTTATTGGCTGATTTGTGGGGAAGGATATTCACCACGGCAGAGCGACCTATATGAAAAGCTGGAGAAGCTTCCCAGGGAATACATCCCGAAGCTCACCCGATATTTTCTACGGTTGCTGAACAATGACCCCAAAGCACTGCGCTGGGCAAAAATGCTCGACCAGGGCGAGATTGGAATGGGACAGATTCTTGCGATGGCTTGATGCGCCTTCGCTCAAGTTGAACCGGCCCGCGCGCCGGTTTTTTTTGGGCTAACCAAATGTTAGCCGGGTGTTAGCCCGGACAAAATAAAAGGGGCTAGCCTAAGCTAACCCCTTGATTTATTGGTGCGCCCGAAGAGATTCGAACTCCTGACCCCTTGGTTCGTAGCCAAGTACTCTATCCAGCTGAGCTACGGGCGCGTTGAAGGATGCGCATTATACGCAGATTTTCTGCCTGCGCTAGTCCTTGCCCAACCAGGCGGACAGGCGAGGTATGTATCAGATACTGCGGTCAGATATCCATCCCGGGATAGTAGCGCTGGGGCAATGATCCGGGTTTGATCGAGACGCAGGATGCGGGCACACTCGGACATCATGAAATTCCGCCTCTACCGCTACGCCCCGGAATCCGGCGAAAAGCCCACCATGCAGGACGTCGAGCTTGACATCGACCCTGCCGGCAAGATGCTGCTCGACGCCCTCATCGCGATCAAGGCGCAGGACGAGACGCTGTCGCTGCGGCGTTCCTGTCGTGAAGGCGTGTGCGGGTCCGATGCGATGAACGTGAACGGCAGGAACCGGCTGGCGTGCATCACGCCGCTGTCGGAACTGAAGGAGCCCATCGAGGTGCGTCCACTGCCGGGGCTGCCGGTGATCCGCGACCTGGTCGTCGACATGGAGCCGTTCTACAAACAATACCGCTCGATCAAGCCGTGGCTGATCAACGATGCGCCCGAGCCCGAGGTGGAGCGCTTGCAGAGCCCGGCGGACCGCGCCTTGCTCGACGGGGCCTACGAATGCATCCTGTGCGCCTGCTGTACCACCTCGTGTCCGTCGTTCTGGTGGCACCCGGAAACCTTCGTCGGTCCGGCGGGCCTGCTGCAGGCCTACCGCTTCATCGCCGATTCGCGCGACGAGGACACGGCCGCCCGGCTCGACAATCTGGAAGACCCCTACCGGCTGTATCGTTGCCGCGGCATCATGAACTGCGTCGACGCCTGCCCCAAGGGCCTGAATCCGACCGAGGCGATCGGCCGCATCAAGTCCCTGCTGGTGAAGCGGCGTGTCTGACGGGTTGGGCGACCGGATTGCCTGGCGCTGCCGGCGCGGGCTGCTCGAACTCGATCTGCTTCTGGGTGGATTTTGGGCTGCGCGCCGCGCTACACTTCAACCTCATGAGACAGCCGCGTTCGAGCGGCTCCTGAGCCTGTCGGACAGGGAGATTGCAGACTGCTTGCAAGCCGGTGCACCGCAAGGTGATCCCGAGCTTGAAACACTTTTTGATTGCCTGCGACGCTTCGAGGCCCAGCACATTCAGGACCCGCCATGACAAAAACCGCCACTCTCACCTTCAGCGACGGCACCCCCTCCATCGAACTGCCCATCCTGGAAGGCACCTACGGCAAGCCCGTGATCGACCTCAAGGCGCTGGCCGCGCAGGGCTACTTCACCCACGACCCCGGCTTCACCGCCACGTCGAGCTGCAATTCGGCGATCACCTACATCGACGGCGACGAAGGCCTGCTCTACTACCGTGGCTATCCCATCGAGGAACTGGCGTACAAGTCCGACCACATGGAAGTCAGCTACCTGCTGCTGCACGGCGAGCTGCCGACTGCGGCGCAGAAAGCCGCTTTCGTCGGGTCCATCCGCCACCACACCCTGCTACACGACCAGATGGAAAACGTGTTCCGGGGCTTCCGCCGCAGCGCGCACCCGATGGCGGTGATGATCGGCGTGACCGGCGCGATGAGCGCCTTCTATCACGAAGGCACCGACCTCTTCGACCCGAAGCACCGCGAGATCGTCGCCCACCGCCTGCTGGCGAAGATTCCCACCGTCGCCGCCTGGGCCTACAAGTTCAACGAGGGTCAGCCCTTCGTCTACCCCAACAACCGGCTGTCCTACGCCGAGAACTTCATGCACATGATGTTCTCCACGCCGTGCGAGCCTTACGAACCCAACCCGGTGCTGGCACGCGCACTCGACCGCATCTTCCTGCTGCACGCCGACCACGAGCAGAACGCGTCGACCTCGACCGTGCGCCTGTCGGGTTCCAGCGGGGCCAATCCCTACGCCTGCGTCGCCGCCGGCATGGCCTCGCTGTGGGGCCCGCTGCACGGTGGCGCCAACGAGGCGGTGCTGAGGATGCTCGACGAAATGGGCGACGTGTCGCGCATTCCCGAATTCATCGCCCGCGCCAAGGACAAATCCAGCGGCTTCCGCCTGATGGGCTTCGGCCACCGCGTCTACAAGAACATGGATCCGCGCGCGCGCATCATCCGCGAGACCGCGCACGAGGTGCTGGAAGCGCTGGATCTCAAGGACAACCCCACCTTCAGGATGGCGATGGAGCTCGAACGCATCGCGCTGGAGGACGACTACTTCGTCAGCAAGAAGCTCTATCCCAACGTCGATTTCTATTCCGGCATCATCTTCCGCGCCATGGGCATCCCTACCAGCATGTTCACCGCGCTGTTCGCGCTGGCGCGCACCGCCGGCTGGGTCGCGCAGTGGAACGAAATGCTGTCCGACCCGGCGCACAAGATCGGCCGTCCGCGCCAGCGCTACACCGGGCACGCGCGGCGCGACTACGTGCCGATCGATCAGCGCGGCAAGTAAGGATGCCCGGCGTTCTGCGACCAGACCCCATGAACGCAGATTCCTGGCAAGCCTCTTCGCCGCTGTATGCGGGCAATGCCGCCTATCTCGAAGCCTTCGGCGATGAGGCGCTTGCCCCCTGGCTTGCGGCTTCGCTTCCCCACGCCGCAGGGGCGGCGGATGGCGCGCAGATTGCCGTACTGCGCCTCATCAACGCCTACCGCTACCTGGGCGTGCGGCGTGCCGACCTCGATCCGTTGCGCCGTTTTGACCCGCCGCCCGCACCCGAACTCGACCCCGCACACTATGGTTTGACCGAAGCCGATCTCGCGCGCGAATTCGAGACCGGTTCGCTGTTCGGCGTCGACCGCACCACGCTGGCCGACATCCTCGCGCGCTTGCAAGGCGCCTATTGCGGCCGGGTTGGCTTCGAGTACATGCACCTCACCGACGTGCCGCGCAAGCGCTGGCTGCAGGAGCGCATCGAATCTGCACGCGGCGATTTTGGCGCATCGCCCGAGCTGAAGAAGCATCTGCTCAAGCGCCTGACCGATGCCGAGACGCTGGAAAAATTCCTCCACACCCGCCACGTCGGACAGAAGCGTTTCTCGCTCGAAGGCGGCGAGAGCCTGATCGCGCTGCTCGACCTCACCATCTCGCGCTGTGCCCGCCACGGCGCGAAGGAAATCGTCATCGGCATGGCGCACCGCGGCCGCATCAACGTGCTCGCCAACATCATGGGCCGGCCGCTGGCAAGCCTGTATGAAGAGCCCGCCAATGGCCACCCCGGTTCGCCGCTGTCGGGCGACGTGAAATACCACCAGGGCTTTTCCGCCGACGTGCTGCTGCCCAACGGGCCGGTACATCTGGCGCTGGCGTTCAACCCCTCGCACCTGGAGATCGTCCATCCGGTGGTGCGCGGTTCGGTGCGTGCGCGCCAGGACCGGCGCGGCGACGTGCTCGGCCGCGAGGTGGTGCCGGTGGTACTGCACGGCGACGCCGCGCTGTCGGGGCAGGGTGTGGTGATGGAGTCGCTCAACATGTCGCAGACGCGGGGCTTCCGTAACGGTGGCGCGATCCATGTCGTCATCAACAACCAGATCGGCTTCACCACCTCCGACCCGCGCGACGTGCGCTCGACGCTCTACTGCACCGACGTCGCCAAGATGGTCGAGGCACCGGTGTTCCATGTGAACGGCGACGACCCCGAGGCGGTGGCCTTCGCCGTGCGCACGGCTGTCGATTTCCGCTACACCTTCCGCAAGAACGTGTTTATCGACCTGGTGTGCTACCGCCGCCACGGCCACAACGAGCAGGACGAGCCGCTTGCCACCCAGCCCATGATGTACCGCCGCATCCAGGCGCACCCGACCACGCGCACGCTATATGCGCAGAAACTGGTGGAGGAAGGCCTGGTCACGCAGGCCGACGCGGACAATCTCGTCGACGCCTGCCGCGCCCGGCTCGACGCCGGCGAGTCGCTGTCGCCGCCCGCGATGTCGAGTTTCAAGGAAACCTACAGCGTCGACTGGGGCCGCTTCCGAGGCGATGTGGCCGAGACCACCACGGCCGTGCCGGCGGCACGGCTCGATTTTCTGGCGGGCAAGATCACCACGCCCGCCGTCGATATCCAGCTGCATCCGCGCGTGCAGAAGGTGCTCGACGACCGTCGCAGGATGCGGTCAGGCGAACAGTCGCTTGACTGGGGCTACTGCGAAACGCTCGCCTATGCCAGCCTGCTCGACACGGGCACGAACGTGCGGCTGTCGGGCCAGGATTCGGCGCGCGGCACCTTCTTCCATCGCCACGCAGTGTGGCACGACCAGAAGCGCGAACGTCGGCAGAGCGGCGTCTACATCCCGCTCGAACACCTGCACGAGAGACAGGGCGACTTCACCGTGATCGATTCGCTGCTCTCGGAAGAAGCCGTGCTCGCATTCGAATACGGCTACGCCACTGCCGACCCTGACACGCTGGTCATCTGGGAAGCGCAGTTCGGCGATTTCGCCAACGGCGCGCAGGTGGTGATCGACCAGTTCATCACCAGCGGCGAAGCCAAATGGGGGCGGCTGTGCGGATTGACGCTGATGCTGCCGCACGGCCTGGAAGGCCAGGGGCCCGAGCATTCCTCGGCGCGGATCGAACGCTTTCTGCAGTTGTGCGCGCAAGACAACATCCAGGTCTGCGTGCCGACGCTGCCGGCGCAGGTCTTCCATCTGCTGCGGCGGCAGATCGTGCGGCCGCAGCGCAAGCCTCTGGTGCTGTTTACGCCGAAGAGCCTGTTGCGCCATCCCGAATCAGTGTCGTCGCTGGCGGACCTGACTGCGGGCGGTTTCCATGCCGTGATCGACGATCCGCGTACGCCACACACCGCCACCCGGGTGGTCGCATGCAGCGGGCGCGTGTGGTTCGACCTGGCGGCGGCACGCCTCGCGCGCGGCCTGGATGACGTGGCGCTGATCCGGGTCGAGCAGCTTTATCCCTTCCCGGAAACACTATTGCGCGAAACCCTCGCGACCTATCCCCACGCCGACACCTTCGTCTGGGCGCAGGAAGAACCGATGAACCAGGGGGCCTGGTACCAGACCCTGCATCACCTGAATCATTGCGTACCGGCCGGCCGGCGTTTCTGTTATGCGGGGCGTCCCGCCGCCGCCGCGCCGGCCTCGGGCTATGTCTCGCGTCACCGCGCCGAGCTGGAGGCGCTGCTGACCGACGCGCTGGAGACGAAACATGAAAATTGACGTGCGCGTGCCGACACTCTCCGATTCGGTCGCCAGCGGCACGCTGCTAACCTGGCGCAGGCAGCCGGGCGACACGGTCGCGCGCGACGAAACCCTGGTCGATCTGGAAACCGACAAGGTCATCCTAGACATACCCGCCCCGGTCTCCGGCACGCTGCTCGAAATCCGCCAGCCGGAAGGTACGGTGGTCAAGGCCGACGAGGTGGTGGCGGTGATCGAATCCGGCGACACGACGAGCGCCGCAGCGCCGGCCGCACCCGTCGCGCCGCCCGCTGCTGCGCCGGTCGCCCCCTCGCCGCCCGTTGCTGTGGCCCGGCCGGCGGTGTCGCCGCCGGTTCCGTTGCCGCCGCCCCCGACCGGCCAGCCGCCCGCTGCCGCGGGCACACGCCGCGAGCCAATGTCGCGCCTGCGCGCCCGCGTCGCCGAGCGCCTGGTGGCGGCGCAGCACACGGCTGCCTTGCTTACCACCTTCAACGAAGTGAACATGCAGCCGGTGAACGAACTGCGCCAGCGCATGAAGGCCGAGTTCGAGGTGAAACACGGCGTCAAGCTGGGCTATATGTCGTTTTTCGTGCGCGCGGTGTGCCGGGCACTGGCGCAGTTTCCGGTGATCCACGCCAGCATCGACGGCACGGACATCGTCTGGCACGACGATGCCGACATCGGCATCGCCATTTCCACCCCGCGCGGGCTGGTGGTGCCCATCCTGCGCCGGGCGCAGACCCTGGCCGCACACCAGATCGAGGCTGCCATCGCCGATTTTGCCGCCCGCGCCAGGGACGGGCGGCTGGCGCTGGAAGAACTGGCGGGCGGCACGTTTTCCATCACCAACGGCGGCGTGTTCGGCTCGCTTTTGTCCACGCCCATCGTCAATCCGCCGCAATCCGCCATCCTCGGGATGCACACCATCCAGGACCGGCCCGTCGCCGAACACGGCCAGGTCGTGGTGCGGCCCATGATGTATCTGGCGCTGTCCTACGACCATCGCCTGATCGACGGCCGCGACGCCGTGCAGTTCCTGGCCGCGGTGAAAGCGGCGCTGGAAGCGCCTGACAGCCTGCTGGATTGAGGCCGGCAAGGCAGGGCAGGGTGAGGCATACCGGGTTCAGTTCGGCCCGACGCTGCCGATACTACCCTCATCCTCGTCCCTGCCGATTTGCCTTGCCGGTTGATAGACCGGTTGCCCACCGCCCGTGAACGCGTTCCTCAAGACTGCTGCCGAACCGCATATCGACTACAGCGCCCTGCGCGCCCTGGTCGTCGACGACAATCCCGGGATGCGCAATGCGCTGCGCCTCACCCTGGCGAACTTTGGCGTCACCAAGGTCCAGGTCGCCGCGAACGCGGCCGAGGCGCTGTTCCAGATACGCAACCGCGAATACGATTTCATCCTCTGTGACTTCAATCTGGGCGACGGCCGTGACGGTCAGCAGCTGCTGGAAGAACTGCGTCACGGTAACCTGATTCCGCTGGAAACCGTGTTCATGATGGTGACCTCGGAATCGTTCTACGAAAAAGTCGTCGCCACCGCCGAGCTGGCACCGGACGATTACATGATCAAGCCGTTCAGCGCCGAAGTGCTGTGCAGCCGGCTCGAATCCATCCTGCTGCGCAAAAAGGCGTTTCGCGAGGTCTACCGGCATTTTGCCGCCCATGAGCTGGAGGCGGCGATTGCCGCCTGCGATGCGCTGGTGCGCGAGCGGCCGCGCTATGTGGTCGATGCGCTGCGCTTCAAGGGCGAGCTTCTGGTGACGCTGGGGCGTTTCGACGAGGCCGAGGCGCTCTACCAGCAAGTGATCCAGATGCGCGCGATTCCCTGGGCGCGGCTGGGCCTGGCACGCGCGCTGCACTTGCAGCAGAAGGACGAGGCGGCGGAAGCCGAACTGCATGATGTGCTGGAGCGCGCGCCCGAGATGGTCGCCGCCTACGATCTGCTGGCAGACGTCCGCATGGCCAAGAAGGATGCCGCCGGTGCGCAGGAGGCGCTCCAACGCGGCGTGGAAATCTCCTCGCGCACCGTGCGGCGGCAGCAGAAACTCGGCGAAACCGCCTATGCCAATGGCGACCTCGATACCGCGCGCAAGGCCTACGCCACCGCCATCGACAAGGGTCGCCATTCCGTTTTCCTCTCGCCCGGCGACTACGGCAACCTGTGCCGGGTGCAGGCCGAGCAGGGCGATTACAAGGCGGTTGCCGATACCCTGAAAAAGAACAAGAGCGAACTCCTGGCCACGCCTGAAGGCCGGCTGGTCACGGCCGTGACGCAGGGCGTGCTGCACGTTCAGGCCGGCCGCCAGGACGAGGCGGCCAAAAGCCTGGATGAAGCAGGCGTGCTGCGCGCCGCCGGCACGCGCGGCGACCCTCGCCTCATGCTCGACCTGGCCGGGGTGTGCATGTCGAGTGGCCGTCACGACGAGGCCGACGGCATCGTCGCCGAAGTGGCCCGCAATGCCCACGACAGCGATGCCTTGCTGGCCAAAGCCCGCAAGCTCTACGAGGAGAGTGGTCGTGTCGACGCCGGCGCGTCGGTACTCGCCTCGGCCACTGCCGACGTGCGCCGCCTCAACAACGAAGGCGTGGTGCTGGCGCAGCGCGGGGACTTCCGCACCGCCGCAGAAAAGCTGCTCACCGCCAGCGAATCCGCGCCCTACAACCCGCGCATCGCCATGAATGCGGTGTGGGTCATCCTAAAGCACATCGACAAGAGCGGCATGGACGAACCCATGATCGAGGCCGCGCGCCGCACGCTCGATGCGGCCGAACGCCAGGCCCCCGGCCATCCGCGCCTGGCCGGTCTGCGCCGGGACATGAAAGAGATGGAGAGCCGCTTCGGCATCCAGCGGAAGGCTGGCTGATGGCTTTCGACAAAGTGGCTTTTCAGGCCGCGCTCATTCACGAGCTGAAAAATCATCTCGGCCTGCTGGGCATGACGCTGGAGCGCCTGCCGCCCACCGGCGACCCCACGCACGACACCCCGCTCGACGATGCGCGCATGCTCTGCCAGAGCGTATCCGACCGCCTCCGCCAGGCGCTGTGGTTGTACCGCGCCGACCAGGGCTCGCTGGTGCCGAATATCGACGCCTACTCGCCGCACGATTTGCTCCACGCGCTGGCAGCACGGGCCCAAAGTCTGGCGCGTGACCGATTCAGTGTCAGCGTGGAGTTGGCGGAGGGTCTGCCTGCCGTCGCATTCTTCGATCGCGAACTGATCGAGATGGCGTTGATGAATGCGGTGCAGAATTCACTTGCCTACGCGCGGGCGAACATCGTGATCAGAGGCTCAAGCTGCGACGGCTGGCTTGAACTGAGCGTATGCGATGATTCCGAAGGCTACCCCGACGACATTATTGACTGTGTTGCCAGCGGCTCACCCTACCGGGCACAGGGCACCGGGCTGGGGCTGCAATTTTCGAGACTCATCGCACAACTCCACGAGAACCGGGGGTGCTGCGGCCAGCTGGTACTGGAAAACCGTAACGGCTCGGTTTTCTTGTTGCGGCTGCCCTGATCCCGAGGCACCTCTCACGCAGGGGGCTCAGCGCGATTGCTTGTGTGTCTGGCTGGCCAGCATGCGGTGTGACCACAGCCCGGCAAACGGCACCAGCGACGCGACGAACACTCCCAGGCTTTTCAGCGGCGAGAGATGTCCGCGCGCCATCACCAGAATGAGCACGGCGGTGGTCGCCAGGAACAGCAGGCCATGCGCCATGCCGACGAATCGGACCGCCTCGGGCAGGCCGGCAAAGTATTTGAGTGGCATGGCAACGCCGACGAGTGCGATGAGGGACGCGCCTTCAATCAGGGCAAGGCGGCCCAGGGACTGGAGCGATGCGGTGCGGTTCATGACAACCTCAGGGTTTGGGAAGGGCTGCATAGTACAGCGCGAGCGCGCGGATTTCCTGCGCGCTCAGGCGTTGCGCAAACTGCCGCATACCCTGATTGGCGTCGGTGACACGGTGGCCCTGGCGATAATCGTTCATGGTGCGCACGAAGCTGCCGACGGTTTGCCCGGCCAGCGCCGGGGTTTCGTTGATGCCGCCTTGACCGGCCGCGCCATGGCAGGAGGCGCAGGCGGTGAGTAGGCGGGTGGGGTCGCCGCGCCGCACCAGGCGGTCGATCCGGGTGTGGGCGGCGGCATCCAGACGGACCGGCGCGGGGTTGGGGGCGGGCAGACTGGCGTACCAGGCGGCAACATCGGCCATGTCCTGCCGGCTCATGCCGCTGACGGCGGCCTGCATCACGGTGGCACGGGCATTCTCGTGACGGCCGTTCTTCTGGTAGTCGAGCAGGCTCTTGTAGGTGTAGGCGGCGCGCTGGCCGGCCAGGCTGGCCCAGTTGCTCGTGGGGGCCACGCCTTCGTTGCCATGGCAGGAGGCGCACATCAGGCTCTGGTTCAGCTGCTTGCCGCGTGCGGCATTGCCTTTGGGCATGGCCGCGAGGGTGGCCCGCACCTCGGCCACGCTGGGGCTGTGCGCGGCCGGCGAGTCGTGTGCGGCGTGCGCCAGGTTGAACGCCAGCGCCAGGCTGGCCAGGAACAATGCGCGGCTCATGCGAAACAGTCCTCGGTAAAGGTTTTCAGCCAGGCCTGCTGGTAGGTGGCGGCCAGCCGGATCTGCGCCGGCGTGGCGTCGAGCGGCAGGTAGCGCTGGCCGGAAACCTGCGCGATCTTGCCGTCCTTGAGGCGGAACACATCGGCCACAAAAAGGCCGTACTCGCTGCCGGCCAGCGCGTAGCAGGTGTTTTCCCACACGGGTTCGCCCGGTGTGCGGCCAGCCAGCTGGTCGGCCACGGCGCGCGCGGTGACCTTGGCCTGGGTATTGGCGGAAAAGCCCGACTTGGGCATGGCGTCGGCAATGCTGGCATCGCCGATGACGAACACGTCCTTGTGCACGCTCGATTCAAACGTGCGGCGATCAACCGGACACCAGCCGCTGGCATCCGTCAGACCCATGTCCAAGGCGAGCTTGCCGGCCTGCATGGGCGGGATGATGTTGAGCACGTCGGCCTTTTCCACGCCCTGCAGGGTGGTGACCGCAAGTGTGCGGGCATCGATCTTTTCAACCTCGCCACCATCCTTGGCACGCACCCATTCAATCGGCGACGGCCGGCCGCTGTTCTTCACCTGCACGCTGGCGGGCAGGTCTTTCAGGTAATCGGCGGGCATGTTGTAGCCGTAGAGCCGGTGCCAGCCGAGCTGCATGGTGGCGTCGGTGATGAAGCTGTCCTTGGGGTCGAGGATAATCACCTTGCCGGTGGGGTTGTGGCGGCGCATCCATTCGGTGACCAGCGCGGCGCGTTCATACGGGCCGGGCGGGCAGCGATAGGGCGTGGGCGGCGCAACGAGCACGAAGGTGCCGCCCTGACGCATCGCTTTCAGCTGTTTTGCCAGCAAGGCTGTCTGCGCGCCGGGAATCCAGCCCGAGGGCACGCGGGTTTCGGCTACCGCCGCGCTGTAACCTGGGATGGCGTCGTAGAGCAGACGAATCCCGGGGCTGACGATGAGCTTGTCGTAGGCGAGTGTCTGCCGGCCGGCGGTACGCAGCTGCTTTCTGGCGGGGTCGAAGCCCACGACGGTGTCGAACACGAACTGGATGCCGTAGCGCGATTTCAGCGTGTCGTAGGAAACATTCAGGTCGTCCATCGACACATGTCCGGTGACCACTTCACTCGAACCGTAGCCACGGACATAGGTGCGGTTGGCCTCGATGACCGTGACGCGCAACTTTGGATTGGCCAGCTTGAGATACTTGGCGGCAGTGGCCCCGCCCACGCCGCCGCCGACCACCACCACATGGCCGCCGCCTTGGGCGGCACGGACGGGCAGGGTGGCTGCGGCAAACGCCAGGCCGGCACCGGCTTTGAGAAATTCGCGACGATTCAGCATGAATGCGTGCTCCTGGTTATTTGATCGAGGCGAAGTACCGCGCCATGGCGCGCACCTCCCTGTCCGAGAATCCCCGGGCCACGTGGCCCATGAGGGTGGACAGCCGTTTGCCCGTGCGGAAATCGGTCATGGCGCGGACGAACTCGGCTTCGGGCAAGCCCGCCAGCGGCATGAATTCCACCGTACCCAGACGGCCCTGCGTGCCGTGACAGCCGGCACACGTGGCAGCCATGGCCTCGCCCGTGGGGTCGGCGGCGCGGGCGGGAGACAGGGTGAACGCCAGCATGGCCAGCGCAAGCAAAGGCGTTTTCATCAGCGTGCCCATACATAGAATCCAATGGCGAAGTACTGCACGATCCACAACACCAAGAGGCCGATGCTGAGATTGCCCAGCCGGGTGAGCGCAGGGGAGGGTGTGTATATCCCTTTCGACTGCCCGGCCTGCCATGCCACGGTGAGCAGGTAGGCCAGCACCACGCCGCCCAGCACGGCAAAGGTGACGAAGAACAGCACCGTGCTGTACCAGTCAAGGTTGAGCTTGTAGTCGAGCGCGTTGTAGCCGTGCGCGCCCAGCAGGGTGACGAAGCGCAGCGCCTCGCGCGCGGCTCCCACAACAATGAGTGCCACCGCGCCCACGGCAAAGGGCGCGTAGCCCCAGCCCGCCTGATCGAGCCGGCTGCCCAGCAGGCGCGGAAAAAATGCCGCGGCCAGCAGGGCGATGGCGCTTGCCCACACCCAGCCCGAGCTGGCAAACCAGGCCATCTTTTCCGGCAGCGTGACGAGCCACAGCGCACCGCTGGCCACCGCAAGCACGCCGCCGGCCAGCATGAGCCGGTGCGCCAGTGGCAACAGCCAGGCGATATAGGCGGCATCGTCGTCCTTGCGGCCCATGAGATAGCGGCGATAGGCAAACAGCCAGGCTGCGATCACCGCCACCGACAGCAGGATGAAGAAGGCAAAGCGTGTGACGCTGTAGCCGTGCAGGCCGCGACCGGAAGGATCGATCTGGCCGTTGGGCGCATACCAGGCCATCCATTGCTCAGGCAGCAGCATCTGGTACGACAGCACATGCATGATCCAGCCCACCACCAGCATCAGCCCCAGCGAGATCACCAGGTGCCAGGCCCCGCGCGTAGGCTGTGCCGCGAGATTGGGATTGCGGTAATAGAAGGCATACATCGCCAGATAGCCCGCGATGAGGATGACGATGAAAGCGATGACCCAGCGCGCGGACAGCACGTTGGAGGTGTACCAGAACGGATCGTAGATCACCTGCACAAACAAGAGCGGTGCGACGCCGACGACGATGGCAACCGACACCGCGATCTTGGCCGTGGCCAGCATGGCGGTGGCAAGCCTGCGCCAGTACGGGTTTTGCTGGAAGGCACCGAAAAGCGTGAGTACGGACGCGCCCAGCATCACCTGCACGGCGGCGATGTGCAGGGCCCAGGTGAGCACGCCCAGTACCAAAAAGATGACCGGGTGGGCGGGGACGCCGGCGGGGTCGCGCAGCGCGTAGAGCATGGCGGCATCCATGGCTTACTCCTGGTGGGGCGCAGCAGCCGTGCGCACGGTGGGGGGAATGCGGGCAGGGGAGAGCGACACGATGTACCGAGCCAGCGCCTCGGCCTCGGCGTCGTTCAGCGGAATGTGCGGCATGTAAATGGTGTTGCCCGTGCCGAGCGTGCCCTGCAGATAGATCTTGATCGTCGTCACATCGGTCTGGCCGCCAAAGTAGCGCGCCAGCGGCCGCATACCGGTCGACGACAGTGAATGGCAGTTGGAACAGGTGGTGAGCGCCAGGCTGCGGCCGGCTTCCAGTGCGTTGTGCGGATTCACGCTGCGCAGGCTGTCGGGCACGAAAACCTGAGTGGGAAGGAAGCCCTTCTGTTCGATGAGCGGAATTTCCGATTTGATACCCAGCCCCGGCACATCACGCGCGATGACCTGGTTGGAATACACATACTGCCCCGCCACATAAGGCTTGCGCAGCGATTCGCGCGCCACTTCCTCCGGCCACAGGCCGAACACCAGCACCGCCACCGTCATCCCCGTGGCAATCACTGGTGTGAGCAGGCGCGGTTGCAGCCAGGTCGCCGCAAACCAGGCAAAGATCCCGCCCAGCGTCCCCAGCAAGGACATCGCAAACCAGTCCGGCAGACGATTTTCCGCGATCACCTGCGCGGTTTCCGGCAGCGTGCCCATGTACCACTGCAACAGCAGGCCGCCCGCCACCGTCGAGCCCATGCCCAGCAGGGCGAGCTTGCGGGCGATCTCACGTTTGAAGGCCGCGTCCTTGATGCCGCCTGCCACAATGCCGCCGACCACGGCGGTCATGGTGAACATGAAGGCCGTCCGCATTGCCAGCTGCGCAAAGGTATTGGCACCATAGAAGCCGTTGAGGTAGCCGCCCTCGGCAAACCATTCCGGCTGGCCCGGCCACATCATGAACGACAGGATGCCAATGATGATGAGCATGGTGCCGTAGGACGCCAGCCCGAAAATGATCGAAATGCGCAGGTGCGTGGCGCGGTCCACCTTGCCCACCAGATAGATGATCATGTAGACCCCGACCACTTCGATGACGAAGAACACCCACTCCGTCGCCCACTTCCACACAAAGCTGTGGATCAGCGCCGAAATCCCGCGTGGACTCGCCACCGTCGTCGAGTACCAGATGCCCGGCCCCGTGATCGAGCCCAGCACATAGCTGAACACCAGTAGGAACAAGCCATATTTCTTGATGAAATCGAGCAGTTCAGGCTGCTTGCGTCGATAAGCCTGCGTCGCGAGGTAAGCGAAGAAAATCGCCGCGCCCACCGCCGTGTGCGAAAACAGCACATGCACCGTAGCGATGAGACCAACGATCCACCCACTGCCGACGCCGGGTTCGTACCACATGGGGTAAAGGCCGAGGTAATCCATTTTTCCGTTTCGAATCGTTTATGAAAACCACAGGGGTACACAGCTTCAGCAAAATGGATGCCAAGGTCCTGAATTCCATTCAGGTCACCACTATATTTATATATTTCAATAAGATAATGATTCTTTCGTACGCTGTATAAGCTTTATGTCGCAGGTCAGGTAGCGTCTTGCGGACAGCTGTGACTTTTATGTTGGCGATTTTTGACAAATCTGTCACGTCAGGAAGCGCACAATAGCCATCTGTGGGAGGCAGGGTTGTATCTGTGCGGCTTGGTTGATTGTCTTGACGTATGTCGGGTTTGTTTCCATTCAGATGGCCGAAACCGGATCAGCCACCAGACCCGAAGTGTGCCGATTTTCGTGACGTCTGGATGCGGGTTCCGGAGGCGGAACGGATTGCCTCATGGCCCCATTAACTTCGCATAATGTATATTAGCAAGTCCTGATATAGCACTCTATTGAGTAACGCGAAACTCAAGCCTGCTGCGGGTTCCGCAGCATTCAGACTGGTTGT
>NCGY01000006.1 GCA_002281775.1 Hydrogenophilales bacterium 16-64-46 | reverse complement strand
GTCGACGGTCTGGCCGATTTGCGTCCCGCTGTGCAGGCAGCTGAGGAAGAAGCGCAGTCGCGCAGCCGCCTCGATTACTGCTGGATGGACGATGGGCTGGACGTTGACGCCGCGTTCGAACAGCCGGTTGGAGAGCTTCACTGCCTTGAGCGAGCTACCGGTGATCGCCGGCACGATGGCGAACCCCTGCGATGTGCCGGTGTCGAGGCCGTTCGCCTTCGCCGCATCGAGAAACAGGCGGGCGTTTTCCTGCAGGCGGGCGACGCGCTCGGGCTCCCTGAGCATGACCCTGAGTGCCGCCAGCGAGGCGGCGGCGAGCGGCGGCGCGATGCCGACGCTGTAGACGAAGCCTGGCGCGGCGTATTTCAGGTGCTCGACCAGCGAACGCTCGCCGGCAATGTAGCCGCCGCAGCCTGCCAGCGTCTTGCTCAGCGTCCCCATCCAGATGTCGACATCCTTGCCTGCCACGGCGTAATGCTCGCGCAGGCCTTTTCCGGTCTTTCCCAGCACGCCCAGGGCATGGGCTTCGTCCACCATGAGAAAGGCCCGGTGGCGGCGCTTGATGTCGATCAGTGCCGGCAGGTCGGGAACGTCGCCATCCATGCTGTAATGGCCTTCGACGACGATCAGCACGCGCTCGAACTGGGTCCGGATCTCGGCAAGGATGGCATCGAGTGTCGCCGTGTCGTTGTGCGGAAAGCTGCGTCGCACGCTGCCCGCGAGCTTGATGCCTTCGAGCGCGCTGTTGTGGATCAGGCTGTCGTGGATGACCAGATCCTTGGGGCCAAAGAGGTAGCCGATGGTCGAGACATTGGTGGCGTGGCCGCTGACGAAGGCGATGCAGTCCTCGACCTCGTACAGCTCGGCAAGCGCCGCTTCCAGTTCGCGCTGCACCGGGCGCTCGCCCGCGACCAGGCGGCTGGCGGAGGCGGAGGTGCCGTAGCGGTCGACAGCGTCTTTCGCAGCCTTGTTGATGGCGGGATGACCGGAGAGGCCCAGGTAGTTGTAGCTGGAAAAGTTGACGTATTCACGGCCGTCGATGCGCGTGACCGCGCCAGCCACCCCGTCGTGGGCAATGAAGTAGGGGTTGCGCAGGCCGAGCCGCTCCCCCGCTGCCTTGGATACCAGTATCTTCTCGTAGCCGGGGTGACGGTCGAAGCGGGCAAAGGCTTCGGGCACGCTAGCGGCAGGCATGACGCGGCCATCAGGCGGGCGGGGCGTGACGCCGTCCGCGCCGAGCTTGCGGCCCATGAAACGCTCGATGAGCTGATTCTTGGCCTTGAGGCCGAGGAAAGGTCGGGTCATGTGCTCGGTCTCGTTGCCTGTTGCGCCAGCGCGCGCGCGCCCTCGACGATTTCCTGCCTGTCAGCCGGGGCCATGGACTCGCCATGTTGTCTGGCCAGCTGCAGAACCATGGCGTCGGCGGCGTCGCCCCCCGTATCTGCTTCATCGGCGTCGCCGAGCAGGGTTTCGACGATGCGCCGGGTGATCTTTTCCACCGAGGGGGATTCGTTGAGCATCATCACCGGCAATTGTATGCCGAGGCGCTGCTCCAGCCCCAGGGCCAGTTCGACGGCCATGAGCGAATCGAGACCCAGGTCGTGCAGCGGGCGCGCGGGGGCGATGCGATCGGGTGCCATGGCAAGGATCTCTGCGACTTCCTGCACCACCAGCTGGCGGACGATGGCAGCGGCCTCCTCGAACGACTTGCCGGCAATGCACGCCCGCATGTCCGTCACGTCTTCGGACAGGTCGCCGCGTTTCAGGCTGCGATTGAGGATACCGAAACGGCTGCCGCCGGCGGCGGGCAGCACGCGGGCCAGCGCGTTCCAGTCGAAGTTGGCGACGGCATGCAGAGCCCCGTCGGCAAGGATGCGGTCGAGCTGATCCAGTGCCTGGTCCGCGGCAAGCGGCGCACGTCCCAGACGCTGGCCCAGGCTGTCGCGCACCGCTTCACTGCGCGTGAGATACCCGGCATCGCCGATGGGGCCCCAGCCGATGCAGACGGCGGGCAGGCCCATGCCGAGGCGCATGGCCGCGAGTCCTTCCAGTCCGGCGTTGGCGGCCACGTAGTTGGCCTGACCGGGGTTGCCGATGGCGGTGGTGATCGAGGAATAGAGCACGAAGTGCTCGAGCGGAATGCCGAGCGTCGCCCGGTGCAGGTTCCAGGCCCCCATCAGCTTGGGCGCGATGACTGTTGCCATGCGGGCGGCGTCGAGATTCTGCAGCAGGGCGTCGTCGTAGGCAGCGGCAGCGTGCAGAATACCCTTGAGCGGCGGACAGGACTGGCGGACGCGCTCGACCAGCTGCACGACGGCCTCGGCGTCGGTGATGTCGCAAGCGAGCGCCTGAACACGCACGCCGCCGGCGGTCAGTGCATCCAGGGCTTCCCGTGCGCCGGGGGTGTCCAGCCCGCGCCGTCCGACCAGGACGAGATGGCCCACGCCACGCGCCGCCAGCCAGCGTACCGAGGCGAGGCCGAAACCGGACAGACCGCCGGTGACGAGCCAGGTGGCATCCCGATTGAGACGCAGCGGCGGGTGAACCCGCGCCGGGCGCTCGAGCGGCGGCCGGGCATGGGCGAGCGAGACGACCACCTTGCCGATATGCCGCGCCTGTTGCATCACGCGGAAGGCGTCGACCACGCGTTCTGCGGGAAATACGCGGCAGGGCAGGGGGGTGAGCGCGCCTTCGCGGAACAGGCTCATGACCTCGCGGAACAGCCGCGCGGCAAGCTGCGGCCGTCCGGTGAGGAGCTGGTCGGCATCGATACCGAAGTAACTGATGTTGTCCTTGAACGGACGCAGGCCGATGGGGGTGTTTTCGAAAAAATCCCGCTTGCCCAGCTCCAGGAAGCGACCGAAGGGCCGGAGCACGGAAAGGCCGCGGCGGATGGCCTCGCCGGCGAGCGAATTGAGCACGATGTCCACGCCTTCGCCCCGGGTTGCGGCGAGGATGTCGTCGGCAAAAGCGAGACTGCGCGAGTCGAAGACATGGTCGGCACCCAGCAGGCGCACGAAATCGCGCTTGTAGTCGCTGCCGGCGGTGGCGAAGATTTCCGCGCCGAGATGCCGTGCCAGCTGGATGGCTGCGATGCCGACGCCCCCTGCCCCGCCGTGGATGAGCACGCGCTCGCCGGGTTGCAGGTCGGCGAGGTGGCGCAGGGCGTAGTAGACCGTGAAGAACACTGTGGGCACGGTGGCAGCCGATTCGAACGACCATTCTTCCGGCACCGTGGCGACGGCATCGGCACGGGTGATGACGTGGCTTGCGAAGCAGGCCGAGGCAAAACCCATGACCCTGTCGCCCGCCCGCAGGTCTCTTACGCGCGGGCCGACCCGGCTGACGATGCCGGCAAACTCCAGTCCCAGGCTCGCGCCGGCAAAGCCTTTTTCCACGGCTTCGTCGGGCAGCAGGCCCATGAGGTACATGACATCACGGAAATTCAGGCCGGCGGCCTGCACCCGCACCTCGACCTCGCCTTCCTGCAGGGGGCGATCTTCCTCGCGCAGCCAGAGCAGGTTGCGCAACTGGCCGGGCTGGCGGAAGTCGAGGTGGAATCGCTCACCCGCTGCAGCGGCGCGCGCGCCGTCCCCGGGCGCTTCGCGCAGCACCAGCGAGTGGCGGCCGGGTTCGGTCAGCACGACTTCACTGATCCCGTCGGGATGCAGCAACTCGTTTTCCAGCCGCGACAGGGTGGCGGCCGAGCCGGGATCGCAGGCCAGCTCGACCAGGGTGCATTCGAGCGCCGGCAGCTCGTTCATCACCACGCGGCCGAAGCCCCAGAGTGCGGCCTGTCCGGGCGCGTGCGGGTGCGCCGCCGGCAGACCGGAAGCCAGTGCACCGCCACGGGTGACCAACCACAGACGCGGCGGCTTGCCGGGTTGTGCCGCCAGACCCTGGACCACGGCAAGCGCGTCGGCGAGCAGGTCTGCCGCGGCGTCCGGCTCCTCCGCCCAACCACGCAGGTACACCACATGACGGCAAGCGGCAAGCATCTGCGGCGACAGGCGATCCGCGCATGCCACCTGCTGCCCCAGGGATTCGAGGTGGATGGCGAGCTGCGCGCCGAATTCCGCAGTCGCCGGGTCGGTGAGCAGCAGCCAGGCGGCGGATTTCGGTGCAGGCAGCGCGGCGAGCGTCTGCTGCGGGCAGCGCGCCAGAACCAGATAGGCCCCTTCGGCAAGGCCGGCGGCGGCCGCTTCGCTGAACTCCACCACGTCGTCGAAGCCTTCGGCCCTGAGCGCCTCCACCCAGGAGGCGGGCGGCAGCAGGGAAGAAAGCGGAACGTCGCCGGTGCCAGCTTCGTGCCACCAGGCGGGGTCGAGTCCGGCCAGAAAGTCGGCACTCAGGTCCGGGTGACGCTCGGCGACGAGCAGGCAGCCGCCTGCGGCGAGCCAGCGCCGCGCCTGGTTGAGCGCGGCTTTCGGACTGGCCGCCCGATGCAGCAGATGCCGAACGATGACGATATCGAAGGTTTGCGGCAGGGTGCTCTCGGCGCGGAGTTGCCAGACGGCAGGATCCAGGGTCGCGACCGCAAGATTGGGATGCTGGGCATACTCGGCCTGCTGCTGTCCCGCTGCCGCCTCGCAGGGCAGGGCCAGCACATAGTCGAGCCGGTCTTCGGCCAGCGTGGCGAGCAGCGCGCGCGGCACTTCGCTCGGCCCGGCCGCGATTTCCAGTACGCGCAGGCGACGATGCGGCGGCAGCCCGTTCGCCAGTTGCTGCAGCAGGCTCTCGACGGTGCGGCGCATCCCGGAATAGGCCGCGTCATCCTCGTACAGACTTTCCGCAACGGGGGCGTGGCAGAGCGCTTCGACCCAGGTGAGCCGCTCGGCCTGCGCTGCCAGCAGACGCGGCAGCGTGCGGCCAACCCGGCCCAGCAGCACCAGTTGCGGCAGACAGGCGGGATATTCGCGCAGCAGGGTGGCCCAGATTTCTTCTGCGGCGGGCAGGCTGCCGTCCTCTGCCAGGGCCCACCTGGCTGTCTCTTGGTCGACAGCATCGCGTCCTGCCTCGCGCGCCCCGCTTTCCGTCAGATCGAGCAGCAGACCCTCCTGCCGCAGCAGACTGGCCAGCCAGCGGGTGTAGGGATCGGCAGACGTCACAAGACGCTGCAGGCCGGTCTGTTCTGTTTGCGCCAGTTCCCGGAAAGCCTCGAAAGCGAAAGACACGACCAGGGCCTCGAACAGCGGCAGGGTCTCCCTGAACCAGGCCCGGCGCCGTTCCACCTGCCCGGCCATCGCCAGGCGGGTCGCCTCGACGAGATCGCGGATAGCAGGCAGCGTGGTCGAGCGCGCCTCGGCCGGATGCGGTTGCAGCCAGGGAACGATGTGCCAGCGCGCGATCTTCGGCACAACACCGCCTGCCGTTTCGGCAAGACCGCTATCCCCGGTCCTGCGGCCTTCGGCCGCATTGCCCTCCCTGTGCCCGAGCGGCGCGGCGCGGAATCGGCTATCCGACACCTGGGCAAGGCAGTTGCCGTGATCGTCGATGAGCTCGAAATCCGCCAGCACGGAACGCGCGCTGCGGCGTTTGAGGTGCGCACGGAACCGGACCGCCTGGCCGGCCCGGTAGTGCTCGAGCCGCCCGGTCTTGACAGGCAGCAAGGCCCACCCCTGCCCGGCCTCGATTTCGCTCTGGAAGAAACCGACGAGCGACTGGTAGCAGACGTCGAGCACGGCCGGATGCAGCAGATACGCCTCGGCGTCGAGACCGGCGGGCCATGCCAGCTCGCCCTCCATGCAGTCTTCAGCACGGCTGGCCGCCAGAAAACCCCTGAAAGCCGGGCCGTAATCGAGTCCCAGCGCCGTTGCCAGGCGGTAGTGGGTTTCCTGGTCGATGCGCGCCGCTGCGGGCGGCGGAACGGGCAGACCGGGTTGCCTGACCGCCGCGGCAGCCTGCAGCAGGCGTCCGGCGGCGTGCAGCGTCCAGGCGTCAGCGCTCAGCCGCTGCCGACTGCGGATCTGGAAGCTGCCGTCGCGGGCGTGGAGGTCAAAACGCAGCGTGCGGGCATGCTCGCCGTCGAAGACCAGCGGCGCGACGATGTCGAGTCCCTCGATCACCAGCCGCTCGCCGCCCAACCATTCGCGCGCCGCAGCCAGCGCCATTTCGGCGTAGGCGGCCCCGGGCAGGACGACGGCAGCGCCCACCTTGTGATCGGCCAGCCATGGCAGGACGGTCGGGTCGAGGATGTTTTCCCATGACGGCCCGGCCTCGGGGATGCGCCAGCCCAGCAGCGGATGGACGCGGCGACGCTCGATGGCCAGCAGACTTTCGCTGGTGCGCGGATGCCAGTGGCGCTCGCGCTGCCAGGGATAGTTGGGTAGCCGCACCGGGCGCGCCGGGTGCGGGAAGAGCCGGTCGAGCGTAGGTTTTCCGGCCAGCAGGTGGGCGCGCAAGGCGGTGTCGACGAGGCGGGCGAGGCCATCGTTGCCCTTGCGCAGCGTCGACAGCACGCGCCCCTTGACCCCGACCTCCGCCAGACACTCGCCGATGTAGCGTTGCAGTATCGCGTGCGGGCCGATTTCGATGAACACCCGGCAGCCGAGATCGGCAAGCCGGGTGATGGCCTCGGCGAAGCGCACGGGCGCGCGCACGTTGCGCCACCAATAGCCGGCGTCGAGCTGTTTGCCGTCGAGCACCGCGCCGGTCACGGTGGAAACGAAGGCAGGACCGGCAGACGCACGGGGCTGGAGTCCGGCGAGGTTTTCCAGCAGCGCGTCCCTGACCGGTTCCATCTGCCGGCTGTGGAAGGCGTAGTCGAGATCGAGCAGTCGGAAAAAAACGCCCTCGGAGGCCAGATGCGACTGGAGACGTTCCAGATCGGCCAGACTGCCGGACAGGGTGAGATTCTTGGGACTGTTGATCCCGGCAATCACGATATCGAGTTCGCTGCCGAAGCCTGCGAGCACCGCCTGCATGGCTGGCACCGACAACGCGACAGCGGCCATGCGCCCGCTGCCGCGCGTTTCGCCCTGCACCCGGCTGCGGGCGACGATCACGCGTATGGCCTGGTCGAGATCGAGCACCCCGGCTGCCCAGGCGGCAGTGACCTCGCCGACACTGTGGCCGGCCACGGCCGCCGGCTCGACCCCCTGCTCTGTCAGCAACTGCGTGAGCGCAACCTGGATGGCGAAGAGCAGGGGCTGGGCGACGACCGTATCGGCGAGGCGGGACAGCGCATCCCCGGCCCGCAGTTCGGCCATCAGGGAAAAACCGGCAATCGGCTGCATCCGCGCATCGAGATCGGCCAGGATGCCGGCAAAGCGCGCCGACTCCGCGAGCAGGTGCCGCCCCATGCCGACCCACTGCGCACCATTTCCGGAAAAGACGAAGGCAATGCCGCCCGGCTGGGGCAGTGCCTCCTCGAGCACGAGGCCCTCCGGCAGCTTGCCCCTGGCGTAATCGGCAAGGCCGGCCACCGCTTCGGCCGGGGTGCCGGCCGCGAGCGCCAGGCGCTTGTCCAGGCGCTCGCGCCGATACGCTGCCGCGCAGGCGATGTCGTAATAATCCTGCGGCGTCCGGCCGGCGAGAAGCTCGGCATAGCGTCCGGCCAGCGCCACGAGTGCGGCATCCGAGCGGGCGGACAGGAAGAGCGGCGCAAGCCCTGCCGGCGCAGCCTTCGCCACCCCAGTGGCGGGCGGGCGGTATTCCTGCAGCAGGACATGGGCGTTGGCCCCGCCAAAGCCGAAGGCGTTCACCCCGGCAACCAGCGGCCGACCGCCGTGTTTTGCAAGCGCTCGGTATGCCGTCACCGGCTGTACGTTCAGGCCGGCAAAATCAATGTCCGGATTGGGCGTTTCCAGATGGATTTGCGGCGGTAGCGCGCGGTGTCGGAGTGCGAGGATGGCCTTGACGATTCCGGCCATGCCGGCGGCTGCCTCCATGTGGCCGAGATTGGCCTTGACCGAACCGATCGGCAAGGGCTTGCCGCGCCCCTGGCCATATACCCTGCCGATCGCGGCGGTTTCGACCGGGTCGCCCACCATCGTGCCGGTGCCGTGGGCCTCGACAAAATCGACGTCCTGCGCCGACAGGCCCGTTTTCGCCAGGACCTGCCGCATGAGTTCGGCCTGCCCGTCAAGACTGGGAATGGTGATGCCCGTCTTGCGCGCGCCGTCGGCATTGGTGCCCGTGGCGAGAATGACCGCCTCGATCGTGTCGCCATCTGCAATCGCCTGATCGAGCGGCTTGAGAAGCAGCACCGCGCCGCCTTCGGCGCGCACGTAGCCGTTGCCGGCGGCGTCGAAGGATTTGCAACGGCCATCGGCAGACAGCATCGAGGCCTTGGTGAAGCCGACGAAGGGATAGGGATGCAGCAGCAGGTTCACGCCGCCGACCAGTGCGGTGCCGGCCTCGCCTGTCTGCAAGGCCCGGCAGGCGTGATGCAGGGCAACCAGCGAGGAGGAACAGGCAGTGTCGATGGCCAGCGACGGGCCATGCAGGTCGTAAACGTAGGACAGGCGATTGGCAGCCAGGCTGAGCGTGTTGCCCGTCATCAGGTGGGGCGAGATGGCGGCGAGGTCGTCGAGCCCGCGCGTGCCGTAGTCGAGGCTGGAAATGCCGACATACACGGCACAGTCCGTGCCGGCAAGACGGGTGGGTGGCACGCCCGCGTTCTCCAGGGCCTCCCAGGACAGTTCGAGGAGAAGCCGTTGCTGGGGATCGAGCCATGCCGCCTCACGCGGCGAGATGCCGAAGAAACCCGCATCGAATTCGTCGATGCGCGACAGCACACCCGCCGAAAACGTGATGCTCCGTCCCGGCTCGGATCGCTTGTCGTGCTGAAGCGCATCGACCGCCCAGCGGTCGCCGGGAACGGTGGTAATCAGGTCGCGCCGCTGTCTTAATGCATCCCAGAAGGCGGCTTCGTCCCCCAGGTCCCCCGGGAAGCGGAAGGCCATGCCCACAATGGCGACGGGCAGAGGTGTCTCGACCGGCCCCTTGCCCGACGGAGCCGCTGTCGGCTGGCGCTCGCCCTTGCCATCATCCTGCATGTCGTTATTCTTGGCTCCCTGCATGACTCCCGTCCTCACCCTGACATCACGGCATCGCCGACGCACACTGCGTCAGCGCATCCAGACCCTGCCCCTCCCAGCCCCCCGGTAGCGCAAGCCCTTTCCCCTGTTCCCGGTCCTGCTGTCCTCTGTCCGCGCCCGTGAGGCTGGAAAGGGCTGCGCCCCGGTTTGCGTCCGGCATGACGGATCGAATGGCACGTGTATCCTCTCGGCTGGATCCCGTTGTGTGCCCCCGCTCCCCGGCAGACGCCCGGAAAACGGTTCACCATTTGTTCATATACTAAAACAGTTCGTAAGTCATACAGATGAAAATCGCCGCCTGGAACGTCAACTCACTCAAGGTCCGCCTGCCGCAGCTGCTGGACTTTCTCGCCACCCGCCAGCCCGACGCGGTCTGCCTGCAGGAAACCAAGCTCACCGATGAAAACTTCCCCGTCGCCGAGATCGAGGCAGCGGGCTACCGGGTGGCATACACCGGCCAGAAGACCTACAACGGCGTGGCGATTGTCAGCCGCCATCCGATTGCCGACGTGCAGTTCGGCATTCCCGGCTTCGCCGACGAACAGAAGCGGGTCGTCGCCGGCACCGTGGGCGGGGTGCGTCTGGTGGGGGTGTACTGCCCCAATGGTCAAGCGCTCGATTCCGACAAATACCCTTACAAGCTCGCCTGGTTCGACGCGCTGACCGGCTGGCTTGCGGACGAATTGACCCGCCATCCCCAGCTTGCTGTGCTGGGCGATTACAACATCGCCCCGGACGACCGTGACGTACACGACCCCGCAGCCTGGCAAGACGGCGTGCTCGTCTCGCCGCCGGAACGCGAACGCTTCCAGAAACTTCTCGCGCTGGGCCTCAAGGACAGCTTCCGGCTGTTCGAACAGCCGGACAAAACCTTCTCCTGGTGGGATTACCGGATGCTGGGCTTCCAGAAAAACAAGGGGCTGAGGATCGATCACATTCTCCTGTCCGAGCCGCTGGCGGCCCTATGTACGGCGTCCACCATCGACCGCGCGATGCGCAAGTTGCCGCAGCCCTCCGACCATGCGCCGGTCGTGGCTGAACTGAACCTCACCCCCTCGGTCCATCCCAAGAGCTTGTAAGGTCACGCGCCGAACGCCGACCAAGCTGTATGGGTGCGCACGCACCGCCCGCCCCCCGGCGGACACCCCGAGGAAGTCCACCATGATTCGTCTACGTTCCACCCCACTTGCCACCCTGATGCTCTGCGCCAGCCTGCTGACCACCGCCTGCGCGCGCGAAACGCCTGCCTCACCGTCTTCCCCGCCCGTTCCCCCCGGCACCCCGACCGAGAGCATCGTCCTCGGCATGGGCTGCTTCTGGGGCGCGGAAAAGCGCATGTCCGAACTGCCCGGCGTGGTCAACGTCGAAAGCGGCTACGCCAACGGCGAGGTGGCGGGTGACTACGAAACCGTGCTGTCGCAGGAGAGCGCCTTGCGCCGTGGCCAATCCGGCAAACGCAACCACGCGGAAGTGGTGAAGGTGAGTTTCGACCCCACCCGCACCACGCTGGAAAAGGTGCTGATCCGGTTCTGGGAAAACCACGACCCCACCCAGGGTGACCGTCAGGGCAACGACGTCGGCAGCAACTACCGCAGCGCCATCTACACCGGCGATGCCGCGCAGCTGGCCACCGCCGAGAAAACCCGTGCGGTATACCAGCAGGCGCTGGAGAAAGCCGGCTTCGGTGCCATCACCACCGAAATCGCGCCGCTCACGGCCTACTTCCCGGCCGAAACCTACCATCAGGACTACCTCGCGAAAAACCCCAATGGCTACTGTGGCCTGGGCGGCACGCAGGTGCGCTACCCCGGCTCCGGTACCCCGGTTGCCGCCCCGGTGCCGCGCCTCGACGGCAAGGCGCTGGCCTTTGATCGCCAACTGGTGGTGTTCGAAGCCGAACACTGCCGCTTCTGCGAACAGTTCAAGGCCGATGTGCTCGACCACTGGCGCGCCGGCGTGCCGGTGGTCAGCACACGCAGCGTCCAGCCGCCCGCCGGCTGGACGCTGGAGAAGGCGCTGTTCGCCACGCCGACCATTGTGCTCTTCGAACAGGGGCGCGAAGTTGCCCGCTACACCGGCTATGACGGCGAGACCGCGCGCTTCTGGAAATGGCTGGGGTTTCGCCTGCTGACGCCGGAACAACAGAAAATCGCGTTTGAAGAAGGCACGGAACCGCCCTTCACCGGCTCGCATCTGGACGAAAAACGGCCCGGCACCTTTGTCGACCCCATCACCGGCGCAGCGCTGTTCCGAACCGACGCCAAGTTCGAAAGCGGCACCGGCTGGCCCAGTTTCTTCACCCCGCAGCCCGGCTCGATCACCCTGCACGAGGATGTCAGCCTCGGCATGAAACGGGTCGAGGTCCGCAGCGCCAGCTCCGGCATCCACCTCGGCCACGTCTTCGAGGACGGTCCGCCGCCCACGCACCAGCGCTACTGCATCAACGGCAACGTGCTGAAGTTCGTGCCGGACAAATGAAGCTCCGTTAATACTGCACGACGACCGGGTCCAGGCTGCGCCAGAGATACCAGGTCGCCACCGTGCGCCAGGGCGCATGGCGCAGGCCATGCGCACGCAGGGCGGCGAGACCGGGGCGTTCGCCCTCCAGATAATGCAGCGCCACGGCCTTCTGCAGGCCGATGTCGTCGACTGGCCATACGTCGGGGCGGCGCAGGTTGAAGATCAGGAACATTTCGGCGGTCCAGCGGCCGATGCCGCGCACGTCGATCAGTTCGGCGATGACGGTCTCGTCGTCCTGCTTCTTCCAGCGCGTAGGCTGGATGCGGCCGTCGAGGAAATGGCCGGCCAAGTCCTGCAGGTATTCGACCTTGCGGCGGCTCAATCCACAGGCGGCGAGGGTTTCTGCTTCCAGCGCGGCGATTCTGTCCGGCACGACGCTTTCGGCACATTGCTCAAATCTCGCCCAGATGCTGTCGGCGGCCTTCACCGAAATCTGCTGCCCGACGATTGCGCGCGCAAGCGTGTGGAACGGGTCGCTGCGCGTACCGAGCACGCAGTCGGGATAGCGCGCGATAAGCGTGGCCATCACTGGGTCGGCAGCGGCTAGCTCGGCGCACGCAGTGTGCCAGTAGGCCGGGGCACGCGGCACCCTGTCAGGCCTCCCGCTCGTGCGAATCACGCGTCAAGGCGCACCTCCCCACTCACAGCAGAATGATGTCGTACTGTTCCTGCGGGTAGCTCGTCTCGACCTGCATCGACACCGGCTTGCCAATGAACTCGATCAGCTGCGCGAGGCTACCGGATTCCTCGTCGAGGAACAGGTCGATCACGCTCTGCGCGGCGACGATGCGGAATTCCCGCGCGTCGAACTGGCGCGCCTCGCGGAGGATTTCGCGCAGCACGTCGTAGCACACAGTCTGCGCGGTCTTGATCTCGCCGCGCCCCTGGCAGGTGGGACAGGGTTCGCACAGGATATGGGCCAGCGATTCGCGCGTGCGCTTGCGCGTCATTTCAACCAGGCCCAGCGCCGAAAATCCGCTCACGGTGGTGCGCGTGGGGTCGCGCGCCAGCGCCTTCTTCAGCTCGGCGAGCACCGCTTCCTGGTGCGCCGGGTTGTCCATGTCGATGAAGTCGATGATGACGATGCCGCCCAGGTTCCTGAGGCGCAGTTGGCGGGCAATGGCCTGCGCGGCTTCGAGGTTGGTCTTGAAGATGGTGTCGTCGAAGTTGCGTGCGCCGACGAAGCCGCCGGTATTCACGTCGGCTGTGGTCAGGGCTTCGGTCTGGTCGATGATGAGATAGCCGCCTGACTTGAGGTCGACGCGGCGACCGAGCGCCTTTTCGATTTCCCCTTCAATGCCGTAGACGTCGAACAGCGGACGATCCGCGCCGTAATGCTGGAGTTTGTCGGCGACCGTCTGGGTGTAGTTGTGGGCGAAATCGAGCATGCGCTGGTAGGTTTCGCGCGAATCGATCAGGATGCGCCCCGTGTCGCGGTTGACGAAGTCGCGCAGCACACGCAGCGACAGGTCGAGGTCCTGGTACAGCAGGCAGGGTACGATGCAGTTGCCGCGTTCCCGGATGCGCTGCCATAGCCGCTGCAGGTAGGCGATATCGGCCTCGATCTCCGCATCCTCGGCGGTTTCGGCCATGGTGCGCACGATGAAACCGCCGGTGGCGTCGGGCGGCATCAGGTCATGGAGTTTCTGGCGCAGGTGCTCGCGTTCTTCCTCGCCTTCGATTTTCTGCGAGATGCCGATGTGGGTTTCCTGCGGTAGATAGACGAGGTAGCGTCCGGCAAAGCTGATCTGCGTGGACAGCCGCGCACCCTTCGTGCCGATGGGGTCCTTGATCACCTGCACCATGAGCGACTGCCCCTCGTGCAGGATCTGCTCGATGGGACGCTCGGGCTCGCCGGCGTGACGGTCTCCCCAGATGTCGGCCACGTGCAGGAAAGCCGCGCGCTCCAGCCCCACGTCGATGAAGGCCGACTGCATCCCGGGCAGCACGCGCACCACGCGCCCCATGTAGATGTTCGACACCAGCCCGCGGCACTGCGCGCGCTCAATGTGGAGTTCCTGCACCGCACCCAGGTGCATGACCGCCACCCGCGTTTCCTGCGGCGTGACGTTGACGAGGATTTCTTCGCTCATGGCAGAGCCCGATGGATTTTCAGATCGGGGCGGACGGCTGCCATCCGCCCGGATGTGAAAACACGTATCAGACTGTCAGGCCGAACACCCGGAGCAACCCGGCCGTATCGTATAACGGCAGACCCATGATGCCGCTGTAGCTGCCGTCGATGTGCTCGACGAACGCCCCGGCACGCCCCTGGATGCCATAGGCACCGGCCTTGCCCAGATATTCGCCGGAATCCAGGTAGCGCGCGATGGTGCTGGCGTCGAGCCTGGCAAACCGTACGACCGACGTGGACAGCCGGGCCTCGATGCGGTTTTCATGCTTGATCGCCACCGCCGTGTGGACGTGATGCACCTTGCCCGACAGGCGCATCAGCATGGATTCCGCCTCGGCGCGGTCGGCGGGCTTGCCCAGGATGGCACCGTCGAGCTCGACCACGGTGTCCGCGCCCAGCACCGGAAAACGCAGCAGGTGCCGCAGATCCACGGCATGCCAGCCACACGCAGCCTTTTCCGCCGCCATGCGCTGGGCGAACGCCACCGCGGTTTCTTCCGCAAGCGGGATTTCCACCACATCCAGACGGCCGGCGACCGCGCGCAGGGGCAACACGTCAAACGCGACCCCGATCTGCTTCAGCAGCTCGCGGCGGCGGGGTGATTGCGAGGCCAGATAGATGCGTTTGTCGACCAGCATAGTTGTGTCTTCGTCAGCTTTAATCCCGATGGTAGGGATGGTTTTTCAAAATGCACGCCGCCCGGTACACCTGCTCCACCAGCATCACCCGCGCCAGGGCATGCGGCAGGGTCAGTCTCGACAGCCCCAGCAGCCGGCCTGCGCGGCTCTTGACGCTCGCGTCCAGCCCATCCGCGCCGCCGATGATGAAGGCGGGCGAGATGCCTTCGTTCATCCAGCCGGCGAGCCAGTCTGCCAGTTCGCGCGTCGTCAGCTGCGTGCCGCGCTCGTCCAGCGCTACCGGCAGGCTGCCTGCCGGTAGCGCGGCGAGGATGCGTTCGGCCTCGATTTTCCGAGCCTTCTCGCCGTCCTCCCCGGCCACGCGATGCCCCGGCTTGATCTCGATGAGCTTCATCGGCAGGTCCGGCGGCATCCGCCGCGTGTAATCCTCGACCCCCGCCGCGATCCAGTCCGGCATTTTGTGGCCGACGGCAATGAGGGTGAGCTTCACGATTTACTTGGCTGCGCTGCGTGCGCGTGCCGCCTGGCCCGCCCCCCACAGTTCTTCGAGATTGTAATGCGCACGGACGGCCGGCAGCATCACATGGACGATGACCTCGCCCAGGTCGAGCAGCACCCAGTCGCCCGTGCCCTCGCCTTCGGTGTTGCCGACGTATTCGCCGGCGGCCTTGACCTTGTCGTGTACGTTGGCGGCGAGCGCGCGGGTCTGCCGGTTCGATTCGCCGGTGGCGATCACCATGCACTCGAACAGCGAAGTGAGCTTGCGGGTGTCGATCACGACGATGTCGCGTGCCTTAACGTCTTCGAGCGCGTCGACAATGAGTTGGGTCTTGGCTTTGATGTTCATGCGTAGAGTTGGTTTTCCTGGATGTAATCGAGTACGGAATCGGGCAGCAAATAGCGGGCGCTGTGCCCGCGCGCCAGTGCCTCGCGGATGGCAGTGGCCGAGATGTCCAGTGGCGTCATGTGCCGCAGCAGCACCGTGCCGGCGGGGCCGGCTGCCGAGCCGTCGGCGACCCGGCGCGCGGCGATTTCGGCGCGCAGCGCGTCGGGCAGCGCATCGGACTGCAATAGCGACGCGCCCGGCCGCTCGGCCACGGCAATGTGCGCCAGCGCGAACAGCCGCGTCCAGTCGTGCCAGCCGGGCAGGCCCAGAAACGAATCGGCACCGAGCAGCAGCCACAGCGGCTGCGAGTCACCCAGTTCGCTGCGCAGGGATGCGAGCGTATCGACCATGTAGCTCGGCCCGGCGCGCTCGACCTCGCGCGCATCAACCACAAAACGCGGATTGCCGGCGACCGCGAACCGCGTCATCGCCAGCCGGTGCGGCGCGCTGGCGACGGGGGCAGCGCGATGCGGCGGCACACCCGACGGCACGAAGCGGACCTGGGCCAGTTCCAGCGCGTCGGCGAGCTCTTCGGCCAGCCGCAGATGCGCGAGGTGGATGGGGTCGAAGGTGCCGCCATACAGACCGATGGCCCCGGTGACGCGCGTGGTGGATATTTCCACCTCAGGCGTCACCGGGCGGTGGAATGCGCGGCGGCGCATCGCCGCCGCGCAAGGGACGGAAGGACTTGCGCACCCAGGCGACCAACCCGGTGTCGGCCTGCGCGATCTCTTGCTCCGCCTCCCGCAGCATGGCTTCCCACGAGGGTGCAAAGCCCGGCGCCTTCTCGCTCATCATCCGGATCGCCCGGTCGTACACGTAGAGCAGGCGCTGCTCGGCCTTGTCCGGCTTGGCCTGGAGCGTGGCGAGCGAAATGCGCAGGTTTTCGTTCTGTTGTTTCAGTGTCTGCAATTCCTGCTGCGTGGCCTGATTGCCCTGGGCGTTGATGGTGAGCTGGGTGTGCAGATGCTTCTGCAGGTCTCTCAGTTCACGATTGAGCGCGCGCCGCTGGTTCCAGCCGCTGACCGCGACGACGAGCGCAGCGGTCAACCCCAACAGCAGGCCGAGGACGAAGGGATGGGCGAGCAAGTCAGCCATGGATCAGCCGCGCACGTGCCCGTCGCCCAGCACCACCCATTTCTGGCTGGTGAGCCCTTCGAGCCCCACCGGGCCACGCGCGTGAATCTTGTCGGTGGAAATGCCGATCTCCGCGCCCAGGCCATATTCAAAGCCATCGGCAAAGCGGGTCGAGGCGTTGACGATCACGCTGGCCGAATCGACTTCGCGCAGGAAGCGGCGCGCGCGGCCGTAGTCTTGCGTGACGATGGCATCGGTGTGCTGCGAACCATGGGTATTGATGTGGCGAATCGCTTCATCGAGGTCGGCGACGACCTTCACCGCGATGATCGGGCCGAGGTATTCCTCGTGCCAGTCAGCCTCCACCGCAGCGACGAGCTTTGCCGGATCGATCCCGGCCACGTTCAGGATCGCCAGCGCCTCGGCGCAGCCGCGCATTTCCACGCCCTTGCCAGCGAGCATTCTGCCGATATCCGGCAAGGCTGCCGACGCAACACCGCGCGCGACGAGCAATGATTCGGTGGTGTTGCAGGTACCGTAACGCTGGGTCTTGGCGTTCTCGACGATCTTGAGTGCCTTGGCCAGGTCAGCGCGGTCGTCCACGTACACATGGCAGTTGCCGTGCAGATGCTTGATCACCGGCACCCGTGCCTCGCCGGTGATGCGCTCGATCAGGCCCTTGCCGCCGCGCGGCACGATCACGTCGACGTAATCCTTCATGGTGATGAGCTCGCCCACCGCCGCGCGGTCGGTGGTCTCGACCACCTGCACGACTGTCGCGGGCAGCCCGGCAACTTCCAGCCCTTCACGCACACAGGCGGCGACCGCTTGGTTGGAATGCAGCGCCTCGGAGCCGCCGCGCAGGATCGCCGCATTGCCGGATTTGAGGCACAGGCCGGCCGCGTCCGCCGTCACGTTCGGGCGCGCCTCGTAGATGATGCCGATGACGCCGAGCGGCACCCGCATCTTACCGACCTGGATGCCGGACGGGCGGAATTTCAGACCATCGATCTCGCCGACCGGGTCGGGCAGCGCGGCAATCTGTTCCAGGCCTTCGGCCATGCCGGCGACGGTTTTTTCGCTGAGCGCCAGGCGGTCGAGCAGTGCCGTGTCGTAGCCGGAATGGCGTGCATGTTCCATGTCGCGCGCGTTGGCAGCGAGCAGTTTCGCCGCGTCGCGACGGATCGCGGCGGCGATCGCGACGAGCGCGCGGTTCTTCTGGTTGGTGTCGGCGCGGGCAATGGCACGCGAGGCTTCGCGCGCTTGGCGTCCCACGGTCTGCATGTACTGCTTAACGTCCATGTTCGGTTCCAATCTTTTGCGGGGCGGCGAGCAACCGCCCCAGTTCCAGCAGGCTATCCCAGGGGTCACCGAGCCGGTCCAGCCCCTTGGACTGGCGGTCGGTGCGGGCAAGCAGGGCGAGCGCCTGTTCAATCTGGCCGAGGTCGAGCCGCTTCAGTGCGCGCTCGATCTGTGGCGCGCGCTGCTTGTCGCGCCCCCACAGCGCGCGCAACAGCACCGGCAGGCTGTCGCCCCGTGTCACGGCCAATTTTAGCCTGAGCAAGGTTTGCACCGCCGACGCCACCTGCCACAACATGGCCGGCACCGCTTCGCCGCTGTCCCGGAGGTCGATGACAGTCTGGGCAAAACGCGCGGCGTCGCCGGCGTAGAGCGCGTCGGCCAGCGCATCGGCTTCGAGCCGGCTGACATCGACGACCGCGCGCTCGACGTCGACGCGCGTCACCTTGCCGGGCGGCAGCAACAGGGCGAGCTTGTCGATTTCCTGTTGCGCGGCGAGCAGGTTGCCTTCGACCTGATCCGCGAGAAACACCAGCGCGTCCCGGTCGGCTTTTAGCCCCTGCTTCGCCAGCCGGCGTTCGATCCAGCCCGGCAGGGCAGCACGTTCGACCGGCTTCGCCTCGACCACCACGCCCGCCCTGGCCAGCGCGGCAAACCAGCGGCTCTGCTGGGTTTTCCAGTCGAGGCCCGGCAGGCTGATCAGCGTGAGGGTATCGGTTGGCAACTTGCCGGCGTAGGTTTCCAGCGCCTTCGCGCCGTCGACGCCAGGCTTGCCGGAAGGCATGCGGATTTCGGTGAGGCGGCGCTCGGCAAACAGGGAAAGATTGTCGCCGCTGGCAAACAGCCCCTGCCAGTTGTATTTTCCCTGCACCGTGTGAACGCTGCGTTCGGTGTGGCCGGCCGCGCGCGCCGCCGCGCGGATGGCGTCGCCCGCTTCCTGGGCCGCGAGCGGTTCGTCACCCGTCACCACGTATAACGCAGCCAGCCCGCGCGCGAGCTGCTCGGGCAGACGGTCGGCGACAATATTCACGTCAGGATCGGCCGTTGGCCGGCTTCAGCGCCTGCAGGCGACGCAGGATGCGCAGGGCGGCGTTTTCGTCCATGTCGCGGTAGAGCAGAGCTTCTTCCGCCCCCTTGGCGAGCAACAGGGCGTCGTCGTAAGTCAGATCCCGCACCAGCTCGATGCCCTCGGTTTCGGCCAGCACCCTGCCATCTGGGCTGACGACGCTGTAGCTGATCTGAAGACCCAGCCGATATTCGGTGACGCGGCCCGCGCCCGACAGCGACAGGATGGTTTTGCTCCGGCTGTCATTGGAAAGCTTGAGGATGGCCTCGGCTTCCGCCGCCGTCGCCGTCAGGCGCGTGCGCTCGCCTGCCACCAGCAGGGTGCGCAGGCGCTGCGCCACCGGGCTGCCCGTCGGCGCATCCAGATACAGGCTGGCGAACGGCACCCCGTCATAGCGCCGCAGCTGGAAGCCGCAACCGGCAACGAGCAGGGCAGGCGTCAGGGCAAGAAACTGGCGGCGGTTCATACGACGATATTAACCAAACGTCCCGGCACCACCACCACTTTCTTCGGCGGCTTGCCTTCGGTGTGCTTCTGCACGGTGTCGCTCGCCAGCGTCAGGGCCTCGATGGCGGCCTTGTCGGCGCTGGCCGGCACGCGAATCTGCCCGCGCAGCTTGCCATTGACCTGAATCATCAGCTCGATCTCGTCCTGAACCAGCGCGGCTTCGTCGACCGTCGGCCAGACCAGCGAGGCACCCGGCTTGAGTTCGGCCTGCAACGCTTCGCAAATGTGCGGGACGATGGGCGCGAGCATGGCGACGACGCTTTCGAGCACTTCCTGACGCACGGCGCGGCTCACGGCGTCGCTGCCTTCGAATTTGGCAAGCGCGTTCATCAGCTCCATGTTCGCGGCAATAGCCGTGTTGAATTGCTTGCGGCGCTCGATGTCGTCGGTGACTTTCTGGATGGTGTGGTTGAGCTGGCGGCGAAGGGATTTCGCCGCGTCATCCAGTTCGCCGCCTGCATACGCGGCGACGACGCCAGCCTGCACGTGGTCGAAGCTCGCTTTCCACAATTTGCGCAAGAAGCGGTTCGCGCCTTCGACGCCCGAATCCGACCATTCCAGGCTCTGCTCGGGGGGCGCTGCGAACATGGTGAAAAGCCGCGCGGTGTCAGCACCGTATTGGTCGATCAACGCCTGCGGGTCCACGCCGTTGTTCTTCGACTTCGACATCTTCTCGGTGCCGCCGTGGGTCACCGGCTGGGTGTCGGTCGTGCAGACGTGCACGCCGTCGCGCAGTTCGACGTCCGCCGGGTTGAACCAGGTTTTTTTGCCCGATGCGTCTTCGCGGTAAAAGGTCTCGGCAATGACCATGCCCTGCGTGAGCAGGTTTTTGAAAGGCTCGTCGGAGGTCACCAGCCCTTCATCGCGCATCAGCTTGTGGAAAAAACGCGCGTACAAAAGATGCAGGATCGCGTGCTCGATGCCGCCGATGTATTGATCGACCGGCAGCCAGTCATTGGCGCGGGCGTCGAGCATTTGATTGGCGTCCGGGCAGGCGTAGCGCGCGTAATACCAGCTCGATTCGACGAAGGTATCCATCGTGTCGGTTTCGCGGCGCGCGGGCGCACCGCACTTGGGGCAGGCGCAATGGACGAAATCGGCGCGGCGGTTGAGCGGATTGCCCGCGCCGTCGGGCACGACGTCCTCGGGCAGCACCACCGGCAATTGCTCGGCGGGCACGGGCACGTCGCCGCAGGTGTCGCAATGCACGATGGGGATCGGGCAGCCCCAGTAGCGCTGACGCGAAATGCCCCAGTCGCGCAAGCGGAATTGGGTCTTCTTTTCGCCCAGGCCGAGCGCGACCAGATCGTCGGCAATGGCGTTGACGGCATCGGCGTAGGCGAGGCCGTCGTATTTGCCGGAGTTGACGCAGACGCCGCGCTGCTTGTCGCCGTACCACTCGGCCCAGGCGTCGGCCGAGAATGCTTCACCCTCGACACCGATGACTTGTTTAATCGGCAAGCCGTATTTCTGCGCAAACCCGAAATCGCGTTCGTCGTGCGCCGGAACAGCCATCACCGCGCCGTCGCCGTAGCTCATCAGGACGTAGTTGCCGACCCACACCGGGACTGCTTCGCCGGTGAGCGGATGGATGGCTTTCAGGCCCGTGTCCATGCCCTTCTTTTCCATCGTCGCCATGTCGGCTTCGGCCACACTGCCCTGCTTGCATTCGGCGATGAAGGCGGCGAGCCCCGGGTTGCTCTCGGCCGCGCGCGCGGCGAGCGGGTGTTCGGCGGCGACGGCGACGAAGGTCACGCCCATGAGCGTGTCAGCACGGGTGGTGAAGACCCACAGCAATTCGTCGGAGGCGGCGACTTTAAAGGCCAGCCGCACGCCGACGCTCTTGCCGATCCAGTTCGCCTGCATCGTCTTCACGCGTTCGGGCCAGCCCGGCAGGGTGTCGAGACCCGTCAGCAGCTCGTCCGCGTACTGGGTAATGCGGAAGAAATACATCGGAATCTCGCGCTTTTCGACCAGCGCGCCCGAGCGCCAGCCGCGCCCGTCGATGACTTGTTCGTTGGCGAGCACCGTCTGGTCGACCGGATCCCAGTTCACCGTCGCCATCTTTTTGTAAATGACGCCCTTTTCGAACAAGCGCGTGAACAGCCACTGCTCCCAGCGGTAGTAATCGGGCTTGCAGGTCGCGAGCTCACGTTCCCAGTCGATGGCGAGGCCGAGCGCTTTCAACTGCCCGCGCATGTGGTCGATGTTCGAATACGTCCACGCCGCCGGCGGCACGTTGTTGGCAATCGCCGCGTTTTCCGCCGGCAGGCCGAACGCGTCCCAGCCCATCGGCTGCATCACGTTGAAGCCGCGCATCGCGTGGTAGCGCGCGAGCACGTCGCCGATGGTGTAGTTGCGCACGTGCCCCATGTGCAGCTTGCCCGACGGGTAGGGGAACATCGACAGGCAGTAGTAGCGCGGCTTGTCGGACACATCGGCAGCACGGTGCGCGGCGGTGTCGGCCCAGCGGGCCTGAGCGTGTCGTTCGATGTCCTGGGGAAGGTATTTTTCCTGCATTGCTGAAACCGCGCAAAATAAGCCCGCAATTATACCGCCCGGCCGGCTCGCGTTCGGCGCGGGAACACTGCCAGCCGCAGTCTGTCGCACAAGTCCTCATACCCCACAAAGGAGATTTCATGAAAACCCTGCTGTCTCTGGTTTTTGCCGCCACCACCCTGCCCGCGCAGGCCAACGACATGGTGTCCGTCAAGCAGATCGGTCTGGAGCTCGCGCGCGACATCGCCATGGGGGCGGTGGAAGCCTGCCGCAAGGATGGTTACAACGTCTCCGCCGTGGTGCTCGACCGCGCGGGTAACGTCCAGGCGGCCCTGCGTGACACGCTGGCCGCGCGGCACACCCTGGAAATCGCCGAGCGCAAGGCCGGCATGACCATCATGTCCGGCATCGATTCCGGCGCCTTCCGTGCGGCACGCGGCGACATCCGCCCCGAACTCAACCATATGCAGGGGCTGATCGTGATGGACGGTGCCCTGCCGATTCGCGCGGCCGGCAGCCTGATCGGTGCGGTGGGCGTATCGGGCGCACCGGGCGGGGAGAAAGATGCCGCGTGCGCTGCTTCCGCCCTAAAGAAGGCGGAAGAACGGCTGGAATTCGCGATGTAAGCGTCATGTCATGCAGTGACGGCAGACACAGACTAGAATCCGTTCACAAACTATCAATCATGCGGAGGCTTCTCAAGTGAATACAACCACAGGGAGCCAACATGTCGTTAATGCCTTCATTTGCCGGGCGCGGTCTAGTGTCCTCGCCCGGGTCATTCCTCGACGGGCACTTCGACGATTCCCTGCATACCCTGTTCGCCAGACTGGCCAGTGAAGCCGGAGCCGACGCTGTAGTTCTGGGCATCGATCTAGGGCACGGTTACCGGCAGCACACGCTACGCACCGACGAGAATCTTCCCGGCAAGCTCAGTCCTTTCGAGCCGCCCTCGATGAATGGCTATACCTGCCACATCCAGCCCCTGTCCTGCGGCACAGCCCGCCGCCGCGAGGTACCGCGTTCGAGCATCGCCCTGCTGCGTGCCCGGGGCAAGCCTGATTTCGATATCGGTTGCCGCTCGCGACTGGCGCTCATCCTGCCTTACGTCGAGCATGCCGTCGTCCTCGGCTGCGCCCTGGAAGCCAGCCAGCAAATCAATCACGGCACCCGCCTGCTCCTGGAGGCCAGCGGCGAGGCCACGATACTCCTGCGCAGCGACGGCCGGGTGCTGCAAGCCTCTACCCGCGCCTATGCTCTGCTCGAAGCCGCCCATGCCCGACTCGATGACCGATTGATCCTGCCGGATGCAGCAGCACAGCAGCGCTACGAAGACCTGCTGCGCAAAACCCGCTGCCAGACTGCGGACACCCCCCTGTATCTCGATCTGCCCCCCGCTTTGCGCCTGGTTCTGCGGCCCATCCGCGAACAGCCTGAAATGCGGGTTCTCTCGGTTCAGCCTCAAGGCAGCCTTGGCCCGGCATCCGATTTTGTTGCCCGTTATCGGCTCACGCCTTGCGAATTCAAACTCGGACAGGCCCTGGCCAGCGGCTTGAGTCTCAAGGAATGCGCCTGTCGCTGGGACCGTTCCTACGAAACCCTGCGCGGACAGTTGAAAATCCTCTTCTCCAAGACCGGCTGCCATCGCCAGGCCGAACTCATCGCCCTGTACCGGGAGCACCTCACAGACTGAGGCTCAAGCCCCAATTGGGGGATGCACCGGCGAGTCCCTACTTCTCTAATGATGGCCACGCCATCCCGGCCATTCCAGAGGAGATACCGACATGTCCTTTCCAACCCCGAACAGCGACGAGAACCTGACCACACCGGCCATTCCCTTCATCGGCAATTTCCACAAGACCCTGCCGCACAACGACTACGGCGAGGTCAGCGTCGAGGCCTACCGCGAGTTCATGCAGACCTGTCTCGCCGTCGAAGCCGGTATGCCGATCAATTTCCAGGAAGTGCCGAAAGGGCCGAACACGACCGCCGACGCCCCTCTGCAGAGCGCTTTCCACGCCGATGCCGATACATCTGTTGCAAAGTTCACCAGTCCGCTTGCCGGTGCGGCGAGTGAGACGCATGGCCCGGACCCCAAGTCGCTCGATATGCTGCCCGCTCCGGGCATCCAGTCGATCTCGACTGCTGCGGAAATGGCCGAGATCTACAGCATGGCCCTGCTGCGCGACGTGCCGCTGGTCGCGTTCCAGGCGAATGGCAGTCCACCCTTCACGAACAGCGCCGGCTGCACGGGCGAGGGCGTATCCGCCACCGATATCGCTGCCGTCGGCAAAGCCATGAAGCGGCTCAACACACTGTTCGACTTCGCCGTCACCTGCGACACCGACCCTGGCAAGCTGCGCGCGCCGCTCGATCTGGACGACGGCAAGGGCGGTGCGGAACTGACGCTCCAGACCCTATTCCGTACCGGTCTGCACGACGAACAGTTCGGCCCCCTCATCAGCCAGTTCTTCATCCGCACGGTCGGCTACGGCACGCAGCTCATCGACCAGAAGCAGGTTCCCTACATTCACGGAAAGAACTTCCTCACCACCCACGGCGACTGGCTGCTGGCGCAGAATACCGGCAAGGACAAATACGGCCGCAGCTACGGGGATTGCAATAACTATGGTGACCAGGTCGCCGGACACGAGACCTATTACCCCCTCAATGCAGACGGCACGCCGCTGCGCCGCTACATCTCGACCATGCGCGACCTCGCCCGCTTCGTGAACCGCGACGCACTGCACCAGGCGTATTTCAATGCCGCGCTCTTTCTGGACGGCATCGGTGCGCCACTCGATACAGGCAACCCCTACCGGGGCAACTGCTACGGCCGTGAAGCCGCTTTCGCGTCCATCGGGGGCCCCGATCTGCTGACCCTGGTCTCCGAGGTCGCCAGCCGCGCGCTCAAGGTTGTCTGGCGGCAGAAGTGGCTGGTGCATCGCCGCTGCCGTCCCGAGATTTACGGCGGACTTCTACATATGCAACGGGTTGGCGCGGACGGAATCGTCAATCCATCAGGTGGCGGAGATGATGCGACTCAAAAGCACCGCAACCGCGACTACGGGATCGCCACGCTCGCGCTTGCAGCATCGCACCACTGCGACGGCAGCAATAAGTGCGAACAGCGCATGGCCAAGGCCAGGACGGCGCTCGACGAAATCCTCCAGGAAGTACAGACGCGCAACAGCGGCACACTTTTCTTGCCGATGGCGTTCTCGGCGGGCTCGCCCACGCATCCGGCTTACGGCGCAGGCCACGCCACCGTCGCCGGCGCTTGTGTAACCGTACTCAAGGCTTGGTTCGACGAAGACGTCACACTGAAGAGCGTCCTGGACGCCGCAAACCAAAGGGCCATGGAACATACCGGCCCCAAAGACCCGTCCGGCGGCCAGCTCGAAATTCTCCAGCCTGGCTATCGCAAGGCTGGCGGCGATGTTGAAGACTTCTGTGTCCCTCAGCCCTATGCCGGCTCCGATCTCGAATGCATGACCGTCGGCGGCGAGCTGAACAAGCTCGCCAGCAACGTCGCCATGGGCCGCACCATGGGCGGCGTACACTGGCGCAGCGACAACACCCGAAGCCTGCGGTTGGGCGAGGCGATCGCCATCGAAATCCTGCGTAAACGCACACTGGAATACGCCGAACGGCCGGTTTCGTTCACCTTCCGTGCATTCGACCGGCATATCGTCCACATCACCCAGGGGCAGGTGCAAACGCGCTGAAGTAGTGCGCTTAAGCCGGGACTGTCACGGCCTCGCGCGCCGTGACAAGGCAGGGCCCCGGAAGGTAAAATGCCGGAATCACTAAAATTTCCAGCCATCCTTCAGGGAGTCCCCAGCATGTCCAAAAAGCATCCCGTCATCGCGGTCACGGGTTCGTCCGGTGCCGGTACCACCACCGTCAAGCGGGCGTTCGAACACATCTTCTTCCGCGAAAAAATCAATGCGGCGGTGATCGAGGGCGACAGCTTCCACAGCCTGTCGCGCGTGGATTTCAAGGCCGCAGTGAAAAAGGCCGAAGCCGAAGGCAATTACTCCTTCAGCCACTTTGGCCCGCAGTCCAACCACTTCGACAAGCTCGCGGAACTCTTCAAGACCTACGGTGAAACCGGCAGTGGCAAGAAGCGCTACTATATCCACAGCGACGAGGAAGCCGCCGAGCACAACAAGCGTCTGAACACCAGCCTGAACCCCGGTGAGTTCACCCCCTGGGAAGACGTACCCGCCGGCTCCGACGTGCTGTTTTACGAAGGCCTGCACGGCCTGGTGAAGACCGACGACGTTGACGTCTCCGAACACGTCGACCTCGGCATCGGCGTCGTGCCCATCGTCAACCTGGAATGGATCCAGAAAATCCACCGTGACGGTGCCGAGCGCGGTTACTCGGCGGAAGTCATCGTCGACACCATCCTGCGCCGTATGCCGGACTACGTGAACTACATCACGCCGCAGTTCTCACGCACTGACATCAACTTCCAGCGCGTGTCCACGGTCGACACTTCCAACCCCTTCATCACCCGCGACATCCCCACGCCGGACGAAAGCTTCATCGTCATCCGCTTTCGCGAACCCAAGGGTGTGGACTTCCCCTACCTCTTGAACATGATCTGCAACTCGTTCATGTCGCGCCGCAACACCATCGTCGTGCCGGGTGCCAAGATGGGTTTCGCCATGGAACTGATCCTCGCCCCGATCATCCAGGACATGATCGCCAACAAGAACAAGTAAGCCCGCCCGACCTGACCGGCGTCAGGCGCATCGCATGAACAAGGCCCCCGCATGGGGGCCTTGTCTTTCCCGCTGGCGCAGCAGGTCAGTCTCAAGTCCGACAGGATGCTAGAGGTTTTTCAGCGTCTCCCTGAGGCTGGAATACTGACGCCGGCTCACCGTCAGTCGTTCATCCAGGCCATCCAGACGGAGAAAGTGTCCGTCTTCCTCTCCGGGGAGTTTGCCCATTTCACGGATGCGATTCTTTGCCGCCAGGCAGTTGCGGTGGATGCGCAGGAACACGCCGGCGAACTCCTCTTCCAGCCGGGTCAGCGATTCCTCGAGCAGGAATTCACGCAAGGCCGTGCGTACCGTCACATATTTCAGCTCTGCCTTGAGATAGAGAATGTCGGCTACGGGAATGAGAACGATGCGCCCCTTCTCGCTGACCGAGAGATGCGTCCGTGCCCTGGGGTAGGCCTCGCGCAGCTGGTCGAGCGCGCCCGAATTGATACGATGGGCGCGTGAAAGCGCCCGCACCAGACGGTCGGCGCGTACCGGCTTCAACAGATAGTCGACCGCGCTAAGGTCGAAAGCCTGGCAGGCATAGGCGTCGTAGGCGGTGCTGAAGATGATCGCCGGCGGGGTCGCCAGGCGATTGAGATGCGCGGCGCACTCGAGCCCGTCCATGCCAGGCATCCGGATATCCAGCAGCACGGCATCGACAGGCTGACGTTGCACCTGGTCCAGCGCATCAAGGCCGTTATCCGCCTCGCCGACGATATTCACCGGCAGCTCGGATGCACAGTCGGTCAGTACGTCGCGCAGACGCCGGCGGGCCGGTGCCTCGTCATCGACGATCAGGACGCGCAGGGGCGGGTTGGGTGCGTTCACGGGTATAGGGCATGACGATATTGACCTGATAAACGGCCCCAAGCGGCTCGGACTTGAGTTGCGCGTCCAGGTCAAAATGCAACAGCAGGCGTTCGCGAATATTGGCCAGCGCGATGCGATTGCCTTTGTGGTGGCCCGCTTCCTCGGCGACCGGGTTGCGCACGACGATATGCACCTTGTCGCCGCTACGATAGACATTGAGGCTGATTTCGCCACCGCCCGGCTGGGGTTCGATGCCGTGATACACCGCGTTTTCCACTAACGGCTGGATCACCAGCGGTGGAATCAGCGCGTCTGCCGGCATTTTCTGGATATGCCAGCTCACCTGCAATCGATCGCCGAGGCGCAGCTGTTCCAGTTCCAGGTAGGCACGCGTGAGCGCCACTTCGTCTTCCAGCGGCACGAGCTGGTTGGCCTGGCTCATCAATGCGCGGAACAGGTCGGCCATGTTTTCCAGTGCGTGTTCGGCGCGGCGCGGATCGCTGCGCACCAGCGACAGCACGGCGTTCAGGCTGTTGAACAGGAAATGCGGACGAATGCGCGCCTGCAGCGCCTGAAGCCGCGCCTCGGTGATGGCAGGCGACAGGGCGCGGGCGCGCAGATTGAAATACGCCAGCAGGCCGCCGCCTATCCCCAATGCGAACAGGCCGACGATGACAGGCGGGTAGAGCGGCGACTCGCCCGTGAGCGGAGCAAGCCACCACGCCACCGCCAGCGGCACGCCGACCGCGATCCCCAGCGTGGCCGCCACGCCTTTTATATAAGGCAGACTGCGCAGCCTCCGGCTCGCCGCGCACAAGGCCAGCAAGCAGAGCAGCAAGGCCGGCTGCGCCAGTGCCGACAGGCCGATGAACGCCATCCAGAATGCGTCGGCGTCGGCCACCCGCGCAATCACCCCGACGGCAAGCGCCACCTCCACCGTCAGCGCAATCCGCAAGCTCACGCCCAGGTGGCAGAAGTTCGGCAATTCGACCGGCCGGTTGTTATGATGCCTGCTTTTCATCCCCTGCTTTCTACCTCATGAGCACGCCTGTGACGCCGTCTTCCGGTGCCTGGTCCGGCCGCTTTTCCGAGCCGGTGTCCGAAATCGTCAAACGCTACACCGCGTCGATTCCCTTCGATTATCGGCTGGCCGAGTTCGATATTCAGGGCTCGCTCGCCCACGCCGCCATGTTGCACCACGTCGGGGTGCTGTCCAAGGACGATCTTGCCGCCATCGAACGCGGCATGGCCGAACTGCTGGCCGAGATTCGCGCCGGGCAATTCGCCTGGTCGCTGGACAAGGAAGACGTGCATCTGAACATCGAGGCCGCGCTCACCGCGAAGATCGGCGACGCCGGCAAGCGCCTGCACACCGGTCGTTCGCGCAATGACCAGGTGGCGACCGACATCCGCCTCTACCTGCGCGACGCGATCGACCACATCACAGCCGGCCTCAAGGCCTGCCAGACCTCGCTGCTCGACCTCGCCGAGGCGCACGCCGACACCGTCATGCCCGGCTTCACTCATTTGCAGGTGGCGCAACCGGTCACCTTCGGCCACCACCTGCTGGCCTACTTCGAGATGCTGGCGCGCGACGCCGAGCGCATGGCCGACTGCCGCCGCCGCGTCAATCGTTTACCCTTGGGGGCCGCCGCGCTGGCCGGCACCAGCTTTCCCATCGACCGCCATTTCGTCGCCGGGCAGCTGGGCTTCGAGGGCGTGTGCGAGAACTCGCTCGACGCGGTATCCGATCGCGACTTCGCCATCGAATTTTCCGCCGCCGCCGCGCTGGTGATGACCCATCTCTCGCGGCTGTCCGAGGAACTGATCCTGTGGATGAGCCCGCGCTTCGGCTTCATCGACCTCGCCGACCGCTTCTGCACCGGTTCGTCGATCATGCCGCAGAAGAAAAATCCCGACGTGCCCGAGCTGGTGCGCGGCAAGACCGGCCGCGTCAACGGCCATCTGGTTGCGCTGCTCACGTTGATGAAAGGCCAGCCGCTGGCCTACAACAAGGACAACCAGGAAGACAAGGAGCCGCTGTTCGACACGGTCGATACGCTCACCGACACGCTGGCGATCTACGCCGACATGCTCACCGGCGTCACTGTCAAGCCCGAGGCGATGCGCGCCGCCGTGCTGCAGGGCTACGCCACCGCCACCGATCTGGCCGACTATCTGGTGAAAAAAGGCGTGCCCTTCCGTGACGCCCATGAAGTGGTGGCCCGCGCCGTGCGCGCCGCCGAAGCCGCCGGCCGCGATCTCGCCGACCTGCCGCTGGCCGAATTGCAGGCCTTCAGTCCGGTGATCGGCGAGGACGTCTACGCCGTACTGACGCTGGAAGGCTCGCTCGCCGCCCGCGACCACTTCGGTGGCACCGCGCCGAACCAGGTCCGCGCGGCGAGTGCGCGCGCGCGCGCGCGCCTCTGACTCGACGACACAGCGGTCACAGAGGAAAACCTCCTGCATCCTCCGCGCCCTCTGTAACCAGGTTTTTCAGGCCCGCACCCGGCCATCAGGCATCCGTTTGCGGCGGTGCCGGCATCGCGTGTTCGCGGCAGATCCGCCGCGTCTCCGGGCTCGACAGCTTCTCCTGCATCAATCCGCAGAAATAAGTACGCGGCCCCAGCCGCTGGAGATGCCGGCAACTGGCGCAGACACCGAAGCTGCGTTTGCCGCTCTGCGCCTGCACCTGCGCCAGCACCTGGCGCAGGACCACAATAGCCGAGGTCACCCGTGCCTGGCTGGCGGTCTGCACGATATCGCGCCAGGCGCTGCCGGCGGAGAGAGTCTTCAACAACGTCGTCCCGCCCTCGCTCAGGATCAGCCGCACCACGCGACCGTCGCGCGGATCGGTATAGCGTGAAATCAGCCGCCGCCGCGCCAGCACGATCACGGTCTGCGACACCGTGCCCTTGGTCAGGCCCAGGTATTCGGTGAGCGCCTGCGGGGTATTGGAAAAGCGGTTGGCCTGGTTGAGGTAGAACAGCACCTGCAGGTGCACCGGCTGCAAGCCCTGCGCGGCACCGGCCTGCCGCAGGTCGGCCCGGGTGAGCAGCGACAGCCGCTCAACCAGATCGAACAGGGTGAGCGCCTGGCTTTTCACATGCGGTCAGAAACCCAGCGGGCCGCCGCCTTGGCCAGCGACAAGCGCAGCGAGTTTGTCGAACAGGGGGGTACCGTCCTTGGTATCGACCCAGTCGCCGTTCGCAGGTTTGAAGTGGAACCCCCCGGAACGCGCCGCCACCCAGATTTCTTGGGCGACGCCGTGGCGGTTGACGATGATCTTGCTGCCGTCGTCGAACTCGATCTCGATGATGCCGTCGGCTGGCGTCTCGAAATCCAGATCGGCCCCCTCCAGCGCCGCCTCGATGCGCGCCAGCGTGGCTGTGCTGGCCTGGTTGAATTCGGCTTCGGTCATTCCATTCGGGTCCATAGTGCGTGCTACCATTTCGCGCATGAAAATGCGCGCCATATATATAGTGTCGTTGCTGCTGGTCAGCTTGGGCCTTGCTGGCTGCGGCTCCAAGGGCGACCTGTATCTTCCCGAAAAACCCTCCGCCCTGCAACGGACTTCAAATTGAATACCCTGCACTCAATCGACGGCGTCCTCCATGTCGAGGGCGTGTCGCTGGAAACACTCGCCGCGCGTTTTGGTACCCCGCTCTACGTCTATTCGCGCGCCGCGCTCGAAACCGCCTGGCAGGCCTACGCAGACGCCTTCGCCGGTACGCCGCATCTGGTCTGCTTTGCGGTGAAGGCCAACTCCAGTCTGGCCATCCTGAATCTCTTCGCCCGGCTCGGCAGCGGCTTCGATATCGTCTCGGGCGGCGAACTCGCCCGCGTACTGGCAGCGGGCGGCGCGCCCGAAAAAATTGTGTTCTCCGGTGTGGGCAAGACGGCCGAGGAAATGCGGGCCGCGCTCGCTGCCGGCATCCTCTGCTTCAACGTCGAATCCGAAAGCGAACTGCATCGCCTCAACCGGGTGGCGGGTGAAATGGGCAAGCGCGCGCCGGTGTCCTTCCGTGTCAACCCCGACGTCGACCCCAAGACCCATCCCTACATCTCCACCGGGCTCAAGGAAAACAAGTTCGGTGTCGCCATTACCGAAGCGCCGCGCCTGTACCGGCTCGCCGCCAGCCTGCCGCACCTCGAAGTGGTGGGCATCGACTGCCACATCGGCTCACAGCTCACCGACCTCTCCCCGCTGGCGGACGCCGCCGACCGCGTGCTGGCGCTGGTCGATGCGCTCGCAGCCGAAGGCATTGCGCTGCATCACATCGACCTGGGCGGTGGCGTCGGTATCCGCTACCGCGACGAAACCCCGCCCGATCTCACCGCCTACGGCCACGTGCTGGCGCAGAAATTTGCCGGCCGCCGCGAAACCCTGTTGCTCGAACCGGGCCGCTCGCTGGTTGGTAACGCCGGTCTCTTGCTCACCCGCGTCGAATATCTGAAGCCCGGCGAGGACAAAAATTTCGCCATCGTCGATGCGGCGATGAACGATCTGATGCGCCCCGCGCTGTACGAGGCCTGGCACGACATCGTCGCCGTTCGTCCGGGCAAAACTGCCGCGCACCGCTACGATATCGTCGGTCCGATCTGCGAAACTGGCGATTTCATTGGCTTTGCGCGGGATCTCAATATTGCGGAAGCGGACCTGCTGGCCATACTTTCGGCCGGTGCCTACGGCATGAGCATGGCGTCCAACTACAATTCTCGCCCACGCGCAGCAGAAGTTCTCGTGGACAAGAATGAAATTCACCTGATCAGGTCACGCGAAACCATCCAGGACATGATGGCCGGAGAACGGCTTGTTTAATGGTGTTCATGGTTCCACACCAATCCGGCATTTGCCGGATTTTTTGTATCGATACGATACATTTTGTTGCACTGCTACATTTTATTGCGCCCGCAGCGCGCGTGTGCTTGACTATTTATTGAACGCCGAAGAAAAGCAACTAGAATGAGGCTCACCAAGCGGAGCCTCGGTATCGCCCGTATCTAGCGGGTTTCGGGCAAGTGGGTCGCCTGTCGATACCACGCTTTGGAAGTGCAAATTCTGACTGCACGTGGCTTCAAGCTGTAGTGACGAAGTGAATGTGTTCAACTTTCAAGGAGTGTTAGATGGCAACTGAGAAGAAACCCGCCGCCAAGAAACCGGCGGCCAAGAAGGCCGCTGCAAAGCCGGCCGCCAAACCCGCCGCCAAAAAAGCCGCACCGGCCAAAAAGCCGCCGCCAAACCGGCAGCCAAGAAAGCGGCACCGGCCAAAAAGGCAGCACCCGCTAAAAAGCCGGTCGTGAAAAAAGCCGCCGCCAAACCGGCTGTGAAGAAAGTCGCGGCGAAACCAGCAACCAAGCCCGCAGTGAAGAAGGCCGCACCGGCTGTGAAGAAAGTTGCGGCGAAACCGGCTGCCAAGCCCGCAGTGAAGAAGGCCGCACCGGCCGTGAAGAAAGTCGCGGCGAAACCGGTAGCCAAGCCCGCGGTGAAAAAAGTCGCGGCGAAACCGGCAGCCAAGCCTGCGGTGAAGAAGGCTGCACCGGCTGCGAAAAAACCGGCTGTCAAGAAAGCTGCGCCTGCCAAACCTGCCCCGGCACCCGCCCCGGCAGCTGCACCCGCACCGGCGGTACCGGTCATCAAGCCGTTCGGGCTTTAAACAGGTCGGGCATTGCCCAATCTGAAACGGGGGCCTTGAGCCCCCGTTTTTTATGTCTGATTATCCCGCAATTACAGTGCGGGACTACCCCGAACGACTGGCGACGCGCGGTGCCATGCCCTGAAGCAGGCCTGCCACCCGGGGCAGCCGCGCACCCAACAACAGTGCCAGCACGCCGCCATAGATCAGCGGCTGGGTGAGATCCTGCTTCACCAGCCACAGGTAGTGGAGCACGCCGAGAATGGCAATCCCGTACACCAGCCGATGCAGTTGCTGCCAGCGCCGGCCCAGCCGGCGCATCATCGCCTGCGTCGAGGTCAGCGCGAGCGGTATCAGCAGCACGAAGGCGGCAAAACCGACCGTGATGAACGGGCGCTTGACGATGTCGCGTGCGACCGATGCCAGGTCGAAAAATTGGTCCAGCCAGATGTAGGTGACGAAATGCAGGCTGGCATAGAAAAAGGCGAACAGGCCCAGCATCCTGCGGTGGCGCACCAGCGCCGTCCAGCCGGTGAGCCGCCGCAGGGGGGTGACCGAGAGCGTGAGCAGCAAGCCGACCATCGTCCAGGTGCCGGTGGAGCGGGTGATGAATTCGATGGGGTTGGCCCCCAGGCCGCCGGTCACCGCCAGCACGACCAATCGGGCGAGCGGAAACAGGCAGAGGATGAAGAGGCCGAGCTTGAACGCCCGTGTCGAGACGAAGCCCTGGACGTTCATCAGAAGTATTTCTGCAAGTCCATGCCGCGATACAGGCTGGCAACCTGCGCGCCGTAGCCGTTGAACATCAGGGTGTCGCGCTTGAGGAATTCACCGATGCGGCGTTCCCTGGCCTGGCTCCAGCGCGGATGGTCCACCTGCGGATTGACGTTGGAATAAAAGCCATACTCGCTGGGCGCGGCCGCCATCCAGGTGGTGTGCGGCTGCCTCTCGACGAAGCGGATCTTGACGATGGACTTGGCGCTCTTGAAACCATATTTCCAGGGCACGACCAACCGGATCGGTGCGCCATTCTGTTTGGGCAGCACTTCGCCGTAGAGTCCCACTGCCATGAGGGTCAGCGGGTGCATGGCCTCGTCCATGCGCAGGCCTTCGATGTAGGGCCAGTCGAGCACGCGCGAGCGCACGCCCGGCATCTGCTTCGGATCGTTCAGCGTCACGAATTCGACGTATTTGGCGTTACCGGTCGGCTCGGCGCGGCGGATCAGTTCGGCCAGCGGAAACCCGACCCAGGGTATCACCATCGACCAGCCTTCGACGCAACGCATCCGGTAGACCCGCTCTTCCAGCGGCGCGAGTTTCATCAGAGCGTCGATATCCCAGGTGCGGGCCTTCTTCACCTCGCCTTCGACTCTGACTGTCCAGGGACGCGTGCGCAGGGTGTGGGCGTTGGCCGCCGGATCGTCCTTGCCGGTGCCGAATTCATAAAAGTTGTTGTAGGTGGTGACGTCCTTGTACGGCGTCTTGTCCTCGTCCAGCTTGTAGGCGCTGGCCCGCACGCCGGCAATCCTTGTGGCGGCCTGCGGTTCACCGGCCGCCGCGAGTGCCGCACCTCCGAGTAGCGCGATCGAGCCCTGCATGAAGCGGCGTCGCTCCCGGTAAATCTCGGGCGGGGTAATCTCGGACGGGGAGATGTCGTTGGGTTTCAGCAAGCGCATGGCGATCTCGAATGAATGGCGGATAAAAGGTAGTCGGGCTCGGGCCGGAGCCCTTACATCGTTCAAATCCCACAACAAAACCGGTGCAATGAAAAAGACTGGGGCACAGCCGGGCTGCCCACCGCCCGGTCAGATGCTCAACTGCTCATAAATCGAGCGCGCCGCCTGGAGCAGTTGCGGCCGCGACAGTTCGCCCGACAGGGCATAGCCCCAGTTGTGTTCGACCCAGTAGAAGGTGCTGACACCGCCCTCGCCAAGGTAGCGGAAGGCTGTTTCCGGCGTTGGCTGGGCCATTCCGCGCAGATAAACGGTGAGACGCTGGCCCTGACGGTCTTCGTACATGAATTGCGCGGCCGGTTTTCCGGAGTCGGCGGGCAGCAGCCGCCCGCCAACCAGCGAAAAGCCCAGGCTGGAGAGATCCGGTGCCCGCATATGCCGCCCCAGCCGCCCGGACAGCCATGCATTCAGCGCCTGCAACTTGGTCGAATCCAGTTCCACCGGATGGCGCACCTCGGGCGCAAAAACAGCGTGCGCCACGGTTGCCTGGCGCACGAAGCGCGGCAAGTCGGGGGCAGGGCTCACCGACGCGAATTCCGCACCTGTTTGGCCGTTTCGGGAAAGATATTGCCAGCTCGTCAGACTGCCTGCCGTGATGCCCACTGCGACCCAGGCCATGGCTGCCGCCACGCGCGCTAGCGAAAAACGCGAGGGCGGGGCAAGCTGCAGCAGGCGCTGCGGGATCGGCTCAACAAGCACCGGATCGAGGCTGTCGCGTAAAGCCTTGCCCTGCGCGCGCAGAGCCGCGATGGTGGCGACCAGTTCGTCATCGTGCAGCGCCAGTTGTTCGATCTGCCGCTGACGATCTGCGTCCAGCGCACCATCGATGAAGGCCATCAACTCGTCGTCGGCGATCAGGGTTTGCGGTTTTGTCATGGGATGTGTCCTCGAACTACCGCACCAGGCGCAGCCCCGGACGGGCGTCGGACGGCGCAGCCGCCCCCGTCAGCACCGCCAGCTGGGCACGGGCACGGAACAGGCGCGACATTACCGTCCCCGTGGGTATGCCCAGAATTCTGGCTGTTTCTGCATAGCTGAACTCCTCGATCGACACCAGCACCAACACCTCCCGAAATTCCGGTGCCAGGCGGCCTACCGCCGCCAGCACCTCGCGCATCTGCACCTGGTTTTCCTGGGGCGCGGGTATGCCCATCGCGACGGCTTCCTCGATCGGGTCTGTGGCCACCCGGTTGCTCATGCGTCGCACATCGTTGACAAAGACATTGTGCATGATGGAAAACAGCCAGGGCCTCAGCTCCGCCCCCATCCTGAACAAGCTCCATTTGGCGTAGGCGCGCTCCAGCGTGTCCTGCACCAGGTCGTCGGCATTTTCCCTGTTCCCGCCCGTGAGCGCACGGGCGTAGCGGCGCAGGCTCGGAATCTGCTCAGCGATGCGATGCGAAAAAAGCGTCATGCGCGTGTCGGTGCCGGTTTACAGGAGGCAAGGCATTTGAGTATCCCGGCTAGTCGCCGCGCGTTCCCCCCAGCGCAGGATAGCCGCCGGGATCGACGCGGCTCGCACCGCGCCTGAGGCCGTCCAGCCGGCGCTGCATCCCCTCGATTTCCACTCGCTGGCTGGCGATGATGTCTTCCGCCAGCTTGCGGGTCACGGGATCGTTGCCATGCTGGAGCACCAGACGCGCCATGTCCACCGCCCCTTCATGGTGCGGGATCATCATGGCCAGAAAATCAATGTCGGGATCGCCCGTATAGCCCGGCGCGTGCATGTCGGTCATCATTTTTCCCATGCCGACATTCATCTCGCCGGCGAAGCGCTCGAACGAGGGGCCGAACTGCGCCGGCACGTCCGGCGCGCCGTGGAGATGCGCGCCGGGATGCTGGGCATGCGCCGCAACCAGCCATCCAAACGCCAGCACCCCGGCCGCGATCATGCGTTTCATGCCGTCTGCCCCCGATAGCCCGGGCGTACGTAGACCAGATTGATGCTTTTCTTGTTGCGCAGCTCGCCTGAAGGCAGCTTCAAAGCGCCGAGCGGGATTTGCGCGATAAACCGGGGATTGAAGGGATCCGCCACGTCGAAAGCCGTGCATACCGTTTGCCCCGCATTCGGCGTTCCCGGCAGCTCGTCCTGTTCATGCGCCACATAAAGCAGCGAGTTTTCGGGGTTGGTCCACAGGCCGTGCGCTTCGCGGGCATGGGTAAAGAAGCTGCCGACCATCTTGCGCGCACCCGACTTGGCGCTGCGATCGATGATCGCGATCTGGCTGGACGCCACCCCGCCCGGCCCGCTGTCATCGACGCGGGCCAGGCTTGCGTACACGACTTTCCCCCTGGCGTTCTCGACAAACTCGACATGGTTCGGTCGCGCCAGCTTGCCCAACGGCACGTTGTCCAGCACCTCGAAAGCGCCGCGGGTCGAACGGCATGAGACCGCATCGGCAAGCTTGTGGGAAAACCACACCTCGCTGCCGTCCGGGCTGGTTTTCAGGAACGGGGTGAAACCGGGTTTATCCTGCGCCGAAATATCCAGGGTGGCGATGCGCTCGGGGCGCGAATGCCCCGACGCATCGGCATTGACACTGAACACGTCGACCTTGGGTACTTTCTGGCTGGCCACGAATGCCACCGTTCCCTGGGTGTTGAACCACACTTGCGCCGGGCCGTTGATTGTCGGCACATAACGCAAAATTGCGTCAGTGCTGGTTCCGCCCATCTGCCTGATCGCGCGCTCGACGTCCAGAATCACGATCCGGTCTTCGCCGCGCAAAGTCACCCACAGCTCGCGGCCGTTCCGCGTGAACGTAGGTTCATGCGGCTCGCGCCCCACCAGGATGCCGCTCGACAGGCGTTCCGGATTGGTTGCCGGACTGGCCAAGGGATTGGGTGTATTGCCGATGACACGCTTGTTGACCGCGTCGATGAGATATATGTTGCTTGATCCGCGTCCGCTGGTCGCGAGCAGCCGCCCGTCGGGCGAGGGCACCGCACCGTGCGCGTCGATGCACCCGTGATACAGCGGTTTGTGGATCATCGCCGCGTGTGTCGGTGCCACCCCCGCCGTGACGAAGCGGAAGGGTGGGCGGGCATCTTCATCGAAACTGGTGAGGTTGATGGTGGATTCGACCGTATTGGTACGCGGGTCGATCACCACCAGCGTGTTGGAATCCTCGTTGGTAATGAAAACCCGATCCTGCGCTGGAACCGGGGAATCGGACTGCGTCGACGCCTGGGCGTGCACACTGCCTGATCGGGCAAGGCCGGCTGTGGCAGCAAGGGCAGCAGTCGCTTTGAGGAAGTCGCGTCGTTGTTCATTCATGGTTGTCTCCGGGTTGAGCAGGTCAAGTTTCCAGCAGGGGTGCCAAATTTCCGCGTCATGGGCATATACAGCGCCAAGCCCGAACTTATTCCCGCATCCCCGGTTTATATCTCAAAGCCGGATCAAGCCAGCACGCAGCAAGGTCCAAATGATGCGCTGCCCAAAAGATGGTACGGTTCATCTGTTCCTCAACCCGGCTAGCCGTTTTTTTTTGCACCCTGATCATGCGCATTTTTATCGCTCTGCTACTGGCTCCCTTTCTCGCCCACGCCCAGGGACAGGCAGGCGGCCCGCCTTTCATCCCGGTCAACATGATGAAAGTCGCCGCGACCCCGGTTTCCAACAGCGTGAACGCAGTGGGCGCGCTGATCGCCGAAGACACGGTGACGCTGCGCCCGGAGATCGACGGCCGGATTGCCAGCCTGTCGTTCCGTGAAGGCCAGCCGGTCAGGAAGGGCGCGGTCCTGGTACGGCTCGACTCTGCCGAGCAGAGGGCCCGCGTCGCCGCTGCCGAGGCCGATCTCAAGCTGGCGGAAAGCCGTTTCAAGCGCAGCGAGGAACTGGTGGCGCAGAATTTCATTTCCAAACAGGCGCTGGACGAGGCGCGCGCCAACCTCGACATCCTGCGGGCGCGCCTGCGCCAGGAACAGGTCGCGCTCGACAAGACTGTGCTGCGTGCGCCTTTCGACGGCGTGGCCGGCCTGCGCCAGGTCAGCCCTGGCGCATATGTCGCCAAGGGCAGCGACATCGTGCGGGTGGATGCGCTGTCCACGCTGAAGCTCGAGGTGCCGGTGCCGGAAACCTATCTGCCGCTCATCAAGATCAATCAGCCCATTGCCCTTACCGTCGACGCCCTGCCGGGACAACGCTTTTCCGGCAAGGTGCACGCTATCGATCCGACAGTCGATACCGTCAGCCGTAACGTGCGGGTGCGCGCGCGCATCGCCAATCCCAGAGGCGTGCTGAAGCCCGGTATGTTCGCCCGCGTCACCGCCGACCTGGGCGGCCGGCAACGCACTATTCTGCTGCCCGAACAGGTACTGGTGCCGCGCGCGGATGGCAACTACGTCTTCCTCGCCGTCAACGGCAAGGCCGAGCTACGCAAGGTCATGCTTGGCAAGCGCGAGCCGGGGCGGGTCGAGATACTCGCTGGCGTGGCCGCCGGCGATACGGTGGTGCTCGACGGCCAAATCAAGCTTAGGCCCGGGGTGCCGGTCGTCTCGCTGGAAGAGGCGGCGAAGCGGATGCAGCAGATGCGCGCCGCGCCGCCGGCGAAAAAATAAGTCCGCGCACCCTCCCTGCCCGCCCGTTTCGTGAATCGCTCCTGAACCCTGGCCGCCCATGATCCTGTCCGAGATTTCCATACTCCGTCCCGTGTTCGCCACGGTGATGAGCTTGATGATCATCCTTATCGGCCTGGTCGCCTTCGACCGCCTGCCGGTTCGCGAATACCCCAACATCGACGCGCCGGTGGTGTCGGTGCGCACGGTCTACCCCGGTGCCTCGGCCGAGGTGATGGAGTCTCAGGTCACCAAGCCGCTGGAGGATGCGCTGTCCGGCATCGAAGGCATCCGCACCATCAAGTCGGTGTCACGCGAGGAAGTCAGCCAGATCACCGTCGAGTTCGTACAGTCGCGCGATCCCGAGGCGGCGGCCAACGACGTGCGCGACCGTGTCGCCCGCACGCGCGGCCTCCTGCCCGAAGAAACAGATGACCCGGTGGTGGCCAAGATCGAAGCCGACGCGCAGGCCATCATCTGGCTGGCGTTTTCCAGCGACCGCATGAATCCGCTGGAAATCACCGATTACGCCGACCGCATCGTCGCCGACCAGTTGAAGACGCTGCCCGGCGTCGCCTCGGTCATCATCGGCGGCGAACGGCGCTACGCCATGCGCATCTGGCTCGACCCCGATCGCATGGCCGCGCTCGGCGTCACCGTGCAGGATGTGGAAGCGGCCCTACGCAGCCAGAACGCCGAACTGCCCTCCGGCCGGATCGAAAGCCAGACGCGTGAATTCACGGTACTGGCCGAAACCGACCTCAAGAGCCCGGCCGAATTCGACCGCCTGATCCTGCGCGACAGCGGCGGCACGCTGATCCGCCTGGCCGACGTGGGCCGCGCAGAAATCGGTGCCGAGGACGACCGCAACATCGTGCGCGTGAACGGCCGCCCGGCGGTCGGGCTCGGCATCGTCAAGCAATCCACCGCCAACACCCTGGCAGTGGCGCGCGCGATCAAGGCCGAACTGCCGCGCATCGAAGCGGCCCTGCCGGCAGGCATGACGCTCCGGATCGGCTTCGACAGCTCGATCTTCATCGAGAAATCCATCGACGCCGTGTACAGCACCATGATCGAGGCCATGGTGCTGGTGGTCGCGGTGATCTTCCTGTTCCTGCGCAACTGGCGCGCCACGCTCATTCCCTTCGTCACCATTCCGGTTTCGCTCATCGGCGCGTTCATCTTCCTCTACGCCATGGGCTTCACCCTCAACGTGCTGACCCTGCTGGGCCTGGTGCTCGCGATCGGCCTGGTGGTGGACGACGCCATCGTCATGCTGGAAAACATCTATCGCCACATCGAAGAAGGCATGAAACCCTACGACGCGGCGATGAAGGGCGCAAAGGAAATCGGCTTCGCCGTGGTGGCGATGACCCTCACGCTCGCCGCCGTATTCGCGCCGCTGGCGTTTGCCGAGGGCAACACCGGCAAGCTCTTCACCGAATTCGCGCTCACCGTGGCGGCGGCCGTGCTGGTCTCGGGCTTTGTCGCGCTCACGCTCACGCCGATGATGGCGAGCAAGCTCTTGCGCCACGAATCCAGCCACAACGCCCTGTTCAACTTTGGCGAACGCGTACTCAACGGCCTCAACGCGGCCTACACGCGCGGCCTCACCCGCACCCTGCGCCACCCGCTCGTCGTCGCACTGGTGTTCGCACTGGTCGCCGGTGCCGCCTGGGGCCTGCTGAAATCGCTGAAATCCGAGCTTGCGCCCACCGAAGACCGGGGCTTCTTCATCGGCTTCATGCTCGCGCCCGAGGGGGCCACCCTGCAGTACACCGACGGCTACGCCCGCCAGCTGGAAAGCCTCTACCAGAGCGTGCCCGAGATCAACACGGCGTTTGTCGTCGTCGCACCGGGCCTGGAACGTCCCAACCCGGTCAACACCTCGCTCTCCTTCGTGATGCTGAAACCCTGGGAAGAGCGTACCCGCAGCCAGATGGACATCACCGCCGAACTCGGCCCGCGCATGTTCATGGGCATGCCCGGGGTGCTCGCCTTCCCCATCAACCCGCCCTCGCTCGGCCAGAATTTCCGCAACCCGCCGCTCCAGTTCGTGGTCCAGGCCCCCAGCTACGAAGAACTCAACACCGCCGTCGAGGCGCTGATGGCCAAGGTGCGCGAATACCCCGGTTTCGCCAACCCGGACACCGACCTCAAGCTCAACAAGCCCCAGCTCAAGGTTGCCATCAACCGCGACAAGGCCGCGCAGATGGGCGTCGGCGTGGACACCATCGGCCGCACGCTGGAAACCCTGCTGGGCGGCCGCGAAGTCACGCGCTACAAGCAGGCGGGCGAGCAGTACAACGTCAAGGTGCAGCTCGACCCCGCCGCGCGCGCCACGCCGGACGATCTCACCGCCTTGTACGTGCGGGGACGCGACGGCAGCCTGACGGCGCTGTCCAACCTGGTTGCGGTGAATGAAGCGGTGGCCCCCAAGGAGCTCAACCACTTCAATCGCCAGCGTGCCGCGATCATCTCGGCCAATATCGCCCCCGGCTATACGCTCGGCGAGGCACTGGCCTTCATGGACCAGGCCGCGAAGGAGACGCTGCCGAAGAACACCCGCACCGCGCTCGACGGCCAGTCGCGCGAATTCGCCGAATCCGGGGCCACGCTGGTCATGGTCTTCGCGCTCGCCCTGGTCATCATCTATCTGGTGCTCGCGGCGCAGTTCGAAAGCTTTGTCTCGCCCTTCATCATCCTGCTCACCGTGCCGCTCGCCGCCACCGGCGCGCTGCTGGCGCTGAAACTCACGGGGGCCACGCTCAACGTCTACAGCCAGATCGGGCTGGTGATGCTGGTCGGCCTCATCACCAAACACGGCATCCTCATCGTCGAATTCGCCAACCAGCTGCGCGAACGTGGCAAGCGCAAGGTCGAGGCGGTGATCGAGGCCGCCAGCCTGCGCCTGCGGCCCATCCTCATGACCACCGCCGCCATGGTGCTGGGCGCGGTGCCGCTGGCGCTCGCCAGCGGGGCCGGCGCCGAATCGCGCTCGCCCATCGGCTGGGTCATCGTCGGGGGCTTGCTGCTCGGCACCCTGCTCACGCTGTTCGTGATTCCCGTCGCCTACACCCTCCTCACCCGCGAGCGGCAGCCCGCCGCTGCCCCCGCAGCGACCGCCTGACTGACGAAGCTTGTCACGCGTTGACGAAGCCTCGTCAGCGCGTGCCCGGCCGGGCCTTCATCAAGCCTTCATTGAGCCCTGATTTACTGCGTTTTTCATTGTTTTACCGGTCACGGAGACTATGGCATGAACGCTGCATATACCCTTGCACACGCAACGCAAGGAGATCCCAACATGATCGAACTCGACTCTGGCGACACCCTCAACATCCACCTCAAGGAAGATGCCCAGGGGCGCGACCGCGTGGAACTGCTGCTGCAGCAGTGCACGCTCGCCCTCACCCCGCATCAGGCGCGCGTCCTTGCCACCGAACTCATCATGGCCGTGAACCGCGCCGAAGTCCGGAACAATCTGAAGAACAGCCAGAACATGGTTCGCGGCGCGCAGAGTCCGAATCAGAAGCGCGGGCTGTTTTCACAGGCTTTCGCCCGCTAGGGGTTTGGCCAGTTTTCCTGGCCGGTCGGCTTCGACCGGACCACGGGGCGCACGCGGTCAGGCGGACTCCCCGATTATCAGCCCCGCATTGGCGGTGGTCCGCCATCCGTGATAGGGTGGCATCAGGCGCGAGGCATTCGTCCCCGCGCCTTTTTTATTCAACTGCTTGCGAGAACCAGCATGGCCGTCATCGAACTCAACCAGGACAATTTCGAATCCACCATCACCGGCAATGACGTCGTCATCATCGACTTCTGGGCACCCTGGTGCGGTCCCTGCCGTGGCTTTGCGCCCATTTTTGAAGCCGCAGCCGAGAAACACGCCGGCATCGTCTTCGCCAAGGTGAACACCGAAGTCGAACAGGCACTTGCGTCTTCGTTCCAGATTCGCTCGATTCCCACCCTGATGGTGTTCCGCGAAAACGTCATTCTCTATTCCGAAGCCGGCTCGCTGCCCGCACCGGCACTCGATTCGCTGATCGAGCAGGTGATGGGGCTGGACATGGCGCAGGTCCACAAGGACATTGCCGAGCAGCAACAGCAGGGCTGATCAGCTGCCCGCGAGCAACTGCCGCACCAGCGGCAGGGTGATCGGGCGCTGCGCTTCCAGGCTGGCACGGTCGAGCGCCTCCAGCATGGCGAGCAGGCTCTGCATGTCGCGCGCGCCGCGCGTGAGCAGATAGTCGGCCACCGCCGGCTCCAGCCGGAACCCCAGGGATTCGGCATGGCGCGCCATGGCGGCCTGCTTGTCCGCGTCGGTCAGCGGAGCCATCTGGAACACCAGCCCCCAGCCCAGCCGGGTGCGCAATTCCGGCATCAGCGGCACATCGGCCGGCGCGCTGCGGCCGGCCCCCAGCCACCCCCCCCCCGCATCGCGCACCTGGTTGTAGACCGCGAAGCCGGCGGCCTGTTGTTCGGCATCCCAGTTATCGACCCCATCGGCCACAACCACGGGCGCGGCTTCCAGGCCGCCGCGCGCCACCCGCCTGCCGGCCAATTCGCAGGCGTGGGCCCAGGCTTCCAGCAGATAGCTCTTGCCGCTACCAGGTGCGCCCCAGACGTAGACCGCGCGTTCGGTCGCCGTGCCCGCCAGCATGGCGGCAAGCTGCGCCATGAGTTCATCGTTGCGGCCCACGACGAAGCGCGCCAGTTCGGGACGCGCAGGGGGCCGGATGTCGAGGAGCAGTTGCCGCATAGGGCGGGAAGGATACGCAAAAGCCCGCGCCCTCGCCATGCGAAACGGCCGCTGCGCCCGGATATACTGCGGGCTGATTGACCCGTTTACTCCCTGCCTGCAATGAGTCTAGCCTTCCCTGTCCCCGTCAGACCTGCGATCGTGGCCCCGCCCATGATCGAGGAATCGCTTTCCGCAGACCAACGCAGCGCGCTGAAGTCGCGTATCAAGACCCTGATGAAACAGCAGGACGCGGTGCTGGTGGCGCACTACTACACCAGCGCCGACCTGCAGGATCTGGCCGAGGAAACCGGCGGCTGCGTGTCCGACTCGCTCGAAATGGCGCGCTTCGCCCACGCCCACCCGGCCAGGACGCTGATCGTCGCCGGGGTGAAGTTCATGGGCGAAACGTCCAAGATCCTCAACCCGGAAAAGCGCGTGCTGATGCCCGACCTCAAGGCCGACTGCTCGCTAGACCTCGCCTGCCCGGCGGATGAATTCGCCGCCTTCTGCGACGCGCACCCGGATCGCCTCTCGGTCGTCTACGCCAATACCAGCGCGGCGGTGAAGGCGCGCGCCGACTGGGTCGTCACCTCCGGCATCGCGGTCAAGATCGTCAAATACCTGCACAGCCAGGGCCACAAGTTGCTGTGGGCCCCTGATCGCCACCTGGGCGACTACGTGCAGCGCGTCACGGGGGCCGACATGCTGCTGTGGCAGGGCAGCTGCGTCGTCCACGAGGCGTTCAAGGCCGAGGCCCTGACAAGACTGCGCGCCGAGCATCCCGCCGCCGCGGTGCTGGTTCACCCCGAGTCGCCGCAGGCGGTGATCGCCCAGGCCGACGTGATCGGTTCGACCACGCAGCTGATCGACGCGGTGAAGCACCTGCCCAACCCGGAATTCATCGTCGCCACCGACAACGGCATCTTCCACAAGATGCGCGCCGCTGCCCCCGGCAAGATCCTGCTCGAAGCGCCCACCGCCGGCGAGGGGGCCACCTGCCAGTCGTGCGCGCACTGCCCGTGGATGGCGATGAACGGCCTGAAGAATCTGGCGCGCGTGCTGGAGACCGGCGAGAACGAGATCCACATCGACGCAGACATCCGCGCCAAGGCCCAGCGGTCGATCCAGCGCATGCTCGACTTCGCCGCCGCCGAGAAGGCCGGCCGCATACAGCTGGGCGACTGAATATTCCACACCATTTCACACAGAAGACGCGGAGGAAACAGGGGAAGCCGGTCATGGACGTACCGGGATTGACTCTGTTCCCTCAACCTCCTCTGTGTCCATCGCACTTTAGAAAAACGGAACCCCCATGGCCGGTGCCAGCCTCCTAGCCCTCATCGACGACATCGCGAGCGTGCTCGACGACGTGGCCGTCCTGTCCAAGCTCGCGGCCAAGAAGACCGCCGGCGTGCTCGGCGACGATCTCGCGCTGAACGCACAACAGGTGGCCGGGGTGAAAGCCGACCGCGAGCTGCCGGTGGTGTGGGCGGTGGCCAAGGGTTCGTTCGTCAACAAGCTCATCCTCGTGCCCGCCGCGCTCGTCATTAGCGCCGTGGCGTCCTGGGCGATCACGCCGCTGCTCATGCTGGGCGGTGCCTTCCTGTGCTATGAAGGTTTCGAGAAACTGGCGCACAAATTCCTGCACAGCCGGGCCGAGGACGACGCGCACCGCGCCGAGCTTGCCCATGTACTCGAAGACCCGGCGCTCGATCTGGTCGCGTTCGAAAAAGACAAGATCAAGGGCGCGATCCGCACCGACTTCATCCTCTCCGCCGAAATCATCGTCATCACGCTGGGCACGGTGGCGGCAGCCAGCTTCGTCACCCGGGTGTCGGTGCTGGCGTCCATCGCGGTCATCATGACCATTGGCGTCTACGGGCTCGTCGCCGGCATCGTCAAGCTCGACGACGCCGGGCTCTACCTCTCGCAGAAAGCCAGTGCAGCCGCCCGCGCCCTGGGCCGTTTTCTCCTCGCCGCCGCGCCGTGGCTGATGAAGGCGCTGTCGGTGCTGGGTACCGCCGCCATGTTTCTCGTGGGGGGCGGCATCCTCACCCACGGCATTCCCGCCCTGCATCACCTGGCCGAGATGATCGCGCCAGCGGGTGGCGCAGGGGGCCTGCTGGTGTCGCTGCTGGTCGACGCCGGGGTCGGTATCGCGGCGGGCGGACTGGTGCTGGCGGGGGTGACGGGAATCAAGCGGCTGTTCAAACAGCCGGCTGCCTGAACCGGGCGGGAGTGCGACATCGTGTCGCATTGCGCCGAATATATTAGAGCTATCTAATATTGCCTTTCCCACGCCACGGCCTCGCCATGAACACCCTCCGCACGCTTGTCCTGTCCCTCGCCCTCGTTTCCAGCGCCGCCTTCGCCGGCGAACGTCAGGCGCTCGAAACCTATCTCTCCCCCGCCCCTTCGCTCATGCCCATTCTGGTCAAGCAGACGGGCGAACTGGACCTGACCGCCGAGCAGCAGGCCAAATTCGCCGACTGGCGCAAGACTGCCCAACCAGGCCGTGCAAAGCTGGAAAAAGAAATCGCCGCCGGCCGCCTGGCGATCAACCAGGCCATGCTCGACGGCAAGAACAACAACGAAGTCCAGAAGCTGGTGCGCGACGTGCAGCGCAAGGAAATCAAGCTCGTCGTCGGCAAGCTCGCCTGCCGCGACAACGCGAAGAAAGTGCTGACGCCCGAGCAGTGGTCGAAGCTGATCGCGCTGTATCAGGCCCAGCTCTGAGTCAGACCCGCGCGACCGCCTGCTGGCGGTCGTGCGTCCGCGCCAGCAGCAGCTGCGCGCTGATCGCGCCGACAAGCGCGAGGAACATGTCCCACTGCGTGTCCCACACGTCGCCCTGCGTCGCCAGGAAGGCATCGGCGTCCGCGCCAATCGCCAGCGCCGCCGCCCACTCGATGAATTCGTAGCAGGCGGAAAACGCCAGGATCACCGACGTCGTCAGCAGGAACAGCCAGCCGCCCGGTCGCAACGGTGTCTGCTTCAGCAGGATTTCACGCGCCAGCATCGCCGGAATGAAGCCCTGTGCCAGATGCCCCAGCCGGTCGTAATGATTGCGCGCCAGATCAAACGCGTCTTGCACCCAGAAGCCCACCGGCACGCGCGCATAGGTGTAGTGCCCGCCCAGCATCAGGATCAGCCCGTGCACGAACAGCAGACGCACGGCCAGCGGTGTCAACGGAAAACGCTGGTGGGTCAACAGCAGGAGCGGGAGGCCGATCATCACCGGCGCGGTTTCCAGCCACCAGGTCAGGCGGTCGTAAGGTGCAACACCCGACGCGACCAGCACGGCCAGCGTCAGCCCCGCCAGCGCGCGCGCCTCGATCCGGCCCATCTTCATTCCCATGCCGGCGCGTGCCCTTCGCGTTCCAGTTCGACAAAGCGCGTCTCCAGCGCCTGCATCGTCGCCGCCCGGCTGCCCTGCCACGTCAGCGGCTCGCCCACCCAGCCGTCAGCAAAGAACGGAATCGGCAGCCAGTCGCCTTTGGGTAATGCCTTGCCCAGCCCGCGCAGGTAGATCGGCACTACCGGCACCGTCGGCGCGGTTTCCATCAGGTGCGCAATGCCGGATTTGAGCGCGCTGCGCTTTTCCGGCTCGCCGCGCGATCCTTCGGGGAAGAGGATCAGGATGTCGCCCTCCGCCAGCGCCGCTTCGATGTGGGCGAGCGGTTTCTCACCCGGCTTCGGCCGACGCGACAGTGGCAGGATGTGCATGATGTGGCGCGCGAACCAGGCGACGACGCGGTTCCTGAGGAAATAATCCGCCGCCGCCACCGGCCGTACCCGGTGCAGCTGCGCCAGCGGGGTCAGGCTCATCAAAAGTAACGTGTCGAGATGGCTGTTGTGGTTGGCCGCGAGAATCACCGGGCCGGACTGCGGCAGACGCTCGGCGTGGCGCAGGTTCACGCCGAGGATCAAGGCCAGCAGGGGCCGCACGAACAGCACGAAAAACACGAGCTGCAACAGCCTGTGCACGGCCGACCTCACACGATGCCTGCCGGACGCCGGACGCGAAACCACGCCGCGTACAGGGCCGGCAGGAAAAACAGGGTGAGGAAGGTGGCAGCGATCAGCCCGCCCATCACCGCCACCGCCATCGGCCCCCAGAAAATCGAACGCGACAGCGGGATCATCGCCAGCACCGCAGCGGCGGCGGTGAGGCTGATCGGCCGCATCCGCCGCACGGTCGATTCAATGATGGCGTCCCACTGCGACAGGCCACGGTCGATGTCCTGACGGATCTGGTCAACGAGGATCACCGAGTTGCGCATGATCATGCCAGCCAGCGAAATGATGCCGAGCAGCGCGACAAACCCCATCGGCCGACCGCTCACCAGCAAGGCGATGGCCACGCCGATCACCCCCAGCGGCGCGGTCAGCACGACCAGCAGGGCACGCGGGAAACTGCCCAGTTGCAGCATCAGCAGGGTGAAGACGACGATCACGATCAGCGGCCACGAGGCGGCAATGGCGGCGTTGGCTTTTGCACTGCTCTCGACCGGGCCGCCGATTTCCAGCCGGAAGCCGGCGGGCAGGCGCGCGCGGAAGGCGTCGATCTGCGGGGCGAGATCGGCGGCGATGGTGGCGGGCTGGCTCGCTCCGACCGGATCACCGCGCACGGCGATGGTGGGCAGGCGGTCGCGCCGCCAGATCACGCCGTCCTCAAAGGCGGGCGTAAAGCGGGCGATCTGGCCGAGGGTCACGCTGCGGCCGTCGAAGCGGCCCATCGGCAGTGCGGCGAGCGCGTCGACACTGCGGTGCTCGGCGCGCGGGGTGCGCAGCACCACGTCGATGAGGAGATCATTTTCGCGGAACTGGGTGACGGTCGCGCCGGAAAGTTGCAGGGCGACGAGCCGCCCGACCAGGTCGGAGCTGAGGCCCAGCGCCTTGATCTTGTCCTGGTCGAGCTCGGCCTTGACCGCCAGCGACTGCTCGTTCCAGTCGAGGTTCACTGCGGTGACGCGCGGGTGCGCGGCGACGATGCGGCGCAGCGCCTCGGCCTCGGCCTTGAGCCGGGGCAGGTCGCCACCGGACAGGCGGTATTGCACCGGGTAGCCAGCCGGCGGGCCGTATTCGAAGCGCACGGCCCGACCGCGCACGTTGGGAAAATCGGTTTCGAACAGCTGGCGGATACGCGCGATTTCCCGCTCGCGCGCCGCCACGTCCTGCGCGATCACCACCAGTTGCGCAAAATTGCGGTTGGCCAGCCGCTGATCGAGCCCGAGCACGAAGCGCGGCGCCCCCTGGCCGATATAGTTGAGCACATGCGCCACGTCCTTATCGACGCGCAGCAGCGCCTCCAGCCGCACCGCCTCGGCGTGCGTGGCCTCGATCGACGCGCCTTCGGGCAGCCACATCTCGACCAGGATTTCCAGCCGGTCGGACTGCGGAAAGAACTGCTTCTCCACCTTCTGCATGGCGGCCACCCCCACCCCCAGCGCCAGCACGGTCAGCCCGATCACGCTGTAACGGTGCGCGACGCACCACGAGACAGCAGTGCGAAAGCGCCGGTAGAACGGCGTGCGATACGCCGCCGCCTCGTCTTCCACCCGCTGCGCAGGCTTCAGCAGCGCGTGGCCGAAATACGGCGTGACGAGCACGGCGACCAGCCACGAGGCGAGAAGCGCGATGCTCGTCACCGCAAAGATGGCAAAGGTGTATTCGCCCACCACCGACTTCGCCAGCGCGATCGGCAGGAAGGCGGCGGCAGTGAGCAAGGTACCGGTCAGCATAGGGAAGGCGGTGGACTGGAAGGCATAGGTGGCGGCCTCGAAGCGGCTCCAGCCCGCCTCGAGCTTGTGCGCCATCATTTCCACCGCGATGATCGCGTCGTCCACCAGCAGCCCCAGGGCGATGATGAGCGCGCCAGTGGAGATACGGTGTAGGTCGATGCCGAAGAGCCACATCGCGGTGAAGGTGATCGCCAGCACCACCGGAATCGACAGTGCGACCACCAGTCCGGCGCGCCACTTCAGGGCAAGGAAGGTCACCGCCAGTACGATGGCGAGTGCTTCCAGGAAGCTCTGCATGAAAAGATTGACGGCCTTCTCGACGATTTTCGGCTGGTCGTGGACCTGCGTGATCTCCAGCCCCACCGGCAGGCTACGCTGCAATCCGGCCATCACCACCGACGTGTCGCGGCCCAGCGCCAGCACGTCGCCGCCGGCCGCCAGCGACACCCCGAGCAGCACCGCAGGTTCACCCTGCGAGCGGATCTCCACCGCCGGCGGGTCTTCGTAACGCCTCGTCACCTCGGCGATGTCGCCCAGGCGCAGGCTGCGCGGGCCGACGCGGATGATGGTTTCGCGCAGGCGCGCCACGCTGGAATACGGCCCCGTCACGCGCAGCGGAATCGACAACCGGGCGTTTTCCACGCGGCCGTTTGCCACCACGCCGTTCTGCTCGGCCACTGCCTGCATGATCTGCTGCGGCGTCAGCCCCAGCGTGGCGAGCTTTTGCAGCGTCACCTCGATGTAGATCTTTTCCGGCGTCACACCGAACAGTTCGACCTTGCCGACATTGGCCAGGCGGCGCACCGCGCGCTGCGCGTCCTCTGCCGCGCGGCGCAGGTCGGCGCGCGTGTACCCGTCACCCGTGAAGGCGTAGATCGAGCCGAAGGTGTCGCCGAATTCGTCGTTGAAGAATGGCCCCTGCACCCCCGCCGGCAACTGCGGTGCGAGGTCGCCGATCTTCTTGCGCACCTGATACCAGGCCGCGGCGATGTCGCGGCCGCGCACGGTCTCCTTGACGTTGACGAAGAGCGCGGTTTCGCCGGGTTTGGCGTAGCTCGCCACGTAATCCAGCTCGGGTATTTCCTGGAGCTTCTTTTCAATGCGCTCGGTGAGCTGCTCCGACACCTCCTGCGCCGTCGCCCCCGGCCACTGCGCCTGGATCAGCATGGTCTTGAAGGTGAAGGGCGGGTCCTCGGCTTGGCCAAGATGAAAATACGAGCGCAGCCCCAGCAGGACGATGAGCACCACGAAGAAGCGCAGCAGCGCGGGATGCTCGATCGCCCAGCGCGACAGGTTGCCGCGCCCCGGCACAAAACGCGGTGCCGGGCTCATTTGACCAACCGGACACGCTGGCCCGGCGCGAGCTTGTGCACGCCGGCCGTCACCACCCATTCACCGGCGGCGAGGCCTGCGCGCACCGTCACACGCTCACCCGTCAGCGCGCCCAGTTCCACGGCACGAGCGGCAACCGCGCCGCTAGCGGGATCGACCACCCACACCTGCGGCCGGCCGTTGATCTTGAACAGCGCACTCGCCGCAACCGCCAGCACCGCGGCTGCCGCCGTCTCCTGCTCGACCGTGGCGGTCATGCCGAGCCTGACCGCCGCGTCCGCATCGATGAGGGCCACGCGTGCAGCGTAGGTGCGTGTCGCCGGGTCGGCCATCGGTGCGAGTTCGCGCAGGCGCGCCGCGTACACCCGGTCGGGCGAGGACCACAGCCGCACTTTCAGCGCCGGGGCGCGCCGCAGGGCGTCGAGCGCGTTTTCCGGCACGTCGATGCGCACTTCGCGTTCGCCCGCCAGCGCCAGCCGCACCACTGGCTGCCCGGCCGCCACCACCTGCCCGGCTTCGACCAGCACCGCCGTCACCACCCCGGCTGCCGGCGCGGTGAGCCGGGCGTAGGTGGCCTGGTTGCCCTGGCGCGCGGCGTCGGCGCGCAGCGCCCGCACCTGCGCCAGGCTGGCCTCGGCGGCGGCGCGGCGGCGGTCGAGCTCGGCCTCGGCAATGAAATTCTTCGCCCGCAATTCGCTGAATCGCTGCAGATCGGCCTCGGCCAGCCGCGCCTCTGCCTCGGCCGCCGCCAGTTGCGAACGCGCCGCACGCGCAACGAGGGCGTAATCGTCGGCGTCGAGGGTGGCGACGAGCTGGCCGCTGCGCACCACGCTGCCTGCATCCACCGCACGCGAATTCACCCGCCCTGCCACGCGAAACGCCAGATCGGTTTCGTGGCGCGCGCGGATTTCGCCGGGGTAACGCACGTCATCGGTCGTTGTCGCCAGCGACACCCGCTCCGCCCGAACGGCACGGACGTCGGCAACGGGCGGCGGCGGATCACTGCCGCAGGCTGCAAGCAAAAAACACAACAGGGCAGGCTTGATCAAGGCGTTCATGCGCGGATTATGGCGTAATCGGCCGCCGGTCGTACGGTCTGCGGCTGTCATCGTAACGGGCTTGCATCCGCAGCCAAGGACGTTCAGACTCCCGCCTTGGCCGATTTGCGTGTGCGCATCCGGCGCTGGAATATGGACGACTTGTTGGAGCCTGATCAATGCCCGCATCAACCAAACCCCTGACCGAAGCCGCCCTGCTGAAAATGCCGGATTCGGATTACATGAACAAGGCGCAGCTGGAATTCTTTCGTGCCCGTCTCGAAACCCTGCGCGACGAGATGCTCGCCAATGCCGCCGACACCGGCGAGCACCTGAAGGAAAACGAGAACTTCGCCGACCCCAACGATCGCGCCACGGTCGAAGAGGAAAACATGCTGGAACAGCGCGTGCGCGACCGCGAGCGCAAGCTGCTCAAGAAAATCAACAAGGCGCTCGCGCGCATCGAATCCGGCGAGTTCGGCTACTGCCTCGAAACCGGCGACCCCATCGGCCTGCCGCGCCTGCTGGCCCGCCCCACCGCCGAGTACTCGATCGAGGCGCAGGAACGCCACGAAAAAATGGAAAAACTGCACGCCTGACCGCGCACCAGCCCCTTCCCCGGTGAAGGGGTTTTTTATGTCCGGCGATGCAGCCGGGTTGCATCGCCGGCTGTCGCCCCCCTACACTTAGGCCATGGCCCTTTCCGCTCTCTCCGCCACCGCCGCCCGTCTCATCGAGGCGCGCGGGGCTGTTGCCACGGCCGCGCGCGTCCAGGTGCTGGCCCAGCTGTGATCGCTCAATAGCTTGTGCACAAGAGGGGCTCCGGGACTGGTTTGCTTTCGCAGCCCCAATTCTCCGGGTAAGTCCCGAGTGAACACGCTATTGAGCGATCACACCTAGAATGCCCGATTCCCGCCCGCCGCCCCCATGCCCACCGATTCACCCCTCCCCGTCACCCTGCTCACCGGCTTTCTCGGCAGCGGCAAGACCACGGTGCTCAACCACATCGTGCGCACGCTGCCGCGCACCGCGATCCTGATGAACGAGTTCGGCGAAGTCGCGCTCGACCACCAGTTGCTGGAAAAAATGGACGGTCCGATGGCGCTGCTCTCGGGCGGCTGCGTCTGCTGCACCATTTCCGGCACGCTGTCGCCCACGCTGAAGAACCTGTGGATGGCACGCCAGAAGGGCGACGTGCCGGCATTCGAGCGCGTGATCATCGAAACCACCGGCATCGCCGACCCCGCCCCCATACTCGACAACCTGCTCAACGACCGCTGGGTGCGTGCGCGCTTCCGCCTCGACGGCGTGGTGACCACGGTCGACGCGCTGTTCGGCATGGGCCAGCTCGACGAACACTTCGAGGCAGTGAAGCAGGTGGCGGTGGCCGACCGCCTGTTGCTCACCAAGACCGACCTTGCGCCGGCCGACACGGTGGCCGCGCTGACCGCCCGGCTGGCGACGCTGAACCCGGCAGCCGACATCGTCACGGTCGTCAACGGCGAAGTCGACCCGGCCCGCATCCAGAACCTGGGGCTGTGGAACGCCGAGACGAAATCGGCCGACGTCACCCGCTGGCTGCAGGCCAGCCGCTACCGGCCCGCGCGTGCCGGCCTGCCGGGCGCACGGCCGAGCGTCCCTGCGCATGACAGCCGCATCCGCGCGTTTTCCGTGGTGATCGACACGCCGCTGGATCGCTATGGCCTGCACGCGGCGCTGTCCATGCTCACCAGCTTTCGCGCCGAAAACCTGCTGCGCTTCAAGGCGCTGGTGAACCTGGCCGGCGAAACGCAGCCGGTGGTACTGCACGGCGTGCAGCACGTGCTCTACCCCGAGGTGAAACTTGACGCCTGGCCCGACGACGATGCCGGGTCTGGTCACCCCCGGGCAAGCCGCTTCGTCTTCATCACGCGCGACCTCGACCCGGCCTTTGTCGAGAAACTGCTCGCCGACTTTTCCGGCGCGGCCGGCCTCGTTGCGCCGCCTTCACACGAGGCCCCGCAATGAATCTTGCGCAACGCGTGCTGATCGGGGCCATCCGCGTCTATCAGCTGGTGCTGTCGCCCTGGCTGGGCCGGCAGTGCCGCTACCTGCCCACCTGCTCGGAATACGGCAAGGAAGCCATCGAAAAACACGGTGCGCGCCGGGGCGCGTGGCTGGCCGCCAAACGCATAGGCCGCTGCCGGCCCGGCTGCGCCCACGGCTACGACCCGGTGCCGCCGGTGGAGAAGCGCTAGTACGACAACCCATAAGTTTGCGACCATGCCGAGACGCGCATCCGCGCGCCGGGTGCGCGAAGCGAACCGCAGCCATAGCCGTAGCCGTAGCTGTTGCGAGGATGAGCGAGAGCGGAGTCGTTGCCGCTTGAGCGGCTGTACGAATCCGGCCTACCCCTCGCGGGTACAAAGCAATCGGCGATGCGGGGCGCGTCGAACATAGCGAAACTTATGGGTTGTCGTACTAGAATCCGCCCATGCCCGCCCGTCGCCTCCTCGCTGCCTGGCTCGTTGCCCTGACCCTGTTCCTGGGTCAGTCGGCGGCCTTCGCGCACGCGCTGGCGCACCTGGGCGAACACGACGCCGATCACGCGCCGGGCACCGTCTGCGAACTGTGCGTGGGGCAGGCCTCGCTGGGGGCAGGCCTGCCGGCTGCCGCGCTGCCCGACTTGCCCCTCGCCACCTTACCGGCTCCGCAGGCCGTTCGCCTGCCGTATTCGCCGCAAACTGGCGGTCCCACCCCCAGCGCCCGCGCGCCGCCCGCCCACTCCGTCTGAACCCGCCGCCGCGATTCGTCGCGGCTATTCTCGTTCGTTCTACGGAGTCTCACCATGTACCGTCCCGCCTTGCTCGCGGCCGCGCTCGCGGCTGCCTTTCCGGCTTACGCCGATTCCGATCTCGACGCCCTGCGCGCCGAACTCAAAGACATGAAAACCGCCTACGAGGCGCGCATCCAGGCGCTGGAAGTGCGCCTGCAACAGGCCGAAGCCAGAACCGAAAGCGTGGCGGCGCAGGCCGTGCAAGCAGAAGCGGCTGCCGACACGCCCACCACCCGGCGCAGCTTCAACCCTGATATCTCGCTCATCCTGCAGGGCAAATACGCGCATCTGGAGGATCGCGACGAACGCTTCGTCAGCGGTTTTCTCGGCGCAGACGCGCACGCTCACGGCGGCAGCGAACGCGGTTTTTCGGTCGACGGCAGCGAACTGGTGCTGTCGGCCAGCGTGGACCCATACTTCCGGGGCTACCTGAATGCCGTGCTGGCCGACGGCGAGGTTGAAGTCGAAGAAGCCTGGTTCCAGACATCGAGTCTCGGCCAGGGCCTGTCGGTAAAGGGCGGACGTTTCCGCTCCGGCATCGGCTACCAGAACGAGCAGCACCCGCACGCCTGGGATTTCGCCACCAACAATCTCGTGTACGAGGTGCTGTTTGGCGAAGGCTATGGCCAGGACGGCGTGCAGCTGAAATGGCTGGCCCCGACCGACACCTTCCTGGAGCTGGGCGCGGAACTGGGCAACGGCAACGCCTTCCCCGCCACCAACAACGGCGGCAACGGGGCCAACAGCGTGGCGCTGTTCGGCCACGTCGGCGGCGACGTCGGCGCATCGAACAGCTGGCGCGCCGGCCTGTCGTGGCTGCGTGCCCGTCCGGGCGGCCGCGAATTCGAATCGCACGACGTGAACGACATCGAAGTCGCCGGTGACTTTTCCGGCAAGAGCCGCACCTGGCTCGCCGATTTCGTCTGGAAATGGGCACCCAACGGCAACCCCACGCAGCAAAACCTCAAGTTCGCCGCCGAATACTTCCAGCGCAAGGAATCAGGCGATCTGTTCTGTAATACGACCGAGCTTGGCAGCCCCTGCACCGGCGGGCTCACCGCCCCCTTCGCTGCCGACCAGTCTGGTTTCTATACCCAAGCGGTCTACCAGTTCATGCCGCAATGGCGCGTGGGCTATCGCTACGACCAGCTGCTGCGCGGCGACGTCGACTTCAACGGCAGCGACGCCGGCAATACCTTCGAGACGCTGGCCGACTACGATCCGCGCCGCCATAGCCTGATGCTCGACTACAGCCCCTCGGAATTCTCACGCTTGCGCCTGCAATATTCGCGCGACGAAGCGCAGGAAGGCGTCGACGAGAACCAGTTCTACGTGCAGTACATCATGAGCCTGGGCAGCCACGGCGCGCACAAATTCTGAGGAGACTCGCCATGAAAACCCATCGCATCCTTGTCCGCCAGGGTTTCCTGCTTCGCCTGGGCCTCGTGCTCGGGCTGGCCTTGAGCGGCGGCGCACACGCCGATCTCAAGGTCTTTGCCTGCGAACCCGAATGGGGGGCACTCGCCAGCGCCATCGGCGGCGACAAGGTGAGCGTTTACTCCGCCACCACCGCCTACCAGGATCCGCACCGTATCGAAGCACGCCCCTCGCTGATCGCGCGTGCGCGCGGTGCCGACCTGCTGGTCTGCACCGGCGCCGAACTGGAAATCGGCTGGCTGCCGGTGATTCTGGCCGACGCCGGCAACCGCGCCATCCAGACCGGCCAGCCAGGGCAATTCCTCGCCGCCGATTTCGTCACGCTGCTGGAAAAGCCTACCGTGCTCGACCGCTCGGCCGGTGACGTGCACGCCGCCGGCAACCCGCACATCCAGACCGACCCGCGCAATTTCAGCCGCGTCGGCGCGGCACTCGCGGCGCGCATGGCCGCGCTCGACCCGGGCGAAGCCGCGCACTACCGCGCGCGCTGGGCCGACTTTGCCGCGCGCTGGCAAGCCGCCATCGCCCGCTGGGACGCGCAGGCCGCCCCACTCAAAGGCGTGCCGGTGGTGGTGCAGCACGACGCATTTCCGTATCTGGAACGCTGGCTGGGGCTGAAGCGCGTCGCCGTGCTCGAAGCCAAGCCGGGTGTCGCGCCCAGTCTGGGTCAGCTTGCCGAGGTGAAGGCCAGGCTGACCGCCACCCCGGCCAGGATGGTGTTGCGGGCGGCCTACCAGCCCGCCCGGCCGAGCGCCTGGATCGCCGACCAGGCCAGGCTCGCGCAGGTCGTGCTGCCGTTCACCGTGGGCGGCGACGCGCAGAGCACCGATCTCTTCGGCCTGTTCGATTCGACCGTCGCCCGGCTGCTGGCCGGACTGAAACCATGAACACCGCCGCACTCGATCCGGCGCTCCTGCTCGCGCCGCTGCTGGCCGGCCTGCTGGTGCTGGCGACACACATTCCGCTGGGACGGCGGGTCCTGCAGCGCGGCATCGTGTTTCTCGACCTCGCCATCGCACAGTTCGCCGGTCTGGGGGTCATCGCCGCCCACGCGGCCGGCTGGGAAACCGGCTGGCAGGTGCAGGCCACGGCCTTCGCGGCGGCGTTGGTGGGTGCCACGCTGCTGGCGGCCTGCGACCGCCGCTGGCCGGCGCGCCAGGAAGCGTTGATCGGCTCGGCCTTTGTCGTGGTCGCGAGCCTCGCCACGCTGCTGATGGCGAGCGACCCGCACGGCGGCGAAGCCCTGCAGACCCTGCTGGTCGGCCAGATCCTCTGGGTGACGGACACCCAGCTTGCCGTGGCCGCCGTGATTACAGTAGTCATCGGCCTCGCCTGGCGGCCGCTGGTGGCACGCGGCCGCCCCGGCAGCGCGGGTTTCTACGCGCTGTTCGCGCTGGCGATCACCGCGTCGGTGCAGCTGGTCGGCATCTATCTGGTGTTCGCCAGTCTGATCCTGCCAGCGCTGGCCACCCTGACGCGCGACAGGATTTGGCTGCTGGTGGCGCCGCTGATCGGCGTCTCGGGTTACGCAGGCGGTCTGGTCTTGTCCGCGCTGACCGACTGGCCCACCGGCCCCGCCATCGTCGTCACCCTGGCCGCCGCCGCACTGGCGGCGACGGCGCTTCAGGTTGTCGCGGGGACGCGAGGGCGCTAGACTCGACATTCAACTTTTCCGCCATCTGGCCGATTCAGTACCCGTGGCTCTCTCGTTTTTCAAAAGAGGCAAAGACAAGGCCCCGGCACACGCGCCGGCCCAGCCTGTTGCGCCCGATCCCGACGATAACCCGCTGACCCAGACCGTGGTCGGGGTGGGGATCGGGCCGTCCTCCGGTATCGTCGTCGAGGAAACCAGCGGCGCGCCGCAATCCCCGCTCGACGAAGCCGCCATCCTCTACGCCAGCGGCCAGCCCGACATGGCCGAGCGGCAATTGAAGGACATTCTGGGCAACGCCGACCGCCGGGCCTGGCACATGCTGTTCGACCTCTACGCGGTGCAGAATCGCGAAAAGGAATTCGAGCAGCTGGGGCTCGATTACGCCATGCGCTTTGAAACCTCGCCGCCGGTCTGGAAACCCCAGGACGGCGGCACGCCGGCCACGCCGTCCGGCCAGGCCGCTGCGGCCAGCCTCGACCTGCCCGGCCTCCTCGACCGCAAGGCCGCCCAGGCCCTTGCCCTGGGCATGGCCGAAGCCGACCGGAAAGCGACGCTGCGTATCGATTTCTCGCGCATCGAAATGGTCGACGAAGCCGGGGCAGACGAATGCGCCAAGATTCTTGCCCAGGCGCGCAAGGCCAAGCGCAAATTGCAGGTCAGCGGCGTCGACCGCCTGATCGCCCTGCTCCAGGACCTGAACCGCGCCACCCACAGCCGCACCGTGCACTGGTTGCTGCTGCTGGAGATCTACCAGACGCTGGGGCAGATGGAAGCCTTTGAAGATCTGGCGGTAGACTATGCCGTGCGCTTCGAGGTGTCGCCGCCGTCGTGGAGCGAGGTGCGCGCCGCCGAGGTGATCCAGGCCCCGCCGCCCGAACCCGCCCCGGACGACGCCTTCAAACTGGCCGGGGAAATCACCCCCGCCAACGACAGTTCGCTGCAACAGGTCTGCGGCTACGCCGCCAGCCACAGCAGCGTGCTGGTCGACCTGTCGCAAGTGACTCGCGTCGACTACGGCAGCGTCAGCCAGTTCATCAGCGTGCTCATGCAATGTCTGGGCACCGGCAAGAGCATCACCCTGCGCGGCCACAACGCGCTCATCCACGAGCTTTTCCGCGTCATGGGCATCGACCAGCTCGCCCAGCTGATGCCCCGCCACCCCGTTTAATCCGGATGTCCGACGCCTTCATCGCCCAGGCCGCGCTCGCCGCCGCCCTGGCGTGGGGGGCCGGCCTGCGGCTCTACGCCGTAGTGTTCGCGCTGGGCCTGCTCGGGCGCAGCGGCGGGGTCGAGCTGCCCGAATCGCTGGCCGTGCTCTCGCACCCGCTGGTGCTCGTCGGCAGCGGCGTCCTCACGCTGGCCGAATTCGTCGGCGACAAGATTCCCCTTGTCGACAGTCTCTCCGACACCGTCCAGACCTTTATCCGCATTCCCGCAGGGGCCGCGCTCGCGGCCGCCGTATTCGGCGACAGCAGCGGCGCGATGCAAACGCTGGCCGCGCTCGCCGGCGGTGGGTTCGCCGCCACCAGCCATGTCGCCAAGGCCGGCAGCCGCGCGCTGATCAACACCTCGCCCGAGCCGGTGAGCAACGTGGCCGCCTCGCTGGGTGAAGAAACGCTGCTCGGAGCCGGGCTCTGGCTTGCCCTTGTCCACCCGCTGGCGTTTCTCGGGGCGCTAGGCGTTTTCCTTGTCGCAACACTCTGGATGCTGCGCCGCCTCTGGCACTGGCTCACCCGGCGACCGGCACGGACCTTATAATCCCGGCATGGAACAATATCGCGGCACCACCATCCTCTCGGTCCGCCGGGGCAGCCACGTCGCACTCGGCGGCGACGGCCAGGTCACCCTTGGCAACATCGTCATCAAGGCCACCGCGCGCAAGGTGCGGCGGCTGTACCAGGAACGCGTGCTGGCCGGGTTTGCCGGCGGCACCGCCGACGCCTTCACCCTGTTCGAGCGCTTCGAGGCCAAACTGGAAAAGCACCAGGGCCACCTGCTCCGAAGCGCCGTCGAACTCGCCAAGGACTGGCGCACCGACCGCATGCTGCGCCGGCTCGAAGCCATGCTCGCGGTTGCCGACACCGAGCACACCCTCATCATCACCGGCAACGGCGACGTGCTCGAACCCGAGCTCGGCATCGCCGCCATCGGCTCGGGCGGTGCCTTCGCGCAGTCGGCGGCGGTCGCGCTGCTGCAAAATACCGAGCTGCCCCCGCTTGAAATCGTCAAGAAGAGCCTCATCATCGCGGGGGATATCTGCATCTATTCGAACCAGAATCATGTGATCGAGGAGCTAGGGGCTAGGAGCTAGGGACCAGGGGAGAGGTGGCCTAGGCCGCGCCCTATTTTCTAGAACCGCGAAGCGACCACATCCCTAGCTCCTAACCCCTAGCTCCTAGCTCCTAGCCCCTAAGATGACCCCAAAAGAAATCGTCCACGAACTCGACAAGCACATCGTCGGCCAGGCCGCGGCCAAGCGCGCGGTCGCCGTCGCCCTCAGGAACCGCTGGCGGCGCCAGCAGGTCGCCGAGCCGCTGCGCCACGAAATCACGCCGAAGAACATCCTGATGATCGGCCCCACGGGTGTGGGCAAGACCGAGATCGCTCGGCGCCTGGCCCGCCTGGCGAACGCCCCCTTCATCAAGATCGAGGCGACCAAGTTCACCGAGGTCGGCTACGTCGGCCGCGACGTCGACACCATCATCCGCGACCTGATGGAAACCGCGATCAAGGATCTGCGCGCACAGGCCACGCAGAAGGTGAAATTCCGCGCCGAAGAAGCGGCCGAGGAGCGCATCCTCGACGCCCTGCTGCCGCCGGCGCGCAGCGTGGGTTTCAACGAGCCCGACACGCCGCGCGAAGACGGCGCGGCGCGCCAGCGCTTCCGCAAGATGCTGCGCGAAGGCACGCTTGCCGACAAGGAAATCGACATCGACCTAGCGGCCGTCAGCCCCAACATGGAAATCTTCACCCCGCCGGGCATGGAAGATCTGTCGCAGCAGTTGCAGGGCATGTTCGCCAACCTCGGCCAGACCCGCCGCCAGACGCGCAAGCTGAAGGTGAAGGACGCCTTCAAACTGCTGACCGAGGAAGAGGCCGCGCGCCTGGTCGGCGACGAGGACATCAAGCAGCAGGCGCTGGAAGCGGTGGAGCAGAACGGCATCGTATTCCTTGATGAGATCGACAAGATCGCCACCCGCAGCGACGCCCACGGCAGCGACGTCTCGCGACAGGGCGTGCAGCGCGATTTGCTGCCGCTGATCGAAGGCACCACCGTCAGCACCAAATACGGCATGGTGAAGACCGACCACATCCTCTTCATCGCCAGCGGCGCGTTCCATCTTTCCAAACCCTCCGACCTAATTCCCGAGCTGCAGGGCCGGCTGCCGATCCGCGTCGAGTTGCAGGCGCTCTCCGTGGAAGATTTCGAGCGCATCCTCACCGCCACCGACGCCTGCCTCGTGCGCCAGTACGAAGCGCTGCTCGCCACCGAAGGCGTGGCGCTCAGCTTTACCCCGGACGGCATCCGCCGCCTCGCCGAAATCGCCTTCGAAGTGAACGAACGCACCGAGAACATCGGCGCGCGCCGGCTGCACACGGTGATGGAAAAACTACTGGAAGACATTTCCTTCGATGCCGGCAACGTCGGTGGCGACCACATCGTCGACGCCGAAGCGGTGAGCGTCCGGCTCGGTGCCCTGGCGGCACGCGAAGACCTTGCCCGCTACGTCCTGTAAATCAACAGCTGCATACTGCTCACTTTCCAAACGACCCCATCCGCCACCATGAAAGCACCGCTCGACCGTCCGCCCACCGCAAGCAACAAGCTGCTGTCGTCCATCCTGTTCGGCAGCCGCTGGCTGCAGGTGCCGCTCTATCTCGGCCTGATCGCGGCGCAGGTGGTCTACGTCGTGCATTTCATGGTCGAACTCGAACACCTCGTCGTCGGCACGTTCACGCTGACCGAAGAGAAGATCATGCTCATCGTGCTGGGGCTGATCGACGTGGTGATGATCTCCAACCTGCTCATCATGGTCATCGTCGGCGGCTACGAAACCTTTGTCTCGCGGCTCAACCTCGAAGGCCACCCGGACGAACCCGAGTGGCTGTCGCACGTCAACGCCAACGTGCTCAAGGTCAAGCTCGCCACCGCCATCATCGGCATCTCGTCGATCCACCTGCTCAAGACCTTCATCAACGCGCCGAACCTCGATGACAAGGTTCTGCTCTGGCAGACCGTCATCCACATGGCCTTCATCGCTTCGGCGGTTTCCATTGCCTACATCGACAAACTGATGCCGCACCCTGCGAAACACTGAAACACTAGGCGGCATTCGAGACAGACATCACAACAAGCGGGAACGTCTCATGAAGTACCAGCACAGCAAGGAAGAAAGCGCCGAATACCTGCGGCGTGCACTGCCACTCATGTCCGGTCAGAATGCGGCGTTCCACCCGGTGAGCTATGCCGTCTGGTACGAGTACGTAGCCGGCATGAATACCCGCCTGAGCGAAACACTCGGCGACCTGCTTGCACGGAAAGGCAAACTTGACGAACACGACATCGTCAAGCTGTTCGAATGCCACGTGGCCGATGTCAGCGACGAGTCGGCCAGCAGCTTTGCCAGCGGATTCCAGCGAATACTGGGCGAAATTTCGCAATCCACCGGCGTCGCCTCGCAGGCGGCAGGCGTGTTCAACAAAACCCTGCTGCGCATGTCCCAGGGCGACGCGCTGCGCAACCCGGAAAATTTCGCACAATTGCTGGCCGGCACACAATCCATGCAAGCCTCGGTCGCCACCCTGAACAAGCGCCTGGAATCCAGCCAGAGTGAAATCGAAACCCTGCGCGCCGAAATCACCCGCGCCCGGGAAGCTTCGCTGACCGACAGCCTCACGGGCCTGGCCAACCGGAGAGGATTTGACCAGGCACTCGCCGACTGCCTCGCCCACAGCCGTGATACCGCGCCGGAAGGCCCCTGCCTGCTGATGTGCGACATCGACCATTTCAAGAAAATCAACGACACCTATGGTCACGTATTTGGCGACAAGGTCATCCACGCCGTCGCCAGCGTCATCAAGCAGAACATCAAGGGCCGCGATACGGCCGCCCGCTACGGTGGCGAGGAATTCGTCGTCCTGCTGCCGGAAACCTCGCTGCAGGGCGCTCAGACCCTCGCCGAACAAATCCGCGGGGCCATCGAGCGTGGCCGCATCAAGCGCGGCAACCAGGACGAAACCGCCGCCCGCATCACTCTCTCCCTCGGCATCGCCCGCCACCTGCCCGGCGAATCCCCGACCCAGTTCATCGAGCGCGCCGACCGTGCGCTATATGCCGCCAAGCAGGGCGGACGCAACCGTGTAAGCCTCGCGGCAGCGGGGCAAGGGTAGACACTTCGCCCCGCTGGCGCGGGCCCGCCGGCGTTCGCTGGCTCGACCCGCGCCCCCGGCCGGATGGTTGGAACTGACCGGTTTTATTCGTACACTGCAAGCACGTCCCCAGCAGGAGCGCATCCATGTCCGGCAACCTATCCGACCTGATCGACACCGTGCAGAAGAATTGCATGATCGCCGACGCCCGCCACGCGCGCGACATGACGATGTGTACCTTCCTGCTCGAAATGCGCGAATACTTCCGCTGGGAAATGGAACTGCCCTACGGCGCGCGCTTGCCCAAGGACGAGCTTGGCGACTGGCTGAATGCGCGCGAGAGCGAATGGAATGCGGTCGAGGAAGAGGATTTCGCGCCGCTACCGCTCAACGAAAGCAGCATCGACCCCTTCGAAGCGGACGACATCAATCGCGCCCTGATGCCGCAGGGCCTGGTCTACAGCAGCGGCCTGGGGCGTTTCCGCAAGCCACATTTCGTGCTCGCCGAACTCAAGCGCTCCGAGGTGCGCGAAGGCGTTCAGGTACTCGTGGCGGGCTGCGAATACGCGCGCGACCTGATCGCGCCGCCGGCGGCGATGCGCGACGGTGCGATCTTTCTGCGCATGGACGCGGTGCGGCGTTTTCTCTGGAACAAGTACGAGGAATGGTCGTACAAGGAACGCGACTCGGCGCTGGGCCGGGCCTTTGCCCATTACGATTTCGAGCGTGACGTGGATCGCGGACTCGACCGCATGGCGGAAGCCGAAGCCGAAGCGATGATCCTGCACGAAGTGGGCGAGGCTCGCGCAGAAAAACTCCTGGGACCGGCGTGGCCGGAAATGCTCGGCAGGCTCAATGCCCGTCATGCGGAACTGTTGGCGCGCGCGGTACGCGACCACCTCGCCGACTGCCTGGTGACCCTGCCGACCCTGCTCGAACGCGAGGCCACCGGCTCGCTGCATTTCTACCTCGCCAACCTGTCGGGCCAGCGCCGCGCCCTGTTCCCGGCGCTGCCGCAAGCCTACGAACGCTGGCTGGCAACCGGCGATCCCGCGCCCCTGCACGATCTGGCAAAGCAGGGCGAGGCGCACTGGCTGCAGGCCGCGCATCGACTGATTGACCTGGCGCGCGATCCCACCACCGCCGACGCCCGCCTGCACGCGCTGGCAACCGGCGACCTCGCCGAGATCCGGCTGAATCCGGTTGTGCAGAACGCCTAGGTGCCTGTCTGACCTGTGAACGATCGTAGCGGCCGGGCGGAGAGCGAGGACAGTAGATCAGACTCCTATCCGACCGGCTCCTGGACCGGGCCTAGGGTGAAGCGCGATGACGGTGGGCGGGAACACCTTCCCGCCGCGGTGCAGGCGGCTAGTTCGGCAATGGCCGCGAACCGCTGAATCGACAGACGCCCCGGCCCCGGTACGGAGGCACTACAGCTGGCGGACGGTGGCGGCTGTAGAATTTCTGCCGGAGCAATCCCGTCTTCTGGCCGCGCGGTATCCCGGGCGACCACGCGTCTCACGCCGGTACGCGCTGCCGCACCTCTCCCGGCGGATGTGCCCGCTCACCTGTTCCACTCCCGCGCTGCCGACGAAGGCACCGCTTGTACATGAAATTTCTCGTTGCGACCCTGCTCTCGCTGGCGCTCCATGCCGGTCTGCTGGCATTCTGGCCGGGGCGCACGCCGCTACCGCCGGACGAGCCGCCGCTGGAGCTGCGCATCGTGGCCCGGCCGGCGGCCGCCGTGCCCACGCCCCCGGCCCCACGCAAGGCGCGTGCAATGCAAGCGTCCAAGCGCTTACCCGCGGCCCGCCCCGCCCCCGCCCGCCTGGCGTCGATGGCGGCCCCGCCCGCGCCCAGCGCCGAGGAATGGGCGCTCGCCTCGACCTACACCCTCAGAAACGGCAAGCGCTATCGCTACAACTGGGGACGGCAGGTGCGCAGCCTGATGGGCACCGCAGTCGAGGGACAAGGTACGGGGCAGGTGCGCTTTCGCGTCGAGATCGCTGCCGATGGCAGTCTTGCCCAGGTAAAGGAATTGTGGAGCACGTCCGAGGCGGTGTCGCGGCGAGCGCGCGAGGCGATTGCAAAACTGCCGCCCCTGCCGCCCTCGCCGGGCGGCAAGCCGCTGGTGTTCGAACAGACCATCGCGTTCATGCCCTACGAGACGGGCTGGCCGCCCAGCTACCGGCTGGATTGCCTGCCGGAACCGGCGACATTCAAGAATCCCTTCGCCTGGAATGGCGGCGCGCCCCAGGGCGACGTGTCGCCACGCGCGCATCGCCCCGACCCGCCGGAGGGCTGTCCGCCTGACGGCACCGCAGCCACGATCGAGGAAGAAGAACAGGAATTCGCGCGCCAGATGGACCAGTGGCGCTGGGGCCGCTGAGGCGCGGCCCCGCCGGCCGGCTTCGGCCGATCAGGCCGGCTGCAGGGCCTTGTCACCCAGCTGTTCGGCAATGTGGTCGAGCAGCTGCTGTTCTTGGTAGGGCTTGCCGAGATAGACGCTGACGCCGATTTCCAGCGCGTGGTTGCGGTGCTTGTCCGCCGTGCGCGAGGTGATCATGATGATCGGCACCGTCTTCAGGCGCGGGTCGGCCCGCATCACGCGCGCGAGTTCGAAGCCGTCCATGCGCGGCATTTCCACGTCGAGCAGCACCACGTCGGGCACCAGGTCGTGCATCTTTTCCAGCGCGTCGACGCCGTCCTTCGCGCTGTCGACGCGGAAGCCTTCGCGGATCAGAAGGCGCGTGGTGATCTTGCGCACGGTGAGCGAGTCGTCGACCACCAGCACCATCGGGGCCTGCAGGGCGGCGCTCACTTCCACTGTTTCCGCCGGGGTGCGGCGCTCGACTGCCGCGCGTGGCTGGCTCGCCCAGCGCAGCGCCAGCGGCACGGGGTTGAGGATAAGGATCACGCGGCCGTCACCGCGCACGGTGGCACCCGCCACGCCGGTGATGCGCGCCATCTGCGGGCCGATGTTCTTGACCACGATCTCGCGCGTGCCTTCGATGGCATCGACCAGCACGGCGGCGAGGCTGGCCCCGCTGTGCAATAGCACCACCGGGTTGTAGCGCTGCACCTCGTGTACCGCCTCGACATCACCGAGCAGGTGCGGCAGGTAGGAGAACGGGTAGCGTGCGCCGCGCCAGTCGATTTCGCCACGCGCCATGGCCTGGGCGAGTTCGTCGGGCTTGAGCTCGATGACCTGCTGCACCAGCGGCGCGGGCAGGGCGTAATCGTGTTTGGCGACCTGCACCATCACGGCTTGCGTCACTGCCAGCGTCAGCGGCAGGTAGATGTCGAAGCGGGTGCCGCTGCCGGGCGTGGAGCTGATTTCGATCCGTCCGCCGAGTGCGGAGATTTCGCTCTTCACCACATCCATGCCAACGCCGCGACCAGAGACTTCGGTGACCGCTTCGGCGGTGGAGAAACCGGCTGCGAAGATCATCTGCGCCAGGAGCGAGTCGGTCGGCTCCACGCCGGGCAGCAGAAGGCCCTGCGCCTCGGCCTTTTCGCGGATGCGGGCGTAGTTGAGACCCGCGCCGTCGTCCTGCACGGTGAGGAGCATTTCATTGCCGGTCTGCTTGGCGGTGAGCACGATCTCGCCGAATTCGGCCTTGCCGGCACCACGGCGGGTATCCGTGTCTTCGATGCCGTGCGCCAGCGCGTTGCGCAGCAGGTGTTCGAGCGGCGCGGTGACTTTTTCCAGCACCGAGCGGTCGATCTCCAGTTCACCGCCTTGGATGTCGAGCTGCGCACGCTTGTCGACGTCGCGCGAGGTTTGCCGCACCGTGCGGTACAGGCGTTCGGCCACCGAATACAGCGGCACCATGCGCACCCTGAGCAGATCCTGTTGCAGTTCGCGGTTCAGACGCGTCTGCTGGATCAGCGCGGCGTCGGCTTCGCCCAGACGCGCGAGCAGGATGTGCTGCACGGTGGAGATATCGTTGACGCTCTCGGCGAGAAAGCGCGTGACCTCCTGGAAGCGGGTGAAGCGGTCGAATTCCAGCGGATCGAATTCCTCGGCCGCGCCCTGGGTCTGGAAGGTCGCCTGCATCTGCGATTCGGCCTGGATCTCGACTTCGCGGATATGCCCGCGCAGGCGCACCAGTGCGTCCGATAGCTCGGCGACGTGGCGCTTGAAGGCGAAGACTTCGCTTTCGATCCGCGAACGCGCGATGGCGACTTCACCGGCCTGGTTGACCATGCGGTCGACCCAGTCGGCGCGCACGCGCAGGGTGAGGGCGTTGGCGTCGCGCGTGGCGGGTTGCGCGGGCAGGGCGAGCGGATCGGCGGGAATCACCGCCGCCGCCGGGCTCGGGGCCGCCACCAGCGGATCGGCGGGGGCATCGACCATCGCTTCGGCCGGGGTGTCTGCCGGCGCGGCCTCGCCCAGACGCAAGCGTTCCACTGCGTCTGCCAGGCGGTCGAACTGGGCTTCGAGGGTGTCGAACACCTCGTCGCCGGCGGCCAGATGGCCTTCGATCACGGCGATGACGCGCGATTCCATGACGTGGGTAAGCTCGCCCAGACGCATCGCGCCGACCATGCGCGCGCTACCCTTGATGGTGTGCAGATTGCGGCGCAAGGCATCGCGCGCGCCGGCGCTTTCCGGCGCGGTGCGCCAGCCCCGCAGCTGCGCGCTGGTGTCCGGCACCAGGGTTTCGGCTTCTTCGAGGAAGATCGGTAGCAACTGCGCATCGATTTCGTCGGCCACTTCGCGGCGTTCGAACACCGGTGCCGGCGCAGCGGGCTTGATGCCGGGAACGAGTGCGCCCAGCTCGGGCAGGCTGACCGCCTCGGGCAAGGACACATCCGGCGGGGCGATGCTGTCGGCCGTGTCGGCCGGTTGCGAAGTGGGCGCGGCCGGCTCCACCGGCGCGGCATGCGTGCCTTCGAGCTCCGCCAGCGTGGCGATCAGGTCGCTCGCCGGTTCAGGCAGGGCACGCTGGTCGAGTGCGGCGAGCATCTCGCCGAATCGCGCGGCCACATCCTGCATCAGCGGCAGGTGGGCGGCGGGCAGGGGCGCATGGGCGTAGGGGTTCAGATACTGCTCGAAGGCGTGCGCGAGGTCGGCCAGCGCGACGATGCCGGCGGTACCGGCAATGCCGCCCAGGGTGTGGACGGCGCGGCGGGCGTGTTCGACGACCGGGCTGCCCTGCATCTCGACCTGGCGTTCGACTTCCTCGTCGAGCACTTCCAGGCGCTGCTTTGCTTCGGCCATGAAGATGTCGTACAGCCCCGGCGACAGACAGATGGAGCCGATGCAGACCTCGTCGGGCACGTAGGCCGTCATCGGGATGTCGTCGAGGGGGGCGGCGACTTCGTCGTTTGCCGCGGCCTCGACCACTTCGACCACTTCGACGGCCTCGGTGGGCGCGGCCGGCTGGGCATACTCCACCACCGCACCACAGAGGGGGGCAGCTTGAACCTGTGCCGGCTCGGCAGCAGGTTCGACTTCGACCGGCGCGGCAGATTCGCTGTCGGCGGCAGGCGGGCGCGCGTATTCGATCAGGGCGGAGAATGTTGCGTCGCTCGCCCATACGCCTGCATCTGCTGCGTCGTCGCTGACGGCGTCGAGCCGCAGCGATGGCATCGCCACCTCGATCAAGGCTGTGAAAGTCTCTGCGGTCGGCGGTATTTCGGTGACGGCGGCGATCTCGATATCAGGTTCGGGCTCGGCATTGATTTCGATGTGTACAGCGGGTTCGGCCAGTGTCAGGACGGGCTCGCTTGCGCCCGGCATGTCCACAGCCGGCGTGTCGATTTCGGCCGCGACCTCCGGCAGGTCGAGCGGCTGGCCTGCGCCCACGCGCGCCACGGCGGCAAGCAGGGCGGCCACGGGCAGACTCACGACTTCTCCGCCCTGGAGGGCATTCACCCAGTCCTGGAAGACGCCGCGCGAACGCGCGATCAGCACCAGCAGGTCGGCGCTGGCCGGTTTGTGTTCGGCCAGCCAGCCATTCAGCAACTGCTCGTGCTGCCAGGCCGTCTCGCCCAGATCCTCCAGGCTGACCATGCGGCCGCTGCCCTTGAGGGTATGGAAGCCCCGGCGGAGCACGGTGAGGGCCTCGGAGTCGTCCGGGTTGGCGCGGCAGCTTTCGGCGGCATCACCCAGGGTGGCCAGCACTTCGTTGGCTTCTTCGAGGAAGATTTCCAGCAGTTCGGGTTCGACGCCTTCGGGCAGCGTGGTGAGCAGGCCGTCCGGCCGGGACGGAACGGGCAGCGCAGCCGCGTCGGCTGGCGCAACCGTGTCGATGACGATGTCGAGGCTGCCATTCGCGGCAGCTTCTTGTAGCTCCGAGAACGCCTCGACGGCGATCAGACCGTTCTCCGGGTCGGCAGTCGCCGGCGCGTCTGCGGTGAGGTCATCCGGCAGGGGGAACGCGAGGTCTTGGGGGACCTGCGGGCGCGCCGGCAGCGCCAGCCCGGTGAGGGCTTCAATGGCCGGATCGAGCGCAAGCGGCGCGTCGACTGCATCGTGCGTGCGCTCAAGCGCGGCGCGCGTCTGTTGCCTCAGCGTCGCGTCGTCGATCAGCTCGGCGTCGCGCGCAAGTTCGGTCAGGGCATCAAGGAATTTTTTTTTTGCGTCAGCGTCGCCGGGCGAGTCGCGCCAGTCCAGGTAGGCAGACTGCACCACGGCCTTGCGCGCAGGCAGGCCGGATTCGACCGTGTCGGCGAATGCGTCGCCGTCCGTCGGATCCGCTTCGACCACGCCGAAATCGATCAGCATGGGATGCAGGATGCGGCCAGCGTCGCCGCGGCCGGCGCAATAGGCCTCGATGTACAGGCCCAGGCTGGAGTAGGCATCGGCCAGACGCTGCTGGGTGGCTGCGTCGGGATAACCGTCCTGCGCGTAGCTGCCGGCCAGTTCTGTGGCGGCACCCAGCAAGCGTGCGGCTTCCGGCTGCTCCAGCATGGTGAGCGCGCCCTGCGCCTGCTGGGCGAGCGCGGGCAGATCGGCCAGACCTTCGCGGGCGAAGCTGTCGCGGAAGAAGGCGTCGAGCGCTTCCTCCATCTGTCTGAGGTTCTGTCCGACTTCCTGCGCCATGTGGATCAGCATGTCGCGTTCGGCCTCACGCACGCTGGTGGATTCGACTTCTGCAGCTGGCAGCTCGCGGCCCTCGATGAGCGCCAGCAGACGCGCGCGCTGGTTGGCGGCACGCGGGGCGAAATCATCGTGCAGCACGTCTTCGCGCTCGACGGCGTTCTGGATGAAGAGCAGCGTGGCAGCCACTTCCAGGTTGGCCTGTTCGCGCGCGTCATGGCTGCGCTGTGTACTGGCATCAGCCGCCGCACCCAGGGCGTCGAGCAGGGCGGCGAGGCCGCTATCTGCAAACATCGAAACCTGCGGTTGCATGTGCGCAAGCTGGCTCTTGAACTGGTCGAGCTGGCCCGCCTGGCCTTCGACCGCGCCATGCCAGCTGTCGCGCGCGGCCTTGAGGCCGCCCAGCAGGGTGTCGAGCACCGGCCGCATCCGCGCCAGGGTCTCGGGGTCGAGCAGGCCGCGGCCAGGCAGGTAGCGATCCAGGCCCAGCGCGTCGCGTACTTCGGCGGCGCGGCCGTCAAGGGCTTCGCTCTTGGCGACGAAGAACAGGGCGTCACGCAGCAGGCGCTCGGCCACCTGCGGCGAGCCCTCCATCAGGCGGCGCATCTGCAGGTCGATGCGGGCGAGCAGTTGCTTCACGTTGAAATCGGCTTCCACACCATGCGCGATCAGGCTGTCTACGAACCCGACCGAGGCCCACCAGAAGGTCTGCGAGGCCTGCGAGGGCGCAACACGCTCGATCGCCAGCAGCGCCTCCCGCATCCTGACCAGCCCCTGCTCGGCATCGGCGTTGCGGAGAAAGGCCAGCAGGCCACGCTGGAAACTTGCACGCGCAGTCTTCACTTCGGCCGCCAGCGCGTCCTGGCTCAGTTCGTTCGCGGCGGCCTTGCGTGCGCTGCGCACGCGCAGGTCGGGGAAGAACAGCTCGCCTTCGAACACGCGTTCCGCACCTTGCAGTTCACGCAGATGCCTGTAGAGCGGAAACAGCGCGAGTTCGCCGCTGCCGCGTCCATCGGCCAGGTCCTTGACCCAGCGCTGCAGGCCTTCGATGGCGTTGCGCATTGCGCGCAGCAAAACGTCATCCGGGTTCAGGCGGTTTTCGTTGACATCGGCGAGGCAGGACTCCAGCGTGCCGGCGAGCGTCGCCGCGCCTTCGAGCCCGACCATGCGCAGGGCACCCGCCACCTGGTGCGCGTCGTCGCGTGCCAGCCGCAGGGCATTGGTCAGGTCGGCGTCGACGCTGTAGGCCTGAATGCGGCCCAGCGCCGCCTGCAGGGCGGCGTCGATGTCGCCGCGCACCCAGTTGAGGGGGCCGGTGTCGTAGTCGAGTAAGGCGCTCATGGTGTCGAATTCCAGATGGGTTGCGGGCGGTCCGGGGGTCAGGCGAGCTTGAAGCCGGCGACCGAGCTCTTCAGATCCTGCGCGAGCTGCTTCATGCCGCCGATCGATTCGGCGGTCTGCTGCGTGCCGCTGGCGGTCTGCGCCGAAATGGCCTTGATGTCCTGCATGGTTTCCGCGACCAGCGCGGTTGATTCGGCCTGGTTCTGCGTCGCTGAGGAAATGTCGGCGATCAGGCTGGCGAGCTGTTTCGACACGTCGCCGATCTCGGCCAGCGTCTGGCCGGCGGCGTCGGACAGCTTGGCGCCCTCGACCACGCCCTGGGTCGACACTTCCATAGCGGCCACGGTGTCCTGGGTGTCGGACTGAATGGTCTTGACGATCGCGGCGATCTGCTTGGTCGCGTCGGCCGAACGTTCCGCCAGCCGCTGCACTTCTTCCGCCACCACCGAGAAGCCGCGTCCCGCTTCGCCGGCGGACGCAGCCTGAATGGCAGCGTTGAGCGCCAGCACGTTGGTCTGTTCGGTAATGTCGGAAATCAGTTCGACGATTTCGCCGATCTCCTGCGAGGATTCGCCAAGCCGCTTGATCCGCTTGGAGGTTTCCTGGATCTGCTCACGCAGGCCGTTCATGCTGGCAATGGCGTTGGCCACTGCCTGCTGGCCTTTTTCGGCGGCGGCGAGCGACTGTTCCGCGACGCGCGCGGATTCGGCGGCGTTGCCGGACACCTGCTGCACGGATTGCGCCAGCCGCACGACCGCGACCGAGGTGGTTTCGATTTCGTCCACCTGCCGACGGGTGGCCTGTTGCAGCGATTCGGACACCTGGCCGGCTTCACCGGCGGCCTGGTCCATGTGCTGGGCGGCGTTGTTGATGCCGCGCACCAGGCTGCGCAGTTCTTCGACCGTGTAGTTGATCGAGTCGGCGACCGCGCCGGTGATGTCTTCGGTGACGCTGGCGTTGATGGTGAGGTTGCCTTCGGCGAGTTCGCCGAGTTCGTCCATCAACCGCAGAATGGCTTCCTGGTTGCGGGCGTTTTCTTCTTCGCTCTTGCGGGCACGGGACTTGGTTTCGTTGATGTTCACCAGGCCCAGCAGCACCAGCGAGCCCACCGCCAGCAGACCGAACAGCGCGGCGAACAGATACCCCGTGCCGCCCACAGACTGGTAGTCGTCGGAGAGCTGGTTGGTATCGGCGAGCAGGGTGTCGCTGGTGGCAAACAGGCTGCTGGCCGCGAGTTTCGATTGCAGCAGCGACTGGGTGTTGGCGAGCACCGAACCCACCACCTCGACCATGTCTCCCATGTTGGTGCCCAGGTCTTCCAGCGTGAGCATGCTGTTTTCGCTGCGGCCGGCAGTGCCTTCCATCAGCGATTGCACGGTGTCGCGGAACAGGGTGGTGTCCTTTTCCAGTTGTAGCACGACTTCGGGATCGATCAGGTCGGACGAGAGCAGCAGGTTGGCGTTTTTCGGCAGACGCTGCGACAGCATCACCAGGCGGTTGGCACGCGACACTTCGCGTACGCCCGCGCCCGAATCGGCCAGCTGGGTGGTGAGCTGTTCGGCCACTTCCTGCAGGTCGATACTGAGCGTGTTGATCTTCTTAACGCTTTCATTCAGCGCGATCAGGTTCTGCTGCTGCGCGAGGATCTGGCCGATTTGCGGGTTGGCTTTCTGCCATTGGGCGCGAATCTTGGCCAGGGTGTCTTCTGCGACCCCGCTGGTTGCCGGCACGTCGTTATCGCCCTCGACAAGACCGGTCAGCGTGGTTTCGAATGCTGCCTTGCCTTCCGCGAGTTTCTTGAAGGCCTCCTTGTTACCGAGCACGGATTGCTGGGCTGTCAGCGGCAGGCGCTGCGACAGCACCTTGAGATCGCCGGCACGGCTTTCGTAGGCGGCGCGATCGCTGAGCTGGGCAGACCCGTAGACGGTGAAACCGGCGGCCAGCAACAACGACACCAGAAGCGTGCCGCCGGTGTAGAGATACTGTTTCTCGACGGGCAAGTTGCCGATGAGCGGGGCCTTGCCAGGCTCCTTGTCGGCCAGTTTGCGCACGGTCTGCATGATCAGGGTGGTATGTTCCGCGCCCCGTCCGTTACCGCGCACCTTGCCGCTCATGCGGCCTGCCAGGCCCTTGAGGCCGTTCATCGTGATTGCCATGTTCATCGCTCCACTGTCTCCATTGGGTTCACGCCGTGCGTGTTGTCTGTACTGTTCGTGGGGGAAATCAAGCGCTTGCGCGGGCTTCCACCATGAGGAAGGCCGGCGTGCCCAACAACTGGGCAAAATCCAGATCGCGCCATGCCGCGCCGCTTTCATCGGCATAGTGCCGGGCGATCCAGGGATGGCCAGGGGCATCGTCACGCGCCGTGTAGCGCGAGATGTTGCGCAGGCCGAGGGTGCCGCGAATCAGCAGGGCGGCATTCACGCCAAAATCACGATGCGGGATCAGGAGCCGACACTCGCTGTGCTCCGGGGTCGTCCCCATCCCCATGAAATCGGCAAAATCGCTCACGGCGTAAAGGTTGCCGCGTATGTTGGCCAGGCCGCGAAACCAGCGGCATGCACCCGGCACCTTGACGATGGGGGGAACCGGCAGCACTTCCTCGGTATCGGCAAGGCTCACCAGCCAGTTGGCCTCGCCTACGCGAAAGCCCAGCCGCGAACCCGACGTGTCGCGATTTGCCGCCGCCTGCAGCTGTTGCGAGAGACGAGTCTGGAATTCGCGCAGGTTGAATTTCTTCGACATGGTGCCTCGCTCAGCCCAGCGCCTTGATCTGCTCGAGCAGGTCGTCCGGTTTCACCGGCTTGACGAGATAGGCCTTCGCGCCCTGGCGCATGCCCCAGACCTTGTCGGTTTCCTGGCCCTTGGTGGTGCACATGATCACGGGGATGTTCTTGGTCGCTTCTTCCTTGGTGATCATGCGGGTGGCCTGGTAGCCGTTCATGCCGGGCATCACCACGTCCATTACGATGAGGTCGGGCAAAGTCTGCTTGGCCTGCGCGACGGCTTCCTCGCCGCTTTCGGCCATGCTCACGAGGTAGCCGTTCTTCACCAGCAGTTCGGAGAGGAAAAAGCGTTCGGTCGGGGAATCGTCCACAACCAGGATCCGGCTGATTGCCATGTCGTTGTCTCCCTGGGAAATGTCAGACGCCGGCGTGGGCGTGCTCGCGCACGGCCGACAGCAGCGTGTCCTTGGTGAAGGGCTTGGTCAGATATTCGTCCGAGCCCACCATGCGGCCGCGTGCGCGGTCGAACAGGCCGTCCTTGGACGACAGCATGATCACCGGCGTGGCGCGGTATTTGGCGTTGCGCTTGATCAGCGAACAGGTCTGGTAGCCGTCGAGACGCGGCATCATGATGTCGACGAACACCACGTCGGGTTCGTGGTCGGTAATCTTCGACAGGGCGTCGAAACCGTCCTGCGCCAGGATGACCTCGCATCCGGCCTGATTGAGAAAAATCTCGGCGCTGCGGCGGATGGTGTTGCTGTCGTCGATGACCATCACCTTCACGCCCTTCAAGGCTTCGTTGTCCACTCGTCGTCTCCAGGGGATCGTTGACGGACGGCATTTGCCGCCCCTGCGTGCTTGAATTACGGCAGGCTGGCGCGCTTCTTTAGCCGACACGCCGACGTAAAAAAAGCACTGCCAGAGCAGTGCTTTTCGGTCCGACCCGGACTCATTGCCAGGCGGATTCGACTTCTTTCTTTTCCACCCCGGCGACCGACCCCAGGGTTTCGATCACCTGGTTGGGCAGGGCGGAGATGCGCATGAACTGTCCCATGCCCACGTCGGGGAAGGCCAGGGCGACGCGGAAACGCGCGTGCGGCGCGCGCACGTCCTTGTCGACGATGTAGATCTCGTAAGGCAGTCCCGCGAGGCTCTGGGTCATCTCGATCTTCTTCAGCCATTCGCCGTCGCCCTGGGAGACTTCGTGCATCGCCACGCCAAAGACAGCCAGCTTGCGGTCGGGCATCACCACTTCGTAGATTTTGCTGGTCTTGCCGGTGCCCTTGGCCAGATTGTCGCGCACGGTCTTGAGGGCATCCTTGAAGCTGTCGAATTCCCTCAGCAGGCTTTTCGAGGCATCGAGACGTTCCATGCCGATCATGTAGCGGTAATTTGTCAGGGTCGATGCCGTTTCGTCACCGCCCATACCCTTGCCAGCACCCAGTGTTCTTTCCAGCCTGGCTTGCAGGGCCTTGACCGCGCCTTCACGCTTGTCGAAGCCCCGGCGGAAATAGGCGCGATACCAGTAGTCGGGGTTGGTGTAGCCCACACTGCCGTCGGCCTTGACACCCACGCGAATAGTCGCGCCCAGGATGGCATGGCCGCCGACCGTGCCGACCTCGTCGAGCATGGCGTCGTCTGTGGCCACCACGATCCCCATGCCGTTGAGTCCTTTGGGGAAATATTTTCCGACAACCTTGAAGCCGCCGTTCTTGAGTTTGCCTTCGACGGCGGAAGCGACGGCCTGGACGCTGCCACCTGCGACCGACTCGCCCTGAATATAAGGGGAAATGGCCCAGACCACCGCGGACCAGATGAACAGCGTGCAACCAGAAATCCAGCGTAACAGCATGATGTGTCTCCTCGATATTGTCTTTTTCGCCGCCTTGAAGGCGGTCTACCCCGATTATCGCTGGTATTGGGGGAATCTTGAGCGGTTCCTACTATATGCAGACGAAGGAAGCTCAGAACGCGACCATCTCGAAATCGTCTTTGCGCGCACCGCAATCCGGGCAGGTCCAGTTCACTGGCACATCTTCCCAGCGGGTGCCGGGGGGGATGCCGTCGTCCGGCGCGCCGGTTTCCTCGTGGTAGATCCAGCCGCAGATCAGGCACATCCAGCTGCGGTATTCGGTCGTCTCGGTCATGGGTGGGGGTCGAATCGGCTAAAATCGCTGCTTATTCTAAAGCAGTGACCCCATGCCGCCTATTTTCTCTCCCAAGCCCACGCCGCCTCTGGTGCTGAGCTTTGCCGCGTCCGATCCCACGGGCGGAGCGGGTATCCAGGCCGATCTGCTGACCCTGGCCAGCATGGGCTGCCACCCGTTGACGGTGGTGACCGCACTGACGGTGCAGGACACCGCGGGCGTGGACAGCATCCTCGCCATCGACGCCGACTGGGTGCTCGACCAGGCGCGCATGCTGCTGGAAGACGTGCCGGTTTCGGCCTTCAAGCTGGGGATGCTCGGCAGCCCGGAGGCCATCGCCGTCATTGCCGAGATCCTCTCAGACTACCCCGACATCCCGGTGGTGCTCGACCCCGTTCTGGCGTCGGGGCGCGGCGACGAATTCGCCAGCGAAGACATGATCGCCGCGATGCGCGACATGCTCATTCCGCAGACCACCATCCTCACGCCCAACAGCCACGAAGCGCGCCGGCTGGCGCTGTTCGAGTCGGACGAGGAGGATCTTGATCTTGCCGCCTGTGCGGCGCGGCTCACCGAACTGGGCTGTGAGTACGTCCTCATCACCGGCACCCATGAGAACACCCCGCGCGTGCTGAACAGCCTGTACGACACCAAAGGCCACGTGCAGACCGACGCCTGGGACCGGCTGCCCGGTAGCTACCACGGCTCGGGCTGCACCCTTGCGTCGGCTATCGCCGCCGCCCTGGCTTACGGCCAGGATATGCCCACAGCCGTGCGCGAAGCACAGAACTTCACCTACGAAACGCTCAAGGCCGCGTTCCGTCCTGGCATGGGCCAGTACATTCCCGAACGCTTCTTCTGGGCGCAGGATGGGCAGACCGAAGGCAACGCATGAACCCGTCGCGCCCGTTTCCCGGCGGCATTTACGCCCTCACCCCTGAAACAGCCGACACCGCGCGCCTGCTGACGCTGGTCGAAGCCGCCCTGGCAGGTGGCGTGGCCGCCGTGCAGTACCGCGACAAATCTGCCGACGTGGCCCGTCGCTACGAGCAGGCGAGCGAACTGGTGGCCTTGTGCCGGCGCTTTGGCGTGCCGCTGATCGTTAACGACGACCTGCGGCTGGCGGATCTGGCCGACGCCGACGGCGTGCATCTGGGACGCGACGACGGCAGCCTGCGTGAAGCCCGCATCATCCTTGGACCGAAGAAATTCGTCGGTGCCAGCTGCTACCAGAGCCTCGATCTGGCCAAAGCCGCCTTGGACGCGGGCGCTGACTACGTGGCGTTTGGCAGCTTCTTTCCTTCGCCGACCAAACCCGATGCGCCGCGTGCGTCGCTGGATGTGCTGCGTTCGGCGCGCGAGGCCATCTGCGTGCCGCTGGTCGCCATCGGCGGCATCACCTCCGGCAACGCCGCGACGCTGCTGGATGCCGGGGCAGACAGCCTCGCCGTGCTGTCGGCGCTGTTCAACGCGCCCGACGTCCGCGCCGCCGCGCACGATCTCAATCAACTTTTCGCAACCGAACCCGAAGAATGAAACCAGCCATGAGCCGCAACGAAACCCTCTTCGAACAATCGCAAGCCGTCATCCCCGGCGGGGTGAATTCGCCCGTCCGCGCGTTCAGGAGCGTTGGTGGCACACCGGTGTTTTTTGCCCGCGCCAACGGTGCCTACGTGTGGGATGCCGACGGCAAGCGGTATACCGATTACGTCGGTTCCTGGGGCCCGGCCATCCTCGGCCACGCCCACCCCGGCACGGTCAAGGCGGTGCAGGACGCCGCCGCGAACGGCCTGTCGTTCGGCGCGCCGTCAGAGCCCGAACTCACCATCGCGTACAAGATCCGCGAACTCGTGCCCTCCATTGAAAAAGTACGGCTGGTGTCATCCGGCACCGAAGCAACGATGAGCGCCATCCGGCTGGCACGCGGCTTCACCGGTCGCAGCAAGTTCATCAAGTTCGAAGGCTGCTACCACGGCCACGCCGATTTCCTGCTGGTGAAAGCCGGCTCCGGCGCGCTCACCTTCGGCAACCCCACGTCCGCCGGCGTGCCCGCCGCGGTCGCCGCCGAAACACTGGTGCTCGACTACAACGACGTCGCGGGGCTGGAGCGCACCTTTGCCGAGATCGGCAACGAAATCGCCTGCATCATCGTCGAGCCGTTTGTCGGCAACATGAACCTCGTCAAACCGACGCCCGAATTCATGGCCGCGATGCGCCGACTGTGCGACGCCCACGGCGCTTTGCTCATCTTCGACGAAGTAATGACCGGCTTCCGCGTTGCGCTGGGCGGCGCACAAAGCGTGTTGGGCATCAAGCCGGATCTGACCACGCTCGGCAAGGTCATCGGTGGCGGCATGCCCGTCGGTGCCTTCGGCGGCCGCGCGGACGTGATGGACGCGCTCGCCCCCGTCGGTCCCGTCTATCAGGCCGGCACGCTCTCCGGCAACCCGGTCTCCGTCGCCGCCGGCCTGGCCACGCTCAACGCCGTCTCGCAACCCGGCTTCTACGAAGCACTCGGGGCGAAAACCCTCGCCCTGTGCGAAGGCCTGAACCTAGCCGCGAAAGACGCCGGCGTGACCTTCTGCGCCGATTGCCAGGGCGGCATGTTCGGCCTCTATTTCGCCGACAACCCGCCCGAAACCTTCGCCGAAGTCATGGCCAGCAACCGCGAGATGTTCAACCGATTTTTCCACGCCATGCTGGACAAGGGTTTTTACCTCGCGCCCTCCGCCTTCGAAGCCGGGTTTGTGTCGGCCGCGCACACCGACGACGATATCGCCGCGACCGTGGCAGCGGCGCGTGAGGTGTTTAAGTCCCTGTAATGTGGGGCATCGCAGATCGGGCGTGTTTCGTGCGTTGTTACTGAGCGTTGTGCTCCAAAAAATAGGCAAGCCTATACATATCGCTTGCGACATGTATAGAAAATCGTTTTTTCTATACATGTCGGGTGTACACTGCTTCGGCCATGACACGCTTACACCCACTGACAGACTTGGATCCCGCGCGCTTTGACAGGCCGGATTTGCTGAAGCAGCTCAATGTCGCCAGTCGGCGATTGGCTGAATTGAAAGGCGTGGCAGCATCCATGCCCAACCAGGGCATCCTGATTGGCACACTGGCCTTGCAGGAAGCCAAGGACAGTTCTGAAATCGAGAATATCGTCACCACGCATGACGAATTATTTCGCGATGCCGATCTGGCCGATGCGCCCGAGAGTGCGGCGGCAAAAGAGGTTGCCCGCTGTCGCCAAGCCCTGGGCGTGGGGTTTGGCGCTGTCCGCGATACCGGACTGCTGACCAACAACCACATCCTCGACATCCAGGCCACACTCGAAAAAAACCGGGCCGGATTTCGTGTGTTGCCGGGCACGGCGCTCAAACGTGACGACGGCGAAACGGTTTACACCCCGCCGCAAAATCCTGACGACATCGTTGAACTCATGCGCGATCTGGAGCGATTCATCAACGAAGACGCGCCCTTCGATGCCGACCCGTTGGTGAAAATGGCGCTTGCCCACCACCAGTTCGAAAGTATCCACCCGTTCTACGACGGCAACGGCCGCACCGGTCGCATCATCAACGTGCTCTACCTCGTCAAACAGGGTTTGCTCGACAGCCCTGTGCTCTACCTGAGCCGCCATATCGTGCGCACCAAGGCCGAGTACTACCGCCTGCTGCAAGACGTACGAGAGCGCGACGCCTGGGAAGACTGGGTGTGCTACATGCTCGTCGCCGTCGAGCGCACTGCGCAAGACGGTATCGCTACCATCCAGGCCATCAAAGCGCAATTGCTCGATTACAAACACCGCATTCGTGCCAAGCACCACTTCTACAGCCAGGACCTCATCAACAATCTTTTTTCGCACCCCTACACCCGCATCGAATTCATCGAGCGCGATCTGGGTGTATCGCGCGTCACTGCTACACGCTACCTCGACAAGCTGGCAGAAGATGGATTCCTGTTCAAACGCAAAATCGGGCGCGCGAACTACTACGTCAACCCGCCGCTATATCGCATTCTAGCGGGCGAAGCGCCGCCGGACATGACGCTGTAGAGACATGTCCGAGCGATATCCGCCATTCACCTGAAGCAATTCCATGAACGACGAACTCTCCCCCGAAGACGAACTGCGGCTCAACGTGCTCTTCAACACCGAGTTGAAGGCCGTGCGCATCGACGAATCGAACATGACGCTGTGGGCGCTCACGCCCAAGGGCGAAGCCAGCGTGCCTCTGAAGCCCAATGACCGCCCGGATCGTTATCTCAAGCGCGTGCGCGAACTGCTGTCGGGTCACGCGCTGGGCTCGCCGGGCGGGTATCCGGTGCACCTCACGCGCTGGACGCGGCAGTCGCAGGCGGGGCTCTCGACCCAGCATCTGGGGCAGCTGTTATTGATTGCGGAAGAAGAAGCTGTCGTCGCCGTCGTGCATTCGCCCGCGCTCACCGACGAGATCGCGCGCTACGCCTGGTGGTGCATGCCCACTATCGAAAACGCGCGACTGATGCTGATGCGTGACGTGGTGTGCAACGGCAGCATGGGGCGCACCCTGGCGGAATTCCTCGTCGAGCATCTGGCGTTTTTGCATGAGGACGACGTCGGCATACTCGATACCGTCGCCGTGATGTTGTATTCCGGCGTGCTCACCGACGCGGAATGCGCGGCGATCTGGAAGCGCGGCGTGGCCCGCAATTCGTATTACGTGGCCTTCCTTGAGCTGCGCCCGAACGCGCTGCCCGTGCTGCGCGCGGCGCGCGCCGACCACGCCAGCGTGCCGGCGCTCGCCAACAACCCCTACAGCCAGATGCTCGCCAAGGCCCTGTCCGACCAGGGGCAAACTTTTATCTACACCACCGCGCTGATTCTCGACCGCCCCGAAGTGCAGGAGGTGGTGAACCACACCCTGAACGCGCTGGCGAACTGGTGCGCGCCCTTGCGCCAGGCAGACGCCGCCACCCGCGAGACTGCGCGTGCCGCCCTGCTCGCCGCCGCACCGCAATTCGAATCCGACTGCGCGGCACTCGATACGCTGGCCGCCGCCGACGCCGACACCGTGCGCCCCATCTTCCTCAAGACCACCGCCATCGGCTCGCTCATGCGCCGCAAGATCCAGCCCATCGTCACGCCGCTGATGGATGCGATCAGCGTGCTGCGCAGCGCGTCCTAAGCGTAGACTGATCTCGCAAAAAACACGGCCCCGCTGATTTGCACCAGCGGGGCCGTGTCTCTTTTTACAAACTTACTTGCCGAGCGCCGAATCGATGCTGGCGAGGAATTTCTCCGGTTTTTCGAAGCCGATCACCTTGAAGCCGGACTCGGCACCGTCCGCCGTCCAGAAGATGAGGCCGGGCGGGCCGAACAGGCCAAAGCGCTTGAGCAGCGCCTTGTCGGCGTCGCTGTTGGCGGTGACGTCGGCCTTGAGCAGCACGGTGTCTTTCAGCCGGGCCTGGACCCGGGCGTCGCTGAAGGTGAAGCGTTCCATTTCCTTGCACGACACGCACCAGTCGGCGTAGAAGTCGAGCATCACGGTTTTGCCGTCGGCCTGGGCAGCAGCCAGCCGGGCGTCGAGTTCGGCCACGTCCTTCACTTTCTCGAAGGGCAGGCCCTTCTGTTCCGTCGCCACTGCGCCACTGCCTGCGCCGCCCTTGAAGACGTCAAGCGGTTGCAGCAGGTCGCGGCTGCCGGCGAGCATGCCGACAATGAGCGCGAGGCCGCCGATCATCAGCACCACGCCGAGGCCTTTCCACAGGCGCTTCCAGCCCGAGGCTTTTTCCGGCAGCGGGTCGAGGGCGGAGAGGTAGGTGGCCGAAACGATCAGCAGCAGCGCCCACAGCAGCATGTTCACCCAGTCGGGAATGATGGGCGAGATGAGGTAGATGGCGATGGCCAGCATGAGCACGCCGAAGAAATACTTCACCGCGTTCATCCAGCCACCCGCTCGGGGCAACAGTGCGCCGGCCGACAAGCCCACCAGCAGCAAGGGCACACCCATGCCCAGCGCCAGCACAAATAGTGCCACGCCGCCGAGCACGGTGTTGCCCGTTTGTGCGATGAAGGCCAGCGCGGCGGCCAGCGGCGGCGCGACGCAGGGGCCGACGATGACGGCGGACAGCGCGCCCATGATGAACACACCGACGAAGTTGCCACCCTTCATCTTGTTGGAGGCGTCGTTGAACTTGCTCTGGAGCGCGCTGGGCAGCTGGATTTCGAAGAAACCGAACATCGACAGCGCGAGCAGCACGAACACGCCTGCGCCGATGCCCAGCGCCCAGGGGTTCTGCAGCGCGTTCGACAGCAGCGTGCCCGACAGCGCAGCGGCCACGCCGGCCATCGCATACGTGATCGCCATGCCGAGCACGTAGGCGAGCGACAGCAGGAAGCCGCGCGACTTGGTGAGCGGCACGTCGTGGCTCTGGCCGGCGATGATGCCCGAGAGGATGGGAATCATGGGGAACACGCAGGGGGTGAGCGCGAGCAGCAGGCCAAAGCCGAAGAAGGTGGCGACCACGGCCCAGAAGCTGCCGTCCTTGAGCACGCGCTCGATGCGCGAGGTGTCGGATTCGTTGCCGGCGGCGGGTACGGCGGCCGAGTTGCCGGCCGACGCTGCACCGGACGCGGTCAGGGTGAAATCGCGATTGATCGGCGGGTAGCAGATGCCGACGGCGTCGTTGCAGCCCTGCCAGCCGGCTTCGAGTATCAGCGTTTCGCCGGCGGCAAGGGCGCGCGACAATTGCAGGGTGGCGGCAAAGTTCTGGTGATAGACCTCGGTCTTGCCAAAGGTGGGGTCGTCCTTCATGTCGCCTGCCGGTGTGTCGGCGCGGGCGACGCTCACGCCGGCGGGCGATTTCACTTTCCACGCCAGCTTGTCCCGATAGAGATAGGTGTCGGGTGTGAGCGTGTAGTCGACGCGCACGGTTTGCGCGTCGGGCATGGCAGCGGCCACGACAAAGGCTTCGTCCGGTGGCAGCACCTTGGGCATGTCCATGCCGCCCAGGCTGCGCAGGCTGTCGAGGGCTGACGAAGCGACCGATACGGCGGGTGTGGCCGGGGCGGCGGCGGGTGGGAGGTCAGCCGCTGCGGCAGACGCAACCAGGGCCGGCAGCTTGATCGACAGCGAGACGGTCTGCGGCATGTAGCACAGCCCGCCGTCCCAGCAGCCCTGCGAAGTGGCCTTCAGCGTGACCGAGGTGGTGCCGGGGGTGCGCTGGATCGGCAGGATGATGCGCACGTCCTTGCGGTAGGTTTCGACCTTACCGAAGGTTTCGTCGTCCTTCATCTTGCCGGGCGGCAGGGTGGTTTTTCCGAGCGTGCCGCCGGCCAGTTCGAACTTGAACTTGTCGCGGTACATGTAGTAGCCCTCGGCAATCTTCCAGCGCGCCTCCAGCGTATTGGCGTCGATCGCGCGTGCACTCAGGCTGAACGCCGCCTCCGGGTCGAGCGGTTCCTCCTGGGCGTGCACTGCTTGAGAAACAGCCATTGCGCCCCAAAGTAAGGGCAAGCCAGCCAGCCAGCGGAACCAATGTTTGGTCATGTCGTTCAGTCTCCAGGTGATTCTGTTTCCTGGGTCAGCCAGTCAAGATACGCCGGCAGGCCCTGGGTTATCGGTATGGCAATCACTTCCGGCACCGCGTAGGGGTGGTGATCCCGGATCAGTTTTTCCACGGCGGTATAGTGCGTGACGGTGGTCTTGATCATGAGCGGCGATTCCTCCGCCGATTCCACCGCATCCTGCCACCGGTAAATGGAGCGGCACGGCGCCAAAACGTTCACACACGCCGCCACGCGTGCCTCGACCAGGGCATGTGCGAGTTTTTCGGCAAGCGCCCGATCGGGTACATTGGTCAAGACTAACAAAGGTTCCATCACATGCGCTTTGGTTGGATTGTTCTACTGCTGCTGTCGTTTCCCGTGCTGGAGGCGGTCGGCATTTTCTGGATGGCGGACGAAATCGGGGCCTGGGTGCTGCCGTGGCTGCTGGTTGACGTCGTCCTGGGCGTGATGCTGATCCGCTTCGAGCGCGTGGCCTGGGGCGCGCGCCTGCTGTTTTCCATCCAGTCGGGCCAGCAGCCGTTTTCCGCGCTCTTCGCCAGCGGCCGTATTCTGCTCGCCGGCGGCCTATTTGTCTTCCCGGGCTTCATCAGCGATGCGCTGGCGCTGGTCCTGCTGCTGATTCCCAGTACTTGGGCACGCCGCCGTGCCGACCCGACGCGCGCCGCCAACGACGAGGTGATCCAGGGCGAATATCGGCGCGAACCGGACGATCTGCTGCGCTGAATCCGGCGCGGTTCAGAACAGGTCCATCTGTCCCCGCGTGCGTCTTACTTCGCGCAGCAAATCGTCGGACGTGGGGTAGCGGTATTTCAGCTTCAGTTCGCGCACTGTGCGGGCGTTGGAGAGCTGGCGCGATTCGCGCAGAAACGACAGCAACGCTTCCGACAGGACGTTTTCCGCCTCGGCGCGCTTGACGCGCGGGGGGCGCGGCAGCTCGAAGGCGTCGGCGCAGCTGTCGAACCAGTCGGCCATTTTCAGCGGGTGGGCGTCGACGGCGTGGTAGAGCCGCTGGCCGCGTCCGCGAAACAGAGCGGCCCAGGCCAGCCGTGCCAGATCGTCGGCGTGGATGTGATTGGTGTAGCTGTCGTCCTCGGCCACCAGCGCCGGGGTGCCGCGCTTGATGCGATCGAGCGGCAGGCGGTCGGCCGCGTAGATGCCGGGCGCGCGCAGAATGCTGACCTGCACGCGATGCTGCCTGCCCCATAGCCGCAGCTGGCGTTCGGCCGCCACCCGCCGCACCGCACGGCCGTTGACCGGCGCCACCGGGCGCGTCTCGGCCACCCAGTCGCCGCCACAGTCGCCGTAGACACCGCTGGTGCTGATGTAGACCAGCGCGCCCGGCAGGCGACGGCCCAGTGCGGCGAGCAAGCGGGCGGTGCGCGGGTCGGTGGCGCCGGCGTTGGGCGGCGGGGCGAAGTGGAACACGGCGTCGACCCGGGGCAGGCGGGCCAGCGAGGCCGCGTCGTCGAGATCGCCCAGATAGGGCGTGACGCCCAACGCACGCAGGTCGGCCACCCGTTCGGGTCGGCGCACCAGGCCAATGAATTCAGCCTGACCGGCGTAGGTGTGCACCAACCGTTCGGCCACATCGCCAAACCCCACGATCAGGATTTTTTTCATCACGTCATAACCTTTTGTTCGCAAGGGTGAAAACCGGCCCGTGCCGGGCGATAATGCGCCCCTTCATTTTTTGCATTGTAAGCGCGCGCCATGCCGTATCAGGTCACCATCCAGCCCAGCGGACACCAATTCACCGTCGGCGACGACGAAACCGTGCTTGAAGCCGCGCTGCGCGAAGGCTTTGCGCTGCCCTATGGCTGCCGCAATGGGGCCTGCGGCGCGTGCAAGGGTAAGGTGCTGTCGGGCACGCTCGATTACGGTCAACATTCACCCACCGCGCTCAAGGACGAGGAAAAATCCCAGGGCCGTGCGCTGTTCTGCCGCGCGAAACCGCTCTCCGACCTGGTGATCGAGGCCAAGGAAATCGGTGCGGCCAAGGACATCGTCGTGAAGACCCTGCCGTGCCGGGTGGAAAAACTGGAGAAGCGCGCGGACGACGTGATGGTGGTGAAGATCAAGCTGCCGGCGAGCGAGCGCCTGCAATTCCTCGCCGGCCAGTACATCGACTTCCAGTTGAAGGGCGGCCGCGCGCGCAGCTACTCGCTGGCGAACCCGCCGCACGACGATGCGCTGCTCGAACTGCACATCCGCCACGTGCCGGGCGGCCTGTTCACCGACCAGGTGTTTTCCACATTGAAGGAACGCGACATCCTGCGCTTGAAGGGCCCGCTCGGCAGCTTCTTCATCCGCGAGGAGTCCGACAAGCCGATGATCTTCATCGCCGGCGGCACCGGCTTTGCGCCGATCAAGGGGATGCTCGAACACGCCTTCGCCGAGCACACCGACCGTGAGCTAGTGCTCTACTGGGGCGTGCGTTCGGCGAAGGATCTGTACATGGCCGAACTGCCGCAGCAGTGGCTGGTAGAAAAGCCCAATTTCAGCTTCATCCCGGTGTTGTCCGATCCCCTGCCCGAAGATCGCTGGCAGGGCCGCACCGGCCTGGTCCACGAAGCCGTGCTCGCCGACTTCGCCGACCTGTCGGGCTACCAGGTCTACGCCTGCGGCGCGCCCATCATGGTCGACAGCGCGCGCGCGGCGTTCACCGGCAGCCGCGGCCTGCCGGAAGACGAATTCTTCGCCGATGCCTTCGTCTACGCGGCGGACGCGGAGACCGCGCCGGCCGGCTGAACCCGCGGCTGCGATTGCCCGAAGCCGGTCCTTGGGCTACGCTAGGCGAGGATGACGGGGCCGGCGCGGGTTTCCTGCAAAAGCGCCCGGCGACCGGCGCAACAGGCGCGCCCCAGCGGAAGGAAAGGTGTGGACCACATTTCTGACAACAACAACGATCCCCCTCCGGACGGCGTCCCGCACCGTCTGCTGATCCTCGACGACGACGCCCTGATCGGCGAGACCCTCCAGCACATGGCCGACTTCTGCGGCCTCGAGGCGCGCTTCGTCACCGCCGCCGGCGAATTCTTCGCCCTGCTCGAGAGCTGGGCGCCGCATATCGTCGCCGTCGACCTGGTGATGCCGGGGATGGACGGCGTCGAGGTGATCCGCCAGCTCGGCGAACAGCGGCGTCCGGTCGGCCTCATCATCACCAGCGGCATCGGCGAGCGGGTGATGGACGCCGCCGAACGCTCGGCGCGCGCCCACGGCCTCGACATCGTCGGCCTGCTGCCCAAGCCGTTCACCGCCACCGCCCTGCGGCAACTGCTCGACGAGGCAAGACAGCGCCTGCCGTCGACCCCGCCTGCGTTCGACATCGCCGAACCGGCGCCCCAGCCGGCCCCGGCGCCGACCGTCGACGACCTGCGCGAGGCGCTCGCGCGCAACGAGATCAGCGTGGCCTACCAGCCCAAGGTCCACTGCCGCACCGGCACCCTGGTCGGCTTCGAGGGCCTGGCGCGCTGGCGCCACCCGCGCTACGGGCCGGTCGCGCCGGACGTGTTCGTGCCGCTGGCCGAGGCCAACGGCCTGATCGACGATCTCACCTGCCAGGTCAGCGAGCAGGCGCTCGCCTGGCTGGCGACGCTCTCCGGCGCGGACGCCACCCCCTGCGGCCGCCACAGACTCGCCGGCGCGCAGCTGTCGCTCAACGTGTCGGCCGCCTCGCTCGGCAACCAGGCGCTGTTCGCGGCGATCGCCGACCACTGCCGCGCGCTCGGCATCGCGCCGCAGCGGGTGGTGCTCGAACTCACCGAGACCAGCGCCATGCAGGACCCCCACCGCGCCCTCGACAACCTCACCCACCTGCGCCTGCAGGGCTTCCAGCTGTCGATCGACGATTTCGGCACCGGCTATTCGTCGATGGTGCAGCTGGTCAAGCTGCCGTTCACCGAGATCAAGGTCGACAAGAGCTTCGTCATGACCGCCGCCGAATCGGAGGAGTCGCGCGCCGTGGTGCGCTCGATCATCGAGCTCGGCCGCAGCCTGCGGCTGTCGACCACGGCCGAAGGGGTCGAGGACGCGGCCGCGCTCGCCTACCTCAACGACCTCGGCTGCGATCACGTGCAGGGCTACGGCATCGCCCGGCCGCTCGCCGCCGACGAAGTCGTCCCCTGGTTCGTCGGGCGCGAGCGCGAACGCGAGGCCCGGCGGCTCGCCGCGGTGCATGCCCTGGGCCAGCTCGACACCCCGCCCGAAGCGCGCTTCGACCGCGTCACCCGGCTGGCGCGGCGGCTGTTTTCGGTCGCGACCGCGGCGATTTCGCTGATCGACCACGACCGTCTCTGGTTCAAGTCGCGGCAGGGGCCGATGCTCGACGGCTTCGCCGCGATCCCGCGCAGCGCCGGCTTCTGCGACGCGACGATCGAGACCGACGGCGCGCGGGTGGTCGCCGACGCGCGCACCGACCCGGGCTTCCGCGACAACCCGCTGGTGACCGGACCGCCGTTCATCCGCTTCTACGCCGGCCAGCCGGTCTATTCGGCGCAGGGCGACAAGCTCGGCGCGCTGTGCCTGCTCGACACCGGGCCGCAGCGCTTCTCGGACCTGGATGCCGCGCGTCTCGCCCGGCTGGCCGAGTCGGTGACGCAGGAATTCGCACGGTCGGGGGACGCCGACGCCGACGACCCGGCATGGCTGCTCGACCGCGACGTCTTCCAGCGCCAGGCGGCCGCCGCGATCGACCTGTCGCGCACGCTGGCGCTGGATACCGCGCTGGTCCGCATCCACCTGCTCGACCTGCCGCGGCTCAACCAGCAGCACGGCACCGCGGCGGGCGACGCCTTGATCCGCGACCTCGGCGTGCTGGTCAACGGCCTCGCCAGCGGCGCCGACGTGGTCGGGCGCCGCCGCGGCAGCGAGATCGCGGCCCTCTTCATCGACCCCGAGGACCTCGACATCCTCGCCTTGTGCGAAGCCCTGCGCCTGGCCGTCGAGGGCCGGAACGCGGCGCAGGCGGACACGACGCCGCGGATGGTCTGCGAAATCACGTGCGCTCATATCCCGGCCACCGCCGACGGCACCCTCGACCAGATGCTGCGGGCGCACCCGCTGGCGCCCGCCGTCATCGTCGGGGCGTGAACCGCCATGATCCGCGCCCCCGACGCCGGCCGGACACCTGCCCCAGGACGCCTGCCGTGAACGCCCCACACCTGCTTTCCCGCATCCCGGAACACGCCATCCGCTGGGCCGCCGGCCTCGGCCTGCTGCTGGTGTTCGCCACCGACTTTTTCACCCTGCTCGGTTTCGCCCACGGCTTTCTCTACCTGCCGGTGCTGCTGCTGGCGATGTTCCAGTCCCGCCGCGGCTTCATCCGCGCGATCACCGTGCTCGCCATCGCCGGCACCTGGGTCGGGCTCGCCACCTCGCCGCCGCCGCCGACGGGATTTCCCTTCGGCTACGTGGTCGGCAACCGCGCCGGCGCGAGCCTCGCGCTGCTGGCGGTGTATCTGGTCTATCGCCAGTACTTCGGCCTGGTGCTGCGCGAGCGGCTGGCGCACGAGAACGAGCGCGCGCGCCAGCTGAATTTCGAGGCGCTGGCCGAGAGTCTGCCGCTGCACGTCTGGACCGCGACGCCGGCCGGCGTCGTCGATTTCGCCGGCTCCCGGATCGAGACGATCACCGGCGTGTCGCGGGCGGAGGCGCTGGCGAACTGGCTGGACCTGCTGCACCCGGACGACCGCGCGCCGACGGTCGAACGCTGGCAGCACTCGGTCGCCAGCGGCGAGCCCTACGAGGTCGAGTTCCGGCTGCGCACGCCGGACGGCGGCTACGTCTGGCACCTGGCGCGCGCGGTGCCGGAACGCGACGCCGACGGCCGGGTCACGCGCTGGTTCGGCTCGTCGATCGACATCGAGCACCTGCGGCAACTGCGCAGCCAGACCGAGGATCTGGCCGAGCGCCTGCAGGAAACCGTCGAGAGCATCACCGACGCGTTTTTCACCCTCGACACCGATTACCGCGTGACCTACGTCAACGCGCGGGCGGCGGCGCTGCTGGGGCAGACCCAGGCGACGATGCGCGGCCGCAAGATCTGGGACAGCTGCGGGCTCGACGAGCACTGTCCGTTCGTCGATCGCTACCGGCAGGTGCTGGCGTCGCAGACGCCGGCGCAGTTCCAGGACTGGTTCGCGCCGCGCGGCCGCTGGCTGGACGTGCGTATCTACCCGTCGGCGCGCGGCCTCGCGGTCTATTTCCAGGACATCACCCGGGCCCGCGAGGAGCGGCAGGAACTGCTGCTGCTGCGCTCGGCGGTGTCGCGGCTCAACGACATCGTGCTGATCACCGAAGCCGGGGCGCAGCCGACGGCGGACGACCCGAAGATCGTCTACGTCAACGACGCCTTCACCCGCCTGACCGGCTATGACCGCGAGGAGGCGATCGGCAGCACCCCGCGCCTGCTGCAGGGGCCGCGCACCCAGCGCGACGAGCTCGACCGCATCCGCGCCGCGCTCGAACGCTGGCAGCCGGTGCGCGCCGAACTGATCAACTACACCAAGGCCGGCGAGGCGTTCTGGCTCGAACTCGACATCGTGCCGCTCGCCGACGACGACGGCCGCTACACCCACTGGGTGGCGATCGCACGCGACATCAGCGAGCGCAAGCGCACGCTCGAAACCCTGCGGGTCAGCGACGAACGCTTCCAGCTGGTGACGCTGGCGACCAACGACGTGATCTGGGACTGGGATCTGGTGCAAGACACGCTGTGGTGGAACGCCGGGCTCCTGACCCGGTTCGGCTACCCGCCGTCGAGCGTCGAGCCGGGACCGGAATCGTGGATCAAGCGCATCCATGCCGACGACCGCGAGCGCGTGCTGGCAGGCATCCACGCCGCGATCGACGGCAACGCCACCGACTGGAGCGACGAGTACCGTTTCCTCCATGCCGACGGCCGCGCCGCGATCGTCGTCGACCGCGGTTTCATCATCCGCGACGACGCCGGCCGCGCGGTGCGCATGGTCGGCAGCATGCTCGACCTCAGCGAGCGGCGCGAACTCGAAGAGCGGCTGCGGCAGTCGCAGAAACTCGAGGCGGTCGGCCAGCTGACCGGCGGCGTCGCCCACGACTTCAACAACCTGCTGACGGTGATCCTCGGCAACGCCGAACTGCTGGGCGAACAGGTCGCCGGCCAGCCGGCGCTGCGGCGCCTGGCGGACATGACCATGACCGCCGCCAGCCGCGGCGCCGAGCTGACGCATCGCCTGCTCGCCTTCGCCCGGCGGCAGGCGCTGGAACCGCAGGCGGTCGACCTCAACCGGCTGGTCGCCGGCATCGACGCGATGCTGCGGCGCACGCTCGCCGCCGACATCGACCTCGAGATCACGCGCGCCGGCGGGCTGTGGCTGGCCGACGTCGACCCCGGCCAGCTCGAGGTGGCGCTGCTCAACCTGACCATCAACGCCCGCGACGCGATGCCCGGCGGCGGCAGCCTGACGATCGAGACGGCGAACGCCACCCTCGACGACAGCTACGCCGACGCTCACCAGGAAGTCACGCCGGGGCAGTACGTGCTGGTCTCGGTCTCCGACACCGGCACCGGCATGACGCCGGAGATCGCGGCGCGCGCGATCGAGCCGTTCTTCACCACCAAGGACGTCGGCAAGGGCAGCGGCCTCGGCCTCAGCATGGTGTACGGCTTCGTCAAGCAGTCGCGCGGCCACATCAAGCTCTACTCGGAACCGGGCCACGGCACCACCGTCAAGCTGTATTTTCCCCGCGCCGCCGCCAGCCAGGCCGGCGCCCCGCCCCCGCCCGCGCCGCGCGCTGCGGGCGGCAGCGAACACATCCTGGTGGTCGAGGACAACGCGCTGGTGCGCACCTCGCTGGTCGGGCAGCTCGAGGGTCTGGGCTACCGCGTCACCGCGGCGGAAAACGGTCCGCAGGCGCTGGCGCTGATCCAGGCGACCGCCGACTTCGACCTCCTGTTCACCGACGTGGTGATGCCCGGCGGCATGAGCGGGCGCGTGCTGGCCGACGCCGCGCGCGCGGCGCGGCCGGGGTTGAAGGTGCTGTTCACCTCGGGCTACACCGAGAACGCCATCGTCCACCACGGCCGTCTCGACCGCGGCGTGCATCTGCTGAGCAAACCCTATCGCCGCCAGGACATGGCGGCCAAGGTGCGGCGGGTGCTGGACGAAGCCGTCGCCGGCCCGCCGCCGCAGGCGTGACGCGACTTACAGCGCGCCGCTGGCACCCGCCTGCATGATCTCGACCAGCGCCTGACGCACCGCCTCGATCCGCACCTTGAGCGCCTGCGGCAGGCGCTTTTCCTTCGCCACCGCGTCGACGTTGACGTCCATCATCACCAGCCAGCCGCGACCGTCGGCGTCCTCGATCAGCGCGATCCGGCACGGCATGTAGACCGAGAAATCGAGGTTCAGCACGATCAGGTCGCGGGCGGTGACGGCATCGCAGAACTGGAAGATGGTGATCGTGCGCTCGGTCGTGCCGGTCATCACCTCGACCTGCTTCGACAGCGGCATTTCGGCCACCAGCTTGAGATTGAGCGCGTTGGCGCGCAGGCGCATCGAGTCGGCGGCGTCGGTGAGCGACACGGAACGGTCGATGGCGACCTTGTAGACGTCGGTTGCAGCGGCCTTGGGGGCAGCCTCAATGGCGGGGGCGGCAAGCAGGCCCAGCAGGGCAAAGCAGGCGGCCAGGGTCGGGAATCGCATGGGGATCAACCTTCAAACAATATTAGCAATTGCTGATGGTATATCCCCTGACCGGATTTGTGCATTCACGAAACGGGCGATAAGCGCATTTTTCCATCGAATCCGCCTATGCCTGCCGGCACAGGTCCAGCGCTTTCTGATAGTGCTGGCAGGCCTCGGTCGGCAGACCGCTCTGCGTTTTCAGTTCGGCCATGCGCACGTGGGCTTCGGTGCTGGGCGCGAGCGCCAGGCTGGCTTCCAGATAGCTCTGCGCCTTGCCCCACAATTGCTGGGCGCTGCACAGTTGCGCCAGCGTGAGCAGCAGTCTGGCGTCGCGCGGTTGACTGTGCAGCCATTTCTCGGCCTGCTCGATCTGCCGGGTCGGGCTTGTGCCAGCGACCTGGCCATAGAGCGCGACCAGGTCTTCATCCCAGCTTTTGCCGAGCGCGGCTTCGATCACGTCGAGCGCCGTGTCGGCCCCGCCGCGTTCCATGAAGGCGCGGGCAGCGGCCTGCGCAACCTGGGGGTCGGTCTTGAATTCGCCCGGCAGTTTCTTCCAGTATTCGAGCAGGGCGCGATCGTCCTGGGCGCGACGCTTGAGGTTCTCGGCATAGGTTGCACGGCGCAGCTGTGTCGCCAGTACAGGCTCCAGGGCATTGCTGCGCGCAAGGATATCGAGCAGGCGCTCGACCTCGTCCCACTGCCCGGTGCGCTGGCGGGCTTTCAGTTCCAGACGCAGCAGGGCGGTGTGATGCGGCGCGATTTCCCTGGCGGACTGGATCGCTGCCAGCGCGCCGGTCGCATCCTCGGCGTCGAGTCGGGCTTCGGCTTCGAGCAGCTGCGCGGCGAGTTCGGCCCCGTGTTCGGCCGCTTCGCGCACGTGGCGTTCGCGTTGCGCCGGCGCGCGCATGTCCTGCGCGGCGCGCGCCGCGAGCACCCGAGCCAGACCGGTGCGGGCGTCGCCTGCCTCGCCTTGCCAGCTACCCAGGGCCTGTTCGGCGTCCTTGTGGCGGCATTCGGCAAAGGCACGCAGGCCGCCGACAAAGTTTTCGTCGCGTTTTCCGGCGGCCCGGCGGGCGCGCAGCTCACGCACGATGCGCGGCAGGTTCAGCGTCAGGCTGGCCAGCCGCAGCAGCAGCACACCGCTGACGACGAGTGCGGCAATCAGCAGGACAAAGCTGATGAAGGAGATTTCGAGCCGCCAGGGCGGGTAGACCAGCACGACGTAGCCGGGGTCGTAGCGGCCCGCCATGGCCAGCGCAATGGCCAGCACCGCAACGATGACGAGCGAGACGAGCCAGCGCATCAGTGCGCCCCCTTGTAGGCGTCGAGCGCCGCGAGGCTGGCGTCGATCCCCGGCAGCTTGATGGCGATCTTGAGGCTGGCGAGTCGGCGGATTTCCTTCGTCGCGGCAGCCACGCCGGCGTCGCGGGTGTTGAAGTAGCGGGCGAGGGTATCGGAGGCGGCCTTGAGGTCGGCGTGGAAGGCTGCCTCGTCCTGCGCCATCAGCGCGAGCCGCGCCGAGAGCAGGCGCAGGCGCAGGTTCTCACGCAGGAAATAGGCCTGGTCCGGCGGCAGCAACACCGCCTCGTTGCCCTCGACGCGGCGGATCTGCACCAGCCGCTTCAGTTCGTCCCAGAGCTCCTGGCCGAGGCTGGCGGCGCTGACGGCGCGCGGTGCCGGCGTGGCTTCGGAACCCTGCGCGCTCGCCAGCGGCCAGCTCGCGTGACGCGCCACCAGCGCCTCGATACGGGCGCTGGCCCCCACTTCGTCGAGAGAGGGCGCGGCGCGCAGGTTGGCGAGGTCGGTCGCAATGGCGCGGCGCAGGGCGGTAAACTGCGGCTTGTTCAGGCGCTGCAGGCGGGTATCCGCCCCTTCCAGCGCGATGATCGCGGCCTTGACGTTGCCCGCCAGCTGCAACTGCTGGGCGGCGGTGAGCAGTACCTGTTCAATTTCGGCCAGCGTCCATTCGTCGCGTCCCTGCGCCAGATCCTTGTACAACGCCTCCAGCGCGAGCTGCTGCTGTTGCGAGGTGGCCATCTGGCCTTCGATATGGCCGACACGCTCACTGATCTGCCGCATCATGTCGTCGGCGTTCTTCGCCAAGAGCCGGGTCTCGCTCGCCTGCTGCCCGGATTCGGCGAGCTTGCGACCGAGCTCCGACTTGAGGTCGCGCACGCGCTCGCGGCTGTCCGACCACGACCACGCCGCCATGATGAGCGCGATGACCGCGAGCACGACGGCGACCAGAGCCAGGACGGACAGCGGCGCGCGGGGTGGATGCGCGGGCTGAACAGGCGTTGCGGGGGTGGATTCGGGCGTGTCGTTCATGTGTTTGTGCGTGTGTTGAACCAGCGAATCATGCCGTCGACCAGGCCGGCGTCACCGCCGGCGGTGGCCTGGGCGTGGGCCAGCCCCAGGCTGCGGGCCGACGCGACGATTTTCTCATGCGGCGCGAAAAGCGGGGTGGCGGCGAGCAGGGGCCCACCCGCCTCGCCCAGCATCGCCAGCAGGTTGGCGAGCGTTTCGGCACTGGCCACCGTCACCGCGTCGACGCCGCCTGCCTGCCAGCGCGCCAGCAGGGGCGCGGCGTCAGCCTGTGGGCGCACGCGACGGTAGCACTCCATAAAGCGTACCTCCGCCCCACGCGCCTTCAGCGTGTCGGCAAGAAATGGCCGGCCACCCACGCCGCGCACGATGACGATGCGCTGACCACCCACATGGGCCAGTTCGGGCAGGGCCAGCAACGCTTCGCTGTCCTGGCCATCCGGCACGATGACCGTGTGCTGACCCGAATGGGCGAGTTCACGGGCCGTACCCGGGCCGACCGCGAACACCTTCGCCCCGGCGGGCAGCAGCCCGATCGCCGCCATGCCGAATTGGGCGGCATTGGGGCTGATGAAAATCACGGCATCGGCTTCGCGTAACCAGGCGAGCGCTGCAGCCAGTTCTGCGGCCGGCATGGCGTCAATGGCCAGTGCCGGGAACCGGATCGCTTCGCCGCCCGCCGCTTCGATGGCCTGCGCCAGCGAAGCCGCCTGATGCGCCGGCCGCGTCACCAGCACCGCGCGGCCGGCGAGCGATGCGGTCATTGCGGCAGGGCGTCTAGGATCGTGCGCGCGCCCTGGGCGAGGAGTTTGTCGGCGAGTGCCTGGCCGACGGCTTCGGGGTCGGCGGCGTCGCCCACGGTGACATCGTGGATGAAGCCGCTGCCGTCCGGGTGGGCGACGAAGCCGGCGAGGTGCAGGCTACCGTTTTCCATCGTGGCGTGCGCCCCCAGTGGCACCTGGCAGCTGCCGCCGAGTACCCGGCTGACCTGGCGTTCGGCGCGCACGCAGGCGGCGGTGCGGGGGTGATTGAGGTCGGCGAGCAGAGCCGCCACATCGGGCCTGTCGCTGCGGATTTCGATACCGAGCGCGCCCTGGCCGGCGGCGGGAATGCTGTCTTCCACCGACAGCAGGCTCTTGATGCGGTTGCCCAACCCCAGGCGCTTCAAGCCGGCGGCCGCGAGCAGGATGGCGTCGAACTGACCTTCGTCGAGCTTCTTCAACCGCGTGCCGACGTTGCCGCGCAAAGGCTTCACCACCAGGTGCGGATAGCGCGCGCGCAGTTGCGCTTCGCGGCGCAGGCTGGAGGTGCCGACCACCGCGCCGGGTGGCAGGTCGGAGAGTTTGTCGTACTGGATGGAGACGAAGGCGTCACGCGGGTCTTCGCGCTCACCGATCACCGCCAGCTCGAAGCCGGGGGGCAGTTGCATCGGCACGTCCTTCATCGAATGTACGGCCAGATCGGCCTGCCCGGCTTCGAGCGCGACTTCGAGTTCCTTGACAAACAGGCCCTTGCCGCCGATTTTGGAGAGCGTCACGTCGAGGATCTGGTCGCCGCGCGTGGTCATGCCCAGAATCTCGACCGTGATGCCGGGATGCAGTGCGCGCAGGCGATCACGGATATGCTCCGCCTGCCACATGGCAAGGGCACTTTCACGGGAGGCGATGGTCAGGGTCTGCATGGCGGTAGGAATGGACTCTTTGAAACCTAATGCGGTGACGCGACACTGGGTAAAACGGTGCGCGCACCTGTCGGAGAAACGGGATCAATATGCTGCGATCGATCGCAATCTGGGCAACGATTCTAACATGGGGCGTGCTGGCCCCCAGCCCGGCCCGGGCGGCGGACGGGCTCGTCCACGCCACAAACTTCAAGGCAGACGCGCGCACGGCGGCCGGCCGCAAGACGCCCATCATGGTGATTTTCACTAGCCCCGGCTGCCATTACTGCGAGCGGGTGAAGCACGATTACCTCATTCCCATGCACAAGGACAAGGCCTACCGCAACAGGGTCGTCATCCGCGAAGTGACGGTGGGCGCGAGCACGCCGCTCACCGATTTTGACGGCAGCAAAACCACCGAAGGGGCTTTCGCGGCGGCGCACAAGGTGTTCATGGTGCCGACGGTGAAAGTGCTCGACCTCAAGGGACAGGATGCCGCCGAGCCCATCGTGGGGCTGCTCACCGCTGACTATTACTTCGGCTATCTCGAAGCCGCCATCGACGAAGGCCTGGGCAAGGTACGCAAACCCTGAACACTGCCCCGGGGACGCCCGTGACGGTAGAATCCGCGTCATGGGAGCCCCCGCATGAAAGCCCTGCTGGCCGATGACCACCCGCTGATGCGCGAAGGCGTGCGGCAGGTGCTGGCGCAACTCGAAGCCTCGGTCGAGATTATCGACGCCCACGATTACCCCAGCCTGTTTGCCCAGACCGCGCTCCACGCCGATCTCGATCTGGCGCTGGTCGACCTCAACATGCCGGGCCTGGTCGGCATGCAGGGCATCACCCAGTTCCGGCAACTCTTCCCGGACATTCCCCTGGTGGTGCTGTCCGCGTCCGAATCGCCGCACGACATCCGCAACGCCCTCGAAGCCGGGGCGCTGGGCTACATCCCCAAGGCCGCCAGTACGCACCTCATGCTCGACGCCCTGCGGCAGGTACTGGCCGGAGACATCTACGTGCCCGCCTGCCTGAACAGCACGGACGAGCGCGCCAGTGCGCCCGTCGTGCCCGCCACCGTGCTCAACGGCCTCACCGGCCGCCAGCGCGAAGTGGCGCGCCTGCTCGGCCATGGTTTCACCAACAAGGCCATCGGCAGCATGCTCGGCATGACGGAAAACACGGTGAAGGTCCACGTTGCCGCGATCTTCCGCGCACTCGGCGTCACCAACCGCACCGAAGCCGTTCTGGCCATGCAAAGAATCACGCCGTTGTGAGCCGGTTGCGTACGCTGGTCAGTCGCCTGCCCTACCACAGCATCCGCAGCCGCATGCTGCTGATCGCCCTGCTGCCGGCCCTGTTCACCGAATTCGGCCTGGTGGCCTACTTCACCACGCAAAGTCTGGATACAGCCGAGCGCGCCTTGCTGGCGCGGGCCGACAATGCGGCCAATCATCTGGGGGATGCGCTCACCTATGCGCTCGTCAGCGGTGATACCTCGCTTGCCCAGTCGCTGCTGGCAGCGGAGGTACGCAACAGCCAGCTGGCCCATGCGCGTGTCGTCGATCGCAGTGGCAGCGTGTTTGCTGGCCAGGGGCAGCGGCCTGCCGGTAATCATGTGGTGCGGCGCATGTCGGTCAGCCTGCCGCGCACCGAGCTCGCGGAGGACGCGCTGTACGCGAGCGCAGGCCCGGCGATTCCTTCCGTGCTGGGGCAGGTCGAGGTGAGCGTGACGCGGGATGCTGTCGAGTCTTTCACCCGGGGTGCCTTGCTCAGGGCAGCGATGCTGATGCTGGCGGCCCTGACGCTGACCGGCATGGTCGCCTGGCATCTTTCTGGCCGCCTGGCGAGCCAGTTGAACCATGTCAGTCGCGTGGTCGCGCGCTTGGCGCGGGACGATCTGAGCGTGCGCACGCATCTGCCGGTACGGGGTGAGGTGGGCCAGCTTGCTGCGGGGGTGAACCTGATGGCCAATGCCCTGCAGGCCCAACGCAGTCAGATGGAGGCGCGCATCCAGGCCGCCACGGCCGATCTGGCCGCAAAAAAAGACATGGCCGAACGCGCCAACATGGCCAAGTCGCGTTTTTTTGCCGCCGCCAGCCACGACCTGCGGCAGCCCTTGCACGCGCTCTCGCTGTTCGTGGCCACCCTCAAGGCGCGCAACCGCCAGTCGGAAACGCAGCCCCTCATCGACAACATCGAAGCTTCGACCGCGGCGATGGAGTTGCTCTTCAACGCCTTGCTCGACATTTCCCGTCTGGACGCCGGGGCCATCGAACCGCACCCGGTGCATTTTTCGCTCGACCGGCTGTTTGCCGATCTCGACAAACAGTTTTCCGCGCTGGCGACTGACAAGCAGTTGAGCCTGCGCTTTCGCGGCAGCGCACCGGCGCTCTACAGTGATCCGCTGCTGCTGGAACGGATACTCGTGAACCTGATCGCCAATGCCATTCGCTACACCGATGACGGCGGCGTGCTGGTCACCTGCCGGCGGCGCGGATGCACGGTGCGGCTGGCGGTCTACGACACGGGGCGCGGCATCCCTGTAGACCAGCAGGAAAGCGTGTTCCAGGAATTCGTGCAGTTGCACAACGCCGCGCGCGACCGCAGCAAGGGGCTGGGACTCGGGCTCGCCATCGTCTCCCGCCTCGGCCGCCTGCTGGGACACCGAGTGCTGTTGCGTTCACGGCCCGGCCACGGCTCGGTGTTCAGCATCGACGTGCCGCTGGGTGATCCCACGCTGATCCAGGCCGCATCCCCGCCCGCCTCACCCGGCAAGATGCCGGCCGATGCGCTGGTACTGCTGATCGACGATGAATCCGCCATCCTGCGCGGCATGGCCGAATTGTTCGACAACTGGAACATCGACCTGGTCACGGCGCACAGCGCGGGCGAGGCCGAACAATGGCTGGCCAGCATCGAGCGCATACCCGACGTGATCGTCTCCGACTACCGCCTGCCGGATGACGACGGACTGGCCGTCATCGCCCGGCTGCGCACCCACTTCGGCCACAACATCCCTGCCATCCTCGTCACCGGGGACACCGCACCAGAAACCCTGCAACGCATCACGAAAGCCGGGCTCCCCCTGCTGCACAAACCCCTGCGCCCCGCCAAGTTGCGCGCCCTGCTCACCCATCTCATCCAGCAATCACGGGCGGATGCTGTGGGATAATTTTGCTTTTGGGTGAGCGGTGAACGGTGAACGGCCTTGAACCGCTTACCGCTTACCGCTCACCGCCCATCACTTACCACTTACCACTTACCACTTACCGCTACACTGCTCACCCATAACCCCCATGCACATCCACATTCTCGGCATCTGCGGCACCTTCATGGGCGGTATCGCCGCCCTCGCGCACGCGGCCGGTCACAGCGTCACCGGCTGCGACGCCAACGTCTACCCGCCCATGTCCGACCAGTTGCGTAAGCTGGGTATCGAGCTCATCGAAGGCTATGACGCCAGCCAGGCCGATCTGAAAGCCGACATCTTCGTCGTCGGCAACGTCGTCAGCCGCGGCAACCTGCTGATGGAAGCCATCCTCGACCGCGGCCTGCCCTATACCTCCGGCCCGCAGTGGCTCGCCGACACCATGCTGAGGGACAAATGGGTGCTCGCGGTGGCCGGCACCCACGGCAAGACCACCACCTCCGCCATGCTGGCGTGGATCCTCGAAGACGCGAAGCTCGATCCCGGTTTCCTCATTGGCGGCGTGCCGCAGAATTTCAAGGTGTCCGCACGTCTCACCGACAGCCCCTTCTTCGTCATCGAGGCCGACGAATACGACACCGCCTTCTTCGACAAGCGCTCCAAGTTCGTCCACTACCGGCCACGCACCGCGATCCTGAACAACCTCGAATACGACCACGCCGACATCTTTGCCGACCTCGCCGCCATCGAAACCCAGTTTCACCATCTGGTGCGCACCGTCCCCGGCAACGGCCTCGTCGTCGCCAACGGTTCGGACGCCGCGCTCGACCGCGTGCTCGAACGCGGCCTGTGGACGCCGGTGGAGCGCTTCGATAGCGTCGGCGGCTGGACGGCCGGCGCACCCGACGCCAGCGGCAGCTTCGACGTCTTCTTCAACAACAGCCCGCAGGGCCGCGTCAACTGGGAACTCATCGGTGAACACAACCGCATGAACGCGCTCGCGGCGATAGCCGCCGCGCGCCACGCCGGCGTGCCTGCCGCCGCCGCGATCGAGGCGCTGTCCCGCTTCGAAAATGTGAAACGCCGCATGGAAGTGCGGGGATCGGTACACGGCATCACCGTCTACGATGACTTCGCTCACCACCCCACCGCGATCGCCACCACCGTCGCGGGCCTGCGCGCAAAAATCGGCAGCGCGCGCATCCTCGCCGTACTCGAACCGCGTTCCAACACCATGAAACTCGGCGTCATGAAAGCGCAGCTACCCGACAGCCTCGCTGCCGCCGACGTGGTCTACTGCTACGGTGCCCAGCTCGGCTGGAACGCCGCCGAGGCCTTGGCCCCCCTGGGCGAGAAAGCCCGCGTCTACGACAACCTCGACAAGCTCGTCGCGCAACTCGTCGCCGACGGACGGCCCGGCGATCACGTGCTGATGATGAGCAACGGCGGGTTCGGCGGCATCCACGCCAGGCTGCTGGACGCGCTGCATCAGCACTATCACGAGGAGATCGTGCTGACGCCGATGCATCGCTACGGGGGGTATGCGTAATGTCTCACTTGCTTTTGCCGCGCCCAGGGCAAATCACCCAACAATAAGACGACCCCGGCAGCGCCGACACCCCTGAGATCGATCGTAGTCGCAAAATGACGCCGTCCCGCCAAGCGCGCGAGCACTTGGCGGGACGGCGTCATTTTGTCAAACCTGCCTGCCTTGCCCGGAAGTCGAACTGCTGAAATTTCAGCGTGTCGGCGCAAAAGCTGACGATCAAATCCACTGGCTCAGGCTTGGTCCTTCAGTCCTCCACCGGCAGGCCGCTGGGTACGCGGATCGGAATCACCCGGTTCAGCCTGGTCGCCACCGTGGGATCCGTCAGGGTATCGAGGAAGGCCAGTAGATCCTGGACTTCCGTGTCAGCCAGTTCAACGGCGGCAAGCTGGTTGGCCGCCACGATGCGTTCCGCGCTCGCCGGGTCGTTCATGATGAAGACATCGAGTTCGTCCAGGTCAGACCGCGAGGGCAGCACCATCTGCGTGGCATCCCAGTTGGCAAAGGACTCCACCGGATTCAGATGGTGCCGGACAATGCCTTCCAGGGTGGCGAAGGCACCGTCATGTCCATAGGGCGCGGTCAGGGCGACGTTGCGCAGCGAAGGCGTGCGGAACTTGTAGCGATCCTCGATTTTTCCCGTCACTTCGTAACGGCCGATGTCCTCGGCCTTTTCGCTTCTGCCGTTGACGAATGCGCCCGGACCGGCCTGCGGCATAGCAATGGCGTAGAAGGCGTGATCGGTCTGGAATTTACCCGAATGGCAGGATGCGCAATTGGCCTTGCCGTAGAACAACTCCATGCCGCGTTTCTGCACCGCCGTGAGCGCCCCCGGATTGCCACGCAGGTAACGATCGAATGCGCTCTGGTCGGAACGGAAAGCCACTGTCTGGAACGCGGCCAGGGCGTTCACCACATGATGGATTTTCATATCCGCCGCGCTCTGGATGTCCGGATAAGCCGACCGGAAAAGCTCGACGTATTCGTCCACCTCGCCCAGGCGCGTCACATAGGTTTCCCACATCACCGGGAAACGCGCCACCCCCCTCAGCGTGCTGGTCGACACGTCGTTTTCGAAGGGATGGCCGAGCATTTCCGGCGTATTCACCATGGGGAACAGGTTTTGCCCTGCAAGAACGTTGTCGAGGCCATCGGGGCAGGCATTGAAGTCTTTCGTGGCACAGGGAAGACTCAGGCGCGTGCCCTTGTTCTGATGCCGTCCCTGCCAGTTGAGGTGCACGAATTCCTTCGCCCCCAGGTTGAACAGCGGCGGCGCATTCCGCCCCACCCGTTCCAGGATGGCATTGTCGCCCGACCCCGTGGTGCGCAGCGTGCCCAGGCCTTCGCCGCCTTCGCCGATCGGCAGCGACAGGCCGTCTCCGCCAAAATGCTGGGGATGATGGCAGGTTGCACAGGAAATATTCTTGTTGCCGCTCAATACCTTGTCGAAAAACAGGAAATTCCCGAGCCGCTGTTTGGCGACGCTCGGGCGTCCATCGTCATAGTAATCCGTCGCCACAACCGGCGAAGGCAACTCAGAGGCCAGGGCGGCCCCTGTACCGACCAGCAAGAGGACAAGCGGCCAGCGCAGGCAAGCCCGATAAACAGACAAGCGAGACATGATGTTTCCCTTTCAATAATGGTTAGTATTTGTCGCGTGTGATGCAGCAACCTGGTGATCAGGACGCATTCAACAGACGCCAGCACATCTGCCAACATCTGACCACTAGCAATTTCCGAACCAGAACCCATGGCCGAATAACGCCAATTGAATCAAGGGTATTGAACACCCCCTGTCTCGTATCTCTCCCGGCACGTAAAAAAATCCGACGCCATTCCGTCCGGTCAGCCAGTGCCTCCTCGCAGCGATATCCGCCCTGACCACCCGCGGCCACCGAATCCCGGCGCGCGCTTCGGCAAATCCCCCCCCGCCGGTACAATCGGCCGCCATGATCGTCTATCTCCACGGCTTCAATTCCTCCCCCGCTTCCGGCAAGGCCAGGCAACTCGGCGACCATCTGGCCGGGTTGGGGCGGCTGGCCGACTATTACTGCCCGGCGCTGCCCAACAGTCCGCGCGAGGCCATCGCCAAGGTCGAGGCGCATCTGGCGCGCGCCGGGGCCGGCGGCGTGACGCTGGTGGGCAGTTCGCTGGGCGGGTTCTACGCGACCTTTCTTGCCGAGAAGCATGGCTGGAAGGCGGTGCTGGTGAATCCGGCGGTGCGTGCGCACAAATTACTGCGTAGCGCACTCGGCACCCAGACCAACTGGCACACGGGCGAGAAGTGGGTACTGACGGAAGCGCACATCGCGGAACTCGCCGCGCTGGACGTGCCGAGAATCACGCAGCCTGAACGCTATCTGCTGCTGGCGCAGACCGGCGACGAGGTGCTCGACCATCGCGATGCGGTGGCGTATTACGCCGGCGCACGGCAGATCGTGGAAGACGGCGGCGACCATGGCTTTGCCGGCTTCGAGCGCCACTTCCAAACCATTCTGGATTTCTGAGTTTCATGCACGTCATCTTTGAAGAAGACGGCCACTTCAAGGCCGGTTCCATCCTGTCCGAAACGGAGGCCACGGCGCAGGTGGAAGCAGCCTCGGGCAAACGCAGCAAGGTGAAGGCGGCGAACATCCTGCTGCGCTTTGCCGCGCCCGCGCCCAGCGAGGTAATGACGGAAGCCGAAACACTGTCAGCAGAACTGGACGCCGATTTTCTGTGGGAGGCGGCAGGCAGCGACGAGTTCGGCTTCGAGCAGTTGGCGCAGGAATATTACGGCCACGCACCGCGCCCGGCGGAGTCGGCGGCACTTTTGCTGAAGCTGCACGGCTCGCCGATCTACTTCCACAAAAAGGGCAAGGGCCGCTACCGGCCCGCACCCGCTGAGACGCTGGCGGCAGCCAAGGCCGGGCAGGAAAAGAAACGGCTCGCGGCCGAGAGGCAGGCGACCCTTGCGGCCGAATTGTCCGCCTTCCGTTTGCCCCCGGAATATGTGCCGCTGGTGCCGCGCATCCTGATTGCACCGGACAAGAACACGCTGGAATACAAGGCGCTGGAAGAGGCGGCGGCGACGACCGGACTGTCGCAATTGCGCCTGCTGGACCGCTGCGGCGCGATTCCCTCGACGCTGGATTTCCACCGCATGAGCTTCACGCTGGAATGGTTTCCGCGCGGCACCGAGTTCGCGCCTGTCACCGAACCCGTCGATCCGCCGGAACTGCCGAAGAGCAGCGTGCGCGCGTTTTCCATGGACGACGAGGCGACGACCGAAATCGACGACGCGCTGTCGGTGCAATGGCGCGACGACGGCAGCGTGCGCGTGGGCATCCACATCGCCGCGCCCGCGCTGGGCATCGCGCCGGGCTCGGAACTCGACCGCGTGGCGCGCGAGCGGCTGTCGACGGTGTATTTCCCCGGCGACAAGATCACCATGCTGCCGGAGGCGCTGATTCACCACTACACGCTGGGCGAGTCTCACGATTGCCCGGCGCTGTCGCTGTATGTCGACGTGGCATCCGACCTGCGCGTGCTCGGCACCGAAACCAAACTGGAGCAGGTGCACATCGCCGACAACCTGCGCCACGAAACGCTGGAAACGCAGTTCAACGACGCCTCGCTGAAGAACCCTGACTTTCCCGACTACCCCTACCGCCGCGAACTGGAATGGCTGCGCGATTTTGCTGCCGTGCTGGAAGCGGGACGCGGCAAGGCCGACACGGTCGACCGCGTGGACTACAACTTCAAGGTCGACGGCGAACACGTCCGCATCGAACCGCGCAAGCGCGGCAGCCCCATCGACAAGGTGGTGTCCGAGCTGATGATCTTTGCCAATGCGCACTGGGGCGGCTGGCTCGCGGAAAACCGCGTGCCCGGCATCTACCGCGCACAGGCGGGCGGCAAGACGCGCATGACGACTTCACCCGATCCACACGTCGGCCTGGGCGTCGACCAGTACGCCTGGTCCACCTCGCCGCTGCGACGCTATGTCGATCTGGTGAACCAGCGCCAGCTCATCAGCCTGGTGCAGGCAACCGACCCGGTGTATCTGCCGAGGAGCGAAGCGCTGTTTGCCACGGTGCGCGATTTCGAGCTGGCCTACGACGCCTACGCCGACTACCAGCGGCGGATGGAGCGCTACTGGATGCTGCGCTGGCTGATCCAGGAAAACGTGAGCGAGGTGACGGCGAACGTGATCCGCGACGACCTGGTGCGCTTCGACAGCCTGCCGCTGGTGACGCGCGCGCCCTCCGTGATGGGCGTGGCGGCGGGTGCGAAGGTGAGGCTGGCAATCTCGGCGATCGATCTGCTGGATGTCAGCTTCCACGCGGAATATGTCGAGACGGTGGCTGAAGCGCCTGACAGCGCGGCAGCACTTCCGTAGAATCAAGCGGGCGTTTCACTTCGACCTGACCATGGCGAACGCTACCGCCCCTCTTCCTCTCGCCGAGCCCTCGCGCCAGGGCACCCGCATGGCGCTGGCCCTGCTGGCCTCCGCCGCGATTCACGGCATGGTGCTCTCGACCCAGTTCGTGAAGGTCAACCCGCGCCTATTCGAAGACCCCAACCTGCCGATGGAAGTGGTGCTGGTCAATGCCCGCAGCACCGACGCGCCACTCAATCCGGATGCGCTGGCGCAAGTGAACCTGGCCGGCGGCGGCAACACCGATGAGGACCGTCGAGCCAAGAGCCCTCTGCCCGCAAGCCCGGCCAGCCAGTCCGGCAGCGGTGCCGAGGCGGCGCTGCAGGCGCGCGTGACCGAACTCGAACAGCAGGCCAAGACCCTGCTCAGCCAGCTTACGCCCGACGCCCCCGCGCTCAAGCGACCGCAATCCGCACCCCCTGTGCCCGCGCCGCCCGCCGTCGACGTCAGCCAGCTCACGTCGGAAGCCCGCGAAATGGCGCAATTGCAGGCACGCATCTCGCAGCAATGGGACGAATACCAGAAGCGCCCCAAACGCGCTTTCGTCGGGGCCAACGTGCGCGAATACGCCTTCGCGCGTTACGTGGAAGACTGGGTCGCCAAGGTCGAGCGCGTGGGCAACGTCAACTATCCCGAAGCCGCGCGCCGGCAGGGCATCTACGGCAGCCTCAAGCTCACGGTATCGATCCATTCCGATGGTCGCATCGAGGCGGTGGACGTAGACCGCTCATCCGGCTCGCGCGTGCTCGACGCCGCCGCCATCCGCATCGTGGAACTGGCCGCACCGTACGCGGCGTTTCCGGAAGACATGCGCCAGAAGGCAGACATCCTGTCGATCACGCGCACCTGGACCTTCACCCGGTCGGACCAGCTGGTGGGCACGGACTAGGAATTCAGCGGGTTTATGGCGTGATAGAATATTCAATTGTTCGAATATTCCATTCAATTCAACGCCCTTACCCTGGAGTCCACCATGCACACCGGTACCACGCTTACCCAGTTCATCATCGAAGAACAGCGCCGCACCGCCGGCGCCACCGGCGATTTCACCTCGCTGCTGAACGACGTCGTCACCGCCTGCAAGGCTATTTCCAACGCCGTGAACAAGGGCGCATTGCTCGGCGTGATGGGCGCGCTGGATTCGGAAAACGTGCAGGGCGAAACCCAGAAGAAGCTCGACGTCATCACCAACGACATCATGATCCGCTCGAACGAGTGGGCGGGGCATCTCGCCGGCATGGCATCGGAAGAGATGGACGACGTCTACCCCATTCCCAACCAGTACCCGCTGGGCAAATACCTGCTGGTGTTCGATCCGCTCGACGGCTCGTCGAACGTGGACGTGAACATCTCGGTCGGCACCATCTTCTCGATCCTGAAGGCACCGGTTGCCGGCCGCGCCGCCAAGGCAGAAGACTTCCTTCAGTCCGGCACGCAGCAGGTCTGCGCCGGCTACGCGATCTACGGCTCGTCGACCATGCTGGTGCTGACCTTCGGCCACGGCACCAACGGCTTCACGCTGGATCGTGACGTCGGCGAATTCGTGCTCACCCACCCCAACATGACCATCCCCACCGAAACCAAGGAATTCGCGATCAACGCGTCGAACCAGCGTTTCTGGGAGAAGCCGGTGCAGCGTTACGTCGAAGAGTGTCTGGCTGGCAAGACTGGTCCGCGCGGCAAGGATTTCAACATGCGCTGGGTCGCCTCCATGGTCGCCGAAGTGCACCGCATCCTCACCCGGGGCGGCATCTTCATGTACCCCAAGGACACCAAGGATCCGTCCAAGGCCGGCAAGCTGCGCCTGATGTACGAGGCCAACCCCATGGCCTTCATCGTCGAGCAGGCCGGCGGTGCGGCGACCACGGGCCGTCAACGTATCCTCGATCTTTCCCCGGAAGGCCTGCACCAGCGTGTGCCGGTGATTCTGGGTTCGAAGACCGAAGTGGATACCGTCACCGGCTACCACCACGAACAGGCGGCGTAAGCCTCATCCCGCCGCACCGAAAAAAGCCGGGCGAGTCCCGGCTTTTTTCTTGTCCGCGTCTGCCCTGCGGTGTCCCGGCGATCTCAGTTCGCCTCGCGCTCCGCAGACGGCAAGGGCGCCAGCAAGGCGCGCACGTCGTCCTCGCCAAACTTGGCAAGCGCGGCCCCGTCCTCGCTCAGCACACTGGCGGCTAGTTCAGCTTTCTTCTCCTGCAGGGCGAGGATTTTTTCCTCGATGCTGCCCGCCACCACCAGCTTGTAGACGAACACCCGTTTCGTTTGCCCGATACGGTGCGCACGGTCGGTGGCCTGGTTTTCCACAGCGGGATTCCACCACGGGTCATAGTGGATCACGGTATCGGCTGCGGTGAGGTTGAGCCCCACGCCGCCGGCCTTGAGGCTGATGAGGAAGACCGGCACCTTGCCATCCTGGAAGCGGCGAATGGGCGTTTCCCTGTCCTGGATGTCGCCGGTGAGCAGGCTGTAGTCGAGCGACCTCGCCTGCAATTCGGCCTCGATCAGCGCAAGCATGGAGGTGAACTGCGAGAACACCAGCACGCGCCGGCCTTCGTCGACGAGTTCGGGCACCATGTCCATCAAGAGATCCAGCTTGGCCCGCTCCTTCACGGACCGCGCACCGGCGCTCTTCACCAGGCGCGGATCGCAGCACACCTGACGCAGCTTCAGCAGCGCGTCCAGGATGACGATCTGGCTCTTCGCAAAGCCCTGCGTACGAATGGCATCTAGCACGCGGGCATCCATGGCGCTGCGCACCGTTTCGTAGAGGTCGCGCTGCCCACCCACCAGTTCGACCGTGCGCACGATGAGGGTTTTTTCCGGTAATTCCTTCGCCACGTCTTCCTTGCGCCGGCGCAGCACGAAGGGCGCGATGCGCCGGGCGAGCAGGTCGGCGCGCAGCGCGTCGCCGCGCTTTTCGACCGGATGGCGGAAGGCCTTGTTGAAGGTTTTGGCGTCGCCCAGAAAACCCGGCAGCAGAAAATCGAATTGCGCCCAGAGTTCGCCCAGATGGTTTTCCAGCGGCGTGCCGGTCAGGCACAGGCGATGCCGCGCGGGCAGTTCGCGCACGATCTTCGCGGCACGGCTGCCGGCGTTCTTCACCGTCTGCGCTTCGTCGAGGATCAGGAGATGCCACTCGGTCGCAGCCAGGGTCTCGTGGTCGCGCCACAAGAGCGGATAGGTGGTGAGCACCACGTCGTGGTCGGCGATTTCAGCGAAGCGGTTCGCACGATCCTTGCCGTACAGTGACAGCACCCGCAGGTCCGGCGCAAAGCGTTCGGCCTCGCGTTTCCAGTTGAAGACCAGCGAGGTCGGCAACACCACCAGCGCGGGCCGGGTGAGCCGCCCCGCCTGTTTTTCGCATAGGAGATGCGCCAGGGTCTGCGCGGTTTTACCCAGGCCCATGTCGTCGGCGAGGATGCCGGCAAGATCGTGCGCGGCGAGGTATTGCAACCACGCCAGGCCCTCGCGCTGGTAGGGGCGCAGTTCCAGCCGGAAGCCAGCCGGTGGGTCGACCGGCTTGACGCCGTCCGCATCTTTCAGCAGCCGCGCGAACGCGAGCACGGCGTCCTGCCCGCTGCGGTTCCAGGCGTCGTTGCCGGCCAGCGCTTCGAGGCGCGGCGCGTCGAGCCGGGAAAGCCGGAGTGCCCCCTCGGGGCGCGTGTCGAACAGGTCGATAAGGGTGTGCGCCAGCGGCTTGATGCGCGACGCGGGGGCGTGGATGCGCATCCCGTCCGGCGTGTGCAGCGCGACAGCTTCGTCGTTGCGGATGACCTTGAGCTTGTTGCGGTCGAGCCAGCGTGGATCGCGCTGGAAAAGCTCGTACAGCAGCGGCGCGAGCGGCAGCCGCCGACCTTCGATGACCACGCCGAGATCGAGTGTCAGCCAGCCGTGGCCGCTGTCTTCGAAATCGGCTTCCCAGGCCTCGGCTTCGACGTGGTAGTGACGGAAATCGCGCGGCACCTCTATCGCCCAGCCCGCCTCACGCAATCCCGGCACTTCCAGGCGCACGAAATCCGGCCATGCGCCTTCGCTTTCCAGCCCGAACACGGGGTCGTCGAACGGCAGCACCTTCTTCGCTACGCGTTTCAACCCCACCCGCGCCAGCTGCTCCAGGCACGCGGCTTCGCGGCCGGGGTCGCGCCTGACCTGGGCGGGCTCGCCGTCGTCGCCAACCACGAATTCACTCGCGTCGTCCACACCGAAGCGGAATTCCTCGTAGGCGAATTCGACCCGGGCGCAGTCGAACTGGGTGCGCCACCAGCTGGCCTTGTATCCCCGATGCGCGTGCAGCTCGCGCACGTCCAGCGTGGCCAGATGCAGCATCGGGCGCGGCGCGCACTCGACCCGGCGCAGCGCGGCGCTGGAGGGACGCGGCAGTTCGGGGGCGAGCTCGGCCAGCGCGCCGGCGACGAGCGGCACGTCGGGTGCGGCGAGCGGCGGCAAGGCCAGAAGTTGCGCGAGTTGCGCCGGGTCAAGCGGGGTGTCGAGCGGCCCTATCTCACGCGCCGCACTATCGAGGTACCACGCCGTTTCCAGCACCCACACCGCGTCGGCCTCGGGCCGTGCGGCGAGCGCGAGGCGGGTGCGCCGGTCGGCCTCGATCCAGTCCAGCGTGCCGTGGCGCGCAGCCCCCGGCTTCAGCAACACAGGTACCGCCGCATCGAGATACAGGCGGCCGGTCGTAAGCATGCGCGCCAGCGCGGTTTCGCCCTTGCTGCCGAACAGAGGATAGCGCTCGATCCAGGCGTTGCGGTCGCGCATCGACCAGACCAGCGGCAGGATCAACTGGTCGTCGTCGCTGACAAAAGCCGGCGCGCTGGTCAGGGCACGTTCGACCTGCGACCACGCCGTCGTGCGCAGCAGCTTGCCCGCCTCGTCGGCGCGTCCCTTGAGAAAGCGCAGTTGCAGGCCGGTAGGCGTCAGCGTGAGGACGTAGAACAGGCTGTCGCGTTTGGCCGGGGCAGGTGCCGCTGCCTTGGCGGCCCGGGGACGCGCGGCACGCTGCTGGCGAAACGCCTCGATCCAGTCGAGCACTTCCGGGTTCACCCGCGTGGGGGTGCGCTGCGCATCCAGCCAGGCCAACAGCGTCGCTGCGCCGTGTTTGCAGTTGAGCCCGACCGGACAGGAACAGAACGCCCGCGGCACGACCCGGCCGCGCGCGTCGAGCTGGAAATGCACGATCACGCCGTAGGGCTGGGGGGCCGTGCCGCGCACGCTGGCGACGAGGACATCGCGCTCGTGCCGCAACCCCGAGACATGGCGCAGGTAGGGCCGCGCCTTCTGGACTTCATGCGTGCCGAACCAGCGGGCAACGTCGGTTTCGTCGAACTCGGGGACGGGAATATTCTTGATTTGCGGCATGGCGAGGGATTTTAACCTTGCTCGTTGTCGCGCCCTCTATTGCGCAACAATCGGGTGGCAATCAGGCCCGCCGTCGCAGTAGAGTCCCCCCATGCCCGCCACCGCCCCCGCCACCGACTACTCGCGCGTCGCCGACGCCATCCACTGGCTGCGCACGCACCGCCACGCGCAACCGACGCTCGCCGAGCTGGCGCGGCATATGCAACTTTCCGAAGCACACCTGCAACGCCTGTTCACGCGCTGGGCGGGCATCAGCCCCAAGCGTTTCCTGCAAAGCCTCACCCTGGCGTCCGCGCGCGAGCGCCTGCTGGGACCGGCAGACCTGCTCTCGATCAGCGGCGATCTCGGCCTCTCAGGTCCTGGCCGGCTGCATGACCTGTTCGTGACCTTCGAGGCCATGTCGCCGGGCGAGGCGCGCAGCGGCGGCGCGGGGCAGGTGCTGCACTGGGGCGTGCATGCCACGCCTTTTGGCGAGGCGCTGGTCGCCACCAGCGCGCGCGGCGTCTGCGCCTTGCATTTCCTGGCCGAAGGGGAAGCGCCCACGGCGCGGCTGCAGAACGACTGGCCGAATGCGCGTCTGGAACACCGCCCGGACACCACGACAGCGACGGCTTCGGCACTGTTCCACGCCGCACGCCCGGCTCCGCTGGCCCTGTGGCTCAAGGGCAGCAATTTCCAGTTACAGGTCTGGCGTGCTCTGCTCGCCATTCCAGCCGGGCGGCTCACGAGTTACGGCGCGCTCGCCTCGGCACTGGGCCGGCCGAGCGCCGCGCGCGCCGTGGGGCACGCCGTCGCGGCCAACCCGCTTGCAGTCGTCATCCCGTGTCACCGGATCATCCGCGCCTCCGGCCTGCCCAGCGCGTATCGCTGGGGCGAGGCGCGCAAGGCGGCGATTCAGGCCTGGGAGCTGGGCGGCGCGGGATGATGCGTCGGCAGGTGCGCGTTCGTGCCATGACGCGGCACGGCGTCGATGTCGGCCTGGTGCGCCTGCAGCCGCCGGTCGACCACCCAGTGGTAGAACAGCGGAATGAAGAACACGGCGAGGAAGGTCGCGGCGAGCATCCCGCCGACCACCCCTGTGCCGACCGCGTGACGCGCGCCCGCCCCCGCGCCGCTTGAGATCGCCAACGGCACGACGCCCAGGATGAACGCCAGCGAGGTCATCAGGATCGGGCGGAAGCGCAGGCGCGCAGCTTCGAGCGCCGCCGCGACGCTGGAATAGCCTTCGTCCTTTTTCATCACCGCGTATTCGACGATGAGGATTGCGTTCTTGGCTGCCAGTCCCAGGAGCGTCACGAGACCGATCTGGAAATACACGTCGTTGGTGAGTCCGCGCAGCCATACCGCCGCGAGCGCGCCGAAGGTACCGAAGGGAAGCGCCATCAGCACAGCGAACGGCAGCGACCATTTCTCGTAAAGCGCGGCAAGGATGAGGAACACCATCAACACCGCCAGCGCCAGCGCAAAGCCGGCTGTGCCGCCCGAGCGTTTTTCCTGGAATGACGCGGACGTCCACTCGTAGCTGAAATCCGGCGGCAGGGTCTTCTTCGCGATTTCGTCGACGATGGCGAGCGCCTGCCCCGAGCTGATACCCGGCACCGCACTGCCCAGGATCTTCACCGCCTGGTAGTTGTTGTAGCGGTCGAGCGTTTCCGGGCCGGACGAGAAGCTCACACGCGCCAGTGCCGACATCGGCACCATGTCGCCGCTGGCGTTCGGCACATACAGTGCGGACACGTCCTGCGGCGTCTTGCGCGCGCCGGGTTCGGCGCTCATCAGCACCTGCCAGGTGCGGCCGTATTTGTTGAAGTCGTTGACGTAATAGCTGCCCAGCGTGGCCGACAGCGTGTTGAACACGTCGTCGATTTTCACGCCGAGCATCTTGGCCTTTTCGCGGTCGACATCGACATAGAGCTGCGGCACGTGCGGCCGCCACAGCGTGAGCACCTGGGCCAGGCGCTTGTCCGCACGCGCAGCGGCGAGGAAGGTGTCGGCAACCTGTGCAAGCTTCTTCGGGTCGCCCTCGCCCTTGTTCTGGATGTAGAACTCGAAGCCACCCGCGTTGCCCAGGCCAAAGATCGGCGGCGGCGCGAACGCGAGCACCAGCGCTTCCTTGATATGGGCGGTCGCGCCGGAGATTTCGCCGACCATCTGGTCGATGGTCTTGTCGCGTTCGTCCCAGTGGCGCGCGGCGACGAAGATGGTCGCCGCGCTGTTGCGGAAACCGCCGCCGAGGAAGTCGAGCCCGGCAAACGCCACCACGTGTTCGACCGCCGGATCCTTGCGGGCTATGGCATCAATCTGCTTCACCACGTCGGTGGTGCGGGCGAGCGTTGCGCCGTCTGGCAGGTACGCCGCGCTGATGTAGTAGCCCTGGTCTTCGTTGGGTACGAGGCTGCCCGGCGTTTTCGTCCACAGCACGAGCGCAGCGGCAATCATCAGGCCATAGATGACGAGTGCGATCAGCGAGCGCCGCATCAGGAACGTGACACCGCCGAGATAGCCGTGGGTGAAGCGCGCGAAGCCGGCGTTGAAGGCGCGGAAGAAACGACCCGGTTCGTGCGGCTTTTCGCCCTTGAGCAGCGCCACGCAAAGCGCCGGCGTGAGCGTCAGCGCGACCAGGCCCGAGATGACGACGGCGATGGAAATGGTGACGGCAAACTGGCGATACAGCTCGCCGGTGAGGCCGCCCAGGAAGGCGATGGGAATGAACACCGCGCACAGCACCAGCACGATGGCGATGACCGGCCCGGTGACCTCGCGCATGGCTTTCAACGCGGCCTCACGCGGTGATTTCTTCTCTTCATGGATGATGCGCTCGATGTTTTCCAGCACCACGATGGCGTCGTCGACGACGATGCCGATCGACAGCACCATGCCGAAGAGCGTCAAGGTATTGATCGAGTAGCCGAGCAGCAACAGGCCGACGAAGGTGCCCAGCAGCGACACCGGCACGGCGAGGATCGGAATCAGCGTCGCGCGCCAGTTTTGAAGAAAGACGAACACCACCAGCACGACCAGCAGGATGGCCTCTCCCAGGGTTTTCAGCACCTCGCGGATCGACACTTCGACGAAGCGCGTGGTGTCGTAGGGAATGGCGTAATCCAGGCCTTCAGGGAAGTTTTTCTTCAGTTCCTCGACCGTGCGTTTCACCTCGTCGCCGACCTCCAACGCATTCGCGCCCGGCTGCAGGAAGATGCCGACCAGTGTGGCTGGTTTGCCGTTGTACAGGCCGTTGAAGTCGTAATCCTTGGAGCCGAGCTCGACCCGTGCGACATCTGAGAGCCGCAGCAGCGAACCATCGGCGTTGGCGCGCACGACGATGGCCTCGAATTCCTTCGGGTCGGCGAGCCGGCCCTTGGCGGTGAGCGAATACACCAGCGACTGCCCCTGATCGATCGGCGGCTGGCCGATCTTGCCCGGCGCAAACTGCGCGTTCTGTTCGTTGATCGCGCGCGTGAGATCGGCGACCGTCACCCCCAGCTGTGCCATGCGGTCGGGCTTCAGCCAGATGCGCATCGCGTAGTCCTTCGCGCCGAAGATCTGCACGTTGGTCGTGCCGGGGATGCGCTTCAGGCGATCCAGCACATTCAAGGTGACGTAGTTGCTGGTGTAGAGATCATCGAAGCGGCCGTCGGGCGAGAGGAAGGCGAGCACCTGGAGGAAGGCCGACGAGCCCTTCTCCACCGTCACGCCCTGGCGGCGCACCTCCTCCGGCAGCCGCGCTTCGGCCTGCTTCACGCGGTTGTTGACGTTGAGCGCGGCGCGGTCCACATCGGAGCCGATTTCGAAGGTGACCTGGATTTCCAGCACGCCGTTCGACGCCGAGGTGGAGGACATGTACATCATGTCCTCGATGCCGTTGATCGCGTTTTCCAGCGGCGCGGCGACGGTCTGTTCGAGCACGACGGCAGACGCGCCGGGATAGATCGCGCGCACGGTGACAACCGGCGGCGCGATTTCGGGATATTGTGCGATCGGCAACACGCGCATCGCCAGCAGGCCGGCGAGCACGACGAGGATGGACAGGACCGTCGAGAAAATCGGCCGGTCGATGAAGTAGCGCGAGAGCATGGTGGCGGCCCCCGCTTACTTGGCGGCTTGCGCGGGCGGCGCGGCAGGCTGCGCCGGCGTGGCCCCGGCTTCGCTCGCCGCGACCGGCATGCCCGGGAAGAAAATCCGCGCCATGCCGTCGACGATGACACGGTCGCCCGCTTTGAGACCCTGGCGGATCACCCAGCGCCCGGCAGATTGGTCGGGATCGCCACCCGTCCATGCCCCTACGACCACCGGCCGGGGCAGGGCCACCGTCATCCCCTTGTCGCCGGGAGTGGCGACATAGACGAACTTGCCGGTCGGGCCGTCCTGCACGGCTGCCTGCGGTACCGTGATGGCGTCGGGCAGGCTGCCGCCTTCGATGATCACGCGCACGAACTGGCCGGGCTTCAACGCACCGTCGGCGTTGGCGAATTCGGCCCGCATGTCGAACGCGCCGGTTTCGGGGTTGGCCTTGTAGTCACTGAAATTCAGCTTGCCGCTGGCGTCGACGCGGCTGCCGTCGGCGAGCACCAGCCCGACTTGCTGCCGGCCTGCCTGCAGCGCGCCTTCGGCGATCTGTTTTTCCAGCGTTAGGCGCTCGTCCTCGCCGATGGAGAAACGCGCGTACAGCGGGTGTATCTGCGCCAGCGTGGTCAGCGCCGTCCCGGTCGGCGCCACCAGCGCGCCTTCGACTTGCAGCGCCCGCCCCATCACGCCGGCGATGGGGGCGCGAATTTCGGTGTAGGTGCGGCTGATGCGGGCGTCGGCGAGGCCGGCTTCGGCGGATTTGACGCCGGCACGCGCCACTTCCAGCGCGGCCTGGGTGGCGTCGAGCGCGCGCTGGCTGACAAAGCCCTGTGCTGCCAGCGACTGGTTGCGCGCGTGTTCGACCTGCGCTTCCTTGTACACCGCGAGGCGATTGGCCAGTTCGGCCTCGGCGGCGCGTACCTGCGCCTGCTGACTGCCGGAATCCAGCGTGTAGAGCAGTGCCCCGGCCTTGACCGGCGCGCCTTCCTCGAAATGCCGACGTTCGATCAGCGCCGAAATGCGCGGGCGGATTTCCACTTCGCGCGAGGCTTCCAGCCGGCCGACGTATTCGAAGTTGACCGGCACCGTCCGGGGCGTGACTGTCTCGGCGGTCACGGCCGCTGGCGGCGGCATGCCGCCCTGCTGCTGCGGGCCCGCGTCGGGCTGGCCGCAGGCAGCCAGCACGGCAGCCAGACTGGAGGCAAAAAGCGTGGCTAAGCGTGACATGTCACTCCCCTGATTGGCTGTTTGTGCGCCATCATAACAACATACATTCATGCATGTAAATTGCCTGATGACAGGTTTTTGTGGACAATCGGGCCATGGTCAAGAAAACCCGCGAGGACGCCCTCGCCACCCGTGAGGCCCTGCTGGCGGCCGCCCTGCAAACCTTCCGCGAACGCGGCGTCGCCCACACCCGGCTCTCCGACGTGGCCGCCCGTGCCGGGGTGACGCGCGGCGCAATCTACTGGCATTTCAAGGACAAGGCCGAGCTCTTCGCCGCCGTCTGCGAGCGCGGCACCCTGCCGGTCGAAGCCCTGCTCACCGAAGTCAGCCGCACGGTGCAGCGCGATCCGCTCGCCACGGTCAAGCAACTGGCCTTGATGGCGCTGAAGCAACTGGCCGGGCACGCCGATACCCAGGCGATGTTCGACGTGATCTTCCACAAATGCGAATTCACCGACGAACTCGCGCCGGTCATGGCCAAGAACGACGCCGACCGCACCGCCTGCCTGACCCAGGTCCAAGCCCTGTTCGAACAGGCCGTCGCAGTCGGGCAACTGCCGCCGCACACCGACACCTATCTGGCCACCCAGGGCATGCACGCCTATATGGTCGGCCTGATGCATGAGTGGGTGCTCACCCCGACAAGTTACGATCTTGCAGCTTGCGCCGAGCCGCTGCTCGACACCTATCTGGCCGGTCTCAGTCTGCGCCCGCCGCGCTGTCCGTAAGCCCGTCGCCTGAAGTCGACTTGAACAGGGCCAGCGCCTGCACCCGCTGCACGGCATGGTCGACCAGCGGCGCGGGATAGTCCCGCCCGATCACCACGCCCAGCCTCGCCTGTTCGGGCGCTGGCAAGGTCCACGGCGCATGGAGGAACTTGTCGGGTACAGCGGCGAGTTCCGGCAGGTAGCGGCGGATGAACTTGCCCTGCGGGTCGAATTTTTCCGACTGGGTGACGGGGTTGAAAATACGGAACCACGGCTGCGCATCGCAGCCAACCGACGCCGCCCACTGCCAGCCGCCGCTGTTGGCCGCCAGGTCAAAATCGATCAGCGTGTCGGCGAAATAGCGCTCGCCCAGCCGCCAGTCCACCAGCAGATCCTTGGTGAGAAAGCTCGCCGCCACCATGCGCAGGCGGTTGTGCATGTAGCCGGTCTGGTTCAATTGCCGCATCGCAGCGTCGACCAGCGGATAGCCGGTGCGCGCTTCGCACCAGGCTTCGAAATACCCGGGTGGGTTGGGCCAGGGCAGGGTGTCGAACTGCGGCTTGAAGGCCCGGCCGGCCGCCACTTCGGGGCGATGCCAGAGAATCTGGTGATAGAAATCACGCCAGACGAGTTCCGACAGCCAGGTTTCCGCCCCGCGCCCACCGAGGCCGTAGGCTGTGGCCGCGAGCTGGCGTACCGATACCGTGCCGAAACGCAGGTGCACGGACAGATACGACGGCCCCTTGATCGCTGGGAAATCCCGCGCATCCTTGTACTGCCCGATACGGTCGAGAAAATCCGCGAACAGTTGCGCGCCGCCTGACATGCCCACAGGCAGTTTCAGGGCAGTCAGATTGGTCTGTGTGAACCCCATGGCCGCCAGCGCAGGTACCCGAGTCGATTCGGCAGCCAGCCGGTCCCAGTAGCGCCCGACCGGATACGCCGTCAGGTAAAACGGTGCGAGTTTTTTCAGCCAGGCATTTTTGTAAGGGGTGAAGACCGAGAAGGGCGTGCCGGCGGCAGTGAGTACTTCATCGCGTTCGAAGATCGTGCAGTCCTTGCCGTGATGAAAGGCAATGCCCTCGGCGCTCAGGGCAGCTTCAACTGCAGCGTCGCGCGCAATCGCCGCCGGGTCGTCGTCGTGATTGCAGTACACCGCTTCGACGTCCAGTTCGGCCGCCAGCCGGGGAATCGCCTCGCGCGCAGAATCATGCACCACCACCAGCCCGCCGCCGCGCGCCTGCAGCGCCTGTTGCAGTTGGGTGACGCTGGCCTGGATGAATTCGACGCGCCGGTCAGCCCGGTTTGGCAACGCGTCGAGTATCTCGCGGTCGAAGACAAATACGCACACCACCTGGCGGGCGGATTTGAGCGCGTGGTAGAGCGCAGCGTGGTCGAAATCGCGCAGGTCACGGCGAAACCAGACCAGTGCACGGGAATATTCAGGCATGGGGAATGCTTGCCGCTATAGTGGGTACAAATCGCAGATTACAATGGGGGCGCAACCATGGATACCGTCAACCTCACCCATCATTTCCTCATCGCCATGCCGGGCATGGTCGATCCCAATTTCAATGGCACGCTGACCTATATCTGCGACCATAGCGAACAGGGCGCGCTCGGCGTGGTGGTCAACCGGCCCATCGATCTCGACCTCTCGACGCTGTTCGAACAGATCGGCCTCGCGCTGCCGGAGCGTCTGCAGCGCAAGACCGTATATTTCGGCGGCCCGGTGCAGACCGAGCGCGGCTTCGTCCTGCACACGCCGCCGCAGACCTTCAGTTCCACCCTCACCGTCAACAACGCGGTCAGCCTCACCACCTCGAAGGACGTACTCGAAGCCGTCAGCCAGGGCGCGGGGCCGGACAAGTTCATGGTGTCGCTGGGCTACGCCGGCTGGTCGCCCGGTCAGATCGAAGACGAACTGAAGCAGAATGCCTGGCTGTCGGTCGCCGCCGACCCTCAGGTGATTTTCGATCTGGCCCCGGAGGAACGCCTGCCCGCCGCAATGAAGCTCCTCGGCATCGATTTCGCCAGCCTCTCCGAAGAAGCCGGGCACGCGTGACGCTGGCCGACACCCACGGCACGGTGCTCGCCTTCGACCTGGGCTTGAAGCGCACCGGCGTCGCTTCCGGCGAGCTCTCCCTCGGCATCGCCCACCCCCTCACCGTCATCCAGGCCGACTCCAGCGATGCGCGGCTCGCCGCCATCGAAAAACTCATTGCCGAATGGCGACCCACGCTGCTGGTGCTGGGCCTGCCCACCCACGCCGACGGCGGCGAGCACGAAATGACCCGGGTAGCCAGAAACTTCGCGCGCAAATTAGAATCGCGCTTCAAGCTGCCGGTCTTTTTGGTGGACGAGCGCCACACCAGCACGGCAGCCGAATCCGCCCTGCACGATCAGGGCGTCCACGGCAAAAAGAACAAGGCGCATCTCGACGCCGTGGCTGCGCAACTCATCCTGCAGGGATTTTTCGATGACCGCCTCGTTGCCTGACGCCGCTACGCTGATCGACGCACTCGCCGCCGCCATCGCGCCCGGCTTCGATCCCGATACCCGCATCGTCGGCATCCATACCGGCGGCGTGTGGGTCGCCGAACGCCTACACGCACTGTTGCGCTCGCCCCACCCCATCGGCCAGCTCGACATTTCCTTCTACCGCGACGATTTCTCGCGCATCGGCCTGCATCCGCAGGTCAAACCCTCCAACCTGCCCTACGATCTGGAGAACCGCACCCTCATGCTGGTCGACGACGTACTGCACACTGGCCGCACCATCCGCGCGGCGATGAACGAGCTGTTCGACTATGGCCGTCCGGCCTCGATCAAGCTGGCAGTTCTGGTCGACCGGGGCGGCCGGGAACTGCCCATCCGTCCCGATTTTGCCGGCCTCGTGCTCGATGTCCCTGCGCACCAGAACATCAACCTGTCCCGTCTCGACGACGGACACCTCAGCCTCTCCATTGCATGAACCCCCAGCTCACGGCCGACGGCAGGCTGCGCCACCTGCTCACGCTCGACGGCCTGCCGCGCGCGATCCTCACGCAGATCCTCGATACCGCCGAGTCCTTCATGGACGTCGGCGAGCGCGAGGTGAAGAAAGTCCCGCTCCTGCGCGGCAAGTCGATCTTCAATCTCTTCTTCGAGCCGTCGACGCGCACCCGCACCACGTTTGAAATCGCCGCCAAGCGCCTCTCTGCCGACGTGGTGAATCTCAACATCGCCACCTCCAGCCAGACCAAGGGCGAGGCCATTCTCGACACCGTCGACAACCTCGCCGCGATGCACGCTGACATGTTCATCGTGCGGCACTCGCAATCCGGTGCGGCGCATTTCATCGCGCGCAACGTTGCGCCGCATATCTCGGTGGTGAATGCGGGTGACGGCCGGCACGCGCATCCGACGCAGGGCCTGCTCGACATGTTCACGATCCGCCGCTACAAGGGCGCGTTCCACAACCTCACCGTGGCAGTCGTCGGCGACGTACTGCATTCGCGCGTCGCGCGCTCGCAAATCCACGCGCTGACCACGCTGGGGGTGCCCGAAGTGCGCGTCATCGGCCCGAAAACCCTGCTGCCTGCCGGCGTCGAGCAAATGGGCGTCAAGGTCTTCCACAACATGGAACAGGGGCTCGCGGGCTGCGACGTGGTGATCATGCTGCGCCTGCAGAACGAACGGATGCGCGGTGCGCTCCTGCCCAGCGCGCAGGAATACTTCAAGTTCTTCGGCCTGACACCGGAGAAGCTGGCGCTGGCGAAACCCGACGCCATCGTGATGCACCCCGGCCCGATGAATCGCGGCGTCGAGATCGATTCCGAAGTGGCCGACGGCCCGCAGTCGGTGATCCTGCCGCAGGTGACCTACGGCATCGCCGTGCGCATGGCGGTGATGGCCATGCTGGCGGGGGGAAACAGCTGATGAAGATTCATATCAGAAACGGCCGTGTCGTCGATCCGCTCAATCAGCACGACGGCATCGCCGATATCTATGTCGCCGCCGGCAAGATCGTCGCGATGGGCACGGCACCGGCCGACTTCCACGCCAACCGCGTGATCGACGCCAGCGGCCTCGTCGTCTGCCCGGGCCTAGTCGATCTCTCGGTGCGTCTGCGCGAACCCGGCTTCGAATACAGGGCCACGCTCGAGTCGGAAATGCTCGCGGCGGCGGCCGGCGGTGTCACCTCGCTCGCCTGCCCGCCCGACACCGACCCACCGCTCGACGAGCCGGGTCTGGTGGAAATGCTGAAATTCCGCGCCAAGAACCTGCCCGGCCCGCGCGTCTATCCCCTCGGCGCGCTCACACAAAAACTCGAAGGCAAGCTGCTCACCGAAATGGCCGAGCTGACCGAGGCCGGCTGCCGTGCCTTCACCCAGGCCGACGCACCGCTCACCGACACGCAGGTGTTGTTGCGTGCGATGGAATACGCCGCCACCTTCGATTTCTCATTGTGGTTGCGGCCGCAGGACGTGTCCCTCGCCCGGGGTGGCATCGCGCACGATGGGGCCATCGCGTCGCGGCTCGGCTTGCCGGGCATTCCCGCACTGGCGGAGACGGTGGCGCTGGCGACGATCCTGCAACTCGCCCGCGCCACCGGCGCACGCGTGCACCTGTCGCGGCTCTCCACCCGCGACGGCATTGCCATGGTGCGCGCGGCCAAGGCGCAGGGCCTCGCCGTGACCTGCGACGTGGCGACATCGCACGTGCATCTATGCGAAAACGATCTGGTCGGCTTCGATGCCCACCTGCACCTGACCCCGCCCCTGCGTGCCCTGCGCGACCGCGATGCCATCCGCGAGGCGTTGCGCGACGGCTCGATCGACGCCCTGTGTTCCGACCACACGCCGGTCGACGAAGACGAAAAACAGGTGCCGTTCGGCGAATCCTCACCCGGCGCATCCGGCGTCGAGCTGCTGTTGCCGCTGACGCTCAAGTGGGCGCGCGACATGGGCGTGCCGCTGATCCAGGCGATCGACCTCGTGTCGTGGAAGCCGGCGCAGATTCTCGGCGTGCCAGGCGGGCACCTGTCGGTGGGCAGCTATGCCGACATCTGCGTGTTCGACGAAACCGCCGAGTGGCAGGTCAGCGCCCGCGCGCTGATGAGCCAGGGCAAGAACACGCCCTTCCTCGACCAGCCGATGCAGGGCCGCGTGCGCTATACGATCATTGACGGGCATCTCGATTTCGAAGCGCCCTGAGCCGATGCGCGGCCCCTGGATACTGGCGGCCAACGCGCTGGCCGGCGCGCTGGCGGTGGCAGGCTTCGCGCCGCTCGGCTGGTGGCCGCTGACCTGGCTGGCGCTCGTCATGCTGTTCGCCTCGCTCGCACGCGTCGACACCGGATGGCAAGGCTTTGCGCGTGGCTTTGTCTGGGGACTGGGATTTTTCCTCGCCGGCGTCAGCTGGGTCTACGTTAGCATGCACGTCTACGGCGGCATGAGTGCACCGTTGGCGGCGCTCGCCACGCTGCTTTTTTGTGCCTTTCTCGCGCTCTTTCCCGCCGTCGCCGGTGCCTGGGCTGCGCGCGTTCCCGGCATCGCTGCGCGCGTGCTGCTGGCGCTGCCGCTCGCCTGGTCGGTGATGGAATGGACGCGCGGCTGGATCTTCACCGGCTTCCCCTGGCTGGGGCTGGGTTATTCGCAGGTTCCCCACGGCCCGCTGGCCGGGTTCGCGCCGGTCGTCGGCATCTACGGCGTGAACACGCTGCTGGCGTTGACTGCCGCGCTGGCGGCCTGGGCCTGGATCGTGCCAGCCCCCCGCAGCCGACTGGCATCAATCGCTGTCCTCGTGTTGCTGGCGGGCTCGGGCTTGGGCCTCGGTACGCGGCACTGGACGCAACCCGAAGGCGCGCCGACCACGGTTGCGCTGTTGCAGGGCAACGTGCCGCAAAACCTGAAATGGCGGCCGGAGGCCACAGCGGACACCCTCGCGCTCTACGCCCGTCTGGCGCAGGCCTCGCCCGCCCGGCTGATCGTGATGCCGGAGACCGCCTTGCCCCTGTTCGAAGCAGACCTACCCGACGTGTATCGCGACGGCTTGCAGAAGATTGGCCGGCAAAACGGCGGCGACGTGCTGGTCGGCCTGCCCACCGGTCAGCTCGACGGCGCGTATTACAACAGCGTGATCAGCCTCGGGGCCGCCCCCAGCCAGCGTTACCACAAGTCGCATCTGGTGCCGTTCGGCGAATACATTCCGCAGAAGGCGGTGTGGGGCTGGGTGCTGGATGTGTTGCACATTCCATTGTCCGATTTTGCCCGCGGGGCACCCGATCAGGTGCCGATTGCGGCAGGTGGGCAGCGGGTCGCACTGAACATCTGTTACGAAGACGCCTTCGGCGAGGAAATCATTCGCGCCCTGCCGGCGGCCACGCTACTGGCAAACGTCAGCAATCTGGCCTGGTTCGGCGATTCGCTTGCGCCCTGGCAACACGCCCAGATGTCGCAGGCGCGCGCGCTGGAAACCGGCCGCATGATGCTGCGCGCGACCAACACCGGGCTCACCGCCATCATCGACGCCAAAGGCAACATGGTCGCCGCACTGCCGCTGTTCGAGACCGGTGCCCTGCAGGGCAGGGTGCAGGGCTATGCAGGCGCGACGCCCTATGTGCGCTGGGGCAATACGCCGGTTCTGCTGCTCTGGGGGCTGCTGGCCCTCGTGCTGGCCGTGCGCCTGCTGCGCGGACGCGGCATCGCCTCGATCACGCAATATTGATCCGAAACCAATGAAGTTGAAAACAAGTGCAGCGTCGGCATATCGAATTGGCTGGATAGCCGCATAGGGTTTCGGATCAATAACAATTAAACCTCGGCATCTTAATTGATGGGAAATTCAAGCTCTTGAATTTCCCACCAATAAGCACAATCAGGCGGCGGCCCGGATGCGCGTTGCGTTGCGGCCGCCGCGCTTGGCTTCGAGCAGCGCGGCGTCGGCGCGGGCCAGCGCTTCGTTATCCTGCTTGTCGTTGCGGCTGTATTCCGACAGGCCGCCGCTCCAGGACAATTTCTGCGTCACGCCAGGAATCAGTTCGACGCTTTCCGGCATGTTGGAACGCAGGCGATCTGCAAGCTCTTGCGCGCGGTCGAGCGGGGTGGAGGGGAACAGCACGCAGAATTCGTCGCCGCCCAGGCGGGCGATGAAATCGCTGTTGCGCAGGGCTCTCTTCAGCGCCTCGCCGAACTTGATGATGAGCTGGTCGCCCGCTTCGTGGCCGAAGGTGTCGTTCACCTGCTTGAAATTGTCGATGTCGAGGATGAGCAGGCTGTGCGACCAGCCATCCTTGAGGCTGGCAAACAGCTCCTTCTGCTTTTCGTCGAAACTGCGGCGGTTGTTGACCTGTGAGAGATGGTCTAGGCGCGCCTGCGTGGTGGCCTCCTTCTGGCGGCCGAGCATCACCTTGCCGAGTTTGAGCATGGTATCGAGCGGCGTCTGGAATTCGGCCAGATTCACCGGGTAATCGTTGCGCAGGCGCTGTTGGCGCAGATCATTGGTGAGCTTGACCAGGGTGCGCAGGTTGTCGCTGACGCGGTTCTTGACGGTCAGCACGATGCCCATCACCAGCACGGCGACGACCAGGCTGACCACCAGCCAGCCCAGCACGTAGGGCGCAATATTCTCGATGGCGCGCGCGTCGTCACGCCAGACGGCTATCGTCCACGGCGTGCCGGTGAGGGCAATCCAGTTGGGCTCGTTGCGCGCCTTGATGGCCTGGTTGCCCCGGCGCATCAGCACACCGACCTTGCCGTTGCCTTCGCTCTGCTGCAGTTCGGCATATGCCGCCGCATCCGGCAGCGGCAGGGTATCGAACAGGGTCTGGAGCTGTGGCAGGCTCTGCTCGACGATCACGAAGCCCAGCCGTTGTCCCGTTGCGTTAGTGACTGCGTGGGAAACGGACAGATTGAAGGTAGCCGCCGCGCCCGTGCCACCGCGCCCGGCGCTGGCGATCAGGCGGCGGGTATCGATGGGCAGGAAACCTGGCAACAGCTGGCGCTGGCCGTCGGTCACGAACAGCACCGTCGCGTCCTGATTCAGCGCGTGCAGGTTACCCGCCTGCGCCTGGCAAACCTCCGGCGACACCGTGGAAAAACAGGCCAGGGTTTGCGGGTGCGCAGCGATTCGCGCCGCACTCTTCTGCATGGCGTCGGCGAGGAATTCGATCTGCGCGGCCATCACCGGCTTGTCTAGCTCCTCGGCCGCGGTCTGGGGCTGCGGGCGCGTCTGGTAAACCGCAAGCGTCACCAAACCGGTCAGCAGCGTCAGGGCTGCGACCAGTATCAGGCCAAATCGCAATATGGACGTGGGGGGCATGTCGAATGCGCCGGTAGACGCAAATCCTTTATTTCTGTTCTCCGCAATCACGTCCTGTCAAACCGGACGTGCCGTTTTTGTTTCTCAAGAACAGCAAAATCCGTGCCCCGCCCGAATCAAACTGGATATGCGGGCAATCCGTCACTCAAGTGTAAAAAAAACCGACACTACTGGCGGCCTGTACTGCCGAAGCCGCCCGTGCCCCGCTCGCTGGATTCGAATTCATCCACCACGTTGAACTGGGCCTGCACCACCGGCACGATGACCAGTTGCGCCAGCCGCTCCATCGGTACGAGCTCAAAGGCGGTCTGGCTACGATTCCAGGCCGAAACCATGAGCTGGCCCTGATAATCCGAGTCGATCAAGCCCACCAGGTTGCCCAGCACGATGCCGTGTTTGTGCCCCAGCCCGGAACGCGGCAGGATCAGCGCCGCATAACCGGGGTCGGCCAGATGGATCGCCAGCCCGGTCGGGATCAGCCGGGTTTCGCCCGGTTGCAACTGAATCGGCGCGTCGATGCAGGCGCGCAGGTCGAGTCCGGCCGAGCCCGGCGTGGCGTAGGCGGGCAGCGCATCCCGCAGCCGGGCGTCGAGAATCTTCACGTCCATCTTCATGTTCGTCGGGCTTTCGTCAGTTGAGGTGCGAGGCGATGTGGCGAATGAGTGCCCGCGCCTGGGTGGTCTTGTCGGCACGCGGCAGGAGATGCGAGCCAGCCGCATCGAGCAGGATCAGCTCAGCCGATTCCAGGCCAAAGGTGTCCTGGGCCAGGTTGGCCACGAGCAGGGGGAGTTTTTTGTGCTCTCGCTTGGCTTCGGCATGGGCGAGGAGATTCTCGGTCTCCGCAGCGAAGCCCACGCAAAATGGCGCGTCGGCGCGAGCCGCCACTTCGGCGAGGATGTCCGGATTGGGCGCGAGATCGAGATGCAGCCCCGCCGCGCTTTTCTTGAGCTTGTGCGCAGCGACGGTCTCGACGCGATAGTCGGCCACCGCCGCGACGGCAATGAAGACGTCCGCCGGCAGTTCGGCCAGTACAGCCGAGCGCATCTCGGCCGCCGTCTCCACGTCGACGCGCCGCACGCCCGAAGGCGCGGCGAGGCAGGTGGGGCCGGAGACCAGACAGACCTCCGCCCCGGCGTCACGCGCGGCGGCCGCCACCGCATAGCCCATCTTGCCCGAGCTGCGATTGGTGAGACCGCGCACTGGGTCGATGGGCTCGAACGTAGGTCCCGCAGTAACCAGCACCCGTCGGCCGGCGAGCACGCGGGGTGCAGCCGTCGCCCGCAATTCCGCAACCAGCTCGGCCGGCTCCAGCATCCGCCCCAGCCCAGTTTCCCCGCAGGCCTGCTCGCCCACCGCCGGGCCCAGCACGCGCACCCCGTCGGCTTGTAACTGCGCCAGATTGCGCTGCGTGGGCGCGGCCGACCACATGGCCTGGTTCATCGCCGGTGCCACCAGCAAGGGGACGCTGCGTGCAAGGCACAGGGTCGAGAGCAGGTCGTCGCCTCGCCCGTGCGCGAGCTTGGCGAGGAAATCGGCGCTGGCCGGTGCGACCAGGATCCAATCGACGTCGCGCGTGGCATGGATGTGCGCCATGCCGTCGCCTTCCGAACCGTCCCACATCGTCGTCAGCACCGGCTTGCCGGAAAGCGCCTGAAAGGTCAGCGGCGTCACGAATCGACACGCGGCCTCGGTCATGGCCACGCGCACGCTGGCCCCTGTCTTCCTGAGCAGACGACACAACTCCGCGGCCTTGTAGGCCGCCACGCCGCCGGTCACGCCGAGGAGAATGTTCTTGCCGGAGAGCGACATCGCTGCCATCCCGATGAGGCTTATAGAATGGCGACATTCTACGGGAGGGGAGAAGATCGTGGCGATTCGGGATTGGCCGGAAGATGCGCGTCCGCGCGAAAAGCTCCTGCAGCAGGGCGCGTCGGCCCTGACCGATGCCGAACTGGTTGCAGTTTTTCTGCGCACCGGCGTCACCGGCAAAAGCGCGGTCGACCTGGGACGCGAACTGATCCAGCGATTTGGCGGCCTCGGCAAGCTCTGCCGCGCCGACCGTCAGGCCGCCTGCGCCGCGCCCGGTATCGGGGCCGCCAAATACGCCCAGCTTGCCGCCGTGATGGAGATGGCGCGCCGCACCCTGGCCGAGGACATGCGCGTCGGCGACGCGCTGACTTCGCCGGACGCCGTGCGCGACTATCTGCGCCTGCTCCTGCGCGACAAGGAATACGAAGTGTTCTGCTGCGTGTTTCTCGACGCCCAGCACCGGGTGCTCGCCACCGAAGAGTTGTTTCGCGGCACCCTCACCCAGACCAGCGTCTACCCGCGCGAGGTCGTCAAGCGCGCGCTCGCGCACAATGCCGCCGCGCTGGTCATCGCCCACAACCACCCCAGCGGCGTGGCCGAACCCAGCCAGGCCGACCGCCAGCTGACCCGCCATCTGGCCGAGGCGCTGGCGCTGGTCGATGTGCGCGTACTCGATCATTTCATCGTCGCCGGCCCGGCCGCCCTGTCTTTCCGCGAGGCCGGCCACCTCTGACTTGCCTTGCCTTGCTTGGCTATGATATAAATCGCGGTTCTCGGGTTTCGGCCTTGCCGGTACCCTCCACCATTTTTCATGTTTCTGGAGCAGCGTCATGGCTCGCGTATGTATCGTTACGGGCAAGAAGCCCATGGTCGGGAACAACGTTTCCCACGCCAACAACAAAACCAAGCGTCGTTTCCTCCCCAACCTGCAATACCGCCGGTTCTGGGTTGAAAGCGAAAACCGCTGGGTGCGTCTGCGCCTGTCCAATGCGGCGCTCCGCACCATCGACAAAAACGGCATCGACGCCGTGCTGGCTGATCTCCGCGCACGCGGCGAAGCGGTCTAAGGAGAACTGACATGGCAAAAGGCGGACGCGAAAAGATCAAGCTGGAGTCCACTGCGGGCACCGGTCACTTCTACACCACCACCAAGAACAAAAAGACGATGCCCGAGAAAATGGCGATCATGAAGTTCGATCCCAAGGCTCGCAAGCATGTTGAGTACAAGGAAACTAAGCTGAAGTAATTCAGCCCGGCTACCTAGGGCGGTCTGTGCTGCCCAATAAAAAACCCGCCTCTGGCGGGTTTTTTATTGTTTGCCGAAGGCCGAAGCCTTCAACGGAGTCAGGCGTAGCTGCGCAAGCGAACCGAGAAGTTCTGCAGCGAGGGAATGCCGCTGTCTTCTGCGCGCTTGCACCAGGCCTGGAGTTGTTCCAGCAGCTGTTCGCGACTCGCCGTCGAGCGGCTCCACAGCGCTGCGAGTTCCTGCCGCATGCGGTAGACCGTCTGCAGGCGCTCGCTCTTGCCCAGAAGGCTCTCCAGCTCGGCCTTGTCAGCCGCAGCCAGTTCAGCGGGCTCCTTATGCAGCCAGTTGCGGAAGCTGGCGAGATTCCAGTGCTGCGGCAGGGATGCGCCCGCCTTCAGCTTGGTGATTTCGCTTGCGGCGTCGGCCCCCACACTCTTCACGAAACGCGTCATCACATCGTAGCGGTGGGTAATGATCGCCTGCAGGGTATCGAGGTCGCACAGCGGCTTGGCGGGACGCCATTTCACGGTGGGTGCCACTTTGCGGATCGTGGCCAGACCGACGTAGGACATCAGCTTGATGTAGAGCCAGCCGATGTCGAATTCGTACCACTTGTTCGACAGGCGGGCGCTTGTGCCATAAGCGTGGTGGTTATTGTGCAGCTCTTCGCCGCCGATGAGAATGCCCCAGGGCACGATGTTGGTCGAGGCATCTTCGCAGGCAAAGTTGCGGTAGCCCCAGTAATGGCCGATGCCGTTGATGATGCCCGCCGCCGTCACGGGGATCCAGGCCATCTGCACCGCCCAGATGGTGAGACCGATCGGCCCGAACAGGACAAGATTGATCGCCATCATCAGCACGATGCCTTTGGCCGAATGTCGGCTGTAGAGATTGCGCTCGATCCAGTCATCGGGTGTGCCATGACTGTATTTGGCGATGGTTTCCTGGTTTTTCGCTTCGGCGCGATACAGCTCCGAGCCTTCCCAGAACACCTTTTTCAGGCCGCGTGTCTGCGGGCTGTGGGGGTCTTCGGGGGTTTCGCACTTGGCGTGGTGCTTGCGGTGGATCGCCACCCATTCGCGCGTCACCATGCCGGTGGTCATCCACAGCCAGAAGCGGAAGAAATGACTGACGACGGGATGCAGGTCGACCGCACGGTGCGCCTGCGAACGGTGCAGAAAGATCGTGACGGCAGCAATGGTGATGTGGGTCAGGCCCAGCGCCACCAGCACATAGCCCCACCAGGGCAGATCGATCAAGCCAAGTTGCATGGAAACTTCCTGTAAAAAAGACAAACTAGTCCCGTAATATACGGATAAAAACCATAAAAATCAAGAATTTTCTTTGGCTTCAACTTGCGGAGAAGCCGCCATATGGACCACACGCTGCGGGAAGGGAATCTCGATTTTCGCTGCCTTGAAACGCCGCCAGATCGCCCAGTTGATATCCGAGCGCAGGTTGTTCTGGCCCTCCTCCGCGTCGCGTATCCACACCGCCAGTTCCAGATTAACGCCACTGTCGGCGAAATCCTTGAGGAACACGCGGGGACTGCTGTCGGGTTCGTCGAGAATGACGCGCGGATGGCTGCGCCCGGCTTCCAGCATCAGGGCCTCGGCCTGCTCCAGATCGGTATCGTAGGCCACCTGCATCGGGATCGCGACACGCACGTTCGGGGCCGACAGCGAATGATTCACCACAGTCTGGCTGATCAGCATCTCGTTCGGCACGATGCTTTCGGTGCCATCCAGCGCCCGCAACAGGGTGTAGCGGGTGTTGATCTGGCTGACCTCGCCGTATTTATTGTCGACCGTGACCAGATCGCCGATGCGTACCGAGCGGTCGAGCAGGATGATGAAACCCGAGATGTAGTTGCTTGCCACCTTTTGCAGGCCAAACCCTATACCCACCCCCAGTGCGCCGCCGAATACCGAGAGCACCGTCAGATCGATGCCCACCGCCGGCAACGCCACCAGCACCGCCAGGATCAGGAAAATCGTGCGCGCAGCCTTCGATAGCGCCATACGCAGCGACAGGTTCATCTGCGTGAAGCCCATCAGGCGGTTCTCGGTCAGGCGCGACAGCGCGAGCGCCGCGACCACCGCGATGATCACCACTGTTGCCGCCTGGAACAGCAACCACAAAGAAAAGCGGTGGCTGCCCGACTCGAACGACAAGGCTTCCATCGCCGCATGGATACGCGGCAGCAGGCCGGTGATGTGCAGCGCGAACGCGCCCCAGATCAGCCAGGCCGCGCTGCGCTCCCAGACCTTGAGCGAATCGCGTGGCTCGAAGATGTAGCGCAGTGCATGGATCACCAGCCGCACCCCCATCAGCGCCAGCAGGAGTGGTACCGCCAGATTCAGCAGATGCACCCGGTCCACCCAGAGCTCGACCAGCTCGCGCCCGGCCAGCACGCCCAGCAGCATCAGCAAAGGGAAACTGACGCGCCGCAGCCCTTCCCAGCCCGCCGACCAGCCCACATCCGGCGAAGTCATCCGGGGCTTCAACCACCGTACCAGCGCCCAAGCCGCCAGCGCGGCAAGCGCCAGCACCGCTGCCTGCCACAGCAGATCGACATCGTGGCTGTCGTCGATCAGCCGCGTGATGAGGTTGTCGAAGGGAACGGGCTTGGCCACGTGGTTCAGAAGCTGTGGGTGAGCTGGGCGGAGAGGATGTCGACAGAGGCGTCGTAGTCGCCGGTCAACAGGAGCACAGTGCTGCGAAGCTCCTCGATGCGCGCGTCCTTCACGAACAGGTGTGCATAGCCAAAATCGATCACGCTCTTGTCAGACAAACGATATTGGGCACCCAAGGCTACCCAGGTCCGGTCCTGATCCGGGATCCGGGCCGTTCTGAACTGATCGGAAACGGGTGTTTCATCGAATGCCACCCCCCCCCGCAAAACCAGTTTGTCATTGACACGATAGTTAAGACCAAGGGAAACCCGGTAGCTGTCATCCCAATTTTCAGTCGTCGGCTCAACCACCGGTGCCCCGGTCGAGTCGACGATATTCAATTGGACAAAATCACTCCAACCCATCCAGGTCAGGTCAGCAAGAAAATCCCATCGGTCATTGACTCGATGGAAAAATGACAGGGACGCGGAATCAGGCAAGGTAACGTCAGCGAAAACAGGGTCTGTAAAGACCACGCCATTGATAGCAAAGTCTCCTTCCAGAGTGTGCTCGATTTCTGAACGGTAGCTCAGGCCGAGCCGCGTTCCCTCACTCAGGCTCCACAAAGCCCCGAGATTGAATCCCCATCCGTAATCATCTCCCTTGACCGCCCCTATCGGTGGCGTCAGGGCAGTAGAAGCCGCGCTAGTCAACGTCGCTTCGATGTACTGGATGCTCAGCCCAGCTCCCAATGACAGTGACTCACTGGCCTTCCAGGCGATCGAGGGATTGATGTTGATCGTCTTGACCTCGGATTCGATCGCATGGACTCGACCCACCCAGGTCGAATCGTATTCAGTCTTTAGTCCGAAGGGGGCAAACATGCCAACGCCGAGATGGACATCGGGTGTCAGACGAAAAGCAAAATAACCGTTCGGCACGAACGCAAGCCCACCCGCATTGCCTCCGTCACCCCCTCCAATGTTGGGTGCGACCACTCCTGTGAACTCCGCATTCGGCGCAATCAAATGCCCTGCCATCACCACCTGCCGGTCCGGCAACAGCGTCATCCCGGCCGGGTTGAAGAAGATGGTACTGGCATCCTGCGCGCTGGCGGCCTGACCGGCGTAGGCGTTGCCCAGGCCGCTGGCGTTTTGTTCGATCAGCGCAAAACCGGCGGCGTGCACATGGCCGGCCAGACTGCCAAGCGCGAGCGTGGCGGCGGCGCGAAGACGATACGACATGGACGTTCTCCCTTGTAATGGATATTGGAATCAGCTGCGCGCGAAATCGGCATACATGGCCTCGACCGCCGCACGGTAACGGTCGAGAACTTGATTGCGTTTGACCTTCAGGGTGGGCGTCAGCAGCCCATTGTCCACCGTCCACGGCTTGAGCTCGGGGTGCAGGCGACGAATCTGCGCATAGCCGGGAAAATGCTTCAGGTGCTCGGCGACGCGGCGGGTCAGCGCCTTGACGACCTTGGGATCGCTGAGCGCGGCCGGATGCGCCGGGTCAACATTGAGGCTGGCGGCAAAGGTCTGCCAGTGTTCCTCGTTGAGCACGGTAAGCGCGGCGAGGTAAGGTTTGCCTTCGCCGATCACCATCACCTGTTCGAACAGGGGATCGAGCAGGATCGCGGATTCCATGTCGGTCGGCGGCACCTTCTCACCGTTGTTCAGCACGATGATGTCCTTGATGCGGCCGATGATCGAATAGTGACCGCGTGCGTCGACCTTCGTCTTGTCGCCGGTGTGCAGCCAGCCCTCCGCATCGATCATCGCGCGGGTGGCTTCTTCGTTCTTCCAGTAGCCGCGCATCACGCACTTGCTGCGGGTAAGCAGTTCGTCGTCCTTGCCGATCTTCACTTCGATGCCGGGCAAGGGCTGGCCGATGCTCGCCGGAATGTTGGAATCAGGACGGTTCACACACACCACGGGGCTCGTCTCGGTGAGCCCGTAGCCCTGGATGATGGGTATGCCCAGGCCGATGAACACGCGCGCGATTTCGGGCGAGAGCGCCGCACCGCCGGAGATGGCGAGTGTCAGCCGCCCACCCAGCTTGTCGGTGACGTTGCTAGCCACCCGTTTTTTCAGCAACGGCCACAGCAGCAATTCCGGATGCCAGCCCGCCACGCCCTGCGCGCGCTCGAAACGCCGCCAGCCGACGCGCACGGCCAGTTCGAACAGGGTGCGTGCAATGGGGTTTTTCTTCGCCAGACCATCCTGAATGCGGCCATACACCCGTTCGTAGATGCGCGGCACCGAGATCAGGACGGTGGGGCGGATGGTCTGCAAATCCTGCGCGAGCTGGGCGATGGAACGCGCATAGGCGACCTCGCCGCCGAGCAGCATCGGCAGATAGTAGCCACCGGTGCGTTCCAGCGTGTGCGACAGCGGCAGAAACGACAGAAAGACTTCATGCGGCGCGAACGCGGCACACTGCGACGCATAGTAGGCATTCCACAGCAGGTTGTCGTGGGTGAGCATCACGCCCTTGGGCCGGCCTGTCGTGCCCGAGGTGTAGACGATGCTGGCGAGCAGGTCGGCAGTGAGATGCCGCTCGGGTACAGGGGTGTCGGCTGCTGCCGCCAGCCAGTCGGCCGCCACGACAAAGCGCGGGTTCCAGTCGGCCAGCTGGTTTTCCGGCGCTTCCAGACTGACAATGCGTTCGAGCTGCGGGGCGGAACCCGCGATCTCGGCGAGCTTTTTATGCTGGAAACGGCCTTCGACCAGCAACAGCCTGGCGTCGGCGTGGTCGAGGATGTAGGCCGCGTTCTCGGGCCTGTCGTCGAGGTAGAGCGGCACGGTCACCAGACCGAGCGAGAGCGCCGCCTGATCGAAGATCACCCATTCGACACAGTTCTTCAGCATCAGCGCGACCCGGTCGCCCGGGGCCAGGCCTTCTTTCACCAGGGCGCGCCGCCAGCGTTCAACCTCGGTGGCCACCTGAGCCCAAGTGAAGCCCGTCCAGATTTCGCTCGTATCGTCGTATTGGCGGTAAGCCACGGCATCGGGCGACGCCGCGACGCGCGCGCGGAACAGGCCGCACAGGGTACCGAGCGTATCGGGGTGAAAGACGCCTGCCGTCATGCCGTCTGTGTCAGGTAAGCGAAACAAATCGCCGCATTGATAACCCCAAAGTGCACGGGGGTCAAGCCGGCTGCCGGGTCACCACGGCGGCGAAGAATCCATCCGTGCCGTGCGTCGCCGGCGAGAGTGTCAGCGTGTCGCCGGTATCGAGCACAATCCGGTTCTGCGCCAGCAGATCGGCCGCGGATTCGCGATTGAAACCGCCTTCGGCCAGAAAGGCCTCGACAATGGCTTCGTTCTCCTCGGCGAGCAGGCTGCAGGTCGCGTACACCAGCCGGCCGCCGGGTTTGAGCAATTTTGCCGCTGCCCGCAGGATGGCGGCCTGTTTGACGGTCAGCTCGGCGACACTCTGCGGCGACTGGCGGAACTTGAGATCAGGGTTGCGCCTGAGCGTCCCCAGTCCCGAGCACGGCGCGTCGACCAGCACGCGGTCGAGCTTGCCCGCCAGCCGCTTCACCCGGGTGTCGGTCTCCGATGCAATCAACTGCGGCATCACATTGGACAGGCCGGAGCGTGCCAACCGCGGCTTCAGGTTGGCGAGCCGCTTGTCCGCCACGTCGAAGGCGTACAGCCGGCCGGTCGACGCCATCATCGCGCCGATGGCGAGGGTCTTGCCGCCGGCCCCGGCACAGAAATCACAGACCATTTCGCCGCGCCGCGCGCCCAGCAGCAAGGCGAGCAACTGGCTGCCTTCGTCCTGCACTTCGAGCGTGCCGTCGAGAAACAGCGGATGCCGGTTGATGGCTGGGTGGTCGCGGAAACGCAGGCCCCAGGGTGAATAGGGCGTGGCTTCGACCAGCAGCCCTTCACCTTGCAGTTTCGCCAACATGGCATCGCGATCCGCCTTGAACGCATTCACCCGCACATCGAGCGGCGCGGCTTGCTGCAGCGCACGCCCCAGCGTCAGAATGTCCGCATCCGAACGCGTGACCTGCAATTTTTCGACCACCCAGTCCGGCAGTTCGGCGGCCACGCCGAGCGGCAGGTTTTCCGTCTTCGCGCTGCGAATGTGCTGGATCAGCTCGGGCCTGGCAAACTGCTCCAGCGTGGCACCGCTCATGCCGCGCGCCTTGATGAGCCAGGCGACGATGAGCGTGCGCGGATTGGCCGCCGGCACGACCACCGAGAGATAGCGATAACGCCGCAGCACGCCGAACACCGCCTCGGCGACGAAGGCGCGGTCGCGCGCGCCCAACTTGCGGTTATCGCGAAAAAAGGCCGACAGCACCGCATCGGCCGGACGTTTGAAATCGAGCACGAGGTCGAGCGCCTGGGTGGCGGTTTGCAGCAGGGTTGGCGTCAGTTCCATCGGGGCGTCCCACGCGGGCAGGACAAATCAGGGTTGCTCGTCCCGGTTGTTCGGGTGTTCATCGTAGGGGTAGCGCACATGGCCGTAGCGGATGATCAGCACGGCACAGGCCAGCAGCAGCATCGACCCGGCGACGGCGAGCATCCGCCACACGTCCAGGCTTTTCATGTCGAGCACCAGATAGCGGGCCAGCGCGACGATGGCGATGTAGATCGGAAAGCGCACGGGCAGCTGCCCGGACTGGAAGTACACGCCCACCATGGCGAGAATTTCCAGGTACAGGAACAGCAACAGCAGATCGGCCAGTGTCACCGTACCGGCGTCGACCATCACCTTCACTTCGATCACGCCCGCGATCAGCGTCGCCACCGTGATGACGGCGAGGCCTATCGTCTCGAATACGCCCAGCACGCTGAGCGCGAATCGCGGGACCTTGCGGTTTCTGGCTGGATTCATGATGTCGGTTCCGGGTATCGGCTGCGCATTCTAGCCCGTCCGCTTGTGCACCAGCCATTCGCGCCAGATCGCCACCGAAATCGCGAGCAGCACCGGCCCCAGGAAAAGGCCGATGAGGCCGAAGGCATTCAGGCCACCCAGCACGCCAAGAAACACCAGCAGGAAGGGGATCTGCGTCGGGCCGCTGATCACGAGCGGGCGGATCAGGTTATCGACCCAGCTCACTACCAGCGCGCCCCAGAGGAAGAGACCCAGCGCCGCCTGTGTCTCGCCATGTGCCAGCAGCGTGAGGGAAAGACCGATCCACACCACCGGCCCGACAAACGGAATCAGCGACACCAGCGCGGTGATCGCACCCCACAGCACCGGCGCGGAAACGCCGGCCACCCAGTAGCCCAGCCCGGCGAGCACGCCCTGCGCCAGCGCGGTGAGCACGATGCCGAACACCACGGCACGCACGGTCACGCCCACCGCCTGGATGTAGCCGCGCGCGGCGTCACCCAGCCAGCGCGTCGCCACCCGCCGGAATTGCGTCAGCACGTTGTCGCCATGCCGGTAAAGAAAGAACAGGGCGAACACCGCGATGCCGAACTTGGCCGCGTTGCGGCCGATGCCGCCGGCGATCGATTTCAGCATGCCGGGATCGGACAGACCCAGCGCCGCGAGCTGCAGGCGCACCCACTCCGGGTCGCCCTGGACTTTCGCGTACTGCGCCAGCAGCCAGGACGCGCCGGGCCAGTCGCGCACGCCGGCAGGCAAAGGCGGCAGGCCCTCTGCGGCAATCTTGCGCAGCAAGGCGGAGGCGGCAGCCACGTCGGCCAGCAGGGTGAACATCACCCACAGGAGCGGCAACAGCAGCGTCGCCGCCACGCCCAGCGTCATCAGGAAGGCCACCAGATTCTCGCGCGCCGGCAGCCACTGTTGCAGGCGCTGGTGCAGCGGCCAGGTCACGTAGGCGAGGATGCCGGCCCAGGCCAGCGCGGTGAAAAACGGCGACAGCACCCAGAAGGTCGCGCCGAAAATGAACACCAGGAAGGCCAGCGCCGCGATGCGGCGGGCCAGCGGCGAGTCGATATTGGTCGGCATGAAAAGCCTCGTCAGGCCGGCTCGCCGGCGCGCGCAATCAGGATCGCTTGCGCGTCACCCACAGGCTGGCGAACATGAATGTGGCGATGATGAGGCCGACGATGCCAAGCGACAAGCCCACCGGAATCTTGTAGAAATCGGCCAGCAGCATCTTCGCGCCGACGAACACCAGCACCATAGCCAGGCCGTACTTCAGCAGGTGGAAACGATCGGCCAGTCCGGCGAGCATGAAGTACATCGCGCGCAGACCGAGAATGGCGAAGATGTTCGAGGTGAAGACGATGAAGGGATCGGTGGTGATCGCGAAAATCGCCGGGATCGAGTCGACAGCAAAGATCAGGTCGGATATCTCGATCATGATCAGCACCAGGAACAGCGGAGTGAACACGCGCACACCGTTTTCCACTACCCAGAATTTTTCGCCGCGATAATCCGGCGTCATCCGCAGATGGCCCTTGACCCACTTGATCAGCTTGTTGTCGTTGAGATCGGGTTCCACCTCGGCCGCCATCAGCATCTTCACCCCGGTGAACACCAGGAAAGCGCCGAACAGATAGAGTATCCAGTGGAATTCCTGCACCAGCCAGGACCCCGCGAGGATCATGATCGCGCGCATAACAATGGCCCCGATCACGCCGTAGATCAGCACGCGACGCTGATACTCCGCCGGCACGGCGAAGTAGCTGAAGATCATCAGGAAGACGAAGATGTTGTCGACCGCCAGCGCCTTCTCGATGAGGTAGCCGGTCAGGAACTCCAGCGATTTCGCCTCGGCGACGGCCGCGCCGTATTCGCCCTTCAGATACCACCACAGGCCGGCATTGAACAGCATGGCCAGCGTGAACCAGACAGCCGACCAGGCGGCGGCTTCCTTGAAGCTGACCTTATGTGCCTTGTTGCCGCCCACCAGGAACAGGTCAACCGCCAGCATGACAAGTACAAAGACGACGAAGACGGCCCACATCCAGGGTGCGCCGATGCTGATCATTTCATTCATGCAGGAGTTTCCGGGTAAAGGCTGGGGCGAGGGCCACCGCCATCAATGGTTTTTGTAGGAGAGCCGATCCATCACCGCAAAGAGCACGCCGGACACGACGAAAGCCATGTGCAGCCCGACCTTCCAGGCGAGCTGTTCGGTGGTGTAGGCCTCAACGTTGACGAAAGCCTTGAGCAGTTCGATGCCTGAAATGGCGACGATCGAGCCGATGACCTTGATCTTCAGGTCGGAAAAGCTCACATGCCCCATCCAGTCGGGACGGTCTTCGCTGTCACCGGTGTTGATCTTGGAAACGAAATTCTCGTAACCGGCAAACACGATGATGAGCAGTAGATTCGCCACCAGCGCCACGTCGACCAGCGTCAGCACGCCGACCATCACGTCGCCGCCGTCACCATGGACCACCACGGGCAGAAGATGGAAGAACTCCTTTACGAACTTGGCCAGCAGCAGGCCGATGGCCAGCACCAGCCCGATGTAGAACGGCGCGAGCAGCCAGCGGCTGGCAAAGATGAAGCGTTCCAGGAAATGCTCGAAATGTTGCACGGGGTCTCCCTAGTCGGATGGCCGGGGCCGGGGCCGCGGCCCCGGCCATCTGTCAGCCCTTGATCTCGCGCAGCGCAGCGATGCGCTCTTCCAGCGGCGGGTGCGTCATGAACAGGCGCTTCCAGCCTTGCGGGCTACCGCCGGCAATGCCGAAGGCCGCCATCTTCTCGGGCAGCGGGCCGCTGTGGGCCAGCTGCAGGCGCTGCAACGCGGCGATCATCGCGCCCTTGCCGGCGAGCGAGGCCCCGCCCCGGTCAGCACGGAATTCACGCTGGCGCGAGAACCACATGACGATGATGGAGGCGAGCACGCCGAGAATCAGTTCCGCCACGATCATGGTCACGAAAAACGCCGGACCGTGGCCGTTCTCATTCTTGAACACCACGCGGTCGACGGTGTGGCCGATGACGCGCGAGAGGAACATGACGAAGGTGTTGACCACACCCTGGATCAGCGCCAGCGTGACCATGTCGCCATTGGCGACGTGGGCGATCTCGTGGCCGATGACCGCTTCGGCCTCCTGCTTCGTCATCGCGCTGAGCAAACCCGACGATACCGCGACCAGCGCGTTGTTTTTGTTCATGCCGGTGGCGAAGGCATTCACTTCAGGGGAATCGAAGATACCGACCTCGGGCATGCCGATGCCGGCGTCAGCCGCGTACTTCTTCACCGTGTCGACCAGCCAGAGCTCAGTCGAAGACGACGGTGTGTCGATGACGCGCACGCCCATCGATTTTTTCGCCATCCATTTCGAAATCGCCAGCGAGATCAGCGAACCGCCGAAGCCCATCACCGCGGCAAAGATCAGCAGCGAGGTGAGATTCAGGCCATTGGCGGTGAGGTAGGGCTCCACGCCCAGGAGGCGCATGGTGACGGACAGCACCAGCACGATGGCGAAGTTAGTCGCCAGGAAGAGAAAAATGCGTTTCATGTCGGGTCTCCTTGAAAAAGGGAACAGCCTTTTGTGGACTGACAAACGATACACTCGGGCTTTGCACAATAAAATCCGATTTTTATACTGTCATAGTTCGATTTTTACGATGTAGGTTCCGCCATGATCAATTACAAGCACCTGCACTATTTCCGCACCGTGGCCAAAACCGGCGCGATCAACCGCGCGGCGGAAAAACTCCACCTCACGCCGCAGACCCTGTCCGGCCAGATCAGTTCATTTGAAGCGCGGCTGGGTGTGGCGCTGTTCCGCCGCAGCGGCCGCCGGCTGGAGCTCACCGACGCCGGCCGGACTGCACTGGGCTATGCCGACGACATCTTTCATGTGGGAGCTGAACTCGAAGAGGCCCTGCAGAACCGCGCCGCCGCGCCGATCCATCCGTTCCGCGTCGGCATCGCCGATGCCGTGCCCAAGGCCATCGCCTATCAGCTTCTTGCGCCCGCGCTGACGCTCGCCGAGCCGGTGAAGCTGGTGTGCCGGGAAGACCGGCTGGAGACGCTGGCGGCCGCCCTGTCCATCCACCGGCTCGACATGGTGCTGGCCGACCGGCCGCTGCCGTCGAGCATGGACATCAAGGGTTACAGCCACCCGCTGGGCGAATGCGGCGTGGCTTTTCTCGCCATTCCTGCCGTCGCAGAAGCGCTCGCCGGCGAGTTTCCCGCCTGCCTCGACGGCGCGCCACTGCTGATCCCTGGCGAGGACAGCGCTCTGCGCACACCGCTCCTGCGCTGGCTGGAAAAACAGGCTGTGGCCCCGCGCATCGTCGGCGAATTCGACGACAGCGCCCTGATGAGCGCATTCGGGCAGGCTGGCGCGGGAGTCTTTCCGGCCCCGCTCACGGTCGCGCCGGCCGTGATGCAGCAGTTTGGCGGTATTGAACTGGGACGCACGCACGACATCCGCGAGCGTTTCTTTGCCATTTCGGTGGAACGCCGACTCACCCATCCGGCGGTGGTCGCCGTCAGCGAGGCGGCACGCCGTAGCCTCTCTGGTGAAAGCCAAGATGCCTGATCAGCTGCCGCCCGCGAGCCACGCACACGCATCCAGCGGCGAAAAAATAAGCGGCTGCGGATGTCGCCGACGCCGCAGTTTCAGCACTGCACGATCCTTGCTCACCAGCGGAATCGACAGCCCGGCGGCCAGGTCCAGAAATTTCTGGTCATCGCGATCACGGCAGCGCGCGACGCCCGTTACCGCCGGCGGCGTGAAAAAATCGCACCACGCGCGATACGTTGCCGAGCGTTCGGCCTGATGGGCGGGTGAAAGCCGAAACACCGGGTAGGTCAATACCCGCGTCCATTCGCCGAAGGTCGCCTCGCTGACCGCGCCATGCAAGATGCCGGTTTCCAGGGCCGTGCGCAGCGGCCGGGTCAATGCCTCGTCAAAATGCAGAATATCGAGCACGACATTGGTGTCGAGCACGATCAGACGCGGCCCTTCATTCAAGCGAGGTGTGCTCGGCGATGAATTCGTGCACCCAGCGTTCGGATTGCGCGCTGGCGAAGCGGCCGACGATTTCTCCGTTGATGAACAGCAGCACCGTGGGAAAGCCGCGCAAGCCATAGCGCCCGGCGAGTTTCATGTTCGCACCTTCGTCGACCTCGACCTTGGCGAGTCGGATGCGGCCGGCGTGGTGCGCGATCACACGTTCCAGCACGGGCGTGAGCGCCCGGCAGGGCGGGCACCAGTCGGCCCAGAAATCGACCATGACAGGCTGGGCGTGGGACGCCTCGATCACGTCCTGGTCGAACTGTTCGAGGTGCGTATCGAAGATGGCGGCAGGGGCGTTCATGGCGCGCATCTTACCTTCTGGCGCTTGTTGCCGCTTCCCGAGCGGACGCGAAATCGTTACCATTCAGCTTTTGTATCGTGCCGCGCTCGCCGGAACCGGTATGCGGTGTGACGTGTGGCGCGCACCGGGTTACCGGGTGGGGGGTGCGCCACCTGATCCTGTTCCCCGGCAGCGGCAGGTCACGCTCCGCCTCCCCTGCGGGCGCATCCTTGCCCGGCTGCCCAATTACGTTACGCGCCCTGTCGCGCCTGGATTCATGCTGACTCGATTCCTGCCTTTCCTGAACTGGTTCCCCATGCGCGCGGACACGCTTCGGGGCGATCTCATTGCCGGCGTGTCCGTGGCGATGATCCTCATTCCGCAGGCGATGGCCTACGCCGCCCTCGCCGGCCTGCCGGTGGTGTACGGGCTGTATGCCTCGTTCCTGCCGGTCATGATCGCCTCGATGTGGGGCGCATCGCGCTTCCTGCATACCGGCCCGGTTGCCCTGCTGTCGCTCATGTCGGCGGCCGCCATCGAGCCGCTGGCGGCGCGCGGCAGCGAGGAGTTCATCGCCCTGTCCCTCACCCTTGCGCTGATGGTCGGGGTGATGCGTCTCGCGCTGGGTGCCTTCCGCATGGGGGTGCTGATCAACCTTGCCTCGCACCCGGTGATCAACGGCTTCACCAATGCGGCCGCGCTGATCATCGGCCTGTCGCTGCTGAACACCTTCATCAACGTGCCGATGCCGCGCTCGGACATGTTCCTGCGCGACCTCTCGCAAGTGATCCTGCAATTCCCGCTCGCGCACTGGCAGACCATCGCCTTCGGCGTCGGCACCCTGATCCTGCTGTCGCTGATGAAACGCCATTTTCCGCGTCTGCCGGGCGTGCTCATCGTCGTCATCATCGGCACGATCATTTCAGCCAGCCTGGGATTCGAAAAGACCGCCACGGTATCGCCCGCACAAATCGAGGACGGCCCCGCGCGCATCGCGTTCGAGGATTACGCCCGGCTCGAAGCCCAACTGGCACAAACCAAGCAGGCCCAGCACACGCTCAACCAGCAGCTGCGCAGCCTCGCCAAGTCAGAGCGCAAGGACTTCATGCTGGAGGCGGAGTCACTCCGGCTGGCTGGCGAGGAGCAAAGTCTGAAACAGCAGCTCTACGGCTTGCGGGTTGCCGTTCATCGCTTTGCCCTGACCCCGATCGAAGTCAACGGCACGACCGTCTACCGCGCTCCAGGGCCGGATGCGAGCTGGTTTGCCGACAGCTGGCGGTTTGCCGGCGCGAAGAATGGCCAGATCAAGCTCACCGGCGGCGGCCAGGTGGTGGGTTCCATCCCCGCCGGCCTGCCGGGCTTTGCCCTGCCCGGGATGGATCTCGGCGTCATCTCCGGCCTTCTCGGCACCGCCTTCGTGATGGCGCTGATCGGCTTCATGGAGGCCACCTCGATCTCGCGCGCGCTGGCCGCGCAAAGCCGGGAAAAACTCAATCCCAACCAGGAGCTGATCGGCCAGGGGCTCGCCAACATCGTCGGCAGCTTCTTCCAGAGCTACACGGTGTCGGGCTCGTTCTCGCGCTCAGCGGTAGCCGCCAAGACCGGTGCACGAACAGGTTTCTACGCGATCATCAGTGCGGTCGGCGTGATCATCACCATGCTCTACCTGACCGAGTATTTCTATCATCTGCCGCAGTCGGTGTTGGCCGCGATCGTGATGAGCGCGGTGTTCGGGCTCATCGACTTCAAGAGCTTGCGTCACGCATGGCGCGTGAACCGCAGCGACGGCGTGGTGGGTTTGACCACCTTTCTCGCCACCCTGTGGATGGCACCGCAGCTGGCCAACGGCGTACTGGTCGGGGTGGTGCTCACGGTGCTGATCTATCTCTACGGCCTCATGCAGCCACGCAGCGAGGTGCTCGGCCGCACCGCCGACGGCAGCCTCGTCGGCATGTCCGGCCGCGACCTGTCACCGATCTCGGACAAGTATGTGGTGTTGCGTTTCGACGCCTCTCTGGTGTTCATCAACTCGGCGTTTTTCGAGCAGGCGGTGATGAAGGCCATCAGCCACTTCCCGGATGCCAAGACGCTGCTGGTGATCGGTAACGGCATCAACCGCATCGATGCAACCGGTGAAGACAAGCTGCGCGCGCTGGCGGGCGACCTGAAAAGCGCCGGCATCACGTTGGCACTCTCCGGCCTGAAGAAACCGGTGCGCGAGGCACTCGACCGCGCCGGCCTCGACCGCGTGATCGGCCGCGAGAATCTGTTCCCCAACAAGGACATCGCGCTGAAAACCCTAGATGCGCAGTACGCATCAGAGGCCGGGACAGCGGCTGCGGCCGCGAGCTGAACGCACACGCCCCGTAAAAAAGCCAGACCCTGCGGTCTGGCTTTTTTACGGGCCGTTATCCGACGTTTACTCAGTCTTCGTCCGCGAGTTCCGGATTCCAGCCGCGCCCGGCCGCACGTTCCATGGCATCGCGATAGAGCTGCGTGTGGCGCTCCAGCAACTCGGGCGGCAGGTGGCTCGGCAGGTTGCCGAACTCGTCCCACTTCGCCTCGACCTGGTTCATCAGATTCTGCATCCGGCCGAGGTCCCAGCCGGTGCAGTCCTCGTTTTCCGGCAGGATGCCGAAGACCCAGGCGTCGAGCACGACGCGGCCGAGCTGGGTGATGCCATGCGTATCGTTGTAGAAACCGGGATAGACAGGTCGTTCCATGCGTTCACTCCACCCAGCGGCCAAGATAGGCGTTCATCGCCTCGATCACGGCTTCAGCCTTGATGACGAGTCCGAGATCGATCATTTCCGAGCCCATCACCTTGCTGTGATTGTTCGCCGGCACGGGCGCAGGCACCAGATGATTTTCCTCCTCGCGGAAGAAAACCGCCGCCACGACGCCGGCGAACTGGATGTGGTTACCCACGCCCTGCGCCACGCGCGCGGTTTCAGGCTGGTAAATGAACACCGGGCTGCCGGACGAGCCGGGGTAAACGGCAGCGTCGATGAGGAATTCCTTGCGGCCCTCGAAATCGAGCGCGAGCGGCGTGGCCGTGGTGCCACGCCGGAGGATGGGCATGAGGTTGACCTGGTCCCACACCCCGCTCGGGTAGCCGACGAAGAGCACGTCCTCGAACGCGTCAAGCGCGCGAGACGAGGTCACATCGAGCGCCAGCCGGCTGTCGATGGGATGGTAATAAAGCTCGACCCCGCGCTCGTTGGCAGCTGCTTCGAGCGGGCGCATGGGGATGATGGCGAGGTCGACTTCCGGGTCCGGATGCAGGAACCACGCGGCCGGGAAATCTTCGATGTTGAGCTGGAAACGCTCGCCGATCGCCGGCTGGCTATCGCGTTTCTGGGTGAACACAAGCCCGCCGTTGCGCACGCCGTCGACCAGATGACGGTTGGTGACGATGAAGGTGGTGGTGCCGCTCGCGTGGGTGTGGCTGACGACGAACGCGGTGCCGGAACCTTCGCTGCCGTCGTCCAGCACGGTATCGACCCGCACCGTGTTGAACAGCAGCTTCTTGGCGATTGAATTGACTTCCATGAATTTCACCGTATTGGGCCTGAGCGGGCAAAGGCGGGCGTCTTGCGCCCGCTCGCCCGGACAAACCTTGCTATGATACCAGCCTTTGCAGGCGCATCCCCGACATGTTCTCCGACCCCGCCGCCGTACCCAGTGCACTTGCCAGCTTCCGGTTGGAAGACCGGATGTTCTGCTACAACACCTTCATCCCCAAGCTCTACAACTGGTGTCTGTCGCTGGGGTTCACGCCGGGCAAGATCGTGCCTTCGCGCGCGTTCTGCTCGGACGAGTCGCAGGGTTTCCCCATCATCCTCATCACCAAGCACTTCGGCGCGTTTCCGTTCAACCACGGCCGCGTCGGCGGCATCGTCTCTACCGACCGCCACGCCCCCCATGCGGATCACGCCAAGGACGTGGTGCTGTTGCAGGCGAGCCACGTGGGCTACGAACCGGAAACGGGTGAGTTCGGCGTCTATCGCCGGCTGCATACGGAGGATGCCCATCTCAGTTGCAGTTGCGGCAAGATCGGCCGCATCATCGAGTGGTACGCAAAGGAATACGAATACGCCAGCGAAAATGTGCGCCTGCTGCGACACGAAGGCCGCCTGGCGGTGCTGATCGACTACATGCTGATCGCGCGCCAGCGCAAGGAGGGCCTTTTCCTGCACGCCGCCCGCCTCGTTGCCGGGGCCGAACACGGCCAGCCCCGCCCAGCCGCCACCCGCAGCACTGGGCATATTTTCCTCGCTGCCGAGGCGCTGGTTGCCCGCCTGGGCGAAGCCGCCTGGCCTGCCGAGGGCAGCGCGGCCATCGGCAAGCGCCTGGCCGCCGAGGATTTCTACTTCAAGCACAAGAGCGACAGCCCCGATCCCTTCCAGGACCAGCTCGAATCCAACCTCATCACGCCGATGCCCTGGATCCTCTCGTCCCGACACCCGCTACTCACCGCCGCCTGCGCCAACACCCTGGCCGAATTCGAGCGCACCTACCGCAGCCTGGTGCAGGCACCGGCCATGCAGGGGCGCAATCTCGTGTTTCTGGCTGGCCTCAACATCGATATCTCGCCGCTGCCCGGCGACGAATTCCCGCAGACCAAATTCATCCCCTGGGCAGCCTTCGTCCAGCGTGCCGACGGGCACCGCGAAATCCTCGAACAGGATCAGCTGTTCGAGCGCCTCGCCCACGCGTCGAGCAGCAACCCGGCGCAGATGGATCTGGAAAAAGCGCTGGCCCACATGGGCGAGAAGCGCGACGCCGTGGTGCGTATCTGACCCGTCTGCCGGCAGGGGCCGGCGATTTGTTCTATCTGCGGGACTTCACGGCCGCGCGGCCGGATGGCTGCCATTCCACGCCATGCTGCTTGAGATAGTCGCGGATCATCTGCCGCACAACCTGGGAAGGCGTCAGGTCCTGCGCGGCGCAAAGCTGCTCGAACGCCTTTTTCTTCGCCGGGTCGAGCAACACGGTCAGGCGGGCGGTTTTGGTTTCCATGAGTGACACCGATTCAGTCTGATCCGATTGTAGGCATTGCGTGCCGGCGGCGGTGCGCGCCATTCAGGGTCGCGCGCTGCCGTCCGGCAGGACGGTCTGGCATTCGTGGAACACTCGCGCGCGGCACGCCCTGCATACCGCGCTGTCGAGCTGGGGATAAATCACCCGCATCGCCTCGCCCTTGCCGGTGAAGATGTTCGTCTCGCCGATGTCGCCGATCTGGCCGCCCCGCTTCAGCATCTTGCACAGGTCGGGCTGCACGCCGGAGACATAGAGCGCGCCGCCGAGCTTGCGCCGCCGCCCGGCTTCCTTGGCGAGCAGATCTGCCCCGGCAAGGTCAATGAAGCCGATCGAACGCGCGGCCAGCAGCAGGTGCTTGCGGTCCGGTTCCGATTCGTCAATGTTGCGCAGGTACTGCTGCACGTGTTCGACCGCACCAAAGAAGATCGACCCTTCCACCCGCACGATGGCAAGCTGCGGACAGGTCGGCACGCCCGGCTCGACGGGCACCAGCTTGCGCAGCGGGTCATCAAGCGTGCCGGGCGGCGGGGCGAGCTCGCGGATCGACGGGCGCGAGGTGCGGTAGAGGTAGAACAGCAGCGACACCAGGATGCCGACGAAGATACCTTTTTCCAGGTCGATCAGCGTGCCGACGAAGGTGATGACGAGGACCACGCGCTCCTGCGGATGACGGCGCAGAATCTCGCCGATATGGTGGAAATCGATCAGCCCCCAGGCGACGATGAACAGGATGGCCGCCATCGCTGGTACCGGCAGGTGCGCCGCCAGCGGTGCGACCAGCAGCACGATGGCGAGCAGGAACACCGCCGAGAGCACGGCGGCCAGTGGCGTTTTCGCGCCGGCCGCGTAGTTCACCCCGCTGCGGTTGAACGAGCCGCTGGAAGCGTAGCCGGAAAAAAAGCTGCCGGCGAGGTTGGACAGGCCCTGGCCGATGAACTCCTGGTTGCTGTCGATGCGCTGGTCGGACTTGACTGCGATCGAACGCGCGATGGCGACCGCTTCAGTCAGCGCGAGGATGGCGATGATCATCGCCGGGAACACCGTCTGCTGAAGGGCGGCCAGGGAAAAGTCGGGCAGGGTGAAGGGCGGCAGGGAGGCCGTCAGCGCACCGACCGTTCGGATGCCGGTGACGTCGGGCGTCAGTGTGGCGTTGAGCCAGGCGGCGAGCACGCCGCCGACGACCATGGCGACGATCATGTAGAGCTTGGGCAGCCAGCGCCGCGCGACGACGCCGACGATGAGCGTGACCAGGCTGACGGCGAACACGTAAGGCTCGATGTCGACGATATGGCTGCCGAATTCGACCAGCACTTCATGGAAATGCGCACCGCGCGGGATCTCCAGACCGAAGAAATTCTTGATCTGGCTGCCAGCGATGAGCAGCGCTGCGCCGGCAGTGAAGCCGACGATGACGGTGTGCGAAATGAAGTTGACCAGCGCCCCCAGCCGCGCCGCGCCCATGACCAGCTGGAACACCCCGGTGAGGAAGGTGAGCGTCAGAACCAGGCCGACATAATGCGCCGTCCCCGGCTCGGCGAGCGGGCTGATCGAGGCGAACACAACGATGGAAATCGCCGTGGTCGGCCCGGATACGAGATGCCAGCTCGACCCCCACAGTGCGCCGACGATGGCCGGAATCATCGCCGCGTAAAGACCGTACACCGGTGGCAGGCCGGCGATGATGGCAAACGCCACCGCCTGCGGCAGTACGACCATCGCGCCGGTCAGCGCCGCCACGGCATCCGCCTTGAGCGTGGCGCGGGTAACGTCTGGCCACCAGCGCAGGAACGGCAGGATGCGGTACAACCACAGGGGACAGGCTTGCGGGACGATCATCGGAACTCCGGATACAGGGTCGCGCGGGACCGTGCAGACCAGATCGACGCTCCGGCATCGCAGCCGGCCGCCGCGCATGAATTATCACATGATTATAATAAAACATTCATATGAATCACACAGGGTTATCTCTCTACTGTGCGCTGTTGCCGCGCGCCAGATCAGCCAGAGTGGCTTGTGGCGCGAGCTGCCGTAGGTCTTGCGGGCAGCGTTTAGCGTCGAGGGAGGGATGAAAGTCGGTGGTTAATAAGGACGACCGGGCGAGCAGTCCGGGCGCTGGCCGATCCGGCCAGCGCAAGCGCGGCTCGCGTGCCGAGCTTCAGTCGCCGCTGCGGGCGCGCTGGTTGAGCTGTTCGATCGCCTTGATCGCCGCCGTCTGTGCGGCTTCGGCTTCGGCTTCGGTGCCCATCATGGTCAGACGACCGAAGTTGCCGAAGGCCTTCACGTCGACGAGCGTGATGTGCGCGCCCTTCTCGGCTTCGTTGGCGGCGTAGACGATATAGCCCGCCGGTTCGACTTCGAGAATGAACATACTCTTGCCCGGCAGGATCATCGAGCCCTTGCGCATCTGCCGGTTGATCAGCGTGGTGTGGTCGGGCGTCATGCCACGGATGATTTCGTTCCATGCCACCTGGCAGGGCAGGCGCGTCTCGACGGTGGTGTTGAGCTGGCGCAGGATGATGTCGCCGGCTTCCATCACTTCGCTCTGGTTGCGGTAGTGAATCTCCATCGAGCCGAACGAACGTTCGACCACCTGCTCGCCGAGGTGGACGTTGGTTTCCTTCAGCGCAATGTCGGACAGGCGATGCACAGCCATGCCGGGCGCGACTTCCACCCACAGGCAGGCATCGCCCGGCACCGGCAGGAAGCCCTGCGAGGACGTGGCGAGATACGACGCGAGCTGCGGTTGCAGCGAGTCGATGAAAACGAAGGTGCGGAGGTTGACCTTCATGGGCGCGTGGAAACCCTGATCTTGCGACTGACAAAGCGCGCGATGATACGCCAGCACGGCCGGCCAAGACGCCTCATTTGGTCAGCCCCATGTAGAGCATCGGCAGCTTTTCGGGCAAGCGTTCGAGGTGATCGATGACGGTGTAATTCCTGGCGCCGAAGATGCGCGACACATACTGGTCGGCGTGCGGGTCGAGCGACAGGGCGTAGACGGTGACGCCTTCGCGCGCCAGCTCCTCCACCGCACGCTTGGTGTCGTGGCGGTGATACTGCGGGTCGCGCGTGTCGTTATCGGCCGGTTCGCCGTCGGTGATCACGAAGCAGACCTTGCGCGTCTTGGCCTGCTGTTTGAGCACACTGCCGGCGTGACGCAGCGCCGCGCCCATGCGGGTCGAATACGCGCCCTTCATGCCGGCCAGCCGCGCCTTGGTCAGGTCGTTGTAGGGCTGGTCGAAATCCTTGAAACGATAGTAATGCACGTCGTGCCGGCCGTCGGAGCAGAAGCCGTGCAGGGCGAACGAATCGCCGATACGGTCGAGCGCGTCGGCGAGCAGCACGGTCGCCGAACGCGTCAGGTCGATGACGCTGTAATCCTGGCCGCGGACCTTGTCGTTGGACGACTCGGACATGTCGAGCAGCACCATCACCGCGAGATCACGCACGTTGCGCTTGTAGCGCATCATGATCCGCGTATCCGGCTGCTGGCCCATGCGGATGTCGATCATCGCCCGCACCGCGGCGTTGATATCGAGCTCGTCGCCGTCTTCCACCCGGCGGATGCGCTGCATCCCCTGCGGAATCATCGATTCGATCAGGAACTTGAGCCGCGAGATGGTCGGTTTGTTGTCTTCGATGATCTTGTCGATGACGGCGATGTCACCGATCTGCGGATGGCGTTCGAGCACCGTCACCCAGCTCGGACGCTCCAGCTGGATGGTGTAATCCCATTCGTGGTAATGCACCGGGTCGGCCATGGGCGGCCGGCCTTCGAGCGAGTTGATCGACACGCCTTCCTGGTCGAGGATGAACTCGGTCGGCAACACCCAGATTTCCTGCGCGTCGTCGCCAGCGTTTTCGCAGTCCAGCGTATTGATCATCTCCATCAGGGAGACTTTCTTGCGGATCTGTTTCGGCCCCCAGGTCGCTTCCAGCGCCTCGGCCTCGTCGTACGCCTCGGACTCCCACACCGTGCGGTTGTCGTCGCGGTAGATCGCGGTGAGCGCATCAGTGCGCACGTTGAATTCGGGCAGGCCTTCGGGCAGATGCTGTGCCAGCTCGATGCCCAGGTTCCAGCTGGTCTGCGCGGTATCCAGCGCGCCGTCTTTCGCTGCTTCGGCGCGGAAGAGTTCGACGCCTTTTTGCACCCACGGATGCGGGTCGCGCGGGTTTTCTTCCAGCAGGGCGCGGGCAAGGCGGTTGATGAGCTCACCCGGGGTTTTGGGTTCGCTGTGGTCGTACACCGGGTACAGGGCGAGCCAGCTCTCGCGCATGTTGGGGAACTGGCGGATGGCGAGTTCTTCCACGCGCGCGTCTTCCAGCGCTTCGATCACCGCCATTTGCAGCGTCGAGAGCATCTGCAGCGACAGCGGTTCCTTGCTGAAGACGAGGTGGGCCGCGCAATGGTTGGCGGCGGCGCGGTAAATCTCGACGCCAGAGACGATCTGTTCTTCCGGCGTGGCATCCCCCATTGGCCGGTAATCGTCGTAGGCGTCAGCGATATGCACGACGAAACGCTCGATATAGGGCTTCAGCCCCTCGCGCTTTTCATAGTCACCCGCAGTCGGGCGCAGGAAGAAATCCCGCCCCCACATCGCCCGCAGATAGATGTTGAGCCGCCGCTGCACGTCGACGAACAGCGTGCCCTTGCGCTCCTGCTGCAGCACCGACAGCGCGTCCGGGCTCTGCAGGGAGAAGTATTTTTGCTGGCCCTCGAAGTCGGCCTTGTACGCCTGCGCGCCCCACATCACCCAACGCCGCAGACCGCCGAGCGTGAGCTGCGTCAGCAGTCGGTCGAGGTTTTCCAGCATGGGACGCAGGCCGCGTGGTGCCTGCGCCAGCATGATCGAGAGCACGTTGAGATAATTGCGGAAGACGTTCTCGTCGCCCAGCCGTTCAGCCGCTAGCGGGGCCGTGCCGGCGATCAGCGCCAGCACCTGACCCGACGTCTTGGACGCCATGCCGAGCAGGAAATTGACGATGTCCGGCAGCACGTCCTCACCTATCGCACGCGCGACTTCCGGCATGGCCTGCAGGTAGGAAACGACGACTTCCTCGCCGCGCCCGAGGTTGTGCAGCGCCACCGCACCCTTCATGAAATTATCCAGCCCGCGCGACGAGAACGCGCGCGCGGCTTCGTTCCACGAACCGCGCAGGACTTCCTGCGCGTCGGTGGGAAGCTCGTCCAGCAGCTCGCTGTACTCTTCTATGTGGATGGCCATGGGGCGTGGTCAGGGGTCTGGCGTAAGCGGCGGCGGCCATGGTATTCATGGCCCACGCGCGCGCCACCCGAGCAATCAGAAGTAGGTGGTGACCGCCGAATCCAGCGCGTCGCGCATGTCCGGATCGTCGGTAATCGGCCGCACCAGCGCCATGCGGCAGGCGCCCAATGCCGGCACGCCCTTGGCGATCAGCGAGCCGGCGTAGATCAGCATCCGCGTCGACAGGCCCTCGTCGAGGCCGTGGCCCTTGAGGTTGCGCGCGCGCTCGCCGATGTGCACCAGGTTCTTCGCGATCTCCAGCGACACGCCTGATTCGTGGGCGACGATCTCGGCCTCGACTTCGTGTTCGGGGTAATTGAAATCGAGCGCGCCGAAACGCTGCTTCGTCGATTGCTTCAGATCCTTCATCAGGCTCTGATAGCCGGGGTTGTACGAAATGACAATCTGGAAATCCGGGTGCGCTTCGATCATCTCGCCCTTCTTTTCCAGCGGCAGCTGGCGACGGGCGTCGGTCAGCGGGTGGATCACCACGGTGGTGTCCTGGCGCGCTTCGACGACTTCGTCCAGATAGCAGATCGCGCCGTGACGGGCGGCGACAGCCAGCGGGCCGTCCTGCCAGCGGGTGCCGTTGGCATCGAGCAGGAAACGTCCGACCAGGTCGGATGCGGTCATGTCTTCGTTACACGCCACGGTGATCAGCGGCTTACCCAGCCTCCAGGCCATATATTCGACAAAACGCGTCTTGCCGCAGCCGGTCGGGCCCTTCAGCATCACCGGCATGCGCACGGAATACGCCGCTTCGTATAGCTCGACTTCGTCGGCCACTGCGCGGTAGTACGGCTCTTTCTTGACACGATATGCCTCCAGCAGGGCACTTCCGGTGTCCGAGGCGGGACGCACGGCAGCGGTCGGGCGCTGTTGTGCGCTGGCGCGGGCAAGCGCTTCCTGGCGGGGCGAGTAGGTGCGCATGAAGGGATCGTTACGCATGGGGCTTCCTTTGTTTGTCAGTCCGGCCAGACACGCTGCGGGTGCAGCGTGGTGGTGGAATCCGGAATACCACCGGCATGAACACCGGGCGCAGCAGGTTTGGCCGCCGGCTTGGCGGCCGGTGCGGCTTTGGGTGCGACTGGTTTCGACGCAGCAGCCGGCTTGGCGGCAACCTTGCTGGTGGCTGCCGCGCGCTTGGCGGCAGGCTGGGCAGGCTTTTTGGTGCCGGCTTGCTGGGCTGATTTGGCCTGGCGGACGCTGGCGGCAAGTTTGTCTTTCATCGTGGTCATGCGATCACCTCATTGATTATGGCTTCGATTTCAGCGACGGCGGCGGCACCGCGACTACCCAACTGGTAAACCGCCGCCCCTTCGAGCGCGGCCGCCCTATAGATGGCGCGACGCCGTATGCCTGCATCGAGTACGGGCAGGCCGAATTCGGCCAGCGCGTCATGCATCGCGACCGACAACGCACTCTTCGGCTCAAGCTGGTTCAACACCAGATAGGCCTTGAGGCCGGGATTGCGTTTTTTCGCCTCGGCGATTTCCTCGGGCAGCTTGAGGCTGGCCCACAGGTCCACAGGAGAGGGCAATACCGGAATCAGCGCCAGATCGCAGGCCCGCATGGCAGCTTGCGGACCGTGCGCGTCGATCGAAGGCGGGCAATCCAGCACCACATACCGATAGGCCTTGAAGGTCTTTTTCAGTTCCGCCGCATCCCAGCGCCCGCTCAGGGTTTTGACCGTGGCAGGGAAAGCTGTCGCGCCGGAACTGGCCCACTGCAGGGCGGAACCCTGCGGGTCGAGGTCGACGACGACGGTTTCGCCGCGTTGCACCAGCCCGGCTGCCAGATTCATGGTCAGCGTGGTTTTACCTGCGCCGCCCTTCTGGTTGATGACCGCGATGATCCGGGTGGCCATGTCAGGCACTCCTGACAAGCGCATCGACCCGGCGTGCAAACGCAGCGTCAGCCTCGGTCAAGTCCACGCCGTCTGCTGCTTCCAGCGTGACGTTGGCGTAGGTCGTCCCGAAGTTGATGTTCTGCGGATGGATGCCGGTTTCTTCCGAAAGGGCTGCCAAGGCGTCGAGGAAGGCACGCGTCTCGCCATAGGCGGCGAACGTAAACCGCCGGAACAGAATCGGCGGTTTGCCGCGCGCTTCCCAACCCGGAGGTGTTTCAAGCATTGAGCTCTCCTGCCCCCATGTGGTCCAGCGCCGCCACATGTTCCATCTCTTCGCGCAGGATGTCGGCGAAAAGCTGGGTGGCTTCGCTGTCACGCATCCGTTCGGCGTGCGCCAGGGCCTGCCGATACAGGCGCACCGCATCGCTTTCAAGCTGGTGGTCAGCCGCCAGCAGGGCCTCGGCCGTGCGGCCGAGGCGCGACGGCGGCAGGTTGCCGGCAGAAGGCGCAACCCCCAGCTTGATCAGCGATTCCATCAGACGTTCGGCGTGGCCCAGTTCCTCGATAGCCTCGTGGCGTAGTTCGACCGCGAGTTTTTCATCGCCCCACAGTCTGGCCAGCACGCTCTGGGCGAGGTACTGCTGCACCGCGCTCATTTCGTGGGTGAGCGCGCGTGCGAGCCAGCCCAGCGTACGCGGATCGACGCTCATGCCCGCTCCCGGTCCCGAGCCGGTCAGCTCTGGGTCATCGTGATTTCAGCATCGCGACCGCCACCCGACGCATCGGGTTGGGTCGGCAGGATGCCTTCGACTTCGCTGTGGACGCGGGCGATGATGTGCGCCGCAACCAGACCGTCGCCCACGCGTTCGCACGCATCGGCACCGGCGCGAACCGGCCGCCGACAAATTGACGGCCAATCAGACGAACTTCAGCCGCCTTGGTCATCGCGTCCGCCGCTTCAATCGCGGGAACCAGACCACGGGTTTCGATCATGCCCAGGGCAATACCACTCACGCTAGCCATTTGTGTTTCTCCAATCAACAGTGAGGGAGGCGATCTGCCCCACTCGTTCTACTTAAGCGCCGAGCCGATCAAGCCGTGGGAGCGGCAGGCAGAATGCCTTCGACTTCGCTGTGGACGCGGGCGATGATGTGCGCCGCAACCAGACCGTCACCCACGCGTTCGCACGCATCGGCACCGGCGCGAACCGCTGCGTTCACCGCACCGGTTTCGCCACGGACCAGAACGGTCACATAGCCGCCGCCGACAAACTGACGACCCACCAGACGAACTTCAGCCGCCTTGGTCATCGCGTCTGCCGCTTCAATCGCGGGAACCAGACCACGGGTTTCGATCATGCCGAGTGCAATACCAGTCACGCTTGCCATGTTGTTACTCCTAATGAAAATTGAAAATCAGGCTCAGGCCTGGGGGGCGGTCGGCAGAATGCCTTCGACTTCGCTGTGGACGCGGGCGATGATGTGCGCCGCAACCAGGCCGCCGACAAATTGACGGCCAATCAGACGAACTTCAGCCGCCTTGGTCATCGCGTCCGCCGCTTCAATCGCGGGAACCAGACCACGGGTTTCGATCATACCCAGGGCAATACCCATACGTTCAGCCATTTCAGTACTCCTTTTCAGTTCCAGTTAATAACGAAAACTTGCCTTGCCTTACCGCGCCAGCGCCCGCTGCGCGGCCGCCATGTTGCTCAGTTCGAGCGGTACTCCTGTACCGTCTCACGCATCCCAGTTGTCGATGATTCCGCAGATGGTGAGATCGGTCATTACCTTTACATCCGGCATCGCCAGACGTGCCGCACTGCCCACGTTGGTGAATACCCATTTGCCTGCCGGCACGCCGACCGGATCGGTCGCCACCAGCAGCCCGCCCTTGTTGTTCTCCAGCACGCGCAGCGAGGCGGCCTGAAGGCCGGGTACTCGCCGCGTACAGACCAGATCACCCCGGACGCGCATGATTTCCATCAGACTGACTCCTCGGCATTCCAGTGGTCGATGATGCCGACGATGGTGAGGTCGGACGGAAACTCGCGGCTCCCTGCGGCCTCGCGCGCGGCCGAGGAGCTGACGCAGATCACCCAGTCACCCGGGATGCAGCCAACCGCGTCGACCGCCACGGCACGCGTGCCGCCGATTTTTTCCTGCACGACCAGCAACGGCTTGTGGCCGAACTGGTCGAGCCGGTTGGTCGACACCAGGGTTTTCTCGACGCGCATGATTCTCATCGAAAGCTCCTCAATGTCCCGCGTCCGTGACGGCGTCTTCGACCACCGCGCAACGCTCGCTGCCGTCGCGGTCTGACACCGCCATGCGGCAATTCAACAAACCCTGCGCGGCCAGTGCCGGGAAACGCGCTTCAATAGCCGCCTTGACCCGTTTTGCACGCAACACCGCGCGGTCGCGCGCGCCCGGCACGCGCGAGGAATAATGGAAATGCACCAGCACCGGCACCGGCAGACCATGGCGGATGTTGAGGCCGGTGAAAATCTTGATCCCCACGTCCATGTCGGCCGCGCCTTCCTCGACCGTATCGAGATGCGCGAAGTAGAACAGGTTGCGCAGCTGCAATTCGCTCATCGCCTCGCCGGCGCAGATGAATTCTTCATCATGCCCGATCACGGCGTAGCGGCCGGCGTGATGCTGGATGACGTATTCGATCTGCGAAAAATTCGCCTCGACCAGCGCCAGCACCAGCTTCCACATGCCGTCCGCCATTTTGCCCTGGCCTTCGGCCCAGCCATCCGCCGCTTCGGCCGTGGCCAGCGCGGCTGCGATCTTCGCCCGTGCGGCTTCGCGGCTCATGCCCAGCGTGTCGCGGTAGAGCGCAGCAGTATCGACGTAACGGTAGGCATTCACCTCGCCGTTTGCGTCCGGCAGATGAATGCGCAGGGCGTCGATATCGGTATCGAGACCGACCAGCAGCACATCCGGGGCGGCACCCACACCGTAGGTGTTTTCCACGGCCTCGCGCAGTTGATTGAGACGCGCGAGCGCAGATTCGGTCGCCAGCTTGTCGTTGCTGCCGTGCGCGGCGCAGCCCTGGTCGCAGGCGTGCGAGCTGCTGTAGTGGTAGACCGCGATCTTGAGATAGTTCTGCGTCTCGCCACCGGGAATTGCGCCGGACAGGCGCTCGAGTTCGCGATGGCTCCAGTCGACCACGTCGGCTTCGACGTCGAACATGGCACCGGCGTAGGCCTTGACGTACACATTGCTGTTGGGGGCCATGCGGAAGACGAAGGGCAGCAGGCCCTGCAGGCGTCCATCCGCACACGGGCTCACGTCCACGGTGTGATAGCCGCAGTCGGCGAATAATTGTGCCGTGAGTGGCATCCGCTCGAGCCAGTGGGCCTGATCATCCGGCGTGGCGCTGACGCTGGTACGGAAGCTCTCGAAAATGCAGTGCGAGTGCAGCGCCTTCATGTCGAGCCCGGAGACCCAGGCGTTGTCCAGCAAGCCCTGAGGCAGCGCATACCCCATCCGGTCCAGGGCCAGACGTTGCGCGCGCTCGGCAAAGTCATGGTCGTGCTGGTGGGCGGAAATCTCCTTCAGCGCACCGACGATGCGTGAAAAACGTCCGCGCACGGCCTGCTCGTATTCGTAGAGGCGGCGATTCAGTTCGGCGTCGACCAGTGCGTGCTCACAACGCTGGCCCGCGCCCAGGCTGCACGCCGGGTTGGCCAGGCTGCCGATTTCGGCAGCTGCCCGCATGCTAGCGGCGGGCGCGGCCGAGCCGGCTTCACGGGCCTGGGCTTGTCGCATCGCTACGAGACGTTTACGCGTGTTCATGACTGGATACTGTCGCGTTTAGCCACGCGCCCCGCCCGAAAGCGTCACGACAGCGCCCTTGCCGGTATTGCCCGCCGAGCCTGTAATTCGGGACTCCGGCACTTCGACACGCTCGACTTCGCGAAACACCTGTGCGTTCACGCCCGCACCGCGCGGCTGGCCACGCTGCGACGAATTGCGCGCCAGGCTAGACGCACCCTCCGTGCCGGTCACGCGGGTTTCAGCGTCCCAGGCGTCACCCGTGAGGCGCGTTGCTTCGCGCCCTTCACCGGTGAGCCGGCGGGCAGCTGCCACGGTTTCAGCTTGCTCCACGGCCGCCGAAGCGGCGTCGCGATGACGGAATTCCGGCGTGCCGGTAATCAGACCGCTGGCCTTGTTCCCCGGGCCGGTAATCCGGTCCACCGCAAACGAGTTGCCAGTCACTTCATTGAAGCGCTGACGTTGCGCATAGCGGGCCGGTGATTCAATGCTGAAATCGATCGGTGCAGGCGCAGCGGACGGCACCTCGAAGTTGCGCGCGCGCGAAACGAAACGACCGCTGGTCGCACACTGGCTCGTGGTGTTGTCCACGCCGACATAGGGCGTACCGGAAATCACTTCGCACGCGCCGCGTTCGTCGCCGGTCATCACCGAGCCGCCCGCACCGGGACGGTCGCCCGTCACAGCGGTGGCCGGAATCACGGCGGACTGGCGGACGCGTGCAGCCTGGGCGTCGTAATCCGGTGCCGGGCAAAAAGCCTCGAACTGGCCGCGACCAATGTACGGCGTGCCCGAAACGGGAGAACAGCCCCCCATTTCGTTGCCCGTCACACGGCCGGCGCGGCCGGGATAGCTGCCTGTCACGGCCTGGCCGCGCAAGGTAGCGTCGACGACGACCTTGGCGACCGGCGAGACGGCATTCTGGGTGCTCGCATCACACACGGCCGCAAGTTGCGCCGTGCCGATGTAGTCGATACCGGTGACGGGTTTGCACCCGTAGGACTCGTCACCGGACAATTTTGGGCTGGGTGCCACCTCGGTGCCGGTGACCGGACGGCCACCAAGCGTCGGCATGACGCTGACCTTGCGCGGACCGGTGTTGCCGGTCTTGCACAGCGGCGCGAAGTCCGATTGCGTGTAGTACTGGCTGCCGGTGATGCTGCGGCACGAACCCGATTCGTTGCCGGTGACGTTCTCGGCGAGGTTCACGCTGGTGCCCGACACTGTCTCACTGTCGCGCGAGGACATCACGCTGACTTTGCGCGGGTGCGCCGGTGCCTGCGCATTGCACACCGTCGAGAACTGTTCGGCGGCGAGGTACTCGGTGCCGGTGATGCCACGACAGGCACCCGGCTCGTCACCGGTGATCTTCGAAGTATGGCCCACGGCCGTGCCGGTCACGCTTTTGCCGCTGGCAGTATGCGTCACCGCAACCTTGTCCGGTGCCGTGTCAGCCGCGTTCGACATGTAGCGGGTGCCTGTGAGCTGGCGGTCGGAACCGGGCTCGTCACCGGTCACTTTGTCGGAACGACCGACCAGGGTGCCGCTGAGCTTTTCGCCCTTGGCGGTTTCGGTCAGGCCCACCTTTGAGGGCGCGGGAGCGGGCTTGCTGGCACAGAATTCGGCGTAGCGTTCGGCAGACAGGTATTCGGTGCCGGTGATGCCGCGGCAGGAACCGGGCTCGTCACCGGTGACCTTTTGCGAACGACCCACTTCTGTCCCCGAGACACGGTGCTCGCGCAGCGTCGAGGACACCCCCACCTTGGCAGGATTCGGGGCCGGGCGCTTGGCGTCGCACAGCGCATCGAATTGTTCGGTGCCAACGTATTCGGTCCCCGTGACAGGCCGGCAGGAACCCGGCTCGTTGCCGGTCACCTTGCGACTGCGGTCGGTCATCGTCCCGGTGACGGGCTGACCCGCCAGCGTGTGGCCTTCCTCGACCTTGACGGGCGCGGTGACGTTGCGCGCACGCACGCGACCGCTCGGACGGACCTCATTCTTGCTGCTGGTGGCTCCAGTGCGACCGGCGAGCGCCTGGACCAGACGACGCTGCATCGCGACCTGACGGCCGGTTGCACCCTTGGTGATGGCAGCCTGCCAGTCCTGACCCGGCATGGCGGCGGCGATCTTGGTCGCCTGTGCCACACGCTTGAGGCCGGCTTTACCGTCCTGGGCGAGCGCGGCTCGGCGAGCGCGGGCGAGCGCGCGGCCGGTAGCCTGTTCGGACACCCTGGCGGCACGAACCTGAACGGGTTCGCTGTCGGCGACTGCAGGGGCAACACCGGTGCCGCACGCAGGATTGGTCCCGCCACAGCCACAACCACAACCCGCCGGCTGGCTGCTTGTTGCCACCGCCGCCTGCTGGGTCGGGCGGACGCGCCCGCTCGGACGCGTTGCCGCCGTTTTTTGCAGTGCAGCCTTGCCGGATTGGGACAGGGCCTCGCGGCGTGCACGCGCGGCGCTGACGTTCGCTGCATTGCGCAACTGCGCAATCAGCGTCTGCTCGTCAGCCTGCGGGGCTGCCATGTGGGCAGCCGGCGCAGTGTGCGCGGCCGGGGCGGCTTCGCTCCAGCTCGCTGTCGTGGGGCGCGCTTTCGCCGGGGCCGGCTTGCCGGCCCCGTTCTTGCCGTGCAAGGCCATGGCCTGCCGGCGCTTCAGCGCCAGTTCACGACCCGAAAGGGTCGCACTGGCGTGGCTTTCTGCGGCGTGTGTCATCACAGTCCTCGAAAGAATCGGTTCGTTGGGGCGACGGTCCTCGCCGGCCGTCGCCGCAACGAACCCGGTTAAACGTTCGTTGCGTGTTACCTGCCCGGGGTATGTACTCCGGACACGTCGTTACTGCTCAGCCTGCCGGGCGGGAACCCCGCCCGGAACGGATCAGCGGTAGACGACGAAAGCCATGCCCTGGCTCTGCGAATAGTTGTCGTACGCGAGGAAGCGAACCAGATGGTTCGGGAATTCGCGGTGACAGGCTTCGATTTCAGCCAGCACGGTGTCAACCGACTGCTCGCCGAACAGCGGCAGCTTCCACATGTACCAGTAGTTCACGCGGGAAGAGACCCCTTTTTCGCTGTGTTCCACAGCGGGGTTCCAACCTTGCGAGATCGCGTAGGCGATCTGGCGGCGAATCTGGTCGGCGGTCATCGCAGGCAGGTACGAGAAGGTTTCGTACTTGGTAGCGGCTTTGTAGGCTTGTACGGCCATTTCTATGTCCTTTCAGGTTGAGGTCAGGCGGGGCGCGCAGGCACGCCCCGCCATCACGCATCGATTACTTGTTCGCGATGTCCAGCTTGTCGACGGTGTCGAACTCGAACTTGATCTCTTTCCACGTTTCCATGGCGATCTTCAGTTCCGGGCTGCTGGCAGCGGCGGCGGTCAGAATCTCCTTGCCTTCTTTTTCGATGGCACGGCCTTCGTTGCGCGCCTGGACGCAGGCCTCAAGCGCGACGCGGTTGGCGTGCGCACCGGCGGCGTTGCCCCAGGGGTGGCCGAGCGTGCCGCCACCGAACTGCAGCACCGAGTCGTCACCGAAGATGTTGACCAGCGCGGGCATGTGCCAAACGTGGATACCACCCGAAGCCACGGCGAACGCGCCGGGCATCGAACCCCAGTCCTGGTCGAAGAAGATGCCGCGCGAGCGGTCTTCCGGCACGAAGGATTCACGCAGCAGGTCGATCCAGCCCAGGGTCGAAGCACGGTCGCCTTCGAGCTTGCCGACGACGGTACCGGTGTGCAGGTGGTCGCCGCCCGACAGACGCAGGATCTTGGTCAGGACGCGGAAGTGGATACCATGGTGCGGGTTGCGGTCGAGCACGGCGTGCATCGCGCGGTGGATGTGCAGCAGCAGGCCGTTGTCGCGGCACCATTGGGCCAGGCCGGTGTTGGCGCAGAAGCCGCCGGTGATGTAGTCGTGCATGATGATCGGTGCGCCGATGGACTTGGCGTACTCGGCACGTTTCATCATCTCGTCAGGCGTCGGCGCGGTAACGTTCAGGTAGTGACCCTTGCGCTCGCCGGTTTCGGCTTCAGCTTTCAGGGTGGCTTCCTGGACGAAGTCGAAACGCTGCTTCCAGCGCATGAACGGCTGGGAGTTGATGTTTTCGTCGTCCTTGGTGAAGTCCAGACCGCCGCGCAGGCATTCGTACACAGCGCGACCGTAGTTCTTGCCCGACAGACCCAGCTTCGGCTTGATGGTGCAGCCCAGCAGCGGACGGCCGTACTTGTTCATCACGTCGCGTTCGACCTGGATGCCGTTGGGCGGGCCATTACAGGTTTTCACGTAAGCAATCGGGAAGCGGATGTCTTCCAGACGCAGGGCACGGATCGCCTTGAAGCCGAACACGTTACCCACCAGCGAGGTGAACACGTTGACGACCGAACCTTCTTCGAACAGGTCGATCGGGTAGGCGATGAACGCGTAGAAGCAGGTATCGTCGCCAGGCACGTCTTCGATGCGATACGCACGGCCCTTGTAGTAGTCCATGTCGGTCAGGAGGTCAGTCCACACCGTGGTCCACGTACCGGTCGACGACTCAGCGGCGACGGCTGCAGCGGCTTCTTCGCGATCGATCCCGGCCTGCGGGGTGATCTTGAAGCAGGCAAGGATGTCGGTATCCAGAGGGGTGTACTCCGGCATCCAGTAGGTCTGCCGGTATTCCTTTACCCCGGCCTGGTAGGTTTTCACTGCCATATGTTTACTCCTTAGCGTGCTGATTCAGAAGACAAGTACTCCAAACCCGAATTTGGCCGGCCAGTTGCGCCGACCCCAGGAAACCCTGAACAACCACTCCGCATCGCTGCAGGGCGCTTGTTCAAAGCTTCCCGATGACTTTGTCACGACCCGGGGGCCATGACGCGACCGTAACCCTACTCGCGGAATTACATAATTGACAATTCATATTGATGATGAAAACCATAACCAAAGGTTATCATTCGTCCCATGCACATCACCTTGCGCCAGCTCCAGGTCTTCGAGGCAGCCGCCCGTCTGGGCGGCTACACGCGTGCTGCCGAGTCGCTGTACATGACCCAGCCCGCCGTCTCCATGCAGATCCGCCAGCTGGAGGAGCAGGCGGGGATGCCGCTGTTTGACCAGATCGGCAAGAAGATCCACCTCACCGATGCCGGCCGTGCGCTCTACCGGCACGCCCAGTCCATCCTGGAAAAGGTCACCGAGGCCCGGCTGGAGCTGGAGGAAATGCGCGGCGTGCGACGCGGCCAGCTCGACATCACCATCGCCAGCACGGCGAACTATTTTGCCCCCAGGCTCATTGCTGCCTTCTGCCAGCGCCACCCCGAAGTGAAGGTGACGCTCAACGTCTCGAACCGCGAGCACATCCTGGCGCGACTCGCCGATTCGGAAAAGGATCTGGCGATCATGGGCCGGCCGCCGGAAGAGTCGAATCTCGTCGCCCATCCCTTCCTCGCCAACCCGCTGGTAGTGATCGCCGCGCCCACCCACCCCCTGGCCGGCAAACGCCACCTGTCGCTGGCGCGGGTGGCAGCCGAGCCCTTCATCACGCGGGAACCGGGTTCCGGCACGCGCATGGCGGCGGAACGCCACTTTTCCGAGCAGGGTGTCACGTTCGAGGCGGCGATGGAAATGAGCAGCAACGAGGCGATCAAGCAGGCGGTGCAGGCGGGGCTGGGGCTGGGCGTGGTATCCATCCACACGCTGGAGATGGAACTGGCGCTCGACCGCCTGGCCGTGCTCGACGTGGCGGGCTTTCCGCTGCAGCGCTACTGGTACGCGGTGCATCGGCAGGGCAAGCGCTTCTCGGCGGTGGCGCAGTCCTTCCTCGACTTCGTGATGGACGAGGCCGAACGCATCGTCGTCACGCCCGTCGGCCCGCCCCCCGGCTGAGCCTGGCTCATCAGGGCTTGAATTTCACCAGCCGCGCGACCTGGATGTCCGACACGAACACCACGCCGGAGTGCGCGTCGTAGAACGGCGCAAACCCCTCCAGGATCGGGGCCACCAGCTCTGCCGGCACGGCCGCGATGATCATCACCAGCACGTTGTCCTCGTTGAACATCAGGTGCCCTTCGTGGAAGCCCTGGCTGCCCTTGCCAGAGAGATTGTTGACGATGGTGTAGCCGGTGACGCCGGCACGATCGAGCAGGTCGGTCGCGAATTCGCGGTGCTCGCCGTCGAGAATGATCTCCAGTTTTTTCAGCGAACTGAGGTTGAGGCTGTTCATCATGCGGACTCCTTGTAGATGTGGGCCATCGCCGCACCAACCGGCCGGTCGAGTGCGTGCCATGCGCCGGCCTCGAAAAGATGCGCGCGGCGTGTTTCGGGGTCGATCACCAGCAGGCGGATCCAGCCGTTGTGCACCAGTCGCTTGACGGCGACCACGCCTTCGACCGCACGACGGGCGTGGTCGAGCGGCGCTTCGATCGCCGCCACCAGACGCAGCGGCTCATGGTAGGGCACGCCGTCCTTCAGCACGGTCTGCGCCGGCAGGCCGGTACGCAGGTCGGACAGGTTGCCCGTCATCACGCCAAAGCGCCCGGCGACGTTGTGATACACCTTGCTGCCGCTGCCGAAGCGTTCGTTGTCGACGGCGGAAAAATAATGCTCCATGTTGATCCACTGTCCCACCACCAGCGGGCCGGTGAGGATGCTTTCCAGCAGGCGGCGTTTGGGGTCGAGACGCCAGTCGTAGGAATGCAGGAAGGCCCTTCCGTCGAACATGGCATCGCGGGTGAACTGGCGTCGCCCGATGACGAACCAGGCGTTGCGTGACAGGCCCCATTCGGGCCGCGCCTGCGACCAGTCAAGTGCGTTGCGCGCCGCGCGTGCAGCTGCCGTCTGCGGGTCGAGCACCGCCGCGGTCGGTTCCAGCGCCGGCACGCGTTCGGCTGCGGTCAGCCGGGAGGCGGCGGTGAAGCCTTCGCGCAAGCGGTCGAGGTAGACCAGATGCGAACTCGGCAACAGGTCGAGATCGTGCAAGGCGATGGCGTCACTGGTGGTGTCGTGCAGCGCGGGCACGAACCAGGCATCGCCCGGGATATCGATCCCCTGTTCGCGCAGGCGACGGCGCACGCCGGGTTTGTTGGCCATGGCCGCCAGCACCCGCGCACTCACCAGGCCGTGGTTGCCGCCGCAGGCACCGCAGTCGAGGGCCGATTCATACGGATTGTTTTCCGAATGGCTGCCGTGCCCCACCAGCAGGACAAAGCGCGAGAAATTGCCGGTAAGGCCGATGGCGCGCAGCGTCTGGCCGACATAGCCCACCTGCTCGTCGAGGGTGAAGCCGATGCGCGCGAGCTGTTCCATCTGCGCGTCGGCAAACGCGCGGTTGATGCGGTAGTCGCGGCGCAGGCTGTCAAGGAAGGCGGCGACGCGCGCACCGTCGAGTTTTGCCAGCGCGGCGAAGCCCGGTACCGCGCTGGCACCCGCGAGCGCGGCTTCACGCAGCTCGCGGACTTTGTCGTCCGACACGTGTTCGGCTTCCAGCTTGAACTCGCGCCGCAGCGCCTTGACGATGAGTGCACGCTGCACCGCTCGCACGATGGAATCGGCCTCGTCGCGACTGAACTTGTCGATCAGCAGGCGCGTCGGTTCACGGCGCGCGTGCATCCGCTTGCGCCAGGCGAGGTAGCTACGCGGCGCGACGGTCTTGCCGACCATGTCGAAGCCGAACAGCAGGCCCACCGCCTCGACCGTGGCGAAGGGCGAGAACACCGACTCCTTCAGTTCGTGCAGGGTTTTTTCCAGCGCCGACAGGGCGGTGGTGTCGAGCGCCCCGGCCAATGACAGTTCCGGCACCACGTTTTTCGGCGTGAGGATCACCGGACACAACGCCGTCTCGCTGCCGTGCCCCAGCGCCATGTGGCTCACCGGCACACCGAAGAAGCCCGCGAGGCCGAAGGTCTGGTAATCGCCCGCGCTCTCGAGATGGCGGCGGATGCGTTCGGAGCGGGTGTCGATACAGAACAGTGCCTGCGCGAACGGCCGCTTGGGACGCGGCGGCGGGTCGTCCTGCCGGGCCGTGTCGAGCAGCCGGTGGACCGCGCGCGATTCCGCCGCGTGCAGCCAGATCATGCCTTCGGCGTGTTCGAAGGCGGCGATGCTGTCGAGCAGGCTGGCGAGCGCGCCCTCATCGAGCCGGTCAGGCGCACCGGGCTGGCCGGCGCGGATTGCCAGGGCACGCAAGCCGGCAGCGCAGGCCCCGGCAGCCGCGGCCTGCTGTTGCCGGCTCGCCTGCTGATGCAGGGCATCCAGCGTCGGCGCATGGCCGCGCGCCAGCGCACGCTCGACTTCGGCCGCCAGCGTCGCCGGCAGCATGCCGTCGTGGAACGCGACCCGCAGCGCCAGTTCAGCCGGACGCGTGGCGATGCTGTTGGCCAGCGCGGGCCGGTCAAACGGAATGCGGCCGCCCCGGCTGCGCTGGCGCAGCAGCGCCAGCCCCAGGGCCAGTCGCACCGCCAGGAAATCGACCAGGTCGGCGGGGTAGCGCTGCGCCCAGTAATGGCGGGACGCCTGCGCACGCCAGCGCACAAACCCCGCCCAGCCATGCAGGCGGGCCAGCTCGCGCGCGATCACGGCCTGCCAGTCTTCTTCCGGCACGCCCAGCTCGCGCATGACGTGGACGATCATCGCCTCGGGCGTGACAGCCGCGTCGAGCACCTGCTTGAGGCGCAGGCCACGCAGCAGGAAACGCAGGTTGCGCCGCGCGAGATCGCGCCAGGCGTAATAAAACCCGCGCGAGCGCCCGGGCATGGCCCACGCCGACTGACCTTCGTCGAAGAAGTCGAGGCAGCTCTTGATCGTCAGTTCGTCCAGCGTTTCGGCGAGCGAACTGCCGTACAGGGCGTCCATCGCTTCCAGCGGCGGACAGCCGTCGAGCAGGCGCGCGCGCAGAGTGGCTTCGAGCGCGCCCGCCGCCGGCGGCACGTACTCGGGGTCGCGGCCTGCCAGCACGGCGGCCACGGCCGCCGCCGAGGGGACGGCGTCCGGCAGCAGGGGACGCGGACAATCGCGCGCCAGCGTCCGCAGCCAGCGTGCAAGATCGATCCCCTGCGTGGCTGGCCGGCTGGCCGCAAAACCGGCAATCCGGGCGTCGAGGTCTGCGCCGTCGATTTCCCCCTGCGCCAGCGCGCGCTGACGATCCAGGCGCGAGGGAAACACCCGCGCATGAAACAGGGCGGCACCGGCCTCGACCGCCTGCTCAAACGGCATATGCTCGAAGCCATGCAGCGGATTGTGGTGGATGAAGCCGCGCATCGGCCAGAAAAACGGAATACGCTCGCCCGCCACGTACACCAACGCGCGCACGCGCAGGCTCGCACCCAGCTCCAGTGTCATGTCAGTCCTCCGGCCAGCCATAGCCCACCCAGCAGCAGGCCCACAATAGCCAGGGCCAGGAGCCAGGTCTGACCCCGTCCCAGGTCATCGGGCTGCACGCCATCCAGTGGCGCTTCCCCCACGACCAAGCCCTGGATCAGACGGATTGCGGCCCAACTCCACAACAGCCACGCCGCCAGCAAACCCAGCGCAATCCCCGGTGTTGCTGCCAGTGCCAGGGCCAGCCAGGCAAAGAATCCGGCGAAGGGCGGCGTGCCGGTCGCCACCAGAACGGCGATGACGAACACACCGGCAAGGCGCGGCGAACGCTGCGCGAGCGCATCGGGGTAGCCCGCATACGCCGCGCCGTAGCGCGTGACGATGGCCCCCGTGATCAGCGCCAGCAGCGCCAGCGGGACAAAGAACGCCCAGACGATTGCAAGCTCCGGCCGCAGCCAGACCAGCGCGCCCAGCGCCGTGGCGAGAAAGCCGGTCCATTGCCCGGCGTCACGCAGGGACAGGGCACGCAGGGCATAGAGCAGCGCAGTCGCCAGCGCCCACGGTGCCATCCAGTCCGGCAGGCCGCCTGCCTGCTGCACGAGCCAGAGGCCGGCCTGCGGCCAGGCGAGCAGCAGCACCGCGCGCGCCAGCGGCTGGCGAACACGCGCGAACACGCCGTTGAACAGCATCGAGAAGGGGAAAAGCGGCAGGAAACAGGCCGCGAGCAAGAGTTTGGGATTCATAGCCAGCGCAACCACAGGTTCAGCCGCCCGGACACGGCAAGCAGGGCACGCGCCAGCCCGGCGTACACGTCGGCAACATAAAACTCGCGCGATACCAGCGCGTAGAAATCGCGCCACAGCGGTGGCGTGGGCCGCACCCGGCCTGCGAGCACATCCCGCTCGGTACGGTAGGCCCGCACCCAGCCGGCGACGATTACCACGGTCAGCACGCCCACCAGCACATCGAACCAAACGAGGTCGATGCCGGCCGCTTCGTTGATGCGTTCACGGAAGGCCGCATCGGGATAAAGGAAGAGATCGAAGGCGTGGCTGATCAGCACATAGCCCATCACCACCAGCACGAACGACACCAGCACCAGCATGAACAGCCGCCAGGGCTGTTCGCTCTGCATCCGGTGCGTGGAAAACACCAGCTGCGCGCCCGCCAGCCAGCCAAAGAACAGCAGCACGATCGCACCCTGCTGATGGAAGAGTTCCGCCGCCACCGCGCCGTGCGCCGCGACCAGCACCGCAATCGGCAGCACCAGGCTCAAGCCCACCATCACCAGCCACGACTGCGCACGCGGAGCCGGTCGTCGCTCGACCACGAAGGTATAGAGATCGTTGGCCGGCACGCCGTCGTTATGCCGTGCTTCGCCGATCACGCCGCCCGCGCCGAGAAACAGCGTGCCCTTGAAGAAGCCGTGCGCGATGAGGTGATACACCGCCAGCGAAAACGCCCCCACGCCGACTTCCATGATCATGAAGCCCATCTGCCCCATGGTGGAGTAGCCGAGCGACTTCTTGATATCGTTCTGCGCCAGCATAAGCACCGAGCCGACCACCGCCGTCACCAGTCCAACGAGGAAAATCCAGTGCAGCACTTCGCTCGTGTGCACCAGCACCGGCGCGAAGCGGTTGAGCAGAAAGCCACCCGCGTTGACGATGCCGGCGTGCATCAGCGCCGACACCGGCGTGGGGCCGCTCATGGTGTAAGGCAGCCAGGTGTGCATGAGGAACTGGGCAGAACGGGCAAACGCCGATAGCGCCACCAGCGCGGCCACGGTATCGACCAGCGGCAGACCGAATACTGTTGTGATATCCGGCTGGGCGTCGATGGCGGCAAACAGCGCCGACAGCGACCAGGTGCCGAACGCCTGGTACAGCAGCACCGCCGCCAGCAGCAGGGGCAGATCGCCGACGCGGTAGGTGAAGAAGGTCCAGAGCGCGTAGCGGTGCGCCGGCCGGCTTGCGGTGTCCAGCCCCAGCAGGAAATACAGCAACACACCCACGCCGTGCCAGGCCGCCAGCAGCACCAGCAGGTTATCTGCCGCCACCATCACCAGCAGGGTGGCAATCATGACGTCAAGCAGAACATAGAAGCGGCGGTAGCCGGCTTCTTCCGCCATGTAACGCCGCGAATACAGACGCACTATCTGGCCGATGCCGCTGATCAGGGTGGCCATCAGGGCTGCCAGCGGATCAAGCGCCAGACCCAGCCCATCGAGCGTCGTGCCCGCCAGGCTCAGCCCCAGCCAAGCCAGCGCCAGCAGGAATGCGGCCAGCCCGAACCCCGTCGACAGGCGCGGCGCACACTGGCCGCGCGGCGAGGCAAACAACTGGATCGCCAGCGCGGACAAGGCAGGCAGGGCGGGCAACAACACGATCAGTGCATTCATCGAGGCTCCGGTGTTGGTCGATGGCACGGGCGGTGGCCCGCAATCACGCTCTGCGCATCATAGGCCCGTCGCAGAATAAGCAATAAGCAGGATTTATTATTCAACCCATAACCAACGGTTATGTTTTTTCTTGTCCGGCCCGTGATTACAGCCGCTAAGCTCCTGCCTGCGGGAAACCCGGCTCCCGCTGCAGACGGTGTCCCGTCCAAGCCCGGCACGCGACTCTGGAGAACCGCATTGGACACCGCACGCCTCTCGCCCGTCACGCTTGGGCACGCCTTCAAATACTGGCTCAAGCTCGGCTTCATCAGCTTCGGCGGCCCTGCCGGGCAGATCGCGATGATGCATACCGAGCTGGTCGAAAAACGCCGCTGGATCTCCGAACACCGCTATCTACATGGCCTGAACTACTGCATGTTGCTGCCAGGACCGGAGGCGATCCAGCTCGCGATCTACATCAGTTGGCTCATGCACGGTGTGAAGGGCGCGGTGCTGGCCGGGGTGCTGTTTTTCCTGCCGGCGTTCGCGTTGCTCTCCCTGCTCGCCGGGGTGTATCTGGCTTATGGTGACGTACCGCTAGTGCAGGGGATTTTTTACGGCATCAAGCCGGCGGTGGTCGCGGTGGTGCTGTTCGCGGCGTGGCGCATCGGCAGCCGTGCGCTGAAAAACAGCCTGTTGTGGGGCATCGCGGCGGCGGCTTTCGTCGGGATTTTTTACTTCAAGATCGCGTTTCCGTGGATCGTGCTCGCGGCGGCAATCCTGGGTGCGATCGGCGGCAAGCTCGCACCGGCCAAGTTCCGGGGCGGCGGCGGGCACGGCGCGTCGAATAAGGACTACGGCCCGGCGCTGATCGACGACAATACGCCGACGCCCCCGCACGCGAAATTCTCGTGGACGAAGTTCACGCTCACCACCCTGATTTTCATCGTGATATGGGCCACCGCGATCCTCGCGCTGGGGGGTGTCGGCACCCTGGCTGACATGGGGGAATTCTTCACCGGCGCGGCCTTTCTCACCATCGGCGGCGCGTATGCGGTACTGCCCTACGTCTACCAGGGCGCGGTTGAAACCTACGGCTGGCTCACCGGCCCGCAAATGATCGACGGCTTGGCGCTGGGTGAAACCACGCCCGGCCCGCTCATCATGATCGTCACCTGGGTGGGCTATCTGGGCGGCGTCGCCAAAGAAGTATTCGCCCAGCCCGTCGCCGCCGGGCTGGCGGGCGCGGCGGTCGCGACTTTTTTCACCTTCCTGCCCTCGTTCTGGTTCATCCTTGCCGGCGGGCCGCTGGTGGAAGCAACACGTGGCGAACTGAAATTCACCGCGCCACTCACCGGCGTCACCGCCGCGGTGGTCGGCGTGATCGTGAACCTGGCGGTGTTCTTCGCCTGGCACACCTTCTGGCCGCGCGCGACCGAGGCCGCCCCGTTCTCCGGCGGCTTCGAGTGGTTTCCTGTCGTCCTCGCCGTGGCAAGCTTCGTCGCACTCTGGCAATACAAACAGGACATCATGCGCGTCATCGCTGTGTGTGCCCTGTTTGGTCTCGCTCATGCATTACTCGTCTGAAAGGCTCACGAACATGGACAACCACGATCCCGAATTCCTCAAAAAAGCCTTGGAGGCGCGTGCCCGCATCCGGCAAACCCCGCCTGAAACCGTGGACGCCCAGCGTGCCGCCGGCGCGTTCATCCTCGACGTACGCGAACCGGCCGAACACGCCGCCGGCACGGTCACGGGCGCAACCAACCTGCCGCTTGCGCAGCTCACCGAGGCCATCGCGGCCGCGCTGCCCGACAAGCACACGCCTGTCGTCACCTTCTGCAACGGCGGCAATCGCGGCGCGCTCGGCGCGGACGCGCTGCAAACCCTGGGTTACGTGAATGTCTCGACCATCGCGGGTGGCTACCGCGCGTACCGGGCGCTCGCCCCGCGCACCCTTGCGCCGGCGGAGTTCGACCCTGGCGACCAGTTCATCCTCGACGTGCGCCGCGAAGCCGACCACGCCGCGTCAAATGAGGTCCTGCCCGGTGCGGTCTGGAAGGATCCGTCGCAGATCGACAGCTGGCAGGGCAACATTCCGCGCGACAGGGACGTGGTGATCTACTGCGTGCGCGGCGGGGCCGTGTCGAATTCGGTCGTCGACACCCTGCGTGCTGCCGGCTGCAAGGCCCGCTTCATCGAAGGCGGCCTCGAAGCCTGGAAGGCCGCCGGCGGCAAACCGGCCAGCAAGTAACCCCAGCGAGTAGTTGACTCATTTACTTGGTTATTTTAAGGTTGGTCACCACAATCTTTATTAATTGCAAGGACACACACCATGGAACGCGAAATCAACGGCAAGATCGTCGAAACCGACCCCGAAGGCTATCTGGTCAATCTGGAAGACTGGTCCGAGGAACTGGCCGTCGAACTGGCCAAGGAAGACAAGCTGGAACTCCAGGAAGACCACTGGAAAGTGATCCACTACATGCGCGACCAGTTCGCGCAGAACGGCACCGCGCCCAACCTGCGTTTCCTGCAAAAAGGCCTGAAGGAAGAATTCGGCCCCGAATGGGGCGACAAGAAATTCCTCTTCGACCTCTTCCCCTTCGGCCCCGCCAAACAGGCCGGCCGTTACGCCGGCACGCCGAAGCCGACCGGCTGCGTGTAATCCACGCCGCTGCGCCAGAAGCCCCGCCCAGCGGGGCTTTTTTCATGGCGCGGGATCAAGCGCTGGTGCGCTGTATTCAGGCAGAACGGAACATGAAGTACACGGCCCCCATCAGGCACAGCCCGGCCCAGAGGAAATCCCATTTCAGTTCGGCCTTCATGTAGAAGACCGCAAACGGCACGAACACGGTCAGCGTGATGACTTCCTGCAGGATTTTCAGCTGTGGCAGGGTGAATACCGTGTAGCCGATGCGGTTGCCTGGCACCTGCAGCAGATACTCGAACAGCGCGATGCCCCAGCTGGCAAACGCCGCGAGTATCCACGGCTGGTTGTTCATCTCCTTGAGGTGCGCATACCAGGCAAAGGTCATGAACACGTTCGACAACGTGAGCAGGATGAGGGTTTGCAGCGAGGCAGGCATGGTGTGCTCCGGTGATGCTGCCGCATTGTAGGGATAAAATGCGGCCTTTTACGGCAATCAGGGACAGCACGATGAACGCTCCGCAGGTAGGCGTGGTGATGGGATCCTCCAGCGACTGGGAGGTGATGCAGCACGCCGCACGCATCCTGAAGCAGCTGGGCGTGCCGTTCGAGACCCGGGTGGTGTCGGCGCATCGCACGCCCGACCTGCTCTACCGCTACGCTGAAGAAGCGGAAGCACGCGGTCTTCAAGCCATCGTCGCCGGCGCGGGCGGCGCGGCGCATCTGCCCGGGATGTTGGCGGCCAAGACCATCGTGCCGGTTCTTGGCGTGCCAGTGCCGTCCAAATACCTCAAGGGCATGGATTCGCTGCTCTCGATTGTGCAGATGCCCAAGGGCATCCCTGTCGCCACGTTTGCCATCGGCGAAGCCGGCGCGGCCAATGCGGCCCTTTTTGCCGCCGCCCTGATCGCGCGCACCGATCCCGGGCTGGCCGAGCAGCTGCACGATTTCCGGCGTGGCCAGTCCGACTCCGCCCTGGCGATGGACCTGCCGGATGTCGAATAACTCTCTGCCGATCCTGCCGGGCCAGACGCTCGGCATTCTCGGCGGCGGCCAGCTCGGCCGCATGTTCGTGGTCGCCGCACGCACCCTGGGTTACCGGATCGCGGTGCTCGACCCCGATCCGGCAAGCCCGGCCGGTCGCATCGCCGACCTGCACATCCGAGCGGGCTACGACGACCAAGCCGCGTTGGCGCAGCTGGCCGATAGCTGCGCCGCGATCACCACCGAATTCGAGAATGTGCCGGCCGCAAGCCTCACCGCCCTGGCCAGCGTGTGCCGGGTGACGCCGGCGGCCGAAGCGGTCGCCATCGCACAAGATCGCGCGTGCGAGAAATCCTGGCTGGCCGAACGCGGCTTCGCCACCGCGCCCTTTGTTGTCGTGCAGCAGGAAGCCGATCTCGACGCGGCGCTGCGCCAGACCGGCACGCCCGCGCTCCTGAAAGTGGCGCGACTGGGCTACGACGGCAAGGGCCAGGCGCGCGTCGCCAGCGTCGACGACGCGCGGGCCGCCTTCCGCGAATTCGGCGGTGTGGCCTGCGTGCTCGAAGGCTTCGTGCGGCTGGACCGCGAAGTCTCCGTCGTCCTCGCACGCAACGACCTCGGCGAATCGGCGCTCTTTCCGGTCGCCGAAAACCGCCATGCCAACGGCATCCTCGATGTCTCGCTGGTGCCGGCGCGCATTCCGGCTGAACTCGCCCGCGACGCACAATCAAAGGCACGCGCGATTGCCGACGCGCTGGGCTACATCGGCGTGATGGCGGTGGAGTTCTTCGTCGTGGATGGCCAGTTGCTGGTCAACGAGGTCGCCCCGCGCCCGCACAATTCCGGCCACTACACGCTTGAGGCCTGCGTCACCGACCAGTTCGAACAGCAGGTACGTAGTCTCGCCGGCCTGCCGCTGGGCGACACCCGTCTGCTGTCGCCCGTGGCCATGGTCAATCTCCTGGGTGATCGCTGGCAGCGCGGCGATCCTGCCTGGGGCACGCTGTTCGCCCACCCCAACGTCAAGCTGCATCTCTACGGCAAGGACAGCGCCCGCCCGGGCCGCAAGATGGGGCATTTCAGCGTGCTCGACGCCGACCCTGATGCGGCCTTGCGACTGGCCGAGGCACTATCTCATGCGCTTTAGACTGCTCGTTGCGCTGTGCCTGTCCGGCGCGGCAACGGCGGCCGAGCGCCTGCCGCTGATCGTCGGCGGCCAGCGCATCCAGGTCGAAGTCGTCGCCACGCCCGCCGCCCGCCAGCGCGGCCTCATGGGACGCACCCACCTCGCCGCCGACTCCGGCATGTTGTTCGTCTTCGAAGCCCCCGGCCGCCATTGTTTCTGGATGCGCGATACCCCGCTGCCGCTCACCATCGCCTTCCTCGACGACGGCGGACGCGTGGTGCATCGCGCCGACATGCAACCGCGCAGCGACACGATGCACTGCCCGCCGGTGGCGGCGCGCTACGCGCTGGAAATCGCGCAGGGCAGTCATCTGCGGGCACAACTCGCGCCCGGTGCCCACTTGCAGGGGCTGCCGGACCATTAGCGTCATTGCCCTGACACTGGATGGGGTGACCTCCCCTCGGTTTTTCGTCTTCCATCAGGTGGGTTTCATGCTACCTGTTTTTCCAATGGTTGACCTCCCAGCCAGTCATGCATGAACTGCGTCGGCGACTTGTAGCCCAGAGTCGAATGCCGTCGCTTCCGGTTGTATAACACCTCGATGTACTCGAACGCCGTCGCCCTCATGTCCTCGCGTGTAGCAAAGCCGATGCCATGCAACCGCTCGTTCTTGAAGCTGTTGAACCAGCTCTCGGTCGGGGCGTTGTCCCAGCAGTTTCCCTTGCGGCTCATCGAGCAGGTCATGCCGTACTCAGCGAGCTTGTCCTGAAACACCTGGCTGGCGTATTGACTGCCCCGGTCGGAATGATGCAAAACGCCCAGCACGGGCTTCCTCCTGAACCACGCCATGGTCAGGGCATCCGTGACGATGTCCGCCGTCATGCGCGGCTTGAGCGACCAGCCCACCACTTCGCGGTTGAACAGGTCGAGGACGATGGCCAGATGCAGCCAGCCTTCGTCCGTCCACAGGCAGGTGATGTCGGAGGTCCAGACCCGGTTCGGGGCTTCGGGCATGAAGTTTCGGTCCAGCAGGTTGTCCGCCACCGGCAGGCCGTGCTTCGAGTCTGTCGTGACCTTGAATTTGCGCTTGTGTCGCGCCCGAATACCGTTCTCCTGCATCAACCGCTCGACGCGCTCCTTGCTCGCCGAGAATCCCCGGGCTCGCAGTTCCAGCACCATGCGGGGGCTGCAATAGACACCTTTGAACTCGGCATGGATGGCGCGGATCAGCGCCAGCAGCTGGGTGTCGCAGACGTTTCCGGTTGGACTTGCCGCCGCGTTTCCAGGCGCGGTAGCCGCCTGTGCTGACGTTCAGTACGGGACACATCTCGGACAGGGCGTAGCGCCTGCGCTGCGTGTCGATCCAGGCAAACTTCACAGCGCATCTTTTGCGAAGTATGCCGTCGCTTTTTTAGGATTTCACACTCCCGGCGTAGCCGGATGTTCTTGGCTCGCAGCCTTGAAAGCTCCATTTCTTCCGGGGTGATCTTCCGGGCACCGGGAGCGTTGAGCTTGCCTGCGGCGTGCGCTTTGACCCAGTTGCGCAGAGTCTGCTCGATCAATCCCAACTCCTTGGCCACCGCGCCAACCGCCTGGCCGTCCCTGACACGTTTGACCGCCAGTTCCTTGAATTCGACGGTGTATTCCTGCTTCGGTATCTTCATCTTTCCTCTTCCCAAGTTAACGTCAATACTACGTCACCATTGAAAGACGAAATTTCGGGGGAAGGTCAGAAAATATACATCCATAATCAAGTATGCCAAGGGGCTGGGGGCCGGATCGGTCTGATCAGCCCAACTGCTTGTACTTCTGATACCACTCCACCCACTTCCCGATCCCATACTCCAGCGTCGTCGCTGGCTTGAATCCCGTATCGTGGATCAGGTCGTCCACATCCGCGTAAGTCGCCTGCACGTCGCCGTCCTGCATTGGCAGGAAGTTCTTTTTCGCGCTCTGGCCGAGCGCGGCTTCGATAGTGCCGATGAAGTCCATCAGCTGCACCGGGGTGTGGTTGCCGATGTTGTAGAGACGGTAAGGGGCGTGGCTCGAGGCCGGGTCGGGGTTCATGTGGTCGAACGCGGAGTTGCCCTGCGGGATGCGGTCGAGCACTTTGACGGTGCCGTCGGCGATGTCGTCGATGTAGGTGAAGTCGCGCGACATGTCGCCGTGGTTGAAGACGTCGATGGTGCGGTTTTCCAGGATGGCGGAGGTGAACAGCCACGGCGACATGTCGGGCCTACCCCAGGGACCATACACGGTGAAGTAGCGCAGGCCGGTGGTGGGCAGGCCGTAGAGGTGCGAGTAGGTGTGCGCCATCAGCTCGTTGGCTTTTTTGCTGGCGGCGTACAGGCTCACCGGGTGGTTGACCGGATCGTGGGTGGAGAACGGGATCTTGGTGTTGGCGCCGTACACGCTGGACGAGCTGGCGTAGACGAAGTGCTTGACGCCGTGGTGGCGGCAGCCTTCGAGCAGGTTGGCAAAGCCGACGATGTTGGACTGCACGTAGGCGTGCGGATTCTTCAGCGAGTAACGCACGCCGGCCTGCGCGGCGAG
>NCGY01000028.1 GCA_002281775.1 Hydrogenophilales bacterium 16-64-46 | reverse complement strand
GGGTGTCGGTCTGGTCATCCCCACCCTGCTCTCCTGGCCCGGCTCCGCCGTCATCCACGACATCAAGGGCGAGAACTGGAACTTGACCGCTGGCTGGCGCTCGCGCTTCTCGCACTGCCTGCTGTTCAATCCGACCGATGCACGCTCGGCTGCCTACAACCCGCTGCTCGAAGTGCGACGTGGCATGCATGAAGTACGCGACGTGCAAAACATCGCCGACATCCTGGTCGATCCCGAAGGCGCGCTGGAGCGCCGCAATCATTGGGAAAAAACTTCCCACGCCCTGCTGGTAGGCGCGATTCTGCATGTGCTTTACGCCAGTGACGACAAAACATTGCGCGGCGTCGCCAATTTCCTGTCCGATCCGGCCTGCCCCTTCGAGGTCACATTGCACCGGATGATGACGACGCACCATCTCGGTGAGGCACCGCACCCGGTTGTCGCGTCTGCCGCACGCGAGGTGCTCAACAAGAGTGACAACGAACGCTCGGGCGTGCTGTCCACCGCGATGAGTTTCCTCGGCCTGTACCGCGATCCCACGGTGGCCGAAGTGACGTCGCGCTGCGACTGGCGTATCGCCGACCTGATCGACGCCGCTCATCCGGTGTCACTGTACCTGGTGGTGCCACCCTCCGACATCAGCCGCACCAAGCCGCTGATCCGGCTGATCCTCAACCAGATCGGGCGACGTCTGACCGAGTCGCTCGATGGATCTGACGGCATCGCGCGCCGCCACAAACTGCTGCTGATGCTGGACGAGTTTCCTGCGCTGGGTCGGCTGGACTTCTTCGAGTCGGCGCTGGCCTTCATGGCGGGCTACGGCCTGCGTGCCTTCCTGATCGCGCAGTCGCTCAATCAGATCGACAAGGCCTACGGGCAGAACCATTCCATCCTCGACAACTGCCATGTGCGCATCACGTTCGCCACCAACGACGAACGCACTGCCAAGCGCATTTCAGAAGCCTTGGGCACCGCCACCGAACTGCGCGCACAGCGCAACTACGCGGGCCACCGGCTGGCACCGTGGCTCGGTCATTTGATGGTGTCGCGGCAGGAAACCGCACGGCCACTGCTCACGCCCGGCGAGGTCATGCAGTTGCCACCTGATGACGAGGTGGTGATGGTGTCCGGCCATCCACCGATCAAGGCCCAGAAGATTCGCTACTACCTGGATGCGAATTTCAAGACGCGCATTCAGGCGCCACCCCAACTTGTGCTGGGTCACTATGCCGATGGTCCGGCGCCACGGCCCGACGACTGGACCGGATTGGCCATTCCCGCTGCACCGATTCCAGGTCTGATCTTCTCCGCGCACGGTGAGGCCATCGACGACGGCGGTCATCAGCAGCAGCCGGAACTGGCCGAAGTCATGTTCACGCCAGAGCCCGAGCACGCGGTGAATGAGCTTGGGCTGTTCGATGACGACGACCTGCCGCTGCCCTTGCCCACCCAACCGACCATGAAGGGCTTGTCCAAGTCCTCGATCGTCGCCGCCGCACTGGCCTCGTTTCTCTCGCCAGATTCCGGTGACCAGCGCGAAGCGGCTATCGCCAAACGGCTGGATCGCTTGTCGCGCCAGCTCGACAAGCTGGAACGCGACCAGAACATCCTGATCGAGACGCTGGCGTTGTACGTACGCTACTTCCTCACTGTCAGTACGCCGGTGCCGGAAGCGCATCAGGAAGCGGCACGCGCCCAGGGCCGGGCGCGCTTCGAGCAGTTCATCGAACAGCTCAGCCGGCATCTGCTGCGCGGGCGCAGCCTGGTCAAGGATGTGGTCGAGGAAATCCAGCCTGATCAGAGCCAGTTCTTCGGCCAGCAACAAAACGTTCGCGCCGCTACGCCTGACGACGAATCAGGAGCAGTCCCGTCATGAACAGCGCACTGCGTGATCATGACGTGTCGGCCTCGCTGGCGCTGGAGCGTCGTGTGCGCATGCTGCGCACGGCCATGGGCCCGGACATCGCCAGGGCTTTGGACGACCCCGACGTGGTGGAGGTCATGCTGAACCCGGACGGTTTGCTGTGGGTGGATCGGCTGGGCAGCGGTCGC
>NCGY01000005.1 GCA_002281775.1 Hydrogenophilales bacterium 16-64-46 | reverse complement strand
AATTCCAAAAGCAATTAGCTGCGGGGTTGCTTAAGGGCGCTAACCCGCCGCTCCAGAGGGACGCGCCGCAAGCGGCGCGCCCCTGAGCTTTAACGTTAGATTTCCCTATTCGAGGTTCACCCCATGAGCTATGTCGCCAAGACGTTCAATGTCATGATCGCCTCTCCTGGCGATGTCGCGTCTGAACGATCAATCGTGCGCGATGTCGTGTATGAGTGGAACGCTGTTCATTCAAATGCGAGAAAGATTGTTCTTCTCCTGATCGGATGGGAATCGCATTCGTCACCCGAGATGGGAGCATCTCCGCAGGCAGTCATCAACAATCAGGTTCTTGAGAAGTGCGATCTGCTGGTTGGCGTCTTCTGGACAAGACTCGGAACGGAAACCGATGAATACGCCAGCGGAACTGTCGAAGAAATTGAACGGCACGTCGAAGCAGGCAAGCCTGCCATGCTGTACTTCTCAAGTCAGCCTGTGGCCCTGAACACGGTTGACCTTAAACAAGTTGAGAATCTGAAGTCGTTCAAGGACTCCTGCAGGGGCAAAGGTCTATACGAAAGCTATGACAGTCATGCCGACTTCAGAACCAAGTTCTATCGGCACCTCCAACTAAAGGTCAACGAGCATCCCCTCTTCTGCGGCGGCCCGGCAGAGGAAGGCGAATCTGTAGCCGAATCCAAGACGAACCTTCCATCCTTGACCTCTGAGGCCAGAGTTCTGCTTAAGGAAGCGAGCCTGGATCCGCACGGAACCGTACTGTACGTACGCTACATAGGCGGCACTGATATTCAGACCAATGGAAAGAACGTCATTCCATCCAAGGATCGACGGGACGTAGCCAAGTGGGAGCAGGCGCTTCAAGAACTTGTTGATCTCAACCTCGTTGTAGCTCGAGGCCACAAGTGTGAACTCTTCGAAGTGTCAAACTTGGGCTATCAGGTCGCAGACATGATAGCGCTGTAAATCTAACCCTTCCTTCAAGCGGACGTGCCTACGGCACGCCGCTTAAGTCAAACGTTAGAGGTTTCTATGCCGTTCAACGAAACGCTTGTTGATATCCAAAGCCGTGACTACTGGTTCAAGATTGTCGAGTTTCTTCAACAGAACTGGGCATTGATTGATGAAACCAAAGACGGTTGCACCGTATTTTTCTTTGGGGACACATCAGGTGTCTTTGATCGTCTGTCCTTTTCATCGGTCGCCGAAGCAGAACAAGCATTGCGCAGAAATGGTTTTGGGCGGTTCGCCGATGACCAAAAGGCGCATGAGTTCATTGCCATTCCACAACCGCCGTTTCATGAGCGTAATCATCCAAACGGCCCAATCTATTCTTCCGGGAGGTTCTGGCGTTGAGTGCCCTATGTAACGCCACCTCTAACACTGCGGTCGAGAGGGACGCTAGGTTTAAGGTTATTCATGGAAATCAAAGAGTTTAGTGCCTGTTATCGCGAATGTTTGAGAAAGCTTTATTTGCACTCTAGACGAGATAGTTTTATATGGCTCAAAACGGACAGTTTTCAGCTAGAAGACTTCGATCGCGATAGTCAAGGAGAGCGAATTTGGTTGGTTGAAGTTTTAGGAAGCGTTGCCGGTTTCATTTCTATTTGGGAGCCTGACAACTTTATTCATCATCTCTATGTTTCAAGTGAGTACCAGAATCAAGGTGTTGGCTCGATGCTACTTAACGGTGCGAAAACGGAATATGGCAACTTGAGTCTTAAATGTATGGTTCAAAACCGAAAAGCACTCGAGTTCTATTTGTCACAAGGTTTTGAAATTGTGTCGCAAGTGAATGATGAATTTGGTGGTTATTACCACATGAGTTTCGGCGCACAAACCTAACAAACGCTTCAAGAGGGACAGCCATCGCGTGGCGCTCTCAGTTCATATGAGCTTTGTGTTTACGGCTGTTATGGTTGAGTTCAATATTTTTGCGTTGTCTGCCCATTAAGCGGGCGTTAGGCCCATAAAAAGGGAAGAGATGGAGAAAATCGAATGGAGCGACTTCACGAAGGTTGAGCTTCGGGTTGGGCGGGTTGTGTCCGCCGAAGCCTTCCCGGAAGCTCGAAAGCCTGCATATAAGCTCCAAATCGACTTTGGCCCGGAAATCGGCATACGAAAATCCAGTGCTCAAGTCACCGCACTTTACAAACCGGAAGAACTTGTTGGCAAGCTAGTTGTTGCCGTCGTTAATTTTCCCGCGAAGCAAATCGGCCCCATCATGTCTGAGTGTTTGGTCACCGGTTTTCACAATGCCAATGGTCAAGTTACTTTGTGTGTGCCAGAACATAGCGTGCCGCTTGGAACAAAACTGCTGTGAGTTTCACCAATTTCAAATGCCTTGGCCTAACTGGTTATTCAACAGACGTCAACCCGCTTCGCGGCTTGTTGCTTGTTGACGCAGGCATTGGGCATACTCTTTTCAGGCCGACGGACACATCAATGAATATTTGCGGAATTTTTAAAACCAAAAACTTCAAGCCAGGCGCTCTTGTGCCTTCACCGGATATCCAGACTGGATTACCTACCGGTGTGGCCACCATGGAAAAGCTGTATTCCGGGCAAATCGAAGGCCGGTCTGCAACATTGTTCAATGCAGCTTTCGACCCGGCGTCAGGAAAAGGTGCTTATTGCGCAATGGAATCCTTCGAGGGCTCATTGAACGGAAAACACGGCAAGTTCAATTTCATACACTCAGCAGCGACAAGCGGTAAGGACAGAACTGAGGAATTCTTCTCTATTGTGGCAGGTAGTGGAACGGGGGAACTTCAGAACATTTCAGGCAGCGGCGGCATGCGTATCGATCCTGATGGCACGCATCACATATGGTTCGATGTAATAGGTCTTTCATAGGCAATGTTCTGATATGGGCCCAACCCATCATTCCACCGGACGCTGCGCGATGAAGCCGCGCAGCGCTGGTGAATTCAAACGTTAGGCATACTGCATGCACACGGAATATAGTTGGAGTTGGGCTACTGCGACCTTCCTGGTACTTGCCGGCGTACTTTTTTTGGCACTCCGATCAAGGCTTCAGTCAAAACATCCAGAGGTTTTTCGGGGGCTAGGTTTGACAAATAACTGGTGGGAAAGCGGTTCCAATTTCGAGTATACGAAATGGCTTTTAACGTTTCGCTACCTTACGTTGGGCGATGGCTCTCTCAGTGTTCTCTGCCTAACCACTAAGGCAGTTTGGCTCATAGCTATTTACCTGCTGTTTGCGCAACCCATCTACTTCGAATCCACCCCCACACCATGAGCAACTGTTCTAGTGCTTCCCCAGCCTAACATGGCGCTCAACCTCGCTCCCTCCGGTCGCTGGACGGCGCTAAAGCGCCGTCGGTTAGCTCCACGTTAGACCGCACATCCAGAAAGTCGTGGACTCCCCCATACAGTTTGCGATATCCACGGTCCCATCCCTCGCACTGCTTGCCGTAGGGGCAACCTGGCCGCTCTGGCCAGCCGGCTGGAAAGAGGTGCCGGCCATTTCTCTTGCACTGGGCTTGTCGCTTCTGGCACTACTGGCGTTGGTGGTGTTGGAGATCGGAGCAGAAGTTGGGGCCTTTGTGTCCCATTCGCCAGAGGCACTCATCGGCAGTCTGGTCGCCTGTTATACCCTGACACTTTTATTCTTTTCCCGCCAAAAGGACGTAAGTGCGTGGCGTCTGACGCTCTATGGTGTGCTTGCGCTCGTGCCAGGCTACCCCCTCGCAAGCTTCACGCTGGTGATGTCTGCGTGCAGCATCCAGAGCGCTGGCTGCTGATCCGGTGCGCCTGCCCCTCGCTCAGCGGAGCACCCACGCCAGGCCCCGCTCAGGCCGAACGACAAATGCTCAAGGCCGCGTCTTGTAAAAGGTCAGTGGCGATGCCTGCCGGGCCACCGTTGGTTTCAGTTTGCCCATCACGTGCATTTCGCAGGGCTTGCAGTCGAAACGCAGGGTGAGTTTTTCGCTGCCGTTGACGAGCGTCAGCGGCGCGGCGCGCACGGTGCCCTGCACGCCGGTGACGCCCTTGGCCTGCTTGGGGCACAGGCTCAGCGAATAGCGCACGCAGTGCTTGGTGATCATCAATGACACCTCGCCTTCCTCTTCGTGCGATTCATACGCGGCGGCGATGAGCTTGACGCCGTGCCTGGCGTAGAAGTCGCGCGCCTTGTGGTTGAAGACGTTGGCGAGGTAGCTCAACGTGTCTTCGGGATACGCCACGGGCGGCTCGACGGCGGCGGCGCGCGGCGGACGCGCATACGCGCTGGCACGCGCGGCTTCGAGCGCGGCGACGGCGTCGCGGCGCAGGCCGTTGAGCACGGACGCGGGCACGAACCACGGCTGCGTCAGTTCCAGCGCGATGCCCCGGGATTCGAAATGCGTGGTGCCGAGCTTGCCCAGGTGTTCGTGCAGGCTGGCGGTGGCGCGCTCACTGTCCTTCGCCGGTTCGCGCGCGTGCACGGCCTGCGCCGTGGCGGTGAAGCCGTCCTCGTCGGTGAGCGTGAGCGCGAAGCCGTCGGCGGTCTCGAACAGCCGCATCCACACGCCGATGCGCCGCGCGCTGGAAGTTTTGTCGAGCATGCGCACCCAGTTCATGTCGCGGTTGCGGTTGACAGCGGTGCCGGCGCGCAGGTCCTTGAAACTCGCCATGGGGTCTTTGGGAAACACGCGCCAGACGCCGTCTCCCGCCTTCTCGGCGCGGTTGATCGCCAGACCGGTCAGGTCCTTCTGCAGCGTGTAGTAGCAGAGGCCGTCGCCGTTGTTGAGCACAATCGCGGGGTCAGCAGTTTCGAGTTCCACCCATTTGTCGCCGACCCGGGTCACGTGGCCAACCGGCAGGCCGGGGTTCTTGGGCGTGTCGAATGCGCCGATGTCGTCGCGGCGGCCGCCGACGAAGTAATCGGTGAATTCGCGGTTGAAGTTCTGGTTGGGGTCGGGGGTGAAGGCAAAGGTGGTGAGGCCGCTGGAACTGCGCGCGAACTCGGGCCGGCGCGCAATCAGTTCGTCGAGCAGCGTGCGGTAGTGGGCGGTGATGTTCTTCACGTAACCCAGGTCCTTGTAGCGGCCTTCGATCTTGAAGCTGCGCACGCCGGCGTCGATCAGGGCTTCGAGGTTGGCGCTCTGGTTGTTGTCCTTCATCGACAGCACGTGCTTGTCGTGGGCGACGATGCGCCCGTCCATGTCGGCGACCTGGTACGGCAGGCGGCAGGCCTGCGAGCAGTCGCCACGATTGGCGCTGCGCCCGGTGTGGGCATGGCTGATGAAGCACTGGCCGCTGTAGGCGACGCACAGCGCACCGTGGACGAAGAATTCCAGCACGGTGTGGGGATTGAGCGCGGTGCGCACGGCGGCGATCTGTTCCAGGTCGAGTTCGCGCGCCAGCACAATCTGTGAAAACCCTGCGTCCTGCAGAAAGCGGGCTTTTTCCGGGGTGCGGATGTCGCACTGCGTGCTGGCGTGCAGCTGGATGGGCGGCAGGTCGAGTTCCAGGAGGCCCATGTCCTGCACGATGAGCGCGTCGACGCCAGCGTCGTAAAGCTGGTGGATCTGCCGCCGCGCCGGTTCCAGCTCGTTGTCGGCGAGGATGGTGTTGAGGGTGACGAAGATGCGCGCGTTGAACCGGTGCGCGTGCTCGACCAGCCGGGCGATGTCGGCGATGTCGTTGGCCGCCGAGGCGCGCGCGCCGAACGCGGGGCCGCCGAGGTACACGGCGTCGGCACCGTGGTTGACCGCCGCGATGCCGATGTCGGCATCGCGCGCGGGGGCGAGCAGTTCGATCTGGTGGGGGAGCACGGCAGCGTCCGCAAAAGTAAACGCGCATTTTACGCGCACGCCGCCGTGCCGGTGGGCGGCCGCCGGAAGTTTACGGCTTCTTGAAGGCTTCCACGGCCAGGGTCAGGGTCACGTCGTCGCTCACCAGCGGGGCGTTCTTGCCCATGTTGAAGGTGGAACGCTTGATCTTGGTCACGGCATTGGCACCACAGGTTTCCACCTTGCGCATGGGATGCGTGCCGCAGTTGAACGCGGTGACCTCGAAGGTGATCGGTTGGGTCACGCCCTTGATGGTGATGTCGCCCGAGATGCTGGCCGGCACGTCGCCCTTGTACGCCACCTTCGTACCCTTGAAGGTGATGCTGCCGTGCTTGGCGGTGTCGAAGTAGTCGGCAGCCTGGATGTGCTCGTTGAACACGGCGTAGCCAGTGTCTACAGATTTGGTGTCGATGGTCACATCGGCCGAGCCAGTTTTCGCTTCACGGTCGAGCGTGATGCTGCCGGTGGTCTTGGTGAAGCGGTGGGTCTGGTTGGAAAAACCCAGGTGGTTGTAGCTGAAATACGGGTAGGTGTGGCTGTTGTCGATGGTGTAGGTGACCGGGGCGGCGTGGGCGGCAACGGTCAGGACAGCAAGGGCGGAAGCAAGGGCAAGACGTTTCATGGTGGGACTCTCCTGGTGGGAAAACAGCGTGAAGAAAGGGAATTACTTGCCGGTGGCGGCAATGCGGAATTTGACGGTGACCTCATTGGCGACGGTTTCGACGTCGGCCCACATGCCTTCGCCGATGCCGAAATCCAGCCGCTTCAGCACAAAGCTTCCGTCGAAAAAGGCGGTGGTCTTGCCCGGCACAAAGCTCACCGGGATCACCATGGGCCGGGCCTTGCCCTTGAGCATGAGCGTGCCGCGCAGTTCAAAGCGGTTGTTGCCCAGCGCCCGCACCTGGCTGGAGACAAAGCGGGCCTTGGGAAACGCCGTGCGGTTGAACCAGAGCTTGCCAGCGGATTCCTCGTCGGCCTCGGGCGAGCCGGCGTCGATGCTGGCCAGGTCGATTTCCAGCGTGGCCTGCGCGGATTGAGGCTTGGCGGGATCAAACGCCATCTGCGCGGTAAAGCGCCTGAAGTGGCCGGGGATTTTCACGCCCATCTGCTCGAACTCGAAACCGATACGGCTCTGCGCCGGCACTACGCTGCGGTATTCGATGGCGTGGGCCGCCGGGGCCAGCGTCAGTGCGGCGAGGAGGGTCAGGGATTTCAGCATCATGGGGGGTCCTTTTTTTATTTGCCCAGGCCCATACGCTGCAAAAAAGGCCGGCGTTCATGGAAATGGTGCTTCAGTGCAGCAACAACGTGCAGGATGACCAGTGCCAGCAGCAGGTAGTTCAAGAATTGATGCGCGTTGCCCAGCACCTGGCCCAGCTCGCGATTCTTCTCCACCAGATCGGGCAGCGGCAGCACGCCGAACCACACGGTCTGAAAGCCTTTGGCCGAGCTCATCAGCCAGCCCGTCAGCGGCACGGCCAGGATCAACAGATACAGCAGGCCATGCACGGCGTGGCTCGCCGCACGCTGCCAGCGCGGCAGGTCATCCGGCAACGCGGGGGGGCGATGGGTCAGCCGCCAGACGATGCGCAGCCCCACCAGCAGCAGCACCGAGATGCCGATCCACTTGTGATAGCTGTAGAGCTGGAGCCGCGTGGGCGACAGCGGCAGATCGCTCATGTAGACGCCGAGCGGAAAGGCAATAAAGATCAGCCCGGCGATCAGCCAGTGCAGGACGACGGCAGGGGCGGTGTAACGCAGGCTCATGTGGGCGACTCCGGGGTGAGTTGGGCTTGCAGGGAGGCCAGTGCGGCTTGCCAGTTCGCATGATCGGCCCGGGTCGCTCCGGCAAACATCGCCTGCAAAAACGCCAGATGCGCGGGGAAAACCTGGCTGAAGCACTGGTCGCCGGCTTTCGTCAGCCGCACGATCTGGCAGCGTCGGTCGGTTTGGTGCGCCACGCGCTCGACCCAGCCCCGGTCGACCAGCCGGTCGACCACGCCGGTGAGCGTGCCCTTGGTGATGAGGGTTTTTTCGCCCAGTTCGGTCGCCGTCATGCCCGGCGTGTTGCCGAGCGTGGCGACGATATCGAACTGCGCGGGCGTGAGGCCAAGCGTGCGGATGTGCGATTCGGAATGCACCACAAAGGCCTGGTAGCAGTGCACCAGGGCGCGAACGGTCGGCAGGATGTCGGTGGATTGGGTCATGGTTGATTGGTTCTGATTAGAACCAATTTAGTTCTCATTAGAACCAATGTCAAGCATCTGGATAGAATCGGCAGGAACCTCCTCAGAAATGTCCCCTCAGACCGCCATGACTCTGCACGCTACCACGCCCCGACTCACTGTGTATTACGACGGCGGCTGCGCCGTCTGCTCCCGCGAAATCGGCTTTTACCAGCGCATGCGCGGCGCGGAACGGCTCGACTGGGTGGATGTGACGCGTTGCGATCCCGCCGATCTGGGCAGGGATCTCACGCCTGCGGCCGCGCTCGCCCGCCTGCACGTTCGTGTGCCGGACGGCAAGCTCGTTTCCGGTGCGCGTGCCTTTGCCGCGTTGTGGTCGGCCCTGCCCGGCACGCGCGTGTTTGGCCAGATTGCGCGTCAGCCGGGGATCGTGCATCTGCTCGAAGCGGGATACCGCGGATTTCTGAGACTGCGCCGCCTGTGGCGCGACCCCGGACGCTGCCGCCTGCCGGGCTGAGCGGCTGCCTGATCAGCCCTGGGGCTTAGCCTCCCAGCGGCTGGCTGCGGCGGCGTCGCTCTCGCGTGCGTCGACCCAGCGTTCACCGGTCGGCGTCTCTTCCTTCTTCCAGAACGGCGCGCGCGTCTTCAGCGCATCCATGAGGTATTCGCAGGCGGCGAAGGCGTCGCCGCGGTGTCGGCTGGCCACCGCCACCAGCACGATGGGGTCGCCCGGCAACAGCCGGCCGACGCGATGCACTATGCTGACGTCGATCAGCGACCAGCGCACCGCCGCTTCGTCGGCCAGCGTGACGAGCGCCTTTTCGGTCATGCCGGGATAGTGTTCCAGCGTCATCGCCGTCACGTCGCTGCCGTCGTTGATGTCGCGTGCGTAGCCGACGAAGCTCGCCACCGCACCCACATCGAGCCGGCCGGCGCGCAGGGCCTCCACTTCCGTTCCCAGGTCGAATACTTCGGTCTGCACGCGGATGTTCATCTCAACCTCCCGTCACCGGCGGAAAGATCGCCACTTCGGCCGCGTCTGTCAGCGGGACGTCCGGCGTGACCAGATGCTGATTCAGGGCCACGCGAAAACTGCGGCCGGGCGCGAGTTCCTCGGCCCAGACGCCGCCACGTGCGCGCAGCACTTCAAGCAGATCGGCCACCGTTGCACCGTCGAAGGCCAGGCTCTCCTCGCCCACGCCGAACCGTTCACGCATACGGGCAAAATACAGGATGCGCAGTCTCATCCCAGCACCTCCGAGAACGGGATGAAACGCACCCAGTCGCCCGGCTGGAGGGTCTGGCCGATGTCCAGATCGACGAAGCCGTCGCCCCAGGCACACGAGGTCAACACGCCCGAGCTCTGGTTGGGGAAGAGAGCCACGCGGCCGTCGTCGGTGAGCCGCGCGCGCAGGAATTCGCGGCGGTCGCCCGCCTTGGCCCAGGTCGACGCCGAGCGGGCCGGAAAGGCGCGATAGAGCACGCGCGTCGCGCCCATGCGCTTCAGCAGGAACGGCCGCACAAAGAGACAGAAGGTGGCGAAGGCCGATACCGGGTTGCCGGGCAGGCCGATGAAATCCGCTTCGCCGACGCGTCCGTAGACGATGGGCTTGCCGGGCTTCATCGCCACTTTCCACATCTCCACCCGGCCGAGTTTCTCCACGGCCGCCTTGACGAAATCGGCCTCGCCGACCGACACACCGCCGCTGGTGACGACGACGTCGGCCTCGCGCGCCGCGCGCACCAGCGCGGCTTCGGTGGCCGCCAGGGTGTCCGGCACGATGCCGAGGTCGATGAGTTCGCAGCCCAGGCCTGTCACCAGGCCGCTCAGGGTATAGCGGTTGGAGTTGTAGATTTGCCCCGGCCCCAGCGGCGTACCGGGCGACACCAGTTCGTCGCCGGTAAAGAAGCAGGCGACTTTCAGGCGGCGTAACACGCTCAAATCGCCCAGCCCCACCGACGCGACCAGGCCCATCTCGGCCGCACCGATGCGCGTGCCGGCCGCGAGGATTTCACTGCCCGCCTGGATATCTTCGCCGGCACGGCGGATGTTTTCGCCTACGGCCGGCAGCTTGTTGACGACGACCGCGTCGCCGTCCGCGCTGCACATCTCCTGCATCAGCACCGCGTCGGCACCAGGCGGCACCGGCGCACCGGTGAAGATGCGTGCCGCCGTGCCAGCCGCCAGAGGCTCGCCCACGGCACCTGCCTGGATGCGCTGCGACACCGGCAGGCGCGCGCCGGCCGCCGGCACATCGGCCACCCGCACGGCGTAGCCGTCCATCGCGCTGTTGTCCAGCGGCGGCACGGTGATCGCCGAAGTCACCGGGGTCGCCAATACGCGGCCCAGCGCCCCGGTCACGGCGACGATTTCGGTGGGTTGCTGTGAACGCGCACGTTCGAGCAGGGCATCAAGTAGTTGGGCAGCGGTCAGCATGGTTAAAAATAAAATCAACAAGTTGCGGGATATTATTCAGGTCGATACGCAGGATTTTTCCCGGCGGATCGATGTCGGCAGCCACCGCCCGTACGCAGGAATCGTCCGGATAGAGCCAGGGCTTGCCAGTGGCCGCGCGATGCACTTCCAGCTTGGCGATGGGTTCGCGCTTCCAGCCTTCCACCAGCACCAGGTCGCAGGGCGGCAGCCGTGCCAGCAGCTCGGCCAACACGGGCGGCTCCGCCCGGTGTTCGACCAGCAGCGCACTGCGCGCATCCGACACCAGCAACACCGCCGCCGCGCCGGCCTCGCGTGCGCGCCAGCTGTCCTTGCCGGGCTGGTCGAGGTCAACGCTGTGGTGCGTGTGCTTCAGCACCGCCACCCGCAGTCCGCGCGCCGCCAACACCGGCAGCACGCGTTCGATCAGGGTGGTCTTGCCGCTGCCGCTGTAGCCTGCGATGCCGAATACTTTCATGAAAGGCTGCGCGTCCGGGCTGCTAGAATGGGGATATATTTTTTCATATATAACCCGTTCATTCCAGCCCGACATGTCTTCGCCCAGTCTCATCGACCGCTTCGGACGCCGCATCGAATACGTTCGCCTGTCAGTCACTGACCGTTGCGACCTGCGCTGCAGCTACTGCATGCCGGAAGGCTTCACAGGCTTCGAGGAGCCGGAGCACTGGCTCAATTTCGACGAGATCGAACGCCTCGTCGGCGCGTTCGCGCGGCTGGGTGTGCGCCATCTCCGCCTCACCGGCGGCGAGCCGCTGCTGCGGCGCGACATCGCCGGGCTCGCCGCTCGCCTCGCCGCCCTGCCCGGCCTCACCGACCTGTCGCTCTCCACCAACGCCACCCAGCTCGAACGCCACGCCCGTGCGCTCAAGGCGGCGGGCGTGACCCGGCTGAACGTGAGCCTCGATTCGCTGCAACAGGCACGGGTGGAAAAGATCAACGGTCGCGACGTGCTGGCGCGCGTGATGCGCGGACTCGACGCCGCGCGCGACGCCGGCTTTGCGCCGATCAAACTCAACATGGTGGCGATGGCCGGCGAAAACGACGACGAAATCGACGCCATGGTCGCCTTCTGCATGGAACGCGGCTTCGTGCTGCGCCTGATCGAGGCCATGCCCATGGGTGACACCGGCCGCAATGCCCACTACCTCGATCTGCAACCCGTGCGGGCGCGGCTGGAAAAGCAGTTCGGCCTCATCGAAACCAGCCAGCCCGGTGCCGGCCCGGCGCGCTACCTCGGCGCGCCCGATGGCCGCTTCAATGTCGGCTTCATCACCCCGCTGTCGCAGCATTTCTGCGAATCCTGCAACCGCGTGCGCGTGAGCGTCGACGGCACCGCCTACCTATGCCTGGGACAGGACGAAAAATTCGAATTCCGCCCCCTGCTGCGCGGCGGTGCCAGCGATGCCGACCTCGAAGCCGCGATCCGCGAAGCCATCGAACTCAAGCCTGAGCGCCACGAATTCCGCGAAGCGCCCGGCAAGATCCTGCGCTTCATGTCGATGACCGGCGGCTGAGCCGCCGGCCCGCGTTCGCTCGCAAGCCTGCCGTAGCATTCAGCCGATTTCGACGAACTCCAGCGTGTTCCCATCCGGGTCGCGACAGAACAGCGCCGCGCGTCCGGACTTGCTGACGCTGAAGCCCATCCCCGCCGCCTGCAGCCGGCTTTTCAAAGCTTCCAGATCGCGCACGCCCAGCGCGATGTGGCGATCGCGCCCGCCGTGTTCCGGGCGGACGGCGTGCGCGTCGGGGTTGGGCAGGTTCATCAGGTGCAGCTGCTGGCCACCCGGCAGGTCGTACCACTCGCCGGGGTAGGGCAGCTCGGGCCGCGCGGGCGAGGGCGTCAGCCCCAGCACCGCTTCGTAAAACCGTTTGGCGCGGGCCAGGTCGCCGACCAGCAGGCCGGCGTGCAGCAGGGCGTTGATTTCAGACATGCGTGTTCTCCTGGCGGTCTTCCATGTGCCCGGAAAACAGGCTGGCGGTGATGATCATCGCCGCGCCCATCCATTCCTGCGGCCCCATGCGTTCGTCGGACAGAAAATAGGCGGAAATCGCCGCGACCACCAGTTCGGACAGAAAAATCACGATCGCCTGGTTGGCCGGCACGCGGGCGAGGCCATACTGCACGGCGTAGGTCATGCTGGCGACGGCGAGCGCCACACCGACGAGCAGCAGCCAGGTCATGACGCTGGCCTGTGCCGCAAAATCCAGCTCGTCCGGCTTCAGGGCCAGGCCCGCCACGGTCAGCACCGTGACGCCGGCCCAGACCGACACGGCCTTGGCCCCTTCCGCCACACCCTCCAGATGGCGACTGATGACGTTGCTGACGGCGAACATCACGCCCGCTGACAGACCCAGCCATTCGGCGCGGTTGGCCGGTAGCGGCCAGTCGCCTGGCTGCCAGAGCATGACGACGGCCCCGCCCGCCGCCAGCGCCATCACCGCCCAGCCGGCGCGGTTGAGCTTTTCGCGCAGCAGCAGCCAGGCGAACAACACCGTCCACAGCGGCGACAGGTAGAACAGCAGCAGCACCCGCACCACTTCGCCTTCCAGCACCGCCAGCACGTAGGCCAGGTTGGTCCAGCCGGCCGCCAGCCCCATCGCTGCCAGCCACAGCCAGCGGCTGCGCGCCGCGCCTACCGCACGGCCGTGCAGCCAGCCCATGAGCACAAGCGGCACAGCGTAGGAAAAGAAACTCGACGCGATGCCGCCGACGCCTGCCTCGCCCAGCAGGCGGTAGGGATACCAGACCAGCCCCCACAGGGCGGCGGCGTAGACGAGGCTGGCGATGGCGAGGGGGCGGTGCGAAGAAGGCCGGGACATAGCGATTTATAATGCCACGGTTTGTTGACCGACCTGCCTACGATGAATCCCCGCCTCGATCTGCTCCACCCCTACCCCTTCCAGAAACTGCGCGAGCTCTTTGCCGGCATCGTGCCCAACCCCGCGCTGCAGCCGATCAACCTGTCGATCGGCGAGCCCAAACACCCCACGCCGCAGTTCATCAAGGACGCGCTGGTGGCCGGGCTGGGCGGGCTGGCGAATTATCCCGTCACCCAGGGCTCGGACGCGCTGCGTCAGGCCATGGCGGACTGGGCCGACCGTCGCTATGGCGTGAAGCTCGACCCGGCGGCCGAGGTGCTGCCGGTGAATGGCTCGCGCGAAGCGCTATTCGCCTTCGCCCAGGCCAGCGTCGATTCCAGCCGCCACGGCCGCCGGGTGGTGATCTCGCCCAACCCCTTCTATCAGATCTACGAAGGCGCGGCGCTGCTGGCGGGGGCGCGGCCCTTCTTCCTCAACACCACGCCGGACAACGGTTTCCGCATGGACTGGTCGCGGGTGCCGGAAGACCTCTGGGAGCAGGTCAACCTGGTCTACGTGTGCAGCCCGGGCAATCCCACGGGCAAGGTGATGACGCTCGCCGACTGGCGCGAGATCTTTGCCCTGTCCGATCAGCATGGCTTTGTCGTGTGCGCCGACGAGTGCTATTCGGAAATCTATTTCACCGAGGGCGAACCGCCGCTCGGCGCGCTCACCGCGTCGCAGCAGCTGGGCCGGGGCTTCAGGAACCTGGTGGTGTTCAATTCGCTCTCCAAGCGCTCCAACGTGCCCGGCCTGCGCTCGGGTCTGGTCGCCGGCGACGCCGAATTGATGAAGAAATTCCTGCTCTACCGCACCTACCACGGCAGCGCCATGAGCCCGGCGGTACAGGCTGCCAGCGTCGCCGCCTGGAACGACGAGGCGCACGTGATCGAAAACCGCCGCCAGTACGCCGCCAAGTTCGCTGCGGTGATGCCCATCCTCAAACCCGTGCTCGAATTCGACGCGCCCGACGCCGCATTCTATCTGTGGGCGAAGGTGCCGGGTGGTGACGATGCCGCCTTCGCGCGGGGGCTGTACGAACAGCGGCATGTGACCGTGCTGCCCGGCAGCTTCCTCGCGCGCGACGCAGCCGGAGCCAACCCCGGCAAGGGCTTTGTGCGCATTGCACTGGTGGACGGTGAGGCCGCCTGCATCGAAGCGGCGCAACGCATCGTGGATTATCTACAGTAAAGGCATGAAGCCACGCTGCCTGATCCTGCTTGCCTGCCTCGCCCTGCCCGCCTCAGCCAGCTCGCCTGCGGAGATCGAATACCGCGTGCAGCAGACCCTGACTTCGAGCGGCACGCTGTTCGTCGATTTCGACGTGGACGAAGACGGTCGGGCCCACGTGCTGTTCGGCAGCAACGAGCCGGCCTGGCGCGTGGAAAAGGCGGTCAAGGCCTTACAATCGCAGCCTGGCATCCCCGGGCTGGTGTGGACGCAACTCGATACCGAGCTGTGTCCGGTGCGCTGACCCCGCCTGACCTTCACCCTGCATTCATCACGGAACCCATCATGCAAGACTTGCAAGCCATCATCGAAGCCGCCTTTGAACAACGTGCCCAGATCACGCCCCGCACCGCCGACCCGCAGGTGAAGGACGCAGTGATGACGGTGCTGGACAAGCTCGATCGGGGCGAACTGCGCGTGGCGAGCCGGGTAGCGGGCACCCAGCAGTGGGAGACCCATCAGTGGATCAAGAAGGCAGTGCTGCTCTCCTTCCGCCTGGAAGACAACCAGTTCATCAAGGGCGGCTACACCAACTACTACGACAAGGTGCCCTCCAAGTTCGCCGACTACAACTCGAAAGACTTCCGCGAGGGTGGTTTCCGCGTGGTGCCGCCGGCCGCCGCACGTCGCGGCTCCTACATCGCCAAGAACGTGGTGCTGATGCCGTCTTACGTGAACATCGGCGCGTATGTCGATGAAGGCGCGATGGTCGACACCTGGGCCACGGTCGGTTCGTGCGCGCAGATCGGCAAGAACGTGCATCTCTCCGGCGGCGTCGGCATCGGCGGCGTGCTCGAACCGGTGCAGGCCAACCCCACCATCATCGGCGACAACTGCTTCATCGGCGCGCGTTCCGAAGTGGTTGAAGGCGTGATAGTTGAGGACAACAGCGTGATCTCGATGGGCGTCTACATCGGCCAATCGACCAAGATCTACGACCGCGAGACCGGCGAGGTGCATTACGGCCGCGTGCCGGCCGGCTCGGTGGTGGTGTCGGGCAACCTGCCCTCCAAGGATGGTTCGTATAGCCTGTATTGCGCCGTGATCGTGAAGAAGGTTGATGAAAAAACGCGCTCCAAGGTCGGCATCAACGAACTTCTGCGTGGCATCTGATCAAACTCGATTTCAATCAACCCTTGTTCGGATGAACCCTGTGATCAAACCCATCCTTGTCATTGCAGCCTGCACGGTCGCGCTGGCCGGCTGCCAGGAAAATCCGGTTTCCGGCCGCAAGCAGTTCGTGCTGGTGTCGGAGGAAATGGCGCAGAGTTCGTCCGCGCAGGCCTACGCGCAAACGCTGTCCGAGGCGCAGAAGCAGGGCAAGCTCAGCACCAATACTGCCATCAGCGCCCGGGTCAAGCGCATCACCGACCGCCTCATTGCCCAGGCCACGGTGATGTATCCGCCGTCCAGGGACTGGAAATGGTCGGTGGCCGTGCTCGACGAACCCACGCTCAACGCCTGGTGCATGCCCGGCGGCAAGATGGCGATCTACACCGGCATCATCGACAAGCTCCAGCTTACCGACGATGAAATCGCCCAGATCATGGGCCACGAAATCGCCCACGCCATGCTCGGCCACGGCCGCGAGCGCATGAGCCGTGCACTGGCGACACAAGCCGGCCTGCAGCTCGGCTCGATTGCCGCCGGCACCGACCTCAGCGGGCTTGCACCCATTGCCGACATTGCGCTCGCTCTGCCCAACAGCCGCGCCGGCGAAACCGAGGCCGACCGCTACGGCATCGAACTCGCCGCCCGTGCGGGCTACGATCCCCGCGCCGCGGTGAAGCTGTGGGAAAAAATGGCGGCCGCCAACAAGAGCCAGCCGCCCAAGTTCCTGTCTACCCACCCGTCGCCGGATGACCGTATCCAGGCCCTCAACGCCCTGGCACCGAAAATGATGCCGCTCTACGAAAAGGCTCGCTGATGGAATCTGCCGACGAAAAACTCGCCAGCCTGAAAACCCTGACCCACGTGACCTACGCGCTGTATGCGCTGTCGCTGTTTTCGGGCGTGACCGCCATCGTCGCCATCGTGCTCGACTACATCAAGCGCGACGACGCACGCGGCACCTGGCTCGACAGCCATTTCAGCTGGCAGATCCGCACCTTCTGGTGGGGCCTGCTGTGGGTCGTGCTCGGCTGGGCCACCATACTCATCGTGGTCGGCTGGGTCATTCTAGGAGTGGCCTTCGTGTGGTTCGTCTACCGCATCGCCAAAGGCTGGCTGAACCTCAACGACGGCAAACCGATGGCGGCCTGAACGCACGACGGCAGGCTGCAGGGTGTCAATCAGCCCTGAATAGTGTATAAAAATACAGTATTCCTGACTTGATCTGCCCCGCTTGCCAACAGGCCGGGCACCCGCCCGCCATGTCGCTGCGCACCCTCTACGTCGACCTCAATTCCTTCTTCGCTTCGGCGGAACAGCAGCTCCGCCCCGAACTGCGTGGCCGTCCGGTCGGCATCCTGCCGGTCATGGCCGACACCACCTGCTGCATTGCAGCCAGCATCGACGCCAAGCGTTTCGGCGTCCGCACCGGTACGCCCGTGTGGCAGGCCCGCAAACTCTGTCGTGACATTGTCTTCGTGCAGGCACGCCCCGCCGCCTACGTCGATCTCCACCACCGCATCGTCGCCGCCGTGGAATCGTGCACGCCGGTGGGCGAAGTGCTGTCCATAGACGAAATGGCCTGCGAGCTCATGGGCAGCGAACGCGCGGAAGCCCGCGCCATCGCCCTCGGCAAGCGGATCAAGCGCGCCATCTATGCGCAGGTGGGCGAGGTGCTGCATTGCTCGATCGGCATCGCGCCGAACCGCTTTCTCGCCAAGACCGCCTCCAACATGCACAAACCCGACGGGCTCGTGGTCATCCGCCAGCAGGATCTGCCAGACTGCCTGTACGGCCTGCAACTCGGCGCGTTAAACGGTATCGGTCGTGCCATGGAAGCCCGTCTCCGGCATCTGGGCATCCAGACGGTCGAACAGCTCTGGGCGGCGGGTGTCGACACGCTGCGCCGCGCCTGGAACGGCATCGAGGGCGAACGCTACCATGCCAGGCTGCACGGCGAAGCCGTCGCCAGCCTGCCTACGCAGCGCGCCAGTCTCGGCCATTCCCACGTCCTGCCGCCCGACATGCGCGACCCCGTGTCGGCACAGGCTGTGCTCTACCGCCTGCTGCACAAGGCCGCGATGCGGCTGCGCCATTACCGTTACACTGCGGGGGTCCTCACGCTGCATCTGCACTACCGGGACGCCACGCAAGGCCACCGCAACTGGGTGGACCAGGCCCGCTTCAGCCCCCATGCCGACACGTTCAGATTCAACGCCGCCCTCGCCGAACTGTGGCAGCGCCGTCCGGCCGACACCGCCCCCATCGTCAAACTTGGCATCGTCTTCAGCAGACTCGTCGAAGCCAGCCAGACCACGCGCGACCTGTTCGACCCCGTCGACCGCCATGCGGGGCTCAATCTCACACTCGACCGGGTCAACCAGCGTTACGGTCCGAACACACTCTATTTCGGTGGCGCACACAAGGGACGCGGCGCGGCACCCATGCGCATCGCCTTTTCCCATATCCCCGAATTGCAGGTGGAACGGGACGGCTGAGGGTTGACCAGACCGCCCGCCCTCACTAGAATGCGCGCTTCCTTTCCCCGATAGCTCAGTCGGTAGAGCGACGGACTGTTAATCCGCAGGTCCCTGGTTCGAGCCCAGGTCGGGGAGCCAGAATGCAAAAAAGCCCGCTGCAAGCGGGCTTTTTTTACGGGCAACTCCCGCAAGCGGGTGACAAGCCCCGACCGGAATCAAACCCAGGATGCCCAGGCAGCCACCGGCACATAGGCCATGCACTCCGCAACGGCAAGGATGGCCGCGCCCGATTTCAGGGTTTCGATACCGTATTTTTTGAGTTTCCGATATAGGGTGCGTTCGGATATCCCCAGTTTCTGCGCGACCACGCGCCGATTGCCGAACTGGCGTATCAGTCGGCGGATGCTGGTCTCCTCGTATTGCTGAAGGGGATAAAGTGTCCCGGTTTCGCCTTCATCCTGCGCCGTATGTCCGGCAGCGCCGGCACGCTGCGCCGGCTTGCCAGCCGTTTCCTCCGTAACGGGCGCGCACGCGCAACCGGGCTGATGCTGGAAATCAATGTCCCCGGCTTCGATGACGCCGCGCTCGCAACGAACCGCAGCCTTGATGAGCACGCTGCGCAATTCCCGGATGTTGCCGGGAAAATCATAGGCCATCAGGGTATCGAGGGCAGTCTGGCCAAGATTGTATTGCTGGCCGGATTCGCTTTCGAGACGCCGCAGAATCAGTGCCGAGAGGGCGGCGATGTCATCCTTGCGCTCGCGCAAGGGGGGAATGCTGACCTTGGCACCTGCAATCCGGTAGTAAAGATCCTGGCGGAAGCTGCCTTCGCTGACCATTTGCCGAAGATCGCGATTGGTAGCGGCCAACACCCTGACGTTGCAGCGTATCGCCTTCTCGGCTCCCAACGGCCAGTATTCACCACTGTCGAGTACGCGCAGCAACTTCCCCTGCACGGCCAGCGGCAAATCGCCGATTTCGTCCAGAAACAGGGTACCGCCGTCGGCGAGTTCAAACAGGCCGGACTTGGATCGATGTCCGCCCGTGGACGCACCCGGCTCGTGACCGAAGAGTTCGCTTTCACACAGGCTTTCCGGTATCGACGCGCAATTCAGTTCGATATATGCCTTGCCTGCCCGGCTGGAATGCTCGTGCAGAAAACGGGCCGCCAGTTCCTTGCCCACCCCGCTTTCGCCATAAATCCAGACGGGCACGTCGACGCGTGCCACCGTCACCAGTTTCTCGAAAAACTGCAGGAAAGCCGGGCTGTTCCCCACCATGCGCATTTCGCCGCAGCCAATTTCGAGTTTCGGGGCCAGCCTGTGGATCGATTCCAGGAGATAGGTTTGGCCACGACCATCACTCAGCGGATAGGCGTGGATGCGCACATAATCGGGACGTCCCTGAAAATCGACGTGCGTATGCAAGACCTCGCTGGGCTGATGCTGTGAGAAAACCGTCTGGTGCGGGCACGCCTCGCCGTTCATGTGGCAGGGGCGGCTGGAACGGTGCGAGACTTCGTGGCAAGTCTTGCCGACGATGGCATCCTCGGGTACGCCGTAGGATGCGCAGTAGGCTGCATTGGCGGCAACGATACGATATTCGTGGTCGACCACGACCGACGGGTTGTCCCGCGTATCAAGCATCGATTGCAGTTTAACCACGATGGAATCGTGCATGTTGCCTTCTCCCTCCTGTCGGACATTCGCTGGTGCGCTGTCTTCTGCCGTGCCTTCGGAATCCGTCGGCGATCAGCGGGCCTGTTCAATCAGGGCTGCCGCACACGCTCCAAGCAAGATTTGTGCAGATCAGCATGACACAGCCGGCTCATCCCGCATGGCTCCTCGTCGTTGCAAAGAATATTCCATCTGCAACAGCTTGTCGCACTCCTTTCCACCCATGACAGAATGTCATGTTTATGGGATTTGAGCCCACTCACGCACCGACATCCCGCGACCCAAGCCCTTGATAACAAGACCCGGATCCTTTTTTGTCCTCATCTGGCACGCACTTGGCCCGGGACGCGTGACAGGCACCGGGTAATAGTTCACGTAATCGCGCGAAGGACGCAGCAGGGCTGGCCACAAAGCGGGGCAGGCAGGTCCACGCTGATCCCTCACCCCCCGTGCACTGTAGCCTGCGCATCATAATTCCGGCCGGGATTGCCTCTATACTTCGAGTCGCGACGTGCATGACGAACGGCACGACGCGCCAAGCGGAGTCTTTTTCAATTCATACGACCGACACACGATGTCACACCCACTGCTACGTCGCCGCCCGGCCCGGGGCTTTACCCTTCTGGAACTGCTGGTTGTGCTGGTGATTCTCGGCCTCCTGGCCGGCTATGTCGCGCCGCGATATTTCTCGCAGGTCGGCAAATCCGAAATCAAGACCGCGCGCGCGCAGATCGACGCCCTGGAAAAGGCGCTCGACCAGTACCGCCTGGACACCGGCCGCTATCCCAGCGTCGAACAGGGCCTCAACGCGCTGAACCAGAAGCCCGCCGACGAAGCACGCTGGCAAGGCCCCTACCTGAAGAAAGCCGTGCCGCTCGACCCCTGGGGAAAACCCTACCAGTACCGCTATCCCGGCGAACGCAGCGAAGTTGACCTGTTCTCCCTGGGCCCTGACGGACAACCGGGCGGCGAAGGTGAAGGGGCGGATATCGGCAACTGGTAGCCGACGCGCCGGACCCAAGCCCACTCCATGCGCTATCGCGTCAAAGCCTTCGTGCCCGGCACCGGGGTCACCTCGCTCATCGTCGACGCGCTCGATGAACAGGAGGCCCTCGCCAGACTCCGCCGGGACGGCACCCAGGTGCTTTCGCTCGCGGCCGACGCGTCGCGCGGCTGGCTTACACGCAGCCCCCGCTTTCCGCTGGTGTTGTTCACCCAGGAACTGATCGCCCTGCTCGACGCCGGCCTGAGCCTGACCGAATCCCTGGAAACTCTGGCAGAAAAGGAACTCCGGGCCGAGTCGCGCCAGGTGATCGAACACCTGCTCGAGATCATGCGCGAGGGCCGCCCCCTTTCGTATGCCCTGGCGGGGCTTCCCGCCACCTTTCCCGCCCTGTACGCCGCCACGGTGCGCGCGGCGGAAAGCACGGGCGACCTGTCGCCGGCCCTGACCCGATTCATCGCCTACCAGAACCAGGTCGACACGGTGAAGAAAAAAGTTCTCTCGGCGTCCATCTATCCGCTTCTGCTCATCGGTGTCGGCACGCTGGTCATCGCCTTCCTGCTCGGCTATGTCGTGCCGCGCTTCGCCGATGTCTACGCCGACGCCGGACGCGACCTGCCCTGGATGTCGCGCATGCTGCTCAACTGGGGCTCGCTGGTGCAGACGCACGGCATCTGGATCGCCGGCGGCTTTGCCATGCTGTTCGCGGCCCTGCTCGCGGCCCTCTCGCGCCCCGAGACACGCGCGCTGCTCACCCGGGCCGCCTGGCGCATTCCCGCCATCGGTGAACGCCTCAAGACCTTCGAACTGGCGCGCTTTTACCGCAGCCTCGGCATGCTGCTGGTAGGCGGGATCCCCATCGTGCCGGCGCTCGGCATGGTGTCGAATCTGCTCTCGGTGCGGCTGCGCAGCGGCGCGGCGCTGGCGACCGAATCGCTGCGTCACGGTGAACCGATCTCCACCGCCTTTGCCCGCAGCGGCCTGACCACGCCCGTGGCAGCCCGTCTGTTGCGGGTGGGCGAGAAAAGCGGGCGCATGGGCGAGATGATGGAGCGCGTTGCGGTATTTCACGACGAGGAAATGGCACGCTGGGTCGACTGGTTCACCCGCCTGTTCGAGCCCTTGCTGATGGTGTTCATCGGCCTGACCATCGGCCTGATCGTGGTGCTGTTGTACATGCCGATTTTTGAACTGGCCGGATCGATCCAGTGATGCCCGACTCGCCCGCCCTCACCCCCGAACGCATCGCCACACTGCGCGCCGAAGCCCAGGCTGCCGGCCAGACCCTGATGCAGCGCTACCAGGAGGTGTCCGGTCTCGAACCGGAGGCGGTTTTGCAGACGCTCGCCCAGGCCTGCCGGCTGCCGGCGTTCGACATGGCCGCGCTGAACGCCCTGGCAATCGACTTTGCGCGCATCGACTTCAGCGAGGCCTCGCGACGGCGCTGCCTCGCCGCCCGCGACAGCGAGGACAGCCTGTGGCTGCTGCTGGCCGACCCGTGGGATAGCCCCGCGCAGACCTACGCCGCACACGCGCTCGGCAGTCCCTTCCGCATCGGGCTCGCGCACCCCGCCGATCTGGCCGCCTTGCTGGCGCGCCAGGAGGAAGGCCTGCGTGCCATGGAAGGCATGGGCAACAACGTCAGCAGCGACGCGGTCGACCAGAACGCGGAACTGCTGTCCTTTGCCAGCATTGCCGAGGACGCCAGTCCGGTGGTGCGGCTGGTGCGTTCGACGCTCTACGACGCGCTGAAGGCGGGCGCCTCCGACATCCATCTGGAAACCGACGCGCGCGGCCTCAACGTCAAATACCGCATCGACGGCGTACTGTCCTCGATTGCCCAGCTACCCGGAACCGAGCTGGCCGAGCAGGCGGTGTCGCGGATCAAGATCATGTCCGAACTGGACATCGCCGAACGGCGCGTCCCGCAGGATGGCCGTTTCAAGGTTTCCATGCAGGGCCGGGAAGTGGACGTGCGCGTCTCGATCATGCCCAGCGTGTTCGGCGAGGACGCCGTGCTGCGCATCCTCGACCGTCAGGCCCTGACCGCCGAACTGCGCGGACTGAGTCTGGAAGGCCTGGGGTATCGCGGCAACGAGCTCGCACGGATACGCCGCCTCGCCAGCGAACCCTACGGCATGTTGCTGGTCACCGGCCCCACCGGCTCAGGCAAGACCACCACGCTGTATGCCGCCATTTCCGAAATCAACCACGGCCACGACAAGATCGTGACGATCGAGGACCCGGTCGAATACCAGCTGCCCGGCGTGCTGCAGATTCCCGTCAACGAGAAGAAGGGCCTCACCTTCGCCCGCGGCCTGCGTTCCATCCTGCGCCACGACCCCGACAAGATCATGGTCGGCGAAATCCGCGACGCCGACACCGCGCAGATCGCGGTGCAGTCCGCGCTCACCGGCCACCTCGTCTTCACCACCGTCCACGCCAACAACGTGTTCGACGTGATCGGCCGCTTCATCCACATGGGCGTCGACCCCTACAGCTTCGTCTCGGCGCTGAACGGCATCGTCGCCCAGCGTCTCCTGCGCATCACTTGCCCGCATTGCGCCGAACCCCACGCGCCCTCCGCCAGCCTCATCGAGCAATCGGGCCTGCTGTCGGCGGCGCTGGGTGATTTCGACTTCCGTCAGGGACGCGGCTGCGGCCATTGCCGCGGCAGCGGCTATAAAGGCCGGCGCGCCATCGCCGAAATCCTCATGCTCACCGACGAACTGCGCGAGCTCATCGTGGCGCGCGCGCCGATAGGCCGCGTCAAGGAAGCCGCCGCGCGCGGCGGCACCAGCAGCCTGCGCGAAGCCGCCCTGGCCCTGGTGAAATCGGGCGACACCACGCTGGAGGAAATCAATCGTGTCACGCTGGCTCGCTGAACCCCTGAGGATAGGGCTCGCCCCGGGCGAGGTCGCGCTCCGGCTCGGCAACACCCTCCGCGTCCAGCCGGCCCGGGACGACCAAGCCGCCAGCCTGCTGCCGGCGCTCGAACAGGCCCTGCACGAGCTGCCCCAGGCACGCACGGCGCACGTCACCCTGTCGCAGAAGCTGGTGCGCCATACCCTCACGCCGGACCCCGGCAAATCCCTGCGCCGCGACGAGGAACACGCCCTGGCGCGCGCCAGCTTCGAAACGGTCTACGGCCGCGAAGCCGCGGACTGGCGCATCGCGGTACACAGCCAGCCCCCGGGGGCCGGCCTGTTCGCTGCCGCCATCGACGCCGGCCTCGCCGATGCACTCGAATCACTACTTGCTCGCCACGGTGTCCGCCGCATCCACATCCGCCCGCTGCTGCGCGATACGGTGCACAGCCTGCCGCAACGCTACTCCGGCTGGGTCGCCTGCGCCGAGCCGGGCTGGGTCACCCTGCTGGCGGCGACCCGCGGGACTTGGCGTCACCATGCCGTCCTGCCCTGCGGCCCGGACTGGCAGCGTCAGCTTCCCGACTGGCTGATCCGCGAGGCTGTCGCGGTGGCCCCCGCGCCCCCGGCCACCCTCGCCCTGCGCAGCCTCGGCCCGCAGCCCGTCGCCCCGCTGGCGCTCACGGACTGGAAATTCATCAACCTGGGCCACACGGTCGCCGCCACCGGCGCGGCCGCCCTCATCGCTGCCTGACCATGCGCCTCGACCTCGAATTCTCGCGTCCTCACGCTTCCTTCCGGACCCTGATCCTGCCCGCCCTCGGGCTCCTGGCCCTGTTGTTCAGCCTGGCGCAGTGGCAGGCCGCGCGCGAAACCCGCCAGGCGCTCGAAGCCGACGTCGCCGCCCTGCAGAACCGCCCGGCCGCCCCCGGCACCGCGCCTGCCCTGCCGCCGACCCGGCAGGCCGCACAGGCATCGATCGCGGCCCTGCTCGACGCCCCGTGGCAGCCCGCCCTGGGCGCAATCGAGGCGGCACGCGACCCGCGCATCGCCCTGCTCGCGGTCGATGCACAGCAGGCTGGCCGGCAGATCAAGCTCATGGCGGAAGCACGCAGCCTGAGCGACGCCCTCGATTTTGTCGAAGCCCTGGAGGCGCGGCCGGAAATCGTGCGCGCGAGCCTGACGCAACACGAAATCCGCAGCGATTCGCCCTATGCGCCGGTGCGTTTCCACGTCGCCCTGGAGTGGCAGGCATGAACCGGCTGGGGTGGCAGCTCGTGATGCTCGCCAGACGCATCGGACGCAGCGGATTCCTCGCCATCGCCCTGCTGCTCGCCGCCGTGCTGCTGCATCTTGGCCAGACCCGTGTGATCGAGGCACGGACGACCGATCTCGAACGGCAAGTCAGCGAACTGCGCGCCGCTGCCGCCCGCCCCGCCGTCGCCGAGGCAACCGAGGTGCCGCTCTCGCGCCTGCCGGCACTCCAGCCGGTCGCGCCGGCGCTGGCCGAACTGGAGAGGCTGGCGCGCGCCCACGGCTTCGAGCTGGTACGCGGGCAATACCTCGCTAGCCCGATCGCCGACTCCGACCTGATGCGCTGGCGCCTGGTACTGCCCTTCACCGCCGACTACCCCGCGCTGCACGCCTTCCTCAGCGCCGCGCTGGCGCGCCTGCCCAATCTCGCGCTGGACGAACTCAAGATCAAGCGCGAAAAAATCGAGGACACCGCGCTCGACATCGAGCTGCGCCTCAGCCTGATCGTCGGGGCCGCGCCATGAAATTCACCGACCGGCAGCGCCGGACCGCCCTCTACACCGTGCTCGCCGCCGTGCTCGGCTGGTCGGGCTGGTTGGCGCTGACCGCCCCGGCCCCGGACAGCGCGCCGGACGACATCGTGCTGGCCGAGGCCGTCAGCCGCCGCCCTGCGCCGGTGCGCGCGCCGCACGCAGGCGCGGCCCGCCCGGCTATCGCGCCGGCCGCAGACAGAACGGACAGCCGGCTCGAACCCATGCACGCCAACCTCTTCCCCGGACAGACCTGGTACGTGCCGCCGCCCCCGCCCCCTCCGCCGCCGCCCCCTCCCCCCCCGCCACCACCGCAGGCCCCGCCCCTGCCCTACGTCTACATGGGCAAATGGCAGGACAATGCGGACACCACCTATTACCTCCTGCGCGGCAACCTGCCGCTGCCGGTGCGCGCCGGGCAGACCCTCGACCGGGTCTGGCGGCTCGACTCGGACGCAGGCAAGAGCCTCGTCTTTACCTACCTCCCCTTGAACCAAACGCGTAGCTTGCGCACTGGAGACTGATTCCGTGGACCACCTGAATCCCTTACTTGCCGGCCTCGTCCTTGCCGCGCTCGCAGGCCTGACCGGTTGCGCCAGCCAGACCCTGAAGGAAGGGCGCGAACTGATCACGAGCGGGCAGACCGAAGCCGGCATCGAACGCCTGCGCAGCGGACTCGACGCAGAACCGGGGAACGTCGAATTGCGCAGCTACTACTTCACCCAGCGCGAAAAGGCGGTCAACGGGCTGCTGCTGGAAGCACAGGCCGCGCTCGATCTCAACCAGTTCGACAAGGTGGACACTCTCCTCAACCGGGTGCTCGCCCTGCACCCTGAAAATCCCCGGGCGCGCGCCCTCCTCGCCAACCTCGACCAGGCGATGGTGCATCACAAGCGGGTCGGCGAGGCGCGCGAGCAGCTTGCCGCGGGCCAGCCCGCCGTCGCGCAGGACACGCTACGCCAGGTGCTGGCCCAGTCGCCCGGCCATGCCGGCGCGCTGGACCTGATGCGCCAGATCGAACGCAAGAAAACCGCCGAGGAAATCAACCTGCCGCAACTGGGTGAGGCCGCGCGCAAGCGCGTTACGCTGGAACTACGCGACGCCTCGCTGCGCAACATCTTCGACATGATCTCGCGCCAGTCGGGCCTCAACTTCATTTTCGACAAGGACGTGAAACTCGACACCAAGGCCACGCTGTTCGCCCGTGACACCCCGGTCAGCGACGCCATCGACATGCTGCTGCTCTCCGGCCAGCTCGACAAGAAGGTCGTCAACGCCGGCACCGCGCTCATCTACCCCGACCTGCCGCTGAAGCAGAAACAATATCGCGAGCTCATGGTCAAGAGTTTCTACCTCGGCAACGCGGACGCGAAAAACACCATGGCCATGCTGCGCACCCTGGTCAAATCCAAGGACATGTTCGTCGACGAACGGCTCAACCTGCTGATCATGCGCGACACGCCGGAAGCCATCCGACTCGCCGGGCGGCTGATCGAGGCGCAGGATCTGGCCGAACCCGAGGTCATGCTCGAAGTCGAGGTGCTGGAACTCAAGCGCGGCCGGCTGCTGGATCTCGGCGCGCAGTATCCCAACCAGTTGTCGTTGCTGAACACCATCACGACCGATACTGCCACCACCACCGGCGGCGTCATTGTCAACACCACCAGCACCACCCTGTCGCCGCTGCCTCTCACCGCCGACAAGCTGCGCCACATCACCGGGGCCGACATCACCATCAACACGCCGCAGGTCAACCTCAGGAAGGAAGACAGCGACGTCAACCTGCTGGCCAACCCGCGCATCCGCGTGAAGAACCGCGAAAAGGCCAAGATCCACATCGGCGACAAGGTCCCGGTGATCACCACCAACACCACGTCCACCGGCGTGGTGTCGGAATCGCAATCCTTCCTCGACGTCGGCTTGAAGCTCGACGTCGAGCCGAGCGTGATGATGCACGACGACGTGCAGATCAAGATCGGCCTCGAAGTGTCGAATATCGTCCGCGAAGTCCGCAGCAACTCCGGCACCCTCACCTACCAGATCGGCACCCGCAACGCCGGCACGGTGCTGCGCCTCAAGGACGGCGAGACGCAGGTACTGGCCGGCCTGATTTCCGACGAGGACCGCAGTGCCGCCAGCAGGGTGCCGGGGCTGGGCGACCTGCCGCTCGTCGGCCGCCTGTTCTCCAACCAGCGCGACGAGCGCAACAAGACCGAAATCGTGCTGCTGATCACGCCGCGCGTGCTGCGCAGCATCGAAAAACAGTTGCCCGCGCTGAACGAGTTCCGCAGCGGCACCGAGAATGCAGTCGACGGTGGCTTCATCGGCGCGCCTGCGCTGCGCCTGCCGCCGGCGCGTCCGGTAACCGATCCTTCCGACCCCCTGCACGACCAGCTGCCCGAATCGGAAGCGCCGATCACGCCCGCGCCGCCGCCGGGCGCACCGCAGGCGACCGAACCCGCGCCTCCGGCGAATTGAGCGGACACCGGATGCGCGCCGTCGCCCTGTCACGCCTGAGCCGCCGACCCCGGGGCTTCACCCTGATCGAGCTGATGGTCACGCTCGCCATCCTGGCCCTGCTCGCCAGTGTTGCCGTGCCCTTCGGCCAGCTCACCTACCAGCGCCAGCAGGAGACCGAATTGCGCCGCGCCCTGATCCAGATCCGCAGCGCGATCGACGCCTACCGGCAGGCGGTAAAGGAGGGCCGCATCGACAGCGCGGCCGACGCGAGCGGCTACCCGCCAAACCTGGACGTGCTGTGGAAGGGCGTGGCCGACAAGACCCGCCCGGACGCGAGCCGGCTGTATTTCCTGCGCCGCATTCCCCGCGACCCGTTCTACCCGGATGCCTCCGCACCCGCGGCGGAAACCTGGGGCCTGCGCAGTTACAGGAGCCCGCCCGACGCCCCGGCGGCCGGGGAAGATGTCTACGATGTCTATTCGCTGTCGACCCGCACCGGGCTGAACGGCATCGCCTACCGGGAGTGGTGAGCATGCGCCGTCGCGAAGGCTTCACCCTGATCGAACTCCTGGTCACCATGGCGATCATCGCCATGCTGCTGGCCGTGGCGCTGCCGCGCTACTTCACCCACCTCGATCGCTCGCGCGAGACCATCCTGAAACAGGACCTGGCCGTGATGCGCGACGCCATCGACAAATACCACGCTGACAAGGGCCTTTACCCCGACACGCTGGAAACCCTGGTCGACCAGCGCTATCTGCGCACGATACCGGTCGACCCCGTCACGGAAAGCCCCCAGACCTGGCAGGTCGTCAGTGCACCGGACGGCGACACTTCCGGCGTATACGACGTGCGCAGCGGTGCCGCCGGCACCGCGAGCGACGGCAGCCCCTACGCCGAATGGTGAGCCCACGCTCGACCCAGGCTGGATTCACCTATCTCCTCGCGCTCGCGCTCGTGGCGATCGTCGGCTTTGGCCTGGTGCGCGCCAGCACCGTCTGGAAGACCGATATGCAGCGGACGCGGGAAGCCCAGCTGCTGTTCATCGGCAAGCAGTACCGTCAGGCCATCCAGAGCTATTACGAACAGAACCCGGCCGTGCCGAGGCTGCCCGAGAGCGTGTCGGACCTGCTGGAGGACGACCGCGAGGCGACCATTGTGCGGCATCTGCGCCGCGCCTGGCCCGACCCCTTCACCGGCCAGCCTTTCGCGCTGATCCCCGCCGAGGAGGGTCCCGGCTTCACTGGCGTGGCCAGCCCCGCGACGCTCACGCCCCTGAAGAAAGCCGGCTTCGACGCCCGCGACAAGGATTTCGAAAAGGCCAGCCGGATAGCGGACTGGCAGTTTGTCTTCCGTCCCGCGGCGCTGCCGGTGCCGCCGCCCGCCAGCCGGGCACCCGCAGCCGCTGCGCAACCCTGAGGCAGGCGCAGCGCGCCAGCTACTCAGCTGGCGCGGGCTTCCATGCCCTGGTTCACCCAGTCCAGTATCCGTGCGGCAGCCGGCTCCGGAAACGCAGGCGCTCCAGGTCCGCCGATGCGCCTGCCGGGCAGCGTCAGCACCGGCACGGCCAGCACGGCCAACGCTACCCGGCTCACCAGGTCCTTGCGCGCCTCCAGCAGGGCCAGCGCCTGCACCCGTTCACCCAGCGCTGCCGCTGCTTCGATCGCCGCCGCACCGCCGCATCGCTCGCCCAGCAGGAAAACCGGCCCCTGGCAGGCGGCTCGGCGGCCGGCCCAGCAAACCGCTTCGATCAGCCGCCCTGCCCAGTTTCCGATGTCGCCACCCGGCAAGGCTTCCTCCGGCGTCGGCGCGGCCGGGCCGACCTGCAACACCGCCAGGCCGTCCGCCGCAGCCGGCAGGGTGCCCGCCGCTGCCGCCATCGCGCCCCCCGGATCGCAGGCGAGTACCAGCAGCCCGCGCATCACCGGCGGCATGTGAAAACTCACCTCGAACGCCTCCCCTCCCCGCACCAGACGAACCGGGCGGAAGTCCGCCCGATTCGTGTTCGCGCCTCCGACAGGCAGGCGACAGGATTGTGCCCAGGCCACCTCAGTCGCCTTCGCCGCGCAGGCCGCGCCCATCCGCCTGTGCGGCGGGCGTCCACTCGCCGGCAAACCCGGCCATAATCCAGCATCCGTTCAACCGCCGCACCCCATGAAATCCGCCATTCGTCCCCCCGGCCCCCTGGCCCGTGCACTCGTGCGGACGCATGCCGAGCCGCTACTGCTCGTCGATCTCGCCCAGCTCGCCGTGCGGGATGCCAGCCCTGCAATGGGTCCCCTTCTTGGCTATACGCACCAGCAACTGATCCGGATGCAGCCCGGCGAGATTTTTTCGCCTGCCGATATGCGGCAGCTGGCTGCCTGGCTGAAATCACCTGCCGCTTCGCGCCGGCGCGCCTGGCGCGCGAACTGCCAGCGCGCCGACGGCAGCCGGCTGCACATTGACGGCCATTTCAGCCGCATCGCTGGCGAAGACGGACTGCTGCTCTGGACGGCGACCCATCCGGGCACACCTGCGGGTCGGGCCAGCGACGACCTGCAGGCAGTCTTCGCCCACCTGCCCGGCATGGCCTACCAGGTGCTCCAGTCAGCCGACGGCACCGTCACCCTGCCCTACGTCAGCGCACAGGCCGCGCAACTTCTGGGCATCCAGGCCAAGAGCCTGCGTGCGCGGCCCGAACGCTTCGTCGACCTCATCCTCGACGCCGACCGCCCCGACTACCTCGCGCGGCTTGCCGAAGCGGGCGGCGTGCCCATGAGCTTCAACTGGGAAGGCCGCATCCGGGTGCGCGCCTGGAAGGACGTGAAATGGGTGAACCTGCGCGTGCGCCGGCGCGACACCCCGGACGGCACGCTGTGGGACGGCATCATGCTCAACGTCACCCAGAGCCGCGAAGCCGAGGCCGAAATCCGCCGCCAGCGCGCGCAGCTGGCGGCACTGACGGCACACGTGGAATCGGCCAAGGAGGCGGAACGCCTGCATCTGGCGCGCGAGGTGCACGATGACCTCGGCGGCAACCTCACCGCCATCAAGATCGGGCTGGCGGGTTTGCTGCGCCGCCTGCCTCCGGATGACGCCGACCTGCACAGGCGCACCGCCTATCTGGTTGACATTCTCGACCAGACCTTCGAGGCCACGCGCCGAATCGCCGCAAGCCTGAGACCCCCGGTGCTGGATTTCGGCATCGTCTCCGCGCTCGAATGGCAGATCGAGCGTTTCAGCCGCACCACTGGGATCACCTGCACCTTCAAGCCGCCCACCGAATCCGTATCGCTCGCCGCCGATGCCGCCATTTCCGTGTTCCGCATCGTCCAGGAAGCCCTGACCAACGTCGCCAAACACGCCCATGCCACCCGCGTCACCGTGACACTCGGCATCGACGGCACGGACCTCGTCGCCTGTGTCACCGACAACGGCCAGGGTCTGTCGGCCGAACGCGCCGATCACGCAGGCGGCGGCTTCGGCGTGCTCGGCATGAGCGAACGCGCCGCCGGGCTCGGCGGCACGCTCATCGTCGCGCCTGCCCCGCGTCGCGGCACCCGGGTCGGCCTGCGCGTGCCGCTCGACGCGGTGCAAACCAAGGCATAATCCCGGAAACCATGCCCACCGCTGCCCCCTACCGCGTTCTCATCGTCGACGACCACGCCATCGTCCGTGAAGGTCTGAAGCAGATCCTGGCCGACACCGACGACATCGTCGTCGGCGGCGAAGCGGAGAATTCCAGCCGCGCCCTGCAGATGGCGCGCAAGGGCCCGTGGGATCTGGTGCTCATGGACATCTCCATGCCCGACCGCAACGGCATCGAAACGCTGGAGTTGATGAAAAAGGAGCACCCCGGCATCAGGGTGCTCATGCTCTCGATGCACAAGGAAACGCTCTACGCCGTGCGCGCGCTCAAATCCGGCGCAGCCGGCTACCTCAACAAGCAGAGCGCGCCGGACCAGCTGGTCGACGCCATCCGCCTGGTCGCGTCCGGCCGCAAATACATCAGCCCCGAACTCGCCCAGGAACTCGCCAGCACGGTAAGCGGCGAACGCGAAGCCCTGCCGCACGAAACGCTCTCCAACCGCGAATACCAGACGCTGTGCTTCATCGCCTCCGGCCTGCCGGTCTCGGCCATCGCCGAGCAGTTGAAACTCTCGGTCAAGACCATCAGCATGTACCGCGCCCGCCTGCTGCAGAAGATGCAGTTGAAAAACAACGCGGAGCTGACGCACTACGCGATCAGGCATGGCCTGGTGGAGTGATCAGGGCTTGCTCACCTGGGTCTGGAATAGCTTTCCGACGTCCGGCCGACTCGGCACTGCCTGCTGGGCAGACTGTTTTATGTGCCAGCAACGGCGGCTGATCCGGCCGTAGATGCCTCAGCCGGACGGCACGAGGGCTGCGCCGACCCGCAGTCAACCGGGCGGCAGCGCGGCGCGTACGCTCAGACGATACCGGCACGCAATTGCCGGTGCCGCACCCTGAATCCGACCAACCCCAGACTGGCGAGCAACAAGGCCAGGGTTTCCGGCTCGGGAACAGGCGACGTCGACACACTGACGCCGACAAATTTCTTCTCAATGAAAGCGAGCGACACGTCGGCAGTGGTATACGCCAGCAGCAGGTTTTCCAGGGTAAGGTTGATGCCATCCCCCTCTACCCAGCCCGCTGCGTCCAGACCCAGCCCGCTGACCGCAGTCCAGTTAGTCGTCGGCACGCCCACGACCGTGAGCGGCGCGTCGGGCGCAATGCTCTCTGTTGCAAGCATCGCCGGATCAGACAGGGCAAAGGCACGCACCTGACCAGCGACGTCCACTCCGGAAGGCCCACTGCCCAGCAACAGGTAATCCCCCTCCTCGGTCACCCTCAAGGCATCCAGGTCATAGCCTGCTTTGGGGATCACCTGGATATTGAGCGTCGACGCCGTCAGCGCATATCCCGAGCCGTTCAGCGAGGCAACATCGAATTCGCTGGGCGTGAAGTAAAGCGTATCGCCGAGCAGCGTGGGCGACCCGAACAAGCCCAGCAAGGCATCGTCAAAGAAGAAATCAACCGTGTCGCCACTCAGATGCACTGGAACGGCCAGTGCGCTGGGCAGATACAGGCTTGCTGCGAGGGTGGTCGCGATCAGGGTTTTCATGATGCCTCCAGGCTTTGCTTGGGAACTATCCAACCCAAGTCAAGCAGCACTCATGCCAACTCGAACTAAGCTTTTTACTTATTTATAATCATACACTTGTAAATATTTCCCGGTTGCCAGGCGGGATCGCCATGCCCTTCGATCGCACCGCGCCGCACCACTGTCACACATGTTTATTCATACAGCTGATCGATCAGGCATGACCTGATCAAATCCGGAAATGGCGATGAAGTCACCACAATCCTTGTGTGGCAGTCGCGAATCCGGGTTGCATACCGCCAGCAGGTGCGCGATGCCGTAGGCCCTCGCGCTTTCCAGCACCGGCAGGCTGTCGTCAACGAATAGTGTGCGCGTCTTGTCGAAGGGCTCGATGCCCTGCAGCAGGGACCAGAAATCCGGATGTTCCTTGGGCAGGCCAAGCTGGTGCGAAGAAACCAGCGCGTCGAACCAGGCGTCGATACGGGTTTCACGCATCTTCAGATCGAGACTTTTGGGATGGGCGTTGGTGACCATGACGACGCGGCGACCGGACGCGCGCAAGGCGTTCAGGAATGCCGGCACGTCGGGGCGCACGGCGATGAGGTGGACGACCTCTTGCTTGAGTTGCACGATGTCGAGCGCGAGCTCGCTGCTCCAGAAGTCGAGGCAATACCAGTTGAGGGTGCCGGCGTGGCGTTGGTAGTGCTGGTCGAGATGCGCACGGGCGACGGCCTCGTCCAGCCCGTGGAATTCGGCGTAGCGGCGCGGCATGTGTTCGCGCCAGAAATGGTTGTCGAAATGCAGGTCGAGGAGCGTTCCGTCCATGTCGAGGAAGACGGTGTCGATGCGCTGCCAGGCGATCATCGCATGGCCTCGACGTGGGCGACGGCGCTGCGTCCTAGCGCACCCAGATCGTAACCGCCTTCGAGCACGGAAACGATGCGGCCCTGCGCGTGGCGATCGGCCAGCACGCACAGTTCACGGGTGATCCAGGCGTAGTCGTCCTCGATCAGATTCAGGCCGCCCAGTGGGTCGTCACGGTGCGCGTCGAAGCCGGCAGAGATGCAGATCAATTCGGGCCGGAAGGCATCGAGCGCGGGCAGCACGTCACGCGCGATGGCGGTGCGAAACAGCGGGCCGTCGCTCCCCGCGTCGAGCGGCACGGGCACGTAACCGGCGTGCGACTGCGATCCGCTATAGGGATAGAAGGGATGGCGGAAACTGGAAAACAGCCGCAGGCGTGGCTCGTCGCGAAAGATGGCCTCGCTGCCGTTACCGTGATGCACGTCGAAATCGACCAGCGCGATGCGTGCCAGACCGTGCACGGCGAGCGCGTGCTGGATGCCGACCGCGATGTTGTTGAAGAGGCAGAAGCCCATGGCGCGATCGGCCTCGGCATGGTGGCCGGGCGGCCGCACGTTGCAGAACGCGCGCTGCGCCTCACCTGTCATCACCGCGTCGACCGCGCGCACCCCCGCCCCCGCCCCAGCCAGCGCGGCGTTCCAACTAAACAGATTGAGGCCGGTGTCAGGGTCGAGCCAGGCCACGCCGCTGCGCGGGGTGGCGTCACGGAGGTTGTCGATGTGTGCACGGGTGTGCGCACGCGCAAGCTGTTCGATCGTGGCGTGCGGCACGTCGATTTCATGTAGTTCGCCAAACCATGGGGTTGCACGCAGGGCGTTGTCCACGGCCTCGATACGCCGGGGCGATTCTGGATGCCAGGGGCCAACGTCGTGCCTGGCACAGTCGGCATGCGTCAGGTAGGCGACGCGCGGCATGGCTCAGAACAGCTGGTCCTTGGAGACACCGGTGCGGCGCAATATCTGCCGCAGCACGCGCAGCGATTCCATCTGGATCTGGCGCACGCGTTCGCGTGTCACCTGAAGTTCGACCGCCAGGTCTTCGAGCGTGCACGCCTCAAAGTTGTTGAGGCCAAAGCGCCGCTCGATCACCCAGCGCTGCTTGTCGTTGAGCAACTTCAGCCATTCGTGGACATGGTGCTCGATCTCTTCCAGTTGCAGCATCTCGTCGGGTAGATGCGCGTTGTCGTCGGCGATGGCTTCGCCCAGCGACAGCGTGGGATCGACGTCGAGCGGCGCGTCGAGCGAGGCGACACGCTCGTTCAGCTGCATGATGCGGCGCACGTCCTCGACCGGATGGCCGGTGAGCGCGGCGATATCCTCGCTGGTGGCATCGGTCACCCCGTGGGTTTCCAGGTGGCGCTGCGCGCGCAGGTAGATGTTGAGTTCCTTGATGACGTGCACCGGCAGGCGGATGGTGCGCGACTGGTTCATGATCGCGCGCTCGATGTTCTGGCGGATCCACCAGGTGGCGTAGGTGGAGAAGCGGAAGCCGCGTTCGGGGTCGAATTTTTCCAGCGCGTGGATCAGGCCAAGATTCCCCTCCTCCACCAGGTCGAGCAGCGCAAGGCCACGGTTGGCGTAGTGCTTGGCGATGTTCACCACCAGCCGCAGGTTGCGCTCGATCATGGTCTGGCGCGCTTCGAAGTCGCCCTGCACCACGCGCCGTGCCAGCGCGGCTTCTTCCTCTGCATTGAGCAACGGGGCCTGGCCGATCTCGTTGAGATAGAGCTGGGTGACGTCGACCTGCGGCTCGTCGAGGATGGCGGATGCCAGTTCCTCGGCGCTGTCTGGCGCGGCGTGTTCCCCGTCGCCGGGGCCGGGTTCGTCAACCGGGAGGGCTTCGCGGTCGTCGTCGCGTTCGCTGTTCATGAGCGCTCCGGTAAGTAGGCCAGGGGGTCGAGCGGTTTGCCGTAACGGCGAATCTCGAAGTGGAGTTTGACACGGTCGGCCCCGCTGTCACCCATGAGGGCGATTTTCTGGCCAGCGGAGACGGCTTCGCCTTCCTTCACCAGGATGGCTTCGTTGTGTGCGTAGGCCGAGAGGAACTCGCCTGCATGTTTGACGATGACCAGTTGTCCGTACCCCCTGAGCCCGCTGCCGCTGTACACCACCTTACCGGGCGCAACGGCCTTGATGGGCGCATTGCGGGCCGCGACGATGTCGATGCCCTTGCCGCCGGCGGCGCCGAATCGGCCGGCGAGCGAGCCGTCTGCCGGCCACAGCCAGGCATCGACCTGGGTGGCGACCGGAGCCGCCGGCGCGGCAGGCGGCTCCGGGGCAGCAACGGCGGATACCTGGACTGCGGCTGGCGCGCTTGCAACCTGACCAGATGCGGCGGACGCTGCAACAGCCGTGCCCGACACCTGCGCCCAGTTCGCCTCGGTATAGGGCAGCCACACCGCCTGCGGCGCGCGAAACAGCGGCACTTCGCCGAGCGCCTGGGGGGCCGGCGGCGCGGCCTCGTCCAGCGGCCGGGTCTCGGCCATGCCGGGCGGCGGAGTCAGGCGCAGGGTTTGTCCCACCAGGATACGGTCGGGCGACTCCAGTCGGTTCCATGCCGCAAGATCGCGATAGTCGAGGCCGTTTGCGAAAGCGATGGCATAGAGCGTATCGCCGCGCGCCACCTCATGCAGGCCGTTGCTCGACGGAGCGATGGCCGGGGTGGCCGCACGCACCGGCTCGATCGGCGTTGCGCGTACCGGTGCTGAAGGCTTGCGGATCTGGGCATCCCGCACCGGCGCAGGCCCGGGTGCTGCGCATCCGGCCAGCGCGGCGGCGATCAGCACGCACGCCGGATATTTCACGCCACCCCCGGCAGCAAGGGGACAAATTTCACGTCTTCAAGCAATCGCTCAACCAGGGTATCGCCCTGGCGTTCGACCAGGCACAGGGTCTGCTGCGCGCCGCCCTTGGGCATGACCAGACGCCCGCCTTCGGCCAGTTGCTCGGCCAGTTCGCCGGGCACCTCGGGAAACGCGGCCGCCACGACGATGGCATCGAAGGGGCCGAAATCCTTTGCCCCGTGCAGGCCGTCGCCGTGCTTGGGCTTGACGTTGTTGATGCGTAGTTCGCGCAGGCGCACCCGCGTCTTGCCGACGAGCGCGGCGATGCGTTCCAGCGACACCACTTCGCGTGCGAGCCTCGCCAGCACCGCCGCCTGGTAGCCGCAGCCAAGACCGATTTCCAGCACACGATTGAGCGCGTGGCCCTGGCCGGCCTCGCCGTGACGCGCCAGCTCGGCCATGCGCGCGACGATGTAGGGGCTGGAGATGGTCTGGCCGAAACCGATGGGCAGCGCGTTGTCTTCGTAAGCGCGCGATTCCAGCGCCTGGTCGACGAACAGATGGCGCGGCACCGCGCCCATGGCGGCCAGCACGGTTTCGTCCCGGATACCCTGCTCGCGCAGGCGCTCGACCATACGGCCGCGCGTGCGCGCCGAGGTCATGCCGATGCCGGCGCGCGGATTCAGAGTTTCAGCCATGACTTGACGCCATCCATCTGGCTGTAGCGGGTCAGGTCCATCTGCAGCGGCGTGATCGACACGCGGCCGTTCGCCACCGCGAAGAAGTCCGTGCCCTCGCCCGCGTCCGCAGCCGGGCCGGCGGCGCCGACCCAGTACACGGTCTGGCCGCGCGGATTGGTCGTCTTCACCACCGACTCGGCCTTGTGGCGCTTGCCCAGGCGGGTGACGACCGGGGGCTCGATGGCCTCATACGGCACGTCCGGCACGTTGACGTTGAGCAGCAGCGCTTCGGCGGGCGGCTGCGCCTCGATACGCCGCACTAGATCGGCGACCACGCGCGCGGCGGTATCGAAATGGCGCGCGTTGTGGCTGGCAAGCGAGACGGCGATCGAGGGAATGCCGAGCAGGTAGCCCTCGGTGGCGGCGGCCACAGTGCCGGAATAGAGCGTGTCGTCGCCCATGTTGGCCCCGTGGTTGATGCCGGAGATGACGATGTCGGGCAGGGGTTCGAGCATCCCGGTCACCGCCAGATGGACGCAGTCGGTCGGCGTGCCGTTGACGTAGTGGAAGCCGCTCGCGGCCTGGCGCAGGATCAGCGGCCGGTCGAGCGTGAGCGAATTCGACGCACCGCTGCGGTCGCGTTCCGGTGCCACCACGGTCACCTCGGCAAGTGGCGCGAGCGCGGCGTGGAGGGCCGCCAGACCGGGGGCGAAGTAGCCGTCGTCGTTGGATAGCAGGATGCGCATCAGCGTGGGTCTCCGGGCCGGGTGCGCGGGGTGGGCGGCGGGAACGCGCAAGTGAAAAACATGGCCGGATTCTAACACCGGGGAATGATGGTTTCAGTCGTACTCCAGCGTGTAGAACGCGTCGAAACTGCTCTGCTCGCCGGCCTGCGCCTCCAGGCGCACGCGCGGGGTGAGCTGGTAGAGCACCTTGACCACCTGGTTGAGACCATCGAGACTCTGCTCGTAGGACAGGGTGGCGCGTGACGACAGCCGCTTGCCGACGCTGACGATGGCGGTGCCGAGGTCTTCGCCGTCGCCCGCGCGCACGTCGAAGCTGTCGATCTTCAGCGCCTCTGCCAGATTGGCCTGGAAGTTCACTGATTCGGCCTGACTCAGCAGCGCGCTGGCCGCCACCTGCATCAGCACGAATTCCTGCTGGCCGGCAGAATCGAGACCGTGCCCAAGCACCAGCCAGGACAGTTTCTCGGTGTCCGGCATCGCCGGGTCGGAATACAGCGTCACCACCGGCCGCTGCACCGTGCCGCGCACCTGCACGCCGGCCGTCACCGTCGGTGTCTTGCGCACCGCCAGCACGTCGAGTCCGGGATTGTCGACCGGGCCGGCAAAGCGCAGCACGCCGCGCGTGATGTCCAGCGTCTGTGCATACGCCGCATAGCGGCCCTCGCTCACCTGGATCGTGCCTTCGCCGCGCAATCCGCTACCGGCGGTGACCAGTCGCAACCGCCCCTCCAGCTTCGCGTCGAGCCCGCCGCCCTTGAACAGGAAATCGTCGCCCAGTCCCAGCACGAGATCGAGGGCCAGCGGATAGCGCTGCGCCACCGTGGGTTCGCGCGGCTGCTGACCGATCACCACCACGTCGGACGACAGCTCGGGTCGGCTAGCCTCGGGAATTTCCAGTCGGGCACGGTCGGCGACGAGCTCGCCGGAAAGTTTCAGCCGGCGCTCGACAAACGCGAGCTGCGTGCTGCCCGACACGCTCACCCGGCGGTCGCTGCGATGGACGGCGGCGAATTTCTCGAAGACCAGTGTCAGGCCCGCACGCGGATTTCTCAGCTCGGCTTCGCCGCTCACCACGATGCGGCCACTGCGACCTTTCAGTTCGCCCTGCCGCACGCGCACGCGATCGTCGTCCAACACCAGGTCGAGCAGGCCGTCCTCGATGGACACGCCCGCCTCGGGCATGGCGAAGCGGATACCTTCGGCGCGCACACTGCCGCGCGCGCGCGGCACGGCCAGACTGCCGCTGCCGGCAAGGTCTGCCGCAAGACGCGCGTCCAGCCGCACGCCCACCGGCAGGAAGGCCCGCAGGGCGCGCAGGTCGGGCACGTCGACGCGCGCCTGCCAGGCCAGGGGCGAGCTGCGCGCAAGCACAGGCCGGCCGGCGTCGAACACCAACGGTGCCTGCGCCTCCAGCCGGGCACGGCCGGCGGCTCGCGTATCGAGGTCAAACCGGGCGCGTACCTCGCCCGCGCTCGCCTTCACGGCCAGGACCAGACGGGTGATGCCCAGCACCAGTGCCGGATCGGTCAGGCGCAGGTCGCCACCCTCGCGTTCGAGACGTGCCTCGCCGTCCAGCGTCGTGCCCAGACGCAGATTCCAGTCGCCGTTGAACCACAGATCGGTCGTCGCGGGCGGCGCAGGTTCGATCAGCGCGAGCAACGGCGCGGCCGGCAGGTTCGTCAGTGTGCCGCGTGTGTCGAACGCGCCGCCCACCCGACGCAGCCCGGCCACGTCGACCCGGCCACCCGCGAGGGTGAACGCCAGCGTGTCCACCTGCTGGCGCTCGCGCGACAGCAGCAGCGTTGCCGGCGCGAGCAGCCGCATCGGCCAGGCCCCTTCGACGGCGGCGGACTTCAGCTGTCCGCGCCAGGTCTGGCTGGCGTCCAGCCCCCCTGCAAGCGTGGCGGTCGCGTGCCAGTCAGGCAGGCGCAGGTCGAGCGCCAGCGTGTGCGCGTCGCGCCGGCCGGACAGCGTGGTCTCGACGGACTCCAGCTTCAGCCCGGCGACGCGTAGGCCGCGCGCCTCGGCACGGCCCGCGAATGCCCCGCGTGCGCCGGCCACGAGGTTCCATTCTGCGTCCAGTGACTCGACTGCGATCTCGCCCAGCAGACGCAGGCGGCTGGCCGCGATGCGCGATTCGATGGCCGGCGCGGCGGGCGAACCGGAGAGCGTGCCGCGGCTCGTGAGCCGGCCGGCAAAGCCCAGATTCAGGCGCGCCAGCGCAGGGGCGGTGATGTCCCAATTCAGCCGGTCACCCGCACGGCCCCAGGCCCCCTCGACCCTGGCGCGGTTGCCAGCCAGATCGACATCGACGTCGGCCCGGGCGAGGTGTGCATCCGCGTAGCGCAGGCTGGCCGAGCCTCGCACCGGCCGGCCTTCGAGTTCTCCTAGCGGCAGCGTCAGGCGCGCGTCAACCCTCAGCGTCGGTGCCAGCGCGCCGCTTGCTTCGCCACGCGCGTTCAGACGACCGCGCGGAAAATTGCCCAAGCGCGCAGGATTGATCCGCGAGGCGTCGAAATTCAGCGAAAAGGCGCGGGTGGCATCGAGCTTCATCGTGCCGTGTGCCAGAAGCCGGCCACCCGCACCGGCAAAGTCCGCCTCGGTCAGCGCCAGCACGCTTGCCGCGTGCAGGAGCGTGAAACGGCCCTGCCCGTGACTTCCCTGCACCGTGCCGGCGAGCGTCTGGCGTTGCAGATCGCCGGCCAGATCAAGCTGCGTTTCGAGCCGGGTCGTCGCCAGATCGCGATGCAGACCGGCCAGATCGAGGCGCGGACTGGCCAGCGAGAGCTTGAAGCGCCCGTCACGCCACGCACCCTGTCCGCGCAGTTGGCCGGCCGCGCCGAGATCGACCGCAAGATCGCTGAACGCCATCGCCGTGAAATCCCCCAGCGCCGCGCCGGTGAGCTGCACCAGCGGCAGGCGCTCGCGGTCGAGCCGGCCCGGCAGGCGGTTGACCAGACTGAAGCTGCCGAACACGCGCTCGCCCGGCCGGCCCTCGAACACCCCGGCAAAGGCGAATTCGGCCTCGGGCGCGTCGGCGGAGAAATGCCGCAGCGCGATGCCCTCGCCCGACAGCAGCAGGCTGACCAGCTTGATCGGCGCAAACGGCGCGGCCTCGCCGCGCGCGATCAGGCGCATCGCTCCGCTGCCGGCGTCGAGTTCGAACCGCGGCGCGGCGAGCGACCCCGCCAGCCTGGCCGTGCCGCGCACCGGCAGCGGTTCGTCACGCGCTGCCTCGAGCCGGCCGGTGAGCGTGAACGGTGCGTCCTTGCCGAGTTCGAGCGTGGCGGTCATGTCCGCCCACGGTGTGTTCGCCCGCACGCCCTGCAGCCGCCAGAGATCGCCACGACCGTCGAGTGCGCCGACGAGGCCGGTGAACACGAGTACGGCACCGGCCTCGTCGACGCGCGCCGCTTGCCCGATTTCGATTGCGTTCACCCGCAGCGCGACGGGCAGGCGCAGGCTATCCGGTAAACGCAGCGGCGTGGTGTCCGCCTGTTTCACTACAACACGCAGGCTGCGTATCGTGACCCGCTCGATGTCGACCCGCCCGTGCCACAGCGCGCGCGGCTGCCACACCACGTGCAAGTGCCTGATCTCGATCCGCTGCGTCGCGGTGTCGAGGCGCAGCCGCTCGATGTCGAATGCGCCGGCCAGTGTCCCGCGCACACCTGCAATCTCCAGGGTGCCGCCGGACAAGGTCGTCGCCATGCCGGCGAGCGCAACGAGCCCCGGCGCGGTGGCGAGGAGGAATGCGGCGGCGGCGGCGAGTACGGCGAGCCCCGCACCCGCCGCGATCAGCCCGCGCAGCGCACGTCTCAAAACGACACCCCGAGCGAAAAATGCAGGCGGAATTCGTCGGTGGCCTCACCATAGGCCAGATCGAGGTTGACCGGCCCCACCGGCGAGCGGTAGCGCGCGCCCGCGCCGACGCCGAATACTGGCGACAGGCTGCCGGGCGTGTCGGCCGCGTCGCCGGCGTCGACGAACAGCGCCATGCCCCAGTCACGGGTAAAGAAGTGGTTGTACTCGACGCTGCCGGTGACAAGGGTGCGCACCGAGGCCACACCGCCCTCGAGTGTGCGGCCGAGGCTCTGGTAGGCGTAGCCACGCACCGAGTTATCTCCGCCGGCGCGGAACAGGAAATCGGTGGGGATGCCGTCACGTGTGTCGGCCAGCACCACACCCGCCTCGCCGCGCAGCACCAGCCGGTCGCTGCGCCCCAGGCGGACATGGTGCGTGTGGCGGCCGTAGAGCCGCAGGAAACTGGTGTCGGAGAAAAGCGCTGCGGCAGCGCCGCTGACCTGCGCGGTGAAGACATAACCCTCGCGCGGATAGAAGGCGCGGCCGACGGCACGCTGTGTCCACGCGTAGTTCGCGGTGAGCGCCTGGTTACGGGCGGAGACCGTGCTGCCCACCTGCTGCGTCTCGGTCTGATATTGCAGGGCGAGCGTGGTTTCGATCTGGCCGCGCGTGCGGCTACGCTTGGCGGCCATCAGCGTGGAACGCGTCTCCTGGCCTTCGATGTCCTCGCGCTTGAACTGCGCACCCACGCTGTTGCTATAGCCCTTCGCGTTTTGCGGCCAGGTCAGTTCGGCGGCAGTGCTCTGGCTGCGCGTTTCTATCTTGCCGTCGAGTTTGAGCCGCAGACCGCGGTCGGCGATATCACGCGCCAGCCAGGAGGCCTGGACGCGCGCGCCAGTGTCGGTGCTGAAACCGGCACCCAGACTCAGCAGCTTCTCGGGCCGCTCAACGACTTCGACGCGGATCAGCGCGGCGGCGGCCTGCGCCGGATCGGGGTCGATGCGCACCAGCGCCTGGCTGTAGTAGCCGCTGGATTCCAGCGCCGCCTGGTAATCGAGCAGGTCCTGCTGGTTCACGGGCTTGCCGGGTTTGGCTGGGTTGAGATGGCGCGCGATCGAGGCCGGATAGCGCTTCGCGCCGACGATTTCAGGCGCGCCATAGAAAAAGGCCGGGCCGCTGTCCAGCACCAGCGACAGATCGGCCGACTGCGCGACCGGATCGATGCGCGCCTCGCTCGCCTCGATACGCGCGGCGAGGTAGCGTCCCGACAGCAGGGGAAGCAGCGCAGCGGTTTTTGCCGCTTCCCAGTCGGCCTGGCGGAAGGGCATCCCGGCCGGCAAGCGGAATCCGCGCTCGATGCGCGCGCGCAGCCATGCACCGTCGTTATCCTGCGCCAGAGTACCGGCGTAGTGGATCGTCACCGAGCGCACCCGGGTACGCGGCCCTGCCGTCACCGTGTAGCGCAAGGTCTCACCAGCAAGACTGCTCGCGAGTTGCGGCGAGAAATAGCCTTCCGTGGCCAGCAGCTCACGCGCCGTCTCCAGGCTCAAGCGGTCGAGCCGCTGGATTTCTTCCGTATCGACGACCTCCCCCAGGCGGGCCGCCCGGGCCGCTTCGAGATGCCGCTCCAGGAGGGGTTTCAGATCGTCGGGGGCGGAAATCTCGACCTCGAAGGCCTGTGCCGCGCCTGCTGCGAGCAGCAGGACCATCAGACCGGCGGCGGCCCTGCCACGCATCACGTGCTCCCGGCGTCCCGGCCGGGCCCGGACTCGCACACGAGACCCGCGGGCCGGCCGGCACGCGGCGGCACAACGGCAGAAAACGGGCTAGCCAATCCTGACTGCCGTGCCGATGGCCACGCGATCAAACAGGTCAAGCACATCGCTGTTACTCATGCGGATGCAGCCATGCGAAACCGGCGTACCCAGCCGGTGTTCCTCGCTGGTGCCGTGGATGTAGATGTAGCGATCATACGTATCCACCTGGCCGCCCTGGTTCCTGCCGGGCTCCTGTCCCGCCAGCCAGAGGATGCGCGTCAGTATCCAGTCGCGGTCCGGGTAGCGGGCGTCGAGTTCCGGCGTCCAGATTTCGCCGGTCGGCTGGCGTGATTTGAATACACTGTACAGCGGCGCGCCGGCACCGATTTTCTCGGCGATGCGGTGCAGGCCGCGCGGCGTGCAATGGCTGCCGGACAGTTCGCCCGGCCCCTTCAGCGCGGTGGATACCGGATACTGGCGCAGGAGGATGTCGCCATCAGGTGCGGGTTGCCACAGATAGAGTTGCTGCAGGCGCAAATCCACGTCGATGACAAGCCGGTTCATGCACGACTCACCGTGCGCTGCGCGCGCCGCAATTCAAAAAAGCCCGACAGCAGGGCGGCACTCTCCCCGGCCAGTACGCCACCGGCGATCTGGCAGTGATGATTCAGCCTGGGTTCGGTGAACAGGTCGAGCACGCTGCCGTGCGCCCCGGTCTTGTACTCGCGCGCACCGTAGACCAGCCGCGCGACGCGCGCGTGGAAGATGGCACCGGCGCACATGACGCAGGGCTCGACGGTGACATAGAGCGTGGCACCGGGCAGGCGGTAATTCGACAGGGTGCGCGCGGCGTCGCGCAACGCCACGATTTCGGCGTGGGCGGTCGGATCGCGGCTGAGGATGGGCTGGTTGTAGCCGCGTCCCACGATTTCACCTGCAACCACCACGATCGCGCCGACCGGCACTTCGCCGCACGCCTCCGCCTCGCGCGCGAGGTCGAGGGCAACCTGCATCCAGGCCGTATCCGCCGCACTGATTGCCGGTGCGATAGTCAAGCGGAAATCTCCAGAACCTGTCCTTGCGCCAGGGCGGCAAGACGGCTTTGCGGCAGGGCGGCACGCAGCTCGTCCATGATCGCGGTTTCGTTGCCCGGCTTAAGGTGCGTGATCCAGATTTCGGGCGCGCACGCCAGTCCGGCCAGATCCGCTGCCAGCGATTCCGGCCAGTGGTGCCTGGACGCGCGCGCGACGTCGGCCAGCGCATTTTCGAACGAGGTTTCGATGATCAGATGACGCAAATCGGGAATCGCGTTCAGGGCGGCGACGAAGGCTTCGCTGCGCGTGGTGTCGCCGCTGAACACCAGGCTGCCCGCAGGCACGGCGACGCGATAGCCGCAGGCGGGGACGACGTGATTCACCGGCAGGGATTCGAAACGGCGCGCCCCCAGCTCGCATGCCTGCCCGTACTGCAAGGCTTCGAAACGCAGCCAGGGCGCGTCCGGGCTGGGAATTTCGCGGAAATCCGGCCATAGCTGCCAGTTGAACAGATGCTTTTCGAGTACCGCCAACACTTCGGGCAGGGCATGCACGATCACCGGGCTGGCGCGCTGCTCGCCCACGCTGTCAAGCAACAGGGGCAGTCCGAGGATGTGGTCGAGGTGGGCATGGGTGAGAAAGACATGGTCGATCCGGCGCAGGGCGTCGAAGTCGAGCGTGGTCACGCCCGTGCCTACATCGATCAGCACGTCGTCGTCGACCATGAGGCAGGTGGTGTGGCGGCCGCTGCCGATCCCCCCGCTGCATCCGAGTACGGTGAGTTTCATGGCTGCATTATCGCCTTTACTTGGTGGTGTAGACGAACACGCCGTCCCAGTCTGCCGGCGGCGGCGTACTGCGGAAGTGCGCGATGCGGTCCAGGTAGATGTCGTAAAGCTTGCGCGGCGCACGGGCGTTGAGCGTGTGCAGCGCGGCCTCTGCGGCGTCCCAGTCCTGCGCCTGATAGTGCGCATAGGCTGCCTCGAAATCTGCCGCATCCGCCTGCACGTCCGCTGACAGGCTGGCGCGCTCGCCCAGCGGTTCGTAGATGGCAACCGGTGTTTCCTTGCCCTTGACGCGCACGTCGTCGACTTTCAGATAGGCGTGGACGGGGTCGGCCTCGACCGTGGGCGCGGTCACCAGGATGCCCACGCCATATTGCTTGGTGATGCCTTCCAGACGCGAGCCCAGGTTCACTGCGTCGCCCATCACCGTGTACGACATGCGGAATTCCGAGCCCATGTTACCGACGCTCATGCGGCCGGTGTTCACCCCCACGCCGATCTTCACTTCGGGCCAGTGACGGGAGGCAAACTCCTCGTTCAGTTGTGGCAGCGCGGCCTGCATCGCGAGCGCGGTGCGCACCGCACGCGTGGCGTGGTCGGCCAGATCGACCGGGGCATTCCAGAACGCCATGATCGCGTCGCCGATGTACTTGTCGATGGTGCCGCGCTGCTGCTGGACGATGGCGGTCATTTTCGACAGATACGCATTGAGCACTTCGGCGAGTTCGGCCGGTGGCAGCTTTTCCGAGAAATCCGTGAACCCGCGAATGTCCGAAAACAGCACGGTCATGTCACGCGACTGGCCCTCCATGGTGTAGTGCGCCGGGTCCTGACTCATTTCCGCCGCCAGTTCGGGCGGCACATACTGGCCGAACAACCGGGTCATCTGGCGCTTGTTGCGCGACGCGGCAAACAAGCCATACGCGGTGTTGAAGGCATACAAGCCCATCACGGTGAGCATGGGCGCGGCCAGCGGCACCACCCAGAACCGCGACCACGCTGCGGCATAGGCGGCCAGCAGGCCGCCCAGCAACAGCAACGCGGCAAGCAGCCCCGGCAAGGGGCCAAAGCGCAGCATCACGGCAATCAGTAGCGTACCCAGCGCCAGCACCGAAGCCACGCGGGCCGATTGCGTCCAGGGTGGCGTGCTGCGCGTGCTGCCGTCGAGCATCCCGGCGATCAGGTGGGCGTGGATTTCCACGCCCGGAAACGTGCCGGAAAACGGTGTCACCCGCAGGTCGGCCAGGCCCGGGGCGGTGGAGCCGACCAGCACGATGCGGTTTTCCAGCGCTGCAACCGGCGCGCGCCCGGCCAGCACCTCGGCGGCCGACACGTAGGGGTAAGGCGCGCCTGCGCGATACGGCACGTACACGCTGCCGTCGGGCGACAGCGGCACCTTCAGGCCGCCCGCCTCGATCCAGGGCCGCGAGCCGCCGGGCACGATGGTTTCCACGCCGGCCCGCAGGGGCTCGCCGCCGAACGCGACATTGAGCGTCGAGACCGATAGCGACACGTAATAATCGCCGGCAAACGGCGTCACGAGATGCATGCGCCGCGCCGCGCCGTCGACATCGGCTTCCATGTTGAAGAAGCCTGCTGCGGGTGCCGCGCGCTGGAAGCGTTCGAGGTTGGCGCCGTAGCCGCCCGCCGGTTTGCCCGGTGCCAGCGGCGCAAACACGGCGGCGGGCAAGGTGGGCGGCGGCAGGGCACCGGACCGGGCGTCACCAAAGCCCTGTGGCAGGAAGTAATACCCCAACGATACCGGCCGCTCGGCGAGCGCAGTGGCAAAGCGCGCGTCGTAATCGAGCTGCGGCGCGAGCGTCTCCACCTGACGCCGAAATGCCGGGTCGCGTGCGAAAGGCCCACGCGCCAGCAGATTGAGCTGATCAAGGCCCGAACTCGCATCCGGTTCGGCGAACACCACGTCGAACCCGACCGCCGCCACGCCGTAACGATCGAACAGCTGATCGAGCAGGTGGGTCATCACGTCCCGGTTCCAGGGCCAGCGGCCAACTGACTTGAGACTGGCCTCGTCGATGTCGAGGATGGCGATGCGGTCATCCACGCCCTGCGGCGCGGTCGCTTTCAGCCAGGCGTCGTAGAGCCAGGCCTCGACCCGGTCGATCGGCGCAACGCGCACCATGCCCGCCGCGTAGGCGGCCATGAACAGCACGAATAGCGCCGACGCCGACGCCTGGAGCAGGCCCGAGGCGTGGCGCTTCACGGCAGGCGATAGAAGCGGTTGGGCAATTCCTTGCCGCGCACGGTATCCATGCGGCCGCCCACGGCGTCGCCCAGGGCCGAGAGACGGTCTGCCGGGTGGGGATGGGTCTTGTAGAGCAGGCTGGTGCGACTGTCCTTGGCCGGCAGGGCCGCCATATCCTGAAGCACGTTCGGCAGTCCCCAGGGGTCGTAGCCCGCGCGCGCCGCGTACACCATGCCGACACGGTCGGCCTCGAACTCGGCGTCCTTGTCGAGACCGCGCGCCATGATCTCGGCCCCGTTGCCGATCAGATTCTGGATCGCCGGATCGCTGTCCTTCGCCTTGCTGCTTGCCACCTGGCCCAGCGCGCCGATCAGGCTGGATTGTTTCAGCACCTTCAGGTGGTGCTTCTCCGTGACGTGGGCGATTTCGTGGCCCAGCACCCCGGCCAGTTCCGCCTCGTTATTGAGCAGGCGATACAGGCCCTTGGTCACAAAAATGTAGCCACCAGGCGCGGCGAAGGCGTTGATCGCGTCCGATTCGAGCACGCCGAAGCGCCAGGTGATTTCTGGGCGGCCACTGTGCAGCGCCACCCACTCACCGACCTGGTTGACGTAGCTCTGGAGTGCCCGGTCGGGCACCAGTTTCGCCGCCCCCAGCAGGTTGCCGGCGATCTGGCGGCCGATGCGGCTCTCCTCTTCCAGCGAGTAGTCGCCGAACAGGGCAAAGCCAAGCTGGGCAGCGTCGACCTTCTGCTTGGCTGGCGGCGGGCTCGCGGCGGCGCTTTGCGCACCCGCGGGGGCGGGCTGGGCCGGTGCGGGCTGCGGCTGTTTGGACTTGTCGCGCTTTTCCAGTTCCTGATTGAGGCGTTCTTCCAGCAGCTTGCCCAGATCGAAAGCCTGCGCGGGCAGGGTCGCCGCCGCCAGAAGCAGGGCCAGCAGGGGAGCAGTCGCTTTCATCAGTTGTCCCCCCACGACGAGGCGGGCTCGTCCGCCTGAGGCTTGGGCAGGCGTTTCACCTGCGCACTCGCGAGTCCGCCCTGTGCCGCAAACGTTTTGGCCAGGGCAGGGGTGACCGCCACACTGTCGAGCCGCGCCAGTTCCTCGGCGTTGAACTTGGCACCCTTCAGATCTTCGTCGCTGAGCCCCCGCAGGCCGGCCACGGCCACGACCTTGCTGGGGTCGGAACGGGTGGTTGCTGCGCCCAGCACGTCGCCGACGCCCACGCTCGCCAGTCCGCCGCCGCCGACGCGCACGGACAGCAGCCGGATCCAGCCAGTCGTCCTGCCGGCAGTCACCTTGAGCCAGCCGCCCTGCTTGGTCAGTACCGTGACGGCTGCGCCCTTGTTCACGCTGGCCGCAGCCGCCGCGCTCGCACTCGGCTGGGAATAGAGCTTTTCGTTGCGCAGGACCGTGCCGGGCGAGGCGGCTGTGGCTGCGCCAGCGAGCAGGAAGAGCGCCAGCACGCTGGCTGACAGGACAGGTTTTTTCATGGACGTCACCTCGTATGGTTGCAAAACTCTAGGGGCTGCGCCTCGATGGCGCAAGCCTCGCGGATGGCGTTAAGATGCCGCGATGAATTTCCTCGCGGCTTCCATCGAATCGCTCGGTGCCCGGTTCGTCGGCTGGTTCGGCGTCGGCTACGGACTTTTCGCCTTCGCCGGACGCGCTGCACTTTTGCTGCTGGACCGCTCGACCTGGAATCGCGCCACCTACGACGTGGTCATCAAACAGGTCTATTTCACTGCCGTCCAGATTCTTCATGTTTTTCTCGGCTACGCACTGGTCATTTCGTGGTTGCTCATCACCATCATCCTCTCGACCGCGCGAGAATTCGGCCTGACCGAATTCGCCACCGAGATGACCATCCGCGTGCTGGTGCTGGAACTGTTGCCCTTCCTCACTGCACTGTTCATCGCGTTGCGTTCCGGCAGCGCCATCAATACCGAGGTGGCGCTGATGCGCGTGAACAACGAGTTGGATGCGCTGGCGCACTGCAAGGTTCCGCCGATGCAGTTCGAGTTCCTGCCACGCCTGATCGGCGGCGTGATATCGGTCGTCGTGCTCGCGGCGCTGGCGGGCCTGCTGGCGCTCCTGCTCGCCTATCTGTCGATTTACGGACTGACGATGGCGGGTTTCGATGCCTTCACGCAGACGGTCGCCAAGATTTTCGATTTCCGCATCGTCGCAGGACTCGTCATCAAGTGCGCTCTGTTCGGCCTGGCCGTCACCCTGATCCCCGTGGTCAGCGGGCTGGAAACGCCGAAAAAACTCTTCATGGTGCCGGTCTCCGTGCTGCGCGGCATGATGCGGGTATTTTTTGCCATCGTTGCCATCGAGGTGCTGTCATTGGCGCTCAAATACATCTGACCCGCTTTGCTGATCGTGCCGCGCTGCTCGCAGCCGTGGTCGCCCAGGATGACGGTGTTGCGCGCGTGGCGCTCGAACTGCCCCTGCGGGCCAACCTCACCGCCGTCGACAACATCGCGCTGATCCCGCTCTACCAGCGCCATTTCGACGCAGCCGAATCCACCCGCCAGGCCCGCGCCATGCTCGACGCGCTGGGCTACGGCGACATTGCCGCGCTGCGGGATCCGGACATGACCCCCGCGCAACGCTTCGTCACCCAGCTCGCGCGCGCACTCATGCTCAAGCGTCCGCGCCTGATCATCGACCGGCCGGGTGCCATGCTTTACGATGTGCCCTACCCCGCGTTCATCGCGCAGCTCGCTGCCCGGCCTGAAATCGACGGGACATGGGAAATCTACGACTTCGACTGGAACCTGGCGCTTTATCCGCAATGAACACAGTCAAATCCAATCCCTTCCACTTCAAGGTCGGCCTTTTCGTCGCGTTTTCGCTGCTGCTGCTGGGGGCTTTTCTGGTTTACCTCCTGCACGCGCGCGGCTTTTTCGAAGACACCTATCGCCTCAAGCTCGCCGCCGCCACCGCAGACGGCGTGGCTCCGGGCGTGCCGCTGGTGTTCTCCGGCATTGAGATCGGCAGCGTCAGCGCGCTCGGACTCAATGACAACGGCGGCATCGTCATCAACATCGAACTACTGGAACGCAACGCCAAATGGCTCAAGCAATCGAGCACCTTCACGCTCGACAAGCCCATCGTCGGCGGCGCCAAGATTCGTGTCGATTCGCCCGACCTCAAGGCCAATCCGCTGCCGGACAACTCGACTATGCTGCTGCTCACCTCCGACATCAGCAAGGAAATCCCGGTACTGGTCGAGCGCGTCAAGGCCATCCTCGCCAACGTCGAGCATCTGACCCGCAAGGACGGCGAGATCGTCGCTACCCTGGCCAATGTGCAGACGGTCACCGGCCGTATGACCGGCGAATACGGCGTGCTCGAAGGCGTGCTTGGCAGCCCGGAAAAGGCTCAGGCCTTGACCGACTCGCTCGACAAGACCCGCGATCTCATCACCAGACTCGACGGCCTGGCGCTGAAAATGGATGGCATGGCCGCCAAGACCGACACCTGGCTCTTTGCCGAGGACGGCATGGCCGCACAGACCAAAGCCTCGATGATTCAGGTGCGCGCCATGCTGGACGATGCGCAGTCCAGTCTGAAAAAGGCCGACGCGCTGATGGCAAACGCGGTCGAAATCTCGTCCGACGTGAAGGAAGGCACCCAGGACATCGCGCGCCTCCGCGCCGAAATCGACGAGGCCGTGCGCCGTGCCAACGCGCTGGTCAACGAGATCAACAAGAAATGGCCTTTCGCCCGTGACCCCGAGGTGAAACTGCCATGAAGAATGCATTCGCCTTTGCCGCCGCCCTGATCCTGCTCACCGCCTGCGGCAGCGGCGGCCCGCCGCCGCCGGACTGGAAAACCGACGCGGCCGATCTGATCGAACGCTACAAAAAGCACGCCCTGCTCGGTGAGAGTGTTCTGGCGGAACGCTATTTCCAGCAAGCCGTGGCGGCCACCGGTGGCGCGGGACGGGTCGCGGAAACCGCCCGACTCTGGCTGGTGCGCTGCGCCACGCGGCGCGCCATGCTGATCGACGACCCCTGCGCGGAATATGCCGAACTGGCCCGCACCGAGCCCGATCCGGTCGACGCGGCCTACCACCGTTTTATCACCCTGGACTGGGCAAACCTCGATTCCGCGTCCCTGCCTGCGCAGCACCGCGACTTGGTCCGCGCCACGCCAGAAGCGCGTCCGGCCGCACTGGACAAGCTCACCGACCCGCTCTCCCGCCTGCTCGACGCCAGCCTGCTGGTCCTGCGCGGGGAAGCCACCCCGGCCACGCTGGCTGTTGCGGCCGAGGCCGCTTCCGCCCAAGGCTGGCGTCAGCCGCTCCTGACTTATCTCAAGCTTCAGTCCGAACAGGCCCGTCAGCGCGGCGACAGCGCCGAATCTGCCCGCCTCGCCCGGCGCATCGAACTGGTCGAACACAGCCTCTCGACCGCGCATCAATAAAAGTGTTAGCCTTTCTGCTGTAGTATAAATTGCCCAAATAAGCAGTTAACAATGATCGTCCGGAGATAGCGCATGGACACCGTTCTTGCCTGGCTGCACGCCCCCTGGCCCTGGTACGTTTCCGGTCCCCTGATCGGCCTGATGGTGCCGCTCATGCTGTGGATCGGCAATCGTTCCTTCGGCATTTCCTCCAATCTGCGCCACATGTGCGCCATGGCCCAGCCCAAGGCCATCGGTGTGGATTTCTTCCAGTACGACTGGCGTGAACACAGCTGGAGCCTGGTGTTTGCACTGGGTGCCGTGTCCGGCGGATTTCTTGCCGGCATTGTTTTCGCCAATCCTGAGCCCATTGACCTGTCAATTGCCGCGCTGACCATGTTTTCCAACTGGAACGTTCCCATCGCCGGCGGCTTCCTGCCGCCCGTACTGTTCGATTTCACCTGGCTGTCGGTGCTCGTGATGTTCGCCGGCGGCATCCTGGTCGGCTTCGGCACACGCTACGCCAGCGGCTGCACCTCTGGCCACGCGATCACCGGCCTGTCGACCCTGCAATTGCCGTCCCTGCTGGCGGTGCTGGGGATTTTTGCCGGTGGGCTGGCTGCCGCGCATCTGGTCACGCCGCACCTGTTCTCGATCTTCTGGTAGGCCCCATGAAATTTCTGCCCTATCTGCTGGCCGGCCTGGCGTTCGGCTTCGTGATGATCAAATCCGAAGCAGCCTCGTGGTATCGCATCATGGAAATGTTCTATTTCCAGTCCTTCCACATGTACGGAATCATGATGAGCGCCATCGCCACCGGCCTCTCCGGCGTATTGCTGCTCAAACGCTATGGGCGGCTGCTGACGCTGGACGGTGCAGCCATCGTCATTCCCAACAAGGCACCCGGCTGGATCAATTATGTGCTGGGAGGCTTCATCTTCGGCCTGGGCTGGGGTGTGATCGGACTCTGCCCCGGCCCCATCTTCGCCCTCGTCGGCATGGGCTCCATCGGGGCCCTGGCCGCACTGGGTGGCGCGCTGGTCGGCACCTGGCTGTACGGGTTCGTAAAAAAGCGTCTGCCACATTGACAAGCCTGTACGCCCTGTTTACCGTGCGCCTTCGGAGAAATTTCTTCGTCAATACCACCAAGCTGTAAATCTATCCAACCTAGGAGGAGTCACCATGAAATACGCAACAAGCCTTGCCGCAGTCCTGATCACCGCATTCGCCGGCGCAGTCCAGGCCGCCCCCGCCATGATGTCCGTCGAGTGGACCGCCCAGGCCTGCGACGCCTGGAACAAGGACGCCGACCTGACCAACGGTCTGGCAGAAAAATGGATCAAGAACGACAAGGGTCGCGGCTACAAGATCATCCACATGTACCGCACCGATTGCGGCGAAGCCACCCAGACCGAATTGAAAATCCAGCTCAAGGATGGCAAGGCCATGTGCACATATGGCGGTGCGATCCAGAACGCCAAGATGGACTACGCCGTCGACTACACCATGCACGCCACCACCGAAAAGTGGAACGAAATGGGTGCCGGCGAATACGGCCCGATGAAGGCCATGATGTTCGGCCGCCTCAAGTTCACCGGCCCCAAGATGGAAGCCATGAGCGTGATGGGCCCGTTCGAAGCCTTCCTCAAGCTACCGGGCAAGGTTCCTGGCGACAAGGCCTGCCCCGCCAAGTAAGCGGCTGGCAACAAGAAAAAAAGCCGGGTGAATCCGGCTTTTTTTCTTGTCACAGTCGCGATGCAAGCCACCCATGCGGGACGATGGGCAAGGCTCCGCGTGCCCCGTCTGACCAGGCTTCCGGCCAAGCAGTTTCGCGTCCACCGAAGACCCGCCCCTTCAACTGTCCGCGCCCTGGTCACCAACAAGGCCACGGATCCATTTCGGGCCCGAACCTCTCATACCCCCGCCATGACCCCACTCAAACATCTCCCCGCCTGGAAAGCCCTGGAAACCCACCATGAATCCATGCGGACTTTCGATATGCGCACAGCCTTCCGGGAAGATGCCGAGCGTTTCAGCCGGCTCTCGCTGCGCTGCGGTACGCTCCTGCTCGACTATTCGAAAAACCGCATCACCTCAGAGACACTTGATCTGCTGACGCAACTGGCTGTCGAATCCGGCCTCGCGGAACAGCGCGACGCGATGTTGAGCGGCCAGCGCATCAATTTCACGGAAAACCGCGCGGTATTGCACACTGCGCTACGTGCGACCCCACAGCCGCCGCTGATCGTGGAAGGCGTGGATATCGGGGCCGAGATTGCCCAGGTGCAGGCCCGGATGCAGCGTTTCGTCGAGGCCATCCACACCGGCAGCTGGCTGGGCCACACCGGCAAACCCATACGCGACGTGGTCAACATCGGCATCGGCGGCTCCGATCTGGGCCCGGCCATGGTGTGCGCCGCGCTCGACCATTACGCACTCGAAAGCGTGCGGGTGCATTTTGTGTCGAACCTGGACCCGGCGCATCTGGCCACCACGCTCAGGCCGCTCGACCCGGAAACGACACTTTTCATCGTCGCGTCCAAGACCTTCACCACGCTGGAAACCCTGGCCAACGCCAACTCGGCCAAGGCCTGGCTGCTTGCCGCCCTGCGTGCGCCGGCCGCCGTCTCCCGCCATTTTGTCGCGCTGTCGACCAATGCCCAGGCCGTCGAGGCTTTCGGCATCGACACCGACAACATGTTCATCTTCTGGGACTGGGTGGGCGGCCGCTATTCACTGTGGTCGGCCATCGGGCTGTCGATTGCCCTGCAGATCGGCTGGGGCAATTTCCAGGCTCTGCTCGCCGGCGCGCACGCCATGGATATCCACTTCCGGGAAGCGCCGCTCGACGCCAACATGCCGGTGATTCTGGGCCTGCTCGGCATCTGGTACGCCAACTTCTGGGGCACCGACACCTACGGCATTTTCCCCTACGACCAGCGCCTGCGCCTGCTGGTGCCCTTCCTGCAACAGCTCGACATGGAGTCCAACGGCAAGAACGTCAACCGCGCCAACAGGCAGGTGAACACCAACACCGGCCCCATCGTCTGGGGTGCGCCCGGCACCAACGGTCAGCACGCCTTCTTCGAACTGGTGCACCAGGGCACGCGCCTGATCCCGACCGACTTTATGGTGGCGGCAGTCAACCCCACACCGCTCGCCGACCAGCACGAATGGCTGCTGGCCAACTGTCTCGCGCAGACCGAGGCCCTGCTCAAAGGCAAGTCACGTGCAGTGGCTGAAGCCGAACTGATCGCCCAGGGCATGCGCCGCGAAGCCGCCCGCGCGCTCGCCCCGCACAAGGTCTTCCCGGGCAACCGGCCGAGCAACACCTTGCTCTACCAGACGCTCGATCCGCACACGCTGGGCATGCTGATCGCGCTCTACGAGCACAAGGTGTTCGTGCAGGGCGTGATCTGGCAGATCAACAGCTTCGACCAGTGGGGCGTGGAACTGGGCAAGCAGCTCGCGCCGCCGATCCACGCCGCGCTGAGCGCGGTGCGCGTGATCGGCGATCACGACGCTTCGACGCTGGGCCTCATCGCCGACATCCGCCGGCGGCGTGGCCTCAATACCTGACGCGCACGCGGTAGCTCAACTTCGTCTGCCCCTCGGCCGGCACCTTCACCTTCCATTCGGCCGTGCCCGACGCCGCCTTGGTGTGTGCTTGCGATTCCGCGAGCATGGCCCAGTCGCCCGGCATGGGTTCGCGCACCGTCACGGTCACCGGTTCTGACTTGGCGTTCTTCAGCACGATCTCGTAAGCGGATTCGAATACATAGTTGTAGCGCCCGCTGCCCGCCAGCTTCTGGAAGGCGGTCTGTTTCTTGTCGGCGGTCACGTCGAAGGCATCGCCCAGCTTGAGCCGCAGCGTCTCGTTCTTCGGCGTGTGGTCGATGCGATCCTCGCCGACGAATTGCGCGTTGCCCTGGCTGTCTTTCTTGTAGACGCGGATCACGCCCTTGGGCAGAGGAATGCCCAGGCCTTCGCCTTTGTTCCTGAAATCGACGTACACGCCGACTTTCATTTTCTGGCCGATCTCGCCCACCTGGCCCGAGTAGTAATAGTCGGCCCCGGTCAGCAGGAATTCCTTGTTCACCGGCACCCGCGTCGCCGACATCAGGGCCACCTGCTTGGTCTGGTTTTCCGCCAGCGTGGTTGGGCGTTGCAAGGTATAGAGGTGGTACTCGAACAGCGACTCCTGCTGCATTTCGGCCGCATCGGCGACCTTGGCCGCCATCGCCATCATGGCGCGCGGCATCGGCTGCGCCTCGCGCACGCGGTTGAGGTCGCCCGCGACCAACTGCAATTTGGCGTTGGGATAAGCCGCCCCGCTCTGGTTGGTGAGCGTCACCCAGCCGTTAAGATCCAGCACGCTGTCGTCGGCGTTGAGTTCGGCCACGTAATCGGCCCGCCAGGACAGGCCCCCGGTCAGGTACGACAGTTCGAGATTTTGCGACCCCGCCGCAGGATTCAGGAGCGAGATGACCAGCGTGGGTTTGTCACGCAGGGTATCGGGCACGCCCGGAAAGGCGATCCGGCCTGGTGCCCCCGTCTCGATGCGGTCGGCAAATTTCAGCACCACGCCGTTGTTGGTCGAGAGCACGGTCGCGGTTTCGCGGGTTTCGGCCCCGGTGGCCGGGTTGGTGCGGATCACCGTCACCTCGCGCCCGACGTACTTGTCGAGCAGCTTGTCCGGTGTCAGTAGGTCAAAATCGAAATTCTGTTCCAGCAGTCGGAACCCGCCCGGATTCGAGGCATTGCGCAGTTGCGCCGTTTCCGGCCGCATCTGCGCCGACACTTCACGCCAGGCCAGACGGTTGAGGTCGCGCCCGAGCTTCACCTGACGCGCGTCCTTCACCAGAGCCAGATTGTCGTTGTAAATGGTGACGGCCACCGATTGCTGGTCGGCCATCGTCGACACGGCTTCGTCACGTGGCCCGGCGGATGCCAGAGGCGAAACCGCAAGCATGCCGGCAATCAGGGGGTTCAGAACAGTGCGATACATGGTGCAGTCTCCTCGGCAGGGTATTGGAATGGGCAGATGCCGCCATCTTGACCGAAGTGCGCCACAATCGGTTCGCGGGGATAGAATGCGATTACAAAAATTTTCAGGCACGCCATTTCCCGGGCACGGCATGATTTCGGACGACCCCCATCCTTCGCGCATCGTCGGTGGCGGCATCAACACCGGCGATTCGGAACAGCCCGTCGTCGTGACCCAGATGCTGGGCGTGGGCAGTGGCTCGCCCACACGCGAGGAAGACTTGCGTGCGCGTTTTCTTTCGTTTGATCCCCTTTTCGACCGCCACGCCAATCTGGTCGCCCACCAGCTGGTGTTGCGCGGCCAGATCGCCCCGGTGGATGCCCCCCAGGAACTCAAGCAGATGGACGAAGACATGCTGCTGACCGGCCTGTATTCGCTGGTGCAGGGAGGTGTCACGGGTTCGCTCCCGCTTTTCGTCGAAATCGGCAGCGACATCCTCTTCAGCGACGTGCTCGCCGAACTCAATCACCCGCGCGTCGTCTGGCGCGTGGACATCCGCGATGAACACCAGCTTGCGCGCGCGCTGGCCCTTCAGGATGCCGGCATGAACTTCTGTCCGGCTCTGAACCCGGCCCATCCGCTGGTGCGCGACAGTGCTTCTGCATGGCGCTACCTGGCCTGTCGAGCCGACTGCTCGCCGCCTGCCAGCCCGGTGCAACTGGTCGTCGAGGGTGTCGCCAGCACGTCGCAGATCAACTGGCCGGCCAACGCCTGGTTCAAGCAGGCAGCCCTGCCGAGCGAGCCTGAACTGGCTGCCCGTTCGCAGGACAAAGCCATGCAGCTGGACCTGCTGCGCATTGCGCTGGGGCAGTCGGTCGACATGCTGATCTCGTTTTTCCGGCTCAACCCCAAAATGGCCCCGCGCCTGCTGGCGATTGCCAATTCCACTGCGGGCGGCCTCAGCCGCCCTGCGGAATCGGCGGCCCACGCCCTAGTCATGCTGGGATCGCAGCGCGCCAGCCGGGTGGCGGCACTCCTGGCCCTGGCCGGGACCCACCCGGATCAGACCGCCCGCCATCATGTGGTCACGGCGCTGACACGCGCCCTGTTCATGGGCAAGGTGGTGCGCCTGGGGGCCCCGGCGGAAAGCGCGGCCAGTGCCTTCGAGATCGGCCTGCTCTCGATTGCCGCCCATACCCTGGCGCTGCCCCCCGAGTCGCTAACACGAACCCTGGGTATGTCCGATGCTGCGGGCCGGGCATTGACCGGCAAACCTTCGCCGGAAACTGATCTGCTCCGCCTCGTCCATGCCTGTGAAATCAACGACGCTGACACGCTGGCCGCGTATTCCGGCAAACTCGGCATTCCCCTGCACCAGATTTCCGTTTCCTACCTGGACGCCCTGATCGCCGCCTCGGCGCTCGACACCGCCCTGCTCTGACCGCCCTGCTGGCGTGCGACAGCGTAAAATGGCGCTTTTTTCGTGGCTGTCCCATGCACCCCACCCTGGTTTTCGATATCGAGACGATTCCCGACCTGGCGGGTTTCGCCGCCGTCAACAGCATCGATGCGTCCGCGCTGCCGCAGGCGGAACTGGCCGAAATGGCACTGCTTGCGCGCCGCCAGAAAACCGGCAGCGATTTCATGCCGCACCACCTGCATCGCGTGGTCGCGATTTCCTGCACGCTCAGAAGCGGCGACCAGCTCAAGGTCTGGTCGCTGGGCGAGCGCGACAGCAGCGAAGCCGAACTGATCCAGCGCTTCTACGACGGCATCGGACGCTACACGCCGCAGATCGTTTCGTGGAATGGCGGCGGCTTCGACCTGCCGGTGCTCCACTACCGGGGCCTCATCCACGGCGTGACTGCCGCGCGCTACTGGGACTGGGGCGACGACGACCGGGACTTCAAGTGGAATAACTACCTGAGCCGTTATCACACCCGTCATCTCGACCTGATGGACGTGCTGGCGATGTTCACCGGGCGCGCCAACGCGCCGCTCGACGACATGGCCAAGCTGTGCGGTTTTCCCGGCAAGCTGGGCATGGACGGCTCGAAGGTGCTGGAGGCGTATCAGGCTGGGGAAATCGACGCCATCCGCAACTACTGTGAAACCGATGTGATGAACACCTGGCTCGTCTACCTGCGCTTCCAGAAAATGCGCGGCACGCTGAGCGATTCGGCCTATGCCCATGAAGTCGCGCTCGCACGCGGCACCATCGAAGCCAGCGCCGCACCGCACTGGCAGGAATTCCTGGCCGCCTGGAAATGAACCCGGTCGTCGATATTCTCTCCCTCGATCACGAGGGACACGGCGTCGCTCGCATCGACAGCAAAGTCACCTTCGTCGACGGCGCACTGGCCGGCGAACGCGCTGAAATTTCCATCTACCGCAAGCACGCCAAGTACAACTCGGCCAACGCCGTCGCCATCCTCAAGGCCAGTGCACAGCGCACCGAACCGAAGTGCACTTATTTCGGTCGCTGCGGTGGCTGCTCGATGCAGCATCTGGAACCCTCGGCGCAGGTCGCCGCAAAACAGCGCGTGCTGGAAGAAAATCTCGCACGCATCGGCAAGGTCAGGCCGGACATCATCCTGGCCGCCCTGCATGGCCCGAGCTGGCACTATCGCACCCGCGCAAGGCTGTCGGCACGCTGGGTCGACAAAAAGGGCGGCGGACTGGTCGGGTTTCGCGAGAAACGCTCCAGTTTCATCGCCGACATGACGAGTTGCGAGGTGCTCACCGCCGATGTCTCCGCGCTGATTCAGCCCCTGCGTGAACTGATCGGTCAGCTCTCGAATGCCGATCGCATTCCGCAGATTGAAATAGCTGTGGGCGAGGCGATCACGGTACTGGTGTTTCGCCTGCTCGAACCCTGGAGCGAAGCCGACACCCCGATTGTGCAGGCCTTTGCCGAGCGGCACGGCATCCAGATCTGGGAACAGCGCAAGGGGCCGGAAACCGCCCGTCCATTCTGGCCGGTTGTTGCGCCTGAACTCAGCTACAGCCTGCCGGAATTCGGCCTGGTCATGCCTTTCAGACCCACGGAATTCACCCAGGTCAACACCGGCATCAACCGTGCGCTCGTCAGCCGCGCCATGCGTCTGCTCGCCCCCCGGGCCGGCGAGCGCATCGCCGACCTGTTCTGCGGGCTGGGCAACTTCACCCTGCCGATTGCCCGGCGCGGCGCCAGCGTGATTGGCATCGAAGGCAGCGAGGAGCTGGTCGCGCGGGCACGGGATAACGCCTTGCGCAATGGCCTCGGCAACGCGCAATTTGAAGTCGACAACCTGTTCGAGATGAGCCCGGAAAAATTCGCCGCGCTGGGCCCGTTCGACAAACTCCTGATCGACCCCCCACGCTCCGGTGCCATCGAAGTCGTGAAAGCCCTGCCCGACGCCGGCGGACCGCACCGACTCGTCTACGTGTCGTGCGACCCCGCCACACTGGCGCGCGACGCCGAGGTGCTGGTGCACGTCAAGGGCTACACGCTCAAGGCAGCTGGTGTGGCCAATATGTTCCCGCACACCGCACACGTCGAGTCGATCGCGCTTTTCGAGCGCTAATCCCTTAAAATCTCACGCTTCAGTCTCCAGCCCCACGGTTCCAGCCCAAGACATGGCACTCATCGTACAAAAATACGGCGGCACCTCGGTCGCCAACGTCGAACGCATACGCGCCGTCGCAGAACGCGTCGCCAAGTTCAAGATGCTCGGGCATCAGGTTGTTGTCGTCTTGTCCGCGATGTCCGGCGAAACCAATCGCCTGATCGGCCTCGCCAAGCAAATCCAGGCGACGCCCGACCCGCGCGAGCTCGACATGATGGTGTCCACCGGCGAGCAGGTCACCATCGCGCTCCTGGCCATGGCGCTGAAGGACCTGGGCCTGAAGGCAAAAAGCTACACCGGCAGCCAGGTCAGGATCCTTACCGACAATGCGTTCACCAAGGCACGCATTCTCAGCATCGACGAGGCCAACATGCGGCGCGATCTGGATTCCGGCCACGTGGTCGTGGTCGCCGGCTTCCAGGGCGTGGACGCCGACGGCAACATCACCACCCTCGGCCGGGGCGGTTCGGACACCACCGGGGTGGCGCTGGCCGCCGCACTCAAGGCCGACGAGTGCCAGATCTATACCGACGTCGACGGCGTCTACACCACCGACCCCCGGGTGGTGCCAGAAGCCAAACGTCTCAAGACGATCACCTTCGAGGAAATGCTCGAAATGGCGAGCCTCGGCTCCAAGGTGCTGCAAATCCGCTCGGTCGAGTTCGCCGGCAAATACCAGGTCAAACTGCGTGTGCTGTCCAGCTTTCAGGACGAAGGCGACGGCACCCTCATCACGTTCGAGGAAAACGATCACATGGAACAACCCGTCATCTCCGGCATCGCCTTCAACCGCGACGAAGCGAAGATCACCGTCGTCGGCGTGCCCGACCACCCCGGCATCGCCTACCAGATTCTCGGCCCGGTGGCTGACGCCAACGTCGACGTGGACATGATCGTGCAGAACGTCGGCCACGAAAACACCACCGACTTCACTTTTACCGTGCACCGCAACGATTTCGCCAAGGCGCTGGGCATTGTCAAAACGACCGCTTCGGCCATCGGCGCGCGCGAGGTCACCGGCGACGACAAGATCGCCAAGGTCTCCATCGTCGGCGTCGGCATGCGCTCGCACGTCGGCGTGGCGCGCAAGATGTTTGAGACGCTCTCCAAGGAAAACATCAACCTGCAGATGATTTCCACGTCCGAGATCAAGATCTCCGTGGTCGTCGAAGACAAGTACATGGAACTTGCCGTGCGCGCCCTGCACTCGGCCTTCGAACTCGACCAGGTCGGAACCTGATCCACTCCGGGCCGGGCCGGGCACGCCGGTCTGATATGAGGCCACTCTACTTCACCCTGGCCTGGGTCTTTTTTGCGCTGGGCGCGCTCGGTGCAGTCCTGCCCGGACTGCCGACCGTGCCCTTCATGCTGCTCGCACTGTGGGCCTTCTCGCGGTCCTCGCAGCGCTTCCACGACTGGCTCTATACCCACCGGGTCTTCGGCCCACCGCTGCAGGACTGGAAACAGCATCGCGTCATCCCACTGCGCGCCAAGGTGTTTTCGCTCACCAGCATGGTCCTGAGCATGGCCTGGATGCTGCTCTACGCCGAGATGGCACCGTGGACGATCGCGATTACGGCAGCGGTCATGGCCTATGGTGCCTGGTTCATCCTCAGTCACCCTTCCCGCCCACGAGCATGAGGCTGACTGTACGCAACGGTGGCGTCGCTGCCCGGCTTCCGCTACAATGCGCGGCGGTTCGGAGACGTGGCCGAGTGGTTGAAGGTACTCCCCTGCTAAGGGAGCATACGGGCTAAAACCTGTATCGAGGGTTCGAATCCCTCCGTCTCCGCCATACCAAGGCCATCAGCGCCCGGGTGTAGCACGGAAACCGATTCCACCGCACGGGTTTGCCAGATCAAGATTTGCTCCGGCCGAATCGACGGCACGATTGCCATGCCGCTACTTTATTCATTCCCCCCGACTTCATCCCGCCCTTCCGGCCTGGCCGGCGCTGCCGACGCACTGTGGCTGGCCGAGTGTGCCCGCCAAGGCGCGCCACTGGCGGTAATCTGCGCGAGCGCCTGGGATGCCCAGCGTCTCACGGAAGAACTGCGCTGGTTCGACCCGGCGCTGCGGGTCTGCATCTTCCCGGACTGGGAAACCCTGCCCTACGACAATTTCTCGCCGCACCCCGACCTGATCTCGGAGCGGCTCGCCACGCTCTACCAGGTGTCGCGCGGCGAATTCGACGTGCTGGTGGTGGCACTGACGACCGCGCTGGTGCGCCTGGCTCCCCCCACCTTCCTCGCCGCCCACACCTTCTTTATCAAGCAGAAGGACAGGCTCGACGAAGCCGCCTTCCGCGCGCAGATGACGCTGGGGGGCTATACCCACGTCAACCAGGTCTATGCGCCGGGCGAGTTCTCGATCCGCGGTGGGCTGATCGACCTCTTCCCCATGGGCAGCGCCCTGCCTTACCGCATCGATCTGTTCGACGACGAGATCGAGACGCTGCGCGCCTTCGACGTGGACACCCAGCGCAGCCTCTACCCGGTGCCGGAGATCCGGCTGCTGCCGGCACGCGAATTCCCGCTCGACGACGCCGGCGTTACACGATTCCGCCAGCAGTTCCGGGAAAAGTTCGAGGGCGACCCATCCAAGTCCAAGCTCTACAAGGATGTGTCCAACCGGCTCGCGCCGGCCGGGATCGAATACGCCCTGCCGCTGTTTTTCGAGGCGACCGCCACGCTGTTCGACTACCTGCCTGCCAATGCCAGCCTCGTCATGCACGGCACGCTCGACGAAGCCGGTCAGGCGTTCTGGGCCGACGCGCAGGGTCGTCATCGCCTGCTCTCCGGCGACCGCGACCGGCCGCTACTGCCGCCGGCCGAACTCTTCCTGCCGGTGGACGCCTTTTTCGCGCGGGCCAAGGACTGGCCCCAGCTGCATCTCACGCAGGGCGGCAGCGGCCCGGCGCAAGCGGTTCCGCCGATTTCGGTCGACCGCCGCGAAGCGCACCCGGTCGCGCGGCTGGCAGGCTTCATCGACGGCTTCGATGGCAGGACGGTGATCGTCGCGCCCTCGGCCGGCCGCCGCGAAACCCTGCACGAGTACCTTGCCGAACACGATGTTGCCGCCATCCTGTGCGACGACTGGGCGGCCTGTCTCGCCAGCAGCGCGCGCGTCCTGCTCACGCACGGCCCGCTGGCCGAAGGCTTCGTCACCACCGACGGCGCGCTCGCCGTCGTCACCGAAACCGAGCTCTACGCCATCCCGCCCAGAACCCGGCGCGCGCGCGAGGCCCGCGCCACGCAGATCGACAACCTGCTGCGCGACCTGTCGGAGCTGAAACCCGGCGACCCGGTGGTGCATGCGCAATACGGCGTCGGCCAGTATCTCGGTCTGGTCAACATGGACCTCGGCGACGGCGACACCGAGTTCCTGCACCTGGAATACGCCCGTGGCGACAAGCTTTACGTGCCGGTGGCCAATCTGCACCTGATTTCGCGCTATTCCGGCGCGGGCGACGGCGAAGTGCCGCTGCACAAGCTCGGCACCGACCAGTGGGAAAAAGCACGCCGCCGTGCTATGCAGGCGGCGCGCGACACCGCCGCCGAACTCCTGAACCTGTACGCCTTGCGCGCGGCGCGCGAAGGCCACGCCTTCCAGTTCTCGCCGCACGACTACGAGGCTTTCGCCGAAGGCTTCGGCTACGAGGAAACGCCCGACCAGGCCGCCGCCATTGCCGCCGTCATGGCCGACATGCAGTCCGGCAAGCCGATGGACCGGCTGGTGTGCGGCGACGTCGGCTTCGGCAAGACCGAGGTCGCGCTGCGTGCCGCCTTCATGGCGGTGATGGGCGGCTACCAGGTGGCGGTACTGGTGCCGACCACGCTGTTGGCCGAACAGCATTTCCAGAATTTTTCCGACCGTTTCTCCGCCTGGCCGGTGAAGCTCGCGGAACTGTCCCGGTTCAGAACACCGAAGGAACAGGCCGAGGCGCTCGACGCCTTGAAAGCAGGCAAGCTCGACATCGTCATCGGCACCCACCGGCTGATCCAGAAAGACGTGAAGTTCGCCCGCCTCGGCCTCGTCATTCTCGACGAGGAACACCGCTTCGGTGTGCGCCAGAAGGAACAATTGAAAGCCCTGCGCGCCGAGGTCGACGTGCTGACGCTGACCGCGACGCCGATCCCGCGCACGCTGGCGATGTCGCTCGAAGGCATCCGCGACTTCTCGGTGATCGCCACCGCGCCGCAGAAGCGGCTGTCGATCAAGACCTTCGTCCAGCCCTTCTCCGGCGGGCTGATCCGCGAAGCCGTGCTGCGCGAACTGAAACGCGGCGGCCAGGTGTATTTCCTGCACAACGAAGTCAGCACCATCGAGAACATGCGCGAGCGGCTGGAGAAGCTGCTGCCCGAGGCGCGCATCCGTGTCGGACACGGGCAGATGGGTGAGCGCGAACTCGAACAGGCGATCCGCGACTTCTACCAGCAGCGCTACGACATCCTGCTCTGCACCACCATCATCGAGACCGGCATCGACATCCCCACCGCCAACACCATCCTCATCAACCGCGCCGACAAGTTCGGCCTCGCGCAGCTGCACCAGTTGCGCGGCCGCGTCGGCCGTTCGCACCACCAGGCGTTTGCCTACCTGCTGGTGGAAGAAGACAGAAACCTCACGCCGCAGGCGAAGAAACGCCTGGAAGCCATTCAATTAATGGAAGAATTGGGATCCGGTTTCCATCTCGCGATGCAGGACATGGAAATCCGCGGCATGGGCGAAGTGCTCGGCGACAAGCAGAGCGGCGACATCCTCGAAGTGGGGTTTTCGCTCTACAACGACATGCTCACCAGCGCGGTCGCCAGCCTCAAGGCCGGCCAGGAACCCGACATGAGCCATCCGCTTGGCGTGGTCTCCGAGATCAACCTGCACCTGCCCGCGCTTTTGCCCGCCGACTACTGTCCCGACGTGCACGAACGGCTGGTGCTCTACAAGCGTCTGGCCAGCTGCAACGATAGCGATAACCTGCGCGCCATGCAGGAAGAACTCATCGACCGCTTCGGCAGCCTGCCCGACGCCGCGCGCGTCCTGTTCGACATCCATCGCCTGCGGCTCGCCACCCGGGCGCTGGGCATCGTCAAGGTCGACGCCGACAGCGATGCGGTGACCCTGAATTTCATCACCCAGCCGCCCATCGATCCGGCCCGCATCATCAAGCTCATCCAGACCCGTCGTGACATCAAGCTCGCGGGCGAAAACCGCCTGCGCTGGCAGACCGCCTCCACGCCGGATACCCGCACCAGCACCGTGCTCGCCTTCTTCGACCTGCTACGCTGACCGCCATGCATCTCATCATCCAGGGCTTCGACCTGCCCACCCCCGACCTCAAGACCCTGGCCAAACTCGCAGGGGCCCGGGCCATCGAGGCGCGCTCGCTGACCGCGTTCCGTCTCGCCGACGCCGACCCCGCCACGCGCGAGGCAGTCGAGACCTACTGCGCCGAACGCGCCATCGACTGCGCCTGGATTCCTGCGGCGCGCCGGCTCACCGATTTCGGGCTGCTTGCGATGGACATGGACTCGACCCTCATCACCATCGAGTGCATCGACGAAATCGCCGACATGCAGGGCCTGAAGCCACAGGTCGCGGAAATCACCGAGGCCGCCATGCGCGGCGAACTCGATTTCGCCGAAAGCCTGCGCCGGCGCGTCGGGCTGCTGGCCGGGCTCGACGAAGCGGCGCTGCAACGCGTCTACGACGAGCGCCTGCGCCTGAGCCCCGGTGCCGATACCCTGCTCGCCGCAGCGCGCACAGCAGGACTCGCCACCCTGCTCGTCTCCGGCGGCTTCACGTTTTTCAGCGAGCGCCTCAAGACGAGGCTGGGGCTCACCCATGCCCACGCCAACACGCTGGAAATCCGCGACGGCAAGCTCACCGGCCAGGTACTCGGCGACATTGTCGACGCCCAGGCCAAGGCCGACTGGCTGACCCGCGTGCGCGACAGCCTGGGGCTGGCCCCCGCCGCCACCGTGGCCATCGGCGACGGGGCCAACGATCTGAAAATGCTTCATGCGGCCGGCGTGGGGATCGCGTTTCATGCCAAACCGGTGGTCCGGGCGCAGGCCAGCCACGCGCTGAACCACGTCGGGCTCGACGGTGCAATAGCCCTGTTGGGCGGTTAAAGAAAGCCGCCTTCACTCCGTTACTTCTCCTGTAAGCGTCAGCCTGACGCCCCCCCGACGCAACAGGAATATTCGTGAAAATCGACAAACGCATCACCCCGCCCTCGGCCGCCAAGGTGTCCTCGGCCAAGGGCAAGACGGCTGGCAAGGCATCGGCCTCCGGTGCCGGCGGCGACTCGCTCACCCTGACCGAGTCGAGTACCCGCATCCGCACGCTGGAATCGCAACTGGCTTCGGTCGACGTGGCCGACGCCGGCAAGGTCGAATCGGTCAAGGCCGCGCTGGCCGACGGCACGTTCACCGTCGACGCCGAAGTGGTCGCCGACCGTCTGATCGATCACACCAAGGAAGCCCTGCGCAAACGCCCGCGCAAGAAGTAGCCCTACAATCGGGCCTCGTCAGTCAACCACGAGACCCCGTCATGAACGAAATCGTCCTCAACATCTCCGGCATGAGCTGCGGCGGCTGCGTCAATAGCGTGCAGGCCATCCTTGCCGCCCTGCCCGGCGTCGAAAGCGTCGAAGTCACGCTCACTCCCGGCTTGGCCCGGGTGCGTTACGATGCGGCGCGGATCGAACCCGCCGCCCTGATCAAGGCAATCTCCGACGCCGGTTTTGGTGCCCACTGAGCGCTGCGCACTGCGCGCGGGTGCTTGTCAAACACACAGCGTATCGATCAATTCAGGGTGGTGCACACCGTTGCCCTGGACATAGTCCACGCCGATCTGTCGCAACAGCGCCAGCGTGGCGTCCGATTCGACGTACTCCGCCACGGTCTTCAACCCCAGCAGGTGGCCGATGCGATGCACGGCCTCGACCATGGCGCGATCGACCGGATTGATGACGATGTCGCGCACGAACGCGCCGTCGATCTTGAGATAGTCGACGTTGAGGTTCTTGAGGTAGTTAAACGAGGACAGGCCGCTGCCGAAATCGTCGAGCGCGAAACGGCAGCCAAAGCCGCGCATGGCCTCGATGAAGGTGTTCACGACCGCGAGGTTGCCAATGGCGGCCGTCTCGGTGATCTCGAAACAGAGATGCGGCCCCACCTCGGGCTCCGCCTCGAGGCGCGACAGCAGCATGTCGCGGAAGGCCGGATCCTTGAGCGAGGCCCCCGAGAGATTGACGCCGAACAGACAGGGTGAGGCTGATTTCGCCGTGAGATGGCCCCGGCACACGCGCAGGGTTTCCTCGATCACCCAGGTGTCAAGCGAGGGCATCACGAAGTAGCGTTCGGCTGCGGGAATGAAGGCCATCGGCAGCACCATCCCGCCGTCTTCTCCTACCATGCGCAACAGCAGTTCGACGTGTCGGGGGCGCTCGATATTGCCGTCGGTGCGGCGGATTTCCTGCCAGGCGAGGCGCAGGCGGTCTTCCTCGATGGCGCGCTGGATACGCGCGACCCATTGCATCTCGCCGCGATGGCGCGCCAGGTCGAGGTCGCGGCTTTCGTAGATGTGGATCTGATTGCGGCCGCGATCCTTAGCCACGTAGCAGGCGGCGTCTGCGGCCGACAGCAGATTGGCGGCGGTGCCGCTGTCGCGGGTGATCGCGACCATGCCGACGCTGATGCCCACGGCAAAAATCCGGTCGCCCCACTTGAAGCGGAAACGCTGGACTTCGGCGCGGAACAGGTCAGCCACCTGGATCGCATCCTCGAGGATGCAGTTTTCCAGTAACAGGGCAAATTCGTCGCCACCCAGCCGGGCCAGGGTATCGCGTTCGCGCAGATTGGCTTTCAGCAGCAGTGCCAGCTGGCGCAACAGCTCGTCCCCTGCCGCATGGCCGCAGGAATCGTTGATGACCTTGAATTGGTCGAGGTCCATGTAGCACAGGGCGTGTTCGCGCCCCTGCTGGACCGCCGTCTGGAGCAGGCGCTCCAGACGCTGCTCGAATTCGCGCCGGTTGATGAGGCCAGTCAGCGCGTCGTGGCTGGCCTGGTAGACGAGGCGCGCGGTGGCCTGGTCGATCTTTTCCTGCATCTGGTCCTGTGCCGCCTGCAGGTGCGCCGCCATGTGGTTGATGCCGTGTTGCAGCCTGCCGAGTTCGGCTTGGCCGGTCTGGGCCACCCGTTCGTCGAGATGACCTTCACCAATCCGGCTGACAGTGTGGGTGAGTGCGAGGATGGGGCGCGTGATCTGGCGACCGATACGCCAGGCCAGGTAAAGGCTGGCGATCATGCCGGCCAGGAGGATCGCCAGGCTCTTGAGGATGGCATCGCGCTGGCTCTTGACCGTGGCGTCCCGCGACACGTCGAGCCCGACCCAGCCGATCAGGCGGGTACGCGCGTCGGTCGTCGCCCCGGCCTCGGCCTGGTAATCATCGACCGCAACCTCGGTCCGGGTGATCGGCGCGTAGTAGACCAGCCGGTCGGCGAATTCGATTTCGTGGATATGATCCGCCGGCAAGCCGTCGCGACGGGGATTCGCCCAACTGCCCAGACCCACCTGGGCGAGCCACTCGCCCGTGTCGGCGAACACGGCCACACCGCGGATGTCGGGTTCGATCGCAGCTTTCTCCAGCAGGGTCTGCAGTACCCCGATATTGCCCGAGGCCACACCGTACTCGGCTGCCGGCGCGAGCTGTCGCGCGATCGCCACTGCCCGCGACCGCAGGGCGCGATCCAGGTCGTCAATCTTTCCGGCGATGAGCTGGAACAACAGGAGCACACCGATGATGGCCACCGGCACCAGGGCGAGGCCGATCACGCGACCACGGATTCCAAGGGCATAAGCCATCAGTACCTGCCTCCCAGCCGTTTTTCGAGTTCATCCTCGGGCGGCAGGCTGAATCCCAGCGAACGCGCCACCTGCTCGTTGACCGACACCTCGAAATACACCGGGTGCGCGGCCGCCGGCAATTGCACCGTCGGCCCAGACAGGGCGGCCCGCAGCCAGTCAACGGTCTGCCTGCCGATCTGCGCCGGGCTCGAATGCAGCGACAGCAGCGCCCCGGCGCGGGTGAGCGAACGCGAGTAGCCCATGACCGGATCGCGGTAACGATAGGAAGTCAGAAACAGGCTCTGCGCCGTGTTCGAATTGAAGACCTGCGGGTCGGGCACGGCCAGCAGTAGGTCGGATTCGAGAAAAACCGTCTCGAGCGGCAGGGCGAGCCTCTCGCCGGGGTCGAGCTGCACGTGTACCAGTTGCAGCTTGTGGTTGCGCAGGGCCGCCTCGATCTCGTCTGCCAGCCGCCGCTGCGCGGCACTGAGCACGACGCCGACGCGCCGGACGTCCGGCAGCGCGAGGTGGATCAAGCGGGCCTGGCGGTCGAAGGGCTGGTCGAGGAAGATGGCCGAGGCAACGCGCCGGCCTTCAGCCAGACGCGACCGCCCCGAGCCGACATACCACGAACGCGGCACCAGGACCGCCAGGACCGGCACGCGTCCGGGCACGTCCGTGACGGCATCGGCAGCCGCTGTCCCCACGGCAACCACCAGCCGCGCCTCGATCAGCGTCGCCGCCGTGACCCTGCCCGCGTAGTCGCGCACCAGCTCGTGCCCGCTGTCGTCGAGCATCGCGCGCATGGCCTGATACACCTCCTGGTAGGGCGCGGAATCATTGGACAACACCACCACCACCCGGGCCGCGAAGGCTGGCCAGGCGAGCAGGAGGCATAGGCACGCCAATCCCGCGCGTGCCCATCCCCGCTGCCACGGCGAATGCGGAAACGTCAAACCGGGCCCCCGCCAGTGTCGCCCGCTACTCTGGTCAGCCACAGGCACGCGCCCTTGCTCTCTTTGGCAATCGCCGCGAGCGTGGCGGCGTGAGCCTCGCACTCTGCTCCGCTCGCCACCACCTTCACCGGCCGGGGACGTTCCCGACGCACGCTGTCCAGCTCGTCCCGCACGTGATCATCGAGGCCGATGGAGAGGCTTTCCTGCCCGCGTGTCAGCGCCAGATAAACCGCCGCGAGCAATTCGCAGTCGACCAGCGCGCCGTGCAGGGTGCGCGCCGAATTGTCCACGCCGTAGCGTTTGCACAAGGCGTCGAGATTGTTGCGTTGCCCGGGGTGCAGGGCTTTCGCCATCGCCAGCGTGTCGGTCACGCCGGCCACCAGGCTGGCGAGCAGCGGCTGCCCGGCGAGCTTAAGCTCCATGTTGAGGAAACCCACGTCGAACGGCGCGTTGTGGATGATCAGTTCGGCCCCCTGCACGAACTCCATGAATTCGCCCGCAATGTCGCCGAAGCGCGGCTTGTCGAGCAGGAATTCGTTGCTGATGCCGTGAACCTGCATCGCACCGGAGTCAATTTCGCGGTCCGGCTGCACGTAGCGGTGCAGGTTCACGCCGGTCAGGCGGCGATTGACCATTTCCACCGCCGCGATCTCGATGATGCGATGTCCCTGGTTGGGGTCGAGGCCGGTGGTTTCGGTGTCGAGGATGATCTGGCGCATGGTCGGGTTCTTGTCAGGGCTGCCCTGCCTGCTGCACGCCTTGGTTGGCGAGTGCGTCGGCACGTTCGTTTTCAGGATGGCCCGCGTGCCCGCGCACCCAGTACCATTCGATGCGATGGCGCTGCGCCAGCGCGTCGAGCTGCTGCCACAGGTCCTGGTTCTTCACCGGCTTGCCCTCGGCGGTGCGCCAGTTGCGGCGCTTCCAGCCCGGCATCCACTCGCTGATGCCTTTTTGGACGTATTGCGAGTCGGTATGCACGGCCACGTCCGAGGGGTGTTTGAGCGATTCGAGCGCGCGGATGACGGCAGTCATTTCCATGCGGTTGTTGGTGGTGTCGGCTTCACCGCCGCAGATTTCCTTGCGGTGCTCGCCGGCGACCAGGAGCGCGCCCCAGCCGCCCCTGCCGGGGTTGCCCTTGCACGCGCCATCGCTGTAAATGTATACGGTATTGTCAGCGCTCACGACGCGTCCGGTAATGCTTGAGATTGATGACCTTGGCCGCCGGCGACAGCAATCGCTGCGCCACCGGTACCGACCACTGCGGCTGGATGATATTCATGCCCTGCACGCGCTTGATCGCCTGCAGGAAATACACGCCTCCCCCCATCGCCCACCAGCGGTCGCCAGCCGGCTCCATGAAGCGCAACCGACGCAGCCAGTTGTCACGATTGATGGGCGGACGATAACAGCACATGCTGCCGGCTGCCACTTCCAGCCCCAGCAGGGCCATCCAGTCCTTCACGCGCGAGATGTTGAGGAAGGTGCCGTTCCACGGAAATCCGCGTTCGCCGCCCTGGACGGCGCGTGCCAGCCCCCACAGGCTGCGCGGATTGAAGCCGGCCAGCACCAGCCGCCCTTCCGGGCGCAGCACGCGCCCGGCCTCGCGCAGCACCTGATGTGGGTTGGCACTGTATTCGAGCGCATGCGGTAGCAGCAACAGATCGAGCGACTGGGTTTCGAACGGCAGGAACATGGGATCGGCCAGCACATCGGCCCCCGCCGTCTCGCAGCGCAGTCGCAGCGGAATCCGGCTGTTGCGCAGGAAATCCAGATGCGGCAGGCCGACCTGGACAGCATTGAAGCCGAACACATCGGACACGGCTTGATCGAAATAGCGCTGCTCGCGAAACAGCAGGTGCTGCCCGAGTGGCGACTCGAACCATTCGGCGTTCTGACTGGCTAACATGGTGTTTTCCTTTTCGCTGGTGCTGTCATGTTGACCCTGATTCCCCTGCCTGCGTTCGACGACAACTACATCTGGCTATGGCACGACGCACGCCATGCCATCGCGGTCGATCCCGGCGACCCGGTGCCGCTGGTCACCTACCTCGACGCACACGGTCTGACCCTCGATGCCGTCCTCGTCACGCATCATCACCGCGATCATACAGGCGGCAACCGCAGCTTGCGTGACCGCTACGACTGCGCGGTTTACGCCCCGGACAACCCACGCATTCCTGCCACCACCCACCCCGTGCGGCACGGCGACGCCATCGGGTTTGAACACCTGGGCGTGCGGTTCGACGTGCTCGCCACCCCCGGCCACACGCTCGACCACGTCAGCTATGTCGGCCACGGCCATCTTTTCTGCGGCGATACCCTGTTCGGCTGCGGCTGCGGCCGTCTGTTCGAGGGCGACGCGGCGATGATGGCCGCGAGTCTCGACCTCTTTCTCGCCCTGCCCGACGACACCCGGGTGTGCTGCGCGCACGAATACACGCTGAGCAACCTCGCCTTCGCCCTTACCCTCGACGGCGGTAACGCCGCACTCGTCGCACGCGAGCAGCGCGACCGTGCGGCGCGCGCCGAAGGGCACCCAACCCTACCCAGCACCCTGGCGCTGGAAAAGGCCACCAACCCCTTCCTGCGTTTTCATGACGACGATATGCGGCATTTCGCTGCGCAAACCCTGCACCGCGACAACCCTATGCCGCACGAGGTCTTCGCTGCCGTGCGCGCGGCCAAGGACGCCTGGGATGCGACACAGCCCTGATCCGGCGAGGCTTCGGGGTTGACCGGGCTGCGGTCGCACCCTTACGATGAAGCCTCACCGAGTCAGGGATTCCGTTTTGCTTCGTTCACCCCTTGCCCGTCTGGGCCTCGCCTGCTGTCTGGCCGGCCTCGCCCAGGCGACGTTGGCAGCAGAGACCCTCGCAGGCATCCAGTCCCTGCAGTGGCAGCCCGACATCCCGGTCGTGGCGGATGCCGCCCCGCAAGCCCTGGGCGACGTCTGGTCGCGCATCCGTGAAGGCTTCAAGATCGACGATGCTGCCGATGCGAATCCGCTGGTGGCCAGGCATGTGGCCTGGTACGCCGCTCGGCCAGATTACCTGCGCCGCATGACCGAGCGTTCGCGCCGCTACCTCTATCACATCGTGCAGGAAGTCGAGCGGCGCGCCATGCCGATGGAAATTGCGCTGCTGCCCATGATCGAGAGCGCATTCAACCCCACCGCGCTCTCGCCCTCGGCTGCATCCGGCATCTGGCAGTTCATTCCCTCCACCGGCCGGCTCTACGGTCTGCGGCAGGACACCTGGTACGACGGCCGGCGCGACTTCACCGAGGCCACCCGCGCCGCACTCGACTATCTCGGCAAGCTCTATCTCGACTTTGGCGACTGGCAGCTGGCACTCGCGGCCTACAACTGCGGAGAAGGCTGCGTCGCACGCGCCATCCAGAAGAATGTTGCGCTGGGCCTGCCCACCGACTATGCCAGCCTGTCGCTGCCGACCGAGACCCGGCACTACGTGCCCAAGCTCTTGGCCGTGCGGCAGATGGTGCGCTCGCCCGAAAGCTTCGGCATCGCGCTTTCCCCCCTGGCGAACGAGCCCTATTTCGACGAGGTTACCGTCCACGCCAGCCTGGACGTGCAGTCGGCTGCCCGGCTCGCCGGCGTCAGCCACGACGAATTCCTGGCGCTGAACGCCGCCTTCCCCAAAAAGCTGATCCGTTCCGACGCGCCGGTTCGGCTGCTGGTCCCCGCCGGTCGCGGGGAAACCTTCGAACGCAATCTCGAGGCCGGCGATTGGGACAGCTGGCAGCCCTATACCGCCCCGCGCGGCGAACGACCCGAAGCCATTGCCAGACGACTGGGCGTCAGCCTCGATCGCCTGCAGGCGCACAACCAGTTCCACCTCAAGCGTGGCAAATTCACCCACGCCCAGACCATCCTGGTGCCGGTGAAAGGCAGCCTCTCCCAGCCAGCCGAAACCTCGCCGGTGTCCGCCGATGGCTATTCGGTACAACCGGGCGACACGCTGTTTCGCATCGCCCGCGCGTACGGCGTCTCGGTGGACGAGATCATGGCCGTTAACCCTTCCCTCACCGGCGACGCCCTGCGGCCGGGGCAGGTTCTGAGCCTGCCCGCAGGCAGCCAGGCCGGCCTGGCTCCGGCACGCATTCAGCCGGCCAGCCTCGCGTCCGGACCGGCAAAATCCCCCCGCACCTACACGGTCAAGCGCGGCGACACCCTGCACGCCATCGCCCGCCAGTTCGGTATTCAACTGGCCGAGATCCACGCCGGAAACCCCGGACTGCGCGGGTCCGCCGCGATCCATCCCGGTCTGCGCATCACCCTGCCGGCGCGCTGAGCCAGGCTCAGTCCGGTGCCGGCGGCTCCGATTTGTCGGACATGAGAAAGCCCATCCCCACCGCCGCCAGCACCATCCACAGGGCCACCGCCCAGAAGCCCAGCACTTCGGACAGCGGCCCCATGAAAAACAGCATCAGCATGGCCAGGGCAAGCAGGCCGTTGCCAATCCAGAAATGCTTCGAACGGGAATCCTTGGACATGAGTCGAGCCGGTGGCAGTGAAAAATCTCTATGCGCGCATGATAGCGACCCGGGCCCATTGCGCACCGTCCGGAAATGATTATCCTGAAAACCCTGGCTGACCGCTTATCACGTTTGCCGTTGCGCCAGCTAAAATGTGTCCAGGCATTCCTCCCCACGCAACCATGACTGTTTCCATCAAAACCGACACCGATATTGCCGGCATGCGCATCGCCGGCCGGCTGGCTTCCGAAGTGCTCGACTACATCACGCCCTTTGTGCAACCCGGCGTCACCACCGGCGAGCTGGACAGGCTCTGCCACGACTATATGGTGAACGTGCAGGGCACGATTCCCGCACCCCTGAACTACGCGCCTTCCGGCCACACGCCCTACCCCAAGTCGATCTGCACCTCGGTCAACAACCAGGTGTGCCATGGTGTGCCCGGCGACAAGGTACTGAAATCCGGCGATATCGTGAATCTCGACATCACCGTGATCAAGGAGGGCTGGCACGGCGACACCAGCCGCATGTTCGCGGTGGGCGAGGCCTCGATCCAGGCAAAACGCCTGATGCAGGTGACCTACGAGGCAATGTGGGTGGGCATCGCCCGCGTCAAACCGGGCGCGCGACTGGGCGATATCGGCCATGCCATCCAGCATTTCGCCGAAAATCAGGGTTACAGCGTGGTACGCGAATTCTGCGGCCACGGCATCGGCCGCAAGTTTCACGAAGACCCACAGGTGCTGCACTACGGCAAGCCCGGCACCGGTCTGGTGCTCGAAGCAGGCATGATCTTCACCATCGAGCCGATGATCAACGCCGGCCGCCGCGACATCCGCCAGATGCCGGACGGCTGGACCATCGTCACCAAGGACCGCAGCCTCTCCGCGCAATGGGAGCACACGGTCCTGGTCACTGCCGACGGGTTTGAAGTCCTGACCGTATCGGCCGGCAGCCCGGCCATGCCCGACCGCGTCCGCCAGGCCGCGTGAACACCCTTTCCTTCGCCGACCTGCGCGACCAGCTCAGGGCCGGCCGTGCCGCGCTGGCCAAAGCCTGGCGCGCGCGGCCGGTATCCAGCCGCTACCTCGCCCGCCACGCCGCGCTGGTCGACGGCGTGCTGGTCGCGCTGTGTGAACGCCTGCAGCTCCCGACTGACGTCAGCCTGGCTGCCGTGGGCGGCTATGGCCGGGGCGAACTGTTTCCCGGCTCCGACGTCGACGTGCTTCTGCTGCTGGATGCTGAACCCGGGGCCGACGACCAGGCCCGGCTCGAAGCCTGGGTGCGCGCCTGCTGGGACATCGGCCTGGAAATCGGCCACAGCGTGCGCACGGTTGCGGCCTGCCTCGCCGAGGCCGCTGACATCACCGTGGAAACCAATCTGCTCGAAGCGCGCTACCTCTGGGGACGCCGTGCGCTCTTCACCGAATTCGAGCGCCGTTTCCGGGCGCGTTTCGACCCCCAGGCCTTTTTCGAAGGCAAGCTCGCCGAGCAGCAGGCGCGCCACGCGCGCTACGACGACAGTGCCTACAAGCTCGAACCCAATCTCAAGGACAGCCCGGGCGGCCTGCGCGACCTGCATACCATCCACTGGCTGGCGCAGGCCTGCGACATTCCGGCTGGCTGGAATGGCCTTGCGCGGGCCGGTCTGCTCACCGAAGCCGAAGCCCGGCAGATCGCCCGCGAAGAGCGCACGCTCGTCACGCTGCGCATCCATCTCCACCTGCTGGCCGAGCGGCGGGAAGACCGGCTGGCCTTCGACTACCAGACCGAACTGGCCGCCCGCCTGAACCTCGCCGCCACGCCGCACAAACGCGCGGGCGAACGCCTGATGCAGGACTATTACCGCGCAGCCAAGATGGTGCAGCGCGCCAACGACATTCTCATCCAGTCCCTGCGCGTGCGTCTGTTTCCGGTGACGGGCGCACCGGCTATCATCGACGGCGATTTCCAGGTGCGCGGCAAACTACTGGAGGCACGCAGCCCGGACCTATTCGAGCGGGAACCCGCCGCGCTGCTGCGCGCGTTCATCGTCCACGCGCAGCACCCCGATCTCGCCGGCTTCGAACCGGCCACGCTGCGCGCGCTGTGGCGCGGCAGTACGCGTATCGACGCGGCGTTTCGTGCCAATCCGGCGCACCGCGCGCTGTTCATGACGCTGCTGCGACAGCCCGTGGGCATTACCCGCGCGCTGCGGGCGATGCACCGCTATGGCCTGCTCGGCCGCTACATCCCGGCCTTCGGACGCGTTGTCGGGCAGATGCAGCACGACCTCTTCCACATCTATACCGTGGACGAACACATCCTCACCGTGCTGCGCAATGTGCGCCGGCTGACGGTACCCGCGCTGGCACATGAACTGCCGCTGGCCAGCCGACTCATGGCCGGATTCGCGCAGCCTGAACTGCTCTATCTGGGCGCGCTGTTCCACGATATCGCCAAGGGGCGCGGCGGCGACCACTCCGAACTCGGCGCGGTCGACGCCCACCGTTTCTGCAAACAGCATGGCCTGTCCACAGACGATGCCGGGCTGGTTGCCTGGCTGGTGGAAATGCATCTTGTGATGTCGCGTACCTCGCAAAAGGAAGACATCAGCGAGCCGGACGTGATCGCCGCCTTTGCCGAAAAAATGGGCGACGTCCGCCATCTGGTCGCGCTCTATCTGCTCACCGTCGCCGATATCCGGGGCACCAGCCCCAAGGTATGGAATGCTTGGAAGGGCAAGCTGCTGGAAGATTTGTATCACGCAACGCGCGCGCGCATCGAGGGCAGCCGGGCGGAAGACACCCACGCCAAACAGGCCGAGGCGCGAGTCAATCTTGCGCTCTATGGCCTGCCCGCCGATGCCGCCGACGCACTGTGGCAGCATCTCGACGCGCGTTATTTCGTGCGCTACCACGCGCGCGATCTGGCCTGGCACGCCCGCATGTTGTGGCGGCGCGCCGACACCGCCGTTCCCGTCGTGCGGGCGCGGCTTTCGCCGGCGGGGGAAGGCATCCAGGTACTGGTCTACGCGCCCGATCGGGCTGACATCTTCGCGCGCATCTGCGGCTTTTTCGCGCGCATCCAGTACACCATCCTGGAGGCCAAGATCCACACCACGCAGCACGGCTACGCGCTGGACAGCTTCCAGGTGATGGACCTTGCCAACCGGGGCATACATTACCGTGACTTCCTCGCCTTCGTGGAACACGAACTGGCCCGCGACCTCGACCCGGCGCAGCCGATCCAGCCGCCGCCACGCGGCCGGCTATCGCGGCATCAGCGACATCACCCCTACCCCACCTCGGTGCGCATCGAGACGGATGCGACCGGTGCTGCCATGCTGACGATCACCTGCGCGGACCGCGGTGGCCTGCTGTTTGCGGTGGCCGAAACGCTGATGCACCATGATCTCGGCGTCTACGCCGCCAAGATCGACACCCTGGGCGAACGCGTCGAGGATACCTTCCTGATTCGGGGAAACCGCCTGGAAACGGTGGCCGGACGGGCCGCGCTGGAGAGTGAACTGCGCACAGCGCTGGCCTGACGGTCCGGGCGTTGACTCAGATCGACGGGCGGGCGTACTCGTCGACGTAGCGGCCGCGTGCCGGGGCCTTGCGTGCGGGCGGCGATTTCTTCCTGACGCCGTCCGCCGGTTTCTTGAGCTTGTCGTCCAGTTCGGCCTTGCCGCGGGGGCGGGCACGGTCGGGCCGGCCTGTCGACCCGACGCCGGTTGCCTCGGCGCGCAGCCCGCCATGCACGGTGATTGGCTGATCGGGATCCAGCAGACGTTTCATGCGGCGGCCCGCCATTCGCGCAGGCTACCTGCCAGGGTGCGCGTCAGGGCGATCAGCCCGCTCAGCGCCTCGGCACTGGGCGTGGCTGCACACGAGCCGATCTTGCTCTCGGCGTACACCGACAGGATCAGCAGATTGTGTTGTATATCCGTAGGCAGGGGCAGCGCGCCGTTCGCCAGCGCAGCCTGGATGTCACTCCAGATGCCGCGGCTTTCTTCCAGTGCGCTTGTCAGCTGCGCTTCGCGCCCGGGGGCGTTCCAGTAACGCTGCACGGTCATCAGCTGTGCCGCCATGTCGTCGAGCCGCATGGCTTCCGTCAGTGCGGCGCGCGCGGGCCGGATGCCGCTTTGCGCCCTGTCGATATCAACTTGCTCGGGGTTCATTCCTGTCCTTGCATCCCACGTTCACGCTACTGGATAGCGGCGTGGGGGTGGGCAACTTGAGCATCGTCCGGCTGAAGCCGACGAACGGCAAACGGCTCAGTCGTCGGGCAGGTTCTGGTCCGGAAACAGCGTCTCGGTGTAGCCGAAATTGCGCAGGTCGCGGATCCGCATGGGGTAGAGAATGCCGCGCAGATGATCGGTCTCGTGCTGCACCACGCGGGCGTGGAAGCCCGTCACGCTGCGGTCGATGACCCGACCTGCGGCATCGAAACCCTGATAGCGCAGGCGGGTGTAGCGCGGCACCAGGCCGCGCATACCAGGTACCGACAGGCAGCCTTCCCAGCCCTCGTCCATTGCCTCCGTTAGCGGCATGAGGACAGGATTGATCAGCACGGTGAACGGTACCGGCTCGACCTCGGGATAGCGAGGATTGCCGTTGACCTCGAAGATCACGACTTGTAGCCCCACACCGATCTGCGGTGCGGCCAGACCGGCACCGTTCAATGCCCGCATGGTGTCGTGCATGTCGGCCAGCAGGGCGCGGAGCTCGGGCGTGTCAAAGGCCGTCACCGGCGCGGCCGGCGTGAGCAGGCGGGGGTCGCCCATTTTCAGGACATCGCGGACGGCCAAGGCTGTTCCAGTTGCTTCAGGTCTGCGCTGTCGAGCCAGCGCCAGGTGCCCGGGGCCAGATCGTCCGGCAGCCGGTAATCGCCGATGCCCTCACGATGCAGCGCGACGACATGGTTGCCGGCGGCGGCGACCATGCGCTTGACCTGGTGGTATTTGCCTTCGGCGAGCACCAGCCGCAGGCCACGCGCGCTGGCGCGCTCGCACGCCAGCGCGGCGAGCGGCGCGTGTTCGTCGTTGAGCTGCACGCCGGCGCGCAGGGCGTCAAGCTGGGCATCGCTCACCGCCTCGGCACAGTCGGCCCGGTAGATTTTGGGCACGTTCTTCTTCGGTGAAATCATGCGGTGCTGGAGCTGGCCGTCGTCGGTGAAGACCAGGAGGCCGGTGGTGTCCTGATCGAGCCGCCCCACGCACTGCACGCCACGTTCCAGCAGCAGGGACGGCAGCAGCGAAAACACGCTGGGATGATGGCTGGGCTTGTGCGAACACTCGTAGCCCGCAGGCTTGTGCATCACCAGGCAGGCGTGTTCGCGGTAGGGCCAGTCGACCCCGTCGAGGGTGAACACCAGGCCATCGGTCTCGAACTCGGCTTCCGGGTCTTCGCATACTTCGCCGTTCACCCGGATTTCACCGCGCCTCAGTCTGTGAAAGCAGACCTTGCGAGAACCAACCCCCTGGCTCTGCAGCGCGCGCAGCAGCCGCACCTTCATGGCGCAGGACAACTGGCGGCTTCGTCGGTGACCAGTTGCTCCAGCAGGTGCCGCACCTGCAGCATCACTTCGCCCAGCACGGCCTGGATGTCTTCCATCTGGATGCCTTCGGCAGAGCCTCCCCGCCCGGCCGCCCAGTTCACCACCGCGCCGACTGCGGCGTAGCTCAGTTCGAGCTCACGGGCCAGATAGGCTTCCGGCATGCCGGTCATACCGACCATGTCGCAGCCATCCCGCGCCATGCGATTGATCTCGGCCGCCGTCTCCAGACGCGGCCCCTGCACGGTACCGTAGACGCCGCCGTCGCGCAGACCGATGCCGGCGTTGGCCGCCGCCCGCAACAGCGCGGCACGCCTGTCCATGCAGTAGGGAAAGGTGAAATCGAGGTGCGTGACGGGTTTGTCGCCGCCCACGAAAAACGTGGTTTCGCGGCCGTGGGTGTAGTCGATGATCTGGTCCGGTGCAACCAGCGTACCGGGCAGCAGCGCCTCGTGGATCCCGCCCACGGTGGCGACCGAAACCACACGGTCGACACCGTGGTCCTTCATCGCCCACAGATTGGCGCGGTAGTTCACCGCATGCGGCGGGATGGTGTGGCCGTAACCGTGACGCGCAATGAAGATCACGTCCTGATCGCACAGGCGGCCAAAGGTCAGTGCGCCAGAAGGTTCGCCGTAGGGCGTGCGCGCCACTTTCCGATGCGTGATTTGCAGGTTGGCGAGTCGGGTGAGGCCGGTGCCTCCGATGATGCCCAGCATGGTCTAGTTATCCTTCAGTGCATAGATGGCGGGAAGATTGCGCCAGTAGCCGTAGGCGTCCATGCCGCAGCCGAATACATAGCGGTTGGGCACGGACAGGCCGGTAAAATCTGCATGGATGGGCTTGGCCAGTCCGTTGGCCTTGTCGGTGAGCACCGCCGTGAGCACCGAGGCCGCGCCCAGTTCGAGGAGCTTGTCGCGCACGGCGGCCAGCGTCTCGCCCTCGTCGAGGATGTCGTCGAGCACCAGCACCACACGGCCAGCCACCCGCTTGCCCGGCAGGACTTTCCATTCCATGGTCCCGGCCCGGGTGTCGCCGCGATAGCGCGTGACATGCAGATAGTCGAATTCCAGCGGAAAGGCCAGCCGCGGCAGCAGCTGGCCAGCAAACACAATGGCCCCGCCCATCACCGGCAGCACCAGCGGGCATTCGCCGGCAAGGCGCAGCGAGATGTCGGCGGCCAGCCGGTCAAGCGCCGCCTGCACCGCGGCGGTGTCGGCGATGCACTCGGCGGTATCGAGTAGCTGTTGGGCGTCGGCGGGCGTCATGGCGCGCAGTTTACCCGTACTCGCCGGCGCGCGCCTCGGGTATGCTTGCCCGGATGAACGCGCCCCTGATCGACGACGCAGGCTGGTACGCCCCGGCACACCGCATGCCCTCGCCCAATTGCGACGACCGCCCGCCGGGTGCTGGCGTCGAACTCATCGTCATCCACAACATTTCCCTGCCGCCCGGCGTCTTCACCGGCAACGCCGTCATCGCGCTTTTCACCAACCGGCTCGACTGGGATGCCCATCCGTATTTCCAGGGCATACGCGGACTCCAGGTGTCCGCACATTTCTTCATCCGCCGCGATGGCACGCTCATCCAGTTCGTGCCCTGTGGCTTGCGCGCCTGGCACGCCGGGGCATCGAGCTGGCGCGGACGCGAGCGCTGCAACGATTTTTCCGTCGGCATCGAACTCGAAGGCAGCGATGAAGCCAGCTTCACCGACGCTCAGTACGCCCGCCTGCAAACCCTGATCGACGCCCTGAAACAGCGCTACCCCATCCAGGATGTTGCCGGCCACAGCGATATCGCACCCGGCCGCAAGACCGACCCGGGCCCGCTGTTCGACTGGACCCGACTGCATGTCCCTGCGGCCTGAACGTCTCCTGGCAGGGCTGTTGCTGATCCTGGCGCTCGCGGCGTGTGCGCCGACGCTGAACCTCGCGGTCGAACGCGTGCCCTCCCATGCGCATGCGCCCAGCGCCGACACCCCCCTCGGGGCTGCGCTCGCCGCCCAGTTGCCCGTCGACGCGTCCGGCTTCCACCTGCTCGCCGACGGCCACGCCGCGCTCGCCGCCCGCCTGGCGCTCGCCGCCCGCGCCAGCCGCACGCTGGACGTGCAGTATTACCTCTTCCACCACGATGACGCCGGCAAGTGGGTCGCAGCAGCGCTGCTTGAGGCCGCCGCGCGGGGCGTGCGTGTGCGCGTGCTGATCGACGACATCGACACCGCCGACAAGGAGCTCGGGCTGGCCACACTCAACGCGCACCCCAATATCGAAGTGCGCCTGTTCAATCCGTTCCACACGCGCAGCAGCAATCTGCTGATCAGAGGCTGGCAGGCGCTCACCGAATCGGTGCGCCTCAACCGGCGCATGCACAACAAGGCCTTCATCGCTGACAACCAGATCGGCATCACGGGGGGGCGCAACATCGGCAATGAATATTTCGACGCCAACCCCGATCTCGCCTTCGTCGACCTCGACCTGATGGCGGCCGGCCCCATCGTCGACGCCATGTCGCGCTCGTTCGACGCTTACTGGAACAGCGAAGCCGCCACGCCTGCCGCCGCCCTGCCGATGCGCGTGAGCCAGGGCAGGCTGGCGCGCGCAACAGAACGTCTGCGCAACTTCCACGCCGAACGCGCAGCCAGCGATTACGGCCGCCGGGTGCAGGCAGCCGATCCCCTGCCCGCCCTGTTTGCCGGCGAGCGTCGCTGGATTGCGGCCCCCGCCGACCTGATCGTCGATCCGCCCGACAAGGCTCTCAATCCCGAAAAGTCGCCTTCGGACCTGCTGGTAGGCCAGCTGGCCGGGCTGTGGATCGACCCGACGCGGCGCGCGCTCATCGTCTCGCCGTATTTCGTGCCGGGCCCGATGGGCATGGCCTATTTCCGCTACTGGCGGCATACCGGCGTCGACATCTCTGTGCTTACCAATGCCTACGCCGCGAACGATGTGCCGCTGGTGCACGCCGGCTACGCAAACTACCGCGAGGCGCTGCTCGACGCCGGCGTCAAACTGTTCGAACTCAAGCCCGTGGCCGAACCCATAGGCGGGCGGCTACGCGACCTGTCGCACGGCTCATCGCGCGCCAGCCTGCACGCCAAGACCTTTGTCTTCGATGACACGCACGTGTTCATCGGCACCTTCAACTTCGACCCACGTTCTGCCCTGCTCAACACCGAAATGGGCATCGTCGTGCATTCGCCCGAACTCGCCCGCCAGGTCACCGCCCTCGCCGAAGACGCCATGCGACCGGAACGCAGTTACCTCCTGGAACTGGAAACTCGCACCGTAGATCGCCAGCTCACGCGCCAACTTCTCTGGCACGACCGCCACCAGGGCAGCGCGCGCACGCAAACGACCGAACCCGACACGACGCCCGTGCAGCGCGGGCTGTTGCGTACCCTCCAGGCCCTGCCCATCGAGCAGCACCTCTAAACGCTAGAATCACGCTTCACTCACCCCGGATTTCGTCATGCATATCGGTACGCCCCTCTCTCCCACCGCCACCCGCGTCATGCTGCTGGGCGCGGGCGAACTCGGCAAGGAAGTCGTCATCGCGCTGCAGCGGCTCGGCGTCGAAGTCACCGCCGTCGACCGCTACGAGAATGCGCCCGGCCACCAGGTCGCGCACCGCGCGCATGTCATCGCCATGAACGACCCGACGGCGCTGCGCGCCCTGATCGAAGCAGAACAACCGCATTTCATCGTCCCGGAAATCGAGGCCATCGCCACCGAGGAACTGCTGAAAATAGAAGCCGAGGGCAGCGCCACGGTGATTCCCACCGCGCGCGCGGCGCACCTCACCATGAACCGCGAGGGCATCCGCCGGCTCGCTGCCGAAACACTGGGCTTGCCGACTTCGCCCTACGCCTTTGCCGACAGCCTCGCTGAACTCGAAACGGCGGCAGCCACCATCGGCTACCCGGTCATCGTCAAGCCGGTGATGTCCTCGTCGGGCAAGGGGCAATCCCGTGTCGATTCCGCCGCCGGCATCGCCGCCGCCTGGGAGGTTGCCTGCACAGGTGGGCGGGTCGACAAGGGCCGCGTCATCGTCGAAGGCGTGATCGACTTCGACTACGAAATCACCCTGCTGACCGTGCGCGCCCTGAATGCCTGGGACGAAATCGAAACCCGGTTCTGCGCGCCTGTGGGCCACATCCAGGTGAAGGGTGACTACGTCGAATCCTGGCAGCCTCACCCCATGAGCGATGCAGCGCTGACCCGGGCACAGGAGATTGCCGCCCGGGTGACGGGCAATCTGGGCGGTCGCGGCCTGTTCGGTGTGGAGCTGTTCGTCAAGGGCGACCAGGTCTGGTTCTCCGAGGTAAGCCCGCGTCCGCACGACACCGGCATGGTGACGATGGCAACCCAGCGGCAGAACGAATTTGAACTCCACGCACGTGCCATTCTCGGCCTGCCGGTCGACACCTCGCTGCGCGAACCCGGCGCGTCGGCGGTGATCTACGGCGGCATCGACTCGCGCAGGGTGGCCTACGCCGGCGTCGCCGAGGCGCTGGCCGAACCGGGCGTGGACGTACGGCTGTTCGGCAAGCCCGAGAGCTTCACCCGCCGCCGCATGGGCGTGGCGCTCGCCACCGCCGCCACCCTCGAAGAGGCCCGGGCCCATGCGCGCACCGCTGCCGCCACCGTGCTGCCCTTCGCACCCATCCCCGAATGAGCACGCACTACGAACGTCTGGGCGGCAGCGAGGTCATCCGGTCACTCGTCGACCGCTTTTATGACCTCATGGACGCAGACCCCGACTACTACGCAATCCGCAAGCTCCATCCAGAAGATCTCACCGAATCGCGCAACAAGCTTGCCTGGTTCCTCAACGGCTGGACCGGAGGTCCGCCGGATTACATCGACCGCTTCGGCCCCCCCTTCCTGCGGCGGCGTCACCTGCCGTTTGCCATCGGCGTGCGGGAGCGCGATCAATGGATGGCCTGCATGACGCAGGCCATGAACAGCGTCGGCGTCGAACCCGGCCTGCGCCAGGCGTTGACCGCCGCGCTCTTCAAGACCGCAGATTTCATGCGGAACCAGCCCGATTGAGATGCGCCGCGCGCTCGCCTGGACCCTGCTTCTGAGCCTGCTGGCAGGACTGCTCATTTTGCCCTGGCTGGTGCTGGACCGCGCGCCGGCCATTGAACCGCTGGCCGAATTCCGCCGCAGCGACCTTGCCTGGGTGAAGTCCCTGTTCCAGAAACACGACCCGCGCCGCCAGACTCCGGATGTGGTGCAGAGCATCCGGCTCGACGAAGCCGAACTCAACCGCCTGCTCAATTACGCCGTCGAGCTGCGCCGGGTCTCCGGCATTGCCGCCGAACTGACGCCGGGACGCGCCACACTCACCGCCACGCTGGACGTCCCTGACACGCCCTTCGGGCATTACCTCAATGTCACCGCCGACCTCGCCGACACCCCGGGTGGAATGCGCATCGACCGCCTGCTGCTCGGCAGCCTGCCGATTCCCGGCGCAGTGGCTGACCGGGGGATGCGTCTCGTACATCGCTGGCTACGCCGCGACGCCACCTACGCCGCCCTGGCGGACGCCTTCACCCGGGTGAATTTCGACGAAAACCAGGCCACGCTCGACTACCGCTGGCGTCCTGAACTCCTCACCCGGGTCGAGCGCAAGAGCGTGGACCTGCTGGTGTCTCCGCAGGATCAGGCCCTGATGCTGCTCTACGCGGCGCGCCTGGATGCGCTGCTGAAGCACCATGCTACCGGGACGCGCTTGTCGCTCGCGCAAATCATGCCCGCATTGTTTGCCTGGCCCTTGCAAGCCGGCACGAATGCCGCCGAAGAAAATCGGGCCGCCCTCACTGCCATGGCGGCCTATCTGGCCGGCATCAGCCTGCCCAAGCTGCTGGAAGGCGACGGCAAATCGATCCGCCGAGCGCCCCGCGTCCTGCTGTCCCTGCACGGGCGGCGTGACTTTGCCGAGCACTTCACCCTCTCCGCCGCGCTCTCGGTCAACGGCGGCAGCCGGCTGGCCAATGCCATCGGCCTCATCAAGGAAGAAGAAGACGCGCGCAAGGGCTCCGGTTTCAGCTTTACCGATCTGGCCGCCAACCGCGCCGGCGTCCGCCTGGGCGAGACGGCGACCGGACCGGATGCGGCACAGATCCGGCAGAAGCTGGCCACTGCCCGGGGCGATGCAGCCCTCCTGCCCGATTTCCGCAATCTGCCCGAGTTCATGCCGCAGGCCGAATTCGACCGCCGCTTCGGCCCGGTTGGCGGACCGCGCTACCAGGCCGTCATCGCCCGCATCGACGCACGCCTGGACGCGCATCCGCTGGCGCGTTGAAATGGCACAATCAAACCCTGATACAATACCGGGTTTTCCCGAATCCGGCCCGCTGCCCCCGCTCCCCATGTCCCGCAAACTTCGCAACATCGCCATCATCGCCCACGTCGACCATGGCAAGACCACGCTGGTCGACCAGCTTCTGAAGCAGTCCGGCACCTTCCGCGACAACCAGGCAGTGGACGAGCGCGTAATGGACTCGAACGATCTGGAAAAAGAACGCGGCATCACCATCCTCGCCAAAAACACCGCGATCACCTACGGTGAATACCACATCAACATCGTCGACACCCCCGGCCACGCCGACTTCGGCGGTGAAGTCGAGCGCGTCCTCGGCATGGTCGACGGCGTGGTGCTACTGGTCGACGCGGTCGAAGGCCCGATGCCGCAAACCCGCTTCGTCACCAAAAAAGCGCTCGCGCTCGGTCTCAAGCCCATCGTCGTCATCAACAAAGTTGACCGCCCGGGTTCGCGTCCGGACTGGGTCGTCGACGCGACCTTCGACCTGTTCGACAAACTCGGCGCGACCGACGAACAGCTCGACTTCCCCATCATCTACGCCTCGGGTCTGAACGGCTGGGCGTGCACCGACCTCAAGGATGCACCGTCACACGGCGGCACAGCCGACAACATGACGACGCTGTTCGACACCGTGCTCGCGCACGTGCCGACCCCGCCCGGCTCGGCTGACGCGCCGCTGCAATTGCAGATCGCGGCACTGGATTATTCGACCTACACTGGTCGTCTAGGCGTCGGTCGCGTGTTGAATGGCCGCATCAAGCCCGGCATGGCTGTCGTCGTGATGAACCACGAAGATCAGGTTGCCAGCGGCCGCATCAATCAGGTACTCGGTTTTCAGGGCCTAGACCGCGTTCCGGTTGCCGAAGCCGAAGCCGGCGACATCATCATCATCTCGGGTCTGGACGACATCGGCATCGGCGTGACGATCTGCGAGAAGGACAAGCCCGCCGGCCTGCCGGTGCTGCCGGTCGACGAGCCAACCTTGAACATGGACTTCATGGTCAACACCAGCCCGCTCGCCGGCACCGAAGGCAAGTTCGTCACCAGCCGCCAGATCCGCGACCGCCTCACCAAAGAACTGCTGGTCAACGTCGCATTGCGCGTCGACGAAACCGGCGAGGCCGACGTGTTCCGCGTCTCGGGTCGCGGCGAACTGCACCTCACCATCCTCCTGGAAAATATGCGGCGCGAGGGCTTCGAGCTCGCCGTCGGTAAGCCGCGTGTCGTTTACAAGGAGATCAACGGCGAGAAGTGTGAGCCCTACGAAAACCTCACCATCGACCTGGAAGACGACACCCAGGGCGCGGTGATGGAAGAGATCGGCCGCCGCCGCGGCGAGCTGACCAACATGGAATCCGACGGTAACGGCCGCACCCGGTTGGAGTACCACATTCCCGCGCGCGGCCTGATCGGCTTCCAGTCAGACTTCATGACCATGACCCGTGGCACTGGCTTGATGAGCCACGTCTTCGACGACTACGGCCCGGTCAAGGCCGACCTGCCCGGCCGCCACAACGGCGTGCTGGTGAGCCAGGACAACGGCGAGGCGGTGGCGTACGCGCTGTGGAAGCTCGAAGACCGCGGCCGCATGTTCGTCTCGCCCGGCGACAAGCTGTACGAAGGCATGGTCATCGGCATCCACAGCCGCGACAACGATCTCGTCGTCAACCCGATCAAGGGCAAGCAGCTCACCAACGTGCGCGCCTCGGGCACCGACGAGGCGGTGCGCCTGACCACCCCGGTCAAGCTCACGCTCGAATCGGCGGTCGAATTCATCGACGACGACGAACTGGTCGAAATCACGCCGAAGTCGATCCGCATCCGCAAGCGCTACCTGCAGGAGCACGAGCGGAAGAAAGCCTCGCGCGCCTCGGCTTGAGCCCAGGCGAGCTGGCATACCCACCCGGCGCAAGCCGGGTTTTTTATTGCCTGCACGGGTAAAATCCCCACATGAATGCTGTCGAAATCAGTCTCCTGATCGGCCTTGCCGCCCTCCTCCTGCTGGGCATGTTCCTGCTACAACGCCTGACGATCTTGCGGCGCGATCAAACCGATTTGCCGGCGCTGCTGACGCCACAGATGGAAGCCCGCCATCGCGCCATCCTGACCGATTTGCATACAGGTCTGACGCAACAATCCGACCGCATGCAGACCCAGTTCGCCGCCCTTCAGCTTGCGCAGACCGAACGCCTGGCCGAAACGCGCGAGACCATCGTCAACCAGTTCGGCCAGTTCCAGACGGCCATGCTGGAAAAGCTCATTGAGCAAGGCCGTGCCGAGCAAAGCCTGCTACAGGACACGCTGAAAGGCATGACCGCCCACTTCAACGAACGCGTGCATCAGCTCTCCCAGGCCGTGGACGGACGCCTCAACGAAATCTCCGGTAAGGTCGCTGAGCGGCTTGACGAGGGTTTCAAGAAGACCAACGAAACCTTCACCTCGGTCATGAGCCGGCTGGCGGTAATCGACGAGGCGCAGAAGAAGATCGAAGGCCTGGCGACCAACGTCGTCAGCTTGCAGGAAATCCTCGGCGACAAGCGCTCGCGCGGTGCCTTCGGCGAAGTGCAGCTCGAAGCCCTGGTGCGGAACAGCCTGCCGCCGGATGCCTACACTTTCCAGTCCACCCTCGCCAGCGGCGCGCGCGCCGACTGCATGCTGATCCTGCCCGAGCCCACCGGCCGGGTCTGCGTCGATTCGAAATTTCCGCTGGAAAACTACAGCCGCATGTTCGACGACAGCCTCGCACCCGCCGAACGCGATGCCGCACGCCGGCAGTTCAAGGCAGACGTGAAAAAACATGTCGACGACATCGCCACCAAATACATCGTCGAAGGCGAAACCTCGGATGGCGCGGTGATGTTCCTGCCCGCCGAGGCGGTGTTCGCGGAAATCCACGCCTACCATCCCGACCTCGTCGAACACGCGCAGAAAAAGCGCGTCTGGATTACCTCGCCGACCACGTTGATGGCGGTGCTGAACACCGCGCGCGCGGTGATCCGCGATTCGGAAACGCGGCGCATGGCGCACGTGATCAAGGACGAACTCTCCAAGCTGGCGAAGGATTTCGCCCGCTTTGACGAGCGCATGAAGAAACTCGCCAGTCATATCGAGCAGGCCAGCAAGGACGTCTCCGACGTGCGTATTTCCAGCGACAAGATCACGAAGCGCTTCGCGCAGATCGAGCGAGTAGAACTCGAACACCCGCCTGGCGACGCCGCTGCGATGCACCTGCTCGACGCCGACGAATGAACTGGCTTGGGCGCTGGACGCGCGAACGCCGCCTGCGTCGCCACCTTATCCCGCAGGCCGAATTCGATGCGGCCGTCTCAGGCCTGCCCCTGCTCGCCGGCCTCACGCCGGACGAACACGACACGCTGCGCGATCAGGCCAGCCTGCTTATAGCCGGAAAAAACTTTTCTGCCGCCGGCGGCGCGGAAGTCGAGGCCTCGGTACAAATCCGCATCGCCCTACAGGCCTGTCTGCTCACGCTGCATCTCGATGAAGCCAGCTATCGCGGCTGGCACGAGATCATCCTCTACCCCGATGAATTCCTGCGGCCACGCGAAGAGACCGACGAAACCGGCGTCGTCCACATCAGCCGGGACATTCTCGCCGGCGAATCCTGGCAAGGCGGCCCGCTGGTGCTGTCGATTGCCGATGTGGCCGCCAGCGGCCAGCTCGAAGGCTACAACGTCGTGCTGCACGAATTCGCGCACAAGCTCGATATGCTCAATGGCGACGCCAACGGCTTTCCGCCCCTGCATCGCGGCATGAAAGCGGCCGACTGGGCGCGTGCGTTCAGTACCGCCTACGAAGACCTGTGCGCGCGCGTCGATGCTGGCGAGGATACGATCGTCGATCCCTACGCCAGTACCAACCCGGCCGAGTTCTTCGCCGTGACCAGCGAAATGTTCTTCGAAGTCCCCGACCTGCTCGTCGACGTTTATCCGGAGGTCTATGCGCAGATGCGCCAGTTCTACCGCCAGGACCCGCTGGCACGGCTGGGGCGTCCTGTATGAAACCGGATGCGATGGCCGCCCGCGCCAAAGAGATCGCGCCCTTCCACGTGATGGACATCCTCGCCCGCGCCAAGGCGCTGGAGGCCACGGGCCGAGACATCATCCATCTAGAAATCGGCGAGCCCGATTTCGCCACGCCCGCGCCCGTTGTCGAGGCAGGGATACAAGCGCTGCGCGACGGCCACACGCATTACACCGGTGCGCTCGGCCTGCCGCAGCTGCGCGAGGCCATCGCCGCCTTCCACGCGACGCGCTGGCAAGCGCAGGTGGACGCCGCGCGCATCGTCGTCACGCCCGGCGCGTCGGGCGCGCTACTGCTGGCACTGGGGTTGCTCGCCGGTCCCGGCGACGAAGTGCTGATGGCCGATCCGGGCTATCCCTGCAACCGTCACTTCGCACGTTTCTGCGAGGCCAGTCCGGTCTCCATTCCGGTCGACGCCTCGACCGGTTTCCAGTTGACGCTCGACCTGGTCAAAGCACATGCCACACTGGCCACGCGCGTTGTGCTGATCGCCAGCCCCTCCAACCCCACCGGGACCACGCTACCGTTTGGCGAACTGGCGCACATCCGCGACTGGTGCGCGACACACGGCATCGCACTCGTTATCGACGAAATCTATCTCGCGCTTACCTACGACGGTCCTGAACGCAGCGCAGCCGGCTGGGATGAGGTCTTCGTCGTCAACAGCTTTTCGAAGTATTTTCTGATGACCGGCTGGCGGCTCGGCTGGCTCGTTGCACCCACCTGGGCCCTGCCTGCACTGGAGCGACTGGCACAGAACCTGTTCCTGGCAGCCGCCACCCCCGCCCAGCACGCGGCGCTGGCCGCGTTCCTGCCTGAAACGCTCGTCGAGCTCGAAGCCCGCAAAGCCGAACTGCGCGCGCGCCGGGATTTTCTGCTGCCCGAATTGCGCGCACGTGGTTTTTCCCTACCCGTCCAGCCGCAAGGCGCGTTTTATCTCTATGCAGACTGCGCGGGCCTCACGCCGGACAGCATGGAATTCGCCCGCGCATTGCTCGATAAAGCCGGCGTGGCAGTCACGCCCGGCCTTGATTTTGGCCAGAATCAACCGGCGCGTTTCCTGCGTATCGCCTATACCCAGCCGCAACCACGCCTGGCTGAAGCCGTCGCGCGACTCGATAGTTTTCTAGGTTGACCGGGTGCGGCGACGCGCCAGCGCAATCATGCCGAGCAAGCCCAGTGGCAACAGGGCAAGCGTGCCCGGCACCGGCACTGCTGCGCGGGCTGCGGGGTCGACTTCCAGAGAATCGCGCGCAGTTCATGGTCCAGTGCACGTCGAATTCGCTGCCCCAATACTGGCCGAACAGGGCAAGGGGCATGAAGGAAACAGGCCATGCCATGTACAACCAGCCAGGGAAAGACATACGGAAACCTTGAGTTTTCGATATGGCCGACGCAATTCTTTCTGGGATACAGACGAAAAAAAACCGGCCCGAAGGCCGGTTTTTTAAAGCTGACCCGAAATTACTGGGCAGCAGGAGCAGCAGCGTCGGCAGGCGCGGCAGCGTCAGCGGGCGCGGCTTCCATCGGAGCAGCTTCCATCGGAGCAGCTTCCATCGGAGCGGCTTCCATCGGGGCAGCTTCCGGAGCCGGAGCTTCGGCAGCAGGCGCTTCGGCAGGAGCAGCAGCTTCTTCTTTTTGGCCGCAAGCGGTCATGGAAGCAGCCAGCAGAGCAGCCAGGAGGACGGAATATTTCATTTGATTTCCCTTTACGTACGATTAATAACCCACACCAGAGATCGGTCCGGGATTTGTGATCCAGCCGACGCGCGGATTCTAGCAAATCGGGAAAAGAAAACCACAATCTATTAAATTTCTTCAATGGCGCACGCACGACGTTGCTTGGACACAACAGGGAATCCGGAGGATCCCCGCCCTCAGACGCCGTTTCGGCCCTGACAGATTTCAGGGTGCAATGAACTCACCTGGCCGGGAACCCGGACGCAGCCTGCCCTGATACACAAAACCCGCGCCGTAGCGACGGCTGCCATCGGGAGCCGTCACCAGCTCGTTCTCGCTCCATATCCACACATGGCCTTCCCGGGTATCGAGGATGAAAGCACGGCCGCTGCCTTTGCTTCCCTCTACTCCCGCCAGCGGCAGGGCCTGGTAGCGTCCATCATCATCCGCGCCAGACAGGCCCGACATGGCCAGCAAGGCTGTCAGCAACACGATCCGCATTGGCATGGCGCTTCCCTTTCTATCGGAACAGTGCGGCAACGGCTGCCGCATCCAGCACGTACTCGTGGTTGCACATATCATCGTGCACACGGATTTCCCCGAATTCGGACAGGATGGATTCGCATTCGATCTGCCCCACACTCTTCAGCATGGCGTATATCTTGGCCGGATCGTAGGGACAGGAATAATGCACCGGGCGCGGATCGTAGACCCGCACGTCTTCTTCCGGGAACAGGCGCTCGATCAGCTTGATCGCGCCGAGTGTCAGGAGTTCTTCGTCCCGCACGGTGTCGGCGAGTATCTGCACCCGGTTCCAGCCGTCCGGGTCGCGCGCAGCCGCGCCGGGCAGCGCCTGCAGGAACAGGCCGGCCGCTGCATCCGCACCGGCCGCGAGCCACAGGCGGGTGGGCAACTGTTCCGATTGCAGGAGGTAATGTTCGAACGCGGCAGCGAGCGACGCCCCCTCGATGGGGACGTGGCTCTGGTAAGGTTGGCGGGTGTCGGCGGTGTCGAGCGTGAGCGTGAGCGCGCCCTCGCCGAGCAAGCCGGGCAGCGCCCCCGGCACGATGCCCTGCGCTGCGCGTGCCATGCCGCGCAGGCGCAACTGTTCGTCGCAGTCCATCACCAGCAGGGATACCTTGCCACTGCCGCGCATCTGGAAGGTGAGGCGGCCGGCTTGCTTGAGGTTGGCGGCAATCAGCGTCGTCACGGCAGCCATCTGCCCGAGCAGGTCGCGAGCAGGCTCGGGATAGTCCCGCCCGGCGGTCATCTCCTGCCAGGCACCGCCCAGCTGCACCCAGGCCCCCCGGATGTCGAGCGCTTCGAAGAGAAAGCTGCGGACGCGATTCGGATAGGTTTCCGGTGTGTTCAATTGAGCTGTACCCGTTCACCCCAGGGCACCTGGCCCTTGCCTTTCACCAGCCAGATCACCGGATAGTTGGGTGCCACTTTGGGAAAGCCGCCTTCGGCATCGGTGAAATACACCAGCAGATTGGGGCTGCGGTTTTCGGCTTCGACCCAGTCGAACACCGGCCGGAAATCCGTGCCACCGCCGCCGTCGAGTTCGGATGGCAACTGCATGGTATCCCAGGGTTCGAATTCCCACGGTGCATTCACGTCGACCTGGTTGTCGCAGGCGAGCAATGTAACCCGGGCGCGCACCTGGCCTTTGAGGGCGTCGAGTTCGCTGACGAATTCGCGCAGTTCCTCGTCTGAGATCGAACCACTGGTGTCGATGGCGGCAATGACCTCCAGGCCGTCGCTCGACAGGCGCGGCAACAGCGCATCGCCTTCTCGCCGAGACGGTCGCCGCCAGGAATAATCGTCACGCTGGTTCACGACAAAAAACCGGGCCAGCAACGCGCGCCAAGGCAGGCTGGGCGCAAGCAGGTCGTCGACCCAGCGCAACATCGACTGCGACAGCTTGCCCGCCTGGCGGGCGGCCTGCGCGGCGGCGGCGAGGCGGTTCTTCCACTGTTCGGCGAGGTCTTCGCGCTCACTCGGCGTCATGGGATCGGGGCGCTCGGACGCACTGCCGGCCCCGCCGTCGCGATCCTGCGGATCGGTTTCGCCCGACTGGCCCGCGCCCCCGGCGTCGCCCTTTTCCGGGTCTTCGGGGTGATCGTTCGGGTCGGAGCTTGAGCCGGTCTGGCTGTCGTCGTCGAAGAGATGTTCGTCGAAGGATTCTTCCGGCGTGTCGTCGGGAATCATCGGGTAGATTTCTTCGGCCGACAGCGTCATGTAGTTCTGATCGGCCAGGATGCCGTGCAGCGGCGGCTTCATGCCGTCCTCGATCAGCACCAGATTCACCGCGTGCTCGCAGGCCACGTCCCAGCGACGCTTGATGCGGCCGTTGCGGCGATGGTCGTGGCCCATCGCGCAGTGCATGGCCTCGTGCGCCAACACGAACTGGGTCTGCGCGAGGTTGAGGTTGTCGATGAAGCCGGGGTTGAAGTAGAACGCCTTGGCGTCGGTGGCGGTGGTCCTGCACCAGTCGGGCGCAGCCTTCAACGGCAGATGCATCACCAGCGACCCGAGGAAGGGACGCTCCATGATCAGCCGCGTGCGGGCGGCGGCGAGCTTGGTGAGGATGGGCGCGAGCGCGGCGTCGTCTGCGTCGGACATGCCAGACCTAACCCATCAATGCTCGTACAGCACCAGGTCGGCGATGCTGTTCGCCCAGTGGGCGAATTCCGGCACGGCGAACAGGGGGCGACCCACCGCACGGTGCAGGTCGGACACCAGCATCACGCCCAGTTCGCGTTGCGGGAAACGGTGCGCGTATTTGAGAATGTTGCCGTAGATCGTCGCAGCGTTGCCGCTGTCGGCGGCCTGCACGGCTTTTCTGACCAGCGCAGCGGCCACGCCGTACTGCAGGTCAACGCCCTGCGGCACCTCGGCCGCCTCGCCCGCGATGATCGCGTCGATGTCGGGCATCTGGTTCATGTTTTCAACAAAAGTGCGCAGTTCGAGGCCGGCAGATTGGCCCACGCAGGCCACCAGCGCGTCGGCGAGCAATGCTGTCCTGTCGAATTTTTGCAGCGCACGATGCGCGAATTCCCACGAACGCGGGCTGGGAAAGGCGATGGGGGTATGCGCCGGATCGAAGCTGAACAGCAGGTCCGGACGGAAGCGCAGGAAAGCGATTACGCGCGGGTCGATATCCTCGCCGTAGGCCCAGTTCACCCAATCGTCGAGGAACACCTCGACTTCGTAGTGGGTGAAACGGTTGGCCAGCGGCGCGGGCATGGCATAGGTCACGCCGCGGTCGCCCTGGCGGTTGCCGGCGGCAAAGATCACCCAGCCTTCCGGCACTTCGTATTCGCCCAGGCGGCGGTCGAGAATGAGCTGGTAGGCGGCAGCAGACACCGTGGGGGGAGCCGAAGTGATCTCGTCAAGGAACAGGATGCCGGCGGGGCCATGACGGCTTGCGTCGGGCAGCACCGACGGAATCGACCATTCGACCAGGTTGCCGTTACGGAAGGGAATGCCGCGCAGGTCGGTGGGCTCCATCTGCGACAGCCGGATGTCGATCAGGGGCACACTGTGCTGTTGCGCGATCTTGGCGACGATCTGGGATTTGCCGACACCCGGCGGCCCCCACAGCATGACCGGGGTATGGTGGCCGTCGACCGCACTTTCGAATTCACGGTCGAGGATGGTTTCGATATGGGAGGGACGCATGACTGTCACAGCAACGTTTGAATCAGCCAGATGATAATCGCAGGTATCGAGGTGACCAAATCCGGCCTTGATCTGGGCGGGGGGATTTTGCTACCTTGGGTAACGACTCCACGAGCCCACAGCCATGAATTTTTGCAGCGAATGCGGCAGCGCCGTCCTGGTGCGCATCCCTGACGGTGACCACATGCCGCGCCATGTATGCCCGGACTGCGGCACCGTTCACTATCAGAATCCGAAGATGGTCGTGGGCTGCATCCCGGAGTGGGATGACAAGATCCTGCTGTGTCGCCGCGCGATCGAACCGAAATACGGCCTGTGGACCCTGCCTGCCGGCTTCATGGAAAACGGCGAAACCACGCTCGAAGGGGCGATGCGCGAAACCTGGGAGGAAGCGGGGGCGCGCATCGAGCCGGGGGCGCTCTATACCCTCTACAACCTGCCGCACATCAACCAGGTCTACCTGATGTTCCGCGCCCGCCTGCTCGATCTGGACTACCAGCCCGGCATCGAATCACTCGAAGCCCGGCTGTTCACGGAAGACGAGATTCCCTGGGAAGAGATCGCCTTTCGCACCGTGCGTGCCACCCTGGAGCAGTATTTCAGGGATCGGCGGGCGGGCCGGTTCGACTTCCACTTCGGCGACATCCGTACCCGCTGACCCTGCCGGCCGGCCCTCACGTCAGCCCGACAGTGGCAATAAGCACCCGGACTGATAACATGATCGCCTTGTCACCCATAATAAAAGCGGTAAGTGATCGTGTCCCTGGAGCGCCTGCAAACCTTTCTGACAGACGATATGCGTGCTGTCGATCAGGTCATTCGTGAAAGCCTGTATTCCGATGTGGTACTGATCCGCCAGGTTTCGGAATACATCATCAACAGCGGCGGCAAACGCCTGCGCCCTGCCCTGGTTCTGCTGTCTGCGGGCTGTTTCGGCTATCAGGGCCAGGCCCACCACCAGCTTGCTGCCGTCGTCGAATTCATCCATACCGCCACCCTGCTGCATGACGATGTCGTCGATGAATCCGAACTGCGGCGCGGCCGCGAAACCGCAAACGCCCTGTTTGGCAATGCCGCCAGCGTGCTGGTCGGGGATTTTCTCTATTCCCGCGCTTTCCAGATGATGGTCGACGTCGAAAACATGGAAGTCATGCGGATTCTCTCCGACGCCACCAATACCATCGCCGAGGGGGAGGTCCTGCAACTGCTCAACTGCCACGACCCGGACATCGACGAAGAAAGCTATTTGCGTGTCATTCGCTACAAGACCGCAAAACTGTTCGAGGCAGCCGGCCGTCTGGGGGCCGTCATCGGCGGTGGCAATGAAGCCGAAAAGGACGCGCTTGCACGCTACGGCATGCACCTCGGCACGGCGTTCCAGCTGATCGATGACGTGCTCGACTACTCGGGTGATTTCCTCAAAACCGGCAAGAACATCGGCGATGACCTGGCCGAAGGCAAACCCACCCTGCCCCTGCTGTATGCGATGAAGCACGGCACGCCCAGCCAGGCGGCGCACATCCGGGCCGCCATCGAGCACGGCGGCCTGACCGAATTCCAGAGCGTACTCGCCGCGATCAAGGCCACCCGCGCGCTGCAATACACACGCGAACAGGCCCACAAGGAAATCCAGATCGCCAATGAAGCAATTTCTGTCATTGCCGATTCAAATTCCAAATCAGCTTTGCTACAATTAGCGGCTTTCGCGGTTGAGCGCAGTTTTTAGCGCGAAACCTATCCCGGAAATTCAATCGTAGGTTCCAATCGAACGGGTTCAACAGAACCCGTATCTGCCTCGGGGTGTAGCTCAGCCTGGTAGAGTACTGCGTTCGGGACGCAGGAGTCGGAGGTTCGAATCCTCTCACCCCGACCAATTCAGCCTGTTCTGGCGTCTGTTTCCGGCCACGCCGCTGCGAAACTTGAAAGTGTCCAGCCCTGCAACGGATAATGCACCATTGCATCGGGTCCACAAGCCTTGGAAACCTATCTCCTCATCCTGATTTCGACGGTGTTCGTGAACAACATCGTCATGGCCAAGGTGCTTGGCCTGTGCCCGTTCATGGGCGTATCAAAAAAGCTGGAAACGGCTATCGGCATGGGGCTGGCCACCACCTTCGTGCTGACGTTGGCGTCGGGCGCGAGCTATCTGGTCAACGAGTATCTGCTGGGCACGGAGCTGTTCTACCTGCGTACGCTGTCGTTCATCGTGGTGATTGCGGGCATTGTGCAGTTCACGGAGATGTTCATTCACAAGACCAGCCCGGTGCTGTATCAGGTGCTGGGGATTTACCTGCCACTCATTACCACCAACTGCGCGGTGCTGGGGATCCCGCTGCTCAACGTGCAGGCGCAGCACAATTTTATCGAGTCGCTGTTCTTCGGCGCGGGCGGGGCCATCGGTTTTACGCTGGTGCTGATCCTGTTTGCGGGCATACGCGAACGGCTGGAAACCTGTGATGTGCCGGCGCCGTTCAAGGGCACCAGCATTGCCATGATTACGGCGGGGCTGATGTCGCTGGCGTTCATGGGCTTTTCGGGACTGGTCAAGTAATGCTCACGGCAATCGGGGTGATGGTGCTGCTGGCGGTGGTGATCGGCGTGGCGCTTGGCTGGTCGGCCATCCGGCTCAAGGTGGAAGGCAATCCGCTGGCGGAAAAGATCGATGCGATCCTGCCGCAGACGCAGTGTGGCCAGTGCGGGTTTCCGGGCTGCAAACCCTATGCGGAGGCCATTGCCAAAGGTGAGGCGGATATCAACCAATGTCCGCCGGGCGGGGAGGAGGGCGTGAAGCAGCTGGCCGAGCTGCTGGGCGTGGAGCCCAAGCCGCTGGACGGGGAACACGGCACGCCCAAACCCAAGTCGGTGGCCCTCATCGACGAACAGACCTGCATCGGCTGCACGCTGTGCATCCAGGCGTGCCCGGTGGACGCGATTGTGGGCGCGGCCAAGCAGATGCACACCATCATTGCGGACGAATGCACGGGCTGCGAGCTGTGCCTCCCGCCCTGTCCAGTGGACTGCATTGCCATGGTCGAAATCCACGAAGATCTGCCGCACTGGAAGTGGCGCTACCCGCTCGTACCCTTGAAGCACGTGGCCTGACATGACGCGCGAACTGTTCCGCTTCAAGGGGGGCGTGCACCCGCCCGACCATAAGGCCGAATCGAATGGCCGGCCCATCCACCCGGCACCCATTCCCCGGCAGCTGGTGATTCCCTTGCGCCAGCACATCGGTAACCCGGCCAAACCGGTGGTGAAGGTGGGCGAGACGGTGCGCACGGGCCAGTTGATCGCGGCGGCCGACGGCACGATATCGGCGGCGGTGCACGCATCCAGTTCGGGCACGGTGGTGGCGATTGAGCCGCGCACCCTGCCGCACGCGTCGGGGCTGCCGGATCTGTGCATCGTCATCGACACCGACGGCCGTGATGAATGGGGGGAACGCACGCCGCTGGATTACCGCGCCATGCCGGCGGCCGATCTGCGTATGAAGTTGCGCGACATGGGCCTGGCCGGCCTGGGGGGCGCGGTGTTCCCCAGCGCGGTCAAGCTCGATGCCGGCCCGGCACAGGTTTGTCCCACACTGATTCTCAACGGCGGCGAGTGCGAACCCTGGATCACGTGTGACGATGTGCTGATGCGCCACCACGCCGACGACATCCTGCATGGCGTGGCGATCATGCGGCATCTGCTGGGCAGCACGCTGGTGCTCGTCGGCATCGAGGACAACAAGCCCGAGGCGCTCGCCGCCATGCGCGAAGCAGTGGCACGGCAGGACTTTGCCGTGGAGGTGGTGGCCGTGCCGTCGCTCTACCCCGGCGGCGGGGCCAAGCAGATGATCGAAACGCTCACCGGCAAACAGGTGCCGTCGGGCAAACTCTCCACCGATATCGGCATCCAGGTGTTCAACGTGGGCACGGCCCATGCGCTGGCGCGTGCGGTACACCACGGCGAGCCGATGATCGAACGCCTGGTCACGGTCACCGGCCACGTGTTGCGGCCGCAGAATTTCCGGGTGCGCATCGGCACCCCCATGCAGGCGCTGATCGACCTGGCCGGCGACCGCGAAGGCGCAACCGGCGTGCTGATGGGTGGGCCGATGATGGGGATACCCATGCCGGGCACCCAGGTGCCCGTGATCAAGGCCACCAACTGCCTGCTGGTGCAATCGCGCGCGCTGTTTCCCGCCCCGCCGGCAGCGCTGCCCTGCATCCGCTGCACGCGCTGCGCCGACGCCTGCCCAGCCGAACTGCAACCGCAGGAACTGTTCCGCTTTGCCAAGGCGGGCGATTTTGGCCGGGCGCAGGAATACCACCTGTTCGACTGCATCGAATGCGGTTGCTGCACCTATGTATGCCCCAGCCATATTCCGCTGGTGGAGTATTACCGCTACGGCAAGAGCGAAATCTGGGCGCGTGAGCGTGAGAAGCGCGCCGCCGATCTGGCGCGCGAACGCCACGAATTCCGCCAGTTCCGCCTCGAACGGGAAAAAGTGGAAAAGGCGGAAAAGCTCGCCGCCAAGGCGGCTGCATCACGCGCGCTGGCCGCGCAGGATCCGGCCAAACGCGCCGAACAGGCCGCCGACGTGCCGGCTGCGACCCAGCCGGCCGCGCCCGCCGCAGACACCGGCGAAGTCGACGCCAAGAAGGCCATCATAGCCGCTGCGCTGGCCCGCTCCCAGGCCAAAAAGGCCGAAGCCGCGCCCAAAAACACCGAGCAGCTCTCTCCCGAACAACAACAGGCCATCGATGAAATCGAAGCCCGGCGGGCTAAAATCCGTGAGCTGGCGCGCAAGCCGCTGGAATCCGAAACCGAATGAACGAGAGGCCTGACATGAGTGAACGCATCACCCTTGACCCCGCCGTGTGTCATGGCAAGCCTTGTGTCAGAGGCTTGCGCTACCCCGTGGAAAACATTCTGGAGTGGCTGGCCGGCGGCATGAGCATGGAAGAAATTCTGGCCGATTACGAAGACCTCGAACGGGAGGACATTCTGGCCGTGCTCGCCTACGCGGCGCGTCTGGCACACGTCAAACGGCTTGAGCAGCTGGCTGCATGAAATGCCTGGTCGATGCGCAACTGCCGCGCCGACTGGCTCGCTGGTTGTCCGAATCTGGCTGCGATGCATTGCATACGCTTACAGTCATTCCTGATCAGCGGCACACCGCAGCGCTTGCTCCTGGTCTCCACAGGCAATCTGGACAACATTCGTCTGACCGGGATTTTTCATGCCAACCTGCCTGCTTTGCATGAGGCCTTCAACACACATCGCTTTGTCGAGATCACGCAAACCTCGCTCATCGTTCACGAATAATGTCTGATACCTCAGCCCCCGGCCGCGACAGCGTCACCCGCATCATGGCGTGGGTGCTCGGTGCGTTGGTGCCGGGCATAGCCGCGTATGTGTGGCTGTTTGGGCCGGCGATACTGATCACACTGGCGCTTGCCACCGTTACCGCCGTGGCGGCCGAGGCGGCCATGCTCAAGGCACGCGGCTATCCGCTGCGGCCGTTCCTGTTCGACCTGTCCGCGGTGGTCACCGCCTGGCTCCTGGCGCTGTCCCTGCCGCCGCTCGCGCCGTGGTGGCTCATCGTCACCGGGGTGCTGGCGGCAATCGTGGTGGCCAAGCATCTGTATGGCGGGCTGGGGCAGAACATCTTCAACCCGGCGATGGTGGGCTACGCGGTGCTGATCGTGTCGTTCCCCGTGCAGATGACGCAATGGGCCGGCCCGCTCGAACTCACCGGTATCTCGCTCACGCTGGGCGAGAGCGCCTCGCTGATCTTCGGCGGCGAGTTGCCGCGCGCCACGCTGGACGCGGTGACGATGGCAACGCCGCTCGACACCCTGCGCACGGGCCTGCTGCAGCAGCTCACGGTGGACGAGACCCTGCGTCAGCCGATATTCGGTGCCGTCGGCGGCGTCGGCTTCGAGTGGCTGGCGGTGGCGTTCTGGGTGGGCGGTCTCATCCTGTGGGCGCGCCGTATCATCGGCTGGCAGATTCCGATGGCGTTTCTGGTGGGTATTCTGCTCACCGCCGGGCTGCTGCATTTTGTCGACGCCGGACGCTATGGGTCGCCGCTATTCCATTTCTTTGCGCCTTCGGTTGCGCTGGCCGCGTTCTTCATAGCCACCGACCCGGTATCAGGTGCCACCACGCCGCGCGGCAAGCTCATCTTCGGCTTCGGCGCAGGCGTGCTCACCATCGTGATCCGCACCTGGGGCGGCTTCCCGGACGGCGTGGCGTTTGCCATCCTGCTGATGAACCTGGCTGTGCCGCTGATCGACCAGTACACTCAGCCACGCATCTACGGCGAAGCCCGCCCCGGCCGGGCGCCGCGCGCATGAAGCCGGCAATCCGCAATGCCCTGCGCACCGGCACCGTGCTGCTGGTGTTCGCCGTGGTCGGCACCGCGCTCCTTGCGCTCACCCACGAACGCACCGACCCGATCATCACGGCAAGCCAGCAGGCCGAGAAAACCGCGCTGCTCAACCAGGTTTTTCCGGCGGCGCGGTACGACAACGACCTCCTCGCCAGCCAGCGCAGCGTGCCTGCCGATGACCTGCTCGGCACACGGCAGCCGTCGGCGCTGTGGATTGCACGTCGGGGCGGCCAATTTGCCGGCGTGGTGCTGGAAGCCGTGGCCCCGGACGGCTACAGTGGCGATATCGCGCTTTTGATCGGCATCGACGACGCCGGCACGGTTACCGGCGTGCGGGTGACCGCACACCGTGAAACGCCCGGCCTCGGCGACTACATCGACCGCGCCAAGAGTATGTGGATCGACCAGTTCACCGGCACGTCGCTGCTCGCGCCAAAAGACCGGGGCTGGAACGTGAAGAAGGACGGTGGCCACTTCGACGCCCGCGCCGGGGCCACCATCACCCCGCGCGCCGTGGTCAAGGCCGTGAAACGCGCACTCGATTACTACGCCCGCCACCGCGCCGCCTGGGCGGGCCCGGAGACCTTATCGCCATGATCAGCCTGCAGGAATTCAACACCCTGTTCCGAAACGGCCTGGACAAGCAGAACGCCGGCCTGGTACAGCTCTTGGGCCTGTGCCCGCTGTTGGCCATCAGCAACAGCGTGATCAACGCCCTGTCGCTGGGGCTGGCGACCACCCTGGTGATGGTAGCAGCGAGCGGCGCGGTGTCGGGGGTGCGCAATTTCGTGCCACACGAAATCCGCATCCCGGTCTTTGTGCTCATCATCGCCGCGCTGGTCACGGTCATCGATCTGGCGATGAACGCCTGGGTGCATCCGCTATATCTGGTTCTGGGCATCTTCATTCCGCTCATCACCACCAACTGCATCGTGCTCGCCCGTGCCGACGCGTTCGCGTCCAAAAACCGCCCGCTGCATAGCGCGGTGGATGCGCTCGCCATGGGGCTGGGCCTCACGCTGGTGCTGGTGGTGCTGGGCGCGGTACGCGAACTGGCTGGACAGGGCACGCTGTTCTCGGGCGTCGATCTGGTGTTCGGCGCGTCGGCCAAAGACTGGGTCCTGCATGTGCTGCCGCATTACCAGGGTTTTCTGCTTGCCGTTTTGCCGCCGGGTGCGTTCATCACGCTGGGGCTGCTGATCGCCGCACACAACTGGCGCAGTGCCCGGGCCGCCCGGCGTGCGAACATTCATGCAGCCGCGCCCGCCGCCGCATGAAACCGCCGCTGAAAAAACGCGTGCCCAAGCCGCGCAATCCCTTTGTCGCCCTGGCCCTGCAACGGCAGGCCGGGCCACACGGCAAACCTGCCAGCGTACGGCGGCAGATCGACAAGCGCGAACTGAAAAAGCGTCTGACGGAAGACTGAGCGCATCGGGTCTTCATTCACACCGCCCCGCCATGAACACCGCGCCACGATGAACGCAAGCAAGCGACACGAAATCTTCAGCCGGCTCGCCGCAGCCAACCCGCACCCCACCACCGAGCTGGAATATTCCACGCCCTTCGAACTGCTGGTGGCCGTGGCGCTGTCCGCGCAGTCCACCGACAAGGGGGTGAACCTCGCTACGCGCCGGCTGTTTCCGGTGGCCAACACACCCGAGGCCATTCATGCGTTGGGGGAAGACTGCCTCGCCGATTTCATCAAGACCATCGGCCTCTACAAGAGCAAGGCGCAGCACATCATCGCCGCCTGCAGGATGCTGATCGACCTGCACGACAGCCAGGTGCCGCACGACCGGGCTGCCCTGGAAGCGCTGCCGGGTGTGGGACGCAAGACCGCGAACGTCATCCTGAACACCGCCTTCGGCGAGCCGACGATGGCGGTCGACACGCATATTTTCCGGGTCGCCAACCGCATCGGGCTTGCGCCGGGCAAGACGGTGCTCGCCGTGGAAAAAAAGCTGCTCAAGCACATTCCCCGGGAATTTCTCGTCGACGCGCACCACTGGCTAATCCTCCACGGCCGCTATATCTGCCAGGCGCGCAAGCCGAAGTGCGGCGAATGCATCATTGCCGACCTGTGCGAATACAAGGAGAAAACCTGGCCCGCACCAGCGACGCCCGCGACGCCTCGCAAGGCGGCGGTAGTCAGCACGCGCCCGGCTACCCCTTCTCCCCTGCCCTCCCTCGCCAGCGGGGCGAAGGGCAAACGCAAAGCCCAAATCGATTAATGTTCAACCCCAGCCGCGATCAGGTCCGCCAGTTCTTCTTTGACGTGTGGGCAAAATATCGCGCCGGCCAGCGGCTCGCCGGGGCGGAGGCGCCGGCGCTCGAAATCGTGCTGGCGCATCCCGAATACCACGCCCTGCTGGACGCGCCGGACCGCCATCTCGACCGGGATTACCCGCCCGAAGCCGGCGAGACCAACCCCTTCCTGCACCTGTCGCTGCACCTCGCGCTCGCCGAGCAGCTCGGCATCGACCAGCCACCTGGCCTGCGCGCGCGCTATCAGAAGCTGCTCGCCCGCCACGGCGACGCCATGCCCGCCCAGCACGCAGCCATCGACTGCCTCGCCGAGACGGTGTGGCGGGCGCAGCGCGACCGCGCGCCCTTCGATGCGACTGGCTATCTCAACTGTCTCGACCGCCAGATTAGCGGATAAAAAAACCCGCAATCTGATCGTTCCTGACCACAGACGGGCTACACTTTTTGCCGGCGTGGCCGATACCACAGGGGAACCCTCCGGTTAAGGCCGGCTCCCTTTCAGGTCCTCCGATGTCCCAGGTTGAGCAACTCAAAATCAGCGACCAATTGCCCAGCCCGCGCGGCGTGGCACTGGCCATTCTGGAATTGTCACGGCGCGAGAACGTCACCCTGGGCGAAATTGCCCGGGTGGTGCAGACCGACCCTGCGCTGTCCTCCCGGCTCATCAAGCTGGCCAATACCGGCTCGCGCATCGCGCGCCCGGTGGTGTCGCTGCAGGAAGCCGTGGTGCGCCAGGGCATGTCGACCGTGCGGCAGCTGGCACTGGGCTTTTCCCTGCTCGACCAGTACCGTTCCGGCACCTGCGCCAGTTTCGATTACCCGGCCTACTGGTCGCATTCCCTGCTGATGGGGCTCGCCATGCAGGCGCTGGCCGATCGCGTACGCGTGGCGGCAGCGGACGAACTCTTCATCTGCGGTCTGCTGGCCCAGGTCGGCAGGCTGGCCCTGGCGACGGCTTACGCCAGCGAATACGACGCGGTTCTGAAGCAGCACCAGGCTGACCCGTCGCAATCACTGGCCACGCTCGAACGCGCCGCACTCGAAACCGACCACACCGAACTCGGCAGCGTGATGATGGCCGAATGGGGCATCCCCAAGGCCTTCACCGAACCGCTCGCCCACTACGAAGACGCCGAGCCACCGAGCTACCCTAACGATTCGCGCAATGAAAGCCTCGTCCGCATGTTGCGTCTGTCGCACAGCCTCGCCGACCTGGGCATGGCGGATGAGTCCCGACGGCCCCAACTGGCGCACGCCTGGGTGGCGCAGGCCGAGTTGCTGGACATCAAGCCCGAGCAGGCCGGCGGCTTCATCGACGAGGTCATCGCCAGCTGGAAGGAATGGGGCGACCTGCTGAAGATTCCTGTCTCCACGCTGCCGCCATTCGCTGAAATAAAACTTGGCGACAGCGAGCCACACGACGACGAAACGCCGCTGCGCATCGTGGTGGCCGACAGCAACGCCTTCAGCCGCCGCAAGATCATGTCACTGCTGGTGGAAAACAGCGCCCACATCGTCTACCCCGCCGACAATGGCAACGCTGCACTGGCCTTGACGATGGAAGTGCTGCCGCACGTGATCATCGCGCACTTCAACCTGCCCGGCCTGGACGGACCGGAGCTATGCCACGCCCTGCGCGAAACCGAGGAAGGCCGGCGCATGCACATCCTGCTGATGTCGGACGAACACGGCGAGGAACAGCTCATCCGCGCCTACGAAGTGGGGGCCGACGGCTACGCCCCCGGCAGCATCAGCAGCGCCGGCCTGCGCACCCGGCTCGGCGCGGCGCAGCGCTTCGTCCAGCTGCAGAACGCTTGGGAGCGTGACCGCGCCCAGCTGCGCCAGATCGCCGCCGAACTCGCCGTCGCCAACCGTCGCCTGGCCAACGCCGCCCTCACCGACCTGCTCACCGGCCTGCCCAACCGCCGCTCGGCGATGGACCAGCTCGACCAGGCCTGGAGCGGCGCGCTGCGCGCCAACCAGCCGCTCGCGGTGATGGTGATCGACGTCGACCATTTCAAGCACATCAACGATTCCTACGGTCACGCAACCGGTGACCATGTGCTGCGTGAAGTCGCCGACGTGCTGCGCCAATCGGCGCGCCGCGGCGACAGTGTCTGCCGGATTGGCGGCGAGGAATTCCTCGTCATCTGTCCCAATACCGATCTGAAGGCGGCGGTGCTGTCCGCCGAGCGGCTGCGCGCCACGCTCGCCAACCACCCCATCACGCTCGGGGCTGGCCAGGGACGCGTGACGATCAGCATCGGCGTGGCCGCGCGCCACGACAATACCCTCGACACCGACGCGCTGGTGCGGCTTGCCGACCAGGCGCTCTACACGGCCAAGCAGGCAGGCCGCAACCGCATCAGCGCGCACTGAAGTCCGACCCACGCAAGCAGACGGGGCGGCCACGGCCGCCCCGTCTGCTTTATCGCACCCGCGCTCAGTACTTGAGCGTAAGGCCGGTCTGTTCCGAGAAATACTTGGCGAGATCGGCCATGTCGGCATCGCTCAGGTTGGCCACCTGGCCGGCCATGATCGGGTTCTTGCGCTTGCCCGATTTGTAATCCTTGAGCGCGTGGTATAGATAGTCGCGATGCTGGCCCGCGAGTGTGGGAAAGCTGGGCACCTCGCTGACGCCAGCCAGCCCGTGGCAGGCAGCACAGGCGGCGGATTTGGCCTTGCCCGCTTCGGCGTTGCCCTTGGCGTGAACCGGCGACAGCAGTAAACAGGCGGCCACAAGGAACAGGGAACGGATCATGTCGGGGCACCTCATCTGGCTGGACCGCTGTAGGACGACGCGTAATACGCGGCGAGATCTTCCATGTCCTGCTCGGACAGGCTGCCGGCAATGCCCTTCATGCTGGGGTGGTCACGCTCCCCGGTCTTGTAGGCCTTGAGCGCCGCGACGATATAATCGGCGTGTTGTCCGCCCAGCTTGGGCACGCTGTAGACACTGGGATAGGCCGTGCGCCAGCCTGGAATGCCGTGACACCCGGCGCACATCGAGGTTTTGAGTTGTCCGGCCTTGGGGTCGCCCGCCGCCTGAACCGGCAGCGCCACCGCCAACAGCGCGGACGCGAATAGCGTCATGCTGAAGGGTTTCATCTTCCTCGCTCTCTCTGGTTGGGTTGTCATTCGACCCTGTCTTGTGCAGGGTTGGGCTCGATTATAGGGCCGCGAGGCCGGTGCCCGGCCATGGCGATCCTGAAAAAATCGTTTTATGACAAAGAGTTATAACGTTATCCACTAATATGCTTCTGGAACCCGCATGATCGACCTGAAAGCCTGCCCCCTCTGGTTGTACCGCCTGCTGCCATTTCTCAGGTGGTGGCCGGACGTCACCCGGGTCACGCTGAAAGCGGACGCCATCGCCGCCATCACCGGCTCACTGATCGTGCTGCCGCAGGCGGTGGCCTTTGCCACCATCGCCGGCCTGCCGCCGCAATACGGCCTCTACGCCGCGATGATTCCGGTCGTGGTGTCGGCGCTGTGGGGCTCAAGCAAGCACCTTGTCTCCGGCCCGACCACCGCGATCTCGATTGTGGTGTTCGCCTCCATTAGCCCGCTGGCGGAACCGGGTACCGCGCAGTTCATCGGCCTGGTGCTCACTCTCACCCTCCTGGCCGGTGTCATCCAGCTCGCCATGGGTCTGGCGCGGCTCGGCACCCTGGTCAATTTCATTTCTCACACCGTCATCGTCGGCTTTACCGCCGGGGCCGCGCTGCTCATCGCCAGCAGTCAGGTGAAAAACTTCTTCGGCGTGGAGATCCCGCGCGGCGCACACTTCCACGAAGTGATCATCCATTTCGGCCGGCATATCCTGGAGATCGAACCCTGGGTGCTGGCGGTGAGCCTCGTCACCCTGGTCTCCGGCATCCTCGCCAAGCGCACTCTGAAAAAGCTGCCTTACATGATCGTAGCCATGGTCGTCGGCAGCCTGTTTGCCGCCCTGGTCAATTATCAGATCGGCGCGGACAACACGGGCATCCTCACCGTCGGCGCGCTGGCGGCGTCGTTCCCGCCGCTGTCCCTGCCCGATTTTTCCTGGGCCGCGATCAAGACCACGCTCTTTCCAGCCATGATCGTCGCGATTCTGGCGCTGACCGAAGCCGTGGCCATCGCCCGCGCGGTGGCCACCAAGTCGGACCAGCGCATCGACAGCAACCAGGAATTCATCGGCCAGGGCCTCGGCAACATTGCCGGCAGCTTCTTCTCCGGCTATGCCTCGAGCGGCTCGTTCAACCGCAGCGGCGTGAACTATGCCTCGGGCGCGCAAACCCCGCTGGCGGCGGCGTTCTCGGCCGGCTTCCTGCTGGTAATCGTACTGCTGGTGGCCCCGCTCGCCGCCTACCTGCCGGTGCCGGCGATGGCGGCCATCCTCTTCATCGTCGCCTGGAGCCTGATCGACTTCCACCACATCGGAGAAATCGTCAAGCGGCATCCGCGCGAACGCATCGTGCTGGCGCTCACCTTCGTCGGCACGCTGATCGATCTGGAAAAGGGCATCTTCCTCGGCATCCTGGTATCGCTGCTGTTCTACCTCTACCGCACCTCGCGCCCCTCGATCCGCGAGATGACCGCGCCGATGGAAGAGGCGGCCAATCCCCACCGCAAATTCGCCGTCGCCGCCGGCGACGATCCGCGCTGCCCGCAACTGGCGATGCTGCGGGTCGAAGGCTCGATCTTCTTCGGCGCGGTCGAGTACGTGCAGCAGCACTTCCGCAATATCGACGAAGCCGATCCCGGCAAGAAACACCTGCTGCTTTTCTCGCGAGCCATGGGCTTCATCGATCTGGCCGGGGCAGACATGCTGGCCAAGGAAGCCTCGCGCCGGCGCAAGCTGGGCGGCGGACTCTATATGGTGGGGGTTCAGCCGGACCTGTGCGAGATGCTGCGGCGTGGCGGCCAGGCCGAAATCATCGGCGAGGAGCAGATTTTCCGCCACAAGGGTGACGCGATCCGCACGATCTATTCGCGCCTCGACAGCAACGTGTGCCGCGACTGCAAGGCGCGGATTTTCCACGAATGCCACACGCGACTGCCCGACGGCACGGCGCGGCAGGACACCCCCGCGCCTACTGCGTAGCGCGCCGCCACTGCCACGGCGGCACCGGGCTGGCCTCGCGCCAGAGCCCACGCCGGGCCTGGCGCGCCTCCGCTTCCCGTGCACGCGTCGCGGCGTCGGCGCGCCAGCCTGCCCAGGCGAGTCCGCGCGCGAGCATAGCCTGGCTGGCGTCTGCGCCGTCGACTTCGATCTGCCCGACGCGCCGGCCGTAGCGGTCCGTCGCCAGCGTCGTCAGCACGACCCGGCGCTTATGGAGCAGCGCCTTCAGCGCCTGCGTCGCGGCGCTGCCCTGCGGCTGTCCCGTTTCCGGCGCGTCGATGCCGGCCAGGCGCACCTTGAGGAAAGCGCGCGAGGCCGGCGTGACATGATCGGGCTTGAACAGCACGGTGTCGCCGTCGATGACGACGATGACCACGCCCGTCAGCGTCTCGGCGCGCACCGTGGCGGCCAGACAGAGCAGCAACAGGCAGATGAGACACCTCATCCGGCGAGCATCTCGGCGGCGTGCTGCCGGGTGGTCGCCGTGAGCGTGGCCCCGCCGAGCATGCGGGCGATTTCCTCGACCCGCGCCGCCGCGTCCAGGGATTCGATGCCGGAGGTCACCACTTCGCCCGAGGCACGCTTGGCCACGCGCAGGTGATGCGCGCCGCGCGCCGCCACCTGCGGCAGGTGGGTGATGACCAACACCTGCCGGGTTTCCCCCAGTCGCGCCAGCCGTCGGCCCACCGCGTCGGCGACGCCGCCGCCGATGCCGACGTCGACTTCGTCGAAGATCAGCGTGGGCACGCCGGCCACGCCGGACAGGGCCGTCTGGATGGCGAGGCTGATGCGCGACAGTTCCCCACCCGACGCCACCTTGGCCAGCGGTCCGGGGGCAAGACCGGGATGGCTGGCGACGCGGAATTCGATGTCTTCCAGCCCGTGGGCACACGGCTCACTCAAGGGCACGAGCGCGATGTCGAGCTGTCCGCCGGTAAGTGCCAGTTCCTGCAGGGCGGCGGTCACTTCGGCGGCCAGTGCGCCGGCCGCCTGACGTCGCTGCACCGACAGGCGCTCGGCCGCCGTGCGACAGGCTATTTCGGCCTGCTTTTCGGCCGCGGCGAGGGCATCGAGATCGTCGCTCGCCGCCAGTTCGGCAAGCCTGGCCTCGAGCTGCTCGCGCAAGGTGGCCAGCGCCTCGGGCTGCACGCGATGCTTGCGCGCCAGGCGGTGCATGTCGGCCATGCGCTGGTCGAGTTCAGCCAGCCGCTCGGGGTCGAGACTCAACTGGCCGGCGTAGCGGCGCAGGCCGTGCACGGCTTCGGCTATATCGGCGCTGGCGGCTTCGAGCAGGCCGGCCACCTCGGCGAGGCTGTCGTCCACCGCCCGCATGGTATCCAGCCGCGCAGCAAGCTGGCCGAGCTGTGCGGTGATCGCCGCATCGCCTTCGTCGAGGCCGTCGAGCAGGGCCTGGTTGCCCTCGATGAGGGCGGTGACGTGCGCCAGCCGGGCGTGTTCGGTTTGCAGGGTGTCCCAGCGCTCGAGGTCGTCGCCCAGCGCCGTGAGTTCTTCGACCGCCAGTTGCAGGCCTTCGCGTTCGATGCGCCGGATCTCGCCGCTGGATTCGGCGTCCAGCCTGCGCTGGCGCGCCCGTTGCCACTGCCGCCAGGTGTCCGCCACGCGGGTGGCGGCGTCGCTGGCGCAGGCATAGGCATCGAGCACCGCGCGCTGGGTGTCGGCACGCAGCAGGGCGTGGTGGGCGTGCTGGCCGTGGATGTCGAGCAGGTGTTCGGCGGCTTCCTTCAGTTGCGCGAGCGTGGCAGCGCTGCCGTTGACGAAGGCGCGCGAGCGCCCGCCCGCGTCGATGACGCGGCGCAGGATGAGCGCGTCGTCCTCGCAGCTAAAACCGGCGTGGTCGAGCCAGGCCGTGAGCACGGGCAAGGCAGCAATGCGGAATTCGGCGGCGATCTCGGCGCGCGACGCACCCGGCCGCACCACGCCGCCTTCGGCGCGGTCGCCCAGCGCCAGCGCCAGCGCGTCGACAAGGATGGATTTGCCGGCACCGGTCTCGCCGGTGAGGACGGTCAGGCCGGGCTTGAAATCGAGCTCGACGGATTCGACCAGCAGGTAATTGCGGATGGACAGGTGGACGAGCATGGCCTGCTCAACCCGGATAATCCACCAGGACGCGGGATGATGGTGAGGCGTTTTGCGCGCAGATTTGCGCACGCGCGCCAAGCCCATAGCCTGGTCTATGGGCGCGAAGCGAGGGCGTAAAGATGCCGCAAAATGACCGCCAGCACCCGCGCAGGCTCGAAGAGCCGCCTGATGAATTATCCGGGTTCAAAGCCGTTTGCCCCAGTGCAGCTTCTGCCGGAGCGTGTCGTAGTAACTGTAGGAATGCGGGTGCAGCAGGGTGACAGGCTTGGCAGCCCGGGTGATCCAGACGTGGTCGCCGCTCGCCAGATCGAAGTGCGTCTGGCCGTCGAAGTGTACGCGCGCGTCGTCGGCATAGGTGAGCGCGAGTTCGATGCGCGAATGGCTGCTCACCACGATGGGGCGCGCCGACAGGGTGTGCGGGCAGATCGGCACCAGTGCCACGGCTTCCAGCGTGGGATGCACGATGGGCCCGCCCGCCGACAGGGCGTAGGCTGTGGTGCCGGTGGGGCTGGTCACCACCAGGCCGTCGGCGCGCTGGCTGTAGACGAATTCGCTGTTGATGGAAATGTCCAGGTCGATGAGCCGCCCCGAGCCGCCCTTGCCGACGACCACGTCGTTGAAGGCGGTGGCCTCGAACACGCGCTCACCGTTGCGGCGAACCTGGCCATTGAGCAGGATGCGCTCTTCCGCCACGTACTGGCCGGAAAGAATCTCGGCCACCGCGTCGAACATGTCGTCCACGGTGATGTCGGTGAGAAAGCCCAGCCGCCCCTGGTTGATGCCGATCAGCGGCGCGCCTGTGGAAGCCAGTTCGCGTGCGATCGAGAGCATGGTGCCGTCGCCGCCCATCACCACTACCACGTCGCTTTCCGTTGCCAGCTCGTGCAGATTGCGGTGCGGGCAGTCCTGGATGTTGAGGCGTTCGGCGGTCTGGCTCGCCAGCATCACCGCGTGGCCGCGCCCGCGCAGAAACTCGCCCAGCCGGCAGACGGAATCGTGCATCCCGGGGTTGTCGTATTTGCCGACCAGGCCGACGGTATGGAAGGGCGTTTGCATGAGGCGCGATTATAAGGGGTGAGTAGCAAGCAATGCGCGGCAGGCGGGAATTCCGTTCACCGCTTGCCGCATACCGCTTGTCGCTCCCCTATATAATCTCCCCATGCTCACCGACCGTGCCCAAATCCTGCTGAAGACCCTGGTCGAACGCTACATCGCCGAGGGCGAGCCGGTGGGATCGCGCACCCTCTCCAAGCATTCCGGACTCGATCTCTCACCCGCCAGCATCCGTAACGTGATGGCCGATCTGGAGGACATGGGCTTCGTCGCCAGCCCGCATACCTCGGCCGGACGCGTCCCCACGCCGCGCGGCTACCGGTTTTTCGTCGACACCCTGCTGACCGTGCGGCCGCTCGATCAGGGCGAAGTCGCCCAACTGGAAACCAGCCTCGCTGCGGCCGACCCGCAGCGGCTGATCGCCTCGGCCTCCTCGCTGCTGTCCGACCTGTCGCAATTTGCCGGGCTGGTGATGACGCCGCGCCGCAACCCGGCTTTCCGCCAGATCGAGTTTCTGAGCCTCTCCGACAAACGCATCCTGCTCATCATCGTGACGATGGAAGGCGAGGTCGAAAACCGCGTCATCCTCACCGACACGCCCTATTCCGCCTCGGCGCTGACCGAGGCCGCCAACTACTTCAACCAGCATTTTGCCGGCCACCGCTTCGACCAGGTGCGCAGCAAGCTGCGCGACGAACTCGGCCGGGTACGCGATGACATCACGCGATTGATGGCCGCGGCGGTAGACGCAGGCAGCCAAGCGCTCGATCCCAGTCAGGAAAGCATGGTCGTGTCGGGCAGCCGCAAACTGCTCGACGTGGAGGATCTCTCCGGCAACATGCACAAGCTGCGTCGCCTGTTCGACGCCTTCGAGCAGAAAACCGGCCTGCTGCAGCTGCTCGACCAGTCGCGCTCCGCCGCCGGCGTGCAGATTTTCATCGGCGGCGAATCCGACCTGCTGCCGCTGGACGAATGCAGCCTCGTCACCGCCCCGTATTCGGTCGACGGCCAGGTCGTCGGCACGCTGGGCGTGGTAGGGCCCACCCGCATGGCCTACGAACGCGTCGTCCCCATCGTCGACATCACCGCCAGACTTTTATCGAGCGCACTCTCGCATCACGCATGAACCATCATAAAGAACCGGACTACACGCATGGCCAGCTCGCCCGTACCGGGGTGCTCATGGTCAACCTCGGCACGCCCGAGGCCCCCACGGCCCGCGCGCTTCGCCCTTATCTCAAGCAGTTTCTCTCCGATACCCGGGTGGTGGAGATTCCGCGCGCGATCTGGTGGCTGATTCTCAACGGCATCATCCTCAACACGCGGCCGAAAAAATCCGCCGAAAAATATGCCTCGATCTGGACCGCTGACGGCTCGCCGCTCAAGGTCCACACCGAGAAACAGACCAAGCTGCTGAAAGGCTGGCTCGGCGAGCAGGTGGCCTCGCCAGTGCAGGTGGAATACGCGATGCGCTACGGCAACCCGGCTATCCCCGACACGCTCGCACGCATGAAGGCCGACGGCTGCGACCGCATCCTGATCCTGCCTGCTTACCCGCAATACGCTGCGTCGTCCACGGCCACCGCCCACGACTTGGCGTTTGCCTGGCTGCAAGGCGTGCGCAACCAGCCGGCACTGCGCACCGTCAAGCACTACCACGACCACCCCGGCTACATCCAGGCGCTCGCCGCCAACATCCGCGACTACTGGCAGATGCACGGCCGGCCCGACGTACTGCTGATGAGCTTTCACGGCGTGCCGCGCTACACGCTCGACAAGGGCGACCCCTACCACTGCGAATGCCAGAAAACCGGCCGCCTGCTCGCCGAAGCACTCGGACTCGACGCGCATCAATTCCGGCTCAGCTTCCAGTCGCGCTTCGGCCGTGCCGAGTGGCTGACACCCTATACCGACAAGACCCTGGAAACCCTGGGGCGCGAGGGCGTCGGCCGGGTCGACATCGTCGCCCCCGGCTTTACTGCAGATTGCCTGGAAACCCTGGAAGAGCTGGCCATGGAAGGTCGCGAAACCTTTCTCACCGCCGGCGGCAAGGATTTCCACTACATCCCTGCGCTCAACGAGCACCCGCGCTGGATCGATGCGCTGGGCCGGATCGCGCTGGAAAACCTGGGCGGCTGGGTCAGCACGGACTGGGATCGCGAGGCTGACAAACTGACACGCGAAGCCGCACGGCAGCGTGCCCTGCAAGCCGGCGCAGCGAAGTGAACGGCAAAAGCCCGCCGCAGCCGATTTTTTTCTGGCCAACCGGCCGGAAACCCGCGCTATATAAGCTTTTGCTTGTTGACAGTACTTTTAGGCTACTGAATCATGCGGTCCATTGCACGGGAAACCGAGAAGCCCGTGTATGTGGTTGGCCCATCTCCCAGGTAACCGAGAAACCTGAACGAATTGGCCCGAATTCGATGCCAGGCGCATCGCCAACTCAATCTCCTGGAGGAGTTTTATGACAATCAAGACCATCGCCCTGTCGCTTGCCGCTAGTGCAGGTTTCGGTCTGGCTGGCGTCGCCAGTGCCGCCGATCTGCACACCCAGGCCATCTCGGCGACCTGCATGTCCTGCCACGGCCCCGGCGGCAAAAGTCTCGGTGCCATTCCCAGCATCAACGGTCTGGACAAGGATTACTTCGTCAAGCAGATGAAGGACTTCAAATCCGGTGCCCGCCAAGGCACGATCATGAAGCGTCACGCTTACGGTTATACCGACGCCGAGTTCGAAGCCATGGGCGCGTATTTCGCGACCCTGAAATAAGCAAGGGAGAGAGAACATGACTTTGAATCGTCGCGATTTCCTGAAAGTGTCCGGTGCCGGTGCCGCAGTGGCCCTGACCGGCTGTGCCACCCAGTCCGCCTCGACCGCCGCCAAGGGCAACCCCCACGTCGTCATCGTCGGCGCGGGCTTCGGCGGGGCAACCTGTGCCAAATACCTCAAGCAGTGGGGTCCGAACATCGACGTGACCCTGATCGAGCCGAACGACAAGTTCGTCTCCTGCCCGATCTCCAACTGGGTGCTGGGCGGCATCAAGACCATGGATGACATCACCCACGGCTACGACAACCTGCCCAAGCGCGGCATCAAGATGGTCAAGGACTACGTTGTCGGCGTGGACACCGCCCAGCGCATGGTCAAACTCAAGGGTGGATCGAGCATTGCCTACGACCGCTTGGTGCTCGCCCCCGGCATCGAAGTGCTGACCGATACGGTCAAGGGCTTCAAGGACGCCGAAGCCGCCGGCAAGGTGGTGCATGCCTGGAAGGCTGGTGAGCAGACCGCGCTGCTGCGCAAGCAGCTCGAAGCCATGCCCGACGGCGGCGTGTTCGTGATGTCGGTGCCCACGGCACCGTATCGCTGCCCCCCCGGCCCCTACGAGCGTGCCTGCATGGTCGCCAACTACTTCAAGAAGGCCAAGCCCAAGTCGAAGATCATCCTGCTCGACGGCAACCCGGACATCGCCTCGAAGAAGGGCCTGTTCATGAATGCCTGGAACACCTACTACCCCGGCATGATCGAATACCGCCCGAACAACGCGCCTTTCGCAGTGGATGGCACCAAGATGATCGTCTCGACCGAGTTTGATGACGTGAAGGGCGACGTGCTCAACGTGGTACCGCGGCAGCGGGCAGGCGAAGTCTGCGCCATGGCGGGCGCGCGCAACGACAGCAATGGCGTGTGGTGTACAGTCAACCTGGCCACCTTCGAATCGACCACCGTGCCGAACGTGCACGTCATCGGTGACTCGGTGCTGTCCAACTTGCCGAAGTCCGGCCACATGGCGACCAACCACGCGAAAGTGTGTGCGGCAGCGATCGTCGAACTGCTGGCCGGTCGTCAGCCCGACCCGATCCCGGTCGTGGCCAACACCTGCTACTCAGCCACCTCCGACACCACCTCGGGCTACGTCGCCAACGTGTTCCGCTTCGAAGCCGGCAAGGGTTACGTGTCGGCGCCGGAAGGCGGCGCAACGGCCAAGGGCGACGAATTGAACTTCGCCTACAACGAATCCTGGGCGCAGAACATCTGGGCAGAAGTGCTCGGTTGACTCCCTGACGGGTTTGCTTCAACGGGGCTTCGGCCCCGTTTTTTATGGGAAGTCTGAAAAGACGGTCGAGACAATCAAGCCCTTTGCTCCCCCTTCCGCCAGAGCCCTCTCATCCCATTTCCGGATTGAAAAGATCGCGAAGAGGAGCCGCAGGCAGGGCTGCAACACGGCAAGGCGAAACCGACAAAGCGATTTTCAATCTGGAAATGGAATCAATTCGCCGTGGCCAGAGCAGATATCCCGTGCCGGGCTGAATTCAGGCGGGGTTCAGTGGCATCTCAAGGCGAACCCGGAACAGGCAGCAAGGCCTTTTCAAGATTTTCCGGAGGCGCATCCGGGTTGATTTTCCTGCGCGTGATGGCGTTCTGCTTTCCGCTTTTCTGGCCAGACTGCTGGACCGCCTGAACCACAGCATTCGAAGGCTTTCGCGTCGGTTGCGCTTGTTGTGCCGCCAGGGCAGTGCCAGTAAATAACGACAACAGGATAACCATGATGGTACGTTCAGACATGTTGTTTCCTTTCATCATGAAACCAGCTCACTGATTCCAGCATTCGTCCACGGACCGCGTATTGCTGGACAAGCCTTTCTGGCCGCGGTGATCCAGTGTGAACGTTCCGCACTCGTCGTTTTCCATCATCGTCCCGGCCTGACGCGACGCTTGCAAGGTATAGGTGGTGTCATCCAGCGGGTTGGCAGCAATGCTGTAGGTCGCATCGCCATTCTGGGGCGAGGAAGTAAAGGGCAAAGCAATGTCATTCCCGGCACCATCCTTGTCGTAACGATTGTTTTCAGTCATGTTCCTCTCCAGGAACTGGGCATTCTGGAGCAACAGGCTTTTGGCCTCAGCCCGTTGACCCCGTCTCACGTACTCCATGTAACTCGGGTAAACGATGGCAGCCAGCACGCCCAGAATGGCCACCACTATCATCACCTCGATCAGCGTGAACCCGCCAGTTCTTCTGTGCATCACTCGCTCCTCATTGAATCTGCCGCCAGTAGAGGCGCGTCGCTCCACCACCGCCACCGGGTTCATCCGGGTCCGCCTCGTCGCCTTTGTTGCCAAGTGACTGGATCCCCCCCGTGGTACCGGTCATGACCTTGAAATCTGTGGCGTGCCCGCCGTCCGACGGAGGGGGCGAGCTGAACCATGCGGGAGGTTTGGTAATGCCCACGGTAGTCCGGATGCCCGCCGCCGACTCTCCGCTGGCCAGCAAGTCATCGCTGTCGAATTTTCCGTCATTGTTGAAATCGAAGCTCGATTCTGCAGGGGCCGCGCCGGACTCCATCTCCAGCTCCATCAACCAGCTGAATCCGCCGGGATCACAAGCCTCGGTCGAAGGCACCAGGGTGAGGAAAATAACCCGTTCGTAGCGCAATAACGCCTGCGTCACGACACGCTCACCCACACCACTGGCGAGGTTGAAATCCATATACCAGCCTCGCGAAGAGGGATAGACCGTGACGGTGGTGCTCGACTCCCTTACCTGACTGCCAAACTCGATGGTTTCAGCAACCAGGGTCTGTTCCTGCAGCTCGCTGCGGTCCGTGGTGGATATGGGCGAGCCGTTATCCCACAAGCCGTAGAAACTCTGCACGTTGCTGTCGAGAACATCCGTGTTGCCGAGATAGCGCCCGGTGCCGAACAACACCATGGCTCCGCCAAGCGTATGTCCGCCAACCACCGGGGCAGCCGTAATGGGTTGCACCTGTCCGAGGTCGTTGCGTGCCTGGAACAGGGGCACACCGGAATTTGCCAGTGCCCAATCCGCGCTGTTGGTGGCGAGGAGATCGAATTTCCACAGATTGCCCTGCAAATCGCCCGCGTAGACCGTGTCGATGGTTTTGTCCCCATTGCTGTCATACAAGGTCGGCGTGGACAGGCCATTGGACGTCGCCGTACCTGCGGCAATTTTCTTGATCAGCGCCCCCGTGTCCAGATTCACGATATACAGATAAGCCTGCTCGGAAGCGCTGTTATAGCCGTTGCCGAATATCGCCACCCAGCTACCGTCAGGCAGACGGCCGATTTGGGGTTTGCTGAAGCTGTATCCCAAATCCGCATCGGCAAATTCCCACTTGACCAGGCTCGTACTGGGCGTACCAGGATTGCTCACGTCAAGCGCAAAGACAGCCTTGCCACCCCCTCCCATGCCGCTGACGAGTATGGTCTTCCAGACGCCCCCCAGATAGGCGTCGCCAACAGTGGGCCCGGCATCCACAAAATATTTGTGCACGTAATCCGGATCGGTCAATTGGCTGAGGTTTGCAAATACGGTGTTCGGGATATAGGCGAATTTCTCGATACCTGAATCGCTGGCACCCACGTCCGCGCGGAACCCATGGAGCATGCCACCGTTACTGCCCACATAAACCATGGGAATGCGATTGGCAGCCTTGTCTTCGACATAGTCGGTATAGGCAGTGCCCCCTCCGGTAAACGAGGCGCTCCCGTATCCCATATCCTCGCTGTGCGTGTAGACCGGATCGGAATTGATGATGTCGGCCAGTATCGAAGTGCGCGAGCGCATGCCGCTGACAGAATTGCCTCGCAGCCAATTCAGACGATCTGTGCATCTGGAATCGACCGAACCCGAGGCATTGGTATTGAGCGCAGTCTGCTGGCTGGTCGTCAGGTTGCTGCAAGCCGTAAACGCCACGCCGTCCCCCGCCCCGTCGATGGTGAAAATATTGCGGCTGCCGGGGCTCGGCATGAGATTCTTGGCCTGCCAGATGGCGCTACCCACACTACCGTCACTTTGCACCGGATAGGCAAGCAAATCACCACTCCAGTCTTTGCTGTCGAAACGCGCCTGATAAACCAGCGCCCCGGTCTGGATGCTCGTCGAATTGGCTGCCAGTGCGGCGGCTGACGGGGTAGCATCAAGGATGCTGTTCACTACCGCCTGCAGCGAGCTCACCAGAGCGTCCGGGCTTTCCACACTGAAGAATTCAGCACGGCTGTTTATCGCGGAATGCCAGAGATCGTAGACATTGCCGGCCAAGTAGTCTCCTGTGGTAGGCCAGCTCGCCACCCCGGTCTTGAGGTCTGTGTAGCCTGTACCGGAGGTGGTCTCTTCCCAGACCGGATTGGTTAGCGTGCTGCTCAGGCCAAGACTGACGGTATAGGTCGTCATGTTTTGCCAGTTTGCAGGATTGTTACGCGGGTTCCAGTACTGGTCGGTTTCGGTGCCGCTGCGATCAACATAGCGCGGTACCACATCGTTGTTGATATCCGTGCGAAGGTCGGATACCCAGTATTTGAATGCCAGGTCAGCCAGGCTGTCGGTATTGCCATCCTTGAAAATGATTGAACTATCGAGCGTGGGGGAATAGCTCATCCCATCCGGCAGCGACACAGCGGTATTGTCCGCATTGCCGGGCTTGTTTGCCCCCGTCATTTTCACATCGCCATTCCACACCCCGTCGGTGAACATGATGTGGTAGTTTTTGCGGCAACTTAACTCCGTGCCAGCCGTGACCTGCGGATTCTCGGCGTAGGGACTGGCAATGCCGCTGGTCTCGTAATAGCTGCCTGCGTAGTACATGGCATCACGCAAGGGCGTGGTGCCATACGCCGCTGGATAATTGATCAGCCAATTCAGGAAATTGCTACGATGGGTGCCACTGAATTGGCGAATCTTGTTGTCGTAGGTCGTGCCCTTCTTGTCCTTGCAGGTGCCGCCGAACGACTTGCAGTCTCCCAGCGCCTGCCACGCCAGGCGGACATTTTCAGGAAAAGCGTTGAATGCCAGCAGCGCACCGGAGGCGGTCGCCAGAACCCGGTTACTGTAATAGGAATACCAGTTGGCGAAATTCTGCTGTTCGTTGCGATCAGCCGTGGTGATTGCGCCGTCGCCGTTGATGTCTATCGTGCCGGGGCCGGAGTTGCTGGCGACCTTGACGTAATCGTAACAATCGTCGTCGTTGAGGGTTCCGTCGCAGGCACTGTTGCCACTGTCGAAGACAAAGTAAAAAGCCGCCACACCATTGGTCTTATACACAAAGGAACCACCCTGATAGGTGATGTGCACTGGAATGGTGGTGTTGCTCGTAAAATTGTATTCGGTTCCCACGCCGGATGGATTGCTGAGCGTTGTGGCATATCCCCCGGTGCGGCCCTCGTAGGTGCCGCTTATCTTGGGATCATAATAAAATGGCGGCCGGTAATTCTTGGTCAGATCGACAGTTCCCTTGGCCGTGTCGAGGCCATTGATCCAGGCCGCACTGAAACTGGAATTCGCCATGTCGACGTTGGAGGCATTCTTGGGCGGGACATAACGCACGTTGGGGTTGTAATACAGCGCGTTGAAACTCGACGAAAATATGCGCTTGGTGGCGCTGAGGCCATAGTCGATCAAAGCATCCGGCACCACCGCCCAGCGCATCGACCCCGAATCATCCATCGTCACGACGATGTTGGGATCCACCGCGACGTTCAGGAACAAGGGGGTATCCGACAGGCTGATCGGCTCGGGGGTCGCGGGGCCGCTGAGCGTGACCATGGCCGATACTGCAAGTATCCAGGCAGCATAGCGATTTGAACGGTTCATCTTGTTGAACTCCCGGCATTACGGATATTGATATTCAGCTTGCAACAACACGATCGAATTGCTGCTGGCCCCCACACCGCGCGCGGTCACGCGATAGCGATCAGATGTCCCCCGGCGCTCCACGACCACCTGGGGATAGGCTTCGACGCCATTGATGGTGACGTTCGCCGCCGACAACTGGGTCGACGTGGACCAGTCGTATGCATTCCAGTAGGTGGCATCGTTCCCGACCGCCTCATCCAGCGCGGGCGCGGCGGCACTCAGTCCAGCCAGGTTAAACGATGCCCAGCGCAGCGCAGCCTCGGCCGACTGGAAAGCGAGGTCTCGATCACGCGTATTTCCAGCCATGCGCTCTTCCAGCTGCGTGGTTTGCGCCGCGGCGATCCCCAGCAAGGCCAGCACGGCGAGAAAAATCAGCGCCACGATCAACGCGGCCCCCCTCTGCGATGCGCCTGGTAGTGCATTGCGTTTCAAGTCTGGCCCCTTCACAAACGGTTACGCACCGCGATGGTGGTGGTAAAAACCTTGCGCAAGCGCCTGTCCGCGCCCACACCGGCATTGATCGTTTCGCCGGCAAATTCGATCTGCTGGGAATCGGACACCACGTTGTTTTCCACGCTGCGCATGAGCAGACTCACCCGCACGGCCAGCACGTTCGACCAGTCGACGACCGCATCCGCCGCCACATAGCTGTCCACATTATTGTCGCCGGTGGTGTCTTCGCCATAGAGGATTTCCATGTCCTCGACGCCTTCAACCAGCTCGCTCGCGCTGGCCTGGGCGTTCCCCCCGGATACGCCGAGACTTTCCCGGAACAGTGCGGGCTGACCGCTTTCTCCCGTACCCAGATAATAGATATTGCCGATCAGCCGCATGATCCGGGAATTTTCCGGTAGATTAGGGAAGGTCGACTCGGACGCGCAGACGGGATCGGCCGGGTCGGCCAGGCACTTGGTGCTATTGCCGGGCGAACTTTCACCGGTGTTGTGAACGACCACATCGATCGTATCGTTGTCATTGACATTGGTCATCTGAAAAACTATTGCCTGGCTGCAATCCGGCGGCACAACCGTGAGGATCTGGCCCTCTTTGAGATCATGATTGGCCTGCAATTGAAATTGCGCAGAAGGACCGTTGTGGCTGTCGACGAAGTAATCCGAATTCTCGTCCACTCGCAACACGCTGACCGCGTCCGTATTGGCCAGCGCACCGGAAACGTCAGTCGGCAGGCCCGCACCGGACTCGTAGCCCGCCAGTGGCAGTGCACTCAAATTGTTGTACCAGTCCGTGCCGTTCAGTGTGGAAAAGGTGTCATCTATGGGGGCGCAGCCCGTGTAGCCCGCCTGGCGGATATCGAGCGTAAGCAGTTCGAAAGCGTATCGCGCGCCCTCCTGCATCCGCGCCAGCGCCTCTTGCTGGATATAGGTCTGCCGGCTACCCAGATAGACGGTGCCAACGCCAACCACCAGCAGAAGACCCAGCGCCATGGCGACCATGAGCTCGACCAGCGAAAAACCGGGTTGCGCGCGCCGGACGTCGAGGGTTCGATTGGGGTGATTGTTCATAGCCGGGTCTGCGTATTGAATGTCACAACGTCGTCTGCGCTGGCGTCGCGCTTGTCCGACCACTGAATCTGGATCAGGGCATTACCGTTGGCGTCAACGGCGATGGCCCCATCGCCGCCGGGCAAGGCCTGGCCCAGAGTCGCCTTCCAGTCGCTCAGGTCGTCAGCCGCAACCCCCGAGCCGCCCCCTGACCCGGCAATCGCTACGTTGTACCCACCACCCACAGCCTGTGTACGATTGACGCGCATGCGGTCGATGATGTCGTAGGCAAGAATGGTCGCCTGGCTGCGTTGATAGGCGCTGGCACTATTCTTCAACGAAGCCAGATGCAGCCCGGCATACCCAAGCAGGCCAAGCGCAAGCACGACCATGGTGACAAGCACTTCGAGCAGGGTGACACCCTGCTGCAATCGTCTCTTGCGGGCTATTCCGGGCATCACACGCAGTCCCCTGTTTCAACTCTGACGCGCCCTGTCGGTCCAACGACAAGATCGCGCGATAAATTCGTCGCCGGCGATGGACAAGTTGCAAAATCAATCGTAAAGCGTCCATTGGAGAGCCCGCCGCTGCCGGCGCTGACGCCACTGGCGAGATAACTCACAAAGTCAGTGAAATTGCTGACGGCACTGATCGCCAGGCCAGCCCGTGCGGATTGCTGAAAAACACGCAGTACGATGTCCCCGCCGTCCACGCTGCCAGCGATGCCCCCGTCCACAAACACCAGCCAGCCCGCATTCCAATTGCCCGAAGCCGAGCAGGCCGGACTGGCAGCATCCGGGTCTTCAGTGTTGCAGACCGTGACGCGAGTAGCGCGCTTGACGGCCTCAGAGCGCGCCATCGCAAGCGCGCTCGACAAATCGTTGGTCGCCGTTGCCAGTCTGCTGTTCCGCAAAAAACTCTGGAACGACGGGATGGCTATCGCCAGTAAAATAGACAATACGGCAAGCGTCACGAGCAACTCGATGAGCGTGAAGCCGCTACTGGCAGTAGGATGCTTGATTTCCATGATTGAACAGTGCAATGAAATCCCTGAGGCTTCAAGCCAAACTGGATAAACGGCAGATTTGCCAGCGTTTACGGTCGACGAAACCCGAATAATCTTGAACAGGCGTGTCCTTATCATCGGCGCTGGCGCCGCCGGCTTGAGCGCCGGCGTGGAATTGCTGGGCCGCGGCTTCGCTGTGACGATACTCAATGCCGAACCTGCCAGCGAATCCTCTTCTTGGGCGGGCGGTGGCATCCTCTCGCCACTTTTACCCTGGGACTATCCAGACGCGGTTACCCGCCTCGCCCTGCGCGCCATGCAGCGTTACTGTTCCTGGCTGGAGCATCTCCGGAGTTTGGGTGGGGGGAGCGCAGAATACTGGGTATGCGGCCTGCGTGTACTGGATGTGCCTGACCCGCAATCTGCCCTGTCATGGGCTCAAGCCAAGTGTATGGCCGTAAAGGATTGCGGGCACGGCGTTCTTGAACTGCCTGAGGTCGCTCAGGTTCGCAATCCCCGGCTACTCGCGAGCCTGCGCCAGGCCTTTCTGGCCGCGGGCGGAAACCTGTTCGAGAATTGTCCGGCACGAGGGATCGAACGGGACGGAAGGCGATTTATCGGACTAGCAACCGACCAAGGCAAACTTGCGGGCGACTTTTGCGTGATTTCCGCAGGTGCGTACACAGGTGCGGATACCCAGGCTTATCCGAACTGCAAGCTGGTGCGCCCGATACGCGGACAGATGCTCCTTTTCCGGCTGCCCCCCGGTACGCTCGACACCATACTTTATCGCGACGGTCTCTATGTCATCCCCCGGCAGGACGGTCATATCCTAGTGGGCAGCACTATCGAGGATGCGGGCTTCGACAAGTCAACCGATGCGGTCACGGCGCAGCGGCTGCATCGTGCCGCGGCTGCGCTGTTGCCGGCGCTGGCTGCATCGCAACCCATCCGTCATTGGGCCGGACTGCGTCCGGGATCACCGGACAACATCCCGCTCGTTGGCAGCCACCCTGATTATGAGAATGTGTATTTCAACACTGGGCACTATCGTTACGGCTTGACCATGGCACCCGCCTCAGCTGAACTGCTTGCGGACCTGATGACATGCAAGCCGCCCGCGCTCGACCCCTCTCCCTATAGCTGGGACGCCATGTATCACCGGCAATGGCGCGACACGCTATGAACCGGCTCCCCCCAGACGGCATGTTTAACGCCCCGCGCTCATCAAATCGCAGTTCTGATGAGCGCATCCTTCCTCGCATGACCCTGACGCATGACCTTGCCGACTGAGCCCGCCCTGCTCTGTCTCTGGATCGTCAGCGACGGCAAGCCGGGCCACCTCAACCAGTCGCTGGGGCTGGCCGAGGCGCTGGCGCGTGCCACCCCCACGCACTGCCACGAGCTTGACGCCCTGCCCGGCTGGCGCGCAGTCGTCCACGGGCTGCTCCGACGCGCCCCGACGGCCGCACTGCCGCCCCCCGACCTGATTCTCGGGGCCGGGCATGGCACACACCCCAGCCTGCTGGCCCTGCGCCGCGCCACCGGCGCACCCGTGGCGGTGCTGATGAAACCCAGCCTGCCGCGCGCCTGTTTCGATTACCTGATCGTGCCTGCGCACGACCGGGTCGAGGCCGACGCCCGCACCTTCGTCAGCCAGGGCGCGTTGAATCGCGTCCGCGCGAACCCCCTGCCAGCCGGCGAACGGGGCAGTCACGGGCTCATCCTCGTGGGTGGCGAATCGCGTCATTTCGAATGGAATAGCGATGCGGTCGCGGTGCAGATCCGCAGCGTCGTCACGCGCGAGCCGACACGCCGCTGGACGCTGACCACCTCGCGCCGCACGCCGGACGACTTCCTGTCGCGCCTGCCCCGCCTGGACGCACTCGAAATCGTGCCCCACACCGCGACGCCCGCCGACTGGCTGCCAGCGCGGCTGGCCGAAAGCGGCGTGGCCTGGGTCACGCCGGACAGTGTGTCCATGGTGACCGAGGCGCTCACCGCAGCTGCCGACGTGGGCGTGTTCGATCTGCCGGTCAATCCGAAAAGTCGGGTCGGCTGGGCCATCGCCGATCTGGCCGAGGCGCATCGCGTCACCCGCTTTATCCAGTGGTGCGCGCGCGGTGCGCTGCATCCAAACACCGTCCCGCTTGCCGAGGCCGACCGTTGCGCGGCCTGGATACTCACATGTCTGAACAGAAATTGACCGTATTGCAGCTCCTGCCCGCTCTCGAATCCGGCGGCGTGGAGCGTGGCACGCTGGAGGTGGCCCACGCGCTGGTGACGCACGGCCACCGCGCACTCGTTGTGTCGGCAGGCGGACGGCTGGTCGCGCCGCTGCTCGAATCGGGCGCCGAGCACTTCGCCTTGCCGATCGGGCGTAAATCGCTGAAGACCCTGCTGCTGGTACACCGGCTGCGGCGTTTCCTCGTCGAGCAGCAAGTCGACATCGTGCATGCCCGCTCGCGCGTGCCCGCCTGGATCGCGTATCTGGCCTGGCGCGGCATGAATCCGGCGACGCGACCACGCTTCGTCACCACCGTGCACGGGCTGTATGGCGTGGGACGCTACAGTCGCATCATGACGCGTGGCGAGGCCGTGATTGCGGTGTCCGACACGGTGCGCGACTACATCCTTGCCCATTACCCGGACACGCCGCCCTGGCGCATCACGGTCATCCCACGCGGGGTCGACGGTCAGCAATACCCGCATGGCTGGCAACCCGACAGCGCATGGCAGGAGGCGTTTTACGCGCAGTTCCCCCGTGCACGCGAAAAACCTCTCCTCACCCTGCCCGGCCGCATCACCCGGCTCAAGGGCCACGAGGATTTCATCGAACTGGTCGGGCGGCTGAAACGCAGGGGGTTGCCGGTGCACGGGCTGATCGTCGGCGGCGCGACGCCGTCGAAACAGCGTTACCTGCAAAAATTGCGCTACCGGGTACGCAGCCTGGGGCTGGAATGCGACATCAGCTTCACCGGTCAACGCGATGATCTCAAGTCAATTCTGGCCATTTCCAGCTTGGTGCTCTCGCTTTCGACCCAGCCGGAGTCCTTCGGCCGCACGACACTGGAAGCACTGCGTCTGGGCGTGCCGACCGCCGGCTACGATCACGGCGGCGTGGGTGAAATCCTGCGTCGCATCTACCCAAGGGGCTTGTTGACAATGGCAGACCTGAATACTGTCACAATGCAGATCAGCGCCTTGGTGCAAACGCCTACTCCAGTACCTGATGGCGACTTTTTCCCTCTGCGCGACATGCTGACAGCAACGCTGAAGGTCTACTCACAACTTGCCATGTCTCCTCGCCGATAGGAGCTTCAATGCCCGCTCTGTCCGTTTTCATCACCACATTCAACAATGCCCGCACTCTGCCCGCCTGCCTCGAAAGCGTGAAATGGACAGATGAAATCGTCGTACTGGACTCATTCAGCAGCGATGAGACTCTCGCCATTGCAGCACGCTACAACTGCAGGATCATCCAGCACCGCTTTCTGGGATACGGTCCGCAAAAGCAACTTGCTCTCGATCACACCTCGCATCAATGGGTCTTGCTGCTGGATGCCGACGAAGCGCTATCCCCTGCTCTCCAGACCGAGATTCGTCGCTTGCTGGAAACCTCGCCCACCGCTTCGGGATACGAGATTCCACGACAGGAGCAACTGTTCTGGCGCATGGCGTCGACACGTGCTCGCATGAATTACTTCTTGCGCTTGTTCGACAAGACCCGCGGGCATGTCTCGGACATGCCGGTACACGCTGCCCCCAAGGTAGAGGGTTCCCTGGCCAGACTGAAACACCCCTTCTATCACTTTGGCGAGACCAGCCTGCATGTCAAGGTGGAAAAACTCAATGCCTATTCCACGGGACTGGTGATAGACAAGCTGAGACGCGGCAAACGCGTATCCCCCTGGATGATGGTGGTCTATCCGCCTCTGGTGTTCGTGCGCAGTTATCTGTTCAAACGTAGTTGGATGAATGGCTGGGCCGGCCTGATGAATTCGGTTTCCATGTCGTTCTATGCGTTCATGAAATACGCCAAGCTCTACGAACATGCCCAGTTTGCCCGGCACGGTGACACACTCATGCCCCCCGGCGCGCCCGCCATGCCACCACCACCCTCCTCGCCTTCATGATGCCGATGGATCGCCTGTCTGCTCGAACACCCGGTATGCCTGTCTGTCCGGTACAGGGTGGGAGGGCTCCATCAGATGGATCACTTCATCGAATACTCGCTGTGGCGTGAGCACGCGCATACAGGCCAGATAATCGTGATTGCTGCAATCCTTGCCGTAGCAGTTTATGCACGGCAAGTCGGCCTGCAAAGCGCGCACGCTATCGCCAAGAGGCCTCACTCGCCGTGGGTCCGTCGCACCACAAACAATCAGCATGGGCCGACCCGATGCAGAAGCAAAATGCGCCGTGCCGGTATCATTCCCGACCACAACCCTGGCATGCGCACAGACTAGCGGAATGTCCAGCAATTGCAGTGCACCGTTCAAATTCACGACATATTCACCTGCTTCGGCAATCGCCTGGCAGTCCTCCACCTCATCGGGACCGCCAATCACCGCGATCCTGTGTACGCCCGTACGATGCAGAAGATCAGCCAGAGCACGATAGTTCTCCACCCCCCAGCGCTTGAGCCAGCCCGCCGCCTGCGATCCGGGCAACAGCACGGCAAAATCGTCCAGCCCATGTTCACGGAATAATGCCTGGACGCGCTGCTTAGCCGCCACACCTGAATACAGCACCGGGCGGACTGTAACGGGCCTCACCCCCACCGCCCTGACCGCCTCACGCATCATGTCGAAAGCGTGCGTGGGCCTGGGCAGGACGCGCGGCTGAACCGTATAGGGGAAGCCTCCAAGATTGCCCACTCGCACCCTTGGTGCGCCGCCCCCCATCCACCACAGCGCGATCAGCGCACGCGTATGGTCGGTACGCTGCAGGTCGATTACCATGTCGTATCGGCCCGCGCGCGAGCGCGCAAGCCAGGCCAGACTGTTACGCAAGCGACTGCGCTTGCTGCGGACATCGATTGCCCATATTTCGCTGAAACGCGGGTCGTGCTGGAACAAACCCACACAATTCGGCAAGGTATTGAGGTGAATTTCCGCATTGGGAAAACTGCGTGCAATGTCCTCGAACAGGGCAGTGGCGATGACTACGTCGCCGAGTGCACTCCACTTGACGACGAGGATGCGATTTACGGGTCCTGGCTGCATAGGGATAAACAGATTGCCGGAGAGGGGCCTGCCCAGCATAGTATGATTATTGAACCTGCATGCGCATGTGCCGCAGCAGTATCTGAGTTACCTCCTGCCCTACATGATTCTACCCTTCGGCAAGCCGCGCCTGATTTATCTTGTCAGCCCGCGTGGCACAAAGACGCATCTTGCCGTGCGCAAGGCGAGCAAAGGCGCGTGGATTGATATCCTGAGCTACGACGAGGCCCTGTCCAGGCGGCATCTGAAGGGTGCAACCTATGTTTTTACAGATATGGACAGGCTCTCGCCACCTCAGCTAAGACTGGCAGCCGCCCTGTATCGGCATCTCAGGGCACAGGGGCTATCCGTGCTGAACGATCCCGCCCGGGCCCCTACTCGTGCCGGCCTCCTGCGCATGCTTCACGAAGCCGGCATCAACGATTTCAACGCCTATCGGGTGGAAGAACAGGTACGCCCGCAACGTTGGCCCGTGTTCATCCGGGCCGAGGGTAGCCACACCGCGCCACTATCCGGATTGCTGCACGCCTGGGATGAAGTGAGATTGTCTGTGGATAGCGCAATTTGTGCGGGTTTTTCGGCAGCTTGCCTGATCATCGTCGAATACGCCGCCGAACCGGTAAAACCTGGCCTGTACCGCAAGCTCGCCAGCTTCCGGTTTGGCAAGACGGAGTTTGCCCATCTTTGCGTTCATGACGACAACTGGCTGGTCAAATACGGCAAGATCGGAATCGCGCCACGCGAGTTGTACGCCGATGAATTGAGGATAGTCCGCGACAACCCCCATGCAGAGACCGTGTCCCGTGCATTCGACATTGCCGGCATGGAATACGGGCGAGCCGACTTCGGCATGGTGAATGGTCGCGTGCAGATATACGAAATCAACAGTAACCCCACGGTATCATTTCCGACCGAACACCCTGCACCCGACCGGATAGTGTCGTATTCGCTGTTTCGCCGGAACTATCTGGATGCCCTTGAGGCGGCAGCGTCAAGGAGCAGCAGCATCATGCTGCCGCGCCCGCTCATCGCCAGCAAGCATCTGTAATGGGGAAGTGCCCAGATAGGGCGTCATGTACGCATGTGCACGCTGCATGACACGGTTTCCCAGGGGGGTCAACTGCGCATGTACGCTTACCGTGCGCCAGCCTTCCTCGTACTTGCTGGCACTGAGTGCCAGCATGGTATGTGCCTCCTCTGTCTGCTCGGCGCTCAGCCCGCCAGAGTCCACCAGACGTCGTATGCCCTGATACATGCGCGCCAGCACGAAAGTGGCGTGCACGATTCCGTCCATGGGTCGGGGATCGAGGCGCAAGGGCGAGTCGTAGCGTTCGTTCTCTGGATTGCCGGTCAGCGAACCGTCCGCGCACAGACCGAACAGCAGATTGTGACTGCTTTCGTGTATCAGGGCCTCGGCCGTTTGCAACACCGATTCGTGGCCATTGACGTTCAACAGAATGGCACCAAACAGCATGAATGATGATGCACCGTCGAATGTCATGGCCCCTGGCGTCTTTGGCCCAGATGCCAGAACAATTTCCTTGATCAGCACCAGCAATTCCGCATGGGAATCGGGATCACAGCGTTCAAGCAACGCCAGTGCTGCGGCCACGCGCCGCTCACAGCGCAAGGCCTCATCCGGTTCGGGCGGACAAATCAAGAAATCCTGTTCCGGATCCGTATTGAACAGGCGTTCATAGCGACGCGATACCGGATTCTCAGCCGGGTCGGCAAACCGCCATATCTGCACCCCACCCCAAGGTGCTGTGGGTTGGGAAAGCTCCTGGAACAGCTGTTCGGCACTGGCCAGATCACCCGAATGCAAGGCTAGAACCAGTTCACAGTACGCGGCTAACTGGCTGGGCGATGACTGATCATGCGCGATCCGGCTACAGGCTCGCTCGAACGGACCCCAAACAAACGGAATACTGGCTTGCACCTGTCGCCCCAAGTCCAGCAGGCTCTGGGACAGCCGTTGATGCATGCGCGCCGCGATTACAAGCGACGGGTCAGGGTCCGGGGGAAAGCCTGCGTTCATCGGGTTTGAATGCATGAACACATGCTGTGTGGCATGAATGATCCTGCTTACCGGATCAACCTATGCTGGAAATCACACCTTGATGCCGACTTTCCCGCCAATTTTGGCAGCGAGCACGGTTTGTATGGTCTTGGCTCCGACCTTGGCCTGCAAGCGGGCGGGCGGCAACGGGGTTGTTTGGGCCGACTGGCATTCGTCCGTCACAAAACCGGGCAATTGATCGAAACCGAGCAGCTTGCTGAAATCGAGTTCCAGAGGGTGGGAATGCTTGTCCATGGCATGACCTTTCATGTGGGATGGATTGAATGTGGCAGGAAAAATTATCCCGCGAATAAAGAATAATTGAAAACAAGCCTATTGCACAGGCTGCCGAATCTCAGCGTCTGCCTGGTTCTCGCCCTGTCAGCAAATGCAGCATTTCAAGAATTTCCACACCCCACAGGCGAGTCTTGATCATGCAGACCATCAGTCGCTGACGCCACGTAAAGGAGCGTGCACGCAAGACTATTCTCCAGACACTCACCGGCGGGACAAAGGTGCGGAACACCCACCCCAATCTGCGCATGAGCGGACCTGCCATGATCTGCCCGCCCTTGATGCGCTTCGCCTTGACGACCAATTCATCCCACGCACGTCGGGCAGGATGAACAACGACCGACTGCTCGCAAAAAATCAGGCCATGGCCTGCGGCAACGGCCCGCCTGCACAGGTCGGCATCGCCCCCGGAAAAACGCCTTGCGTCGAATAGGCCAACTTCACCGAAGACTGCATGTGGGACGAACAGGTTGGCGGTGATGGCGTATCCCCGCTCGACATAGCGCCGCTGCGGCAACCCCAGCATCATGTCGTAGACTTCATAGGGTGTCGGGGCATACTCAAGCTCCGGCACGATGCGGATATCGCCCGCCGCCAGCGCGTGCCCCCCTGAACGCTCCAGACAGGTCAACCCCGCTGCGATCCAGCCCGGCTCCGGTCGACAGTCGGCATCGGTGAATGCAAGAACATTACCCCGCGCCTCGGCGATCGCCACGTTGCGCGCGGCATAGGAACCGGGCGCAGCACAATGCAGCAACCGGGCCCAAGGCGGGAGGCCAGCCACCGGGGGGAGGTGGTCAGAACCATTGTCGACGATCAACAATTCGAACTGCGCGAGAGGGAAAGTCTGTGCCGCCAGGCACGCAATCAGGTGCGGCATCCTGTCCCAATGGTTGTAGACCGGCACGATCACTGAAACCTGTGGCTTCGACATGGCGGTCAAGACTTTAATCCATGCTGCCCAACACCTTGCGGGACATATTCCGGTACCCATGTGGACAGGCGCTGCTTGACTTCGTCTTCAGCTGTCGCCCCGGCAATAGCCAGCCACGCCAGACAGGCACGGATCACTTCTGGATCCGGCCTGCCCGCACGGGCGATTCGCAACTTGGGATGCGGCGTGGGCAAGGTGGTTTCACTGTCGGCCAGCAGCTCTTCATACAGCTTCTCGCCGGGACGCAGTCCGGTGTACTCGATGGCAATTCTCTGCTCGTCATGTCCGGACAGACGGATCATCAGGCGAGCGAGTTCGGCAATCTTAACCGGCTCCCCCATGTCGAGCACGAAGATTTCGCCTCCCTCGCCCATCAATCCGGCCTGCAGGACCAGTTGTGCCGCCTCGGGAATGGACATGAAGTAGCGAGTAATCTCAGGATGGGTCACCGTCAGTGGCCCGCCCGCCTCGATCTGCTTCTGGAATTTGGGAATCACGCTGCCGGATGAACCCAGCACATTGCCAAAGCGAACCGAAACAAATCGCGTCCCACCGCTCTGCTGCAAGGTTTGGCAAACCTGTTCTGCCAAGCGCTTATTTTTCTACGCCGCAGGTCTGTGCTGCCATCGCAACCACATGCGTACCCCAGACGTTGTTGCGCATGGCCTCCCGGGCGTTGCCGGATTCCATCAACGGAACATGCTTGTACGCCGCAGCATGGAATACCACTGCCGGACGATATCTGGACATGACGTCCGATATCCGCGCGGCATCCTTCACATCGCCGATCACCGGCTCGATGGCCAGAGAGGGAAACTGTTGCGGCAGTTCCTGTTCCATGGCATAGAGTGCCAGTTCGGACTGTTCGAACAGCACCAGTTTTGCCGGCGCGAAACGCGCAATCTGGCGACACAGCTCCGAACCGATCGACCCCCCTGCCCCTGTCACCATCACCGCCTGGCCGGTGAGCAGGCGGTGCAGGCCGCTGTCGTCGAGTTGCACCGGGTCGCGCCCAAGCAAATCATTCAACTCGATGCGGCGCAGGTTAGACACTGAAACGTGCCCCGCCACCAGATCTTCGAGTGCCGGAATGGTCAACACATTCAGTCCCGCGTCGGCACACACCTGGGCTATACGCTTGCGAACAGCATGGGCAGCGGAAGGCAAAGCCAGAACCACATCTTCTACGCCCATCTTGCTTGCCCAATGGGCCACCTCATCAAGGCGACCGAGGACACGTATTCCCTGCACCAGGCGCCCCAGTTTTTCATGACTATCGTCAAGCAGGCCCACTGCGTGGAAGCCAGCTGGATTGCGCGCCAGTTCGCGCAGCAGGAAATCCGCAGCGGAGCCGGCCCCCGCCACCAGGACCGGCTTGCTCGATGGACGCAGCACGCTGGTCAGGCGGTGCTCCTTCCACGCCCGGTAGGCCAGCCGGCTGCCCCCCATGATCACGATGAGCAGCAGAGGCGACAGAATCAGTACCGAGCGCGGCACAACTGCATTCACCCGGAACAGGGTCAGTACCATGGGGATCAGCAAGGCAGCGACTCCAATGGCCAGAACGATGCGCTTGAGATCAGGCAGGCTGGCGAAGCGCCAGATCCCGCGATACAGACCGAAGCGCCAGAATACGACGGCGTACAGCGGCACCACCCACAGCAGCGTGGAAAACGCGGCTGTCTGAAACTCCGGCGGTACCGAGAGATTGAATCGCAGCCAGTAGCCAGCTAACCAGGCGAACGCCGCGGCGAGGAAGTCATGCAGGATGATGGCCAGCAGGCGGGGGGTGAGTCTCATGGTCCGCTCACCTGACGGCCGTCCGCATGACCTTGGCCACGGCCGCGCAGGTGTCGTCCATCGCCTGCGCGTCGAGCGTGGGATGTACCAGAAAGGCCAGGCTGGTCTCGCCGAGATGCCGTGCCACCGAGAGGCGTTGTCCGGGTTGCCAGCCTGCCTTGACGAAAGCACGCTCGCGAGCGATTTCGCTGCAACTGCCAACGAAACACGGGATACCCTCGGCCTGGATCGCAGCGATGATGCGGGTCTGGTCCCAGCCGGCCTTCAGGGAGTCCGGTTCCAGGAAGGCGTAGTAACGGTAGTAGGCGTGTTCAATATGCGTGGGCGGTGCCACCAGTCGCAGTCCGGAAATCGGGGCCATGCCTTGTGCCAGGGTCCGGGCATGCTGCTGTCGCTGCGCCACCCAGACGGGCAGCTTGTCGAGTTGGCAGAGGCCGATGGCCGCCTGCATCCCGGTCATGCGCCAGTTGCTGCCGAAGGATTCGTGCAGCCAGCGAAAACCCGGCGCATGTTCGCGGCGATAGACCGCGTCGTAGTTCTTGCCGTGATCCTTGTACGCCCAGGCCGTTTCCCAGCGCGCCGTATCGTTGAGAAGCAGCATGCCACCCTCGCCGCCGGTGCTGATGATCTTGTCCTGGCAGAACGAAAACGCCGCTGCATCGCCGAGGCTACCGACGGGCCGGCCGCGATAGCGCGCGCCGTGCGCCTGCGCACAGTCCTCGATGACCACGAGGCCGCACTCGCGCGCCAGCGCCATGATGGCGTCCATATCGCAGGGCCAGCCCGCCAGGTGCACGGCGACGACGGCGCGGGTGCGGGGCGTCAGCACGGCGCGGATGGTGTCGGCGGTGAGTGTCTGGCTGTCGGCGTCGATATCCGCCACGACGGGCACGGCACCGCGCGCGACCACGCAGCTTGCCGATGCGATGAAGGTGCGGCTCGGCACCACGACCTCGTCGCCCGGTCCGATATCGTAGGCGATCAAGGCCAGCTCCAGCGCCAGCGTGCCGTTGGCCAGCGCGATGGCGTGCCGCACATCCGCATGCCGCGCATACGCCGCCTCGAACCGCCCGCATGCCTCGCCGGTCCAGGCGTTGACGCGGCCCGACGCGAGCACGTCCGTCACGGCATCGATCTCGTCTTGTGCGTAATGCGGCCAGGACGCGAAGGCCGCGGACCGGACAGGTATACCGCCCGCAACTGCCAGCAACTCTTCAGTCTGATTCAAATGCGATCCTGAAGGCGTGCGCACAGGGCTTTTTCAAGAGACAGAACGGCGTCCCGATCACGTTCGGCGATTTTTCGCGGGGTATGTCCGACGTAGACGCCCCATGGGTCGAGATCCTTGTTGATGATGCATCCTGCGCCGACCGTAGCGCCCTCCCCAATCGTCACGCCTGGCATCACCACGCAATTGCTCCCAAGGATCGCGTGCCTGCCCATGACCACCTTGCTCTGGACGACATTCCTATACTGCCCGGGCACGGTAGGGTTGGTCAGGTAAGGGCCAGAATAATCGTCGGTTCCCGTCACGATCCTGCATCCTGCGCTGAGGCCTGCAAAATCCTCCATGTAAAACGCCCCTCCTCCGATTACGCTGCAGAAGGAGGCTACGTGTGCGTAGCGCCCAATATTCAGCATCTGGCCGCAATTAATGAACACGAAATCGTCAATTTGCGCATGGTCGCCTATGACGCAGCCTCCCTGCCCCGGGATGATTTTCGCCAGTGGGTATATCTTCGCCAACGCACTGATACAGGTTGCCGATGCCCGCTCGTTATTCATTAAACTTCCCTGTCGGTGGAGTATCGCCCGCACTGCCCCGGAACGGGCATGCCGTGGTATCGCCGGCAAAGTTGATCCCGCTTGGCCAGACCAGTTTCATGGCAGTTCGCCACAGGATTTCCAGATCGAGCGCAGCGCTGCGATGCTCCACATACCAGACGTCCAATTCGAATTTTTCCTCCCAGGAAATCGCGTTGCGCCCGTTCACCTGTGCCCAGCCGGTGATGCCGGGACGCACTTCGTGCCGCCGCGCCTGGCGCGCATTGTAAAGCGGCAGGTACTCGATCAAAAGTGGCCGGGGTCCGACCAGGCTCATGTCGCCGCGCAGCACGTTCCACATTTCGGGCAGCTCGTCCAGGCTGGTCGCGCGCAGCCAGGTGCCGAAACGGGTCAGGCGCTGCGCGTCGGGCAGCGGGTTGCCGGCCGCATCACTGGCGTCGAGCATGGTACGGAACTTGATCATCTCGAACCGCTTGCCGTGCAGGCCGGGGCGCATCTGACGGAACAGCACCGGAGACCCCAGCTTAGCCCGGACCAGCGCCGCCACCGCCAGCAGCAGCGGCCAGAGCAGCAGCAGGCAGGCTGCGGCCACAGCAATATCGAATGCGCGCTTGCCCATCAGGTCGACCGCCTGCCGGATTCCGCTGCGCCAAGCAGCACGCGTTCGAAAGCAATGGCCAGCGCATCGCGATCAAACTCCCGCTCCGCCAGCGAACGGGAATTTTGCCCCGCCTGGCGCAGCGTATCCGGGTTCTCCGTCCACGCGGCAAGCTGCCGCGCCGCCGTCTCGGGACACCAGCCGGCCAGCCGCATGCCGGCACCATGCCGTTCGAGGAGTTCGGCCTGCCAGCCCCCATAGTTGATCGCGATGGGGCGGCCAGCTGCGAGGCCGTCGAAGAACTTGTTGGCTGAGTTGGCCCGCATCTCGGGCAGGTCGATGAACAGCGACAGGACCACGTCACAGGCCGCGAAAACCGGCGGAATCGTCTGCTTGCTCATGGGTGGCAGCAGGGTGAGATTCCGTCCGAGCACGCCCAGCTGCTCGGCGCGCTGCCGGATGGCCACTTCTTCCGCGCCCTTGCCAACGATCAGGAAGCGCAGCTCGGGTGCAAGCCGCAGGGCGGCAGCGGCAATATCGACCAGATAGGACACGCCGTTGATCTTGCCGAGTGTCCCGATGTAGCCAATGAGGGGCCGCGCATCCAGGCCGGGCAGGCCGGCGCGGAATGCGTCGCGCGCGCTGTCGTCACCGAAATGTCCGAGGTCGGCACCGTTCGGAATGACGTGTATACGGCTGGACGGATATCCAGTACGCGCCACCCCCTCCGCCATGCCCGGCGAGAGGGCGATCACGGCTGCGGCTTCATGGTAGGCCTGTCGTTCGAGACCCGCGCCGCACTGCGCAGGACAGGGTTGCGCAAGGCACCGATCGCGATCGGCAGTTCCGGCCACAGATCGCGCACCTCGAATACCATCGGCACGCCCAGGCGCTGTTTTGCCGCGAGTGCCGGCAGCGCGATCGTCAGCGGGGTGGACGTGGCGAACACCAGATCTGCCTGCAGGCGTGACGCGTAGCGCGAAGCCCCCCAGGCAAAGCGCAGGAAGGCCCGGATACGCTCGCCATAGTTCATGTGGTTGGAGTAGCGCACCGGCAGCCAGTGCACCTGGATGCCCGCTTCCTCGCTGCGGAACCAGTCATGGCGGTCGTCGTGCCTGCGCCAGGTCGTGACCATGTGCACTTCGTGGCCGCGCGCCACCAGGCGCCGCGCCAGTTCGTACGAGCGCGTGCCGCCCGGCATGTCGGGCGTGTTGAAGTACTGGTGCAGGTAAATGATGCGCATGCGCCGGAATACCTGCCTCAGAGAACGAGGCCGCACAGGGCCAGTTCCTGCTCCAGGCCGGCGATGTCGTAGCGGCCCGCGTGCGCGTACCCGAGCTCGCGCCGCCCAGGTTCGGGTATCCGCGCAAGGATCCCGGGTATCTCGGATTCGTCCTTGAACAGGTAGCCGCCGCCGTCGAGCACGAAACGGTCGAAATCCGGGCGTAGCGAGGGGGCGATGACGGCGACGCCGGCGGCCTGCGCCTCGATGATGGACATCGACAGCCCGCGGCTGAATTTTCCGCGGCCGATCACCAGCATGGCCTTGTAGGCCTTGTAGGTCGCCGGCATGTCGGCAGGCGGCGCATAGTGGCGGATGTGCACGTTGGCGGGGATGTTCGGTACATCCATCCACAGGCAGCCTGGCGTGGGCACGGGGAACCAGTCAACCGCCCCGGCAAAAGAGGACAGGACGTCCGCAAAGGTGAGCTGGTTTTCCCGCCGGTTGACGAGCGAACCTGCCACCAGGAGTTTTCCGCCGTTAGGCGCGGGGTTCAGGAAACGCTCGGTGTAGAAGCGCGGCAGCATGTCGAACACCACGCGACTGTCGAAATAGTCTTCGAAGATGGGGCGCAGGGCCGGGATGGTGTATACCCCGCGCAGCTTGGGCGAGCGCGCCGTGCGGGCGAGCGAAGACATCGAGATGCGGTAGGAACGCGCGACATGGTCCTCGCTTTGCACCAGGGTCTTGAGTCTTTCGAGGGGACGCGACCATCCCTTGTACAGCCGGAAAATATCCGGGGTGTGCGTCTTCAGCGCGAAGGGCACGTCGAGCGCCTCGCTGACGCGGCGCGCGAGAAAATGATTCGGCAGCATCCAGCTCAGCACGAAATCCGGCTTGAACTGGCGGGCCTGCAATTCAAGCTGACTGTAGTCGTCGAAGAAATTGAAATCGAAAGGCGAATAGAACGGTGCCGGCGGCTGACGCTTGGAAAGCGCCAGGACCCGGGCGCGGCTGCTCAGGTACTCGACATCGTTGTTGACATAGCTGTGCGAGGCATTCGGATAGGAATTGGCAATCAAGAGTATGCGTTTGGTCATGGCATTTCCCTGGCCCCGCAATCAGGATTGAGTAGACATTCTAGTTTCACCCGTTCGCGCTGGAGCAACACCGTACGACTGGCTGCCTTGGCTGCCGACTGGAACAAGCGACGCCCCAGCAGCAGGATGAGGATTGCCGTCAACATCTCGGACCTTCCGGTTACCCAGTACTCGGCCAGTAGTAAACCGAATACCGCCATGAAATCCAGGGCAGCCAGCATCTGAAAATAGCGATCCGGGCTTCCCAACGCCGCTCGCCCTGGCCAACCCCGCCAACGTGCATCGGGATGTCGGGCACTCCAGAGTGTCAAAGCAAGCTGGGTCAGCAGCAGCACCCCGAGCACGAGCAGCATCCAGGGGTTGAGTATCAACAGGCCGATCACACAGAGCAGGAGTATGACCCCTGCCACATGGATGCGGGTCAGGAGCACGATCATGCGGCGAACCCGCCCTCGCTGCTCCTTGTCGGGCGCGAATGCGGGTCCCCTTACTTGCAGAAACTGACGAGTTGCATGGGATTCCAAGCGCCCTGACAACAGGTTGAGCAGGATTGCCGTGACATACACAAGTAACGTGAGCATCGCCATGCCTGCTATCCAGGTATCTCGGTTCTCTATTGTCATGACTCCCGAGAAATAACTCGGGATATGCGCTGACCCCATCAGGATGATGATCTTGATGGGGATGAAAAAGGAAAAAAGCTGCGCGAATTGCGCAAGCACGCGTGTCAGTATGGCGACGAACAGTTTGCCGGGTGCGGCGATCCAGATCAGGCGCGACAGCCCGGCAACCCAGGCTGCCAGCCCGACTGCCCCGGAATGCTTTTGCGAGACGGGCCTCAAGGTCGCTTCTCACACATCAGGCGGGTCCTCCGCGGGCAAACATGGACGGGCTGTATCGAACTGTCCGGACCTCACATGACCAGAAAGCAGGAACGATGACGACCAGACAAGCCCACACAAGCAACCGCGGCGGTCTGGGCGACCGATCGCACATCCCCCATTCGTTGGCGTGGCGGATATGTCGTGCATCAGGCTCACGGTGCAAATCTGGATTTGACTGCATGCAGCACCGCCCGGATGGCTTGTAATTTTGGATCACCTGCCCGCCGCTTGAGCCAGTTTCTCAGTCGGGGAGGCACGCGACTGGAACGGGTGAATCCAGTCTGGATTGTCCGCATCAGGATGCTCGTCCGCCTCTGTTCATCAAGCTCGCACACGTCGGCAACACGTTTGCAACTCCGGAAATCTGGGCGTTCCCCAGTACACTGCTGCAACCTGCCGTAGTCGATTCCGGGAAACACGATGTCGCGCGTATCGCGCAACCAGAGCAGATCGACAGTCGCATGATCAATATAGTCAGCCACGTCAGGATGCAATCTTGGCCGAACAAAGAGACCAGTTTCCCGCTCGGTTTTGTGCAGCGCCATTCTGAAATGGATGCTGCCCGGAAAGATTTCATAATCCTCACGCGGGTGGTTGACCTGCCTGTATTCCTGCAACAGGGACATCGATTCCGCACTCAGTGTTTCATTCACCCCGGGGTTCTTTTCTGGGGCACGCAAGCTTGTGCCGGGCAGGAAGCGATGGACAAAATCCGCGGTGATATCCCCTTGATGCAAATTGGCCCTGTCATAGGCGACCAGTTCGGCTTGCTGTCCGAACAGTGTCTCGAAGAATTCGATGCGCTGTCTGAAATTGATGGGTGCAGGCGGAACAAACGTACTGGATGATTTCAGATCCTGCTGGATGCGGGAGAGATAGTATTCAGAAGGTCTACGGATGTAGGCTATCAGCGAAATATCCGGGCTGAGCGAACGCAGCAGGTCACGAAACGCGGGGCCGCGCTCGACATCCGTCGCCACGTAGAGGCTTTCGCTCGAAAGCACCAGCGTGCGCGGCGCATGCTTTCGTACCTGGGCCCTCACCTCGTTCCAGTCGCGGGCAAAATCCTGAGCCAGCCAGTCCGGATGGTCGCGGTACAACGGGCGGAAGAGCCGCGGCAGGCCGGTGCGTTCACGCAGCATGAAAGACAGGAAATGATGTGTGATCGGATGGGAACTGACACGCGGATAGAGAACGCCCTGCCTTGCCAACTGTGCCGAACATGCGGTCATGCGGGCCTGGAGGGCAGTCGTACCGGTTTTGGGGGAGCCGAGGTGGAGGAGGATGCGCATCCGGGAATGATCACGAACCTACGGTTGCGCTTGTCCAGCCTCTCAGGTCCCGATCCAGCAGGGTGGCAAGGAGTGCAACATCCGACTCAAAATGCGCCTGCAGTTCGATCACCATGTGCGCTGGGATTGGGGGTTTTTTTGCCTTGACCTGATTGAGTTGTATGACTCGCTTGAGGAAACCAAAGATATTGAGACCCGTTAGCCGTCTCAAGCCGAGTGCGAAACGCATTGCAACAGGCTTCAATCTTGAGGTCAAATTGCCCAGCCATGAAAATCTGATGGTCTTAGCCTCGTTTACCACCTCGAAAATCACCCTGTCGTCTGAGGGTAATCCGAGAAACGTCAGGGTATCTCGATAGACCTTAGCGGCATTTCGCACCAGATCGTCGAAAACAATGACATGCACCTGCTCACGGGGAAACACCGCGTAGAGATGTTCGATCTGTCTACCCAGGCTGCAAGCATCCCCATACTGGAGAAAGCCAGGGGCCCGGCACAGCATCGGGATCGACTCTCCCCGTTTGCGTGCATCCTGAAGTCGCCAGGCCTTTTCAAAGTCTGGCTCGTCCTCATACCCCGCGTATACAAGCTGTCGATGCAGTGATTGCACCATGTCGACCGGATTTCGAACCATGGCAATGATGCGAGCATCGGGGTTGAATCTGCGAATATTAGCTAGAGCCACGGCCGAGAAAAGATACCCCACGGATGCCTCGCCAATCGCATGGTGATGTTGCTTCGCGTGTTTGAAGAGTGCGAGATAAGCCTCCTCGGTTCGCACATATCGGTGAACATCCATATCGGTGGCAAAAAAATGCGGCTCTTTGGGATCCGTCAGGAATACTGCCGGATGATCGCGCAAGTAGCTGGCCAGTGCCGTCGTGCCGCACTTTGGCGCACCGACGATGAAAAAATTCGGACGGATCATGCCTTGCCACAGCACAGGGCCATGCGTGAAGAACCTGATTTCATTTTTCTCATTACACAAAAAAAGCATTAAACCGTACGAGGCTATCACGCTTAGGGCTGCTGCCACAGCTGTCGCGATCGAACCGGAAGCGACTCAACTTCCTCTTCGAAACCATACTGCTTGTTGCAGACATCGCCATGGTCATCATGACCATTTACTGTTGCACCATGAGGCCATCAGATAGCGGGCGGGCCTGCTGCTGGTTTGATCAGCCACCTTGCAAACTGAACAAAAAAACATGACACACTCATGGTCTCACCCCTGCCAAAAAAATCGACTGGGCCTTGCCGAACAGCGCGAGGACCGGACCAGAAAGCTGAAAGTAAGACCAAGCCTTCAATATCGATCCGAGTGCTGAACCGCTTGCGCCCGACGATAACCGGGAGCGGCAATGCAAACGCAAGTCACTCCCTCTCGTGATAGAGGTACAGGGTTCCGGACCAAAGATGCGGAGAGCGCGCACATGCACGCGAATACCCAACTGTTCGTGATGACAACGATCATTAGCAGAGGGCCGTGATATCTGCCCCGAGACGCCTACGGCGGATGGCGTTTCCAGCAAGTCCACTCCTCGACGGCCTCGTGTATGCGGAAGCATGTTTGAAGAGGATAAAGATCAAGCCGAGTGCGCCAAGCAGCGTGAGGAGGCAGCCCCACACCCTTGCCAGCAAACGCAGGCAAAATACCTGCTCCCCATCAGCCGTGCAGTCAGCACTCCGTCAGGTAAAGTGGCAGGGCCCTGCCTCCGAAGAGGGAAGGATTGTTTGCCTCCAATTACAGGCCAACTCTCACCTCCTTCCTGGAAGCGTCTAGCAAACTTCTTGACCATACGGACAAGCAGCGCCCACGAATTGGGGCAGGAGTGCGGCTCGCCTGCTCGACGAAACACCTTCAGAATTTGGCGACCGCAATTGAAAACCCATCCACCACCGGCTGAATCACCTCTCGCTTCAGCTTCAGTGCAGCCTGGTTCACCACCAGTCGCGAACTCACATCGCTGATGTGCTCGACCGCGACCAGTCCGTTGGCCTTGAGGGTGCCGCCGGTGGACACAAGATCGACGATGACGTCGGACAGGCCGACCAGCGGCGCGAGTTCCATCGAGCCGTAGAGCTTGATGAGGTCGATATGTACACCCTTGCCCGCAAAGTGCTCGCGTGCGGCGTTGACGTACTTGGTGGCGACACGGATACGCGCGCCCTCTTTCACCGTGCCGGCGTAGTCGTAGCCTTCGCGCACGGCGACCATCATACGGCACTTGGCGATCTGGAGATCCAGCGGCTGGTAGAGGCCGGCCCCACCGTGTTCCTTGATGACGTCCTTGCCGGCAATTCCGAGGTCGGCGGCACCGTATTGCACGTAGGTGGGTACGTCGCTGGCGCGCACGATGATGAGCCGCACGTCGGGACGGTTGGTGCCGATGATGAGCTTGCGCGAGGATTCCGGTCTCTCGCTGGGCGTGATGCCTGCGGCCGCCAAGAGCGGCAGGGTTTCCTCGAAGATGCGCCCTTTCGACAGGGCGAGCGTGATGCCAGTGTTCATGTCAATGCACGCGCTGGATGCGCGCGCCAAGCTGGGTGAGTTTTTCCTCGATGCGTTCGTAGCCGCGGTCGAGGTGGTAGATGCGTTCGATGGTGGTTTCGCCCGCCGCGACGAGGCCGGCCAGCACCAGGCAGGCCGAGGCGCGCAGGTCGGTTGCCATCACGATCGCGCCATCGAGGCGCGGCACGCCGCGCACCAGTGCGGTGTGGCCGGAAACTTCGATGTTGGCCCCCAGCCGGCGCAGTTCCTGCACGTGCATGAAGCGGTTCTCGAAGATGGTTTCGGTGACGCTGGCGGCACCGCTGGCCACGCAGTTCAGAGCCATGAACTGCGCCTGCATGTCGGTGGGAAACGCGGGATGTGGGGCGGTGCGCACGTCCACCGCGTTCAGCACACCGTCGGATTCGACCTCGATCCAGTCGTCGCCTTGCGTGACGTGCGCGCCGGCGTCGGCGAGCTTGCCCATCACCGACACCAGAGTCTCGGGGGCAGCATCGAGCGCGCGGATCCTGCCGCCGGTCATTGCGGCGGCAACGAGGAAGGTACCGGTCTCGATGCGGTCTGGCATGACGCGATGCGCCGCACCATGCAATTCGGGCACGCCGTGGATGGTGATGACGCCGGAGCCGGCACCTTCGATCTTCGCGCCCATCGCGATCAGGCAGTTGGCGAGATCGACGACTTCGGGCTCGCGCGCGGCGTTGGCCAGTATCGTCGTGCCGTCGGCCAGCGCGGCGGCCATCATCAGGTTCTCGGTGCCGGTCACGGTCACCACGTCCATCGCGATGTGCGCGCCCTTCAGGCGTTTGGCCTTGGCGTGGATGTAGCCGTGCTCGATGTGGATTTCCGCCCCCATGGCTTGCAGACCCTTGATGTGCAGGTCCACCGGACGCGAGCCGATGGCGCAACCGCCGGGCAGGGAGACCCGCGCCTCGCCAAAGCGCGCCAGCGTCGGACCCAGCACCAGGATCGAGGCACGCATGGTTTTCACCATCTCGTACGGCGCTTCCTTGTGCGGGATGGATTCACCGCAGAGCGTGACGCGATTCTTGTCATCCAGCGTGACGGTCACGCCCATGTGGCCCAAGAGCGCCAGCATGGTGCTGATGTCTTTCAGATGCGGAACGTTGGTGAGTTCAAGCCGGCCAGCGCTGAGCAGGCTGGCGGTCAGGATCGGCAGTGCGGCGTTCTTGGCACCGGAAATACGCACCTCGCCGGCGAGCGTGTTGCCGCCGTGGATCAGGAGCGAATCCATTCAGCGGGCGGCCCAGTCTTCGGGCGTGTAGGTCTTCATCGACAATGCGTGGATCTGCGCGTGCATGCGCGTGCCGAGCGCGTCGTAGACCAGGCGGTGCTGCTGGATCATGTTCTTGCCGGTGAACGACGGGCTGACGATCACGGCCTGGAAATGCTGGCCGTCGCCTTCGAGCTCGATGTGGTCACAGGGCAGTTTTTCGCTGATCCAGCCTTTGATGTCGTCGGGGGTAACCATGCGTGCGCTTTCTCTCAGTGTCGGAGTTTGTAGCCGCTTCTCAGCAGCATCAACGTGAGCGCGGATATTGCCACAAAGCAGGCCCCGGCGACCAGCAGCCCCAGCCACGGATCGGTGTCGGACTGGCCGACCAGGGCATGGCGGAAGCCATCGATCAGGTAGAACACCGGGTTGAAATGCGACACCGTCTGCCAGAATGCCGGCAGCGAATGGATGGAATAGAACACCCCGGACAGAAAGGTGAGCGGCAGGATCAGGAAATTCTGGAACGCCGCCAGCTGGTCGTATTTCTCGGCCCAGATGCCGGCGATGATGCCCAGCGCACCCAGCACGCCGCACGATAGCAGCGAAAACGCCAGCAGCCAGCCCCAGTGCGCCACGGCAAACGGCTCGAAACCCCAGGTCACCGCCCACACGCCCAGCCCCACCACCAAGCCGCGGATGATCGCCGCACCCAGATACGCCAGAAAGAATTCCAGATACGACAGCGGCGAGAGCATCACAAAGACGATGTTGCCCTGCATTTTTGACTGGATCAGGCTGGACGAGCTGTTGGAGAAGGCGTTCTGCAGCATGCTCATCATCACCAGGCCGGGCACCAGGAAGGCGGTGTAGGTCACGCCGGGATAGACCTGGACGTGGTCTTCCAGCACGTGCGAAAAGATCAGCAGGTAGAGCAGCGCCGTCACCACCGGCGCGACCACGGTCTGCACCGCCACCTTCCAGAAGCGCAGCATTTCCTTGTAGAACAGGGCCGGCAATCCGTTCACGAGAAAAGCGCCGGGCCGACCCAAGCGTTTCTTGCCCCTAAAGGGGAAAGCGGCGTGAAGCGGCGTAGGGGTGGAAAATTCATGCGCGTTTCATGATGTCGGTGAAGACATCCTCCAGATCGGGTTCCAGCAACTGCATTTCCAGCACCTTGACGCCCGCGCCGCGCAGGGCGGCAAGCAGCGCCTCAAGTTCCGAGTATTCACTGAAGCTCAAGCGCCAGTTGCCCCCCGCCTCGCGCTGCACCCGCGCCTGCCATTCGGCCGGCAGGGTATCGGCGTCGAGCCGCAGGCTGGCGCAGTGTTCGTTGGTGTGTCGCAGCAGGTTGCGGGTGGCGTCCAGCGCGACGATGCGCCCCGCCTTCAGCATGGCGATGCGTCCGCATAGGGCTTCGGCCTCTTCCAGGTAGTGCGTGGTGAGCAGGATGGTGTGGCCTTCGCGGTTGAGCCGGCTGACAAACGCCCACAGCGACCGCCGCAGATCGACGTCGACCCCCGCCGTGGGTTCGTCGAGCACGATGACAGGCGGCTTGTGCACCAGCGCCTGCGCCACCAGCAGGCGGCGCTTCATGCCGCCCGACAGCGCCTGGGTGTTCTTGTTCGCGTGCGGCACGAGGTCGAGGTGATGCATGATCTCGTCGATCCAGTCGTCGTTGTGTTTCAGGCCGAAGTAGCCTGACTGGATGCGCAGGGTTTCGCGCACGTTGAAGAACGGATCGTAGACCAGTTCCTGCGGCACCACGCCGAGCGCACGGCGCGCTTCGCGGTAGTTACGCACGACGTCGTGGCCCATCACGAACGCCTCGCCGGCGTCCGGCCGGGCGAGGCCCGCAAGGATGGAAATCAGCGTGGTCTTGCCCGCGCCGTTGGGGCCCAATAGGCCGAAGAATTCGCCCGGTGCGATTTCCAGCGAGACCCCGTCCAGCGCTTGCGTGCCGCCGTATCGTTTGGCGAGGCGGGCAACCCGAATGGCCGGGCTCATACCGGAAGCAGGTCGGCCACGCCGTAAAGTTCAGCCAGGGTCACAAAACTTTCGGGCAGGCCGCTCACGCTGAGCGGGTCGCTGGCCCCCCGCTGCGCGCTGAAAATCAACGCCAGCGCAGCCGAATCGGCCTGTTCGACGCCGCTGAAATCCAGGCGGGTGACGCCTCTGGCCAGGTGGGGTCGCAGTTCGTCAAGCAGCCCGGCCACGGTGTCCACCGTCAGCGGCCCGCTGAACCGGCACACACCTTGTGCGCAGGCCATCATGATCCGTTGCGTGCCGCAGGTTTGGTCTGCGCCGCCGCCTTGGCCGACTGCGCTGCCAGGGTCTTGATGAGCCCGTCGATCCCGCCCTGGCGGACGGCAGAGGCAAAGGACGCACGATAGTTAGTCACCAGGCTCACGCCGTCGATCGACACGTCGTACACCTTCCAGCCAAACGCCGTCTTGTACATACTGTAGTCGATCGGCAACGGCTGTCCGCCCGGCTGACGGATTTCACTGCGCACGGTCACGTCGTCGTCGTCGGGTTTCATCACCAGCGGCTTGAAGTCTATGGTCTGGTTGGAAAACGCCGTCAGCGAGGTAGCGTAGGTTCGCACCAGCAAATTGCGGAATTCGGTCACCAACGCCTGCTTCTGCTGCGCGGTGGCGCGCGGCCAGTGCTTGCCCACGGCCAGCTGGGTCATGCGGTTGAAGTCGAAATTCGGCAGGATCCGGGCCTCGACCAGCTGGTAGACCTTGTTGAGGTTGCCGCTCTGGATATCCTTGTCCTGCTTCAGCACGGCGATCACGTCCTGGGTGGTGGTACGTGCCAGCACGTCCGGCGGCACGTCGGCGGCACGCACGCTCGCCGTCGCGCTGCCCAGCAGCAGGGCAAGAGTCAGCAGAAATGAACGCAGCATGGGGAGATCCTGTTCAGGTGTGTGAATGGGTAGACGCGTCTGGCTTATTTGAGTTCACCCGTGAGACGCGCCAGCTGCGCCACGTTCAGGTTGTAGTCGTTGAGCGTGCGCAGGTATTCGGTCTGGGTCAGTGCATAGTTCTTGATGGCCTCGGCCACCTTGTCGGCGCTTTCTATGCCCGCCGAAAAGTCGGCGAGCGAGGCCACCATCCAGCGCCGCGCCGCAGCCGCGGCCGCGGCCAGGTCGCGTTGCGAGTCAAAGTTGGCCTGCGCGTTGGCGTAGGCTTCACCCACCTCGAACGGGATGCCGGCCACGGCAAAGGCGCGCTTGTGATTCAGCGCTTCAAGCTCGGCCTGGGCCTGATCGACCCGGGCGTTGGCGACGCCGAACACGCTGTCCCATTTCACGCCCACAACGGGCGTCAGGCCGCCGCCGTTGAACGGGTCGTTGAGGTAGGGATTGTCCAGGCGCTCACGGCGCGAGGCATAGTTGAACTGGCCGATCACGCCAGCGTAGACATCGGGCAGGCGATCCGCCTTTTTCGCAGCGAGCAGGGCGCGACGGGCGCGCAGGCCGGATTCGAGCTGCTGCATTTCGGCCCGGCCCTGTAGCGCCCGTGCCTGGAGTTCAGCAAGTTCGGTCGCGGGAAAGGCCACCGGCTCGATGCGTGACTCGGTCACGGTCAGGTCCGACTTCAGTCCGGCCCCTGTCAACACCCGCAAGCCGTCGAGGCTGATTTTTTCGATGGCGTGTGCCTGGTGGACGTATTTCGCGATCAGGCCCCGTGCGGTCTGCAGGGCGTACAGGTCGGACTGCCGCACTTCGCCGTTCTCTTCCTTGAGATCACGTTCGACGGTGGTGATCGCTTCATCGACGCGTGTCCGGATGTCCTGCAGGAAGGCGTGGGCGTCGCGCGAGGCCAGGTAGCCGTAATAGGCGCGCTTGGTGTCGTAGACGATGTCCGCGCGCGTCAGCTTGAGCTCGCCTTCTTTCACCTCGACGTTGCCCTGCGCGGCGTCGCCGTAGTGCTCGATCTTGCCGAAAGTGAACAGCGGCTTGATCAGCGCGAAGTCGAGATGCGTCCAGTCCGAAATGCCGTCGAGCTTGTCGCCGTCGCTGCGCGGGGTGCACGGCGGCAGCGCGCAAGTGAACGCGCCGCCCTGGTAGAACCCGCCCTCGACCTCGGGCGCGAGGCCGACGAAGGCATTGGCGCTCACCCGCCAGCCGGCGTTGCCGCGCACTTCCAGCACCAGCGCGCGCGCCGCCGCCACCACCTGCTCGCGTTCCTTGATGCGTGGGTCGGCCGCGAGGCTCATTTCGACGGCCTGGTCGAGGCTGATGCTGTCGGCCTGTACGGCCAGGCTGGCCAGCCAGCCGGCGGCGATGAGGGAACGGACGATGGATTTCATTGCGGGCTTCCTTCCTGGGCCTTGCCGTAGAGGAATTGTCCAATCAGGTTTTCCAGTACCACTGCGTCCTGGGTGATCTTCAGGGTGTCGCCACTTTTCAGCATGACGCTGTCGCCGCCGGCGGCAAGGCCAATGTACTGCTCGCCCAGCAGGCCCGAGGTGAGAATGGCGGCAGAAGTATCCCTGGGAAACGGATAGCGCTTGTCGACCCGTATCGTCACCTTGGCTTCATACAGCTCTGTGTCGAACTGGATGCTGTCGACCCGCCCCACCACCACGCCGGCGCTCTTGACCGGTGCGCGTGCCTTGAGCCCGCCGATATTCTCGAACCGGGCGACGACGTCATAGCTGTCCGCAGCGTTGACGGTATTCATGCTGCCGACCTTGAGGGCCAGGAAAAGCAGCGCAGCAATGCCCGCGACGACGAATAATCCGACCCAGAGATCGAGCACGGTTTTGTTCATTTAGTTGAGTCCCCGGAACATGAATGCGGTCAAGACAAAATCCAGCGCCAGCACGGCCAGGCTGGAGGTCACCACAGTGCGGGTTGTGGCCCCCGACACCCCTTCGGCGGTGGGCGGCGCATCGTAGCCCTCGAACAGGGCGATGGCCGTAATGGCCACGCCAAAGACCGCGCTCTTGAGCACGCCGTTGAGAATATCCTGCTCGAAATCGACCGCGCTTTGCATCTGCGCCCAGAACGAGCCCTCGTCCACGCCGATGAGTTGCACGCCGACAAGGTAGCCGCCGAGCACGCCCATCGCGGAAAACAGCGCCGCGAGCAAAGGCATGGAGATCACCCCGGCCCAGAAGCGTGGGGCCACCACGCGCGCAATCGGATCGACGGCCATCATCTCCATCGCCGAGAGCTGTTCGGTGGCCTTCATCAGGCCGATTTCCGCCGTGATCGCGCTGCCCGCCCGGCTGGCGAACAGCAGCGCCGCCACCACCGGCCCCAGTTCGCGCACCAGCGACAGGGCCACCAGCACGCCCAGCGCCTCTTCCGAGCCATAGGTCTGGAGGGTTTCGTAGCCTTGCAGACCGAGCACCATCCCCACGAACAGCCCGGATACCAGAATGATGATGAGCGAGAGCACGCCAGTGAAATACATCTCGCGGATGGTCAGGCCAAAGCGCCGGAAAGCCGTGCCGGAATGCATCAGCACGGCAAAGAAAAAGCGGGTGGCAAAACCCATGCGCCACACGCCCTGGATCGTGCGGTTGCCCAGGTTTTCAAGGGCGCGTTTAAGCATTGCGCCCTCCTCCCAGCCCCAGATCGTCCGCGTAGGCACGCGCCGGGTAATGGAAGGGCACGGGACCGTCCGCCTCGCCGTGCACGAACTGGTGCACATACGGCAGGTCGGACGCGCGGATTTCGTCTGCTGTCCCCTCCGCGACGATCACCCCATCGGAAACGAAATACACGTAATCGACGATCTTCAGCGACTCCTGCACGTCGTGCGTCACCACCAGCGAGGTCAGGCCCAGCGTATCGGTGAGGCGGCGGATCAGGTTGCCGGTCACGCCCAGCGAGATCGGGTCGAGGCCGGCGAAGGGCTCGTCGTACATCACCAGCATGGGGTCGAGGGCAATGGCGCGCGCCAGTGCGACTCGCCGCGCCATCCCGCCAGACAGTTCTGCCGGCATCAGCTGCGCCGCGCCGCGCAGCCCCACCGCGTTGAGCTTCATCAGCACCAAATCGCGGATCGCGTCTTCGGGAAGGTCGGTGTGCTCGCGCAGCTGGAAGGCCACGTTATCGAACACCGACATGTCTGTGAATAACGCGCCGAATTGGAACAACATCCCCATCTTGCGACGCAGCCGGTACAGCCCGTTCTGGTCGAGCTCGGCCACCGACTCGCCCGCAACGCGCACGGTCCCCTGGCCGGGCTTGATCTGCCCGCCAATCAGACGCAAAAGTGTGGTTTTGCCGCAACCGCTGCTGCCCATGATGGCCACGACCTGACCGCGGCGGGCGGTCAGATTGATGCCCTTCAGAACCGGCCGGGCACCGTAACCAAATGCGACACCTGCGATTTCGACCAGATTGTCGGATTGCAAGGGATCGAACCTGTGGTGTTGTTGAACTGCATCATCTTACCGGAGGCTGTCGCATTTCCGGGCTTTCGGGTCGTGCAAAACTGATCAATAGCCCATGACCTGACGCAGTTCGGCAACCTGATCCAGGCCCGCCAGATCGCCGGTGCGACTGAGGATGAAGAGCGCTTCGCCCGAGGCGGCGTGGGCGGCGATGCGCTGCGACAAGGCCCGCAGGTCGCCGGCCGCCTCCAGCCAGCACAGATGCCGGGCCGCCCAGTCTGGCTGTACCAGCCTTACCCTTGGCGATGCTGGCAGATTCAGGGTTTCGTCGAATTCCACCAAAAAAACAAAGCGCTCCAGCGTATCCACCAGCCAGGTCGCCCAGTCTTCCGGCGTAGCCGCTGCCGCCTGCTCGGCCGTCAGGTAAACCGACTGGAAATGGTTGTTGTAATACGACAACAACCAGTCGTCCGGCAGGTCGTCCGGATAAAACCTGCCCCGCCAGGCGGGATGCCGCCAGTCCTGCGTGCCCAAGTACAGAATGTCAGTCGATGCCATGGCTGGATTATCTCCGGACTGACCTCGCGGATGAATATCAGCCATTGACAATGTGCCGATATAAACATAATAATTAGATAACATTATCTTTTTAATAGCCTATTTATCCGCCCCCACAAGGAGTCAGCATGAAAGTCCAAACCCTCGTTATTGCACTCGGTCTGATCGGCAGTTCTGCTGCCCTTGCCAACGGTTCCGCGCCCGCCGCCTCCGAAACGGTTACCGCCCCGCAAACCAGCGCGCAGTGGCTGGAACGCATGACTGACTTCACCCGCAACGGCTCGGCCTATCGCGATCCCAAGATGTTCGTGCCCTGGGCCAACGCCGTGACCGAACCCGGCTTCTACACGCAGATGGGCGTGAACATGATGGATCCGGGCAACTGGACCCGCATGATGGGCAGCATGATGGACCCCCGTGTCATGGGTAACGTGATGCAGTTCAGCGACCCCAATGTATACATGAAGTGGATGGGGGCTTCCATGGACCCCAATTTCTACACCGCGCTGATGACCCAGTTTGCCGACCCTGGCAAGATGATGCGCTGGATGATGATGCCCATGGACCCCAACATGTGGAACATGATGATGCAGTCCATGAACCCCAATCTCTACATGAAGTGGATGATGGCCCCCATGGATCCGCGCATGATGCAGCTGATGATGGCGCCGATGAATCCTGCGCTCTACACCAACTGGATGGGTGCCTCGATGAACCCCGCCACCTATGGCGGCTGGGGAAGCGGGATGGCACCGGCAACAGGCACTGCCGGAGCCGCCGCCCCGGCTGGCTTCAACTTCTTTGATCCCAATGCCTGGATGGGCATGTGGAATCCCGCCGGTTACGCACAGCCGGCTGCCGCACCGGCCGCTCCCGCTGCCAAGTAATCTCCGGCAACACCGGCACAACAAAAAAGGGACGCCTGGCGTCCCTTTTTCCATTCCGCGACGGGAAAGCGCCCGCCGTCTCAGCCGCGTCGCCAGGTGGTACCGCCCGCGCCGTCCTCTAGCGCGACGCCTGCGGCTTTCAGCACATCGCGGATACGATCCGATTCGGCAAAATTCCTGGACTGCCGGGCCGCCAGACGGTCGGCGATCAGGGCTTCGATCTCGGCCTCGTCCATGCCGCCCTCGCCTGCGCCGGCCTTGAGGAAACCGTCTGCCGGGCGTTGCAGCAAACCCAGCACCCCGCCCAGTGCCCGCAGTTGCCGGGCCGCGCCGGCGTCGCCCCGGTTGGCCTCGCCCGCCAGTTCGAACAGCACGGCGAGGGCTTCGGGCGTATTGAAATCGTCGTCCATCGCGGTCTTGAAGCGCACAGCGGTGGGAGAGGCCCAGTCGACAGGCCCGGCCGCCTCCGGTGCGTCCTTCAAGGCGGTATAAAGGCGCGTGAGCGCCCCGCGCGCGTCGTCCAGGTGGGCGTCGGAATAATTCAGGGGACTGCGGTAATGCGCACGCAGGATGAAGAAACGCACCACTTCGGCGTCGTACTTCTCCAGCACTTCGCGGATGGTGAAGAAGTTGCCGAGCGATTTCGACATCTTCTCGTTGTCCACCCGCACGAAGCCGTTGTGCATCCAGTAATTGACGAAGGTGCAGCCATGCGCGCCTTCGGATTGCGCAATCTCGTTCTCGTGATGCGGAAACTGCAGATCCTGGCCGCCGCCATGGATATCGAAATGATTGCCCAGCAGTTCCGCGCTCATCGCCGAGCACTCGATGTGCCAGCCCGGCCGTCCCGGCCCCCAGGGAGAATCCCAAGCCGGCTCGCCCGGCTTGGCCGCTTTCCATAGCACGAAATCCATGGGATCACGCTTGTTGGGGTCGACCTCGACCCGCTCGCCCGCGCGCAACTCGTCCAGGCTCTTGCCAGACAGCCGCCCGTAATGCGCGAAACTGCGCACGCTGTAATACACGTCGCCGTTAGGGGCCGGGTAGGCCAGGCCATTTTTCTCCAGCGTGCCGATCAGGGCCAGCATCTGCGCGACGTACTGGGTGGCGCGCGGTTCATGGTCGGGCGGCAGTACACCCAGCGCACGCTCGTCGGCGTGCATCTCGGCAATGAAGCGCTCGGTGAGGGCGGCGGGCGACTCGCCATTTTCAGCCGCGCGCTTAATGATCTTGTCGTCGATGTCCGTAATGTTTCTTACGTATTCGACCTGGTAATCGCTGGCGCGCAGCCAGCGCGTCACCATGTCGAATACCACGAACACCCGGGCATGCCCGAGGTGACACAGGTCATAGACGGTCATGCCGCAGACGTACATGCGGACGCGGCCGGGGACCAGCGGGACGAAAGCTTCCTTGGAACGGGTGAGGGTATTGAAGATGTGCAGCATGAAAACGGCGCGTATCGACGGAATGAAAATCTGGCGGCACACCGGCCGTCACAGGCCGGTCGATATTCCCTTAAAATGCCTGCTTTCCAGATGAACCGAGCATATCACATGGCCTTGCCCCGCTTTTTTGCTGCCGTAGCGCTCTGCCTGGCCGTTTCTGCCGCGTCGGCACAATCGAACGAAGTCCAGGACATCAACCTCCAGTTCCGCAAGGGCGACCTCGCCGGCGCGCTCGCCCGCGCCAACACCTTTCTCGCCAAGAACCCCAAGGACGCGCAGGTGCGCTTCCTCAAGGGCCTGATCCTTGCCGATCTGGGCAAGACCAACGACGCCATCGCCCTGTTCACCGGCCTTACCGAGGATTACCCCGAGCTGCCCGAACCCTACAACAATCTGGCCGTGCTCTACGCCTCGCAGAGCAAGTACGAGGCGGCAAAGAACGCACTCGAACAGGCCATCCGCACCCACCCCAGCTACGCAACGGCGCACGAGAACCTCGGCGACATCTACGCCAAGATGGCCTCGATCGCGTACGACAAGGCGCTCGCACTCGACAGCAAGAATACCGCCGCGCAGACCAAGCTGGCGCTCATCCAGGACATTACCGGCGGCCTGTCACGCAAGCCTGCCGTCAAACCGGCCGTAGCCGCTGCCAAGCCAGCCCCGCAACCACCGGTGAGCAAACCTGTCGCCGCCAAACCGGCCGGCAGTATCGAATCTGCCGTCAACGCCTGGGCCGAAGCCTGGGCACGCCGTGATGTCGACGCCTACCTCGCGGCCTACGCCCCCGATTTCAGCCCGTCTGACATGGCACGCGCTGACTGGGAAGCGCTGCGCCGCGCCCGCATCGAAGCGCCCAAGTCCATCAGCGTCGACATCCTCAACCTGAACGTCGAGCAACAGGGCACCACCGCGACGGCGACGTTTCGCCAGGCCTATCGGTCGAATCTCCTCAGTTCTACCGTGACCAAGACGCTGAAATTCGCCCAGATTGACGGTCAGTGGCGCATCGTCGACGAAATCCCCCACTGATCCCGCATGACCCGAGCCTGGCTTGCCGCCCTTCTGCTGCTGACGAGCGCCCCTGCCGCCATGGCGGACGCTGATCGCCAGCTGGCCGCGAGCCTGCTCGCTATTTCCCAGAGCCGGCTGCCGGAAGCCCTCGATACCGTCGACCGGCTGATCCGAACCCACCCCAATTTCCGCCTCGCCCAGCTGATCAAGGGCGACCTGCTGCTCGCCCGTGCCCAGCCGCTCCGCACGCTGGGCGATGCCGGACGGGCTAGCGGCGAACTCGACCAGCTGCGCGAGGAAGCCCGCCAGCGTGTAAGGGCGTTGACCGAAACCCTGCCCAGCGAGAAGCTGCCTGCGTATCTCCTCGACCTGCCGGACGACATCCGTCATGCGCTGGTGGTCGACGCCAGCCGCTCGCGCCTGTATGTCTACGAAAACCGGGCCGGCCTGCCGGTACGGGTTGCCGACTTCTACGTCACCATCGGCAAGGCCGGCATCGGCAAACAGAAGGAAGGCGATAACCGGACCCCGGTCGGCATCTACACCGTCAATGGCTACAAATCGCCGCGCGAACTGAGCGATTTTTACGGCAGCGGTGCCTGGACGCTCACCTACCCCAACGAATGGGATCAGCGACAGGGCCGCACCGGCCACGGCATCTGGATCCACGGCAGTCCCAGCGACACCTACAGCCGCGTGCCACGTGCCAGTGAAGGCTGTGTCGTGCTGGCCAACGACGACCTCATGCGGCTCGGTCGCTACATGCAGGCCGGCAAAACGCCGGTGGTGATTGCCGACTCGATCGACTGGGTGGCCTACGAGGCGCTCGACAGCCGCCGCGCTGAACTCGCTACCGCGCTCGATGTCTGGCGTACAGACTGGGAAAGCCGCGATGCCGGCCGGCTGCTGGCCCACTACAGCCCCAGCTTCCGCAGCGGCAGGCAGGATTTTGCCGCCTTCGCCGCTAGCAAGCGCAAGGTCAACGCCGGCAAGACCTGGATCAAGGTCGGTCTGGATCGCATCGGCCTCATGCTTTATCCTGAGCGCCCCGATTTCGCCCTGGTGAGCTTCGAGCAGAACTACCAGAGCAACAACCTCAGCGACCGCACCGTCAAGCGCCAGTTCTGGAGCCGCGAAAACGGCCGCTGGAAAATCGTTCACGAAACCTCACTCTAAGGACAAGCATGGTCAAGCTCACCACCAATCACGGCGTCATCACCCTCGAACTCGACGCCGAAAAAGCCCCGAAAACGGTGGAAAACTTTCTGCAGTACGTGCGCGACGGCTTCTTTGACGGCACCATCTTTCATCGCGTGATCGACGGCTTCATGATCCAGGGCGGCGGCTTCGAACCCGGGATGACGCAAAAGCCCACCCGCGACACCATCGAGAACGAAGCGGCAAACGGCCTGAAGAACGAGGCCTACACCATCGCCATGGCGCGCACGCCCAACCCGCATTCGGCCACCGCCCAGTTCTTCATCAACGTGAAGAACAACGGCTTCCTCGACTTCACCTCGGCCACGCCGCAAGGCTGGGGCTATTGCGTATTCGGCAAGGTCAGCGAAGGCACCGACGTGGTCGACAAGATCAAGAAGGTCAAGACCGGCAACCGCGCCGGCCATCAGGATGTGCCGATGGAAGACGTCGTCATCGAGAAGGCAGAAATCATCTGAACAGTCTGGTGAACCCGGTATCGAAGCAGGGTACAGGCCGCACCTATTTCGTTGCCGACCTCCACCTCAGCGACGAACGCCCGGCTGCGACCGGGCGTTTTTTTCGCTTTCTCGAAGACGAGGTTGCCGGGGCCGACGCGCTCTACATCCTGGGCGACCTGTTCGAGGCCTGGATCGGCGACGACCACGACGAAGCGGTTGCGCACGACACCGCAAGCCGGCTCAAGGCACTGTCGGCCGCCGGCACAGCGGTGGTCTTCCTGCACGGCAATCGCGATTTCATGCTGGCGCAAGCCTACGCCCGGCAGGCCGGCATGAGCCTGATCGACGACCCCAGCGTGGTCGATCTCTACGGCACGCCCACGCTGCTGATGCACGGCGACACGCTGTGCAGCGACGACATCCCCTACCAGAATTTCCGCCGGCGCGTGCGGCGGCCGCTGGTCCTCGCCCTGCTCCGTCGCCTGCCCTTTGCGTTGCGCAAGCGGCTCGCGCGCCAGGCTCGCGCCGGCAGCGAATCGGCCAAGGCTGGCAAATCGGCCGAGATCATGGATGTGAATCCGGCGGAAGTTGAACGCGCACTGGCAGCGCATGGCGTGTGCCGGCTGATCCACGGCCACACACACCGCCCGGCGCGGCACACGCATCACGTCGGATCAATCGCGTGCGAACGCTGGGTGCTGCCCGACTGGTACAGCCGCTGGGGCTATGTGGTCTGCGACAGCCGGGGCTGCCGCCTCGAACTCGCAGACTTATGAATCCGCGTCGAGTACCGGCAGGCCTTCGGGCAGCCTGAACAGCGCCGGGGCCAGCGGCATCCGGCTCTCGCTCTCGAACTGGCGCACCCGCCCGCTGGCTTCGAGCTCATCCAGCGGCAGCCCGGCCTTGAGCACGCGGCCGAACTCCCAGACCTGATTGGCCAGATCGCAGTCTGTCTGCATCTCGCGCGGCGACGCCTGCCATACGCGGTATTGCGTCACCGCCAGCACGGATTTCAATTCGCCCAGCGCACGTGCCGCATCCGGTGCGGCACGCGGGGCCAGCTTGCCTTCGCTGCATACAGACTGGTTCACCAGCAGGCGATAGTTCAGGGTGCCCGCTGCGCCGGGTCGGGTTTCCAGCCGGGCGCGCCAGCTAGCCGGCCGCACAGGCAGCTTTCCGGGTACAAAAGCCATCGCCATGCCGCTGCCGAGCATCACGTTGTAAACCTTCTTCCTGCGGCGATCGAGCAACACGAAATCGCCTTCGTTCTCCCCGCTGTCCATGCGCATGAAGTCCGGCGTCACAAGCAGCCGCGTCACATACGGCGGGTCACCCGGGTCCTGCTCGACGTAGCGCAACACGGTCATATCGGCCGCCTGTGCCGCCCCCGCCCACAACGCGAGTCCCAACCCCCAGGCCATCCAGGTTCTCATCAGGTCAGCCCCCGCGCCAGGTCCGCCTGAATATCCGCCACCGATTCCAGCCCCACGGCAATTCGCACCAGCCCGTCGCCGATGCCGGCTGCGGCCCGCTGCTCAGGCGTCATGCGGCTGTGCGTGGTGGTGGCCGGGTGGGTGATCGTGGTCTTGGTGTCGCCGAGGTTCGCGGTGATCGACAGCATCCGGGTGGCGTCGATCAGTTTCCAGGCAGCGTCCTTGCCGCCGACGAGATCGAACGCCACGATGCCGCCGCCGGTAGATTGCTGGCGCATCGCCAGCGCATGCTGCGGGTGGGAAGACAGGCCCGGATACAGCACGCGCGCCACCTGCGGCTGTGCCTCCAGCCACTGCGCCAGCGCCAGCGCATTGCGGGAATGCGCTTCCATGCGGATCGCCAGCGTTTCCATGCCCTTCAGGATGACCCAGGCGTTGAACGCCGACAGCGTCGGGCCGGCAGTGCGCAGGAAGGTGTACACACCCTCCATCAGCGCCTGGCTGCCCAGCACCGCACCGCCCAGCACCCGTCCCTGGCCGTCGAGATACTTGGTCGCGGAATGAATCACGATGTCGGCCCCCAACGTGAGCGGCTTCTGCAGGGCGGGCGAACAGAAGCAGTTGTCCACCGCGAGCCACGCGCCCGATTCATGGGCGATCTCGGCGAGCGCACGGATGTCGCTCACCTCGGTCAACGGATTGGACGGCGATTCAACAAAAAACAGCTTGGTGTTGGGCTTCACAGCCGCGCGCCATTCCGCCGGATCGGTCGGCGACACATAGGTCGTCTCGATACCGAAGCGGCCGAGGATGTTGGAAAACAGCTGCACGGTGGAACCGAAGATCGAACGTGACGCGACGATGTGCTCGCCCGCCTTCATCAGCCCCATCACCGTCGCCAGGATCGCCGCCATGCCGGAAGCAAACGCCACGCAGCGCTCCGCACCTTCCAGCGCCGCCAGCCGGGCTTCCATCATGTTCACGGTGGGATTGGTGAAGCGCGCGTAGATCGGCCCGGGCTCTTCGCCCTTGAAGCGCGCCGCCGCCTCCGCCGCGCTACCGAACACAAAGCTGGAGGTGAGGAATATTGCCTCCGAGTGCTCGTTGAACTGGCTGCGCACCGTGCCGGCGCGCACCGCCAGCGTGTCGAGGTCGTATTCGTTGTTCATCTCAATCCAATTCAAGACAGGCCACCCGACCGCTGACAACGGTTCGGATGTTTTCGCTGAGGCGATGGATAGCCTTGGCCAGACGGACATCTGCGCCCTTCCACCAATAGGCCATGTTGACCTGCATGGCGGACCACCTCAAGTTTTTACCCGGGAGTACGAGTCTAGCTTTATCTAGCCAAGCTCGCCAACCCGTCACCTGTATGGCGGGCAAAGCAGCTGCCTCAAGTCCCGGCTACGCCGATCGCATTCAGTCGTCGCCGGATTCGACACCCGCTTCTGGCTCAATCGGGAGCAGGTGGGCGAGGTGCAACTCCCGAAGCATGGATTGCTTTTTGGACTGGTGCGCCTGCATCCGTCGCAGGATATCGTCCAGAACCTGCATGGCGCTGAGCACATAGGGGCCCTTGTTCAGCATGACACACTCGGCGCGGAGTCCCATCGCGGCGTCCGATATCTCGGCGCGCGACGGGCGGCCTTCCTTGGCGAGCGTCTCCAGCACCTGAGTCGCCCAGATGACGGGGACATGGGCTGCCTCGCACAGCCACAGAATCTCTTCCTGCACTTCCGCCAGGCGCTCGAATCCACATTCGACAGCCAGGTCACCCCGGGCGATCATCACCCCGCAGCAGGGCGCGCGCATGGCAGTCAGCAGCATGTCTGGCAGGTTGTGGAAACTGCGCTGCGTTTCAATCTTCAACACGATGGCTGGGTGGCGACTGCCCAGACCCGCCAGTTGCTGCTGCAGCATCGCCACATCGTCGGCGCTGTTGGCAAACGACAGCTCGACAATGTCGGCATGCCGGGCGACGAAGGACAGGTCCTCGATGTCCTTGTCAGTCAGGGCCGCGATCCTGAGCGCGCTGTCCGGCAGGTTGATCCCCTTGTCCGGGCGCAGTTGCACCGGCTTCAGGTGTTCCTGGATGATGCGGACAAGAACCCGATACTTTTCCACCTTCTCGATGATCCCGCCAATCTTGCCATCATCGAACCAGATCGACTCGCCCGCCCGGGCGTCGTCAAACACCTCCGGAAGGGTGCAGCCGATAAGTGCAGGCGTCAGAATTCTCCCGGCGCTGTCATGCGTGGCGGGGCGTCCCGGCTTGAGGTCGCGGGTCAGAATGAGCAGGTCGCCTTTTTGTAGCAAGAGGACGTTTTCAGTCACCGGCAAGGCCCCCACGCGACACGCGCGGTCGTGCGCCTTGCCCGCGCCGCACGCATGGCGGAGACGGGTGCCGGGAACGATGTAAGCCGTCTTGTTGATCTCGGCCCAGCAGCCCTCGCGGGTAACATCGACGATAGTGAATTTCCGCCTCGCTCCCCGGGCATCCGTGAATTCCACAGATGCCCCATTTCGAAGGCCGCGCATCCAGGCCGCAGGCACGGGGAGGCTGGCACTTGCCGGAGCAGGAGGTGGCTGGGGCGATGCCTCTGCGGTCAGCCAGACCCGTGCGGGGGTCAGGACGCGTCCGTAGCGATCCCGGCCCGGGCGAATCCGGACCACCTCCGGGCCGGGCTCCAGCGGCCCGGTACGCAGTTTCGGGCCGGCCAGATCCATGGCCACGCGGCAGGAGCGTCCCAGCTTTCGCTCGGCCTGCCGCAGATGTTCGATCATCCTCAACCAGGCTGCGGCATCGTCATGGGCGCAATTGATGCGCATGCACTCCATGCCCTGCTGAAGCAGGTTGTGTACGAGGAGAGGATCATCCGCTGCCTCACTCGGCATGGTCACCATGATCCTGACCTTGCGCCCCGCGGTTGCCGGCCCCAGCAGGGTATCCGTGTGCTCGGCGAGCAACTGCTCGCCGAGCGCGAAATTGACAGGTGCTGCCTCCCCGGCAGCAGGCCGGCTGACGGGATTCATCAGGCGGTGCAGAACCTCCAGAACCTTATCGACGGTAGCCAGGACGTGTGATTCCGCCCGCCCGAGCGAAGACAGCCCGAGCGCTGCCAGACGCTGCTGGAGTGGCCGCATGTCATGACGGCGCAAGGCGAGGTAATGCAGCAGGTTCCGCGCGCTGCGGTGGTAATCGGGGTGGATGTCGGCGAGGCGCGGCCGGGATCGGTCCAGATCGGCGACCATATCAGCCCGGATGTCGGCGAGCGCCTTGAGGACCGACTCGATTTCGGCGTTGTGCGAGGAGACGTCGTCTGCGCTGCGTTCCGTTGCCTTGCCACCTACCTGCGCGCCTGAGCGCCTCGACTGCTTCATGGCCGGCCGGGACTGCGCCCGGCATCATGATGAACCCGCATCGGCACGCGGGAATGCACGGGCCCGGGCAGCCGCAGTACAGCGGGATGCGGAATGTGCAGGACGTTCGGATCGAGGCACCGGCGGCGACAACGCAAGGGCTGTCCCGCAGGCTGGGCAAGAGGCCTCACCCGGGCACCTTGAACTTCCATAATAAATAGAGGGCGGGGCTGACCGGCTAGGCCCCCGGCGATCGCTGCAGTCGCCAGGGGGTCGCAGCAGGCAGATTGCTGCGCCCGCCATGGCCAGGGATCCGGATTTCGATCAAACGAATGCTCCTTCGGCAGACTGAACAATATCAAGCGTCATTTTGCTGCCGCATTGTGAACTCGCCGTGACAGCTTTGTTCTTGCTGCAACCCGATCCTGGTGTGGCCGTCTGCATTGCAGCATAAGATGTGGCGTCACGAACTGGTTTCATTCTTCTGCCTTCGCCCCGTGCCGCCATGAACACCGCCTTCCTGATTCTCAACGCTGGTTCGTCCAGCCTCAAGTTCGCCGTGTATCGGGCGGACGCGCCGCCTGCACGGCAAGCGGTCTATCGCGGAAGCATCGAGGCCATCGGCCAGCGCGGCGTGTTCCGGGTATTCCATGCCGCCGACGCTGACGCCCTGATCGATCTGGCGGTTGCGCCAGGCACGCATCAACAGGCGCTGACGCTATTGCTCGACTGGCTGTCGTCCGGTCATCCCGGGCTGGTACTGCGCGCGGCCGGGCATCGCGTGGTACATGGCGGGACCGCTTACAGCCACCCTGTCCGGGTCGACGATCAGGTCCTCACGGCCCTGGAAGGCCTGATCCCGCTGAGCCCCCTGCATCAGCCGCACAACGTCGGGGCCATCCGCGCACTTGCCGGGCTGCGGCCCGGCCTGCCGCAGATCGCCTGCTTCGATACGGCCTTCCACCACAGCCTGCCGCCGAGGGCACGACACTTTGCCCTGCCGCGCGAGATGGCGACACGTGGCATCCGCCGCTACGGCTTCCATGGTCTCTCGTATGAATATATTGCGGGGGTGCTGCCAGATTATCTCGGTGCCGCTGCCGCAGGCCGGGTCGTGGTGGCACACCTGGGTTACGGTGCCAGCCTGTGCGCCCTGAGCCGGCGACAGAGCGTGGACACCTCGATGGGCTTCACACCCCTCGACGGCCTCCCCATGGGCAGCCGGTGCGGCGCACTCGACCCCGGCGTACTGCTCTACCTGCTGCGTGAGGAAAGCATGAACCCGGCGCAGGTGGACGAACTCCTGCACCACCGCTCGGGCCTGCTCGGATACTCCGGCATCAGTGGTGACGTACGGACTCTTCTGGCCAGCGACCAGCCTGCTGCCAGGGAGGCGCTCGAACTGTTTGCTTATCGAACAGCCCAGGCGATCGCCAGCCATGCGGTTGCCCTGAACGGGATCGACGCGCTGATTTTCACTGCCGGCATCGGCGAGCATGCCGCCCCTGTCCGCGCTGCCATCTGCGGGCACCTGGCCTGGCTCGGCCTCAGGCTCGACCCGGCAGCCAATTCCGGCCACGGTCCGCGTATCAGCGCGGCAGACAGTCCGGCGGGGATCTGGGTGATCCCCACCAACGAGGAATTGGTGATTGCCCAGCACGTCTGGACGTTGACGGAAAGCGGCCAGGGCACGCCGTTCTGTAACCTTACCGGCCAATAATGACCGGCCATGCATGTCATGCTGCCGAGAAGGAAAACCTCATGAACGCGCCCACGCCCAAACCCGTAACCGAGCTTTCCCGCGATGAACTGGGCAGGCTGGACGCCTACTGGTGCGCCTGCAACTACCTGGCGGCAGGCATGATCTTCCTGCGCGACAATCCACTGTTGCGCGAGCCGTTGCAACCCGAGCACGTCAAGCGCCGGCTGCTGGGGCACTGGGGGGCCAGTCCGGGGCTGAGCTTTGCCTGGGTGCATCTCAATCGTCTGATCAGGCAGTACGACCTCGACGTCATCTTCCTGGCAGGTCCGGGCCATGGCGCCCCCGGCGTGCTGGCGCCCGTGTACCTGGAAGGTTTCTATAGCGAGGTCTACCCCAACAAGGGCGAGGACGAAGCGGGCATGCGCCAGTTCTTCAAGGCGTTTTCCTTTCCCGGCGGCATCGGCAGCCATTGCACCCCGGAAACGCCGGGCTCGATCCACGAGGGCGGCGAGCTGGGCTACAGCGTGTCGCATGCTTTTGGTGCCGCCTATGACAACCCCGATCTTCTGGTGGCGGTGATGGTGGGCGACGGCGAGGCGGAAACCGCAGCGCTCGCCACCTCCTGGCATTCCAACAAGTTCCTGAACCCGATCCGCGACGGTGCGGTGCTGCCCATCCTTCACCTCAACGGCTACAAGATCAACAACCCGGCACTGCTGGCGCGCATCTCGCACGAGGAACTGGAGAGCCTGTTCAAGGGTTACGGCTGGACACCCCATTTCGTCGAGGGCTCCGACCCGATGACCATGCATGCACGGATGGCCGACGTGCTGGAACAGTGCGTGCTGGAAATCCGGCGCGTGCAGGCCGAGGCGCGCGCCAGCGGCGTCCCCGGGCGTCCGCGCTGGCCGCTGATCGTGCTGCGCTCGCCCAAGGGCTGGACCGGCCCTGCCGAAGTGGACGGCAAGAAGGTCGAGGGATTCTGGCGGGCGCACCAGGTACCGATCGCCGACGTGCGCAACAATCCGGCACATCTGCAGCAACTGGAAGCCTGGCTGCGCAGTTACCAGCCGCACACCCTGTTCGACGAAACGGGACGCCTGCGTCCGGACCTGAAGGCCCTGGCGCCCACGGGCGCGCGTCGCATGAGCGCGAACCCCCATGCCAACGGTGGCCTGCTGCGGCGGGCGCTGCGCCTGCCGGACTTCCGCGAATACGCCGCAGCGTTACCCGGCCCCGGCAAGACCCTGGCGGAAAATACGCGCCCGCTGGGCAGGTTGCTGCGCGACGTCATGCTGCACAACCCCGACAACTTCCGCGTCTTCGGGCCGGACGAGAACGCCTCCAACAAACTCGACAACCTGTATGAAGTCACCAAGAAGACCTGGCTGGCCGACATCTATCCGGAGGATGCCGACGGCAGCGAACTGTCGGCCGATGGCCGGGTGATGGAAATGTTGTCCGAACATACGCTGGAGGGCTGGCTGGAAGGGTATCTGCTCTCCGGGCGGCACGGCTTCTTTTCAACCTACGAAGCCTTCGTCCACATCATCGACTCGATGTTCAACCAGCACGCCAAGTGGTTGGCGATGTCAAAGAGCGTGCCCTGGCGGGCCCCCGTGTCCTCGCTCAACCTGCTGATCACCTCCACGGTCTGGCGTCAGGATCACAACGGCTTCACCCATCAGGACCCGGGCTTCCTCGACGTCGTAGTGAACAAGAGCCCCGCCGTCACCCGTATCTACCTGCCGCCGGATGTGAACACCCTGCTGGTGGTTGCAAGCCATTGCCTGGAGAGCACCGACTACATCAACGTCATCGTCTGCGACAAGCAGAAGCACCTGCAATACCTGGACATGGACGCGGCCATCAAGCACTGCACCAAGGGCATCGGCATCTGGGAATGGGCCAGCAACGATGCCGGAGTGGAGCCGGATGTGGTGATGGCCAGCGCCGGCGACATCCCCACCAAGGAAGCGCTGGCGGCGACGGTGCTGCTGCGCGAACATTTTCCCGATCTGAAGGTGCGCTTCGTCAATGTGGTGGATCTGTACAGGCTGTCACCCGCAAGCGAGCATCCGCACGGACTTTCCGACAAGGATTTCGACAGCCTGTTCACGCTGGACAAACCCGTCATCTTCAACTTCCATGGCTACCCCTGGCTGATCCATCGCCTGGCCTACCGTCGCCACAACCACGCCAACATGCACGTGCGCGGCTACAAGGAAAAAGGCAGCATCAACACGCCGCTGGAACTCGCCATACAGAACGAAATCGACCGCTTCAGCCTCGCCATCGACGTGATCGACCGCATTCCCGCCTTGCGCGTGGCCGGTGCGCACATCAAGGAGAAACTGCGCGACATGCAGATCGAATGCCGCAATTACGCGTACGAGAACGGGGTCGACCTGCCGGAGGCGGACGCATGGGTGTGGCCATACTGATGGCCGGAACACGCCAGGGCACGACGCCGTGCTAGGTTCCCGTCGCGAGGTTCAAATCCAGCTGCTGCGTCGATAGCGCCGACGGCGGCGGTGTTTCGCCGTTGCGCACGGCCTCGACGTATTCGAGGTATGCGGGCGTGACGTCGCCGGTGATGTAGCGACCGTCGAAACACGAGGTGTCGAAATCGGTGATCGCGGGATTGGCGGCCCTGACCACCTCGACCATCGCGTCGAGGTCCTGGTAGATCAGCGCATCACAACCGATCTCGCGGGCGATTTCCTCATCGCTGCGGCCATTGGCGATCAATTCATTGCGGGTCGGCATGTCGATGCCATAGACGTTGGAGTAGCGCACCGGCGGCGAGGCCGAGGCGAAATAGACCTTGGCCGCGCCCGCGTCGCGCGCCATCTGCACGATTTCGCGGCTGGTGGTGCCGCGCACGATGGAGTCGTCGACCAGCAACACATTCTGGCCCTTGAACTCCTCAGCGATGGCGTTGAGCTTCTGTCGCACCGATTTCTTGCGCAGCGCCTGACCCGGCATGATGAAGGTGCGGCCGATGTAGCGGTTCTTGATGAAGCCTTCGCGGTACGGCACCTTGAGGTGGTTGGCCAGTTGCAGCGCCGAAGGCCGGCTGGTGTCGGGAATGGGGATCACCACGTCGATCTTCAGGTGGGCGTGTTCGCGCTTGATCTTCTCCGCCAGCGAAACCCCCATCGCCAGCCGGGTGCTGTAGACCGAGATGCCATCCATCACCGAATCCGGGCGTGCCAGATACACATACTCGAAGATGCAGGGGTTGAGTGTGGCCTTGTCGCTGCACACACGGCTGTGCAGGCGACGCTGGGTGTCGATGAACACCGCTTCGCCCGGGGCCACATCGCGCAGCAGCTGGAAACCCAGTGCATCGACCGCCACGCTCTCCGACGCCACCATGTATTCGTGCGGGGTCACGTTCTCGTTCACGCCGATCACCAGCGGACGGATGCCATGCGGGTCGCGGAACGCCAGCAGGCCGTAACCGGCGATGAAGGCCACTACCGCGTAGGCTCCCTTGCAGCGCGCATGCACGCCGGCCACCGCACCAAAAATCGTGTCGAGGCTGAGTTGCCGGCCCGAGGCACGCACTTGGAGTTCGTGCGCCAGCACGTTGAGCAGCACTTCGGAATCGGAGTTGGTGTTGACGTGGCGCAGATCGCTACGGAACAGCGCCTCCTTCAGCTCATGCGTGTTGGTGAGGTTGCCGTTGTGGCCGAGCACGATGCCGTAGGGCGAATTCACATAGAACGGCTGCGATTCCGCCGACGACGATGCACTGCCGGCCGTCGGATAGCGCACGTGTGCCACGCCCATGTCGCCCAGCAGGTTACGCATGTCACGCGTGCGGAACACGTCGCGCGCAAGCCCCTGGCCCTTGTGCATGTGAAAACGGCTGTCTTCCGCCGTGACGATGCCCGCCGCGTCCTGCCCGCGATGCTGCAGGACCATCAGTCCGTCGTACAGGAGCTGATTCACCGACGTGTTGGCTGCGATTCCGATTACTCCGCACATAGCTCACCTAACTGTGTTCAAAACGAACGTATTCCGCAATTTCGCCCGGCAACAGCGGCAGCGCCGCCCGTGCCATCGTCTGGAGGCTGCCCGAAAGCGCCGCCTGCTGCCAGAAATCGGTACGCGGTAGTGCCGTGAGGCCTGCCGCCAGCGTCAAGCCCACCAGGATCACGCCGCCCTTGGCGAGGCCCAGTACGCCACCCAGAAAAGTATTGACCGGGCCGAGCCCGACTGCGTTCACCAGCGCGCCGAGCAGATGCCCGAGCAACAGCGTGGCAATCAGCACCACCAGGAACACCACGACAAAGCCGGCAAAATACTGGATGGCCGGGTTATCGGCCCCGAGTGGCAACCACGGCCCCACCAGCAGCGCGCCCCATTTGCCGACAAAAAAGGCCAGCAGCCAGGCTCCCAGCGAAAACAGCGAACCGACGAGACCGCGCATCAGCCCCCGCACCACGGTCAGCACCAGCAACAGCAATACGATCAGGTCGAGCAGGGTCACTTGAAGACGACCTGCCCGGCAAGGCCGTTCTCGGCGAGTTTCACCGCTGCCGCGACCGCCGCCTCACGGCTGGCGAACGGCCCCACGCGCACCCGGGTGAGCTTGCCGGCCGCATCGGTGTAGGCCGGCAGACCGGCCTGCGATGCCCGCGCAGCAAGGGCGCGCGCCTTGCCGGCATCGGAGAGCGCGGCCAGCTGTACCACGAATGCGGTTTCCGTGGATGGCCGGGATGGAGCCGGGGTGGGCGACCGTTCAACCGGTTTCGCTTCGGAACGTGCGACAGGCTGGGGCGGCAATGGCTTGGGCGAAGGTTTGGCTTGGGGCCTGGTGTCGTGCTTCGGCTCGGGCTCGGGCTCGGGCTCTGTCACCGGCAGGTGCGTAAGAGGGGCTGCCGGCTTGGGCTGCGCCTCAGGGGAAGACTCATGCATCGACGAAATTTCGGACGCTGGTTCTATCGGTCCGGGGTCGGTCGACGGAACAGCCGCCATTTTCACCGCCAGCGAACTGGCCGGTGGCGGCTCGTCTTCCAGCAGCAGCGGCAACACGATGATCGCAAGCAGGATGAGCGCCACTGCGCCTATCAGCCTGCGCCGCGCGCGGCGCTTCAGGTCTTGCTCATTGCTGGGTGGCGGCATGGTCGAGGACTGCGGCAACGGTGGTGAACGAACCGAAGGCGACGATTCTATCACCTTCGTGCGCGGCACTCTGCGCCGCTGCGAGGGCTTCCACCGGGGTGGTGGCAAGGTTCACGACCGCCTCCGGCAGACAACTGCGTATCGTTGCCGCAAGGCTCGCCGCATCGCGTGCGCGCGGGGAATCCGGGGTGCAGGTCCACCAGGCATCCACCCTGCCCCGCAGCGCCGCTATCACCCCGGCCGCGTCCTTGTCGGCCAGCATGCCGATGACGGCGAAGGTACGCCCTGCAGTCGCCGCGTCATCGAGGGCACTCGCCAGCGCCCGTGCAGCTTCGGGATTGTGCGCCACGTCGACGATCAGCTCGGGAGACGAGGCGATGGTCTGAAAGCGGCCCGGCACGCGCGCCTGGCGCAGGCCGTGCCGGATCGCCTCGACGTTCACCGGCAACGGCGCGGACAAGGTCTCCAGCGCGGCCAGGGCCGCGGCGGCATTGCGCAGCTGATACGCCCCGGCCATGGCGGGCAGCGGCAAATCCGGCCAGGCCGTGTGCCGGCCCTGCCAAGTCCAGCCTGCGCCGGCCCGCGCGTAGCCGAAATCACGGCCGATGCGGCGCAGGTCGGCGCCGATGGCCTGCGCGTGTTGCAACAGGCTCGCCGGCGGATCAGGGTCGGCACACAGGGCCGGCCGGCCTGCACGGAAAATCCCCGCCTTCTCGAAGCCGATCGCCTCGCGGGTGTCGCCAAGGTAATCTTGGTGGTCGAGGTCCACGCTGGTCACAAGGGCGGCGTCGGCGTCCCACAGGTTGACAGCGTCGAGGCGTCCGCCCAGCCCCACTTCGAGGATCGCCACGTCGACCCCGGCCTCGATGAACCGGTGCATGGCTGCCAGCGTCCCGAATTCGAAATAGGTGAGCGAAATGTCGCCGCGTGCGGATTCGATGGCTTCGAAGGCGGCCACCAGGTCGGCATCGCCCACCTCGCGCCCGGCGATTCTCACGCGCTCGTTGTAGCGCAGGAGATGCGGCGAGGTGTAGAGCCCGATCTTGTACCCGGCAGCGCCGAGCGTGGCCTCCAGGATAGCGCAGGTCGAGCCCTTGCCGTTGGTGCCACCGACCGTCAGTAGCGGGAAATCCGGTTTCAGCCCGAGCGCCCCGGCGACGCGGCGCACCCGGTCGAGCCCCAGCTCGATGGCGGTCGGATGCAGTCGCTCCAGGCGGATGAGCCAGTCAGTAAGGCTGGCAGTCAGGGGGGGGGGCATGGCGTGGCGGAAAAAAATCGCACGACAGCGCCGCCGGGTGGCAAGGCGGTCGTGTCGTTTGCCGAGTGGTCGGGACTACGCCGCCAGCGCCGGGCGGCCCATCATCATGGCCAGGGTGGTGGCGAGATCGTCGCGCATCTGGCGGCGGTCGATGATGCGGTCGACGGCCCCCTTTTCCAGCAGGAATTCCGCGCGCTGAAAGCCTTCCGGCAGGGTCTCGCGCACGGTCTGCTCGATCACGCGCGGGCCGGCAAAGCCGATCAGGGCGTTGGGCTCGGCGACGATGAGGTCCCCCAGCATGGCGAAGCTTGCCGATACCCCGCCCATGGTCGGATCGGTGAGCACGGAAACAAAAGGCAGCTGGTGGCGCGCCAACTGGGTGAGCGCGGCCGAGGTCTTCGCCATCTGCATGAGCGAGAACAATCCTTCCTGCATCCGCGCACCGCCGCTGGCGGAAAAGCAGACAAACGCCGAATTCGACTCGATCGCCGCCTCGACGCCCAGGACAAAGCGCTCGCCGACCACCGAGCCCATCGAGCCGCCCATGAACTTGAATTCGAACGCCGCCACCACCGCCGGCACGCTCTTGATGCTGCCGCCAATCACCACCAGCGCATCGGTCTCGCTGGTGCCCGCCTGCGCTTCCTTCAGGCGGTCGGGATATTTCTTGCTGTCCTTGAATTTCAGCGGATCGTGCGGCGTCACCGTGTTGCCGATCTCGTGCTGGCCTTCGGCGTCGAGCAGCATCGCCAGCCGCGCACGCGCGCCGATGCGATGATGGTGGCCACACTTGGGGCACACCTCCAGATTGCTCTCCAGGTCGGCGCGGTAAAGCACCTCGTTGCACGCCGGGCACTTTGACCACAGGCCCTCGGGCATGGATTTCTTTGCCGACTGGACGCGCCGCTTGATCTTGGGCGGCAGGATTTTCTGGAACCAGCTCATGTTTGTCCCCGCTTATTTGCTTGCGGCGTCGACACCCCGGCGCAGATCGCGCACCAGTGTCTTCACCCGCTCGACCAGCTCACTTTCCGGCGCGGTCTCGATTTCATTGACGATGCGGCTGCCCACCACCACGGCGTCAGCAATGCGCGCCACGGCCTCGGCGGTCGCCGCATCCCTTATGCCAAAGCCCACGCCCACCGGCAAGGCACAGTGGCTGCGCACCATCGCCAGCTTCTTTGCCACCTCGTCGGTGTCCAGGTTGGCCGAGCCGGTCACGCCCTTGAGCGACACGTAGTAGATGAAGCCGCCCGCCGCTGCCGCTACCTGCGCCACCCGGGCTTCGGGCGTGGTCGGTGACAGCAGGAAGATGGGATCGAGCCCGGCGGCCTTGAACACGTCGGCCACGCCCGCTGCTTCTTCCGGCGGAATGTCCACCGTCAGCACGCCGTCCACCCCCGCCGCCTTCGCGGCTTCGGCAAACGCCGCGTAACCCATGCGCTCCACCGGGTTGGCATAGCCCATCAGCACAACCGGCGTGGTGGTGTTGACCTTGCGGAACTCCAGCGTCATCTGGAGCACGTCACGCAACCCGACCTTGTTCGCCAGCGCCCGCTCAGAGGCGCGCTGGATCACCGGCCCGTCTGCCATGGGATCAGAAAACGGCACGCCCAGCTCGATGATATCCGCGCCCGCTTCCACCAGTGCGTGCATCAGCGGCACGGTCATGCCGCGCCCGGGATCGCCGGCGGTGATAAAGGGAATGAGGGCTTTCTTGTTCTGCGCTTTCAGCGCGGTGAAGGTGGGGCCGATGCGGCTCATGCTGTGCTCAATCTGTATGTGTTCAATCAAAAACTACTCTTCTTCAAAATAATCCGTGTCCAGGCGCTTCACCGTATACACATCCTTGGTGGAAACACCCAGATCGTAGTCCATCATCAATTCCGCCAGCATTGAGCCGTCGATCAGGACAACCCGGTGATTCACTTGCGATGCGTAATCCGTCGCCCCTCTGGAGAAACCGGAACTGGTGATGAAAATACCCTTGCTCGCCTTGTTGCCCGCCAGCGCACCGACGAATTTCTGGATTTCAGGGCGGCCCACATCGGCTTCCCAGCGCTTGGCCTGTATGTAGATCACATCCAGCCCCAGCCGGTCTTCATTGATGATGCCATCGATGCCGCCATCACCGCTTTTGCCGACCACCCGCCCCGCGTCTTCCTGCGTGCCGCCATACCCCATTTTCAACAACAGTTCGACGACCAGTTCCTCGAAGCGTGACGGACTGACGGTTTTAATCCGTTCCAGTAACTCGATTGCCAGCGTTTCACGTAATTGCTTGTAGCCTCCGGCAATGAGTTCGTCGGGGGTATCCTGGCTTGCCGTTACCGACTCAACAAACTTGCCTTCATCCTTGGGCTTGCCCGCATTAAAAACCACAAACTCCGGGAAGCGCTTCAGATACCTGACATTCAAAGGTTGCGGGTTCTCATTCAAAACCTGCAATCCACGATCAGTAATCCTGAAAACCCCACGCCGCAAATTCTCAAGTAAACCCGCTTGTTTGAGATAGCTTTTTGCCCACCCAACACGGTTATCGAACATTCCCTGTTTACCACTGGCAAGCTTGATCAAAAGCTCTTCCCCTGTCAGCCCGAACTGCCTGGCCAGCAACGGCAACAATTCCTGCTTGGTATGTTCCCCGCCATCCGCGCAGGCTTTGAGCAGCGGCATGAAAACACTTTGAAAGTCTGGAATCGCCATGTTTACAGGGCAATCCCCGCCAGCTTTGCCACGATGTTGATGTCCTTATGCATACATCAACCGCCCACGCGGTTCGGGTATGGTTCTTCCAATTTCCTGCGCGACCTCGATCCAGGCGATCATCGCTTGCTGGGCCTGATGCAAGGCCTCATCCTGCGATGCGCCATGAGCCATGCAGCCGGGCAATTCCGGCACCTCTGCAATAAACGCCGCGTCCTCGGCACTCCAGTACAGAATGATTTCATATCGATACATGTTCATTCTCCAGACAGTTTGTATTTCACGACGACGGCTCTGACTTAATTGATCTGATACGGTTTGGCTTTGCTTCCAGAGGGCTGGATATTGATGATTTCCTCAACGCCATCTTTGCTGAACGCATGATGGCTGCCCTTGATCCGCTTCTCGAACCCAGGCTCTCAAGCAATGCGACCAGATCATCAAAGGCGATATTCTGGTCGCTTCCGCCGCGCAAAATCTGCGCAAGGATTTTTTCCAGTTTGCCCTTCCCTACAGCGTAATCCCCGCCAGTTTCGCCACCGTATTGATGTCCTTGTCGCCGCGTCCCGAAAGATTGATCAGGATGATCTGGTCCTTCTTCATCGTCGGTGCGAGTTTCTTCGCCTGCGCGATGGCATGGCTCGATTCGAGCGCGGGAATGATGCCTTCGTACCGGCACAGGTCGTGGAAGGCGGACATGGCTTCGTCGTCGTTGATGGCGACGTATTCCGCGCGGCCGGCGTCCTTGAGCCAGCTGTGTTCGGGGCCGACACCGGGATAGTCGAGGCCGGCCGAGACCGAATGGGTCTCGATGATCTGGCCGTTTTCGTCCTGCATCAGGTAGCTGCGGAAACCATGCAGCACCCCGGGGGTACCGGCGGAGAGCGGCGCGGCATGTTTACCGGAAGCGATACCCGAACCGCCGGCTTCGACGCCGATCAGGCGCACGCTCTCATGCGGGATATAGGGATGGAAGATGCCGATGGCGTTGGAGCCGCCGCCGACGCAGGCGACAACCGCGTCCGGCTGCCGGCCGGTCATTTCGGGCATCTGCTGGATGCATTCGCGACCGATCACGCACTGGAAGTCACGCACCAGCATGGGATATGGATGCGGGCCGGCGGCGGTGCCGAGGATATAGAAGGTCGATTCGACGTTGGTGACCCAGTCGCGCATGGCTTCGTTGAGCGCATCCTTCAGGGTCTTCGAGCCGGACGAGACGGGCACGACGGTCGCGCCCAGAAGCTTCATGCGGTAGACGTTGGGCGACTGGCGCGCCACGTCCTCCGCCCCCATGTAGACCACGCACTCCATGCCGTAACGCGCGGCGACGGTGGCGGACGCCACACCGTGCTGGCCGGCACCGGTTTCGGCAATGACGCGCTTTTTGCCCATGCGCCTGGCGAGCAACGCCTGACCGATGGTGTTGTTGATCTTGTGCGCGCCGGTGTGGTTGAGGTCTTCTCGTTTCAGATAGATCTGCGCGCCGCCATAGGCTTCGGACAACCGCCGGGCGTGATATACCGGGCTGGGGCGGCCGACGTAGTGTTTTAGCTCGTACTCGAATTCGGCGATGAAGGCGGGATCCTCACGCGCTCGGTCGTATTCGGCACGCAGTTCGTCCAGCGCCGCCATCAGGGTCTCGGCGACGAAGATGCCGCCGTAGGGGCCGAAATGGCCACGGGAATCGGGGAGATCAGTCAGATTCATATTGCTTCTTTCGCGTTCGCTATGAACCGCGCCACTTTGAGCGCGTCTTTGATGCCTTTTGCGGCTTCGACCCCGGACGACACGTCGACCGCCCAGGGGCGAATCCGGCGCACGGCTTCGGCAACGTTGTCGGGTTCGAGGCCGCCGGACAGCACTACCGGTTTAGGCAGGCAGGACGGGATCAGGGACCAGTCAAAGCGCTCGCCGGTTCCGCCCGGCACGCCCGGCACGTAGGCGTCGAGCAGAAGCCCGCGCGCCGCCTTGAAATCAGCCGCGTATTTTAGCAAATCCGTGTCGGCTTTGACCCGTACCGCCTTGAGGAAAGGCCGGGCGTAACGGGCGCACTGCCCGGGCGTCTCGTCGCCGTGGAATTGCAGCAGATCGAGCGGCACCGACGCCAGCACGGCCTCGATATCCACCGGCTCGGCATCGACAAAGAGCCCCACCGACTGCACGAAGGGCGGCAAGGCGCGCACCAGTTCTGCCGCCGTGTCGATGGATACATTGCGCGGGCTTTTGCCGTAGAACACGAATCCCAGCGCGTCGGCACCGGCTTCGCAGGCCGCGTGCAGGTCTTCCATACGGGTGATGCCGCAGATTTTTACGCGTACGGTCATGATGCGAAGGGCCAACGGGTCGAGGTATCGGGCAGGTCGTAACGGCGAGGATACCGGATGCGGTTGAGATAGAGGCCGTCGGGCATGAAAGTGGGCGCGGCCCGCGTCCGGTCCCGGCCCAACAGCACCTCATGCATCCATTCCGGCGGCACATTGCCCGCGCCCACGTGGATCAGGCAGCCCATGAGGTTGCGCACCATGTGGTGCAGGAAACCGTCGGCAACAAAATCGCACAGTAGGGTGTCGCCGCGCCGCACGATTACGATGTGGCGCAGGTGCTTGACGGGCGATTTGGCCTGGCACTCTGCGGCGCGGAAGGCGGAAAAATCGTGTTCGCCCAGGATGCTCGCGGCTGCGGCGTTCATGCGCGTATCGTCGAGCGGACGGTGATGCCAGCCGATCTGCCCCGCTGCCAGCGCCGGCCGTACCGGCGTATTCAGCAGCACGTAGCGATAGCCGCGCGCTTCGGCACTGAAACGCGAATGGAAATCAGCGTCGATCTCGCGCGCCCACAGCACCGCCACGCCTGCCGGCAGGTGACTGTTCACGCCGCGTACCCAGGCGGTCAGCGGGCGTTCGGCCGTCACGTCGAAATGCGCTACCTGGAAGGCCGCGTGCACGCCGGTGTCGGTCCGCCCCGCTGCGGTGACCGTCGTTTTCTCTCCTGCAATCGCCGCCACCGCCGTCTCCAGCGCGTCCTGGATGCCGCATCCCTGCGGTTGCGATTGCCAGCCGCAAAATCCGCTGCCGCAATACTCCAACCCGACGACTATCCTCATGCCCAGACGACCCCCAGCAGCAGCAACAAGGCGGCGAGTATGACGAGGCTGTCACGGATTTGCCAGCGTTGTACTGGCAGCACCAGCCGGTCCGGCTGGCCGCTGTCCTCGCTGGCCGTCTCGAACAGTTCGCGCCAGCTCCCGGGACGCGCCGCTTCCGCGTAGTCGAGCACCAGCCCAAGGCGCACCGCAAATACGCGGCGATCAAAGCCCAGCCAGCACAGGGGGCGCGCCAGCACATACAGGCCATAAATCAGCTGCCGGCGTTCGGTGCTCGCGAGCAGTACCGCCAGCCCGCCTAGCAGCATCACCAGGCGTGCGACGCGCCATGCGCCGGCCTCGACACCTTCAACCGTCGGGCCCGCCCAGCCCCATGCCGGCATCAGCGGGGTGCCGGGCTGGCTCAGGGCGTAGGCCACAAACAGCACCAGCAACAGCCAGCGGGTCCGGCGCAGCAAGCGAAACCCGTGTTGCCGCACGGCAGAAAACAGAAAGGCCGTCGCGAGGGCGACGGCCGGAAGCATCAGGGGCAAGGGCGCGGCGATTTCCACCGCCACCGCCCACCCGCCCCACAGCAGCAGGCGGGCAGCCGGATGGAGAAAATCAGCCAAGCGTGGCGAGCAGGCCTTTCGCGTCGGTTTTCTGCCGTTCGCTGCCTTCAGCCAGCACTTCATTGAGGATTTCGCGCGCGCCTTCCTTGTCACCCATTTCCACGTAGGCCCGGGCCAGATCGAGCTTGGTGCCGACTTCGTCGAGTTCGAGCTCGTTACCGCCGTCCTCACCCAGATCAAGATCGAGGCCGCTGAAATCGAATTTGCTGTCGGGGCTGTTGTCTTCTTCCAAGCCGAGATCGAGCTTCAGTTCATCGGCGGTATCGGGCAGATCCAGTTCGGGCAGATCGAAATCCAGGCCCTGGGTGCTCGGTTCGACGTAGGCGGGCATCTCGGGGGCGGCGGCTTCCGGCTGCGACTCGAAATTGAGCACATGGCCCGGGCTTTCGAATTCCATCGGCGTGCTCGCGGTCACCGGGTCGGGTTCGGGTACCGGCTCAGCAGGACGGAACGCTTCGGGCTCAGGTGCGGTCGGGGCCGGCTCGGCGACACTCGGCGAGACTTCCATTGCCATCGCGCCACCGGCGATGGCGGCCGTTGCCGCCACGGTGGCGACCGGCGCGTCCGCAGCCTGCACACCGCCGTACAGCGGGTTGGTCGGATCGATACCCCGGCCCATTTCGCAGGTCTTGTGCCATAGCGGATGCGCCTTGTCGCCCAGCGCCGCAAGAAGATCGCCGGCCACCGTTTCGAACGCGGCCGGGTTGCGGCGCGCAGCATAGATTTCCAGCAACTTCACGCGCACTTCGTGGCGATCCGGATTCTTGACGATGGCTTCCTTGAGGATTTCCTCGGCCTGCGCATCGCGGCCATACGCCATGTAAACATCGGCTTCAGCGATGGGGTCGACATCGTGCGTGTCGATGGTGCCCAGACCGGCCTGGCTGAAATCGGTGAGGAAGGAGGTGTCGCCGGTGTTGATGCTGCCACCTGACGCTGCCCCCACGACGGTATTGGGGTGCAGATCGCCACCGCTCATGATGCTGTCGTCGAGCGCGGCGGTGTTGATCGCCTTGGTACGGCGGCGATTGCCACTGGCCATCATCCACCACAACAGCCCTCCCAGGCCGATGACGGCAAGACCGCCCCCCCAGTAAAGCGGATTGGCCAGCAAGGGGTCGTACCAGTTATCGGCCACCTCCGGTGCGGCCGAAGTTTCTACGACCGGTGCAGGGGGCTTGGCGGGAACCGGCTTCTTCCCGGATTCGGGAGCGGGCGGGGCGACCGGCTTCTCGGCCTCGGCCAGCGCCTGTTCCTTCATGTCGACTAGCTTCTGCATGTCCTGAATCTGCTTTTCCAGGACGGCAACGCGCTGGTCAGACTCTTCCAGCGCCTTCTGGCGGGCGATGGCGTCTTCTTCCTGCGCGCGCAGCTTGTCCTGCAGCGCACGGGCCTCGTCGGCCTTGGCCCTGGCATCCGCCGCCGGGGCCTTGGACAGCTTGAGCACATCTTTCTGGGCGTCAGGCGCAGGCTTGGCGCGATCTTCCACCTTGGGCGTGATCTTGCCGCTGCTGGCCTGGCCGGGTGCAGGCGCGGCCTCGGGCGCGGTGCTGGCAGCATCTGCCAGTTTCTGCCGGTAGGCACGCCAGTCGTCCGCCTGCAATCTGATCTCGCGCACGGCTTCTTTCCGGGGAATGGCGGAAAGCACGTCGGCATCGGGCACATTCAGGGTCTTGCCCGCCTTGAGACGGTTCATGTTGCCGTCGAATGCCGCCGTGTTCTTCTGATAGAGGCCAAGCAGGGTCTGCTCCAGGCTCACACCCTCGGGCTGCACACGCTTGGCGATTCCGACCAGGGTGTCGCCGCGCTTGACGGCTATGCTGTCCGGGCTTGCCATTGTGGGTTTCGCAGGCACGGGTTGGGCCGCCTGCGCCGGTTTGGCGGCCGGAGCTGCAACCGGATCGGCGGGTTTGGCTGCGACGGGTGCACCGTTTTGCGTGGCCGGCTTGGGCGCGGGCGCAACCTGCGCGGGCGTCGGTGCCACCGGGGGAACGGCCTGCTCGACGACCATGCCGGGCGGGTCGAGCAGCATGGTGTATTCACGAACCAGACGGCCCGACGCCCAGGACAGCTCGACCAGCATGTCGATGAAGGGATCGTTGACTGGCCGCGAGGACGTGACTTTCAGCACCGCCTTGCCGTTGGATTTTTTCTCGACGGCAAAGCGCAGGGTGGACAACACAGGAGAGAACTCCACCCTTGCATCACGAAACGCCTGGTCCGACGCCAGCGTGGCCGACAGGCTGTCCAGCTCGGCCTTGTCGGCGGCGAAGAGTTCGATCTCTGCTGCAAGCGGCTGTCCCAACGCCGAACGTACCGACAGTTTGCCCAGCCCGGCGGCGTTTGCCATGAGGGGCAACGCGATCAGGCCAGCGACGGCCAGCTGGGTGGTGAAGCGCTTCAATTTCATCCGGTTTCTCCCCTGAGCCCGTTTCTGAACGGGCGTTGAATACTCGACGCCTTAATTGACGGCGCGTCAGGCGCAATCTTTAGAGCATAAAGTGCGCCCGCACAAGCCCCGATGTGCGGTAGTGTTGTTTTCAGGCTTCGAGCAGAATGCGCAACATGCGACGCAACGGCTCGGCCGCGCCCCACAGCAGCTGGTCGCCGACGGTGAACGCGGTGAGATACTGCGGCCCCATGTTGAGCTTGCGCATCCGGCCAATCGGCATGGTGAGTGTGCCGGTGACAGCTGCCGGAGTCAGTTCGCGCATGGTGATATCGCGGTCGTTCGGCACCACTTTCACCCAGTCGTTGTGCGCGGCCAGCAGGCCGTGGATGTCGTCCAGCGGCACGTCCTTCGTCATCTTGATGGTCAGCGCCTGCGAGTGGCAGCGCATCGCGCCCACACGCACGCAGAGGCCGTCGATCGGAATCTGGCGGTCGCTGCGGCCCATGATCTTGTTGGCCTCGACCTGCGCCTTCCACTCTTCCTTGGACTGGCCGGACGCCAGCGCGACGTCGATCCAAGGGATGAGGTTGCCGGCCAGCGGCACCGGCCAGGCGTCGAGCGGGTAGTCGTCGGAGCGGATGAACTCGGCCACCTTGCGGTCGATTTCCAGGATCGCGGCAGCGGGGTCGCCGACCATGTCGGCGACTTCGCCATGAATCGCGCCCATCTGCAGGATGAGTTCCTTCATGTTGCGTGCACCGGCACCGGAGGCCGCCTGGTAGGTCATCGGCGACACCCACTCGACCAGCCCGGCGTCAAACAGCCCGCCCATCGCCATCAGCATCAGCGACACGGTGCAATTGCCGCCGACGTAGGTTTTCACGCCGCCGGCGATGCCGTCGCGGATCACCTGGCCGTTGACCGGGTCGAGGATGATGATGGCCTCGTCCTTCATGCGCAGGGTCGAGGCGGCGTCGATCCAGTAGCCGGTCCAGCCGGTCGCGCGCAGCTGCGGATAGATTGCCTGAGTGTAATCGCCACCCTGGCAGCTGATGATCGCATCGCAGGCTTTCAGTTCGTCGAGACTGTTGGCATCCTTGAGCGGCGGGACATCTCGGCCGATGTCCGGCCCCTTGCCGCCGACGTTCGACGTGGTGAAGAACACCGGGTCGATCACTTCGAAATCGCGTTCTTCCTTCATCCGCCCCATGAGCACCGAGCCCACCATGCCGCGCCAGCCGATCAGTCCAACTTTCATCATTCTTGAAGTCTCCAGAAAACCTGTCCCGCATCATGCGGGAAGAATCACATCGCCTTGACGACCGCGTCGCCCATTTCGCTGCATGACACCTTATGCGTGCCTTCGGTCCAGATGTCGCCGGTGCGATAGCCCTGCGCGATCACCTTCTTCACCGCGTTCTCGATGCGGTCGGCCGTTGCGATATCGGCAAAGGTATAGCGGTACATCATCGCCACCGAGAGTATCGTCGCCAGCGGATTCGCCAGATTCTTGCCGGCAATGTCCGGTGCCGAACCGTGGATGGGTTCGTACATGCCCTTGTTATGCTCGTCCAATGAGGCCGACGGCAACATGCCGATGGAACCGGATAGCATAGAAGCGGCATCCGACAGGATGTCGCCGAAGATGTTGCCCGTGACCATCGTGTCGAACTGCTTCGGCCACTTGATCATCTGCATGGCGGCGTTGTCGACGTACATGTGCGAGAGCTCGACCTCGGGGTAATCCTTCGACACCTCGATCATCACCGTCTTCCACAACTCCGAACACTCGAGCACGTTGGCTTTCTCGACCGAGCAGAGTTTCTTGCTGCGCTTCATCGCGATGCCGAAGGCGACGTGGGCGACCCGGCGCACCTCGGATTCGGAATACAGCATGGTGTTGAAGCCCACCCGCTCACCATTGCGAATCTCGATGCCGCGCGGCTGGCCGAAGTACACGTCGCCGGTGAGCTCGCGCACGATCATGATGTCCAGGCCGGACACCACCTCGGGCTTCAGCGACGACGCGCCCGCGAGTTCCGGATACAGCAGCGCCGGCCGCAGGTTGGCGAAAAGATTGAGCTCCTTACGGATGCGCAAGAGGCCACGCTCAGGGCGTAGCGGCCGGTCGAGCGCGTCGTACTGCGGACCGCCGACGGCACCCAGCAGGACGGCGTCCGCCTCGCGCGCGAGTTTGAGTGTGGCTTCGGGCAGCGGGTCGCCCGCCGCGTCATAACCCGCACCGCCGATGGGCGCGGTTTCCATCTCGATGGCCACACCTTCGGATTTCAGGACATTCAGAACCTTGACGGCCTGGGCGACGATTTCAGGGCCGATACCGTCGCCGGGAAGTACTGCTAGTTTCATCTTATTGCCTGCAAAAAAACGACGGAGAAGGAGGGAGAACCATCCAGCAGCCCGAGGCCCTTACCTCTGCTGCCCCCTGTTAAACAATCAAGCAAACAACCATGGCGCTTCCGTCTTGCGCCGCTCTTCGTACGCCTTGATCTTGTCCGACTGGAGCAAGGTCAGGCCGATGTCATCCAAGCCGTTCAGCAACCGGTGCTTGCGACCGCCGTCCACCTCGAACGCCAGCACTTCGCCACCGGGCGTGGTCACGGTCTGCTTGTCCAGATCGACCAGGAGACGGTAGCCCTCGCTCGCGTCACATTCGGCGAACAGGCGTCCCACCGTGGCTGCTTCAAGCACGATCGGCAGGATGCCGTTCTTGAAGCAATTGTTGTAGAAGATGTCGGCGTAGCTCGGCGCGATGATTGCGCGGAATCCATAGTCTTCCAGCGCCCAGGGCGCATGCTCACGGCTCGAACCGCAGCCGAAGTTGTCGCGTGCAAGCAGCACCGACGCGCCCTTGTAGCGAGGAAAGTTCAGCACGAAATCGGGGTTGGGCTGGCGGCTCGCGGGGTCCATGCCGGGCTCGCCATGGTCGAGGTAGCGCCATTCGTCGAACAGGTTGGGGCCGAAGCCCGAGCGCTTAATCGACTTCAGGAACTGCTTGGGAATGATGGCGTCGGTGTCGACGTTGGCCCGGTCGAGCGGACATACCAAGCCATTCAGCATGGTGAATGCCTGCACTTTACTTGCTGCCCGCGCGTTCGATCGCGTCGCCGGCCTTCTGGATGTCCTGGCCCATGCCCTGCACGGTGTTGCAGCCGGCCAATGTGAGCATGGCCGCCATCAATGCGGCAATCATCAGTTTCATGGTGTGTTCTCCTTAAAAAGTGCGTACGTCGACGAAATGACCGGCAATGCCGGCGGCTGCGGCCATGGCCGGGCTGACCAGGTGGGTGCGCCCACCCTGCCCCTGCCGGCCTTCAAAATTGCGGTTGCTGGTGGAAGCACAGCGCTCGCCCGGTTCCAGCCGGTCGGCGTTCATCGCCAGACACATCGAGCAGCCGGGTTCGCGCCATTCGAATCCGGCGTCGAGGAAAATTCTGTCCAGTCCCTCGGCCTCGGCCTGCTGCTTCACCAACCCTGACCCCGGCACGACCATCGCAAGCTTGACCGAATCGGCCTTTTTGCGCCCCCGTACTACGGCGGCGGCCTCACGCAGGTCCTCGATGCGGGAGTTGGTGCAGGAGCCGATGAAGACCTTGTCGATGCTGATCTGCTCGATGGGCGTTGCCGCGGACAGACCCATGTATTCGAGCGCGCGCGTCCAGTCGTGGCGCTTCACCTCGCTGGGCGCAGCGGCGGGGTCGGGCACGCGGCCATGCACCGTGGTGACCATCTCGGGCGACGTGCCCCAGGTCACCTGCGGCTCGATGGCGGCGGCGTCGAGTTCGACCACGCTGTCAAACGCGGCGTCGGCGTCGGAATGCAGTGTCTTCCACCAGGCCACGGCCTGATCCCACGCCGCGCCGGTGGGCGCAAAGGGACGGCCTTTCACGTAGTCGATCGTGGTGTCATCGACCGCGACCATGCCGGCACGCGCGCCCGCCTCGATCGCCATGTTGCACAGCGTCATGCGGCCTTCCATCGACAGGCCACGAATCGCCGCGCCGCCAAATTCCATCGCATAGCCAGTGCCACCGGCGGTACCGATCTTGCCGATCACCGCCAGCGCGATGTCCTTGGCGGTGACGCCACGTCCCAGGACGCCCTCGACCTTGATCAGCAGGGTTTTCGAAGGCTTCTGCCACAAGCACTGGGTGGCGAGCACGTGCTCGACTTCCGACGTGCCGATGCCAAATGCCAGCGCGCCGAACGCGCCGTGCGTGGAGGTGTGCGAGTCGCCGCAGACGACGGTCATGCCCGGCAGGGTCAGGCCCTCTTCCGGGCCGATGACGTGGACGATGCCCTGGCGGATGTCGCCCATCTTGAATTCGCGGATGCCGAAGGTGGCGCAATTGGCGTCCAGCGTTTCCACCTGCAGGCGCGACACCGGGTCGGTGATGCCCTGCGAGCGGTCGGTCGTCGGCACGTTGTGATCGGGCACGGCCACGGCCGCATCCACACGGCGCGGCAGGCGGTGCGCCAGTTTCAGGCCCTCGAACGCCTGCGGACTGGTGACTTCGTGCACCAGATGGCGGTCGATATACAGCAAGGTGGTGCCGTCGGACTCGACGTGAACGACGTGGGCATCCCACAATTTCTGGAACAGGGTAAGGCCGGACATGCGGAGACCGTGTCAATCTGCGTAAAAAACGAATTATTTCATAGCTTGGCCGGTTTACCCTCATGCGTCGCGCGGGGTCTGCCTGCCAGTGCATACACCACCCAGGCCAGCGCGGCACTGGCCGCTGCCAGGGTGAAGGTCCAGTCGGCACCCAGTCCTTCCCAGGTCACGCCGCTGACCAGCCCGCCGAGCGTGCCGCCGACGCCGTACGACAGGCTGGTGTAGAGCGCCTGCCCGCGTGCCTGATGACGGCCACGGAAATGCTGGTGGATCAGCGCCACCGCCGCCGCATGATAAGTGCCAAAGGTAAAGGCGTGCAGCGTCTGCGCGCCCCACACGATCCAGGTCGACTCGACTCCCCAGGCAATCAGCAGGAAACGCAGCACCGCCAGCACAAAGCTGGCAAGAATCAGCGTGCGCGGCGTCACCTTCGCAAAAATGCGCGGGATGATGAGGAAGATGCCGATCTCGCACAGCACGCCCAGCGCCCACAACCAGCCCACCGTGGATTTGTCGTAGCCGTGATCGACCAGATAGATCGAATAGAAGGTGTAGTAAGGCCCGTGGGTGAACGCCATCAGCAGGCAGGCGACGAGTAGCGCGGCCACGTCCGGGCGCTTGACGATGACCCAGATCGAATGCGCGTCGCTCGGATGGGCGAGGATTTCCGCCTCGGGAATCACCCGCGCAAACACGGCAATTCCTAACATCACCGCCAGCACCGCCCAGGGCAGCCAGCTGATCGACACCATATCGAAGGCGTAGCCCAGCCCGACCACCATGACGATGAATCCGATCGACCCCCACAGCCGCACCCGTCCGTACGCGCCGATGTGGTCGCCCAGGTGCGACAGGGTCATGGCCTCGACCAAGGGCAGTGAGGCGCTCCAGAAGAAACTCAGCGCCGCCATCACCGCAAACAGCCACCAGAAACTGCTGCCGAAGAACACGCCGCAGAATGCCAGCATGCTGCCGAAGGCGGCCAACTGCACGATGGTGGTACGCCGGCCGGTGCGGTCGGCAATGTGCCCCCATATATTGGGCGCAAAGATCCGCATCACCTGCAGCAAGGACATCAGCACGCCGATTTCGACCGCACTGAAGGCCAGCGATTGCAGGTACAGCCCCCAGAATGGCGACATGGCCCCGACAAAGGCAAAGTAGAAAAAATAGAAACCGGACAGGCGCCAGTAGGGAACCGCATTCATGCGGCGGCATTATCCACGAGCCCACCCGGCCTATCGACGGAATCTGCTTGTACCTGCGTGGCACTGGACTACGCTGACAATCAGGACAACCCTTCTGGAGGAGCCCACCATGATTCCCCTGGCAACCGACATCACCTCTTACCTGCGTGACGCCGCAACCGACCCGCAATTCCCCGATGCGCCTTTTGACTGGACACGCGCGGACGCCGAGCGCATTGCCCGGGATGAGGGCCTGTCCCTCACCGCCGATCACTGGGACGTGGTCCGTGCGCTGCACCACTATTACGCGCGTCACCAGGACCTGGGACCGATCAGCCTGCGCGACCTGCACGACGCCCTGGACGAACATTTCCACGCCCAGGGTGGCCTGAAGTTTCTTTACACGCTGTTCCCGGCCGGGCCCATTGCGCAAAGCTGCCGCCTGGCCGGCCTGAAAGCGCCGTTTATCGCTACCGACCGGGGATTTGGCAGCGCAGCCTGACGCGCGCCAGCCCGGACGCATTTTCCAAGCCGTCCGGGCTTGCTCATTGCCCGCAATCCCCACATACTCGGGCCATTCCGCTGGCAGCCCGGGTTCGCCTCCTTGACGTCATTGCCCCCTGATTCGTTTGTCGACCTGCATGCCCTGCAACTCGACGACGCCCGCGCCCTGCTCGAACACGATGCACAGAACGGCGACCGCAACACCGACGAATCCGCGGTGCATTACCTGCAACGCGTCATCGACGGCCTGTGCGACCTGTCCCTGAAGGATCCGCTCACCGGGCTGGGCAACCGCCGCCACTTTCACGGCGTACTGGCACGCGCCATCGAGACGGTGGCGCGCTCCGGCGATTCGGTCCTGCTGCTGCTGCTCGACATCGACCATTTCAAGTCCGTTAACGACACCCATGGCCATCTGGCCGGCGACCAGGTGTTGCGCACCGTCGCCGACTGCCTTGCCCGCTGCGTGCGCCCCGTGGATACCGTGGCGCGCTACGGCGGCGAGGAATTTGCCGTGATCCTGCCGCACTGCCGCCCGGCCTTCGGACGCGCCGTGGCGGAACGCATCCGTGCCAGCGTGGCGGCGCTCGCGATCGACATCGCCCCATTGCAGACACTGACTGCAACCATCAGCATCGGCGGTGCCTACGCACCCGAATGGGTACGCTCGACCGCCGACCTGTGGATCGAACGCGCCGACCAGCAACTCTATCGAGCGAAAACCGAAGGCCGCAATCGCGTGTGCCTGGACCAGCCGCGCGAGCTGGCCGTGAGCGCCGAGGAAAAGGGCCTTCTTTTCGGCCAGCTCGAACTGGATGAACTGGCCCTGCCCGGCCCCGCCCTCACCCGAGTCAACGCATGAACGCAACCCTCACACCTGCCGCGCCGGATGCCGCCGATACCCTGCTTGTGCACCCCATCGGCAAGGTCTTGGCCGTCACCAGCGGCAAGGGCGGTGTCGGCAAGACCTTTGTTTCGGCTAACCTCGCTGCGGCCCTTGCAAAACGCGGCCTTAAGGTGCTGGTACTCGATGCCGACCTGGGACTGGCCAATCTCGACGTGGTGCTGAACCTCTACCCCAAGCTCACCCTGCATGATGTCTTCACTGGCAAGGCCACACTTGATGAGGCGATCCTGCCTGCCCCCGGCGGGTTTTCGGTCTTGCTGGCGGGGTCTGGCATGGTCGAGTATTCGCGGCTGACGCCCGAGGTGCGCGGTGAATTCCTACGCGTGGTGCACAGCCTGGTGCCGCGCTTCGACGTGATCCTGCTCGATACCGGCGCAGGCATATCGGACGTGGTGCTGTTCGCCGTGTCGCTGGCGTCGGAGGTGCTGATGGTGGCGACCCCGGAACCCACTTCGCTCACCGACGCCTATGCCACGATCAAGGTGCTGGTCGGGCAACAGCAGCGTGAGCGCGTACGTCTGATCGTGAACCAGACTACCCGCGCGGGATCAGGGGTCGCGATCACCCATCAGTTGCAACAGGTGCTCGACCGCTTTGTCGTGGGCAGCCTGGGCCGGCCGTTCAAACTGTCCCACCTGGGCGACATTCCGGCCGACCCGGAAGTCCGCCAGGCGGTGATGCGCCGGCAGTTGCTCGTGCAGACGCAGCCGGCCTGCCCGGCGTCAACGGCGATCAGTCTGATTGCCCGCCTGCTGGCAGAAAAGTTCGTTGCAAAAGCCGGCTGAGCGTATCAGGGCGTGTCGGCTGCGTGCATGACCAGGGCGCGTACCCGGTCGGGTTCCATGCGCAGCAGCTCAGCGATTGCAAGGTAATCGTCCGGCAGCGCGGCATCATCCCATCCCGTCGCCGAGTGACGCGCGAGGCTCACGGCCAGCATCACGTTGCGTACCCGGGTCGAGCGGGCCTCGGCCGGATCGAAAAGATCGAGCAACAAGGCCGGCAGACGCCACTCGACGGCCAGTTGTCGTTGCAACTCCGCCCCGGTAAACCCAAGCACCTGCTTCTGCACCTCCGCGCTGCGTAAAGCCGGGTCGGCCTGCTGACGACGGTGGATTTCGAGCATGGGCCCGGGGTTGAAACACCACATCAGCATTTCGGCCGAATGCGTCAGCAAAGCCGAAGCCTGCACCTCTTCGGCATGGAGATCGTGCAGGCGCAAGGCCCAGTCAAAGGCGTAATGCGCTGAACGCTGCGCCCGCCTGACCGTGCGCAGCAGATGAACCAAGGCATCCATGTGGCCGTGCAGCAGGTCTTCCACATTCGGCTGGGCCGGCACGTCACGGAAGAATGTGTCCATCCCCATCATCAGCAGCGTCTGCTTCACGTCGATCAGTTCGACCTGCTGATGGGCGCGCTTGCGCTGCTGCATGTAGCGCAGTAATTTCACGGTCATCAGCGGATCGTCGGTCACGACGCCGGCCACCGCCCGCGCATTCAGTGCAGACTCGTCACTGCGCAGCCGCTCGAGCGCTCTCGCGCTGGACTTGAGCACCGGCAGTTCGGCCTGGCTGAACAAGGCAATCCAGCCTGCCAGCGTGGTCGGGTTATCCATCATTGTTTGACCTGTTTTGGGCGGTTATCACCATATCCGCTGTATCGGTTCAAACCTGCGTGCCTTGAGCACGGTCCCCGCCCTGGTAATTGAATATGTCGCGCATTACGAACATGATTGACAATTATTCTCATTTGCTGCATGATGACTCGCATCGGAGATTCACCTGAGGCTCGCACCATGTACGTCTGCCTGTGCCATAACGTTACCGATTCGGACATCCATCGCGTGGTCCGCGAGGAAGGCGTCTGCACCGTGCGCCAGCTTGGCGAGCGGCTGGGCGTGGCAACCCAGTGCGGCAAGTGCGGCAAATGTGCAAAAGAGGTTCTGCGTGAAGCGCGCCAGTGCGCCCGCGCAGAACAGGCCTGTCACCCGCTGATGGCGGCCGCCTGATTCGGCAACACCTCCGCTGGTCAGGCAAACTGTCCGACCAAGCGTAAAAATCTTCATTCTCATTTTCACTCGCGCTCGCGAAACCCGCGTCGTTGCTTGCTTTGCACGGATGTTGCCCTAGAATGACGGGCAGCCCGTCCGCCAACTAGCCAGTCAAGACAGTCAGCCAACGGCACCCGGGCTCCCTCATCACTCCAGGAGAGAGCCATGAAAGGCGACAAGAAAGTCATCCAGTATCTGAACAAGGCCCTCACGGTCGAGCTCACCGCAATCAACCAGTATTTCCTCCACGCCCGCATGTACAAGAACTGGGGCCTTGCAGCCCTTGGCAAACATGAATACGACGAGTCCATCGAGGAAATGCACCACGCCGACAAGCTGATCGAACGCATCCTCTTCCTCGAAGGCCTGCCCAACCTGCAGGACCTGAACAAGCTGATGATCGGCGAGAACGTCGTCGAGTGCCTTGGCTGCGACCTCAAGCTCGAACTGACCGGCCGAGCGCTCTACACCGAAGCCATCGCCCACTGCGAATCGGTCAAGGACTATGTCTCGCGCGAGATCCTCACCGGCATCCAGGCCGACACCGAGGAACACATCGACTATCTGGAAACCCAGCTCGACCTCGTCAAGCGCATGGGCGAACAGAACTACATGCAGACGGCTGCCGGCCCCATTGAAGGCTGAGCCGTCACGCTTACAATGAACGCCCCCATGTGGGGCGTTTTTTATTGCCATGACCGACACACCCTTTGACCTCGATTGTCGCGCCTGTCCCCGTCTTGCAGGATTCCTCGATGATGTCCGCGCCAAGCACCCCGACTACCACGCCCGGCCCGTCCCGCCGTTCGGCGACACCGCGCCCGGGCTCCTCATCGTCGGCCTCGCCCCCGGGATGCATGGGGCCAACCGCAGCGGACGACCCTTTACGGGCGATTACGCCGGCGTGCTGCTGTATGCCACCCTGCATAAATTCGGCTACGCCAGTGCAGCGGAATCGGTGGCTGCCGACGATGGCCTGACCCTCACCGGCTGCCGCATCACCAACGCGGTGAAATGCCTGCCGCCTGCCAACAAACCCGAACCAGCGGAAATCCGCGCCTGCAATGGCTTCCTTGCCGCCGAACTCGCCGCGCTCCCTGACGAGGCCACGATCCTGGCGCTGGGCCGGATCGCGCACGAGGCCGTGCTGCGGGCACTCGCTCTCAAGCTCAAGGACGCCCCCTTTGCACACGGCAGCGACCACCGCCTGCCTGACGGCCGTCGGCTGGTCAGCAGTTATCATTGTTCGCGTTACAACACGCAGACGCGGCGGCTCACGCCCGAAATGTTCGAAGCCGTGTTCCGCCAGATACAGGAGACCTGACATGCCCGTCGTCACTATCAAGCTCGCCGGCACGCTCACCCGCGAACAGAAACAGAAAGTCGCCGAGGAAATCACGGCGACGCTGGAACGTCACGCCGGCAAGCCGGCGTCGTACACCTACATCGCATTCGAGGAACTGCCGGACGAGAACTGGGCGATTGCCGGAAAATTGCTCGACGAAGCATGAGTCGGCCCCGCACGTGAGCATCACCCGGGAATTCCTCGCCTCGCTGCCCACCCTGCCCGGCGTCTATCGCATGATCGACGCTAGCGATGCCGTCCTCTACGTCGGCAAGGCCAAGGACCTCAAAAAGCGCGTCTCGAGCTATTTCCAGAAAAATGACCAGAGCCCGCGCATCCGGCTGATGCTGAAATCGGTGGCGCGCATCGACACCACCATCACGCGCACCGAAGCCGAGGCGCTGCTGCTGGAAAACAACCTCATCAAGGGGTTGAAGCCGCGCTTCAATATTCTCTTCCGCGACGACAAGTCCTATCCCTATCTGCTGCTCACCGGCCACCGCTATCCACGCCTGGCGTATTTTCGCGGCACGCCGAAGAAGACCGACCAGGCGTTCGGCCCCTACCCCAACAGTTACGCAGTGCGTGAAAGCATCCAGCTGCTGCAGAAAGTCTTCCAGCTGCGCAGTTGCGAGGACACTGTGTTCGCCAACCGTTCTCGTCCCTGCCTGCTGCACCAGATCCGGCGCTGCACCGCCCCCTGCGTGGACGCCATCGCCCCCGACGCCTACGCCCGTGACGTTGCCGAAGCAGCCCAACTGCTGCGCGGCGAGGCCAGCGCGCTGACCGAAACGATCACCGCGCAGATGAACGCGGCCGCTGAACAACTCGATTTCGAGACTGCCGCTTTCCTGCGCGACCGCCTGCGCATGCTGGCGACGGTGCGTGAGAAGCAATTCGTCGATACTACCGGCAGCGAAGCTGACGCCGACGTGGTGGCGGTGGCCGAAGCCGGCGGCGTGATCGCGGTCAACCTCACCATGATCCGCGGTGGGCGGCATCTCGGCGACCGCAGCTTCTATCCCCAGCATGGCGAAGGGGCCACGCTGACCGAAGCGCTGGAAGCCTTCATCGCCCAGCACTATCTCGGTCATCCGATCCCGCCGCACCTCCTCATCAGCGAGGCCATCAAAACCGGCGCGCTGGAAACGCTGCTGTCCGACCTGGCGCAGAAGAAAATCAGCGTGCTGCACCGCGTCACCGCGCAGCGCCGTGTCTGGCTCACCATGGCACTGGCCAACGCCCGGCTGTCGGCCGAACGCCGCAGCAGCGAACGCGCCCACCAGACGCAGCGACTTGCCGCGCTGGCCGACACACTTGACCTGCCCGCGCTGAAACGCATTGAATGCTTCGACATTTCGCACACGATGGGCGAGGCGACCATCGCCTCGAACGTGGTCTACGAAGGCGACGACCTGAAAAAAGCCGACTACCGCCGCTACAACATTACTGGCATCACCCCCGGCGATGACTACGCCGCGATGCGCGCCGCGCTCACCAAGCGCTTCCACAAAAGCGTAGAAGAAAACGGCGTGCTGCCCGACCTGCTGCTGATCGACGGTGGCAAGGGACAGATATCCAGCGCAGTAGAGGCCATGGCCGAACTCGGTCTCTCCGACGTGCTACTGCTCGGCGTCGCCAAGGGCGAATCACGCAAGCCGGGTCTCGAAACCCTGATCTTTGCCGACGGCCGCGAACTGAAACTCGCCAAGGACCACCCAGGCTTCCACCTCATCCAGCAGGTGCGCGACGAGGCGCACCGCTTCGCCATCACCGGCCACCGCGCCAAGCGCGGCAAGGTGCGGATGCAGTCGACGCTGGAAGATATCCCCGGCATCGGCCCCAGACGGCGCAAACAGCTGCTGGAACACTTCGGCGGACTGCAGGGCGTGAGGGACGCCGGCGTCGACGCGCTTGCCTCGGTGAACGGTATCAGCCGAGAATTGGCGGAAACCCTCTACGCCGCCCTGCACTAATGCCACTCAACCTCCCCAACCTGCTCACCTGGCTGCGTATTCTTTTCATCCCGCTGATGGCAGGCGTGTTCTACCTGCCCGACGGCTGGGTCACGCCAGTCGAGGCCGACCTCCTCGCCGCCTCGTTTTTCGGGGTTGCCGCGCTCACTGACTGGTTCGACGGCTACCTCGCCCGCGCGCTCGGCCAGACCTCGGCCTTCGGCGCCTTTCTCGACCCCGTCGCCGACAAGCTCATGGTCGCCGCCGCACTCATCGTTCTGATCGACCTCGACCGCGTGGCTCCGCTCATCGGCCTCATCATCATCGGCCGTGAAATCACCATCTCCGCCTTGCGCGAATGGATGGCCAAGGCCGGCAAGTCGGCCAGCGTCGCGGTGTCCTTCGTCGGCAAGCTGAAAACCACGGCACAGATGGTCGCCATCGTCCTGCTGCTCTATTGGACACCGGTCGCGGGTCTGCCTGTCGCCCTCATCGGCGAGATCCTCATCTGGATCGCCGCCCTGCTCACCCTCATCTCCATGGCCTACTACCTGGTGATGGCGGCACGCGCACTGCAAAAAAGCACATGAGGGGTGTTGACAGAAAAAAACCGAATCACCATAATGCGCAGCCTTCAACGCGGGAATAGCTCAGCTGGTAGAGCGCAACCTTGCCAAGGTTGAGGTCGGGAGTTCGAACCTCCTTTCCCGCTCCAGAATTCCGGGGAAAACGGTCAACCGTTTTCCCCTTTTCGCTTAAGCTGTTGTGGCTTTGCCCTTCACGGCGCGGTAGCAAAGCGGTTATGCACCGGATTGCAAATCCGTGTAGGTCGGTTCGACTCCGGCCCGCGCCTCCAGACCCCTTTGCTGTCCGCTTTGCCCGGATGGTGAAATTGGTAGACACAAGGGACTTAAAATCCCTCGCCAGCGATGGCGTACCGGTTCGATTCCGGTTCCGGGCACCATACTTTCTCTTTCCTGTCTGCGCTTGCCGGTATATAATCCGGCCGCTTGATTCTTGAACAAATGGGCGTTGTGCCCATTTTTTATTTGTGGTGTCCTTGGGAGTGTCCCGCGCGCAATGATGGATTTGAATGCCCGACTGGAGCCTGTGCTTGCCGGACTCGGTTACGAGCTGGTGATGGTCGAACGTGCCGGGCGCGGGCTGATGCGGATTTTCATCGACAAGTCCGACGGGATCACCATAGAAGACTGCGTCGCGGTGAGCAATCACCTGACCCATTTGTTCACGGTCGAAAACATCGAATACGACCGGCTGGAGGTTTCGTCCCCCGGACTCGACCGCCCGCTGGTCAAACCGCAGGATTATGTGCGCTTTGCCGGTGAAATGGTGACGCTGAAACTGCGTGTACCACTGGACAACCGCCGCAAGCTGGTGGGCCAGCTGGTCGGACTGGAGGACGACACGATCCGGCTGACGATCGACGGCAGGGATGTATCGGTGGATTTGAGAAACGTGGACAGTGCCCGCCTGAAACCCGCGGTTTAGGCGAGAGACTGGAGGATTTATGAGTCGTGAAATGTTGATGCTGGCCGACGCACTGGCCCGCGAAAAAAACGTGGACAAGGAAGTGGTGTTCGAGGCGCTGGAGCAGGCACTCGCGCAGGCCACCAAAAAGCGCTTCAAGGAAGAAGCGGACGTGCGCGTGTCCATCGACCGTGAAACCGGCGATTACGAATCCTTCCGCCGCTGGCAGGTGGTTACCGAAACCGAACTCGAATCCGAAGACTTCCAGATCCTGCTAATCGACGCCCAGGACACCCACCCCGACATCGAGGTGGGCGACTACATCGAGGCACCGCTGGAAAACGTCGAGTTCGGCCGCATCGGCGCGCAGGCCGCCAAGCAGGTCATCCTGCAGAAAATCCGTGACGCCGAGCGCGAACAGATCATCCAGGACTTCCTCGCGCGCAAGGAGCATCTGGTCAATGGTGTGGTTAAGCGCGTCGACCGTGGCAACGTGGTGATCGAATCGGGCCGGGTCGAGGGTTTCCTGCATCGCGACCAGATGATCCCGCGCGAGAACCTGCGCGTCGGCGACCGTGTACGAGCCTACCTGCTGCGCATCGACCGGGGTACGCGCGGCCCGCAGGTGATGCTGTCGCGCACCGCGCCCGAATTCATCATGAAGCTGTTCGAGCTGGAAGTGCCCGAGATCGAGGAAGGACTGCTCGAGATCAAGGCAGCCGCTCGCGACCCCGGCCTCAGGGCCAAGATCGCCGTCGTCTCGCACGACCCGCGCATCGACCCCATCGGCACCTGTATCGGTCTCAGAGGTTCGCGCGTCACCTCGGTGACCAACGAACTCGCCGGTGAGCGCGTCGACATCATCCACTGGTCAGCCGACCCCGCGCAGTACGTGATCAACGCCCTGGCCCCCGCCGAAGTCAGCTCCATCGTCGTCGATGAAGACAGGCACGCCATGGACGTGGTGGTCGACGAGGAGCAGCTGGCGATGGCCATCGGCCGCGGCGGCCAGAACGTGCGCCTCGCATCCGAACTCACCGGCTGGGAACTCAACATCATGTCGCGCGAGACGGCAGAGGAAAAACAGCAGACCGAAAGCCGCAAGACGCTCGATCTGTTCATCGCCAAGCTCGACGTGGACGAAGAAGTCGCGCAGATTCTGGTCGACGAAGGCTTCTCCACACTCGAGGAAGTCGCCTACGTGCCGCTCAACGAAATGCTCGAGATCGACGCCTTCGACGAAAATCTGGTCAACGAGCTGCGCAACCGCGCCCGCAACGCCCTGCTCACCGCCGCCATCGTCGGCGAGGAACAGGTCGAGGCCTCGGCCGGCGACCTGCTGTCACTGGAAGGCATGGACGCTGAGACCGCGCGCACGCTGGCCAGCAAGGGTGTACACACCACCGAGGATCTGGCCGAACTGGCAGTCGATGAGCTGACCGAAATGGCTGCGATGGACGCAGAACGTGCCAAACAGCTGATCATGGCCGCACGCGCGCCCTGGTTCGCTCAGGGCTAACCGACCATCCGGTTGAACAGGCTACACGCCACGAGGATTGCATGAACGTTGAACAATTCGCACAGGAACTGAAACTGCCCCCGCAGCTGTTGCTGGAACAGCTGAAGGCGGCAGGCGTCGACAAGAACGATGCGGCCGATTCCGTGACCGAAACCGACAAAGCGCATCTGCTCGACTATCTGCGCAAGATGCACGGTGGCGGCGAAGCGGGCAAGACCAAGATCACCATCACGCGCAAGCAGACCGGTGAAATCCGCAAGACCGACAGCACAGGCAAATCGCGCACCATTCAGGTTGAGGTACGCAAATCGCGCACATATGTGAAACGCGACCCCGCCGCACTCGCCGCAGAAGCCCAGGCCGAAGCAGCCAAGACAGCAGTCGAGGCGATTGTGGTGCCAGAACCCGAGCCCATTGTCGAGCCGGAACCGATCGTCGTGCCCGAGCCCATCATCGAAGCGGCACCCGAGCCTGTTGTGGCCGAGCCAGTCGTGGCCGAAGTGCCGCCCGTGGTCGAAGAACCGGCCGCCAGGGCCGAGCCGACCCCCGTCGTTGAAGCCGAACCTGTCGTCAAGAAAACGACCCGGATCAAGAAAGCCACGATCCTGAACGAGGCGGAAATCAAGGCACGCGAGGAAGAAACCCGTCGTCATCAGGCGCTGCTCGAACGCCAGGCCTCCGACGCGAAAGCCAGAACCGAGCGCGAAGCCCTGCGCAAACAGGCCGAAGCCGCACGCGAAGCGGCCAAGCTTGCCGAGGCGCAAAAAGCCGCTGCCCCGGTTGCCGCGCCTGCGGCACCGGGTGCCAAAACCCTGCACAAGCCCGACAAGCCGGCCGGCAAGGACGACAAAAAGCCCGTCAAGAAAGCCGACAGCTGGAAAGACGACAACGCCCGTCGCAAGGGGGGTCTGAAGACCCGTGGCGGTGCCACGCCGGATGCCGGCTGGCGTGGCCGCAAAGGCAAATCCAAGGGCGGCCAGGACGACAGCAATTTCGTTGCGCCGACCGAGCCCGTAGTGCGTGAAGTGCTGGTGCCGGAGACCATCACGGTCGCCGACCTGGCGCACAAGATGTCGGTCAAGGCCGCCGAGGTCATCAAGGCACTGATGAAGCTGGGCAGCATGGTCACCATCAACCAGGTACTGGACCAGGAAACCGCGATCATCCTGGTCGAGGAAATGGGCCACGTCGGCAAACCCGCCGCGCTCGACACGCCGGAAGCCTTCCTGCTCGACGAAGCCCCCTCGACCGAACACGCGGTAGCGCCGCGTCCGCCCGTCGTTACCATCATGGGCCACGTCGACCACGGCAAGACCTCGCTGCTCGACACCATCCGCCGCACCCGCGTCGCCAGCGGCGAAGCCGGCGGCATCACCCAGCACATCGGTGCCTACCACGTCGAAACCGAGAAAGGCATCATCACCTTCCTCGACACGCCGGGCCACGAGGCCTTTACCGCCATGCGCGCACGCGGTGCGAAAGCCACCGACATCGTCGTGCTGGTGGTCGCCGCCGACGACGGCGTAATGCCGCAGACCATAGAAGCGATCCACCACGCCAAGGCCGCCCAAGTGCCGGTCGTGGTCGCGGTGAACAAGATCGACAAGCCCGAAGCCAACCCGGAGCGCATCCGCCAGGAACTCTCGCAGCATGGCATCACGCCGGAGGAATGGGGCGGCGAATCGCAGTTTGTCGACGTGTCGGCCAAGGCCAACACCAACATTAACGGCCTGCTCGACGCCATCCTGCTGCAGGCCGAAGTGCTCGAACTCCAGGCCCCTGCTGACGGGCCTGCCAAGGGCATCGTCATCGAAGCCCGTCTCGACAAGGGCAAGGGCCCGGTCGCCACGCTGCTGGTGCAATCCGGCACGCTGCGCCGCGGCGACATGGTGCTGGCCGGCCAGGTATTCGGCCGCGTACGCGCCATGCTCGACGAAGCCGGCAAGCCGGTGCAGGAAGCCGGCCCGTCGATTCCGGTCGAAATCCAGGGCCTGTCCGACGTGCCGCACGCCGGCGAGGACATGATGGTGCTGCCCGACGAGCGCAAGGCGCGCGAGATCGCGCTGTTCCGCCAGGGCAAGTTCCGCGACGTGCAGCTCGCCAAAAAACAGGCGGCCAAGCTCGAATCGATGTTCGAGCAGATGGGCGAAGGCGAGGTCAAGCAGCTGCCAGTCATCCTCAAGGCCGACGTGCAGGGCTCGTACGAAGGCCTGGCGCATGCACTGGCCAAGCTCTCCACCGAAGAGGTCAAGGTCAACGTCATCCACAGCGCCGTCGGTGCCATCACCGAATCCGACGTCAACCTTGCGCTGGCCTCGAAGGCCGTGCTCATCGGCTTCAACGTGCGCGCCGACGCGCAGGCGCGCAAGCTCGCCGAGTCCGGCGGCGTGGATATCCGCTACTACAACATCATTTACGAGGCGGTGGACGAGATCAAGGCCGCGCTGTCCGGCATGTTGTCGCCGGAAAAGAAGGAAAGCGTCATCGGCACCGTCGAGGTCCGCCAAGTGTTCGTCATCTCCAAGGTTGGCACCATCGCCGGCTGCTACGTCACCGACGGTGTGATCAAGCGCAACGCCGGCGTGCGCCTGCTCCGCAGCAATGTGGTCATCCATCAGGGCGAACTCGATTCGCTCAAGCGCTTCAAGGACGACGTGAAGGAAGTGAAAGCCAACTTCGAGTGCGGCCTGTCGCTGAAGAATTTCAACGACATCCAGGAAGGCGACATCCTCGAAGTGTTCGAGGTGGTCGAGGTGGCGCGTACTTTGTAAGGGGCCAGGGGTCGGGATTCAGGGGTCAGGGACGTGCGCGGTTTACTGCGCAACCTTGATTCCACAACCGTCCCCCTGATCCCTGAATCCCGAATCCTGACTCCTGACATGCCCAAAGACTTCCCCCGCGCCCGCCGTATCGCCGACCAGATCCAGCGCGAACTGCCAGAGCTGATCCGCCAGGAGGTGAAGGACCCCCGCGTCGGCATGCTCACCATCACCGAAGTGGACGTGAACCGCGACATGGAATTTGCCAAGGTCTACTTCACCACCCTTGGCGGAGAAACCGAGCACGCGGCCTGCCTGCAGGGCCTACAACGCGCCAGCGGCTTCCTGCGTTCACAGTTGTCGCATCGCATGCAGCTGCGCGTCGTCCCCAAACTCACGTTCGTCTACGACCGCTCGGTCGAGCACGGCATGGCGCTCACCCAACTGATCGAAACCGCCATCGCCGAGGATGCCAGACACCCTCAGGAAGACCCGCCTGCCACGCCCACCAAGGACGCGTGAAGATCACCCGGCAACGCGTCGACGGCGTCCTGCTGCTGAACAAACCCGTCGGCATCAGCTCCAATGCGGCGCTGCAAAAAGCCAAGTGGCTGCTCGCCGCACTGAAGGCCGGCCACACCGGCACCCTGGATCCTTTCGCCGACGGCCTCCTGCCGCTGTGTTTCGGCGAAGCCACCAAATTTTCCGGCTATCTGCTGGAATCGGATAAGCGCTACCGCGCCACCATGCGGCTGGGTGTCACCACCACGACCGGCGACCCGGAAGGCGCGGTGCTGGCCGAGCGTCCGGTCACGGTCGATTGCGCCGACGTGGCGGCCGCCCTGCCCCGCTTCGTCGGCGCAATCGAGCAGATTCCGCCCATGCATTCCGCGCTCAAGCACCAGGGCCGCCCGCTCTACGAATACGCCCGCGCCGGCATCGAGATCGAGCGGCCACCACGCAAGGTGCATATCGCCGCGCTCAGCCTGGTTGAATGCGACTTGCCGCATGTCGTTTTCGACGTGTCCTGCAGTGCCGGCACCTACGTGCGCACCTTGGCGCAGGACATCGGCGAAGCGCTGGGCTGCGGTGCGCATCTCACCGCGCTCACCCGCACCGCCGCCGGGGGCTTCGAATTGCGGGACAGCCATACGCTCGATGCGATCGAGGCCCGATCCGATCCGGCCGAGCGGCTGAAAATCCTGCTGCCCGTGGACAGCCTGGTAAGACATGTCCCGGCACTGCCCCTGTCCCCCGCCGAGGCCAATGCCCTGTGCCAGGGACGCATGATCGACACCCCGGGCATTGCCGACGGGCTGATGCGCCTGTATTGCCACAACAGCTTCCTGGGGCTGGGTAACGTGGGGGCAGAACGCCTGGCCGTTCGTCGCCTGCTGTCGACCGGCATCCCCGAGTCCGGGTGATCATCGCGGCCTTGTCCGCCACCGTGCAGTCTCGCCGGAAGAAAATTCGTCCCCCCCCTAAAGTTCACTCTGCACCCGTCCGTAAGAGGCTGCGGTAGGTCTGAATCCGCACTCGATTCGGCCTGCCTCAGGGCAAACCTGTCGAAAGGCAGGGGCGCAAAGTCACCGGTCTAAGGAGCTCGTCTCTATGATAGCGGGATTGCCAGATTCAGGCTTTCAGCCTGAGGTGTTCGCGCGCCTCGCAATCGCCATGCTGCTCCTTCGGCCGACCCGCTGTACGACCATGTAAGGAGATCATCATGAAAGCCTGGCTCATTGCCGCCATTGTGTTTGCCCTGCCAAGCACGCCCCTGTTGGCTGCCCCCCTTTACAAATGCATCGCCAACGGCGCGGTCACGTATTCGGATACGCCCTGTCGTGGCGCAACCAGGCAGGCCAGGCTCGACAGCCGCACGCGGTCCCGCCCCACGCCACCCCCGGTCGTCACACCGACACCGATACCTGCGCCCGAGACAACCGGTGCACTGGAGGTCTACGTCAGCTCCTACAACAAATCGGCCGTCGCCAGTGCGTCGGTCGACGGCGGTCTGATACGTCAGGGGTGGAAGGATATCGAGACCACTGCAGGCGTCTACAGCTGGCAGAAAATCGATGACGAAATCAAGAAATACGTCGACGCGAAGAAGAAATTTTCACTGGCCCTCATCGCCGGGCCGTCCACACCAGCGTTCTACAAAACCGGCACGACCGTCAGCTTCACCCACCGCGACAAGCAGCAGACGATGCCCGTGCCCTGGGATACGACCTATCTCGGCGGCCTCAGCAAGTTGATGCAGGAAGCCGGCAAGCGCTACGGCAGCCACGCCAGCCTGCGTCTGGTCTATGTGCCGCAAATATCCCTGAACGGCATCGAGGGTTCCCTGCCAGCCACCACCTCACCCAGCTGGAGCGAAGTGGGGTATACCTCGGCACAGCATGCCAACGCCGTGCTGGAAATGGCCGAGGTGACCAAATCCGCCTTCCCGAACACGCGCGTGGCGGTGGAATTGCACGAAGTCCTGCGCTCCACCGAACAACCCAAGCTTGTGTTGGCCGGGCTGGATCCGGACAAATTCGGCATCGGCATCTGGTGGCTGGGCCAGGCCACGTATCAGACCGCCCTTCAGACCGAGATCAAGGCGTGGACAGGACCGAAGTTCATGCAGGCCATCGGCGCGGCAGCCAAGGAACCGCATGCTTCCTATGGCTATCGCCTGACCGACTACTCGGGCACTCCCTGGGGCATCGACGGCATCCGTCAGCACACGATCGACCTCGGCGGCGAGTACATTGAACTGTGGCCGGTGGATGCCACCACCTATACCAGCAAGATTGCCAACTGGTAATGGCCACACCCCGCCAACCCTGACGGGGCCCGGCGGGCAGGCCACACTGTGCTGTTGGCCGACCTGGTGGTTGAGCCAGATAACCAGGCCTGAGTTGAAATAATCCGCGCCGACAAGCGCCTCCCCAAAAAACGCCGCTCTTGAAGCGGCGTTTTTCATGGGGAAGTCTCAACCTCGGCCGACCGTACCGGTGATTTACGAAACAGCCAGCCGAACACGGCGACCGCGCTCAGTGTGCCGACGAGTTGCGCGACGATGAACATCGGCGCATCCGCCGGCCGGATGCCGGCGAAGGTGTCGGAGGCAGCGCGCGCCAGGGTGACGGCCGGGTTGGCGAACGAGGTGGAGGCGGTGAACCAATAGGCGGCGGTGATATAGAGGCCGACGGCGAAGGGGATGGCCGCGGCACGATGGCGCGCGCAGCCCAGGATGGTGGCGAGCAGCCCAAAAGTGGCGATGAACTCGCTCCACCACTGCGCCGGGCCGGCGCGCACGTGTTGCGAAGCGAAGAACAGTGGTTCCTCGAACATCAAATGGGCCGCCGCGACGCCAGCGAAGGCTCCCAGGATTTGCGCGACAACGTAGGGCGAGACTTCGCTCCAGCGCAGCTGGCCGCGGATGGCTTCGGCCAGGCTGACCGCCGGATTGAAATGCGCGCCCGAGATCGGGCCGAAGACGAGGATGAGCACGACGAGCCCCGCGCCGGTAGCAAGCGTATTGCCGAGCAGCGCAATCGCGACGTTGCCGCCTGCCAGGCGTTCGCCCATGATGCCGGAGCCGATGACGATGGCGAGCAGGAAGGCGGTGCCGAGGGCTTCTGCGGCGAGGCGGCGTGCGAGATTCATGCGGTTTTCCCGATGTCGCGCACGGCTTTTTCCAGCTTCATCTTGTCGAGCGAGGCGAACGGCAGGCTGACGAACATGCAGATGCGGCGCTGCAACTGATTCATCGCATCGACAAAAGCGTGGCGTTTTTCCTCGTCCGTGCCGGTCACTGCCGCCGGGTCGGGAATACCCCAATGCGCGGTCATCGGCTGCCCCGGCCATACCGGACACACCTCGCCGGCCGCGTTGTCACAGACGGTGATGACGAAATCAAGATGCGGCGCATCGGGCTGGGCAAATTCATCCCACGATTTGCTACGCATCCCACTGATATCGAAATGGTTCTTTTCCAGCAATTCCAGCGCGAACGGGTTGACCTGCCCCGCGGGATGGCTGCCGGCGCTGAAGGCGCGAAAACGGCCCTTGCCCAGGTTGGTGAGCAGGCCTTCGGCCAGGATCGAGCGTGCCGAATTTCCAGTACAGAGGAACAGCACGTTGTAGGCGGGTTCAGTCATGACAGGTCTCCACGATGGCTGGAAAAATCAGGCTGCGGCCTGCAGGCCGAATTTCTCGCGCACGGCAGCGATCAGACGCGTGCGGATGTCGTCGCGCACGGCCAGAAAGCTATCCAGCGGTTCGCCATGCGGGTCGTGGAACGGCAGGTGAATGCTGGGAATCGGCTTGGGGAAGATGGGACAGGCTTCCTTGGCGTTGTCGCATACGGTGACGACAAGATCGATGTCCTCGTTCATCACGGCATCGATGTCCTTGGGATGCAGACCATCGGTATTCAGGCCGGCGAGCTTCAGCGCCTCGATCGCACCGTCGGCGACCTTGGGCTGGGGTTTGGTGCCGGCGGACAGCGCGCGTACCTGACCCGCGAGATCATGATTCAGCAGCACTTCGGCCATCTGCGAGCGGCAGGAGTTGCCGGTGCACAGCACCAGCACGGTATAGGGTGTGTTCACAACATCTTCCTCTGGTTAGAAAATAGTCGGCAGAGAGGCTGGAAAGACAAGGGCGGAAATACTTGCAGGTTTTCCTTCCCCGCCTTCCTTGCCTCCCTGTCAAAAATCAAAGTGCAATTGCTGAAGAACCAGAAAATGGTTCAGCAGCAGCCGGACGAGTCCTTGCCTTTGACCGGTATGCAGCCCGACACCTTGGCCACGGCGGGTTCGGGTACGCAGCATCCGCCCGCGTGTCCCGCGCCTTCTTCCGGGGCACCGAACACGGGAATGCTGTCGAGCGTGTGGTAGGTCTCCCAGGCGATGCCGGTGGGGTCGGTGGCCCAGTACTTGTCGGATTTGGCGTAGCAGCAGGCGGTGCCCATTTCCGCGACCACGTCGCCTTCCAGCTTCTGCAGGCGGGTGTTCATCTCGGCGAGCTCGTCGGCGTTTTCCACCTGCACGCCGAGGTGATTGAGGCCGGGCGCGGCACCGCGCGCCGAGATCGCGAAGTTGACGCGCGGATCGTCGAGCATCCATTTCGCGTAATCGGTTTTGGTGACGGTGGGTTCGCTGGCGAACATCGTCGAATAGAACTGGATGCTGGCGGCGAGATCGTCGACCGCGACGTGGACGTGCAGGCGTTTCATGCGGGCTCCTTTCGGGATACGGGTTTTCGGGTGGCGGGTTTGACCGCGCATTTCGCTGCCGGCGTGCAGGGATTGCCGCCGCAGCAGTTGTCGGTGAGGTAATCGAGCAGGCCGTTCATCGTCTCGAAGCGCGCGCTGTAGATCACGAAGCGGCCGTCCTGGCGTGAATCGGCGAGCCCGGCATGGCTCAATTCCTTGAGGTGGAAGGACAGCGACGACGGCGCGATGCCGGTGAGTTCGCTGATCCGCCCGGCGGCAAGTCCAGCCGGGCCGGCCTGAACCAGCGCACGGAAAATGGCCAGGCGGGAATCCTGGGCGAGCGCGGCGAGCGCGGTGATTGCGGTCTTTGTTTCCATATTTCAATGATAGTTGAATTATTTAAGAGAATGCAAGTGGTTTTTCGATGCGCCAGGTATACCGCCGTGCGCGCCGAATCGCTCCTCCTGAAAAACATCGCGGCGACGGGAATAAACTGGGGTACGGAGGTGTTCACGTTGATGCAGGCCCTGCTTGCCTCTCCCCAAACCAGAACGAGGAAACGTCATGAACACTTCATTCGCCCCCGCCTTCGCCGCGCTGAGCCTGCTGGTTGCCTGCACCGCCCCGCACGCCGCATCGCCCATCAAGACCGCGAACGGCGTGCTCACCGATCCCGCGGGCATGACGCTTTACGTCTTCGACAAGGATGTGGCCGGTTCCGGCAAGAGCGTGTGCAACGGCGACTGCGCCGTCAAGTGGCCGCCCCTCGCCGCCAGCACGTCGGACATGGCCAGCGGCAACTATGCCGTCATCGTCCGCGACGATGGTGCGAAACAATGGTCCTACAAGGGCAAGCCGCTCTACCTGTGGATCAAGGACCAGAAGCCCGGCGACGCGACCGGCGACGGCGTCGCAGGCGTGTGGCATACCGCCAGACCCTGAGTGCGCACCCGCCCCGACCTCGTCGAGCATCTCCCCCGACTGCGCCGCTATGCCCGGGCGCTGACCGGGGACAGCAACCGTGCCGACGACCTGGTGCAGGACACGCTCGAACGCGCGCTGGCCAAGCTCGACCTGTGGCAGCCCGACAGCGATCTGCGCGCCTGGCTGTTCACCTTGATGCACAATCTGTTCGTCAACCAGATCCGCGTTCGCCGGCCGCAGGAAACCGCGATGGACGAGGCCGTGGACGAAGCGGTGAGCGGCGGACAGATGGAAGCGCTGGCCGCGCGCGACATCCACGCCGCGCTGGCGCGGCTGCCCGAGCAGCAGCGCGAGGTCCTGCTGCTGGTGGGGCTGGAACAGTTCGGCTACGCCGAAGCCGCCCTGGTGCTGGGCATACCGACCGGCACGGTAATGTCGCGGCTGTCGCGTGCGCGCGAACGGATGCGTCAAATGCTGGCGAGCGATCCCTCGATCCTTTTGAAACTGGTGAAATGACAGACAACATGCACGAAGATGAACTTCACGCCTATGTGGATGGCCACCTGCCCGAAACTCGCCGCATCGAGGTCGAGGCCTGGCTGGCGGCGCATCCTGGAGACGCCGCGCGGGTGCAGGCCTGGGCCGCGCAGAACCAGTCGCTGCATGCCGCCTTCGACAGCGTGCTCAACGAGCCGCTGCCGCTGAACCTGGTACGCGCCACCCGTCGTCCCGCGCTGGCCGTACCGTTCAAGGCGATTGCAGCGGGCCTCGCGATGCTGGTGACCGGGCTCCTCGGTTATGCCATCGGCGTCGGCAGCGGTGCGCAGGTGCCCGCCGCACCCACGGCCTATATGCCCCGCGACGCCGCGATTGCCCATGTGGTATTCAGCCCCGAAATGCGCCACCCGGTCGAAGTCGATGCCGCCCACACCGAGCATCTGCTGGCCTGGCTGTCCAAACGCGTCGGCACGCCGCTCCAGGCGCCGGACTTCAGCGCACAGGGATTCGAACTGCTCGGCGGCCGCCTGCTGACCAGCGAAACCGGCCCGGTGGCGCAGTTCATGTACCAGGACAGGATCGAGCGCCGCGTCACCCTCTATGTACGCCGCGCGCTGGCCGGCAACACGGAAACGGCGTTCCGCCACGCCACCGAGAACGGCGTCGATGTGTTCTACTGGATCGACGGGGATTTCGGCTACGCCCTCGCAGGCCAGATCGGCCGTCAGTCGATCGGGGAACTGGCCGATGCGGCCTACCGGCAACTGGCCACGGCCCCGGCCAGGCCGTGATCCACAGCCGGCAAGCGATCCCGGGCACCGCGGCCGGATCGCGGTTGCGCACACGAATTCACGCCCCCTGCCCGGCCCACGCGACGGAAGAAACGAATTGGAGCGCTTGTCTCGCGACCGCCCGGGCAGTCGCCTTCATCCCGGTTCCCGGAGACCCCGGGCAGTCGAACGCCGCCCGGCCGGCGGCCCCAGCAGGGTGCGGCCGCGCGCGCGCCAACCGGGCGCTGCGCGCAGATCGTGCAGCAGGTTTATCCATTCGTGAAAGGCGATGCGCAAGGGGTTGTGGGTGGTGAGGGGCCGGGTCAGGCCATAACGGATCACGATGTCCTCACGTTCTGCCACAAAAGTACCGAACAGCCGGTCGAACACGATCAGCACACCGCCGTAGTTGCAGTCGAGGTATTCCGGGTTGGAGGCGTGGTGCACGCGATGGTGGGAAGGTGTGTTGAACACCCATTCCAGCGGACCCAGGCGCGGAATCCAGGTCGCGTGCAGCCAGAACTGATAGAGCAGGTTGGCCGCCACCGTCGCCAGCACCGCAAGCGGCGGAAAACCCAGCCAGACGAGCGGCACGAAAAAGAGACCGGTGCCGGTCAGTTTGCCAGTCCAGCCGAGGCGCAGCGCGGCCGCCAGCGTCAACTCGTTCGGCGAGTGATGCACCGCGTGCGTGGCCCAGAACCAGCGCACGCGGTGTGCGCTGCGGTGGTACCAGTAGTAGCAGAACTCCTGGCCGACGAAGAGCAAGGCGAACGCGGCCGGCGCGGACACATCCAGGGTCGCGATCCGGTGGCTGTACGCCCAGGCGAGCACCGGTGCCGCCAGCGAGATCCCCAGCGCGTCGACGGCGCGCCGCCCCAGCGTATCGGCCATCGACGCGGCGTAGGCGCGCCAGTCGTAGGCCCGGCGGCGTCCCCAGGTCTGCACCAGGCCTTCGAGCGTGGCCGCGCCGATCACCCCGAGCAGCAGACCGACGAGCCAGGGCAGCACCTCAGGGCTGAGTGCCGCGTGCGAGAACCCGCCGTTCATGGCATCTCTCCGGGAGAGGATCAGCGGGTCGGCAGCGCTGCCTGGCAGGCAGGACTGAACGCGTCGGCATGAGTTTTCACACAATCGCGGAACGCCGAACCCGCGGCATCGGCCCCGCAGATTTTTTTCGCGGCCTCGCCACATTCGCCCAGGGTGACGATGGACGCCTGACACGACGGCGACAGCTCGGCCTGATGTTGCTTCAGGCAATCGGCGATGCGGCCGCCGCCGGGTTGCATCCCTCTGCAGAATTTGCGGTAATCGGCACGGCAGTCGCGCATCAGATCGCTGGCCGCGTAAGTCAGGGTGGGGATCACGCTCGCCAGCACCAGGGCGGCGACGGTGAACTTGCGCATGAATCGATTCATTTCGGTCTCCAGTGCAAAGGGGGAAGCGGGACAGTCGGCCCACTGCGCGGGCAAGCTGTCCGTTACGGCTACGTCATCAGGGCTGGAAGGTGACCGAGCGCGTGGCGCTCTGGCCGTTCGGACCGGTGACCGTCGCCTCGGTACCGCTGGCGCTGCGATCAACACTGCGGGTCGCGCTATTGCCATTGGGCCCGGTCACTGTGCTGTTCACCGAACCGGCTTCGCGTTGGCTACTGCGCGTGGCGCTCTGGCCGTTGGGGCCGGTGACCGTCGCTTCGGTACCGCTGGCCGTGCGGGACACGCTGCGGCTCGCGCTCTGGCCGTTCGGGCCGGTGGTGGTCGAGCTGACGTTACCCTGGCTGCGCGAAACATTGCGGCTGGCGGATTGGCCATTGGGGCCAGTGAAGGTCGCGCTGCGCTGGCGCGCCTCGGCCTCGTGGCTTAGCGTGAGAAGGCCGGCACCACTGCTGAGTGCCAGCACCAGGGCAAGCAGGGTGGACGAGGTATGCGGGGGGGTATTCTGCAAAGTGTTCATGGTGTTTCCTTTCAGGATCGGGTTAGGGGGGGTGACGCGAGAAGTGCTCGCTGTCAGGGTCATGCTAGGGGCGCGCACAGCCGTTTCCTACTGACGTTGCAAGACAAAATGCGACGGTTTTGAAATGTTTGCGCGGCATCGCGCGCCTCCCTACACTCCGCCGTATGGACCCGCCTGCCATCCTCATGGTCGATGACGACGCCGAACTCTCGGACATGGTGGGCGAGCTGCTGGCGCGCGAAGGCTGGGCGGTGCGCGTCGCGCACAGCGCTGCGGAAGGCGAGCGTGCCCTTGCCGCACAGCGGCCGGCGGCCGTCCTGCTCGACGTGATGCTGCCCGATGCGAATGGTTACGAGCTGTGCCGACGCTGGCGCGCCGCGCATCCAAGCCTGGGCATCGTCATGCTCACGGCGCGCGGCGAGCCGCTGGATCGCGTGCTGGGTCTGGAGATCGGTGCCGACGACTACCTGGGCAAACCCTTCGAGCCGCGCGAGCTGGTGGCACGGCTGCGGGCCTTGTTGCGCCGCCAGCAGGGGGCTGCGGCCGAGACCAGCGCCTTGTGTTTCAAGGGCCTCACCATAGACCGCCTCACCCGCGAGGTACGGGCGGGCACACAGCGGGTTGCCCTCACCAGCATCGAGTACAAGCTGCTGCTCGCGCTGGCGCGTAGCCCCGGCCAGGCGCAGTCGCGCGAGCAGTTGAACGGCGCGGTGCAAAGCGGTCGCTACCGGCCGCTCGATCGTACCGTCGACGTCCAGGTGGCACGGCTGCGCAGCAAGCTGCGCGAAGCCGCGCCGGGTGCCGACTGGATCGTGACCGTGCGCGGAGAGGGCTATGTCTTCGTCCCGCGGGAATGATCGATGATCCGGGCGCGCGTCACGGGCAAGGGGCTGCCGTACCGGTTCGATAGCCTTTTCACGCGTCTGCTGCTGGCGCAAATCCTGTTGGCAGCCGGGCTGGCGTTGCTGTTTTATGCGCTGTTTCTGCTCAATCGCAACGTCACCCTGGCCGAGCTGTATGCCGAGCGCTGGGCACCGGCGCTGGCACAGGCCGCCGCTTCGCACGCCACGCCGCAACCCGCAATGTCCGTGCAGGTCCGGGCTGCCGCCCCCGTCGGCAGCGTCCACATCAGCTTGCTGGCACCGCGCATTGCCGCCCTGCGTGCGGCACTCGCCGAACGCGGCGTGGCGGTGGACGCCGTCGCCATCCATCTGGATAAATCCCGCCCCGTCGTCTGGCTAAAGGTCAAACCTGCGCGAGGAACGCCCCTGTGGCTGGGGGTCGCCGCCGAGCATCTGGTTATTTCTGGCTGGTCGTGGCGTCTTGCGATCGGACTGGGGATCGGTCTGGGCTTGCTGGTGGGCGTCAGCTGGCACCTCACCCGCTGGCTGACGCGACCACTCGAACAATTGAGCGCGCGGATCAGCGCGCACGCGCCGGGCGGCACGCAGGCCGGACCGTCGCACGCCATGAACGGCCCCGGCACCGCACCCGAGATTGCGCAAATCGATGCGGCTTTTTCAGACCTGTTGGCGCGGCAGGCGCAATATGAGCGTGAACGTGCGATGCTGCTCGCCGGCGTGTCGCACGACTTGCGCAGCCCCCTGGCCCGCATCCGGGTGGCGGCCGAACTCCTGCCCGATACCCCGGAGATCACAGTCCGCCGCGACGCCATCATTCGCAATGTGGCCGAGTCGGATCGACTGACCGAAAGCTTCCTCGACTTTGTGCGCGCCGGCGAATTGCACTGTGACCAGATAGTCGACCTGGCGGCGGTCGCGCGCGCCCTCGTGGCGGCTACGGGCCACCCGGCCGACGTATTGCGTATCGATGTACCCGACACCCTGCCCTATCCGCGTTGCAACCCGCTGCTGATCGAGCGCCTGCTCGCCAACTTGCTGGACAACGCCTTCAAGCATGGCCGGTCGCCGGTGCGGCTCCGCATTGCGCAACACGCACACGAGGTTCGGCTGGAGGTGCTGGACGCCGGCGCAGGCGTGCCGCCTGCTGCCCGCCCGTCGATGCTGGAAGCCTTCAGCCGCGGCGACGCCAGCCGGTCGGTACCCGGCACGGGCCTGGGTCTGGCGATCGTCCGGCAGATCGCATCGCGCATGGGCGGCACGGTGTCATTCATTGACGCGGCCGAATGGCACGGCGTACGGGTGACCTTGCCGCATGGCGACTGAGGATCGGTGTCGCGCGCCGTTGCCAAGACGCAAGATGAAACGATGGCCATGCCCGGCATGCCGGGCATGGCCACGCATACGTTAGTTCTGGATAGATCTGGGGAACGACGAGAACGTCGTCGGGCATCCGGACGCCCCGCGGATCGCGGGGACGTCATAAGCGGCCTTAGCGGACTTTGACCGAGGACGTGACGCTGTTATTGCCCTGGCTGGGGTCCGGCAGGTCGCTCGTCGTCGTTGCGCTGCTGGTCAACGTACCCTTGGCGGTGGGCGTGACCAGGATATCGACGGTGGCATTTTTGCCGAGTGCCACGTCGCCGAACTGGCAACTCACGATGCTGGCATTGACGCTGCACTGGCCCTGGCTTGTCGTCACGGATTGCAGGGTGACCTTGCCGGGCAAGGTATAGCTGAGATGCACCTTGGTCGCCGTGGCGGCACCGCTGGTGGTGGTGCCGGAGTTGATATTGGAGGCGACGACGATGTAGCGCAAGGACTGCCCCTTTTTGGCCGGGTTCGGCGACGCCGAGATGGAAACGCCCAAATCTGCCTGGGCAGCGGTGCCCGACACATTGACGCTGAACGCGGCCTGGTCGTTGAGCGAGTTGACGTCGGTTTCGGCGCTGCCGACGACGATCTGGTGAGACAAGGTGCCCGCGACTTGCGGCGTGGCCACAATGGTGAGCTGGACATTGCCGCCGCTGGCCAGGTCGCCCACGCTGCAGATGATCGGGTTGGCGGGGGTGCAGCTGCCCTGGCTGATGCTCACCGAATCGAGCGTGAAGCCGCTCGGCAGGGTGTCGGTCGCGGTGACGCCAGTGGCGGTACTGCCGCTCAGATTCAGGAGCGTGCCGGTAAAGGTCATGGGCGTGCCCGCGGTACCGGTGGGATAAGCATCCGACAGCGTCTGCGCGGCCAGATCGAACGCGCCGGGGGCCGGCGTGAGCCGGTAGACATCCGTGACGATCTGCCCGGCGTTGTTGATGCCGACAGTGTCGCTGGCGACAAGCCCCCCCACGACCGGGCTCAGATCGACCATCTGGCCGTCGCGCCAGACGAATGCCGTCGGCGCATAGCCGACCACTTCTCCGGCGTTGTTGATGTCTGTGGCAACACCCGTGTCGCCGCTCACGGCGCCCAGATCGAGCCACTCGGCATCGCGCCACAGGAAGGGGCGGGCACCGCCGCTGGCTGCATTGATGCAGGCACCCGCGACATGATCGGCGTCGTTGATGCCGTAACCGGCGCAACTGGAATAGCCGGCGGGGATGGCCAGCGCGAACAGCTGGCCGTCACGCCAGATCACGGCTCGGGGCAGATTGTCGAGCGTAGCGGTGCCGGTGGCGTGGCCCAGCGCGTTCACGGAGTACGCACAGCCCGCCGTACCCGCAGGCGTGCCGGGAATCGGCTCGGCGGTAACCTTGTCGCGCCAGCGCGCGGGACGGGTGGAATTCGTCGTGGCGCCTTCGCTGACCGGGATCGATTCGCAACCGTAGATGACGCCCGCTTCGTCGATGTCGTTGGCCTTGGACGCATAGCCCTCGGGAACGCTGCTCTGCAGGTCATGGGCCTGGCCATCTACAAACAGCGTGGGCCCGTGCAGATCGCCGACCACATGGTTGAGGTCGTTGAGCCCGTAGCCGAAACTGTATGCGCTGGTGTCGCGGGCAACATTGGTCGCATTGCCCTCGACGTCCCAGATCGCCGCCTGCTCGACAATGTCGCCAAGGCTGTCGACGACGGTGCCGGAGGTCACGCCCTGTTCGTTGATGTCGTACGCACCGCCACCGCCGCCGAAGCCATAGCCTAGGTCCTTGAGCTTTATCACGGTGTACACGTTGAGGGCGATTTCGGCGGCGTTCGCCTGTCCGGCACACAGCGCCAGACACAAGCCGATTGCACCAATGGGGAAGATGGGGAATGGGATATGAGGGTTCATGTCGAGTCCTTACAAATGAATGGCCGGGGGATGCTCGCCAGGCACAGCTTCACTCCGGAATTTCCGCCGTTTGCCTGCCGGCGAATCTGCGTGCACGGGGTATCTGCAGCGGGGCATCGTGTCTGTGGTCGAAAGCTGCAGCGCCGCGCCATGCACTGGCACCGAGTGCGCGGGCTAACCCGGATGCCCCTGCCGTCAGCCCGCTTTACACGTCATGTCGCTTGCGCGTCGCCCTGATTGCGATCAAGCCAAGACCCGCCAGCAACATGGCATAGGTCTGCGGCTCGGGCACTGCCGTCACCTGAAAGCCGAGATTGGATCCGTCCGGGGCAAAATCGCTGATCTGATTGTTTTGGCCCAGTCCCACGCGCGGCCAGAGATTCCAGGTATACAGGCTGGGGTCGCTCTCGAAGCCCGATGTCCCGGGCGCAAACAATTCCAGGGGCAGGTTTTCCACTGTGACCGCGAGGCCGGCGATCTTGATGCTGCCCGGATCCAGCATGGTCACGGTGCCGTTGATGAGGTCGTTGAACTGGCCGGTGCCGTCGGCACCCAAGATCAGTACTGAATCGAAGAACACACCAGCGCCGACGGAAGGCGAGCCAGCCAGAAAGCGTTCGGTGCCGAGGCCGCGGTCGATTCCCCAGACATACAGCGCGCCGGTGGTCGATCCCACTGTGTCGGCCAGAATGGTGCTGAAGGAAAAGGTCTTCTCGACACCATCGTAGAAAGCCGCCGCCGCGATGACATCCAGATCGCCATTGGCGGGCCCGGCTGTGTAGGAGGGCAGAAAATCGTTGTAGGAATCGACAACCGCGAAGAGATCGTCGGCTCGGGCGGAAGGGCTTCCTGCTACGACAGATACGAGGGCGAGCATTCCCAGTATGGGGATTCGAAGGCGTGACATGCTGTTCTCCTTTGCGAGATGAAAAAGTTGAAGACGCCCAAGAGTGGGCATTACGCAAACAGCGCCTCTACAGCAGTTATTCCGTCTCGATTATTTTTGGAAGGACGTGGAATGAATTTCACCTTGCGGGTGTTTACTCCTTTACTCATGCTGAGTTCGGGCATGGCCAAGATTTGATCGACAGGAGAAATCAATGCGATTCAACCCGCTTTTCACGCGCTTTCCGGAGCTGGTCCCAGACCCGGCACAGGCCGCCCGAATGCCCCCGGGACACGACCAGAAGTACCCGATTACTTGCCCACCCCTTTCAGACCGACGCTTGCGCGCCGGCATCTACGATATTTCCTGACCCCCCGGAGTACGCCATGACCCACCTCACGCCCCCGCTGAAAAACGCTACCTCGCCGTCCACCGATACGCCGGACGCCGGACGCCGCACCCTGCTGCGCACTGGCCTGTTTGCCGTAGGATTGCTTTTGGCCGCTGCCACGCCATTGGCGCTGGCACAGAACGCCACGCCGTTGAAACTCTATGGGCCGGGCGGACCGGCACCCGCGATGAAGGAAGCGGCCGCGGCATTCGAGAAGGCCACCGGCGTGAAGGTCGACGTGACCGCCGGCCCGACCCCGAAATGGATCGACGCCGCCCGCGCGGACGCCGACCTGATCTTCTCCGGTTCGGAAACCATGATGAGCGATTTCGTCACGGCGATGAACGGCCAGCTCGGCAGCGCCGATGTCGAGCCGCTCTATCTGCGGCCGCTGTCCATCCTGGTACGTCCGGGCAACCCCAAGCGCATCGCAGGATTCAAGGACTTGCTCAAACCCGGCATCAAGGTGCTCGTGGTCAATGGCGCGGGACAGAACGGGGTATGGGAGGACGCCGCCGGCCGCCTGGGCGACATCCGCACCGTGCGCGCCCTGCGCAAGAACATCGTCGCCTTTCCCGGCAACAGCGCACTGGCGCGCCAGGCCTGGATCGACCAGCCCGACATCGACGCCTGGCTGATCTGGAACATCTGGCAGGTCTCCAACGCCAAGCTCGCAGACCAGGTGACGGTGGAAGAACCCTACCGAATCTACCGCGATACCGGCATCGCCCCCACCACACGCGGCAAGTCGCATCCTGCGACGCAAGCGTTCGTCGCCTTCCTGCAAAGCCCGCAGGGCGCGGCGATCTTCAAGCGCTGGGGCTGGATGACGCACGGCGACTGAACCTGACGGGCGCCCCGTCCGGTTTCAAGGCAATCAACACTCCGGGGAGATTCACACGAGCGTTATCAGTAGAGATTCAAGCTGACAGCTGTGGGGGCCGTGGGTGGTTTGGTCGATGCGCGCAGGGCGCTGGCCGGGGCCAGGTGTTGCCGATGCCGCCGGCGCGGACCGCGTCTTCAACTGCGACGAGGATAGAACACACTGACCGTCATCAACCCCTACAGCAACACCGTCGATTCCACCCTCAACCTCACCAGCTTCGACAATGGCGCGGCCGAACCATGTGGAATTCGTGGATAACGACAACAGCCGCGCGGTCTATGCCAGCCTTGCGCAGGTGGACGACGGCGGCCCCGGCAGCGGCACCCAAGAGTAGGACGAACAGCGCGCAGCCTGTCGCAGGCGAGACCGTTTGCAGCGTGTTTGACGTCAGCGATCCGTTCAAGCCCGGTTTCATCGCACAAATTCCGTTCGGCAATCTCGACCTGCCCTCCGGCAAGCTGCGCAACAAGAAGAGCGTCAACCTGGTCTATGTGCGTCCCGGTGCGAGCAGCCCGGGGGTCGAGTGACACGACGGCGAAACGCAACCCGCACATCGCGTTCGCCTTGGTGCTGTCGGCGAGCGCCCTCGCCGGGAACAGTACGGCACCTCACGCCCACCAGGGCATGGCCATTCAGGGGGAGGTATCACGCTACCCTGCGCAGTTCCAGCGTTTTATCCGCGAGGTGGATCGAGACAAGGAAACGACGATGAGCGATACGCATCGCCCGTGGCTACACCGGTAATGCGGACGTCGACTTCCTCGCCATGAGGAACCCGCATCATCAGGGGGCGGTGGCCATGGCCCGTCGGGTGCCGATCCATGTCCAGGATCCCCCGGTGCGGACACGGGCCGAGGCAATCATAGCCGGGCAAAGCACCGAGACCGCCGCCATGCAGGCGCGACTCGATAGTCTGCGGCACGTGCCGAATGGCGACCCGGACGGTTTTCCTGCCTTGCACGGTACGCGAAACCCGCAGCAGAGCGACAGCTGGATGAGGGAACGCATGAATTGTAGGTGTGCAAGCTGACACAACGCGCAGTTGCGCGCCGCTGCACGCATTTACCGGGACCACACCTGAACATCGGTGCCCACACGAAATTCAAAAGGGCCTCAGTTTTCGCCCATGCCCTGTCTTTCCCACCTTGCGGCACCAGCCCCCTCGCCTGCCGGCCCGCCCCCTGACCGACGTCGCTCGCGCGCCGCCTCGAACAATTCCCGCCGGGAAATCAGTCCATCGCCATCGCGATCATGCCTTTCGAAATCGGCAGTCAGCCCGGGATGCAGGCGGGCCAGTTCATCTCGACTCAACAGACCGTCGCGATTCACGTCGGCTGCCGTGTAACGGGCCTGCGCCCGGTCACGGATCATGCGTCGGCGCAATTCGAAATTGCCCGCACCTTCACGAGAATGCGGGCGTCGCGCTTCAGCCTCGACATCACCGCGCAGGCCCGCCCAATCGCGTTCACGCGGGTGCGGTGGGACTGGCTGACTCCACACTGCGGTGGCTGTCAGCCAGGCAGCGAAGAAACCGGCCAGGTGCAGCCCGCTGGGCATGTACGCTCCGTGTGGTTCAGCGGGGGTCGGGACTGGCACCCGGGCCGCCAGCCGGACCACGCGGATTTTCCCAGTTGGCACCAGGCCCGCCCACGGGTCCGGGCGGATTGCCGTCACGATCAGCACGCCGATCCTGGCGATTCTCGCGAAGACGTTCGAAGAATTCACGCCGCTGTTCGGGCGTCATGGCGCGGAGTTTTTCCCGTTGCTCCGGCGTCAATGCAGGCCGGCGATCCGGGCTGGCCCCCGGCCCACCAACCGCTCCTGGCGGATTTTCCCAGTTGGTACCTGGGCCGCCGACGCGTCCGGGCGGGTTGTTGTCGCGATCCCGACGTTGTCTCTGCTCGCGCAGGTGCTGCAGATAGGCGCGACGCTGTTCGGGCGACATGTTCTTGAGTTTCTCGCGCTGCTCTGGCGAGAGTTCCATGCGGCGATCCGGACTCGCCCCTGCCCCGCCGGCCGGGCCGGGGGGGTTTTCCCAATTGGTGCCGGGGCCACCGACACGGCCCGGCGGGTTGTTGTCGCGATCACGCCGATAATCCGGGCTCGTGCCGGGGCCGCCGGCCGGGCCGGGGGGATTTTCCCAATTGGTGCCGGGGCCACCAGCACGGCCCGGCGGGTTGTTGTCGCGGTCAGCGGCGTGGGCCTGAACGCCCATAACGGTAGCCACCAACAGGCCCAGAAGAGGGAGTTTTGCTTTCATGACTGTTCTCCAGTAGAAACGGAATGAGCGTATTGCCCAGAACAATATAGCCGGATTGAGCCACCCGGATATGTCGCTAGAATTCGCCTGGGTAATTTTTCATGTCTGCGCGCCCACCAGAAACATTGCGAAACAATTAACCGGGAGAGTCGCTGCAACCACCGCCATGTCCATCCCGAACCCGCGCATTCTTGTCGTCGACGACGACCTGCGATTGCAGTCCCTGCTGCTGACGTATCTGCACTCGCAAGGCATGACAGCAGACGCGCTTTCCCACCCCGGAGAAATCGACGGCACCCTGGCCAGAACGCGCTACGACCTGCTGGTGCTGGACTGGATGCTGCCGGGCGAAGACGGGTTGTCGGTCTGCCGACGCTTGCATGTGTCGCACCCCGAACTGCCCATCGTGATGCTCACCGCCAAGGCTGACGAGATCGACCGCATCATCGGCCTCGAAATGGGTGCCGACGACTACCTGCCCAAGCCCTTCAACCCGCGCGAACTGGTGGCGCGCATCAAGGCCGTGCTGCGTCGCCGCGTGCTGCAGCCGCCTGGCGCGCCCGCCACCGACGACCATGAAATCATCTTCGGAACCTGCACGCTCAGGCCTGGCGCGCGCGAGCTGTTCCGCGACGGCGAGAAGCAGCCGCTGACCGGTGGCGAGTTCGCGGTCTTGCGCGCGCTGGTCGAGCACCCGCGCCAGCCGCTGTCGCGCGAGCGGCTGATGGCGCTGGCGCGCGGTCGCGACCACGCCGCCTACGACCGCAGCATCGACGTGCAGATCTCGCGCCTGCGCAAGCTGATCGAGGCGGATCCCACCGCGCCGCACCACATCCAGACCGTGCGCGGCTTCGGCTACGTGTTCATCCCGGATTGATGCCGCGTACGCCAAACTCTCTGCTGGCGCGCACCGTCGTGCTGATCGGCATTCTGCTCGTGGCAAGCCTTGCGGCCTGGCTTGCCCTGTTCACGCTGGCCGAGCAGGAACCGCGCGCGCGCCAGATCGCCACCCGCGCCGCCGCCGTCGTCAACCTCACCCGCGCGGCACTGCTCGCCGCCCAGCCCGAGCGTCGGCAGGCCCTGCTGCAGGAACTGTCGCGACGCGAGGGCATCCGCATCGTGCCGATGACGCCCGAAGAACTCTTCCTGCCGCCGCCCGAGCGCGGCCTGCAGCGGCGCATCTGGCAGGAACTGCAGGCGCAGCTGGGCGAAGACACCCTGCTGATTACCGATCCGGCCGATGACGAAGCCCTGTGGATCAGCTTCACGCTTGGCCCCGACGACTACTGGCTGGTGCTGCCGCGCGCGCCGCACCGCGATAGCCTGCCCTGGCAGTGGATCGGCTGGGGCGTGCTGACCTTGTTGTTGGCGTTTGCCGGCGGCTGGGCGGTGGTGAAACGCATCAACCGTCCGCTGCGCGAGGCAGCCGCAGTCGCCGCCCGCGTCGGGCACGGCGATTTCGGCGCGCGCCTCGACGAACACGGGCCGGACGAAATCGCTTCACTGGCGCGCGCCTTCAACCGCATGAGCGCCGATCTCGGCACGCAGGAAACCGACCGCGCCCTGTTGCTCGCCGGCCTCTCGCACGACCTGCGCACGCCGCTCGCCCGCTTGCGTCTCGCGGTTGAGATGCAGGTGGAGAATGCCAGGGAACGCGGGGCGATGATCCGCGACATGGACGACATGGACACGATGTCCCGCCAGTTCGCCGAATTAGCCCGCAGCGACGGGGAAGTCGCGCGCCCGGTCGATCTCGATGCACTTTGCCGCGAACTCGCCGCAGGCTTCGCCGCTCGCGGCCTGCCGGTGGCGGTGCGCGGTGCGCTCGGCACCGCCGCCGTGCCTGCGCTGGGCCTCGCCCGCAGTCTTTCCAATCTGCTGGAAAACGCCCACCGCTACGGTCGGCCGCCGGTGGAACTCGAACTTGCGCGCAGCGCCGATGCGATCTGCTTCACCGTGATCGACCACGGCGCGGGGCTGGGCGACGCCGAGCTCGAATCTGCGAAGCGCCCGTTCTGGCGGGGCAACGCCGCGCGCACCGGTGCGCAGGGCAGCGGACTCGGACTCGCCATCGTCGAACGTTTTGCACGCCAGGCCGGTGGTCGCCTTGTCCTCAGTACACGCAATCCGGGGTTGGCCGCGTGCCTGAGCCTGCCGCCGCAAACCCACCCGCCCGCCCTGTAAGTTTTGCTGGCACGTGCCGCCGGCGCGGCCCGACGGCATCTCGGGGTGGTCTGGCGGCGCACCAAAACTTGGCATTATCCGGTCCATCCGCACCTTGCAAGAGCGGTTCCGCCCACAGCCCGCACGCCAGGGCAAACACGCATTCCGGCTGGAAACAAACCGCAACCCATTGATTGAACTATCCATTCCAGTCGACCGATCGGGTTGGCGCGGATTTGGCACGTGCGTTGCTTTGTCATTACTCGTCATAACAAGATATGAGGCGATGCCAGAAATGGGCAACGACAAAACCCGAAAAGACACCGTGCTCGCGCTCTCCCCGGTGCCGCTCTACACCCAGATCAAGGGTATCTTGCGCGACCGCATTCTCGACGGCAGTTATCAGGCGCACCAGCAGATGCCTTCCGAATCCGAGCTGATGGCGAGCTTCGGCGTGTCCCGGATTACGGTACGCCAGGCGCTCGGCGACCTGCAGAAGGAAGGCCTGATCTTCAAGATCCACGGCAAGGGCACCTACGTCTCCAAACCCAAGGCCTTCCAGAACGCGACCGAACTGATGGGCTTCGGCGAGGCGATGGCGCAGATGGGCTACGAGACCTTCAACCGGCTGATCAGCAGCAAGCCGGTCGCGCCCGGTGCGGCCATCGGCGAGCGGCTCGGGCTTGCGGCCGACGCGCCGGTGATGGAATTGAAGCGCGTGCGCTACCTGAATCGCGCGCCAATTTCACTCGACGTGACCTATGTCGAAAAAGCCCTCGGCGAACGCCTGGCAAAAGAGGACCTCGCCCACCGCGACATCTTCCTCATCCTCGAAAACGACTACGGCATCGCGCTCGGCCGCGCCGACTTGCAGATCGACGCGATGCTCGCCGACAGAGTGCTGGCGAAACATCTGGAAGTCGAAGAAGGCGCGCCGGTGCTGCGCATCGAGCGCCTGACCTACACCGCGGACGGCCGTCCGCTGGATTTCGAACACCTCTACTACCGTGGCGACGCCTTCCAGTACCGGATGCGTACCGAGCGGATTCACCCCCAGGAGAAATAGATGAACGAACCCATGATCGACGTGGACGTGCTGGTGATCGGCGGCGGTACCGCCGGGCCGATGGCGGCCGTCAAGGCCAAGGAAGCGAACCCGAAACTCAAGGTGATGTTGCTGGAAAAGGCCAACGTCAAGCGCAGCGGCGCGATCTCGATGGGCATGGACGGACTGAACAACGCCGTCATCCCCGGCCACGCGACGCCCGAGCAGTACGTCAAGGAAATCACCGTCGCCAACGACGGCATCGTCAACCAGGCGACGGTGATGGCTTACGCGCAGGAAAGCTATTCGATGATCGAACAGCTCGACCGCTGGGGCGTGAAGTTCGAGAAGGACGAGACCGGCGATTACGCCGTCAAGAAGGTGCATCACCTCGGCGCTTACGTGCTGCCGATGCCCGAAGGCCACCACATGAAAAAGGTGCTGTACCGGCAACTGAAGAAGGCGCGCGTCGAAGTCACCAACCGCTTCATGGCGACGCGCCTGCTGACCGACGCCAACGGCGAGATCGCCGGGGCCTGCGTGCTCGACACCCGCGAGGGCACGTTCAGCGTGATCCGCGCCAAGTCGGTCATCCTCTGCACCGGCGCGGCCGGGCGGCTCGGCCTGCCGTCGTCGGGCTATCTCTTCGGCACTTACGAGAACCCGACCAACGCCGGCGACGGCTACAGCCTCGCCTACCACGCCGGGGCCGAGCTATCGGGCATCGAATGCTTCCAGATCAATCCGCTGATCAAGGATTACAACGGCCCGGCGTGCGCCTACGTCACCGGGCCGCTCGGCGGCTACACGGCCAATTCGAAAGGCGAGCGCTTCATCGAATGCGACTACTGGAGCGGGCAGATGATGCTCGAATTCCACCGCGAACTCGAAGGCGGCAACGGCCCGGTGTTCCTCAAGCTCGATCACTTGGCCGAAGAAACCATCTCGACCATCGAGACCATCCTGCACAGCAACGAACGCCCGAGCCGTGGCCGTTTCCACGAAGGCCGCGGCATCGATTACCGCAGCGGCATGGTCGAGATGCACATCTCGGAAATTGGTTTGTGTAGCGGCCATTCGGCGTCCGGCGTGTGGGTCGACGAACACGCGGCGACCACCGTGCCGGGGCTCTACGCCGCTGGCGACCTCGCCTTCGTGCCGCACAACTACATGCTCGGTGCGTTCGTCTACGGCAAGTTCGCCGGCGAGTCGGCCGCCGCGCGCGCGAGCAGCCGCGAACACGTCGAGATCGACCCGGTGCAGCTCGCCGCCGAACGCGAGCGCGTGCTCGGGCCGCTCGCCCGCACCGACGGCCTGCCGCCGGCGCAGGTCGAGTTCAAGCTGCGGCGTCTGGTCAACGACTACCTGCAGCCACCCAAGGTCACGCGCAAGATGGAAATCGGCCTCACGCGCTTCGCCGAGATTCGCGAAGACCTCGCGCAAATGTCGGCGACCAGCCCGCACGAACTGATGCGCGCGATGGAGGTGCACTTCATCCTCGACTGCGCCGAGATGGCCGCGCGCGCCTCGCTCTACCGCACCGAATCGCGCTGGGGGCTGTACCACTACCGCGTCGATTTCCCCGAGAAGAACGACGCCGACTGGTTCTGCCACGCCCAACTCAAAAAGGGCGACGACGGCGAGATGACCCACTTCAAGCGCCCCATCGCCCCCTACCTCGTGCCGCTCGACGAGGAAGAGAAGCAGGCCTACAACCGCCTGCGCATCGTCAAGGAAGCCGTCGCCGCGTAAGCGCGCGCCCATCAGGAGCTCACCATGTCCCATCCCATGCCCATGACCCAGAACCGGGTGTCCGTGCCCGTCACCGTCAACGCCGAGAAGTGCATCGCCGACAAGGGCTGCACCGTCTGCGTCGAATCCTGCCCGCTCGACCTGCTCGCCATCGACATGGCCAAAGGCACGGCCTACATGCGTTTCGACGAATGCTGGTACTGCCTGCCGTGCGAAAAGGATTGCCCGACCCAGGCGATCACCGTCGACATCCCCTACCTGCTGCGCTGAGGAGCCGACCATGCTTGCCGACACCGCCATCCGCGCCCGCCTCGCCGATCCTGACCCCACGGTGCGCCGCATCGCCGTGATGAGTTTGATGGAATCCGACGAGGACGATCTCGAACCCCTGCTGGTGCACGCACTCGCCGACACTGACGCCGAAGTGCGCGCCGAAGCCGCCAAACTGCTCGACGGTTACGAGTCGTACGAGACCGTCGCCGCGCTGGTCGCGCTGCTCGACGACGCCAGCCCGGCGGTGCGAGAAGCCGCCGCCGAGACGCTGGCCGAACTGAAGGAAGCCGAATCGGGCGACGCCCTGCTCGCCGCGCTGCCCACCGCCGCGTCGGACTTCATGACCGTCGCCCTGCTGCGCGGCCTGCGCCCGCTCAAGCGGCCCGAGGCCTTCGGCCCGGCCCTGATGGCGCTCGATTCGACCAACCCCGAACTGCGCTGCGCCGCCATCGGCGTGCTGGGCTACTTGAAGGACGCCGCCGCGCTGCCGCGATTGGCGCAAACGCTCGCCAACGACGCTGACCCCGAGGCCCGCCGCATCGCCGCCGGGGCGCTGGGCTACGCCGACGACGCCGCGCCGGTCGCCGCCGCGCTGCAAAGCGCGCTCATTGATGCGCACTGGCAGGTGCGCGAAGAGGCCGCGACCACGCTCGGCAAACTCAAACTGCGCGCCACCGCGCCCGCGCTGGTCGCGCTGCTTGCCGACCCCTACTGGCAGGTGCGCCTGAAAGCCGCGCGCAGCCTCGGTCGCATGAAACACACCCCGGCACTGCCGGCGTTGCAGGAGGCGCTCACCCACCCCATCGGCAACCTGCGCAAGGAAGCCGCGATCGCGCTCGGCGAGTTGGGCGATGCGCAGGCGATCCCGGCGCTGGAAGCCGCGCTCGCCGACCCCGATCCCGACGTGCGCAAGCTCGCGCGTCTGGCCTTGAACCAGATCTCGCAATCCAGGAGCGCACCATGACCTATGTCGTCACCGAAGCCTGCATCCAGTGCAAATACGGCGACTGCGTCGGCGTCTGCCCGGTCGACGCCTTTCACGAAGGCCCGAACTTCATGGTCATCGACCCGGCCGAGTGCATCGACTGCTCGCTGTGCGTCGACGAATGTCCGGCGTCGGCGATCTTTTCCGAAGCCGACCTGCCCGACGAATACGCCCCATATGTGGCGATCAACGCCGAGCTGACACAGGCGTGGCCGCTCATCAAGGACAAGCCCGACCCGTTGCCCGACGCCGACGCCTGGCTCGACGTGAAGGCAAAACACCAGTATCTCGAAATGAAGCGGTACGCCTGAACAGACGTGCCAATTGTGTAGCGACTAATTACGAAAGAAAGAGGTTGGTTTTATGACGATCAAATTGAATGAGCGGCCAGTTTTTATGATTGGTTCGGAACGCTCAGGCACCACACTGCTCATGGCCATGGTCGGGGCACATCCGCGCATCTCCGTACCGGAAGTAGCCTGGTATTACCCGCGCTTCCGGCCCTATCTGTATACCTATGGCGACCTGGATAACGACACGCACTTCCTCACCCTGGTGGAAGAAATGGTGTTTGGCTTGAAGACGCCGTTCTGGGGCATGCCTGCCAATCCTGCGACGATCGTCCGCGAAATCGCCGACTCAGTTCGTGAGAGGTCATACGCCGGGATCTATGCCGCTCTGTTCGGGCGCTACGCCGCCTTCGAAGGGAAGCCTCGCTGGGGTGAAAAGACACCGCACAACTTATTCTTCGTGAAGGAAATACTGGAAGATTTTCCCGACGCGCAAATCATTTTCATGACTCGGGATGGTCGCGATGCCAGTTCGGAATACATCAACTCCGCATTCGGCCCGACCAACATTTATTCAGCTGCGGAAATTTGGAAGCTGTGTCAGACAGTCGTGAAACCCTTTCGGGAATCACTTGGGCCCGACCAATGGATGGATGTGAAGTACGAGGAACTGGTTCGCAATCCGGAAGGTGTTCTGGAAAGAGTGTGCGACTTTCTGGGAGAGACTTACAGCCGCGAGATGCTGCAGTTTCATACCATGACCATCGCACAGCGACGCGGTACTACACGCGATCATGCACCGCTGGGTAAGCCGGTCAGCACCGAATACATCGGGCGCTACAAATATGAACTCAGCCTCCGGGATCAACGCATCTTTGCGGCGGTAGCTGGGCAGGAGCTGGCAGAAAGCGGCTATGAGGTGGAGGTCGATCCCTGGCCTTTAAGTGAAGCCGACATCGCCCTTTACAAGGAGCTGGATGACCGCACACGCGCTGCTGTACTTGAAGCACCGGGCGGGCATCTGGTCTACGAGAGCTACAACGACTGGCTGGTCGATCAGCGCGAAGCGCGCCGCCAGGCCGGCATCTGGACTACACCAGCCGAGAATTTTCCCATTGGACACCCCTTGGAGGAGGAGATTCAGGGTTTTCGAGCCCCGAGGAAGTGGAAAGACCACTTTGGCATTCAGCGCCGCTACGTCAGCCACTCGGTCACCCTCTGAATAGTGATTCACGCCAATCGGGAGCACCCGTCATGATCGAAGCATTATCGAAAAAGGAAATACCCGAAGCCTCCATGACGCAGTCAACAGACCGACTGCGCCAGTCGAACCGGGGAGCCATTCACGTTGACAAAGTCAGCGTCGAATTCAAACGCAATGGTCAAGCGTTTTCCGCGCTGGCACCCGTGGATCTGAATGTGGAAGCGGGCGCTTTCGTCTCGTTCCTGGGGCCGTCCGGCTGCGGCAAGACAACGCTGCTCAATGTCATCTCGGGCATGCTCAGGCCGACCACCGGCTCTGTGCAGATCGACGACACACCGGTGACGCGCCCCATACCGCTCTGCAATGTCGTATTCCAGCAGCACTCGCTCTTCCCCTGGATGAAAGTCATCGACAACGTCGCCTTCGGGCCACAACAACTGGGAGATGGCGACCCGGAAGGCACGGCCAGGACGTTCCTGTCGCTGGTAGGGCTGGATAAGTTCGCCACGTTGTATCCCGCGCAGCTCTCAGGCGGGATGCAGCAGCGCGTTGCAATCGCGCGGGCACTGGCGACCTACCCGCCGGTTCTGCTCATGGATGAACCTTTTGGCGCACTCGATGCGCAGACAAGAACGATCATGCAGGAAGAGCTGCTCAAGATATGGGCCAATTTTTCCACCACCGTGATTTTCGTCACCCACGATATCGACGAGGCGATTTATCTCTCGGATCGCATCGTTGTGATGCGCACCGCACCCGGCTCGGTCAAGGAAGTGATCGATGTACCGATACCGCGACCGCGCACGCCAAAGATCATGCAGAGCGAGGTTTTCTCACGCATCAGGCTGCGTGTCATTGATCTGATTCGAGAGGAAACGCTGAAGATTTTCAATTCAACAGAGCGCTGAAATCCGGACGTATCGCAACCAACGAGGGGCAGGATGATGAATTTGACTGGAACGATAGGGGGTGGGGGCAGACAGGGATGGATTGCCGCCGTCGTGGGTTTGGCAGGAACAACAGTAATCTGGATTTTTGCAAGTTACGCGTTGTTCGTTGTCACCTGGAATATCGCCGCTGGGGTACTCGACAATCCTGTCCTGCTACCCAGTGCTGGCTTGACACTGGATGCTGCCGCTCAACTGATTTCGAGCGGAATCCTATTGAGCGACGTGCTCGCCAGTCTCAAACGAGTCGTGCTGGGCTTTGCCATGGCGGCGTCGATCGCCATTCCGCTGGCGATGCTGATGGCGTTTTTTTCCACCTTGCGCCGTCTGACGATGCCCATCGTCCAGCTATTACGACCCATCCCGCCCATTGCATGGATCCCTTTGGCTGTCCTGTGGTTTGGTATCGGCGATCCGCCCAGCTATTTCATCACGGCCATCGCCGCTTTCTTTCCCATCTTCCTGAATGCCTTCGAGGGTGGCATCTCGGTTGAGAAACGCCACATCCATGCAGCCCAGTTCCTGGGTGCCGGGCGTCGCGCCATGATCATGAAGATCATCGTTCCGTCCTCCATGCCTTATATCTGGACCGGCGTGATCGTCGGACTCGGGCAATCCTGGATGGCAGTCGTCACGGCCGAACTAATCGCTGCGCAATCCGGGCTCGGCTACATGATCCAAAACAGTCGGATCAATCTTGAAACGGCCAATGTACTCGTCGGCATGATCACAATCGGCCTGCTCGGTTCCTTGATGGTGGCAGGTTTGCGTTATCTGGAACGCTACGTATTGCCCTGGAAGGCAACGCAATGAATCAGTCATGTGCGCACGTAACGCTTGCAGTGTTTGCTTTTGGTTTGCTTTTTTGAAATTTGACAACGATGGGAGAACGAGATGAAACGCATATTTTTGGGCTGGATCATTCTGCTGTTTACACAATTTGTTCAGGCGGCAGGCGAGATTGAGATTCGGATTGCCTATCCATCCGGCATGAACGGCCAGATTCCGGTCGTCATGGAACGCGCTGATATCGCCAAGCAATACAAACTGGATGCGGAATATGCATTCTTCCAGAACGGCCCGCCCATGATGGAGGCACTGGCCTCTGGCAACGTGGACGCCGTCATCACGAGTTTGATGCCCATCACCTCGTTCCTGTCGAAGCAACCGGGAAAGGCCGTCGTGGTCGCCCAATTGGGTGCGTCCAGTCATTCGCTCATGGTGCCGAAGGATAGCCCGGCCAAATCCATCAAGGATTTGAAAGGCAAGAAGGTTGCGGTGTCGTTTTCCACTGACTCGCACCTCGATTTACTGCGTCTGCTCAAGGAATCAGGGTTGAATGTGACAAAGGACATCACATTGATCAATGTCCCGCCAAACGAGCTGCTGCTTTCTCTGACCCAGGGCTATTCCGACGCCATCGTGATTCGTGTGCCACAGGTGGAGCGGGCCAAAAATCAGATCGGTGCCCGCGTCGTCTATTCCTGGCCATTCCGCTTCGCCGCGATCATGCGAACGGAGTACCTCGCCAAAAATCCCGGCGCGCTCGCAAGATTTATAGACTCACTGGAAGCCTCAGTTTTGTATACCTCACAGAATCAACAGAAAGCCGCAGGCTGGTTTGCCGAAAAGCTGCGCATGGACACAAAAACGGTTCTGGAAGCCACTGGACAGGACCCGATCTTCAGCGCCACGCGTCTGGATCAGGTGAATGTCCGCATCACGCCACAATTCCGGAAAACATATGAGAACTGGGTAGCCGCCAGTCTCGATTCCGGCCTCATCAAGACACCTGTCGACATCAATGCTGTGTTTATCGGTCAGTAGTTGCATGAGATTGGAGTGGCTGAGGTAGGGCCCAGTCAGGAAGACCATTTCTGATACTCATGCGAAGTTAGGATAGACGTGGGATAAGAAATAAGACGGCAGGAAATGCCGAAGTATCACGGGAGACATGCCACTTCACACTCACTTGAACAGGACTGAGAGGCATGACATGAGAAGCACGCAAAAATTGATACTGCGGCCCCTTTTGAGCATGGCGTTTGCACTGTCCGGCATCCTGGCCAGCGGAGCCGCCCATGCTGACACTGTCACCGTCGGCATCGGCACCCAGAACACGACGACCAACACCGTCACCGGCGGCATCGTCATCGAAAAACTCGGCCTGATGGACAAGTACCTCGCCGCGCTGAAGAAAACGCCCAAGTACAAGGACATTGACTTCAAGCTCGACTGGCAGAACTTCACCTCGGGCCCACCGGTGACCAACGGCATGGTCGCCGACAAATTGCAGATCGGCATGATGGGCGACTACCCGCTGCTGGTGAACGGCGCGACCTTCCAGGCCGGCGGCCAGACCGCGAGCGAACTGGTCGCGCTGATCGCCTACAACCTCAACGGCGCGGGCAACGGCATGGTCGTGCACAAGGATTCGCCGTACTACGAGCTCGCTGATCTCAAGGGCAAGAAGGTCTCGGTGCCGTTCGGCTCGGCGGCGCACGGCATGTTGTTGAAGGCGATGGAAGACCGCGGCTGGAAGGAGGATTTCTGGGAGCTGGCGAGCCAGAGCCCTGAGGTCGGCACGACCAACCTGCAGGAACGCAAGCTCGACGGCCACGCCGACTTCGTGCCGTTTGCCGAACTGCTGCCGTACCGCGGCTTCGCCCGCAAGATTTTCGACGGCGTCGAAACCAAGATCCCGACCTTCCACGGCATCGTCGTGCGCAAGGATTTCTCGGACAAATATCCCGAGTTCGTCGTCGCCTATCTCAAGGCCCTGCTCGACGCCAACGACTGGGTGCGTAAGAACCCCGCGCTCGCCGCGACCAAGATCGAGGAATGGACCAAGATCGAGAAGGAAGTCGCGTACATGTTCCTCGGCCCCTCGGGCGTGCACACACTCGACCCGACGATCAAGCCGAAGTGGATCCAGACGGTGAAATACGACCACGGCGTGCTCTCGCGCATGGGCCGGGTGAAGGACTTCAACGCCGACATCTGGGGCAACGAGCGTTTCCTGCGCCAGGCATTCAAGGAAAAAGGCCTCGACTACGACAAACAGAAGGCGAGCTACGCCGGCTATGAAATCAGCGGCACCGACCCCTTGTGCAAGAAGCCGATCAGCAAGCCACGTGAAGGCGGAGAAGTCTGGATCGAAGGCGGCAGCGTCACCGCGTACAGCTCGACCGCGTGCACGTTGGCGGCGGTCAAGCAGGGCCTGTCGGCGGGCAAAAAGATCGGCGTCGCCTTTGTTTTCGACAAGACCACCGGGATCAAGCTCTTCGCCGACAAGGCCTTCTACGCGCTGACGGTCAAGGGCAAAACACCCGAGATCGTGCCCTTCCTGTTGAAGAAAGACGCCGACGCGTGGGCGAAGAAAAGCGGCGGACGCATCGCGACCTACACCGAAGTCCTTGCTGTCGCGAAAGGGAGTTGAAGCATGCTGACCGTCCACCCCCGCCTGCTCGAGCCGGACGACCCGGTCGAGCGAACCCCGGTTGATCGAACCCAGGCTGATCGAACCCAGGCCGAGCGGATCGCCGCCGCTGCCCTGCCCGGAACAGCGACCGACACGACCGCGCCGGCAAGCCCGCCCGAACCTGTCGTTGTCGCAGCACCGCTGCCCGCTCGCCAGGGGCTCGGCGCGCGCTTGCTGGCCGCGCTGCCAGGAATGCTGTCGGCAGCCCTGTCGCTCGGGCTCTTCGTCGCCTTCTGGTACTTCGCGACGAAATACAAGCTCGATTTCTACATCCGCTTCAACAACATTCCCAGCCCCGGCGAGGTGTGGCAGAACGCAGTGATCCTGTCGGACAGCGTGCGCTTCTACGAGAACATGGCGATCAGCATGCGCCGAATTTTGTTCGGTTTCGGCATCGCCACCGTGCTCGGTATCGCGCTCGGACTGCTGATCGGCCAGTATCGGCCGGTGCGCGCGCTGCTGTTTCCGGTGTTCGAAGTACTGCGGCCGATCCCGGCGATCGCCTGGGTGCCGATGGCGATCATGCTGTGGCCGTCGAACGAGACCAGCATCGTCTTCATCACCTTCCTCGGCTCGTTCTTTCCCATCCTGTTGAACACCATCCACGGCGTGAACAGCGTCGACCCAGTGCTGGTGCGCGCCGCGCGCTGCCTCGGGGCCTCCGAATCGGCACTGCTGCGTCAGGTGATCCTGCCCGCCTCGCTGCCGCACATCTTCACCGGCCTTGCCATCGGCATGGGCGTGGCGTGGGTGTCGCTGATCGCGGCGGAAATGATCTCGGGCCAGTACGGCATTGGCTACTTCACCTGGGAGGCGTATTCGCTGATCGAGTACGCCGACATCGCCATCGGCATGATCGTGATCGGTGTGCTCGGGCTCGCGTGCAGCGGCGCGATCCGGCTCGTCGGCAACGCCTTGATGCCGTGGCTCGCCAGTCAACGCGGAGCAGAAAAATGACCGACCTGTCCACCCCCACCCTCGCTACCCCGCTTTTTCCAGCGGCGAACGCCGACCGCGCCGCGCCAGCGACCGGCCATATTCGCGTCGAACAGCTGCGCGTCGTGTTCGGTCGCGGCGCGAACGCGACGCTCGCGGTCGACGACGCCAGCATCGAGGTCAAACCCGGCGAGTTCGTCTCGATCATCGGCCCCTCGGGCTGCGGCAAATCCACCCTGCTCAACGTCGTCGCCGGCTTCGTCGCGCCGACCGCCGGCAGCTCGACCGTCGACGGCAAACCCACCGACAAACCCGGCGCGGATCGCGGCATGGTGTTCCAGCAGTATTCGCTCTTCCCCTGGCTCACAGTGCGCAAGAACGTCGAGTTCGGCCTGCGCCAACAAGGCTTGCCCTTGAGCCGGCGTGAGCAGATGGCGCGCACGCTGCTGGGGCTCGCCGGCCTGCTCGCGTTCGAAAACCACTATCCGGATCAGTTGTCCGGCGGCATGCGCCAGCGCGTCGGCATCGTCCGCGCGCTCGCGACCAGCCCGCAGGTGCTGTTGATGGACGAGCCCTTCGGCGCGCTCGACGCGCAGACGCGGCAGGTGATGCAGCAGATCCTCACCAACATGTGGCAGCGCTTCAAGCTCTCGGTGCTCTTCATCACCCACGACATCGACGAGAGCATTTATCTCTCCGACCGAGTCTACGTCATGACCGCACGTCCGGGGAGGATCAAGGCCGAAATCCCCATCGACCTGCCGCGCCCGCGCACGCCCGAGATTGCGTTCACGCCCGAATTCCTCGCCTTGAAGCAACAGCTGCGCGCGCTGATCAGCGCCGAGAGCCTGCTCGCGATGGGCGGCGAACTGAAGGACGGCGGACTCGAAGGTTTCGAGCTGTCGGTCGGCGAAAAAGGCGTCGGCGACCTGTTGTAAGCCCCAGAACCCCAACCCGGGCCGAAGCCGGCGCACGCCGGTTTCTTTTTCGGCCTACTTGTTATGACAAGTTACGTTGAAGGAAGCACCATGAACTCGCTCGCACTCAACTTCGCCGGCTTCGAACACGCCGACATCGCCCGCCCCGAACGCCTGCCTGCGCTCGATGCGCTCTTCGTCGCCAGCCTTTCCCCCGCACTCGCCGCGCGGCAGGCCGACTGGCGCGCAGGCACGGCGCTTGTGCCGACCGACGAATCGGCGCTGTTGATCGATCTCGCCCGCGCGCTCGAGGACTTTCTCGTCGCCGGCTTCGGCGTCGAGGCCGACCGCGCCGCGCTGCGCGCCGCGCACGCACGCGAAGCGACGGTGCAGGCGTTCAAGCGTCGCTTCGTCAAGCCGCGCCTGCGCAAATGCAAAACCGAGCAGGCGGGCGACATCGCCGCCGTCGAAGCCGCCCTCGGCCTCGACGCTGCCGCCGACCGCGAAACGGCTCTGGCCGAACGCTGGCAGGCCGCCGACGCCGCGCAGGACGCCGCCACCCTCGCGCAACTGGACATCTGGCTCGCCAGCGCGCGCCACACCGACGCCGGCCGCGCCGCGACCGCCGGCTGGGTCAGCCTGACTTTCCCCGCGACCATGGACTTCACCGCGCTGGTCCCCATCGTGCCCGTCGCCGACGATGCCCACGGCCGCGTCGAAGGCCCGACCCGCCGCGTTCGCGACGGCTTCGCGCTGACCGACCCGCGCCCCGGCCTGCGCCATGCGCTCGACCAAGTGCACGATTGCGTCGATTGCCACGAACACGGCGGCGACAGCTGCTCCAAAGGCTTCATCGCGAAAGACAACAGCGGCTTCCGGCGTAACCCACTGGAGGTGCCGCTGATCGGCTGCCCGCTCGGCGAGCGCATCTCGGAGGCGCATCAATTGAAGCGCAGCGCATGGTCGCTGGCGGCGCTGGCGATGGTCGTGCGCGACAACCCGCTCGCCCCGCTCACCGGCCACCGCATCTGCAACGACTGCATGAAAAGCTGCGTCTACCAGAAGCAGGAGCCGGTCAATGTGCCGGAGATCGAGACCCGCATCCTCACCGACGTGCTCGCCTGGCGCTGGGGCGTCGAGCTGTACTGGCTGCTCACGCAATGGAATCCGCTCGACCGTACGCAGCCGTGCCGCGCGCCATACAACGGCCGCAAGGTGCTGTGCGCCGGAGCCGGCCCGGCGGGTCTCAACCTCGCGCAGCACCTGCTGCACAGCGGCCACGCCGTGGTATTGGTCGACGGCCTCAAGCTCGAACCGCTGCCCGCCGTCGGGTGCGACGCCGACGGCCGTCCGACGCGCCCGGTCGAACGCGTCGAAACCCTGTGGCAATCGCTCGACACGCGCCCCTCGATGGGCTTCGGCGGCGTCGCCGAATACGGCATTACGGTGCGCTGGGACAAGAACTTCCTGAGCCTCGTGCGGCTCGTGCTCGAACGTCAGTCGACCTTCCGCGCCTACGGCGGTATCCGCCTCGGCGGTACGCTGCGGCTGGACGACGCGCCGCGGCTGGGCTTTCACCACCTCACTCTTGCCACCGGCGCGGGCCGCCCGACGGTGCTGCCCATCGCCAACACCCTGGCGCGCGGCATGCGTCAGGCGAGCGATTTCCTGATGGCGCTGCAACTCACTGGCGCTGCGCGGCGCGACAGCCTCGCCAGCCTGCAAGTGCGGCTACCAGCGGTCGTCGTCGGCGGCGGCCTGACCGCCATCGACGCCGCGACCGAACTCCAGGCCTATTACCTGCGCCAGATCGAAAAACTCCTCGCACGCTGGGAAACGCTGGGCGGTGAGGCCGCAGGCGATGTCGTGCCCGCGCCCGGTCTTAACGAACTCGGCCTCGACGACCTCGGCCTCGACACCCTCGACGCGGCCACCCTCGCCGAACTGCTGGCCCATGGCCGCACGCTGCGCGACGAACGCGAACGCGCCGCGCTTGAGGGCCGCGCACCCGATCTCGCGGGCCTGATCCGCAACTGGGGGGGCGTCACGCTGGCGTACCGCCGGCGCATGGCCGACTCGCCGGCCTACCTGCGCAACCACGAAGAAATCACCCAGGCGCTTGCCGAAGGGATTTTCTACCTCGAAGGCGTCGAGCCGAGCGAAGCCGTGCTCGACGCCGACGGCCACGTCGCCGGGTTGCGCTGCGTCAAGGACGGCGCAAGCTTCGAGCTGCCCGCGCGCTGCGTGCTGGTCGCCGCCGGCGGCAGCCCGAACACGGTCTACGCGCGCGAGCACCCCGGCAGCATCGAACTCGACGGCAAATACTTTGCCACCCACCGCGTGCGCGACGACGGCACGCTCGAACGCGCAGCACCGAATGGCGACTTCAAGCGCGAACGCGCGGGCTTCTTCACCTCGGCGCGGCCCGGCAGGCTGTATGTCTCGGTCATCGGCGACAACCATCCCTGGTACCACGGCAGCGTGGTGCGGGCGATGGCGTCGGCGCAGCACGCCGCGCGCGACATCGCCGCCGTGCTCGCCCGCGTCGACGCCGTGCCGGACGATTTCGCCGCCTTCGCCGCGCGGCTCGACGACGCCCTGCGCCCGCGCGTCGTCGCCGTGGAGCCGCTCGCCGCGCATCTGGTCAAGCTCACCCTGCGCGCGCCGCAGGCGGCCCGCCACTGGCAGCCCGGCCAGATCTACCGGCTGCAGAACCTCGAATGCAACGCGCCCGTCATCCAGGGCCACCGGTTGGCGATGGAAGGCATGGCCATCGACGGCGTGCACGTCGACCGCGCGCGCGGCGAAGTCGAACTGCTGGTCAACGCCGTCGGCGTGTCGAGCCGCATCGCCGCCGCGCTGCAACCCGGCGAGAACGTGGTGCTGATGGGCCCGACCGGCGGCGCGCTGCCGCAGCCCGACAACGCCTGGATCACCGTCGCCGGCGGGCATTCGGCGGTGACTAGCACGGTCGACGGCGCGGCACACTGGCGCGCGGCGGGCAACCGCGTCGTTTTCATCGGCCACTTTGCCAACCCGGATAAAGCCCGCGCCGTGCAGAGCGCCATCGAGGTGCTGACCGATCAGGCGATCTGGGTGCTCGATGAAGGGCCGGCGCTCACGCTGCGGCGCAAGCAGGACGCGTGTCTGGTGCACGGGCTGGATGACTTCCTCGCCGCATGTCATGAACTCGACGCGCCGTTCACCGACTGGGTGCGCGGCACCGACCAGTTCATCCTGTCCGACCGCCCGGCGGCGATGGCGGCGTACCGCGACGCGCTGAACGGCCCGCTCGCGGCTTTACTGAAACCCGGCTTCAACGCCATCGCCGCAGTCAACAGCCCGATGCAGTGCATGATGAAAGAAGTCTGCGCGCAATGCCTGTGCCGCCATCAGGACGCCGACGGCAAGAGCCGCTTCGTGTTCTCGTGCTTTGATCAGCACCAGCCGCTCGCCGCGCTCGACTGCGACCATCTGCACGCGCGTCAGCGCCAGAACAGCGTGCAGGAAAAACTCGCGAGCGCGTGGCTGACGCAGCACTGGCCACGAACCGATTCGTCGCCGTTGCCCATCGAGGTCACGCAGTGAAGCGCACGCTGCACAGCCGGACTTGATACAGATTCAATAGATGAGGTTGAAGCCTGGCTCGCGCGGTGATTCGCCTGCCTCGAGCCCGAGCACATCCCGCGCCACCGCCTCCGCGACCTTGATGCCGTCGACGCCGGCGGAAAGAATGCCGCCGGCGTAGCCCGCGCCCTCGCCTGCCGGGTACAGGCCTTTCACGTTGAGGCTCTGGAAATCGTCACCCCGGGTGATGCGCAGCGGCGACGAGGTGCGGGTCTCGACGCCGGTGAGCACGGCGTCGTCCATGGCGTAGCCTTTTATCTGTTTGTCGAACGCGGGCAGTGCTTCGCGGATCGCGTCGATGGCGTAATCGGGCAATGCGGCAGCGAGGTCGGTGAGACGCACGCCGGGCTGGTACGAGGGCTCGACGCTGCCGAGCTGGGTGGACGCGCGCCCGGCGAGGAAGTCGCCGACACGCTGCGCCGGGGCGTCGTAATTGCCGCCGCCGAGTTCGAAGGCGCGCGATTCGAGCTGGCGCTGGAGTTCGATGCCGCCGAGCACGCTCGCTTCCGGAAAATCGGCGGGCGTGATGCCAACGACGATGCCGGCGTTGGCATTGCGTTCGTTGCGCGAATACTGGCTCATGCCGTTGGTGACGACGCGGCCTGCTTCCGAGGTGGCGGCGACCACGGTGCCGCCGGGGCACATGCAGAAGCTGTAGACCGCGCGGCCGTTTTTCGCGTGGTGCACCAGCTTGTAGTCGGCCGCGCCGAGCAGCGGGTTGCCCGCGTTCGGCCCCAAGCGAGATTTATCAATGAGCGATTGCGGATGCTCGATGCGAAAGCCGATGGAAAACGGCTTGGCTTCCATGAACACGCCGCGCGTGTGCAGCATTTCAAACGTATCCCTGGCGCTGTGGCCGAGCGCCAGGACGACGTGGCGGCTCGCCAGGGTTTCGCCGCTGGCCAGCTGTACGCCGGCGATGTGTCTGTTGCCGGTCGCGTCATCCTCGATCAGCACGTCGGTCACGCGTTGCTGAAAGCGAATTTCGCCGCCCAGCGCCTCGATCTCGCGCCGCATCGCCTCGACCATGCCCACCAGGCGGAAGGTGCCGATGTGCGGCTTGGAGACATAGAGGATTTCCTCCGGCGCACCGGCCTTGACGAACTCGGTCAGCACCTTGCGCCCGAGATGGCGCGGGTCCTTGATCTGGCTGTAGAGCTTGCCGTCGGAAAACGTGCCCGCGCCGCCCTCGCCGAACTGCACGTTGGATTCCGGGTCGAGCACGTGTTTGCGCCACAGGCCCCAGGTGTCTTTCGTCCGCTCGCGCACCGCTTTGCCGCGTTCGAGCACGATGGGTTTGAAGCCCATCTGCGCCAGCAGCAGCGCGGCGAAGATGCCGCAGGGGCCGAAGCCGACGACGAGCGGCCGTTCGCCGGGCGACACCGGTGCCTGGCCGACGAAGCGGTAGGCCATGTCCGGCGTCGGCTTGAGCTGCGCATCGTTGCGGCATTTTTTCAGCAGCGCGGGCTCATCACGCACCTCGACGTCGACGGCATAGACCATCAGCAGCGCGTGTTTCTTGCGCGCGTCGTAGCTACGCTTGAAGATGCTTACGCCGAGCAGGTCATCGTCACGGATCGCCAGGCGCGCGAGGATCGCCGCGCGCAGGGCGTCGGGCGGGTGGTCAAGCGGCAGTTTGAGTTCAGTCAGTCGCAGCATGTCGGGTTGTTCGTTGAGACGAGGAGAGGTCGGGCCGGGCACCAGGGGATTTTGCCCGTCTATCCGCGTGCCGCCTACCCGCAAGCCGGCCACTCGCCACGCGTCGACCTGTCGGCGACACGTTATGATGCCGGTTCAATCAGGTTTTGGCGGAATCATGCGGCTCTCTCGATGCAGCCAGTTCGAATGGCTGCAAATTGCATACACCGCGTTGCAGCTCTTCACGCGCAACGGCCTGCAAAATCATGCAGCGGCCACCGCCTTCTATTTTCTGCTGTCTGCGACGCCGCTGCTGCTGCTGCTGAGTTACGCCCTGCAGGTCCTGGGGCGGGTCGCCGAACAGTCGGTTCCGGCAAGCATCCTGATGGCGGCACTGTATACGCAATTGCATCTCGACAGTCTCACCGACTACGGTTTCATCCCGCGTCACGCCCAGCTGACCGCAGGGGGCATCGGCCTGCTCACGCTGATCCTGTCCTCGCGCGGCCTGGTCAATGCCGTGCAGGGCGCGTTCAATATCGTGTTCCCTGACCGTAACAAGCGCAATATGGTCGTCTCGTGGATCCTGCCGCTGCTCATCCTGCCGTTGCTGCTGCTGCTCATGGGGCTGGGCGCGCTGGCGCAATTGACCCTGGCCTTCCTGGCGCAGAACGATTTCATCGGCACGGGCAACGCGACGCTGCTGCAGGTGCTGAACTCGCTGTTCGCATTTTTCATCCTGTGGGCCGTGCTCTTCGCTGCCTACTGGCAGCTGCCGCGACACCACCCGCCGGCCCGCCATGCCGCCTGGTTCGCCCTCTTTGCCGCCGTGTCACTGGTGCTGCTGTTCAGCCTGTTCGGAGCCTTCTTCAAGCTGGAAAACTATCACAATCTATACGGTGCCCTCGGCGGCGTGGTGTTCGTGCTCATCGGCGCGTATTTCGCCTTCCTGCTGCTGTATCTCTGGGCGCAGGCGCTATACGCCTACGGCAAGGCCGATCTCACCGCCCTGGAAAAGCTCTTCCTTGCCGGCAGCGGCGAAGGGGCGAGCAAGCTCGAACGCTTCGTCTTTTCCGACACCGGACGGCTGCTCGACAAATATGGCCGCGTCTATCCGCCCGGCCACGTGCTCATCCAGGAAGGCGACAACAGCCAGACCGCCTATTTCCTGTATGCCGGCCGCGCGATGGCGACCAAGCGCACGGATGCCGGCCCGTCGCGACTGGGCGAGCTCGCCGAAGGCCAGCTTTTCGGCGAAATGGCCTATCTGCTGAAGGAAAAGCGCACCGCCTCGGTCGTCGCCGAAAGCGAAATCACGGTACTCGAACTGCCGCCCCGAATACTGGAGGCGTTGATGCAACAATCCGCCCCCCTGTCGCGCCAGATCATCGGCACCCTGTGCCAGCGGCTCGAAAGGATGAATATGGCACGGCAGGCCCAGCCCTGACCCCGACCGAGCAGGCAAGGCCATGTCCGTGGCCGCACCCGAACTTGTGGACTGCGGTTGTCTGCGCTTATAATGCTGGGCTTTTCCGAACGTGTCCCGCCCAGCCGCAGGCCACGCGATTAATCAAGGAGTACACCATGGCTGTTACCGTCGCCCAAAAAGCGCAGATCGTTTCCGACTATCAGCGCGCCGCCGCCGACACCGGCTCCCCCGAGGTGCAGGTTGCCCTGCTCACCGCCCGCATCAACGACCTGACCGATCACTTCAAGGCCAACATGAAGGATCACCACTCGCGTCGCGGCCTGCTGAAGATGGTGAGCCGCCGCCGCAAGCTGCTCGACTACCTCAAGCGCACCAACCTCGAAGGCTACAAGACCCTGATCGACCGCCTCGGTCTGCGCAAGTAAACCCGAACCGCCACTGTGATGTTCCGGCACCCCTCGGCATCGGCACAGTGGATGGGGCATTTCGCCCCCTGACTCGCACGCCCCGCACTCGCGGGGCGTTTTTGCTTTGAAAGGAACCCGTGTGAGCGCTATCAAGAAAACCTTCACCTACGGCCGTCACCAGGTCACGCTGGAAACCGGCGAAATCGCCCGCCAGGCTGGCGGTGCTGTCATCGTCAACATCGACGACACCGTGGTGCTCGTCACCGTCGTCGCCAAGAACGAAGTCAAACCCGGCCAGGATTTCTTCCCGCTGACCGTCGACTACCAGGAAAAGACCTACGCCGCCGGCCGCATCCCCGGTGGTTTCCTGAAGCGTGAAAGCCGCCCCTCCGAAGGCGAAACGCTGATCTCGCGCCTGATCGACCGCCCGATCCGCCCGCTCTTCCCCGAAGGCTTCTTCAACGAAGTGCAGGTCATCGCCACCGTCATCTCGTCCAACCCCGAAGTCAGCGCCGACATCCCCGCGCTGCTCGGTGCCTCGGCGGCGCTGTCGCTGTCCGGCCTGCCGTTCGACGGCCCGGTGGGTGCCGCGCGCGTCGGCTTCATCAACGGCGAATACGTGCTCAACCCGAGCAACTCCGAGCTCAAGGATTCCGCACTGGATCTCGTCGTCGCCGGCACCGAAACTGCCGTGCTGATGGTCGAATCCGAAGCCATGGAACTGCCCGAAGACGTGATGCTGGGTGCGGTCGTGTTCGGCCACACCCAGATGCAGGTTGCGATCAACGCGATCAACGAACTCGCCGACGAAGCCGGTGCCGACGCCTGGGACTGGGAACCGCCCGCCGAAGACACCGTAATGACCGGCCGTCTCAAGGACATCGCCGAGGCGGGCCTGCAGGCCGCCTACACCATCAAGCAGAAGCAGGCCCGCATGGCGGCGGTCGATGAAATCCGCAACAAGGCCTATGCCGAACTCATCACTGCCGGCATGGACACGGTTGCTGCCAACGCGGTGAAGGACGCCTTCCACCGCCTGGAAGCCGGCGTGGTGCGCAACCGCATCCTCAGTGGCCAGCCGCGCATCGACGGCCGCGACACCCGCACCGTGCGCCCCATCACCATCCGCAACGGCGTGCTGCCGCGCACCCACGGCTCCAGCCTGTTCACCCGCGGCGAAACCCAGGCGCTGGTCGTCACCACACTGGGCACCGGCCGCGACGAGCAGACCATCGACGCGCTCGAAGGCAGCTACTCCGACCGCTTCATGCTGCACTACAACATGCCGCCCTTTGCCACCGGTGAAACCGGCCGCGTCGGCAGCCCCAAGCGCCGCGAAATCGGCCACGGCCGACTGGCCAAGCGCGCCCTGCTGGCGGTACTGCCGCCCAAGGGCGAATTCGACTACACCATGCGCGTGGTCTCCGAAATCACCGAATCCAACGGCTCGTCGTCGATGGCCTCGGTGTGCGGCGGCTGCCTCTCGCTGCTCGACGCCGGCGTGCCGCTGAAAGCGCACGTTGCCGGCATCGCCATGGGCCTGATCAAGGACGGCGGCAAGTTTGCCGTGCTCACCGACATTCTTGGCGATGAAGATCACCTCGGCGACATGGACTTCAAGGTGGCGGGCACCGAAAAAGGCGTCACCGCGCTGCAGATGGACATCAAGATCAACGGCATCACCAAGGAAATCATGCAGGCCGCGCTGTCGCAGGCCAAGGAAGGCCGCATGCACATCCTCGGCATCATGAAGGAAGCCGTCTCCGGCACCGGCGAGATGTCCGCCTACGCGCCGCGCATCATCGCAATGAAGATCAACCCCGAAAAAATCCGCGACGTGATCGGCAAGGGCGGTGCAGTCATCCGCGCGCTCACCGAAGAAACCGGCACCCAGATCGATATCCAGGAAGACGGCTCGGTGAAGATCGCCTGCACCAGCATCGAGGCCGGCGAACTCGCCAAGAAGCGCATCGAGGAAATCACCGCCGAAGTCGAAGTCGGCAAGGTCTACGAAGGCCCGGTCATCAAGCTGCTGGACTTCGGCGCGATCGTCAACGTGCTGCCCGGCCGTGACGGCCTGCTGCACATTTCGCAGATCGCCCATGAGCGCGTCAACGCCATCGGCGACTACCTCAAGGAAGGCCAGGTCGTGAAGGTCAAGATCCTCGAAGCCGACGAGAAAGGCCGCCTGCGCCTGTCGATGAAGGCCCTGCTGGATGCACCGGCCGCTGCGGGCGACGGTCAGCCCAACTGAACCGGACGGATAATCAGGCAGTGCCAGGAAGCCCCGTTACGGGGCTTCTTTTTTGGCTGGTGCGCCCTGCACGCGGAATTCGCGCTCAAGCCGGCAGCGCGGCCCAGAGATCATGTTCGTCGCTGCTTTCAACCTTCACCTTCAGACGGGTGCCGGGCTTGAGACCAAACACGCCTTCGAGGTAGACCACGCCGTCAATTTCCGGCGCGTCGGCATGGCTGCGGGCGAGTGTGCCCACCTCGTCCTCTTCGTCGACGATGACCTCGATTTCCCGGCCGATCCTGGCGTCGAGCCGGGCAGCCGAGATTTCGGCCTGGGTTTCCATGAAGCGTTCGAGGCGTTCTTCCTTGAGGTCTTCCGGCACCGGATCGGGCAGTGCGTTGGCCGCCGCGCCCTCCACCGGGGAATACTTGAAGCAGCCGACGCGGTCGAGTTGCGCGACCTTGAGGAATTCGAGCAACTCCTCGAATTCGGCGTCGGTCTCGCCGGGGAAGCCGACGATGAAGGTGGAGCGCAGCGTGAGGTCGGGCACGGCGGCGCGCCATTGCTGGATGCGGTCGAGAGTTTTATCCACCGCGCCGGGCCGCTTCATGGCCTTGAGGATACGCGGGCTGGCGTGCTGGAAGGGGATGTCCAGGTAGGGCAGGATGGTGCCGTCGGCCATCAGCGGAATCACGTCGTCCACGCTGGGATACGGGTAGACGTAGTGCAGGCGCACCCACGCGCCCAGGCTGCCGAGCGCGCCGGCGAGCTCGGTCATGCGGGTTTTCAGCGGCCGGCCGTTCCAGAAACCGGGGCGGTATTTCACGTCCACGCCATAGGCCGAGGTGTCCTGCGACACCACTAGCAGTTCCTTCACCCCGGCCCCCACCAGCGCTTCGGCCTCGCGCATCACCTCGCCGATGGGCCGGCTCACCAGGTCGCCGCGCATCGACGGGATGATGCAGAAGGTGCAGCGATGATTGCAGCCTTCGGAGATTTTCAGATAAGCGTAGTGGCGCGGCGTGAGCTTCACGCCGCCGGGCGGGATCAGGTCCTCGAAGGGATCGTGCGGCTTGGGCAGTGCCGTGTGCACGGCCGCCATCACCTCGTCGAGCGCGTGCGGGCCGGACACCGCAAGCACCTTGGGATGCGCCTCGCGCACCACGTCGCCCTTGGCCCCCAGACAGCCTGTCACGATGACCTTGCCGTTTTCGGCCAGCGCCTCGCCGATGGCTTCGAGCGATTCCTGCACGGCGGCATCGATGAAGCCACAGGTGTTCACCACCACCACGTCGGCGTCGTCATACGTGCCGACGATACCGTAACCCTCCGCGCGCAGCTGGGTGAGGATGCGTTCCGAATCCACCGTGGCCTTGGGGCAGCCGAGCGAAACAAAACCGACAGTAGGGGATCGAACAGGGCGGGCTTTGGTTACCATGGGGTCAGACTCTGAAGTGGAAGCGTTATGTACATCATTGCAATCGGCTGGGCTTACGTCATCCTGCTGATGGCGCTCACCTCGAGCAGCCTCGCCAAGGCGCTCGCCATCGTGATCTTTCTGGGCGTGCTGCCGATCATGCTGTTCGCCTACGCGGTGGGGGGACGAAAGCGCCGCTCAGTGGTCATGGCCGATGAAGTGGCCGACCAGGGCGACCGTGCCGACCCCCAATCCGATTAACACCATCTGCTGCACCGTGGCCCCGATGTTCGCCCGTTTGTGCAGCCCCGGGATCAGGTCGGACAGCGCCACGTACAACATGCTCGCGCCGGCCAGCCCCAGCAGCGCGGGCAGCCAGTCCTGCATCGACGACAGCGCAAAATAGCCCACCAGAGCCCCCGCGAGCGTTGCCACCCCGGTCGCGAAATTGAGCAGCAGGGCCTGCGTGCGCGTATAGCCGGAATGCAGCAGGATGAGGAAGTCGCCGATTTCCTGGGGAATTTCATGCGCGATGATCGCCAGCGCGGTGACCACGCCGAGACGGAAATCAACCAGGAACGCGCCAGCGATGATGATGCCGTCGACAAAATTGTGGAAGGTGTCGCCCACCGTGATCATCAGGCCCGAACGGCCGTGGTCGTGGCCGTGGCCATGCGTGTGGCTGTGGCCCCCATGCGCCTCGCAGACTTCCTCGTGGCAGTGCCGCCAGAGCACCAGTTTTTCCAGCAGGAAGAAAAGCAGGATACCGCCGAGCAGAGCCTGACCGACCACCTCGATGTCGCCGCCCATTTTCACCGCCTCGGGCAGTACTTCCAGCAACGAGGCCCCGAGCAGCGCGCCGATGGCATAACTGACCAGCACCGGCACCCAGCTCGGGCGCGCCGACAGCGCCAGCACCGCAGCCAGGGCCAGACTGAGCGCGCTGCCTGCGGCCGTGGCAACGAGGATGACTGCAAGTGTCGACATCCGGAATCAGGATACGGAAGAAAGCGGGCCATTGTACCTGCTCGCCCGCCTGCGCGCGTCCTGCCGCGGCAAACCGGATGCCCCCCTGCCGCTCGGCGGCGCGACCTCACATCTGCCGCCAGGGCGTGCTAGCGTATGCCTCGATTGCCATTGCCCACCCGGAGCTGACATGCATCCCCTCATTGCGCCCGTCCTCGCCCAACTGTCCGGCGTCATACTGGGCAAGGACCGCCAGATACGCCTGGCGCTGGCCTGCCTGCTCGCGCGCGGCCACCTGCTGATCGAGGACTTGCCCGGCGTGGGCAAGACCACTCTGGCCCACGTGCTGGCGCGGACACTCGGTCTCGATTTCCGGCGCATCCAGTTCACCAGCGACCTGTTGCCCGCCGACATCCTTGGCGTCTCGGTCTACGACCGTGACAGCGCTCGTTTCGTCTTCCATCCCGGTCCGGTGTTCACGCGCATGATCCTCGCCGACGAGATCAACCGCGCCACGCCCAAAACCCAAAGTGCCCTGCTCGAAGCCATGGAGGAACAGCAGGTGACGGTGGAAGGCGAGACGCGCGCACTGCCCTTGCCTTTTTTCGTCATCGCCACGCAGAACCCCACCCATCAGGTGGGCACCTTTCCGCTGCCCGAGTCGCAGCTCGATCGCTTCCTCATGCGTATCGAGCTGGGCTACCCCGATGCGCGCGCCGAACGGGCCCTGCTGCGGGGCCAGGACCGCCGGGTCCTGGCCAACAGCCTCGTCCCCGCCCTGTCACTGCAGGAACTGACCGCCTTGCAGCACGCCGCCGCCTCGGTGTTCGCCTCCGATGCCCTGCTCGACTACATACAGTCGCTGCTGGCTTACACGCGCCGCGCGCCGCGCTATGCCCACGGCCTTTCGCCACGCGCCGCGCTGGCGCTGCTGCACGCTGCCCAGGCGTGGGCCCTGATCGAGGGCCGCGATTCGGTGCTGCCCGAAGACGTGCAGGCCGTCCTGCCTGCCGTGGCAGGCCACCGCCTGCATGGCAGTGGCGAATTCAGCGGTGAAACCGCTGCCGCGCAGGTCAACCATCTCATCGAGGCCACCGCGATTCCCTGAATGCTGCGCCCCGCCCTCTCCCGACCCGGGCGTCTGCTGAAGCACCCTGCAGGCAAGGATTCCTTTCTGGCCCGGCTCCTGCACCCCTCGCCCGACACCGCGCCGGTCACGCTCACCCAGCGCCGGATTTTCATCCTGCCCACGCGTGCCGGGCTCGGATTCGCGCTCCTGCTGCTGCTGATGCTGCTGGGCTCGATCAATTACGGCAACAGCATGGGCTTCGTGCTCACCTTCCTGCTGGCCAGCCTCGCCGTGGTCTCGATCCTGCATACCTGGCGCAACCTGGCCAGACTCATTGTCAGCGCCGGAAGCAGCGAAGCCGTATTTGCCGGGCAGGACGCCCGCTTCCGTGTCTGTCTCGATAATGCCGACGACTACGCGCGCCTCGCGATCGGGCTGCGCACGGGCAAGGCCGTCGGCGAAGTCGTCAATCTCGCGCCGCACGCCAGCGGATGTCTGGCGTTTGCCGTGCCTGCGCCGGTCCGCGGCCGCCTGCGTGCGCCCGGTTTCTCCCTCGTGACGAGCTTTCCGCTCGGCCTCTTTCGTGCCTGGAGCCCGCTCGACCTCGACCTGCATTGTCTGGTCTACCCACATCCCGCGCCCGCCTCGCTGCCTCTGCCGGAAACCGCTGCGCACCCCGGTGACGGCCGCCCCCGGGGCGAGGGGCACGAGGACTTCGCCGGCCTGCGCAGCTGGCATCCGGGCGAGTCCCTGCGACAGGTTGCCTGGAAGGCGGTTGCGCGCGAACAGGGCATGCTGGCCAAGCAGTTCATGGGGGGATCGCAAGCTGACACCCTGCTCGACTGGGACGCACTCTCCGACCCCAACCCCGAGTCGCGTCTATCGCGCCTGGCGCGCTGGGTGCTCGACGCCGAATCGGCAGGTCGGCGCTACGGCCTGCGGCTGCCCGGCGTCAGCATCGCCGCGGATCGGGGGCAGGCGCATTGCCACCGTTGTCTCGAAGCGCTGGCGCTGTACCGCCCATGAAGCCCGTTTACTGGCTGCTGGCTTCGCTGGCGCTGGTCATCGCGCCGCATCTCGCGCATCTTCCCCTGTGGGTCGGGCCGCTGTGCCTCGGCCTGGGCGCATGGCGCGTCGCCGCCGAACGCGGCCGCGTCGCGCTGCCCGGCAAGCCGCTGCTGATCGCGCTCACGGCCGCCTGTACCGCCCTCATCCTGGCCGAGTTCCATACCCTGTTCGGCCGCGACGCCGGCGTCACCCTGCTGGTGGTCATGATCAGCCTGAAGCTAATGGAAATGAAAACCCGGCGCGACATCCTGATTACGGTCTTCCTCGCCTATTTTCTGGTCGCCGCCGGGTTTCTCTACTCGCAGGCCATACCGATGGTGCTCTATCTGCTGCTGGCGGTGTGGACCATCACCACGACGATGATCGCCTACGGCGACACGGCATCCGGCCTCGCCACGCGTGCACGCATGAAACTGGGTGCCGTGCTGCTGCTCCAGGCGATGCCGCTGATGCTGGTGCTGTTCGTGCTGTTTCCCCGCGTCTCGCCGCTGTGGTCCCTGCCGCAGGACGCGCACGCCGGCGTGTCCGGGCTATCGGACAGCATGTCGCCCGGCACGATCAGCCAGCTCATCCAGTCCGAAGCCGTGGCGTTCCGCGTGAACTTTTCCTCCCCGCTACCGCCGGCCCAGACCCGATACTGGCGCGGCCCGGTGCTGTGGGACTACGACGGCCGCACCTGGTCCACGCGTACCCCGTCGCCCGAATCCGCGTCCCTCCCCTTACTGCGCGGCGGCGCCACCACCTATGTCCTCACGCTCGAACCGCATCATCAGCGCTGGCTGTTCGCGCTCGACCTTCCCGCCACCCTGCCGCCCGACAGTCGTGCCGCTGGCGACATGCAAATCCTCGCCCGCGAACCCGTCGAGCGCCGGCTGCGCTACCAGCTGACGTCGTACATTGACTATCGCCTGGGTGCCGAGCTCGTCCCCTCGGCGCGGCAGCGTGCCCTCACCCTGCCGGCGAACCTCAACCCCCGCACCCACGCGCTGGCCGGGCGCTGGCGCAGTGACGAAGGCAGCGACCCGGCCGTGGTCGCCCGCGCCCTTGCGCACTTCCGCGAGCAGAATTTCGTTTACACCCTGAGCCCGCCGCGCCTTGGCACGCAGGCGGTCGACAGCTTCCTGTTCGAGACGAAACGGGGATTCTGTGAACACTACGCCGGCGCATTCGTCACCCTGATGCGCGCAGCCGGCATTCCGGCCAGGGTAGTCACGGGCTATCAGGGCGGCAGCCTGAACCCGCTGGGTGACTATCTCGTCGTGCGCCAGTCCGACGCACACGCCTGGGCCGAAGTCTGGCTGGCCGAACGAGGCTGGGTCCGTGTCGACCCGACCGCTGCCGTATCGCCCGACCGCGTCGAACAGGGCATCGCCGCCGCCCTGCCGGCTGCCGAACTGCCGCTCGCCCTGGCCCGGCTCGACATCGCCTGGCTGCAACGCATGCAGCAGACATGGGACCTCGTCAACAGCCAATGGGACCTGTGGGTGCTGGGCTACGGCGAGGATCGCCAGCGCAGCCTGCTCGCCCGTATTCATGCCTCGCTCGCCACCTGGGCCGGCATGGCGGTAGCGCTCGCCGCCCTCCTGCTGGCGGGGCTCGCCGGGGTCGCGCTGTATCTGCTGTGGCAAGCCGCAAAAAACCGCGCCGACCCGGCGCAGGCTGCCTACGCCCGGTTCTGCAGGCGTCTCGCGCGGCTGGGCATCGCCCGCCTGCCCCACGAAGGGCCGCTGGATTTCTCCCGCCGCGCCGGACAGGCCCGCCCCGCCCTGGCGACCCGCATCTCGCACATCACGCAGCTTTATCTCGACTTGCGCTACCGCCGCAACCCGCCGCCCCTGCGCGCGCTCAGACAGGCTGTTCGCCGCTTTCGGCCCTAGGATCGCCGCAGTTCCTGCCGGGCCTGGCGGATCACCGACCGGCCGGACGTCAACGCCAGCCCTGCCAGCACCAGTGCCACCGCGATGTCGGGCCAGCCACGCGCGGTCGCCCACACCCCGCCCGCCGCCACCAGAACCGCCAGATTGCCCAGTGCATCGTTGCGCGAACACAGCCACACCGAACGCGCCTGCGCGTCACCGCTGCGATACACATACAGCAATGCCGCCACGCCCACGTTGACCGCCAGCGCCGCGAGGCTCACCCAGCCCATGATGACCGGCTCGGGCACGATGCCGACGCGCCATTGCCAGGCCGACTTGCCGAGCACGAACACGCCGTAGCCGACCATCAGCCAGCCTTTCCACAGCGCGGTGCGCGAGCGCCACACAGGTGCCAGGCCCAGCACGAACAGCGCCACGCCGTAGTTGCCGGCATCGCCCAGAAAGTCGATCGCATCGGCCAGCAGCGACACCGACTGCGCGGCGAAGCTCGATACCAGTTCCACGCCGAACATTGCCGCATTCAGCACCAGCGCGATCCACAGCGCGCGCCGATAGCGCGGATCGGGCGGCGGTGCGGCGCACACCGAATCACAGCCGCAAGCACTCATGCCCGGCCCCGTTGTCCCCGGCCCTGCGGGTAAAATGTCATCGCGTCCATTCCCGTATCCTGCCATCCATGCCCCTGAGCGACCAGCCCCCTTCCCCCACCCTCCCCCGCTCGCTGGAGAAGTCGCACACGCTGGGCCCGAACCGACCGATCGGCGTGTTCGATTCCGGCATCGGCGGCTTGACGGTGGTGCGCGCGCTGATGGAACGCCTGCCCTACGAAAACATTGTCTACTTCGGTGACACCGCGCGCGTGCCGTACGGCGTGAAGTCGGTCGAGACCATCACCCACTTCACCAGCCAGATCGCGCAGTTCCTGCTGGAAAAGGACGTCAAGCTGCTGGTCATCGCCTGCAACACCATGGCCGCCGTCGCCGCGCAGGTGGTCAAGGACCTCTCGCCCGTGCCCGTGCTCGACGTCATCGACGCCGGTGCGTCTTCCGCACGCGGTGGCCGTCGCATCGGCGTCATCGGCACCCCCACCACCATCAACAGCAACGCCTACGCCCGCGCCATCCACGACTACGCGCCTGATTCGCGCATCCACTCTCAGGCCTGCGCGCTGTTCGTGCCGCTGGTGGAAGAAGGCTGGCTCGACCACGACGTGACGCGCCTCACCGCCGAGGACTACCTCAAGCCCCTGCAGGCCGAAAACATCGACACCCTGGTGCTGGGCTGCACACATTACCCACTGCTGAAACCACTGCTGCGCCAGGTCGTCGGCGACGACGTGGCCCTGGTCGATTCCGCCGAAGCCATGGCCGAACAGGTCGCCGCCGTGCTCGCCGAGAAAGGGCTGGCCAACCCCGGCCCGGGCGAGCCGCGCTACGACTTCTACGTCACCGACGTGCCGCTGCGCTTCCAGACCATAGGCGAGCGGTTTCTGGGGCGCACGCTCAACAATGTGCATCTGGTGAAGTGGTGATCGCAAGACGCCAGACATGATCCGGGTCAACGCCCAGATCCAACTCGACCCTCGCGAGATTCAGGAAGAGTTTGTGCGCGCCTCCGGCCCGGGCGGGCAGAACGTCAACAAGGTATCGACCGCCGTGCAGTTGCGCTTCGATGTCACCCATTCGCCTTCGTTGCCAGAACCGGTTCGAGACCGCCTCATCACGCTGGCAGGGCGACGCCTGACCCAGGACGGGGTACTGATACTCTCAGCGGAACGCTACCGCAGCCAGCGGCGCAACCGCGACGATGCGCTGGAACGGCTGATCGCGCTGATCCGCGAAGCCTGCCAGGCAGAGACGCCGCGCCGCCCGACCCGACCCACGCTGGCTTCAAGAAAGCGTCGGCTGGAGGGCAAGCAGCGGCGCGGGGAAACCAAGAAACTACGCACCCTGAAACCCGGTTCGGATACTTGACCGGGTTTGGATTACCCGAACGTCAGCCCCATCGCCTCGCGCACATCCCGCATGGTGTCCCGTGCCAGTTCCTGCGCTTTTTCGCTGCCGTCGGCAAGGATGTTGCGCACCAGATCGGGATTGTCTTCGTAGTGCTGGGCGCGTTCGCGGATAGGGGAGAGTTCAGCCAGCACGGCGTCGATCACCGGCTGCTTGCATTCAATGCAGCCGATGCCGGCGCTGGTGCAACCGGCGGTGACCCACTGGCGCACGCCGTCGTCGGAATACACCTGGTGGAACTGCCACACCGGGCAGTTGGCGGGGTTGCCGGGGTCGGTGCGGCGCACGCGCGCGGGGTCGGTGGGCATGGTGCGGATTTTCTTCGCCACGGTGTCCGGGTCTTCCCGCAGGGCAATGGTGTTGTTGTAGGACTTGGACATTTTCTGGCCGTCCAGACCGGGCATTTTCGAAGCCACGGTGAGCAGGGCCTCGGGTTCGGCGAGGATCATCTTGCCCGAGCCTTCGAGATAGCCGAACAGGCGCTCGCGGTCGTTCATCGACAGGTTCTGCGCGTCATTCAACAGCGCCTTGGCGGATTCCAGCGCTTCGTCGTCGCCCTTTTGCTGGTAGGCGACACGGCATTCTTCGTAGACGCGGGCTTTCTTCGACCCCAGCTTCTTCACCGCAGCCTGGGCTTTTTCCTCGAAGCCGGGTTCACGGCCGTACAGGTGATTGAAGCGGCGACAGATTTCGCGGGTGAATTCGATGTGCGGCACCTGGTCTTCGCCCACCGGCACGAGGTTGGCGCGGTAGATGAGGATGTCGGCGGACTGCAGCAACGGGTAGCCGAGGAAGCCGTAGGTGGAGAGGTCTTTATCGCTGAGTTTTTCCTGCTGGTCCTTGTAGGTCGGCACGCGTTCCAGCCAGCCCAGCGGTGTGCTCATCGACAGCAGCAGGTGCAGTTCGGCGTGTTCGATCACGCGCGACTGCACGAAAATGGTGGCCTGCGCGGGGTCGACGCCGGCGGCGAGCCAGTCCACCACCATGTCGCGCACATTGTCGGCGATAGTTTGCGGGGTGTCGTAGTGGGTGGTGAGCGCGTGCCAGTCGGCAACGAAGAACAGGCAGGGATATTCGTTCTGCAGGCGCAGCCAGTTTTTCAGCACGCCATGGTAGTGGCCAAGGTGAAGGCGGCCGGTCGGACGCATGCCGGAAAGAACGCGGTCGGAGTACATATTGGGTGAGCGGTGAGGGGTGAGAGGGGGTTCAGGCGAGCACGAGCTGGATCAGGCTGATGAGCTGGGCAGGTTCCAGGCCAGTGACCAGGGCGGTGAGGCCGATGAAAAGGTTGATCAACGGCCACAGCACGATGCTCAACACGCCGGTGAACAGCAGGCCCAGCAGGATGAAGAATCCGTAGGGTTCGATGCGCGAAAACTGGATGGCCTGCTTCATCGGCAGGAGGCTCACGGCGATGCGCCCGCCGTCGAGCGGCGGCAAGGGCAGCAGGTTCAGCGCCATGAGGATGACGTTGATGAACACGCCGGCTGCGCCCATCAGCATCATCGGCGCAGTGGCAAAGCTGCTGCCGAGTGCGTGGCCTGCCTGGATGACCAGCGCCCAGAACACGGCCATGACCAGATTCATGCCCGGCCCGGCGGCGGCCACCCAGAGCATGTCCTGCTTGGGCCGTCGCAGGTTGGCAAAATTCACCGGCACGGGCTTGGCCCAGCCGAAAAGAATGGCCCCTGCACCGAACAGCTTGCTCATGATGAGGATGCCCAGCGGCACCAGAATCGTGCCGACCAGATCGATATGCTTGATGGGGTTGGCCGTGATCCGCCCCTGCGATGCAGCGGTCATGTCGCCGAAATGGCGGGCCACATAGCCGTGGGCGGCTTCGTGCAAGGTGATGGCGAAGATGACCGGCAGGGCGAAGACGGCAATCTTCTGGATCAGCGTGAGTTCCATGGGTCAGGCTTCGAAATCCGAGGTGTCGCCCTTGCCGAAGCGCAGAACCACCGGCGTATCGGTGGTGAGGTCGACCACGGTGGTGGGCGTGAGGCCGCACGCGCCACCGTCTATGACGAGGTCGACCTGATGCTCCAGCCGCTCGCGGATTTCCCAGGGTTCGGTCAGCGGCACGTCTTCGCCGTAGAGCAGCAGTGTGGACGACAGGATGGGCTCGCCGAGTTCGGCGAGAATGGCCTGCACCACCGGATGGTCGGGTACACGCAGGCCGATGGTGTCGTGCTTCTTGTGCAGCAGGCGCTTGGGTACTTCGCGCGTGCCGCGCAGGATGAAAGTGTACGCACCCGGCGTGTGTGCTTTCAGAAAGCGGAACTGGGCGTTGTCCACCTGCGCGTAGCGGCCGAGCTCGGACAGGTCGCGGCAGATCAGCGTGAGGTCGTGGCCGGAATCGAGCCCGCGCACGGAGAGCAGCCGCATCGCCGCTTCCTTGTCGCCGATGTGGCAGCCCAGCGCATAGCAGGAATCGGTGGGATAGACGATCACGCCGCCGCGCTTGAGGATGTCCACCGTCTGCTGGACAAGGCGAGACTGGGGATTATCGGCGTGGATGTTGAAGAATTGCGCCATGGAAATCACGCTGCGTCGAGGGAAAGTTGCTGGAGTTCGGGCCAGCCCTGCCACACCGGCTGGCAGAAGTGCGGCAAGGCCGGCAGCCGGCCGATGTCCACGCCTTCGCCCGGCGCATGAAAATCCGCACCGCGCGAGGCCTTGAGGCCAAAGGCACGGGCGAGGTCGGCCCATTTGCCATATTCGGACGGATGGTGGCTGCCGGTGATGACCTCGATGCCCTCGCCCCCCAGCGCGCGGAAGGCGTCCAGCAGCCGGTGCTGCTCGCGTGCATCAAAGGGATAGCGGCCGGGATGGGCGATCACTGCCATGCCGCCGCTGGCGCGTATCCAGCCAACCGCATTTTCCAGCGTCGTCCATTCATGCTCGACGTAGCCAGGGTGGCCCGGCGTAAGATAGCGGCGGAAGGCCGTGCGGATGTCCGGCGCATGGCCACGATCCACCAGCCAGCGCGCGAAATGCGTGCGGCCGACCATCTGCTTGTTGGCCGCGTAGTCATACGCGCCCTCGTAGGCACCGTCGATGCCGGATAGCCGCAGGTCGTCCCCCATGCGGCGCGCGCGTTCAATGCGGCCGTTGCGAATGGTCTGCAGGCCGGTGACGAGTTCGGGATGCGCGGGATCGATGCGCAGGCCGACGATGTGCACCGTCTTGCCGTGCCAGGTGACCGAAATTTCCACACCGGGGATGAAGGCCATACCCAGGGTCGCTGCCACCTGCCCGGCCTCGGCCAGCCCGCCCACGTCGTCGTGATCGGTCAGCGCCAGCGCCTGGACGCCGTTGGCGGCGGCGCGCGCCGCCACCTCGGCGGGGGGCAACACGCCGTCAGAGACATTGGAGTGGCAGTGCAGATCGATGTTGAGCATCAGGGACGGGTTTCCGTGGAACCCCGCAGGGCGTGCTTGGTCAGGAACAGGAATCATAGCAAAATAAGCCCTGCGCCCGAATTTCAGTGCGGCCCGGCCTCACGGCACCGACCCAAGAATGAAAAAACTCCTGTTCGATCTCTTCCCCGTCATCATCTTCTTCATCGCCTACAAGCTCGGCGATGCCAACGCTGAAGCCACGCGCGCCTTCATGGCCGGCCTGGGCCTGCCGCAGCCCGCAGGCGCGGGCGAAAAGCCCGGCATCTATCTCGCCACGCTGGTCGCCATCGTGGCCAGCTTCGGCCAGATCGCGTGGGTCAAGCTGCGCGGCCACAAGGTGGAAACCATGCTCTGGGTCAGCCTCGGCATCATCGTCGTGTTCGGGGGCGCGACGCTATGGCTGCACGACGAAGCCTTCATCAAGTGGAAGCCCACGGTGCTGTACTGGATCTTTGCCGCCATCATCCTGGGCGCCACACTGTTCGGCCGCAACGTCATCAAAAGCCTGATGGGCACACAGATGGAACTTCCCGACGCGGCATGGGGTCGGTTGAATGCCAGCTGGGGCGGATTTTTTGCCTTCATGGGGGTTGCCAATCTGCTCGTCGCCTTCAACTTCTCGACCGATACCTGGGTCAATTTCAAGCTCTTTGGCAGCCTGGGACTCATGCTGGTGTTCGTGATCGGACAAAGCATGATGCTCGCCAAATATATCGACAAGGAAGAAAAACAATAATGCTCTATACCATCGTCGGAGTGGATGTGCCGGACAGCCTCGAACGCCGTCTGGCCGCGCGTCCCGCCCATCTCGGCCGCCTGTCCGCCCTGCAGGACGAAGGCCGGCTGCTGCTGGCCGGCCCGTTTCCTGCACTCGACAGCGCCGATCCCGGCCCGGCTGGCTTCACCGGCAGCCTGATCGTCGCCGAATTCGACTCCCTTGCCACCGCCCAGGCCTGGGCAGACGCCGACCCCTACGTGGCCGCTGGCGTGTACGCCGGCGTGAGCGTCAAACCCTTCAAGAAGGTGCTGCCCGCATGAATACCGCCGACCGCATCCGTGAGCGCCTTGCCGCGCTGGAGCCCGAAAGCTACACCCTGGAAGACGACAGCGCGGCGCATCGCGGCCACGCCGGCGCAGCCAGCGGCGGCGGACATTTCAGTCTCACCATCGTGTCACCAAAATTTCGTACTCTCTCCACCCTCGCCCGTCACCGACTGGTTTACGAAGCCATGGGCGAGCTGATGCAGCGCGACATTCACGCGCTGTCGATTTCCGCACTCACCCCGGAAGAACTCTGAAAGGATTCCACATGCGTTTTGCCCCCCTCCCCGCCCTGCTCCTGCTGGCCCTGACTCCCCTGGCGCAGGCCCAGACCCCGGCGGCGGCCGTTGCCTCCGAGCCTGCCAAGCCGCTGGCTGTCGTCAACGGCAAGGAAATTCCCGCGCTGTATGGCGAACTCGTCAGACGCGAGATGGCACAGGGCCAGCCCGACACGCCCCAGCTCGACACGCGCGTGCGTGAATCGCTCATCAACCTGGAACTGCTGTCCCGCGCCGCCATCGACAAGGGCGTCGACAAGAACCCCAACCTCGCCGCCGCGATGGACATCCGCCGCAAGGACATGCTGGCCAAGGCGTATCTGGAAGACTATGTGAAAAGCCACCCGGTGACCGACGCCGAGATCATGGCGGTCTACGACAAGGCCAAGGCCGAGCCCGCCGAAATGGAATATCGCGCCCGTCATATCCTGGTGAAGACCGAGGCCGAAGCGAAAAAAATTCTTGCCGACCTCGGCAAGAAAAAGCTCAAGTTCGAGGACCTGGCGAAGAAATACTCCAAGGATCCCGGTTCGGCCAAGAACGGCGGCGCGCTCGACTGGGCGGATCGCGGTGCCTACGTCAAGGAATTTTCCGACGCCATGGCTGCCCTGAAGAAAGGTGAAACCACCAAAAAGCCGGTCAAGACCCAGTTCGGCTACCACATCATCCGCCTCGACGACACCCGCAAGGGCGACCTGCCGCCGCTGGACGTGGTGCGCAGCGAAATCGTCAAGCAGATTCAGCAGCAGCGCATCCGCGACGCCATTACCGCCGCACGCGCCGGTGCAAAAATCGAATAAAGAGCGAATAATGAATGGGAGGCGTAATTGCCTCCCAACTTGAGACAGGGACCCATCATGGCGAACAAAGAATACAACCACCTGCAAGATGTCTTCCTCAACACCCTGCGCAAAGAGCGCATCCCGGTGTCGGTGTTTCTGGTCAACGGTATCAAGCTCATGGGCCGGATCGAATCCTTCGACCAGTTCGTGGTGCTGCTCAAGGGACAGGACCAGGCTGCCCAGATGATCTTCAAGCACGCGATCTCGACCATTTCGCCGTCTCGCGAAGTGGTGCTGCCGCAGCGCGATCCCGAGGCCTGAGGCCCGGTCACTTCGCCTGCGGGAGCAGGCTGATCGCTGTTTTTGCCTCCACCAACACGGCCTCTCCGCCACGATAGGCCTGCTGGTGGCGTGCGACCACGTCCCGCATGTCACCCCGGTTCGGCAGATAGACGACGGCATAGTCCGTCGGATGCGCCTCCAGCCAGGGCCTGATCTCCGCACCCTTCAATTCCACCAGTGGCTCACGCAGCCGCCCCAGGAACTGGTATTGGGCATGGTATCTCGCCAGATTGGCCACGGTCCGCCCTGAATCCTGCACCTGGCGGATGGCCTCGGCCATGGGCTTGACGTCGTACAGGGGCTCGATCGACCGCGCCGCCGCCAATTGCAGCAACGCGAACAGTCCTGTTCCGAGCAGCGCCAGCGCCGGCAGGGCCGCGCGTGCGCGGCGACCCGCGAACCACGCCAGCGCCGCAACGGCCACCAGCGCCAGACCCGGCCATAGCGGCGGCAGCGCATCCACCTTGTCCCGCAACGCGTCGATTTGCCCACTGCCTGCCAGCACCAGCACCAGCCCCAGCAAGGCTGCCAGGCCAGCCGGCAGGCCGACGCGCGAGGCAGGCCGGTCTGCCAGCACACGCGCCGCGAACAGCGCAAAAGCCGGCAACAACGGCAGCAGGTAATGGGGCTGCTTGCCACTGACGAAAGAAAACGCGACGAACACCGGCAGCATCCAGGCCAGACAGAAACGGCTGCCGCGATCCAGCCCGGCACGGCGATGCTGCGCCGCGGCGCGCCACATGCCCGGCCAGACAAACCAGGGAAAGAGGATCAGCGGCAACAGCGGCAGATACCACCAGAACGGCCGGCGATGCGCGAAAGAGTCGACCATGCGGTCGGCAGTCTGCCCCCAGAAAATCGCATTGCGGTAGGCCTCGCCGCCCGCCATTCCCGCCGGGATCGCCCATGCCAGCGCGATGGCAGCGCCGAGCGCCACTGCCAGTAGCAGGCCGCCTGCCCAGCGCCCCCAGCGCAGTCCCGGATTCCACCACGGCGCGAGCACGGCGACAGGCAGCAGGTTCAGCAACACCACCGGCCCCTTGGTCAACACGCCGAATCCGATCGCAAGGCCGATCAGGATAAAGCCGCGCCGTCGGCCTGCCGCAGCGGAAAGCACCCCATGCATGCCGACCAGCACCCAGAAGGCGAGCAGCACATCGAACATCGCCGAGGTGGAAAAAATGACCCACAACAGGCTGCTGACCAGGATCAGCACGACCCGGCCCGCCAGCCCCGGATGTGCGGGCCAGAGGCGTCGCGCCAGGGCATGGGTCAGGACGAGCCCCGCTGCGGAGAACAGCGGCGATACCAGGCGCGGCCACCACTCGTTGACGCCGAACACCGCCCAGCCCGCCTGGAACATCCAGAACATGAACGGCGGTTTGTGGCTATAGGTTTCGCCGTTCTTGAAAGGCACCAGAAAGTCGCCGCGCAGCCACATCTCCCACGCGACGCTGACGTAGCGGGTTTCGTCGATCGGAATATAGGGCCGGGTCGTCAGCGTCACCGCCGCGAGTAGAGCCAGCAGGATCAGGCTGGTGGCGAGTGCGCCACGGCCGTTTTCGGCAATCTGGGATGAAGGCATGGTCTATCCATCGGATTCAGTCAAAGGGCGAGAACAGGCCGACCCGCAGAGCGATGATTACCACGAGATGTCCGGCCTTTCCGTGCATGTTGGCCCGCACCATAAATTGTCGCGCTTAAGCGCGGATTAAGCGAAGCTGCATTCAATGGTGGGCAGGCCCTCCGTACATCAGCATGACGCCCACCCCATTCCATCCTGCATCCCGCTTGCTGGCAGACCCCGATACCCTGCGTGCCCGCTTGCGCCCCACCTTGATCGCCACGCTGGGACTGGCAAGCCTCGCCGCTTGGGCGGCCTGGAGCGGGTTCGACGCCCGCCTGGCCGGATTTTTCGCGGATCCGCGTCAGGCCAGTACCGTGTGGGCCTGGTGCGATACCTATTCCCGCTGGGGGCCAGATGTCTTCTACCTGTCCTTTCTGGCCTTGCTCGGTCCCGGTTCGCTGCGGCGCAATCGCCCGCTGCGCGCCGTCGGCGTCGCCTACCTGTCGGCGCAGTTCTTCGCGGCCGTCCTGTTGACGCGCCTGCTCAAGGTCGGCATCGCGCGTAGCCGCCCTCATGCCGATGTCATGGCCACCTTCACCGTGCGCTGCATTCCTCGTTTCCGTGCAGCCATACCGTCGACGTGGCCGTCGGGGCTTTTCTCGTGCTGCTCCTAGTGCGTTTGCACAGCGTGCGGGTCGTCGCGCTGGCACTGGCCATGCTGATGACCTTCGCGCGTGTCGGGCTCGGCAGGCACTATCCCTCGGATGTTCTGGCAGGGCTAGCGCTCGGCGCAGCGGCCGCAGTCCTGTCTGTGTGGCGCTATCTGTTGCCGCGCTGGCGTGTCGCCTCCGGGCCGCAGGGTGCGACCGCGCCGCACGATGCCGCAACTGCATCACCCTGACTATCCGTGTCCGGTGCGTCGCCCAGCGCGCTGCCTGCGCGGGTGCGGCGGTAAAGATACAGGCCGAGACCAGCAGAGGCCAGAAACAGGATGATTGCCAGGCCCACTTTCAGCAGCGGATTGATCTGGGTGCCGCTCCCCACCAGCGCGAAAATCAGCGTCTGCGGCAGATAGCCGAGGAGCGTGCCGAGCAGGAACGGCAAGACACGAATGCTGGACATGCCTGCGGCCAGATTGGTCAGGATATTGCTGCCCACCGGGAGCAGGCGGATCAGCATGGTCATCGAAAGCGGATGGTCATGGATGAAGCGGTCGAAACGAACCGCGCGCGCGCCCAGACGGGCACGCAGCCACGCCTTGCCGAAGAACCGTGCGTAGCCGAAACTCAACAGGCACCCCAGCAAGGCAGCCAATACCGCCAGTGCGACCCCAAGGCCGACGCCGAATGCGTAGCCACCGAGAAAGGCAATGACCTGACGCGGCAGGCCGACCGCCGTGAACAGCCCCCCCATCAACAGGAACAGCAATTCACCGTCGAGTCCGTGGCCGCGCACATGCGCGTCGATCCACGTCTCGTTGACGCTGTTGCCCAGATCGCTCGCATTGAATAGCCAGCCCAGCAGGGCCAGGCTCAGGATCAGCGCCAGCCCCTTGAAAATGACGTGTGCGTTCAACCGGGAAACCGCTGTTGGACGCATCCGATGGTGCGCCGGATCGGGTGATTGCCGTATACGACTCCAAATGGGCGGCAGCCCGTAGTGGCTCGGAGTCCTCTTGTGGGGCGAAGCAACGACGCTGCGGGCCGGGGGCCTGCTGGCGTCGCGACAATGGCAGGAATACGAGCCGGCGTGTCAGCGGGCACGCAGCGCACTCCTGGAAGGTGAACGTAATCTGAAGGCACCAAAATCGGCATTCAAGCGGGCTTCACGAGAGTAACAAGCGGTCAACTGCGGTTTCCAGATTCAACGCTCAGCCGTGTGATCGATTTCTGGCAGACGCACCCGCCTCTGCAGCCAGGCCACGCCGAACAGGTCGACAATACCGACCCAGAGGCGGTTGTGTATGCCGTATTTCGATATCCCGTGTTCGCGCGGGCGATGACTCACCGGAACCGACACCACGGCACCACCGTTGCGCATTACCAGCGCCGGGAGAAAGCGGTGCATGTGATCGAAATTGGGCAGTGCCAGATAGGTCTCGCGCGCGAACACCTTGAGTCCGCAACCAGTATCCGGCGTGGAGTCCTTCAATATCCGCGACCGTACCCCATTGGCAATCCGTGAGGACAGACGGCGTACGAAATTGTCGTTGCGTCGGGCACGCCAGCCTGCCAGCAATTCCAGATTCGCCGGTAGCGCAGGATCGGCCAGCTTTTTCAGCATGACGGGGATGTCGGCGGGGTCATTCTGGCCGTCGCCGTCAAGCGTGGCTATCCAGGCATGACGCGCAGCCCGCACGCCCGTCGTGATCGCCTGGCTCTGCCCGCATGACTGCCGGTGGCGAAGCACCCGCAGCATGGGAAAATGTGCATTTAGCGAAGCCAGTCGTAAGCCGGTTTCGTCTGTGCTGCCGTCATCGACATAGATGATCTCGAACGCTTCGAGGCCGGCAAGGGCGGTGGCAATCTCCCTGATCAGCGGGTCAAGGTTGTCCTCTTCATTGCGCACCGGCACGACCACGGACAGCGCACCACTAAACGGTACTGTGGGCATGATGTTTCATCAGGGATAGTTGTTCTCGACAGGCCAAGACACACATTCTGGCGCTTTTGCCTTAATTTTAGCTTAATAGCGCGGCCGGCCCGGTAATCCGTTGGGCGGGCTTGGATATCGCTGTGAGCGCCTCACAGCGAATCCGTATCCAGCGCCACGCTCGCTGCGGCGCCCACGCGGTCGATTCGCAGGATCAGCACACAATACTCGGTCTGCGTTGCAGGCGGCGACGGATCATCGGCGCAATTGCAGCCGGCGATGATCCCCTCGTACATCACACCCACCTTGAGAACGAGCGATTCCGCATTCGCCTCAGAAGCGATCAGGATTGCCTGGAAAGCTTCGTCGGCGACGGCGCTCGAATGTGCCAGAGCTTGCTGGAGCGGCAGCACCCCAGCGGACAGCGCCTCGAACTCGCGCTTGAAAACAGTCACAAAATCAGGCGACGTCCAGGCGGCCAGCGTGGCGGGCAGGTGCAGCTTCATGCGCGGGTCTTGCGTAGCATTCACAGCACGCGCGCGAGCACGTAGACACCCACCATCGCAAAAGCCAGCGCAATCTTCAGCAAGGCCCCGAACAGCAGGCCCAGCGTCGCGCCGATCCCCGCCTGCATCGCGGCGCGCAGCGAATTTCTGCCGCTGATCTCGCCTGCGATTGCACCCAGAAAGGGGCCAAAGAGCAGCCCGGGTAGACCGAAGAACATGCCGATCAGGGCACCAATCGCCGCGCCCCAGATGGCACGCGCCGACGCGCCGTACTTTCTTGCCCCCAGGGCCGTAGCGAGAAAATCGACGCCGTAGCTGGCCAGCGCCAGCACGCCCAGCAGGGTGAGCGTCGTCCAGCTGACATAGACGAAATTCTCCGCCCAGGCCAGCAAGACCAGGCCAGCAAACACCAGCGGAATCCCGGGCAGCATGGGCAGGACCAGACCGGCAAAACCCGCCACAATACAGATGGCGGCGAGGAGCCAGAGTAGGATGGGCAGGGACGGATCTGTCATGATCTCAGGAGCAAGAAAGCAATGTAGCCAGCAATACTACTGCGAAGCCGCCGGCCGGCATGTGTTGCGCCCGGCACGGAATCAACCCGTTGTCGACAGGGAGAGGATTTGTGTCCCGCCCAGCGCCCGCGCACGCAACTGGCCGCAGCCGCCCTCGACGTCCTGGCCGGCCGAGTGGCGAATCTTGGCGAGTATGCCGCGGACATGCAAACGACGCGCCATTTCCGCCACGCGCGTCCACTCAGGCCGACGATAGACGGACCCATCCAGCCCCGCCACAGTGTTGTAGGGAATCAGATTCAGAACTGCATACTTGCCCGACAGCAGACGACTGATGCCCTCGATTTCTGACTCGGTGTCGTTGACGCCTTCGAGCAGCGTCCATTGATACTGGATGGGATAGCCCGACCCGCGGGCATAGGTTTCACCCAGTTTCACCAGTTCAGCCGGGGCGATGTCGGGTGCCCTGGGCAGGAGGCGTCGACGCAGATCCGCGCAGCTGGTGTGTAGGGACAAAGCCAGCGCCGGCTTCACCTCCCCGCGTGGAAGCCGTTCGAACACGCGCCTGTCGCCGACTGTAGAAAACACGAGGTTCTTGTGGGCAACGCCGCCTTCCTGACCCAGCAGCTCGATCGCCTCCAGCACGTTATCCAGATTGTGCGCCGGCTCACCCATGCCCATGAACACGACTTTCTTCACTGGACGACGACTGCGCGCCAGCACCACCTGCGCCACGATTTCCATACTTGATAGCTGGCGCAGCAGACCCGAGCGCCCGGTCATGCAGAACACGCACCCCACCGCACAACCGACCTGCGTCGAGACACACACACCGTCACGCGGCAACAATACCGTTTCCACCGTCTGGCCATCGCCTAACGCAACCAGCAGGCGCATGGAGCCGTCCCCGTCGGGATGTTCGGAGTGCACGCGCGCCAGAGAATTCAGTTCTTCGAACAGGCCGGGAAGCGCGTTGCGGACGGCCAGCGGCAGAAAATCCTTTGCCGGTCGCCGTTTGGTATCGCACGACCTCTGCTGCACCCACGCGCGCAGCACCCGGCTCTGGTGGCAGGGAGCCGCACCGAGATCGTGGAGGCGTTGGCGGAGCTGGGAGAGTTTCATCGTAGGCCGAAGCGTAGCACGCGTGCCGCATCCGTCACCCCCTAGGCTGCAGAGAACATGTGCCCACTGGTAAAACGCATCAAGACCCGCCTCGGCGAGCGCATGAAGGACATGCGAGTACCCATCGCCTCATCGATTCGCCGGCGTGTCTGGCCACTGGCGGGAGCGACATGCGCACCAGCCGCGAACATCTGCTCAAGGCCGCCTGCCAGCCAGCCCCACCGTCAAGCCGACGGTGGAGATCAACCCGTCACATGCCTTGGTTGTAGGCTTGAACTTCGAATCCGACGAAGCTCGCTCTCGGACCGAGCTAATCTGCTCCAAGACCAGATACTGCCCGCCGAGGGTGGACAACCCGATACCCCAACCGGCATTCGTACGGCGATTGAATGCGCTACTGATTTTGTAAGTGGCCAGCCAAGCAAGGGTGGGTCATACCCAGCCAGCCAAGTCGCAAGACAGCCTGCCCGCCCACTGGGACGGGCAGACAAGCTACCACAGGGTGGCGGCAGAACTTATTTGCCTTTCTCGGCTTCCTTTCCCACGGTCAATTCTCCGCGCAATTTATCCACCGTAGCCTTGCCAAACCCCTTCACCCCATCCAGCTCATCCACGCTCTTGAACTTCCCATTTTCCTGTCGGTACAGGATGATTGCCCTGGCCTTTGCTGGCCCCAGGCCCTTCACCGCCTCGAGTTCTGATTGCGTTGCCGTGTTGAGATCGACCACCGCCCAAACCGGCGCGCACAGCACACCCAGCAGAATTGTACTCAAGATTTTCTTCATGCTCTCTCTCCCAGATTGATTAAGGTCGTGACTTTCAGCGTCACCCGCCCAATCTAGAAGCCAGATGCATGAAGCGCTATACAACTTTAGTTGTATGAATGCGCCATCCATTTGATTTTAATGAAATTAATTTCTTCACCAGCCCTCATATTAGCCTCCAATAAAAAACCCCCGTTTTTGAGTCGGGGGTTTTTGGTGTGCATGTTTTGCACGGTATGGGGAGTCTGACGATGACCTACTTTCACAGGCGGGAGCCT
>NCGY01000004.1 GCA_002281775.1 Hydrogenophilales bacterium 16-64-46 | reverse complement strand
TACTGATCGTCGCCTTGGTAGGCCTTTACCCCACCAACTAGCTAATCAGACGTCGGCCGCTCGAATAACGCAAGGTCTTGCGATCCCCTGCTTTCCCCCATAGGGCGTATGCGGTATTAGCACAACTTTCGCTGCGTTATCCCCCATTACTCGGTACGTTCCGACGCATTACTCACCCGTTCGCCACTCGCCACCAGGTGCAAGCACCCGTGCTGCCGTTCGACTTGCATGTGTAAAGCATTCCGCCAGCGTTCAATCTGAGCCAGGATCAAACTCTTCAGTTCAATCTCTGCAATTACTTCAAATACTTCTGTCGCTCAACTCAAACTCAACCATCTATTAAAACGGTCTTCATTCAAGTGTGAGCATCTATGCTAGTTGCTAACCCAGCCTAAACCAGGATAACTACCGCAAAAATACCCACACCTATCGGCTGTTAATTGTTAAAGATCAATCGATTAGCTTTGCGTTTCGCTTGTCGCGGTTCGCGCTGCGTTTCGAGAAGGTGCGCATTCTACAGAGCGAAAAGAATCCGTCAACACTTTCCCGAAATTATTTTTAAACAATCGTGACACGAGCAAACTTTCGCTTGCCCACTTGCGCCACGACAGTCGCCCCCACCGGCACGCTCACGCCTTTATCCACAACGCGTTCGCCATCGAGCCTGACGCCCCCTCCGGCAATTTGCCGGATGGCGTCCGATGTACTCGTTACCAGGCCCGCCAGCTTCAACAACTGCGGCACGGCCAATGCCCCCTCAGCCGCTGGCAGCCGGAATTCGGGCATGTCTCCGGGTTGTGCGCCGCGCTGGAAGCGGGCTTCGAAATCGGAAAGGGTCTGACGTGCCGCCTCCTGTCCATGAAAACGCGCCACGATTTCCTGCGCGAAGCCAACCTTGATATTGCGCGGATTACCCCCCTCCGCCACGTGCTGCCTCCAGCCTTCTATGGTCGGCAGGGACTCGAACGAAAGCAGCTGGATGTAACGCCACATCAATTCGTCCGAAACCGACATCAATTTGCCGAAGATTTCCTGGGGCGGTTCATTGATCCCGATGTAATTGCCGAGGGATTTCGACATCTTGTTCACGCCATCGAGCCCTTCCAGGAGCGGCATGGTGAGGACACACTGCGCGGGCTGCCCGTTCTGCTTCTGAAGTTCGCGCCCCATCAACAGGTTGAACTTCTGGTCGGTTCCGCCCAGCTCGACATCCGCCTTGAGTGCCACCGAGTCGTATCCCTGTATCAGGGGATAGAGAAATTCATGAATCGCGATAGGTTGCTGACCGTGATAACGCTTGCGGAAATCATCGCGCTCCAGCATGCGGGCAACCGTGTGCGAGGCTGCCAGACGGATCATGCCGACCGACCCCAGCGTCTCCATCCACTCCGAATTGAAGCGCACCTCGGTCCGATCCGGATCGAGGATTTTGAAAACCTGCTCCTGATAGGTTTTGGCGTTGTCCGCGACCGCCTCACGCGTGAGCGGAGGACGCGTTGCGTTCTTGCCGGTAGGATCGCCGATCATGCCGGTAAAATCCCCTATCAGGAAGATGACCTGGTGGCCAAGCTGCTGGAACGTTCGCAACTTGTTCAACAACACGGTATGACCCAGGTGCAAATCCGGTGCCGTGGGGTCAAATCCTGCCTTGATCCGCAGCGGGCGGCCTGCTGCCAGCCTGTCGACCAGCTCTGATTCGACCAGCAATTCATCCGCGCCGCGTTTGATTTCGCGCAAGGCATCCTGCATCAATTCTATCCTCGTGTAACTTCATCAAGTTTCGGCCTCAACTGCCGTAGTAATAGGCAATGGGCCTTACGCCCGGCATCGCCAGATTGCCGACAGGCCTGCAAAATAGCCCCGGAAGCGATGTGTGTTAGACTCCGGGCTCGATTACGGAAAGGGAAACGGTCAATGCCGCTTACCAAACTGAGAATCTTAACCGATCGCCTCACCGGTACGGAGCGGCGTCTGAGCCTCCGCACCCTGGTGGCGCTGTCCACCGTGCCGTTGTTTGGGGTCGTCGCCGCGTTTGGCCTGTCGCCCGACACTAATACGCTGGACATCGCCCCGCAAACCATCTCCGAAGCCATTGCGCTTCCCACCTTGACGGAAGTGGCTGATTCCAGCACCTACGCGCGCGAAAGCGTCATCCAGCGAGGTGACACTCTGGGCAGCGTTCTAGCGCGGCTGAATATCGATGATCTGGACATCCAGCGCTTGCTGGCTACCGAGTCGGTCCGACAATTGGCCACCAGCATTCGGGCAGGCAAGCTCATCCGGGCAGTCACCGGCCCCGACGGCAGCCTGCATTCCATCCAGTTCGAGCGCACCGAAGCCCCCGATTTGCTGATTCAACGGTCAGGGGACGCCTTCATTGCCCGTGACCAGGAAGAAGCCCAGGAAACGCGGGTTGTGATGCGTTCTGGCCGCATACTGTCTTCCCTGTATGGTGCCACCGACAGCGCAGGCATTCCTGACCGCATCGCCGACCAACTGGCCGAGACATTCTCCACCCAGATAGACTTCCGCGAAGACCTGCGGCGCGGCGACACCTTTTCTGTGATTTATTCTGTCAACTATCGCAACGGCGAACCCGTGGCCACGGGCAAATTGCTTGCCGCAGAGTTCATCAATGCTGGCAAACCCTATCGCGCCGTGCTTTTCCGCGATCCTTTCGGCAACGAAACCTACTACACGCCCGAGGGTGAGTCCCTGAAGAAGGGCTTCCTGCGCTCACCGTTGGAGTTCTCCCGCGTCACGTCCAGCTTCAGCAATTCGCGCAAGCATCCAGTCTATGGCTTTCACCGCGCCCATACGGGTGTTGACTTTGGCGCGCCCACTGGCACACGTGTCAAGGCAACCGGGGACGCGGTCGTCAAATTCGCCGGCCGCAAAGGCGGTTACGGCAATCTGGTCATCCTCCGGCATCACAATGGCTACGAAACCTATTACGCCCACCTGAGCGCTTTTGCCTCCGGCATTCGCCCGGGTCGCGCAGTTGGACAGGGCCAACTGATCGCCTACGTGGGATCGACGGGTGCTTCCACTGGCCCGCATCTGCACTATGAAGTTCGTATCGCTGGGCGTCCCCGCAATCCGATGACCATCAAGCTGCCCGGCTCGCCGCCTCTGGCCGCCGCCCAGCGCACTCATTTCCAGCAGCAAACCGCAGGCTGGAGCGACAAACTGACGCTGCTACGCGGCTCCAACCTCGCCGCACTCGATTGAGCGCTGACAAGCCGCATGAGACCGAATACTTCATCGGTCTCATGTCCGGAACCAGTCTCGATGGCGTGGATGCGGCACTGGTCGAGTTCCCGCCCGAGCACCCGCCCAGCTTACTGAATACCCACTATCTGCCCTTCAACGACAGTCTGCGCAAGCGCCTGCTCGACCTGCACCACCCCCAGCCTGACGAAATCCACCTTGCCGCGCTGGCCGGCAACGATCTGGCCGACTGCTATGCCCACGCTATCCGGGCATTGATCAGCGAATTTACCGAACTCCCTGTACGCGCCATCGGCTGTCACGGACAAACCCTGCGCCATCGGCCCGATAGCGGCTACACCCTGCAAATCGGCAATGCAGCGCGGCTGGCGGAACTGACGGGCATCACGGTCGTGGCCGATTTCCGTAACCGCGATATCGCAGCCGGCGGCCAGGGCGCGCCCCTGGTGCCCGCTTTTCACGCCCGGGTTCTGGCTCATGCGGCACAACACCGCGTGATTGCCAACCTTGGCGGCATCGCCAATATCACCGATCTCCCCACCCACGGTCTCATACGCGGCTGGGATACAGGACCCGGCAACATGTTGATGGATGCGTGGGTCCAGCGTCATCGCAACGAAGGCTACGACAGAGACGGCCAATGGGCGGCGACCGGAAAGATACATGCAGACCTGCTCAGTCAGCTCATGGCCCATCCTTATCTGGCCTTACTCCCACCCAAAAGTGCCGGCCGTGAGCAATTCAATCTCGACTGGCTTGACAGCCAACTTGCCAAGCTCGCCCGCCCGGCCAAAGCTGCCGACGTGCAGGCGACCCTGCTGGAATTCACCGCCGCCAGCCTCGCCCACGCGATCCAGACGCAATGTGGCGGTGTCGAGGCGGTGTATCTCTGTGGTGGCGGCGCGCATAACACGGCATTGCGCACCCGGCTGACGACGCTGTTACCCGGTGTGAAACTTGCCACCACCACGGCACTCGGGATCGAGCCCGACTGGGTGGAAGCGATGGCCTTTGCCTGGCTCGCTCGTCAGACCCTCCATCAACAGCCCGGCAATCTCCCTGCAGTAACCGGCGCGGCAGGGCCGCGCGTTCTGGGCGCAGTCTATTTCGCCTGAACTGCCTGCGATCACCCTCCGATAAAAAAAGCGGCCGCAGCCGCTTTTTTTATCGGAGGCAGAACCGCTCAGGCCGAGAAGGACGAGCCACAGCCACAGGTCGTAGTGGCGTTGGGGTTCTTGATCACGAATTGTGCGCCTTCCAGGCCTTCACTGTAATCAATTTCAGCACCGACCAGATACTGGAAGCTCATCGAATCCACCAGCAGGGTCACGCCGTTTTTCACCATCACGGTGTCGTCGTCATTTTGCGATTCATCGAATGTGAAACCGTACTGGAAGCCGGAGCAGCCGCCACCGGAGACAAATACGCGTAGTTTCAGATCGGGATTGCCCTCTTCATCGATCAGGTTTTTGACTTTGCTGGCGGCACTGTCGGTAAAGATCAGTGGCGATTCCATTTCAGTAACGGCGTTCATGGTGATGCTCCTTAAAAGTATATGGTAATTATCCGCTTCACCTCGCTGTCGTCAAGCAAAGACCCCAGCGAGCAAGCGGAGTTCCGGTTTTACGGCAACATGCCGATGTCGGCCAGCGCGGTATCTTCCGCCAATCCGAACAAGATATTCATGTTTTGCACCGCCTGTCCTGCTGCGCCTTTCACGAGGTTGTCGATCACAGACAGGACCACGACGGTATCCCCGCCCTGCGGGCGATGAACCGCGATACGGCAGGTATTTGCACCCCGTACCGAACGGGTCTCGGGGTGCGAACCCGCCGGCAACACGTCGACAAACGCTTCGCCTGCGTAACGCTGCTCGAACAGCGCTTGAAGATCCACATCCTTGTCCACCCGGGCATAGAGCGTGGCGTGTATCCCCCGAATCAGCGGCGTGAGATGCGGCACAAACGTGAACCCCACCGGCTTGCCCGCAAAAATCTCCAGTCCCTGTTTGATCTCGGGCCAGTGACGGTGGCCGGCCACCGCATAGGCCTTGAAATTGTCGGCCGCTTCAGCAAACAGGATATGGGTTTCGGGTTTACGCCCGGCACCCGACACCCCGGACTTGGCATCGGCCACGAGAAAGCCCGCGTCGACCGCCCCGGATTCCAGCAAGGGCAGAAAACCCAGTTGCACGGCCGTCGGATAACACCCCGGATTGGCAATGAGGCGCGCGCCCTTGATCCGATCTCGATTGATTTCAGGCAGACCATAAACAGCTTCTTCGATCAGGTCGGGGCAGGCGTGCTCCATCTTGTACCACTGCGCCCACACCTTCACATCCTTGATACGGAAATCGGCAGCCAGGTCGATCACCTTGACGCCCGCGTCCAGCAGCGCGCGAGTCTGCTGCATGGCCACACCGTTCGGGGTGGCGAAAAACACCACGTCGCAGTGTTCCAGCCCGGCGTCCTCGGGCGTGGAAAACGCCAGCGACACCCGGCCACGCAGGTTGGGAAACATCTCGGCCACCGGCATGCCGGCTTCCTTGCGCGAGGTGATCGCCTTCAATTCCACCTGCGGATGGCGCGCCAGAAGACGCAGCAACTCAACTCCGGTGTAACCCGTGCCGCCGACGATACCGACTTTGATCATGGTGATGCCCTTCACAGAGAATCGTGAATTTTATGCCACGCAGGTGACAGTGACGTAAAAAAGCCGCCCTGCAACAGGCGGCTTTCTGTACCTGCGCAGCAATCAGCGCTTGGAGAATTGCTTGCGGCGGCGCGCCTTGTGGAAACCGACTTTTTTCCGTTCCACTTCACGCGCATCGCGCGTAACCAGACCCGCAGCTTTCAGAACCGGCTTCATGTCAGCCGAAAAATCAATCAGCGCGCGGGTAATTCCGTGGCGAATCGCACCTGCCTGACCGGTTTCACCGCCACCAGCCACGTTCACCATGATGTCGAAACTGTTCAGATTATCCGTCAGCACCAGCGGCTGACGCACGACCATGCGGCCAGTTTCGCGCGAAAAATACTCATCGACCGGTTTGTCGTTGACAACAATCTTGCCGCTGCCCGCTTTCATGAACACGCGAGCGACCGATTCCTTGCGACGCCCCGTACCGTAGTTGTAATTACCAATCATAGGGAGTGACCTTAGACTTGTGCGTTGATTGCCAGCGGCTTGGGCTGCTGCGCTTCGTGCGGGTGCTCGGCACCTGCGTAAATTTTCATTTTCTTGATCATGGCATATCCGAGCGGACCTTTGGGCAGCATGCCCTTCACGGCCTTTTCCAGCGCACGGCCCGGGAAGCGTTCCTGCATCTTGTCGAAATTGGTTTCGTAGATGCCGCCGGGGAAACCGGAGTGGCGGTAGTATTTTTTGTCGAGGCCCTTGTTGCCGGTCACGACCATCTTGCCGGCGTTGACCACAACAATGTAATCGCCCGTGTCAACGTGCGGGGTGAATTCGGGCTTGTGCTTGCCGCGCAGACGGCGGGCAATCTCGGAAGCCAGACGGCCCAGCACCTTGTTGTCGGCGTCGACCACGAACCAGTCGCGTTTGACTTCAGCGGGTTTGGCGGAAAAGGTTTTCATGACTCAACCTCTGCAAAGAGGACAATCTCGGAAAGCCGGGCATTTTAACCGCTCATTCCAGGAAAAGTCAAACGCCTTGTGCCAGGCAGCGAAGTGCCTTCAGCAACTGACATACAATCGCGGCATGAGTCTCTGGTTCGTGTCCAACCTCATCGCTGCCGCGATCCTGCCGCCGCTGGTGCTGGTCATCCTGCTCGCCACGGGCCTGATCTTTCGACGACGCCACCCCATGCTGTCCATGTCGCTCATACTTCTTGCTACCGTCGCCTTGCTGGTCTTGTCCACGCCATGGGCGGGTGGCGTACTGCTGAAGTCACTGGAAATCTCGCAACCGATTTCGGCCGCCAACCTGAAGCATAGCCAGGCCATCGTCGTCCTTGGTGGCGGACGACGCATTGACGCCCCCGAATACGAGGGCGATACGCTCAGCAGCCTGAGCCTCGAACGCCTGCGCTACGCCGCAAGACTCGCTCGCGCAAGCAGCCTGCCCCTACTGGTTACGGGCGGCAAGCCGGGCGGCGGCAGCGAGGCAGAAGGCGACCTGATGGCGCGCGTCCTCCAGGAAGAATTCGGCCTGACCGCCTGCTGGATCGAGAATACCTCGCTCACCACCTGGGAAAACGCCCTGCGTGCCGCGCCCTTGCTGCACGAATCGGGCAAACGCCGCATCGCCCTCGTCACCCACGCCTGGCACTTACGCCGAGCCGTACCGCTGTTCGAGGCTCAGGGGTTCGCGGTACTGCCGGCCGGCATCCAGTTTTCACGCACCCGGGTCGACGACGTTTTTGATCTGCTGCCCTCGCCCGCCGGCCTGCGTGACAGCACCTTTGCCCTGCACGAATGGCTGGGTATCCTGTGGTACAAACTCCGCACGCAATTCAGTCAAGGAACAACATGAAAGCCCGCGTCAAACTCTTAGAAGATGTGTGTTTCGTCGGCCAGAGCGAATCCGGCCACAGCGTCGTCATGGACGGCGCTCCCGAAGCTGGCGGCAAGAATCTGGGGGTGCGCCCCATGGAAATGCTGCTGATGGGCCTGGGGGGCTGCTCCGCTTTCGACGTGGTGATGATCCTGCGCAAAAGCCGCCAGCAGGTTACGGACTGCGTGGCCGACCTTGATGCCACCCGTGCCGACAGTGACCCCAAGGTGTTCACGAAAATCCACGTGCACTTCACCGTCACCGGCAAGTCACTCGACCCCAAGCGGGTGGAACAGGCAGTGAAGCTGTCGGCCGAAAAATACTGCTCGGCGTCGATCATGCTGGGGAAAACAGCCGAACTGACTCACGATTTCTCGATACGCGAAATCGAATAGCCACGCAGCAAGCGAACCCTCGCAGGCGCTATTCCCAGCTGCCAGTTTGCCTCAGCCAGTCGGAGAACGAAGCCGGATCAAGGCGGTGTCGCCCAATCTCGGTTTCGCCGTCGAACAACAAGGGCACATCCCAGCCGAAGCGGGCCTTGAGTGCGGGGTCGGCGTCGACATCGACCCGGTCGATGCCGATAGTCTGATCGCCCAGCAAGCCCTCGACCGCTGCTTGCATTTCTTCGCACAGCGGACACCCTGCGCGGCTGTAAAGCGTGAGGCGTTTACTCACCCGATATCTTCAGCGGAATGTATAGCGAGCCCTCTCCCCGGCGTACCAGGATAGCGGCGCTCCTGCCGACCGGCACAGCAGCGATGGCCTTGCGGAAAGCATCGACAGTCGACACACGGGTGTTGTTCACGGCCAGGATGATGTCGCCCGGGCGGATGCCGGCACGCGCGGCATCGCCGGTTGCCTCCTCCACCCTGAGACCGTACGTCAGCTCAAGTGCGCGTTTCTGTTCGGCGTTGAGTTCGGACAGCGCGAGCCCACCCCGCGAAAACGATTTGCTCTCGCTTTCACCCTGTGCGGTCTCGGTCGGCAATTCACCCAGCACCACATTCAGCTGCATGGACTTGCCCTTGCGCCACACGGTGGCCGGCGTCTGCGTGCCGGGTTTGGCCATGCCAACCATGCGCGGCAGGTCGCCGGAATTCTCGACCGGCTTGCCGTTGAATTCAAGGATCACATCGGCCGGTTGCAGTCCGGCTTTCGCCGCCGGGGAATCGGCCTGCACCTGTGCCACCAGCGCACCGCGCGGACGATCCAGGCCGAAGGATTCGGCGAGGTCGGCCGTCACTTCCTGGATTACCACGCCCAGCCAGCCGCGCGACACCTTGCCGCCCGCCTTCAGCTGGCCGACGACTTCCATGGCCACGTCGATGGGAATAGCGAACGACACCCCCTGGTAGCCACCGCTGCGGCTGTAGATCTGCGAATTGATACCGACCACTTCGCCCTTCATGTTGAACAGCGGACCGCCAGAATTGCCGGGGTTGATCGGCACGTCGGTCTGGATGTAGGGCACATAGTTCTCCGACGGCAGCGAGCGCCCCTTGGCGGACACGATGCCAGCCGTGACCGAGTTTTCGAAGCCGAAGGGCGAACCGATGGCCGCCACGGCCTCACCCACGCGCAGTTTGATCGGGTCACCGAGTTTCACGGTGGGCAGGTTGCCCGCCGGAATCTTCAGCACGGCCACGTCGGTACGGGTATCCGCGCCCACCACCTTGGCGATGAACTTGCGCTTGTCGATGAGCTTCACCACCACTTCATCGGCATTCTTCACCACATGCGCGTTGGTGAGGATGTAGCCGTCGCTGCTGACGATGAAACCGGAACCAGCGCCCCGCGCGGGGATTTCCTGCATCGGCCCACCCGGCCCGCCGGGTCCGCCAGGCGGAAAAAAGCGCCGGAAGAAATCCTGCATCTCGTCCTCGTCCGGCATCGTAAAAGGCAGACCATCCGGGCTGCGCTTCACCAGCTTGGTGGTACTGATGTTGACAACCGCCGGCCCCTGCTTTTCAACCAGGTCGGCGACGTCGACCACATCCTTTGCCAGGACCGGGGCCGACAGGGTCGCTGCCAGGGCCAGTCCTGCCATTGCAGTTCGCATCATGGCTCTATCCTTTCTTGAGATGAATCATTTGCGTGTCCATTGCGTCACGGCGCAGCACGACCGGGCGAGCCGCCTGCCCGCTGCGCGCCAGCAAATATCCCAGTCCACCGCCCGCCAGCAAGCCAAGCAGCGCCGCACCGTCTCCGGGCATCCAGCTCTGAGCAAGCAGCGCGCCCAGCAGCATGGTCGCCAGCGGCAGACCGTATAGCCGCAGCGCGCCTGCGAGCAAGCTGCCATCAGGAATGCCGATCACGACGTGCTCACCGGGTGCCAGCGGAATTTCGCTGTCGACCTGGAAACTGCGCGCGTCACGGCGGAAGAGCTCGGCGATGCGGCGCGTCGAGCAGCCTTGTCCGCCACACGTGCCGCAGCCCGAAGATTCGACTGCTCGCACCCAGATGCTCCCCGGTTCAGCTACGAGGACTTCAGCGGCCTGTTCGAGCATGGGGCGGACGAGTTATTTTTTTCTGGCCGAATTGCCGGTTTCGATCAACGCGGCCGCAGGCGTTTCACCCAGGGTGGTCACGGTATACCCGTCGACCGAGCGGGCGTAGATGCCGATTGCACCTTCGGCCGACAGGCCATTCAGGGTATGCGCCCGAGGATCGGTCGGTTCGATGAACATAGAAAGCACAGAGAGGCCGTCAGAAAACACCAGATGCGTGACCGGCGAAGGCTTGCCAGGCAGAGGCCGCACGGCGGCCCCGACTTGCACATACCCCGGCGGCGCTTTCGCGCTCCAGGCCGGATCAGCAGCCTTATCGAGACTGGCATTCATGATGCGCTTACCCGCCATGTCGTTCAGGAAATGTTTGGCCTCGGGGACCTTGCCGATCTGCACCTCAGAAAACACGAACATCGACACCACCCCGCCGTTTCCGTTGACGATGCGCGACTTGAGGGGAAGCCCGGTTCGTTTGTCGAGCCAGAGATCGAAGGCATAGCGGTAGCCATCCCGCGGTTCCAGCGTGACGACCTGGCACAGCCGCCCTGCCACGCGCTCGCTGCCCCCCAGTTTGACGTTGTAGTGCGCCAGCAGCGTCTGCGGTTCACTCGGCAACAGGGCGGGGAAGAATCGGCGCGGGGCATTACGTTCCAGCCGCACATGCCGGCCGTCGGGCATGTGGCAATAAACATCGTTGTTGACCCGCAGGAACTGACGGGGCGTGCCATCGAGCACCTCGACCTTTTCCTGCTCACCGCGCGCGTCGGCGCGATGCAGGACGCGCATCACCTCGACGTGTTCGCCATGGTGATAGACATACACCCCGCTGTAGTTCTGCTCCTTGGCGGCCTGCGCTGCCCGGTTGAGCCAGTCAAGGGCCGTGTCGGCATGAGCGGAGCTTGCCAGCATCCACCCGGCCAGCAGCGCGACCAGGCCGCGCGACCAGATCAGACCCGTTGCCGGCATCAGCGCGGCTCCACCGACACGGCCACGGCACGCTGGTAGGGCGACACCACCGCCATCGGTGCGAACTCCTGATGCGCCACAAAGTAAGGGGCCATGCGCGCGGCGGCCAGTTCGGCATCTGGCCGGGCATCAACCCGTGCGAGCGCTTGCGGTGCGGGGGCGTTGGCTAGCGTGTTGCCGGGCGCCTCGTTCAGGATGCCGGTGAAGTTGACTGTGCCCCACACCGCCAGCACCGCGAGCGACGCCACGGCGACGCCTTGCACCCAGCCGTGCCGGCGCGGGGCAAGGATCGTCGGCTCGTCTGCAAGGCAGGCAGAAAAATGCGCCATGAAGTCATCTGACGCAGGTTCCAGGCCGCGCATCGCATCGCCGATGAGGTGGTAATCCGCCCAGTCGCGGCGCGCGCCGGATTGCGTTCGCAGCGAAGCGAAACCCGCTTCGGATTCCGCAGCGGAGGCTTCGCCGTCCATCAAAGCGGAAAACAGCGACAGGCGATCTTCATCGGCCCGGGAAACAGAATCGACTTTGCGCAATGCAGACATGCTTACCACCTCTTATCCTGACTCGTGCCCAGCATGGGGCGAATTTTCTCGGCAATGGCCTCGCGTGCACGAAAAATCCGCGAGCGCACCGTGCCGATCGGGCAGGCCATCGTCTCCGCGATTTCCTCGTAACTCATGCCTTCGAGTTCGCGCAGGGTAATGGCCGTTCTCAATTCCTCAGGCAGCGCTTCCACTGCCTCATTCACTGCTTTGGCGATCTGCTTGGTCTGGAGTTCCGCGTCGGGTGTCGCGATATCCCGCAGCATGTCGCCGTCCTCGTAGTTCTCTGCATCCTCGGCCATTACGTCCGATGAAACCGGCTGACGCTTGTGAGCCACGAGGTAATTCTTCGCCGTATTCACCGCGATCCGGTACAGCCAGGTGTAGAAGGCACTCTCGCCACGAAACCCCGGCAAGGCCCGGTAGGCCTTGATGAAGGCTTCCTGCGTGATGTCTTCCACCTCGGCCGCGTCACGCACCATGCGCGACAAAAGACGCCCGAGCTTGCGGTGATACTTGCTCACCAGCAACTCGAAGGCGCGTTTGTCACCCTTCTGGGCGCGCTCGACCAGCACCTGATCCAGTTCGCGATCCGACATGTCTCCCTGCAGCTTGTTGTGTGGGCGGAAGTATACGCGAGCGCATCACCCAAGCGCATGGAGCCGAGACGGTCCAAAAAGTTCAATCGCATCAGGGTTATTCCGGTACTGGTGCGGCCTGCTATCATCGCCTGCACAATGCAGCACAGACACGACGTTCTTATCCTGGGCAGCGGGCTGGCCGCGCTGACCACCGCGCTCAAGCTCGCCGACGCGCGCCGCGTAGCCATCGTCACCAAACGCCGCATGACCGACGGGGCCAGCGACTGGGCCCAGGGCGGGATCGCCGCCGCCGTCGACAGCGGCGATTCGGTCGAAGCCCATGTCCATGACACGCTGGTGGCCGGCGCGGGCCTGTGCGACGTCGATGTCACCCGCCTCGTCGCCAGCCAGGCGCGCGACATGATCGCTTGGCTCACCGCCAACGGCGTGGCCTTCACGCCCGATCCGCAGGCACCGGGCGGCTTCCATCTGTCACGCGAGGGCGGCCATTCGCGCCGCCGCGTGGTCCACGCCGCCGACGCCACCGGCCATGCCGTGCAAACCAGCCTGCTCGACAAGGTGCGCGCCCACCCCAACATCGAAACCTTCGAACAGCATGTCGCCATCGACCTGATCTCGGGCAAGCGCGTGGGGGGCCAGGAACGCCAGATCCACGGTGCCTATGCACTCAATCGCGGCACGGGCGAAGTCGAAACCTTCGCCGCCGGGCACACCGTGCTCGCCACCGGCGGCGCGGGCAAGGTCTATCTCTATACGACCAACCCCGACACCTCGACCGGCGACGGCATCGCCATGGCCTGGCGCGCAGGTTGCCGGGTAGGCAATCTAGAATTCGTGCAGTTCCACCCCACCTGCCTGTATCACCCGCACGCCAAATCCTTTCTCATCACCGAAGCGGTGCGGGGCGAAGGCGGGCATCTGCTGTTGCCGGACGGTACGCGCTTCATGCACCTGCACGACCCCCGCGCCGAACTGGCGTCCCGTGACGTGGTGGCGCGTGCGATCGACTTCGAAATGAAAAAGCGCGGCCTCGACTGTGTCTTCCTCGACATCAGCCACAAACCGGCGGATTTCGTGCGCGAGCATTTCCCCACGATTTACAGGCGCTGCCTGGAACTGGGGATCGACATCACCAAACAACCCATCCCGGTCGTGCCCGCCGCGCACTATACCTGCGGGGGGGTGGTTACCGACATGAAGGCGCGCACCGACCTGTGCAACCTGCACGCGGTGGGTGAAGTCACCTTCACCGGCCTGCACGGTGCCAACCGGCTGGCATCGAACTCGCTGCTTGAGTGCCTGGTATTCGGTCACGCCGCTGCCGCCGACATCCTCGCCACCCCTGCCGCACCGGCACTCGACCTCCCCGGCTGGGACGCATCGCGCGTCACCGACCCGGACGAAGAGGTTGTGATCTCGCACAACTGGGACGAATTGCGTCGCTTCATGTGGGATTACGTCGGCATCGTCCGCACCAACAAGCGGCTCGCGCGCGCCTCACACCGCGTACGCCTGCTGCGCGCGGAAATCGACGAGTTCTACCGCAACTTCCGCGTGAGCAATGACCTGATCGAACTGCGCAATCTCGTGCAGACCGCCGACCTCATCATCCGCTCCGCCCAGTTGCGGCAGGAAAGCCGGGGCCTGCACACCAGCCGCGACTACCCCGAGACTCTGCCAATCGCCGGTAACACCGTGCTCAACCCGCGTCCGGGGACGATGTGTCCGAGCGTGTGTGGCGCGCCCAGCGAAGCGACGCCCTGAGCCTGCGCAAGTCTTCTGCGCTGGCGCTGTCCGGCAGCAAGACCAGGGTTCGCGTCCGATTCGCCTTGTCTCGATAACGTAGCACGATCATGCGTGTGGAAACGAGGCTGTCGGGCAGAACCCTTGCGGTCTCCCAATCGCCGTCCCCTGCGCGCACTTGCAGCTTGCCGTCCTGTGCAAGCGCAAGGCCGGGCAAGGTCGCAGCATGCCGCATGTGCCAGTAGACTGCTCCGCCCACCCACATCATCAAACCCCACTCTAGCAGCACAGGCACATCGGCCTGCGCAATCGCCACGCAGACCAGCAGGCCCAGAACCAGCAGCCCCAACCTCAGCAGGCGTGAGGGTTTGAGTTTCAACTCACGCATCCGCGTGTACACTTTTCGGATTGCATTTTGAAAGCAAGACCATCGTGATCGAATCCTGGAAAACCTTTCTCCTGTCGCAGAACGCCCAGTTTGAAAATGGCGGTGTCGCCCACTACGGCGACGCCGCCGCCGAACGCACCGCCGCCATCAACGGCACCGTGATGGCCGACCTGTCGCAACTGGGGGTCATCGCCTTTTCCGGTGAGGAAACCACTGCGTTCCTGCAGGGCCAGCTTACCAATGACGTGCGCGCCCTGCACGCCGACGGTGCGCAATGGAGCGGCTACTGCACGCCCAAGGGCCGCCTGCTCGGCAATTTTCTGGTGTGGCGGGACGGCGATGACACCTGTCTCCAGTTGTCGGGCGACATCCTGCCAAGCGTGCTCAAGCGCCTGTCGATGTTTGTGATGCGCGCAAAAACCCGGGGCCGTGATGCCAGCGACGAACGCGTGCGCCTGGTCGTGGCGGGCCCCGCCGCGCCCGATGCCGTTGCAGCCGCCCTAGGCCCGATCCCCGAATCGATCATGCAGTCGGTAACGCATCCGGCTGGCCGGGTCGTGCGCGTCGGCAGCGACAAGTTCGTCCTGTCCATTCTTCCCGAACAGGCCGAAACCGTATGGCACAGCCTCAACACCCACGCCCGTCCGGTTGGCGTGCCGGTGTGGGACTGGCTGCGCCTGAACGCCGGCATCCCCATGATCGTCGCCGCCACACAGGAACAGTTCGTCCCGCAGATGGTGAACTACGAGGCGCTCGGCGGCGTGAGCTTCCAGAAAGGCTGTTACCCCGGCCAGGAAATCGTCGCGCGTAGCCAGTATCTCGGCAAGATGAAGCGCCGCATGGTGCTGGCCCATGTGGACGCGCCCGCCGCGCCGGGTGACAGCCTCTACAGCGCCGACCTGGGCGACCAGGCCAGCGGCATGGTGGTGAACGCCGCACCTTCGCCCGCCGGTGGATATGACCTCCTGGCCGTCACCCAGATCGAAAGCGCGCGCAGCCAGACCTTGCACCTGAAGACAAACGATGGCCCGGTCCTGACGCTCAGGTCGCTGCCCTACGCCTTGCCGGAATAAGTGCGCGCAGCCTATATCTACTACCGCGTCGATCCTGCCTGCGCCGACACAGTCGCACAACGGGTGGACGCCCTATTGCGGGCCATGCTGGCTCATTGCGGGACCCCGCCGCGCGTGTTGCAACGCTGCGACGACCCCGCCACCTGGATGGAAATTTACGAGGACATCGCAGACTGGTCCGCATTCGTCGGCGCCCTCCAGCGCGCAACAGCCGAGACGGAGATTGCATCCTGCCTGGCAGGCGACCGTCATCTCGAATGCTTCCTGTCGCGCGACGCCCGGCCCTGAAAGGGAGCCACAAAAAAGCCGGGGAACCCCCGGCTTCCGTGTGATGCAGTGATGCGGATTATTTCCTGACCATAACCTGCTCGATCCAGCCCTCGCCGTCCTGCCCCTGCACCGAGAGGAATCCGTTCTTGTCCTGTCCGGTGTAGATGATTTCCTCGCCGCGCGCGAGTTTGAACACCACTTTGGACGATTTGCTGGGCTGGGCATAAATCTTCAGACCGCCAATCTTGCCCATCAGCACGTCGCCTTCGTTGAATACCGCCCCGGCCTTGGTCGGCTGGCCGGACTTGCCCTTGAGGCTGATTTCCTGGCGCTGCATTTCCGGGTTGCCACGGATCGAACGTACGATGTTGTTCCAGTTGTCGAGATAGCTCGCCGCGATCACCTTGCCTTCCGGCGTGTTGGTATAGCCGCCCAGTGCGCCCGCCGCGCCGCCGCCAACCAGCAGGCCGCCGACGCTCCAGTCGGTTTTTTCGGCATTGCCGGTTGCGGAGGCGAGTTGCAGCGAAGTCCGCGAATCGGCGAGGATCATGGTGGTCTGCGCCGACTTGAACTTGAGCCCGGCCGCCACCACACCCGCAACCGCCCCGAATACGCCCAGTCCACCCAGCGCCCCGCCGATGCCACCGGAGTCCTTGCTGGAAAACACGGCGTCAGGCGTCAGCACGTAATCGGCCGTCACCATCTGGCCCTTGCCCATGTTGGAGCCTTTGCGCAGTTCGCCCGATTCGGCAAGCTGGCGCTCCTGCATCAGGTTCTGCATGGCGCGGCCGCGCTCCACCAACACAAAACAGTTGGACTGCTGCACCATCATGCGGATGAGACCGGTGGGCGACTGCAGGCCGTATTGCAGCAGATGCGAGATCACTGCGTCCTGTGGCTCGACCACGGCAAGCGTGCCGTAGGGTTTGTCGCACTTTTCCAGTTCCTTGGCTTCGCCCTGGGCACCGTCTGGCCCGGCCGAACCCGATGCCTGGCCTTCTTCCGTCTTGTCGCCGCCGAGTTTGAAGCCGAACAGACCGGCATGGACGGGAAACGTCGCCTGGGTCAGAACCAGCCCGAGGACGAGCGCGCGTGCCGTAGCTTTCATGTTGAATCCCCCTTGTTTGGATGGGCAGATTATAAACACAAGCCCCAACGGGTACATGCCCGCCCAGGGCTTGGATTTCGGCAGACAGCTTCTATAACCCAATCACCTGCAACCAACCAAGGAGAGACACATGCTGGACATCAACAAGTGGGTGATTCAGGAACACGCCGACCCGAATGCACGTGGCCATCTGTTCGAACTCGATCCCTGGAGCGAATCACAGGCCATCGAACTGGCGCGACAGGACGGCCTGGAACTGACCGATGATCACCTTGGCATCATCCGTTACCTGCGCGACTGCTATGCGGATCATGGCGGCACGATCAACGCGCGTATGCTCGTAAACAGCCTGGAAGAAGAGTTTGCCGGCATGGGCGGACACCGGTTTCTCTACACCCTGTTCCCGCGCGGTCCGATTGCCCAGGCCACGCGCTATGCCGGCCTGCCCATGCCGCCGGGCACGCGTGACCCGTCGTTCGGCACGACGCACTGAGCCTCAGTCGATCTCTTCGACCGGCACCCGCGCCGCCAGGGCACACAGCAGTTCGTAGCTCGTGGTGCGGGCGGCAGCGGCAACGGCGTCAACCGGCACCGTTTCTCCCCAGAGTTCTACCGGACTGCCCGGCACCGCCTCGGGGAATTCGCTCAGATCCACGCACAGCATGTCCATCGACACCCGCCCCAGCGTGCGTGTGTGTCGCCCGTTCACTGCAACCGGAGTGCCGGTAGGGGCGTGGCGCGGATAACCGTCCGCGTAGCCGCAGGCCACCACGCCCACCCGCATGTCGCGCTCGGCGCGAAACAACTGGCCATAGCCGACGCCTTCGCCTACCCGGATCGCCCGCACGCTGATCAGCTCAGAGGTGAGCTGCATCGCCGGGCGCAGGTCGAGTGCTGCCGCCGACACCTCTGCAAAAGGCGATGCACCGTAGAGCATGATGCCGGGGCGCACCCAGTCCCCGCAGGTGTCGGGATAACGCAGCAGGGCCGCCGAATTGGCGCTGCTCCAGGGCAGCCGATAGTCCGCCAGTTGCGCCAGAAACGGCTGGAGCTGCCAGTCTGTTCCGGCGGCTTCGTCGGCCTGCGCAAAATGCGTCATCAAGGTCACGCTGGCCACGCCGGGCATCTGGCGTACCCGCGGGACAACGTCACGGTGCGTGTCCAGCGGAAAACCCAGACGATGCATGCCGCTGTCGAATTTCAGGAAAACCGACAGCGGCCGGGCCGGAGGCGAGCGTTCCAGCCAGTCGAGCTGGGCGGCGTGGTGCAGCACCGGCCACAGATCGAGTTCGGCACAACTGGCGACCTCGTCTGCGGCGAAAAAACCCTCGAGCAGCAGGATGGGCTGTTCGATACCCATGAGCCGCAGATTGGCGGCTTCTTCGAGCGTCAGCACGGCGAATCCGTCGGCGGCGGCGAACGCCCGCCTGGCGCGCGACAGGCCGTGGCCATAGGCGTTGGCCTTGACCACGGCAAAGACACGCGCCGTGCCTGCATGACGGCGCGCCACGCGCAGGTTATGCGCCAGCGCACCGATGGATATCCGCGCCTGGATCGGCCGCATCGGCTCAGTAGGAACCGGGTTGCGCCAGCGATTCGAAGCGCGTGTATTCGCCGAGGAAGGCGAGCGGCACCATGCCGATGGGACCGTTACGCTGTTTGCTGATGATGATTTCCGCCTTGCCCTTGTCCTGCGTGTCGGGGTTGTAGACCTCGTCGCGGTAGATGAACAGGATCACGTCGGCGTCCTGTTCGATGGCACCCGATTCGCGCAGGTCGGACATCACCGGGCGCTTGTTCGGGCGCTGTTCGAGCGAGCGGTTCAACTGCGACAGCGCGATCACCGGCACGTGCAGCTCTTTCGCAAGCCCTTTCAACGCGCGTGAGATTTCCGAAATTTCGGTCGCACGATTCTCCCCGCCGCCGCTGCCCGCCATGAGTTGCAGGTAGTCGATGATGATGAGGCCGAGCTTGCCGCACTGGCGCATCAGCCGCCGCGCGCGCGCGCGCAGTTCGAGCACGTTGAGTCCCGGCGATTCGTCGATGAAGACCGGCGCTTCATTCAGCTTGCCGAGCGCGTAAGTGAGGCGCTGCCAGTCGTCCTCGCCGAGTTTGCCGGTGCGCAGGCGGTGCTGGTCGAGCCTTCCCACCGAACCGATCATCCGCATCACCAGCTGCGCGCCGCCCATTTCCATCGAGAAGATCGCGACCGGCAGGCCGGTGTCGAGCGCGACGTTTTCGCCGATGTTGATCGAGAACGCGGTCTTGCCCATCGACGGCCGCCCGGCAACGATGATGAGGTCGCCGGGTTGCAGGCCCGAGGTTTTCTGGTCAAGGTCGTGAAAGCCGGTCGGCACGCCGGTCACGCCGGAGTCATTGTCGCGGTGGTAGAGCTCGTCGATGCGTTCGACGACTTCCTTCAACAGGGGTTTGATCTCGGTAAACCCGGCCTGGCCCCGGCTGCCGGATTCGGCAATTTCGAAAATCTTGGCTTCGGCTTCATCCAGGAGTTGTGATGCCGGCCTGCCTGCTGGCGAATAGGCGCTATCAGCAATACCGGTCGCCACCTCGGCCAGGCGGCGCATCACCGCCCGCTCGCGCACGATTTCCGCATAGCGGCGAATGTTGGCGGCAGACGGTGTGTTGCTGGCGAGCGCGACGATGTAGGCCAGACCACCGACATTTTCGAGTTCGCCGAGGCTTTGCAGCGCCTCGGCCACGGTCACCGCATCCGCCGGGCGATTTTCGGCAATCTGGCGGATGATGGCCCGGAGAATCTGGCGATGGTCCTGACGATATAAATCGCTCTCGGACACGACATCGCCGATGCGATCCCACGCGCCGTTATCGAGCAGCAATCCTCCCAACACAGCCTGCTCGGCTTCAAGCGAGTGGGGCGGCAGGCGCATTTGCGCAAGCTGGGGGTCGAGTGGGCGCGAGTCGCCCGACGCGTTCAGGGGGTGGATGGCTGCCATCTCGGGATTCTAGTCTTCTGCCCAGCCCCGACCAAGGGACAAGCCTGTGGATAAGCAGTGGGTGAACCGGAATAAGACGGCAATGAAAAAAGGAGCCCAGGGGCTCCTTTTTCCGGCTTGGTGCTCTCGGCTTACTGCTCGCCGGCCACCTTCACCGTGATGTTGGTGGTCACGTCGTGATGCAAACCGAGCACCACGGCGTATTCGCCAGCGGTCTTGAACGGGCCGTCGGGCAGGCGCACATCGGCTTTCGCCACGACATGGCCCAGCGCCTTCAGCGCGTCGGCGATATCGGCGTTGGTGACCGAACCGAACAGGCGGCCGTCGACGCCGGCCTTCTGGGTGATAGTGACGCTCACGCCTTCGAGTTTCTCGCCCCGTTGCTGCGCGTCGGCCAGCTTCTCGGCTGCCACGCGCTCGAGCTCGGCTTTCTGCGCGGCAAACGCTTCCATGTTGGCCTGCGTGGCACGACGCGCACGGCCAGTGGGAATGAGGAAATTGCGGGCGTAGCCGTCCTTCACTTTCACGACGTCGCCCAGGTTGCCCAGGTTGACGACTTTATCCATCAGGATCACTTGCATGGTCGTCTCCTCAATGCAGGTCGGTGTAAGGCATGAGCGCCAGGAAGCGCGCACGCTTGATCGCAGTACCCAGCTGGCGCTGATAGTGCGCCTTGGTGCCGGTGATGCGGGCGGGGATGATGCGACCGTTTTCGGCGATGAATTCCTTCAGGACGTCAACATCCTTGTAATCCACTTCAGCGACTTTTTCAGCCGTGAAGCGACAGAACTTGCGGCGCTTGAACAGACCGCGGTTGCCGCTGTCGCGGCGCTTGTTGGCGAACTTGCCGCCGGATTTACCACCCATGGGACGGGCCATGATTCATTCCTTTTCGATTCGATTCACTATCAGGATCAGCTGCCGGCTGTTCACGCTGCGCCGGTTCAACGCGCCTTCCACCTTGACCTCTGTTCCGTTTGGCATATGGGCCAGTTGGCTGGCGAGCGGGCCGCTCGCCTGTACCGTCAACTCGCATTCCATCTGCCGGGCCTGGCCTGCGATGTCCTGACTGCTGCGATGCTGCAACACCGCTTCGGCAATCGGCACACCGGCCGGGCTGTAACGCAGGGGATCAACCTGGAGGAGGACGCCGCTGATGTGTAGCCTGTTCACGCATTGCATTCAGTGCGCATACAGTCAGCAGCTCTCAACCACGCACGGTGTTCAGGCGGCGGCAGGCGCTTCCGCGGCTGCTTCCGGCTTGGCGCTGTCGAGCATGTCGCGCGACTTCTCTTCCTTCATCATCGGCGACGGGGTCGTGACCGCGTCGTCGCGCTTGATGGTGAGATGGCGCAGCACGGCGTCGTTGAACTTGAAGCCATGTTCGAGTTCTTCCAGGGTTTCCTGGTCGCACTCGATGTTCATCAGCACGTAGTGGGCCTTGTGCACTTTCTGGATCGGGTAAGCCATCTGGCGGCGGCCCCAGTCTTCCAGGCGGTGGATGCTGCCGCCACGGGTGGTGATGTTCGCCTTGTATCGCTCGATCATCGCGGGCACCTGCTCGCTCTGATCGGGATGGACGATAAATACGATTTCGTAATGCCGCATCATGTTCCTTTCGGGTCAGCCCCCCGCTGCGGTGCGGTGGAGCAAGGGTTGAATAGCCAAGCTTGAATAAAAAAACGCCCCGGCAGACCGGGGAGCGCGAATCATACGCGTTTTCCCTGAAAAATCAATCCTGTGTCAGGCAGGAACCCTCAGATCACACAGTCAACGTAATACTTCCCGTCGTCGGCGTTTTCCACCAGGCCGTGTACGTCGGTCTCGAAACCGGGGAATTTCTCGTTGAACGAACGGGTGAACTGGAGATAGCGCACGATGGTGGCGTTGAAGCGCTCACCCGGAATCAGGAGCGGAATCCCCGGCGGGTAAGGCGTCACCAGCATGGCGGTGATGCGGCCTTCGAGCTGGTCGATTTCCACACGCTCGATCTCGCGATGCGCCATCTTGGCGAAAGCGTCGGCCGGTTTCATCGCCGGTGCCATTTCCGACAGGTACATCTCGGTGGTCAGACGCGCCACGTCGTTGGCCTTGTAGATGGTGTGGATCTGGTCGCACAGGTCTTTGAGACCGGTCTTTTCGTAGCGCGGATATTTCTCGATGAACTCCGGCAGCACCCGCCACAGCGGCTGGTTCTCGTCGTAGTCGGACTTGAACTGCTGCAATGCAGTGACCAGCGTGTTCCAGCGGCCCTTGGTGATGCCGATGGTGAACATGATGAAGAACGAGTAGAGGCCGGTCTTCTCGACGATGACGCCGTGCTCGGCGAGATACTTGGTGACGATGGCGGCCGGGATGCCCCAGTCGGCAAACGCGCCGTCCACGTCCAGGCCGGGCGTAATAACCGTAGCCTTGATCGGGTCGAGCATGTTGAACCCCGGCGCGATATTGCCGAATTCGTGCCAGCGGTCGTTGGCGGTCAGCATCCAGTCCTCGCGCTCGCCGATGCCTTCGTCGGCAAAGTTGTCGGGGCCCCAGACCTGGAACCACCACGAATCACCGAATTCGCCGTCGACCTTGCGCATGGCACGGCGGAAATCAAGCGCCTCGATGATCGATTCCTCGACCAGCGCCGTGCCGCCAGGCGGCTCCATCATCGCTGCGGCGATGTCGCACGAGGCGATGATCGCGTACTGCGGGCTGGTCGACATGTGCATCAGATAGGCTTCGTTGAAGCGGTGGAAATCGAGCTTGCGGGTCTCGGCGTCCTGCACCAGGATCTGCGACGCCTGGCTCAGGCCAGCGAGCAGCTTGTGGGTCGACTGGGTGGCGAACACCAGCGCATTTTCGGCACGCGGGCGGTTCTTGCCGATGGCGTGCATGCCGCGATAGAAGTCGTGGAAGGTCGCGTGCGGCAGCCAGGCTTCGTCGAAATGCAGGGTGTCGACCGTGTCGCCCAGCAGCTCCTTGATCATGTCGACGTTGTAGAGGATGCCGTCGTAAGTCGACTGGGTGATGGTGAGGATGCGCGGCCCGCCTTTCGCGTCCTTGGCAAACGGGTGCGCCGCGATCTTCTTGGCAATGTTCTCGGGCCGGAACTCGTCCATCGGGATCGGGCCGATGATGCCGTAGTGGTTGCGCGTCGGCGTCAAAAAGATCGGGATCGCGCCGCACATGATGATCGCGTGCAGGATCGACTTGTGGCAGTTGCGGTCGACGACGACGATATCGCCCATCGCGACGTTGGCGTGCCACACCATCTTGTTCGACGACGAGGTGCCGTTGGTGACGAAGAACAGGTGGTCGGCGTTGAAGATGCGCGCAGCGTTGCGCTCGCTGGCGGCGACCGGGCCGGTGTGGTCGAGGATTTGCCCCAATTCATCGACCGCGTTGCAGACGTCGGCGCGCAGCAGGTTCTCGCCGAAAAACTGGTGAAACATCTGGCCGATGGGCGACTTCAGGAAGGCGACGCCGCCCGAGTGGCCGGGGCAGTGCCAGGAATACGAACCGTCGGCTGCGTAGTGAGTGAGCGCACGGAAGAAGGGCGGCACCAGCGAATCCAGATACGCCCGCGCTTCGCGCAGGATGTAGCGCGCGAGGAATTCCGGCGTGTCTTCCAGCATGTGGATGAAGCCATTCAACTCGCGCAGGATGTCGTTCGGGATGTGCCGCGCGGTGCGCGTTTCGCCGTGCAGGAAGATCGGGATTTCGGCATTGCGGAAACGCACCTCCTCGACGAAGCCGCGCAGCTTTTGCAGCGCGGTGTTGGCGTCCTCGGCCGAACCCGCCAGTTCCTCGTCGTCGATCGACAACACGAAGGCCGAGGCACGCGCCTGCTGCTGGGCAAAGGACGTGAGATCACCGTAATTGGTGACGCCCAGCACCTCCATGCCTTCTTTTTCGATCGCCTCGGCTAGCGTGCGGATACCCAGCCCCGAAGCGTTCTCGGAACGGAAATCCTCGTCGATGATGACAACGGGAAAACGGAAGCGCATTGCGGCTCCTGAATAGGACTGGGGGAAAAGCGCGGATTGTACGTCGGGCAGACGTCCGGGATATTAAACCTAGAAACCGTAGTTGGACGCGCTTGATGGTGCGTCGGATCGGGTGACTGCCGCGAAGCAACGACGCCGCGGGCCGGGGCCCGCAAGGAGGCGCGACAATGGCAGGCGCACGAGCCGGCGTGCCAGCGGGCGCGTAGCGGTCTCACCCATTGGGTGAACGTAATCGTTGGCACAAAAGCTCGTATTCATGCGACTCTCACGAGAGTGAAAAGCGGTCAACTGCGGTATCTAGGTTAAATCTTGGGCAGGGTCACGCCGACCTGTCCCTGGTATTTGCCGCCACGATCCTTGTAGGAGGTTTCGCACACCTCGTCGGATTCGAGGAACAGCATCTGTGCCACGCCTTCGTTGGCGTAGATACGTGCAGGCAGCGGCGTGGTGTTGGAAAACTCCAGCGTCACATGGCCTTCCCACTCCGGCTCCAGCGGGGTCACGTTGACGATGATGCCGCAACGCGCGTAGGTGCTCTTGCCCAAACAGATCGTGAGCACGCTGCGTGGAATGCGGAAATACTCGACCGTACGGGCCAATGCAAAGGAATTGGGCGGAATGATGCAGGACGCACCCGAGACTTCGACAAAAGAATCCGGATCAAAGGACTTGGGATCCACCAGGGTGTGGTTGAGGTTGGTGAATATCTTGAATTCGTTCGCGCAACGCACGTCGTAGCCGTAGCTCGACGTGCCATACGAAACAATGGCCTGACCGCCTACGGATTTGACCTGACCGGGCTCAAACGGCTCGATCATGCCCTGGCTCTCCGCCATGCGGCGGATCCAGCGGTCGGACTTGATGCTCATCAGGTGTTGGAAATAACGATGTTCGGGAATTTGGCCGAGTGATCGACAGCGGTTTCGCCAATCTTCACCGCCACGCGACGGGCAATGGTCTTGTAGATGTCGGTGACGCGACCGTTCGGGTCGGCCACCACCGAAGGCTTGCCGGTGTCGGTATCGTGGCGGATCCTGCCGTCCAGCGGGAGCGCCCCGAGGAACTCGACGTTGTAGTCACGGCACATGCGCTCCCCACCGCCTTCGCCGAAGATGCGCTCTTCATGGCCGCAATTCGAACAGATGTGCAGGCTCATGTTCTCGACCACGCCGAGGATGGGGATGCCGACCTTTTCGAACATCTTCAGGCCCTTGCGCGCGTCGATCAGCGCGATGTCCTGCGGCGTCGTGACGATGACCGCGCCGGTGACGGGCACACGCTGGGCGAGCGTCAACTGGATGTCGCCGGTGCCGGGCGGCAGGTCGACGACGAGGTAGTCGAGGTCTTTCCAGTTGGTGTTGTTCAAGAGCTGTTCGAGCGCCTGCGTGACCATCGGGCCGCGCCAGACCATCGGCGTCTCGACGTCGATCAAAAAGCCGATCGACATCGCCTGGATGCCGTGGCCGATCAGTGGGTCGAGGTTCTTGCCGTCGGTCGATTCGGGTTTGTCGGTGATGCCGAGCATGGTCGGCTGCGACGGGCCGTAGATGTCGGCATCGAGCATGCCGACCGACGCGCCTTCGGCGGCCAGCGCCAGCGCCAGGTTGACGGCAGTGGTGGACTTGCCGACGCCGCCCTTGCCCGAGGCAACGGCAATGATGTTCTTGACATTGGGGATCAGCTTCACGCCGCGCTGCACGCTGTGCGAGACGATCTTGTAGCTGACGTTGGCCGTGGCAGCGGTCACGCCGTCGATGGACTTGAGCTTGTCCTCGATCTGCTGCTTGAGGATGGCCAGCTGGCTCTGTGCAGGGTAGCCCAGCACCACGTCCAGCGTTACGGCACCGCCATCGACCTTGATGTTCTTGGCCGACTTGGTGGCGATGTAGTCTTTTTGCGTGTTGGGGTCGATCAGCTCTTTCAGCGCAGTCTGAACCTGAAGTTCGGAAACAGCCATGTTTGCTCCAGCATTGCTATGGGGAATCGCCGATTATCAACCAATTCTCCGCCCTTGGGTATTACTCCGAACGGGGGCGTCAGTCCGGCTGGCGACCCTGTTCTCTGGCGGGATATTCAGCGGCAGGGTTCGACCACACCGTTGTACCAGCACATGCGCTTCTTGGCAGGCGCGGCGGCCGCAGGGGCCTTGCTCACTGGTTTTTTCCTGGAAACCGGCTTTTTCCTGGCCTTTGCGGGGGGTTTCACAGGTGCAGCCACCGCAGGTGGGGCGGTGAAATCCGGCAGTTCGACCACAGGGGTCGGGGCAATCGGACCGTAATCGACTTCTGACACGGGCACCTCTGGCGGAGCGGCCGGTGCCAGCCCCGCAGGAGACACTCCGGCCGGTGCCGGTGCGGGCTCAGGCTCGGGCTCGGGCTCGGGCAAAACGATCACCGGCGTGTCCATCACCGGGCCGTAGTCGACGACCGGCGGCACGGGCCAGGCTTGCAGGGCCTGCACCGGCACCCACACCATCACGAATGGTCCCCAGCCGGGCGGCAGCGTCATCTGCGGCAGCGGAAAGGGCGGCACCGGCTGGGGGGGCATCAGGTAATATGGATAGCTTCCGGCGGCGGGCAACTGTACCCAGACCGGCGTCATGGGCACGCCCGGTGCCACAGCCGCCTGGACTGGCGCTTGTGCGGTGTCGGGTTCCGAGCCGTTGGCCACGGCGGTCGCGGCTCCGAGCGAAGCAGCCACGCTCAGCGCGGCGAAAATTTTTGTCCTGTTCATGCAGACTCTCCTCGTCTCCGGTTCTGCAAGGATAACGGAGCCAGACTGCCCGGCTACAGCACAAAAGGCTGATGGGCAATCAACACTGCCTCCGGCACGCGCAGCCGGATCGCGGCAACCAGCTCGGCAATCGCCCCCTGGCGGGGACGCAGCGACACCCAGAGCACGTTCAGCTTGAGATTGAGGTCGGCGAACACCACGTCGTGGTGCAGGGCCAGTACCGCCTGAATGTCCCGTGATGCGCGTTCGATCTCACCCGCCGGGCGGTCGCGCAAGCGCGGAATCAGCATCATGAAGTCGGTCAGGCGCTGGCCGGCGGCGTCGCGGGTCGGCGCAATCTGCCACAGGGGCTGGCCGGGCTCGCGCACAACCGCTGTCAAAGGAATACTGGAAGGACGCAACCTGATTTTCATGTTGCGCCAGTTTACTCTCAGGCCTTGTGGGGCGTTGCCGCTTCCGGTAGCGCATTGCGCCGGTCGCACAGCCGGCGTGCCCGCTGGCGGAGGAAGCGGATGTCCTTGTGCAGATAGCGCTCCAGCTCTTCCAGCGCCAAGCGATAGACCTCGCGCTTGAAGTCGACCACGGTCTCCATCGGAATCCAGTATTCGTTCCAGCGCCAGGCATCGAATTCCGGATGCGTGCTGGCACGCAGGCAGACATCACAGTCACGGCCCGTCAGGCGCAACAGGAACCAGATCTGTTTCTGGCCGCGATAGATGCCCCGGCTGTCACGACGCGTCCAGTGCGACGGCACGTCGTAACGCAGCCATTCTCGGGTACGACCGAGTACGCGGACGTGTTCGGGCATCAGGCCGACTTCTTCCTCCAGCTCCCGGTACATGGCCTGTTCCGGCGTTTCTCCGGCATTGATTCCGCCCTGGGGAAACTGCCAGGCGTGCTGGTTGACGCGCTTGCCCCAGAAAACCTGGTTCTGCGCGTTGCACAAAATGATGCCAACGTTCGGGCGGTATCCTTCTCGGTCTATCATGGCCGCCACCATACAATTGATTGAGTTGGCTGCATTCTTTCACAGCCACCTCAAATTGCAAACCCGAGGCACCTGGAAACACCCGGTTAAGCCTTGTTTTATCTGGGTTTTCCAGACGCCGACTACACCGGTCTCCGGGTCTCAGCCCAGCAGCGGCGCGATGCCGTCCGCCCACTGCATGTCGCGTGCAAAACCACGCAGGTCGAGCCCCCAGCGTTTGCCCAGGTCGGCGAGCCGGGGCTGGACCTCGACCAGTTTCGCGGAGGCACCGTCATCGGCAAAGCCGAAGACGATGACGTTGGTCTTGTCCTGCACCGACAGCCAGCCGATCTCGCCGTCGAAGGCCCGGGCAAGGCGCGCGAAATATTCGGCAAACTCGTGGTCGCGGCCCCAGAGATTGACCACCAGGATGCCACCGGGCCGGAGGGCGCGGCGGCAAGCGTCGTAAAAGGTCTGGGTCGCCAGCGCCTCGACCTGGTTGCCGGCGTCGAAGCCGTCGAGCAGGATCACGTCGGCACTGGCCGGATGCTGGCGTACATAGAGCGCGCCGTCCGCCTCGATCACGTCGAGCGTGGCGTCGTTAGGCGGAAGCTCGAACTGCCCGCGCGCTGCAGCGATGACCCGGGGATCGATCTCCACCGCCGTGATGTGCGTCTGCTCGCGATGCTTGCGGATAAATTTGGCCAGCGATCCGCCGCCAAGGCCGATCATCAGCACCTGTTGCGGCTGGGGGTTGAACATGACGAAGCCCATCATCGCCCGGGTATACGCCAGCTCCAGGTCCCAGGGCCGCGACACGCGCATGGCGCTCTGGATCGCACGACTGCCCAGATGCAGGGTGCGTACCCCGCGTGCCTCCGTTACTTCCACGCCGTCGTCCGACGCGCGATGCTTGCCGAATTTCAGCCGCATAGGTGTTCCATCCCAGAAATCGAGGGCGAAAGATTACCCTCGCGCACGCTAAAATGCGCGTTTTCGTCCACGATAGTCCGCCATGCGCGCCAGCCAGTTTTTTCTCTCCACCACCAAGGAAGCCCCCAGCGAGGCCGAGCTCATCAGCCACAAGCTCATGCTGCGCGCCGGCCTCATCAAGCGCCTGGGCTCGGGTCTCTACACCTGGATGCCGCTGGGCCTGCGCGTGCTGCGCCGGGTGGAAGCCGTGGTGCGCGAGGAGATGAACCGTGCAGGTGCCATCGAACTCCTGATGCCGGCGGTGCAACCCGCCGAGTTGTGGCAGGAATCCGGGCGTTGGGCGGTGTTCGGTCCGCAGATGCTCAAGATCAAGGATCGTCACGAGCGCGATTTCTGCTTCGGCCCCACGCATGAGGAAGTCATCACCGACCTCGCCCGCCGCGAGATCAGGAGCTACCGGCAGTTGCCACTGAATTTCTACCAGATCCAGATGAAGTTCCGCGACGAGATCCGGCCGCGCTTCGGCGTGATGCGCGCGCGCGAGTTCCTGATGAAAGATGCCTATTCCTTCCACGCCAGCCGCGCGTCGCTGGTCGACACCTACCAGACCATGTACGACGCCTACGGCCGCATCTTCTCCCGCCTGGGGCTGACCTTCCGCGCCGTCGCCGCCGACACGGGGGCCATCGGCGGCTCGGGCTCGCACGAGTTTCACGTGCTGGCCGACTCGGGCGAGGACACGCTGGCGTTCTGCCCGGATTCCGGCTACGCCGCCAACGTCGAAAAGGCCGAGGCGCTGCCCCCCGCCGCACCGCGTCCGGCGGCAACGGAAACGATGCGCGAGGTCGACACGCCGAAACAGACCTCTTGTGAAGACGTGGCGGCCCTGCTCGGCATCGACATCACGCGCACAGTCAAATGCGTGGTCTACATGGCGGGCGAACAGTTGGTCGCCGCCCTGGTGCGGGGCGACCACGAAATCAACGAAGTGAAGCTCGGAAAACTCGACGGCATGGCCGATTTCCGGCTAGCCAGCGAAACCGAAATCCGTGAGGCCTTCGGCTGCCCACCCGGCTTTCTCGGCCCGGTCGGCATCGACCGCGCGAAAATCCGCCTCGTCGCCGACCACAGCGTGGCGGTCATGGGCGATTTTGTCTGCGGCGCGAACAAGCCCAAGCTGCACCTGGCCGGCGTCAATTTTGGCCGCGACCTGCAGGAACCCGAGCTGGTGGCCGATATCAGAAATGTGGTGGCGGGCGACGCCAGCCCGGACGGTAAGGGCCGGCTCGAACTGTGCAAAGGGATCGAGGTGGGCCATGTGTTCCAGCTGGGCAGCAAGTATTCGCAGGCCATGAACGCGACCTATCTGGACGAGACCGGGCAGGCGCAGGTCATGGAAATGGGCTGCTACGGCATTGGCGTGTCACGCATCGTGGCCTCGGCCATCGAGCAGAATCACGACGACCGGGGCATCATCTGGCCCAAGGCCATGGCACCCTTCTTGCTGATGATTGTTGCGATTGGCTACGGCAAGAGCGACGCGGTTAAAACTGCCGCCGATACCTTGTATGCTGAATTGCATGCCGCCGGCTTCGATGTGCTGCTCGACGACCGCGATGAGCGGCCGGGTGTGATGTTCGCCGACGCCGAACTGATCGGCATTCCGCACCGTGTGACGCTCGGCGAGCGCGGTCTGAAGGAAGGGGTGATCGAGTACCAGGCACGCCGCGCAGGCAGTGCCGAGGCGCAGAAAATCGCACTGACGGAGGCAGCGGCATTTTTGACAGGATTGATGGAAGGCTGACATGAAAACCACGACGCAACTCGCTGTTCTGCTCACCGCCCTGTGGCTGGCGCAGCCTGCTTGTGCCGGCGCGCAGCGCGAGGAAGCCCTGTCCGCCAATGCGCGCGCCTCGCTGCAACGCGGCCTGGCCGACACGCCGGTCACGCGTACCGCGTTCAGCAACCCGGCAGACGAGGTCGCCTGGCTGAAGGAAATGTCGCGCCGGCTGGCCAAGCGGATGCCCGACGAAACCGAACGCCTGGAATTCCTGACTACGCTGCACTGGGAAGCCTCGCGCGCCGGTGTCGACCCGCAAATGATGCTGGGCCTCATCCAGGTCGAAAGCGGGTTCCGCAAATACGCCGTGTCACCGGTCGGTGCGCGTGGCTACACCCAGGTGATGCCGTTCTGGGTCAAGGCCATCGGCAAGCCCGACCACAACCTGTTCCAGTTGCGCACGAATCTTCGCTATGGCGCGCTGATACTGCGCCATTACATTGACATCGAACGTGGTGACCTCTTCCGCGCCCTCGGACGCTACAACGGCAGCCTGGGCCGCGCCGAGTATCCCAATCTCGTCGTCGGCGCCTGGAAGCGCCATTGGGACTACCAGCCCGCCACCCGCACCGCCACAGCGTCACGCAGCTGACATTTCCTTCGTGCAGGCGTCGAAGATTCGACGCTCTGGATCGTCCCGCCGCGCCGATCGCGCATCGTCTCCTGGCCACCAGCCCGCATCCAGCCTGACCTGACACACTGTCCTGCCAAACTGGCACAGGCTATGCAAGTTGTGCGTCACAGGGATTTCCCTGACACACAACAACGGAGGCGACAAATGGACCTGACCATGCAATTGTCCCGCACGATGAAGGGACAGGACGAAATCTTCAACCTGGGTCATACCCTCAGACCCAAGCTGCGCCAGATCCTGTTCAGCGTCGGCAACGGTATCTCGGTCGGCGAACTGCGCAGCAAGCTGCCCAACTGCGCCGAACTCGATGCCATGCTGACCGAGCTGATGCAGGGCGGTTTTGTACAGGCCTTGCGCAACATGGCGACGCCCGCCGCGCCGGCATCGGCCAGCGCGGCAGAGGTGGATGTTGCGCCGGCGCAGACCTACGTTCTGGAATTCATGGCGGCCCTGGTCGGCACCAAATCACCGGCCTACCGCAAAATGAGCGAAGTCAACGACCTGGCAGGTTTCCGCGAGACCCTGCCGCTCTGCCACAAGGTGATCGCCGCCGTCGCCTCACCACATCAGGCGGCGGAGATGGAAGCGGCGGTGGCGCAGCGTCTCGGCTGATCCGGCGTGCGATCAGCGCTGCGGGACCAGCACCACCAGCGGGCGCGGCTGGCAGTCCGCTGCCACCACGGTGCCCGGCAAACCGGGAATCGCCGACACGCGCGCGTCGAAAGGCGCTTTCAATTCGGCGTCGGCCAGGTTCTTGCGGGCGATGTCGAGCCTTGCTTTGGCCACGCTGACGTCTGCCTGCGCCCGCGCCTGCCGGGTGGTCGCCAGGTCGAGTTCGCTGGTCGACGATACGGTGCGGGTGTAGAGCTCCTGCGCGCGGTCAAAATCCCGTTTGGCTTCTGCCGCATCGGCTTCGGCCCGTACAAGCCCGGCACTGGCCTCGTCGACGCGCGCGCGCAGCACGGCGTCGTCGAGCCGTAACAACACCGTACCCTTTTTCACTTGCTGGCCGAGGTTGACCAGCACGGTGTCGACCACCCCGGATACCCGCGTCGTCAGCTCGACACCGTCGGCGGCACGGGCTGGGGGCATGATAAAAACAGCCAGCAATAGTCCGGCCAGTAAACAGCGTTTCATGGTTTGTCTCCCGGGGGCGGCAAGCGTCCGCCAGACAGGGCCTCGATGCGCGCAAGCGCAAGTGCCAGTCGATATTCAACCTGTTTGCGCCGCAGTTGCGCGACTTGCGTTTCGGCCATGCTGGTGCCCAGGTTGGTCTTCATTTCCAGTTCGTATTCGGCACGCGCGCGCTCCAGCGCCCAGTCGCGGTATTCGATCTGGGTATCTGCCGCCGCGCGCGCCGTGTCGCGCAGCCATTCGACTTCCTGCAGGCTGGCGAGCAGAGTATCGGCCAGTTCAAACTGAAGTCGCTCCCGCTCGGCCTGCAGGCGCTCGCGGATCGCACGCTCGCGGGCCACACGGCTGTCGACGCGCGCGCCCTGATACAGGGGCACGGTAAGAACCAGCCCGGCACTGATCTCGTCGCGTGTGGTGGATTCGCGGCTGTAGCCCGCACCGACCACTTCGGCGTCGAGGCTGGGCCGGTTGTCCGAGCGCACCGAGGCCATGCGCGCATCAGCGGCAGCGATCTGCGCATCGAGCGCGCGCAAGCGCGGATTGTTCGCCAGCACCCAGGGCAGCAGGGTGTCGTAGTCGGGCACGGTTCGCGCGTTGTCCTGCAGTGCCGGCTGTGCCAGATCGACCGGCAATTGCCCGGGGCGGTTGAGCGCGTGGGCCAGCCTCTGGCGGGCAGCCCGCACGCGTTGCAGGCTGGCATTGCGGCGTTCGCGGATGTCCTGATACTCGGCTTCGAGCTTGAGGAATTCCGGCCTGCTCATCTGCCCCACCTCGACCCGGTCACCGGCGTTGTCGCGCGACACATAGGCCACTGCCATGAATTCGTTGTCGGCGGCGTACTGCATGTCTGCCAGCAGCACATCGAAGAAGCGCGCCATGATGTCGAGGCGGCGCAGGCTGGCCACACTGACGAGAACCGCCTCACGCGCACTCACCTCGCTTGCCGCCGCGTTCACCGCGCCCTCGGTGCGGCCAAAATCGAGTAGCGGTTTGCGCGCGACAAGGCGCGCGACGTTGTCCGGCTTCCATTCGCCGTCGGGACGCCGGCCTGTGCGCAGCGAGCTGTCCAGGTAAAGCGCGAAATCCTGCCGGCTACCAGCCTCGTCACGATCCGCTCGCGCCGCTGCCAATTCGGCTTCGGCCATGCGCCAGTCGGGATGGGGTGAGGTGACGGCGCTCAATGCCTCATCGAGCGTCAGCGGCGCGGCCCAGGTATGCGCAGTCCACACGCCCGCCAGCAGCGCGACAACCAGCACGCGTTTCATTTGCCCTGCTTGTATTTGACGAAGGGCTGGCTGGCGTAGGCCCCTTCGGCTACATAGTTTCCGAGCAACAGGAATTCGGCACTGTCCTTGGTGGGGCCGGTGTGGCGAGCGACCAACTTGCCATTCAGATCGAAGAACAGCAGCGTCGGTGTCGCGCGCACCCGGTTGGCAAAGGCAAACGCCTTCTCGGTGGTGACATTGCCCTGAAAATCCGTCAGCTCGGTGTCGCCGTTCACGTCGACGGGAAACAGCAGAAAATTCGCCCGGTAGGCGTCCTGTACGTCGGCCTGATTGAGGATGGTGGACTTCATGCGTGCACAGAACGGGCAGTCATCCATTTCAAAGAACAGGAAGATACCCTTCTTGCCCTGCTTCTTTGCTTCCTGCAGATCCGCCTGCAAATCCCCGAATTTGGGCTGGAAAAAATTCGTGGCGGGATCGCGCGCTTCTGCCCAGGCGGGCAACGTGAACAACATCAAGACAGCAAGCAACCATGAACGCATGGGCAGTTTCCTCCGGTCCGGGATGGTTTATTTTTTCTGACGGGACGGCTGGCTGGCAATGTATTTTTGTACCGCCCCCCGGGTGATCGGGCCAACCTGCTGCGCCACCATCTTGCCTTCCGGGTTGAAAAGATAGGTGGTGGGTAGACCCTGCACCGGCCCGATCTGGTTCACCACCTTGGGCGTGCCAAGCACGATAGGGTAGTTCACCAGCAGGCTGTCGGCAAAATCCGTCACCTGCTTCTGGCTGCGGTAATCAATGGCGACGCCGATGACGGCGAGGTTGTTTTTCTTGTTTTCGTGCAGCGCGATGAGATCGGGAATTTCTTCCAGGCACGGTGGACACCAGGTCGCCCAGTAGTTCACCAGCACCCACTTACCCTTGTATCCCGCCAGGGAATGGGCTTTGCCGTCGGTATCGGTAATCTTGAAACCTTCGGCCAGACTCAGCGAACTGCCCAGCAGCATCAGCAGGGCGGCGAACCACATCGGATAAAATCGTTTCTTTTGCAGGGTAGGCATTGGTTTTCCATCATGAACGAGATGCGCATCGAGAAAGACTCGCTCGGCGAAGTCCGGGTTCCCGTAAATGCCTGGTACGGCGCGCAGACCACGCGCGCCGTCGCGAATTTTCCCATTTCCGGGCGCCGTCCGGATAGGGATTTCGTACTGGCACACGTACAAATCAAGCTCGCCGCCGCACGCGCCAACTGCCAGCCGGGCTGGCTGCCCGAAGCCAAGCGCGACGCCATCGTCGCCGCCTGCGAACGCATCCTCGCCGGCGAGTTCCTCGACGAATTCGTCGTCGACCGCTTCCAGGCCGGCGCCGGCACCAGCCACAACATGAACACGAATGAAGTCGTCGCCAACCTCGCCAATGTCGCGCTGGGGGGTGAAAAAGGCACCTACAAGCCAGTCAACCCCAACGACGACGTCAACATGGGGCAGTCGACCAACGACACCATCCCCACCGCGATCCGGCTGGCGGTGCTGGCGAAGCTGCCGCGTCTTGTCGATGCCGTACGCGCCATGGCCGCCGAATTCACCCGGCTCGCCGAGCGCGAGAAGGACACTGTCAAATCCGGCCGCACGCATCTGCAGGACGCGGTGCCGACCACGCTCGGCCAGGAATTTTCCGGCTACGCGTGGACGCTCGCCCGCTGCGCCGCCAGCCTCGAAGCCGTGCGCCCGGCGCTCGCCGAAATCGGCCTCGGCGGTTCGGCCGCCGGCACGGGGCTCAATACCTCTCCGGACTACCCGGCGAGAGTGGCCGCCGAACTCGCCACGCTCACCGGCGAGCCGATCACGGTCGGCCAGCTCGTCGCGCAGATGCAGTCGATGAACGATCTCGCGCGGCTGTCCGGCGAGATTCGCAATCTCGCGCTGGAACTCACGCGCATCTCCAACGACCTGCGCCTCTTGGCCTCCGGCCCGCGCACGGGCTTGGGCGAAATCCAGCTGCCGCCGGTGCAGCCGGGTTCGAGCATCATGCCCGGCAAGGTCAACCCGGTGATGTTCGAGATGCTGAACCAGGTCTGCTTCCAGGTGCTGGGGCAGGACGCGGCGGTATCGTACATGGTGCAGGCCGGGCAGATGGAACTGAACGTGATGATGCCGGCGCTGGGCAGCGCGCTATTCGACGCCATGGACTGGCTGACCAACGCCATGCACGCCGCCACCGAAAAGAACCTCAAGGGCATCGTCGTGAATCGTGAAAGGTGCGCCTTCTTCATCCACCAGAGCGTCGCGCTCGCGACCCTGCTCAACACGCAGATCGGCTACGCCGCGGCGGCGGAAGTGGCGAAGGAATCCGAAAAATCCGGCCGCCCGGTGCGCGATATCGTCGCCGAGCGCGGGCTCATGGACGCCGCCGCCTTCGACGCGCTGGTGCTCGCCGCCGCGCACGGCATCGGGTCAGGCGGTGGCGCCGGCTGACGGCGCGCACCATGGCGATTCAATGGTTCCCCGGTCACATGACCGCCGCCCGCAAGAAGGCGGCGGAAACCCTGGCCGATGCCGACGTGGTGATTGAGGTGCTCGACGCCCGCGTGCCCGAGGCCGGCAGCAACCCCATGATTCACGAGCTGCGCGCACACCGGCAGCGTCCCTGCCTGAAAGTGCTGAACAAGACCGACCTCGCCGACCCCGCCGCCACCGCGGCGTGGATCGCGTATTTTGAAAACCAGCCCGGCGTGAAGGCCGTCGCGATCTCGGCGAAAAAAGCCAGCGACGTCGCCAGGCTGCCCGCGCTGGCGCAAAAACTCGCGCCGCACCGCGACGACGCCTTCAAGCCGCTGCGGCTGATGATCATGGGCATTCCCAACGTCGGCAAATCGACGCTGATGAACGCGCTGGTGAAGAAGAAAGTCGCCAAGGTCGGCGACGAACCGGCCGTCACCAAATCGCAGCAGCGCATCAACCTCACCCCGCGCCTTAGCCTGATCGACACCCCCGGCCTGATGTGGCCGAAGATCGAACACGATTCCGACGGCTATATGCTCGCCGCCTGCCACGCCATCGGCAAGAACGCCGTCATCGACGAAGCCGTCGCCGAATTCCTCGCTGGCATCTTGCTCGTGCGCTATCCGCAGGCGCTGGTCGATCGTTACAAACTCAAGCTCGACGGGCTGGATCCGATTGGTGTCGTCGAAGCCGTGGCGAAGAAGCGCGGCTGCCTGCGCCAGGGACGCGGCGGCGAACTCGATCTGGAAAAGGCGGCGAATCTGCTGCTGACGGATTTCAGGAGTGGTGCTTTGGGAAGGATAAGTCTGGAGACGCCGGAAACGCGGGCGGCGATGTTGGCAGCTTCACTCAGCACAGCGCGCAAGCGATCCGGGAGCGACGATACTGGACCAGACGTTCAGGGCTAGACCACCGCCGACCGATCCATCCACAGCAGCGTCGTCAACCGCCCGCGCACCGCCGCTGCCGGCAATTTTTCCCCTGTTTCCCAGCGCTGCAAGGCCTCGCGCTTTGCCTCCCCTGTCACGAGAAACCACACAGCCTGGCTGTCGGCGAGGCGTTCAGCCGAGAGGCTGACGCGGTCCGGCGGCTGTTTGGGGGCGTCGTGGACGGCAAGCACCTGCGCGCCCGTCCAGACGTGTCCGGGAAAGAGACTGGCAGTATGGCCGTCCTCGCCCAGGCCGAGCAGGACAAGGTCGAAGCTGGGGGTTCCGTCCAGCCAGACGGCGTACTCGGTAGCCGCAGCTTCCGCGCCGAGCTCGGCAGGGATGGCACGGCGCTGTTCGGGTGGGATTGCGCTTTCAGCGAGCCAGGCGGCCTCAATCATGACGCTGTTGCGCTCGGGATGGTCGGCGGGGAGGCAGCGTTCGTCGCCGTACCAGATGTGCCATTTGTCGTTACCGGCGTGACGGCTGGCGAGTTCTGCGTAGAGCGCGCGCGGCGTGGTGCCGCCGGCGAGCACGAGGTGGAAGCGGCCATGGGTGGTGATGGCTGCTGCGGCCTGGCGCAGCAGGGTGTCGGCGAGGGTGCGGACGAGGATTTCGGGGGTGTCGAAAACGCGGGTGGCGGGGAGGGGCATGGGGGGTGGTTGAGAGCGGTTTGTCGGCAAAGTATTGCCGACCTGCTGCTGGACGTGCAACAGAACGCCCGCATCAGCCGCTTGCGGAAACGGGAAATGCCGCTCTCTCACCACTCCCCACTCACCGCTTACAACTCATCCCGCCACGTCTGGTCATCGCTGTCGAACAGCCGGTTCGCTTCCGCCGGCCCCCACGAGCCCGCGGGATAGGTGGGGATGAACTCGCGTTCGACGGTCCAGTGGCGCAGGATGGGATCGACGACCTGCCAGGCCCATTCGACCTCGTCGAAGCGGATGAACAGCGAGCGGTCGCCTTCGATCACGTCGAGCAGCAGGGTCTCGTAGGCATCCAGCGTCTGCTCGTCGGTCTTGAGGAAGCTGGCGTTCATCTGCATCACCCGCGTGTCCATATCGAGGCCGGGCTGCTTGACGTGGATTTCCATGCGCATCGATTCCTCCGGCTGGATGGACAGCAGCACCCAGTTCGGGGCGATGGTTTCGATGGGCGTTTCGCGGAAGAGCTGCTGCGGCGGAGGACGGAAGCGGATCGCGATCATCGAGGTCTGCTTCGCCAGCCGTTTTCCCGTACGCAGGTAGAACGGCACACCGCGCCAGCGCCAGTTGTCGATGTAGAACTTGGCAGCGACGAAGGTTTCGGTGATGGAGTTCGGCTCGACGTTTTCTTCCTGCTGGTAGCCAACGACGGCCTGCCCACCGACGGTTCCGCGCGCGTACTGCGCACGCACGGCGTGCGCATGGACGGCGCGCTTGGCAATCGGCCGGATCGAGCGCAGCACCTTCACCTTCTCGTCACGCAAAGCGTCGGCCTCCAGCGCGGGGGGCGGTTCCATCGCCACCACGGTGAGCAGCTGCATCAAATGGTTCTGCAGCATGTCGCGCAGCGCACCGGCGCGGTCGTAGTAGTCGGCGCGTTTTTCGATGCCGATGGATTCGGCGACGGTGATCTGCACGTGGTCGATGAAATTGCGGTTCCACAGCGGCTCGATCAGGGTATTGGCAAACCGGAACACCAAGAGGTTCTGCACGGTTTCCTTGCCGAGGAAATGGTCGATGCGGTAGACCTGCTCCTCGTCAAAGTATTGATGCAAAAGCTGGTTCAGCCTTTTGGCCGAATCGAGGTCTTCGCCGAAGGGTTTTTCGATGACGACGCGGTTCATGCCGCGCGGCTTGTTGAGGCCGACTTTTTCGAGGTTGGTGATGACCGCGCCGAATTCGGCCGGCTTGATCGCCAGATAGAACACCGTGCTCGAACATGCCGCCTCGGGCGGCAGGTTGCCGGCCAGCGCGCGGTAGGATTCGACGTCATTGAGGTCGCCCTTCTGGTAGCGAAAGCGTGCGAGAAAACGCTCGAACACCGGGCCTTCGAGCGGGGTCTTGGTCTTGCTCGCGAGCACGGTCTTCATGTGTTCGCGCCAGGATTCCAGGTTCCAGTCGCGGCGCGAGAACGCGACGATGGAAAGGTTTTCCGCCAACCGCGCGGCGGCTTCCAGGTGGAACAGCGCGGGCAGCAGCTTGTTCGACGCGAGGTTGCCGGTGGCACCGAAAATGACGAAGGAGCACGGCAGGTTGTCGGGGGAGACGTGGCTGGCGAGAGTCATGTCAGCCCTCCTTCACGGCGTGGCCGCCAAAGCCCTTGCGCATCATCGCCAGCATCTTGTTGCCGTAGTCGGCGCGGCCCTGACTGTCGAAGCGCGACATGAGCGCCAGCGTCATCACCGGCGTGGGGATGCCCTGCTCGATCGAGGCCAGCGCAGTCCAGCGGCCTTCGCCGGAATCCGAGACGAAGGGTTCGATGGCGTCGAGCGTCTGGTCCTTCGCCAGAAAGTCGGCGGTGAGGTCGAGCAGCCAGGAGCGCACCACGCTACCGTGTTGCCACAGTTCGGCGATCTTCGCCATGTCGAGGGCAAAACCAGGCTTGTCCTTCATCAGCGCGAAACCTTCGGCAAAGGCCTGCATCATGGCGTACTCGATACCGTTGTGGACCATTTTGGTGTAATGCCCGGAGCCCACCGGGCCGGTGTGCAGCCAGCCGGTGGTGGGTGTGGGGGCGAGCGCTTCCATGAAGGGCCGCACGCGCGCGGCGGCAGCGTCACTGCCGCCGAACATGATGCAGTAGCCGTTTTCCAACCCCCATACGCCCCCCGACACACCGGCATCGACGAAATCCACGCCGCGTTCGGCACAACGCGCGGCGCGCGACGCATCGTCGACGTAGTGGCCGTTGGCCCCGTCGACAATGAGGTCCCCTGGATGCAACAGCGGCAACAGCGCATCCAGCGCCGCCTCGGTCGGCGCGCCCGAAGGCAGCATCAGCCAGACGATGCGGGGTGCATCGAGCGCCGCGACGAGCGCGGGGTAATCCGCGCAGGCCAGATGGCCAGTCTCGGCGGCCATCGCTTCGGCGACCTCGTGACTACGATTCATCACCGCAATTTTCTTACCCTGCCGCGCGAGCCGCCGCGCCATATTGCCGCCCATGCGGCCCAAGCCCACGATGCCGAATTCCATGCCTGTCTCCTGTCGGTTCAAATCTGCCGGATCGTTCAATGGCGCATCAATCGTGCCAGATGTCTACGCACGATACGACGCGGGAATGTCTGGATTGTTTCGCCGCCGCCGCCCCGTAGCAGTGCGCCGCGCACCCCTTCAGCCCAGCAAGCCGGGGAACAACTGCCCCAGACCGCTGGCGATCATCTCAATGGAAATAGCCGCGATGATGAGGCCCATCAGGCGCGTGACGACGTGGATGCCGGTGCGGCCGAGGCGTCTTTCGATGGCAGGCGCAGCCCTGAACGACAGCCACACCGACAGCGCCACCAGCGCGACCGGGATCAGCAGCGCCGCCTGTTGCACAGGTTCTCCACGCGCCGCGCCCGCCGCCACGATCATGTGCGTGATCGCGCCGGGGCCCGCCAGCAGGGGCACGCCCAGTGGTACCACGCCCACGGCATCTTTCTCTTCCGCTTCGACGGCCTCTTCCTGGGTCTGCCGCTGCGGGCTGACGTGCGCCTGCACCATCGACAGCGCCAGCAACAGCAGCAGCAAGCCGCCCGCGACCGAGAACGCGGCGAGCCGGATGCCAAAGAAATCGAGGATGATCTGCCCACCGTAAGCGGACAGAAGCAGCACGACAAACACCGTGATCGCCGCCAGCCGCGCCGCCGCGCGGCTCTGCGCCAGCGAGTAACCGCGCGTCGCCAGCAGGAAGAGGGGGATGACGCCGACCGGGTCGACGATGGCGAAGAGCGCGAACGCCGACTGGGCGAGTGCGAGGATATCCATGCCGTGCATCATAGCCGCCCGGCATGGCAAGCCGTCACACGCGGCGGAAAACCAGGTCCCACACGCCGTGGCCCAGCCGGATGCCGCGCTGCTCGAACTTGGTGAGCGGGCGGGTGTCGGGGCGCGGTACGAAGTCGGTGCCGGTATTGGCGAGCAGCGGCTCGGCCGACAACACGGCGAGCATCTGCTCGGCGTAGTCCTGCCAGTCGGTGGCCAGGTGCATGAACCCACCCGGCGCGAGCCGGCTCGCCAGGAGCGCAACCAGCGGCGGCTGGATCAGGCGGCGCTTGTGGTGGCGCTTCTTGTGCCAGGGATCGGGGAAGAAAACGCGCACCCCGGCGAGGCTGTCCGGCGCGATCATGCGTTCCAGCACCTCGACGGCGTCATGCTGGATCACGCGCACGTTGGTCAAGCCGCGTTCACCGATCTGTTTCAGGAGCGCACCGACCCCGGGTGTATGGACTTCGACGCCAAGAAAGTCGGTATCCGGATGCGCGGTGGCGGTTTCCGCCAGACCTTCGCCCATGCCGAAACCGATTTCCAGTACATGCGGCACCGGGCTGGATTCAGAAGCGACACGCCCGAACACGGCATCGAGATCGAGAACCTGTGGCTGAAAGGGCAACAGACAGCGCGGCCCGACCTCCGCCAGCGCGCGCGCCTGCCCCGAGCCGACGCGGCCGGCGCGCAGCACGTAGGAACGGATGCGCGGATGCGCGCCGGTGTCCTCGCTCATGGCTTACTTGCCCGGGGTGATGAGGCCGGCCGTCGGCGAGCTGGGGCTCGCCTGATAGATCTTTTTCGGCATGCGCCCGGCGAGGAAGGCCTCGCGCCCGGCCTCGACCGCCTTTTTCATCGCCGACGCCATCAGCACCGGGTCGCCGGCGCCGGCGATCGCAGTGTTCATCAGCACCGCGTCGCAGCCGAGCTCCATTGCGATGGTCGCATCGCTCGCGGTGCCGACGCCGGCGTCGACGATCACCGGCACGGAGAGGCGATCGATGATGATCTGCAGATTCCAGGGGTTGAGAATGCCCATGCCCGAGCCGATCAGGCTGGCGAGCGGCATCACCGCGACGCAGCCGATGTCTTCGAGCTGCTTTGCCGCGATCGGGTCGTCCGAGGTGTAGACCATGACCTGGAAGCCGTCCTTCACCAGCACCTCGGCTGCGCGGATCGTCTCGGCGACGTTGGGGTAGAGCGAAGCGGGGTCGCCCAGCACTTCCAGCTTGACGAGGCTGTGGCCGTCGAGCAGTTCGCGCGCCAGCCGCAGCGTGCGGATCGCATCGTCGGCCGTATAGCAGCCCGCGGTGTTGGGCAGATAGGTGTATTGCGACGGCGGCAGCGCGTCGAGGAGACTCGGCTGGCTGGCGTCCTGGCCGATATTGGTGCGGCGGATGGCGACGGTGACGATCTCGGCACCCGAGGCTTCGACCGCGCGGCGGGTTTCGTCGAAATCCTTGTACTTGCCTGTGCCGACGAGCAGACGGGAAGAATAGGACTGACCGGCGATGAGGAGAGGTTCCATATGGGTAGGCGTAAACGGTAAGCGGTGAACGGTAGACGGAACGAAACGATGCGGCTCAGCCGCCGCCGACGGCGACCACGATTTCGAGGCGGTCGCCGTCAGTCAGTTGTGTCTCGCCATGCTGGCTGCGCGGCACGATCTCGCCGTTTCTTTCGATGGCGATACGCTTGCCGGCAAGGTCGAGCGTTTCGACCAGCTGGCCCAGTGTCAGCGGGGCGGGAAAGGCGCGAGCTTCGCCGTTGACGAGCAATTCGATCATGGGGATTTTGCGGACCGCCGGACTGTTTCTGTATGATGCCGATTCTACCGCGCGGGCGTCGTATAGTGGCATTACCTGAGCTTCCCAAGCTCATGAGGAGGGTTCGATTCCCTTCGCCCGCTCCACCGCCCTCAATTTTCGGGCAATCCGGCCGATAGTTGCATTGGTCATGAACGCCCCGACTCCCCCCATCCCGCCATCCGGCGACCTGCGTACCGAGGTCGATACCCGACTGGTCCAAGCGCTGGAAAACTTTTTTCAGCGCAATCGCCCTGCTATACACGACGGCATCCAGCGCGCACTGGCGAGTGAACCGGGCCCTTCCCTGCTGGCTGCGGGCCAGGACTGCACAGACTGGCTTGCCGTGCACCCCGACCAGCTTTCGGACGCGTTCGCGGCGCGTTATCGCTCGCATCTGGCCCGGGACCCGGAAACGGCCGCCATCGAACCCAGCGCCGACTCGTCCGGCGAGCTCAGCCTGCTTGACGACGCGACACTCGAGCGCCAGCTGACGGTGAACAAGTCAGGCCTGCGCCTGACCGACGCACTGTTCCCTGACATGCAGCCTTTCCTGGCACGCATGATGGGACTGCTGGACAGGCAGTATGCCGGGACGCTCGCGCATTACAGCCCGCCTGCAATCGTCAGAGCCCTGTCGGATGCACTGGACGATCTCGGGCTGGAAGCACGAAGCGGCACCCTGCTGTTGCAGCAAGCCACGCGCCCGCTGCAGGACAGCTTGCGCCACACCTATGTCTCGCTGGCACAGTTCCTCGAATCCCGGGGGATTGCCGCGCGCGAATCCCGCCCCCTCCGCGCAGCGGATCGCTGTCCGGAGTCGTCGGCGTCAGCGGGGTCGGACGTGCTGGCGCACATTCAGCGCGCCGCCGAATCCGGTGTCTTGCCCGCGGCGCAGCGCGGCATTTCCCTCCCTGGCGACCCTACCTGCGATTCCGGCCATCCGGCCCAGGCTGCGACCCATGTCCCACCCGGGTTTTCGCTTGCCACGGGCTCGCCCGGCGTGGTCATGGTGCCTACACCAGGCAGCTTTCTGGAAAGCCTGGACCACTGGCAGATCACCCCTCCCGCCAGCACGGTCGATGCCTCAGGCGCGCCGGTTCTGGTGTTGCGCCAACTTCAGACACACGCCCAGGCCACCGATGCGGCCCATTTCGACCTGGCGATGCTGGACGCGGTGGCCTGCCTGTTCGAATTCATCCTCGCTGACACCGATGTTTCCTCGTCCTACAAATCGGCCATCGCCCGCATGCAGATTCCCGTGCTGCGTGTGGCCCTCGCCACACCGGATTTTTTCAGTGACGACAGCCATCCGGCCCGCCGCACCCTGGATTTGCTGGGCCTGTTTTCCCGACGCTTTCCGGAAACGCATCACGCGCATCCGCCCGCGCTCGCGGAAGTGGAAACGGTCTGCAACGCCATTGCCCACCAACCGGCCCGGCAAACCCAGGCCTTTGCCGACGCCCTCACCCACCTGAACGCCTGGCTCGATGCGGAAAACGCCCGCGCCGACGTGGCCATGTCGGCTGACGTCGCCCGCCTGGAGCAGGTCGAGCGCCAGGAACTGGGGACTCTGCTTGCGCTGGAAACCCTTCAGGACCTCACTGCCCGCCACCCCGCTCCAACCTCGGTTCTGCGCCAGCTCGAACGGGCCTGGATACCCTACATGGCAGCGCTCTATGTGGAAGAATCCGGCGAAGGCCCGGCCTGGCGCGAAGCCAGCAGCACCCTGCTGAATCTCTTCCTCAGCCTGCAGGCTCCTGCCGACGAGGCCACGCGCGAAAAACGCCTGCAAACCCTGCCGAAAATCAACAGCGCCCTGCGTAACGGGCTCCTGTCGCAACACGCCGAGCCTGGCCAGCTACGTGAGTTTTTTGCTGCCATTACCGCGACGCAGGAATGCTGGATACGGCCCGAAGTCGGCCATCACGAAACCCCGGTCAGCCATTTCGAACCGTCCTCCATCGCCCTGATCAGCCCGGAAGGGCCAGCCAGACGAGCGGGCGCGATGACACCCCCGGATACCACCCAGCAACAGGCCGACGCGCTCCGGGAAGGCGACTGGGTAGACTTTTCCCCGCCGTACGAAGGTCTGGAGACCGCCCGCGTCGCCTGGGTGGGCGTACAGGGCTACCTGCTGTTCTGCGACAGCGACGGGGAAACCCGCTTTTCGCTCGACACCCTCCGGCTCGCCGAGGCGATCCGGGCAGGACAAGCCACGGTACCCGAGCAGTCACTTACCCGAAAAGCCATGCTGCGCCTTCGCGAACAGCTGCAAACCCGCTGATTCGACGGCGGATCGAAAAAATCCTAAAGTTTCCCCCGAGAATACCGATAGTTCAGTTGAGCGGTTGTGTATCCGGAATCCGGATCCTCTGCCGACACCGAACAGGGCAAACCCGTCGCGAGGCGGGGACGCAAAGTTTCCGGTCTCGTCCAACAGCGAGACAGCGGGACCGCCGGTCATCTTCGATCAGCATCGTCTCCCTATTCCAGTCGGCCAACCGCGCGGAACCCGCGAGGTGACCCCATGGAGCCAGACATGCCTGACAATACTTCCGTCGTCGTTAACCTCAACCAGTTCGAACGCAACCGCCGCGCCCAGGCCTCGGCCGAAACGCTGGCCCGGCTGCACGCCTGCCGTGACCAACTGATTGAAGGCGTGACCCGCGCGCTCACCCACCGCATCGAGGCGATGGAGAACACTCTCCTTGCCATGGCCGACCGTTCGCCCCTGCTCGACACCCGCAACACCTACTACGGCGCGCAGGGCATCCTCAACAAGCGCGCCAACGAACTGCTCGCCGCCTGCAAGGACGCATACTGCCAGTCGTTCCAGGGGGCCACCGGCCTGCGCGACAAAGCTGCCAGGAGCGAGCCGGGCGAGCTTTCGCTGTCGCTCATCGGCGACCAGGATTTCGAACTGACCCTCGCGGTCGACAAGGCCACGTCCCGGCTGCGCTACAACTGCGCCGAGGAACTGGTGGCGCTGGATGCTCGCATCGGCCACCTGCTCGGCCGCAGTGATCTTGCTGAAAACGACAATCCCCTGGGGCCGCGCGCCCTCTGCGACAGCATGCTCGAAGGCATAGGCCGCATGGATGTGGAACAGAACATCCGTATCGTGCTACTGAACCAGTTCGATCTCGTACTGACCACCGAGCTTGCCGCCATCTATCAGGGCATCAACAAGCATCTGGCCGAACACGGCGTGCTGCCGGACCTTAAAGTGGGTGCCAAGCAGCGCATCACCGGCCAGAGCGCGCCGGCTGGTGGCCTGACCCAAGGCCCACAGACGGGCGGCGGCCAGCCCGGCAACGACATGTTCCGCCTGTTCGAGCAGATGGCCGGCGGCATGACGGCATCCGGCGGAACCGGCGGAGGAGGTTACGCCGTACCCGGGTATGCCGGGATGTCGGGCGCAAGCGGCCGGGTCAGCCTGCTCGATTCAATCAGCCAGTTGCAGACGGGCGGACTCGCCCTGCCCGACGGTGGCCATTTCGAACTGCCCATGATCGAGGCCTCGGCCGTGCGCAACGTCCTGCGCGTGCTGCAGCAAAGTCCGGTGATGCAGTCTGCGAGCCCGCTCGACGCCGTACTGGTCGACGCCGTGGCGATGCTGTTCGACGTGGTGTTCGAGGAAACCGCCCTGCCCGACCGGCTGAAGGCGCAGATCGCCCGCCTGCAGATTCCCGTACTCAAGGCGGCCATGCTCGACCGTGCTTTTTTCTCGCAGCCGCACCATCCGGTGCGCCGCATGCTCGATGCCGTCGCCAGCCTGGCGGTGCACCTGCCCGATACCGAGACCGGCAATGCCCGGCTGGAAGCCATCTCCGGCGTGGTCGGCAGAGTGCTGGACAATTTCGAGCAGGACATCGCCCTGTTCGCCGAAGCGGCCGAAGAACTCGAAGCCATGCACAGCCAGCTCGACAGCCAGATCGAGGAAGTCGCTGCCGTCAGCTTGCGCGAGGACATCGACGTCATCCGCCGTGCCGAACGCGCCGAAATCGCGCCCGTGGTGGTCCACGATTTCATCAACCGCGCGCTCAACGACGAAGTGCCGGAATCGGTGCGGGAGTTCCTGCGCCGTGACTGGGCCAAGCTGCTCACCCGCGACTACATCGAGGAGGGCGACCAGGGCGCGCATTTCAACAGCCACGTCGAAACCATGCGTGAACTGGTGTGGAGCGTGCAGACCAAGGCCGACATGGACGCGCGCCTGATGCTGGTGCGTATCCTGCCCGGCCTGCTGAAACGCCTGCGCGATGGCGTCGGCGAAATCGAGATGTCGCAGAAGCTCGCCGACCGCTTTTTTGCCAGTCTGGTCATCCTGCACGCCAACGCGGTGCGCCCCAGCGCCGAGCCCGTGCCGCTGCCGGAAATCGCTGCCGAGGAAATGGCTGTCATCGAGGCCGAGCGCGCCGAAGCCGACGCCGTCGAAGAGACCCGCGTGGCCGAAGTGGTCGCCGCCGCCGAACCCCAGGCTGAACCCGAGGTAGCGGAATTCGAGGACGATTTCATGCTGCGTGCCCGCGCGCTGGCGAAGGGCGACTGGGTCGAATTCCACTACGACGACGGCACCTTCCGCTGGGCCCGGCTCGGCTGGATCGGCGGGGTGCGCAACACCTACCTGTTTTCCGACCAGGACGGCATGAACAGCTTTTCCATCAGTCTTGCGCGCCTGGCCGACAAACTCCGGCGCGGCGAAGCGGTGCTGGTCGAACGCAAGTCGATCACCGAATCGGCGTTCGGCAAGCTGATGAACCTGTTCCGGCAGAAACTGGGGCACGCCTGAACCCCGGGTAGTAGCCTGCCCGTGCGAGTCTGACGCGAGGTCATATCCGCATGCCGCGAAGGATGCTACCCTCGCGACGTGAAACCCTTTGCCGCCCGCATCGTCGACTGGCAACACCTGCACGGCCGCCACAGCCTGCCTTGGCAGCAGACGCGCGATACCTACCGTATCTGGCTGTCGGAAATCATGTTGCAGCAGACCCAGGTCGCCACGGTCGTCGGCTACTACGAGCGTTTTCTTGCCCGCTTTCCCGATGTGAACTGCCTCGCCGGCGCAGCCGAAGACGAGGTGCTGGCGCTGTGGAGCGGACTGGGCTACTACAGCCGCGCGCGCAACCTGCATGCGGCCGCACAGCGCATCGTCGCCGCGCACGCAGGCCGCTTCCCGCCGACCGCCGCCGGGCTGATGCAGCTGCCCGGCATCGGCCGCTCCACGGCCGCTGCCGTCGCCGCGCTGGCCTGCGGCGAGCGTTGCGCGATCCTCGACGGCAACGTCAAACGCGTACTGGCCCGTCATGCCGGCATCGCCGGCTGGCCCGGCGACAAACGCGTTGAAAATGATCTCTGGCAGTGCGCGGAATCGCGCCTGCCGGCCAAGGACATCGAGTCCTACACCCAAGGCATGATGGATCTCGGCGCAATGGTCTGCACCCGTACCCAGCCCGACTGTGCGCACTGCCCGGTCGCCGCCGACTGCGTCGCCCATACAGAAAACCGCACCCACACCCTACCCACACCACGTCCGAAAAAAGTCCTGCCGGAACGGCAGACGCAGATGCTGCTGCTGCTCGACCGCGGCGAACTGCTGCTGGAAAAGCGCCCGGCACGCGGCATCTGGGGCGGTCTGTGGAGCCTGCCCGAACTCGACGCCGCGGCCGATTGCAGCCTGCATTGCCAGCAGCGTTGGGGGTATGACGTGGAGGCGCAACACGCACTGCCGCCCCTGATACACGGCTTTACCCATTTCCGTCTGACCATTCAGCCGATGCGTCTGCACCTCGCGCCGCGCACCACCACCCCGCCCGGCCACGTATGGCTGCCACTCGCAGACGTGCTCGACGCGGCCCTGCCCGCCCCGGTGCGCAAACTGCTGGCACCGCTCTCCGCGACATGATTGCCTACCATCAAGCGCGTCGCACGATCAGGCCATGCCATCGCATATGCCTGTTGCTCTGGCCCCTGCTGGCCCTCTTGTGCTGCCCGGCGATCGCGCTGGCAGGCGTGATCGTAGAGGCCGGTGTGGAACTGCGCAGCCTCGATGCGACGTCCCTGCGCAACATCTATATCCTGCGGCAGACCCGCTGGCCCGACGGCCAGCCCATCGTCGTGTTCGTACTGCCCGACAACCACCCCGTGCACGAACGTTTCGCCAAGGACACGCTCGGCATCTACCCCTATCGCCTGCGCCAGATATGGGATCGCCTGAGCTACAGCGGCATGGCCGGCGCACCGATAGAAGTCAGGAATGAAACCGAAATGCGCACCCGCGTCCGCAGCACGCCGGGCGCAATCGGATATACCAGCAAGGACATGGCTCATGAAGGCATCAAGACGCTCAAGCTGGACTAGGCCTGGCCGGGTCGGCCTCCTGGTCGCGAGCCTCATCACCGCCCCGGTCGAGGCGGACGGTGACAGCGCCCCCCGTGTCCACGTCCAGGGCTTTGCCGCGCAGGCGCTAATCGGCACCAGCCACAACAACTTCTTCGGCGACAGCCAGGATGAGGCCAGCAGCGAATTCACCGAAGCCGGCCTGCATGCAACCTGGCAGGTTCGCGACAGGCTGCTTGCCGCCGGCCAGCTCCTGTACCGGCGGGCGGGCGAAAGCGATAGCGACGGCCTGCGACTCGATTACGCCCACCTCGACTGGCGTTTCCATCAGAGCGACTCCCACCAGATCGGCGCACGCCTCGGCAAGGTCAAGATTCCCTACGGCCTGTACAACGAAACACGCGACGTGCCGTTCACCCGCCCCGGCATCCTGCTGCCGCAATCGGTATATTTCGACAACAGCCGCAGCCTCGTCCTCGCCGCGCCCGGGGTGTTTCTCTATGGCGGCGGCGTGCACGACCGGGGCGCGAGCGAATGGAGCATCGGCGCAATCCGGCCGGACTTCGACAGTGCCTCCGTGGAATACAACTTCCTCGGTAACGACCTGCCCGGCAAGCTCGATGGCCGGCACGCCTTCGGTGCGCGCTTCCGCTGGGAAAGCCCCGGCGACACCACACTTGCCCTGACCTACGCCGATGCGCAAGCGGATTACGCGCCGGGTGCACTCGACCCGTTCGGCGCTGGCACGGTCGATTTCCGCAACCTGATGCTCTCGGTGCAGCAGCGCTTCGACACCCTGACACTCACCGCTGAATATGGCCGCCCAAAAATAAGGCTGGCCGGATTCGGGCCTGCCCTGCCGGACAGGGTGTCGCAGGCCGAAACCTTCTATGCCCAGGGAGAATGGCGCTTTGCCCCGGACTGGGAACTCTTGCTGCGCCACGACGTGTTCTACCGCAGCCGCAAGGACCGCAACGGCCACGCCTTCGCAGCCGCAACCGGCCTGCCCGCGCACGGCAACTACGCCCACGACACCACACTCGGACTGCGCTGGGATGCCACCCCCAGCGTCATGCTGCGCGGCGAATACCACCGCGTGAATGGCACCGCCTGGGTGCCCGGCCCGGACAACCCAGACTTTTTTGCCCGCGCGCGCGACTGGGACATGTGGCTGTTGCAGGCCGCCTGGCGATTCTGATCATGCGGCCCGCGCGTTTTCTCAGCCTGAAATGGAAGCTGCTGCTGCCGCTGACGCTGGCCGTCGCCCTCGGCACGCTGGCGCTCACCTGGTTCAACGACCGGCAGCTCAGGCGCACCACCGAACAGGCCCGGCTCGACAGTGCGGTGCGCAACGACGCCCTGCTGCAATTCCTGATCCGCCAGAACGAACGGCAGCTCGTCGACGCCGGCGCGGGCCTCGCGGATTTTCTGGCAGCCAGTCATGAAGGGCCACTCGACGCTGCTCCCGGCCATCTCCTGCAACGCTACTGGGAGCAGCTGAGCCTCAACCAGGGTTTCGAAAGCCTGCGCCTGTACGACGCCGACCGCCAGTTGCTGACCGGCTTTGGCAATGTGCCCGCGTCCGACGCGCTGATCGACAAGGTTCTGGCGGCAACGCTGAAAACCGAGCGCCCCACCAGCGGCCTCACTTGTGCCGGGCGGTGCCTGTTTTATGGCGTCTCGCCGGTCTTGCGCGGTGGCCTGACCGTGGGTGCCGTACTGGTCACTTCAGACATGTCCGGTCTGATGAGCGCGTTCTTGCAAAGCAGCGGCCGCGAGCTGGCCATCGTCGCCCCCGCCACCCTGCTGCCCCATGTCGCCACCGCGCCGGACATGCTGCGCGTATTGCCCGACCTGCGCTTCACTGCGCCTGCCGATTTACCTCGTCTCGCATCCGCGTTGAGCCGCAGCGATGGCGTCATCCACGACTGGGAGAAGCTGCATCCGCTGGCCGCCAGCCCCGACGCGCCGGCATTCGTCACGCGCAAGGACGTCACCCGCCAGGAAGCCGCCATTTCGCGGGCTTTCCTCGCCAACCTCGCGACTGGGCTGGGGGTGTTCCTCGCAGCCGAAGCCGTGCTGCTGCTCTCGCTGATGTGGTTCATGCGCCGCCTCAACCGCGTCAGCACCAGCCTGCCCCTCTTGGGGGAAGGCCGCTGGCAGCGTGCGCGGCACCGCCTGCCGCTGCGCCCGCAGAAATTGAACGACGAACTCACCGGTCTGGAAAACGCCACCCGCACGCTTGCCACCCAGCTCGAAACCCTCGACACCGCCTCGCGCAGCCAGCAACACGAGCTCGAAAGCCTGGTCGAAACCCTGTCGCACGAGCGCGATTTCATCACCAGCCTGCTCGACACGGCGCAGGCGCTGATCCTCACCCAGGACCGGCGTGGCGTCATCCGCATGGCCAACCACTACGTCGAAAGCCTCACCGGTCTGCCCGAAAGCCGGCTGATCGGCCAGGATTTCTTCGACCGGCTGCTCTCCCCGCAGGAAGGCCGGGACTGGCGCGCACGTCTGCTGACGCATTTTGGCGGCGACACCGCGCCCCTGCGCTTCGAGGCACCGCTCGCCACCCCGGACGGCCCGCGCAACATTGCCTGGATCCATTCGTTGATCGGCCAGCAGGCCGGCGCAGAGTCGCTCATCCTGTCCGTCGGCATCGACCTCACCGAGCTCAAGAGCGCCCAGGCACAGGCCAGTTTCCTCTCCGAATACGATCCGCTCACCGGCCTCTACAACCGGCCCGCCTTCCAGCGCCGGGTGGCGCATGCGCTGGGCGAAGTTGGCGGCGGCGCGGTGCTGCTGGTCGACCTGGACGACTTCAAGGCCATCAACGACCTCGCCGGCCACAGCGCCGGCGACGCCGTGATCCAGCACATGGCCGACCGGCTGCGCGAGCTGAAGCCCGCGCCCGCGCTGGCCGCACGGCTGGGGGGCGACGAATTCGCGCTATATTTCCAACCCCTGCCCGACGCGCAGCTGCTGCAAATTGCGCGGCTTTTGTGCAAGGGCGATTCGGCCCAGCACATCGCCACCGCCTGCGTTGGACTCGCACTCGTGCAGGAAAACTGCACGGTCGACACCCTGATGGGCCACGCCGACCTCGCGCTGTCGCAGGCGCGCGCCAAGGGCCGCGCCAACTGGCATCTCTACAATGCCAAGGACGGCATCCGCGAAAGCCTGCTCGACCGCACCGCGCAGCTCGCGCTCATCACCGAAGCGCTGCGCCAGGATCGCCTGCAACTTTATCTCCAGCCCATCCTCGCGCTCCAGAGCGGGCTGGTTGCCCACCACGAAGTGCTGCTGCGCGTACTCGGGCCCAACGGCCAGATACTCGCGCCGGCGCCGCTGATCGCCGCCGCCGAAGGCTCCGGCCTCATCCGCGAAATCGACCAGTGGGTGCTGCGCCACGCCATCGCGCTCATCGCCGCCCATCCGGGCCTGCGGCTGGCGGTGAACCTGTCTGCGCGCAGCCTCGACACCCCCGACCTGCCCGCGCAGCTCGACAGCCTTTTCCAGAGCTATCGCGTCGCACCGCAGCAACTCACGCTCGAAATCACCGAAACGGCGGCACTCAACCAGCTGGCGGACGCGGAAAGCCTGCTGGCCGGGATACGGGATCTCGGCTGCAAGATCGCCCTCGACGACTTCGGCGTGGGCTTTTCCACCTTCCAGTATCTCAAGCATCTGCCGGTCGATTTCGTGAAGATCGACGGCTCGTTCATCAGCGGACTCGACCGTAGCGAGGACGACCGCCTGTTCGTACGCGCCCTGGTCGAAGCCGTCCATGGCTACGGCAAGCTCGCCGTCGCCGAATACGTCGAAAATGAAGCGGTGCTGAAGCAGGTGATCGCGCTCGGCATCGATTACGGCCAGGGCTACCATTTCGGCCGGCCGCAGCTCGCGGAAGACGTACTGAAGGATTTCCAGAATCGCCCCCAGGGGCTGCGCGACGTGTCCTGAAACTGCACAAGCCCTGTCGGGGTGCTATACCTGTAGCCTGCCTCCTCAAAGGAGCGAAGCATGGCACCGACCGCCCACCCGTCCGCCCCGCCCCAGTTCGACGCCGACGGCTTTTTGCTCGACCCGGACACCTGGAGCGAAACCCTTGCCGACCGCATCGCCCAGACCGACGGCATCGGCAGCCTCAACGAATTGCAGATCGGCCTGCTGCACGCCCTGCGTCGCGAGTATTCCCGCCACGGCACGGTCACGGCGCTGTCGCACGTCTGTCACCTCACCGGCCAGAGCGCGGATTGCATGCAGCATCTGTTCCCCAATCCGCGTGAAGCCTGGCGGGTGGCCGGCCTGCCCAACCCCGGCGAAGAGGCCAAAGCGTATTTGTAAAACGCGCGTGAGAAAATGGCGGGATGAATTCCCTTCACCCCACCGAACCACCGGTCTGCCTGCTGCACGAACCCTTTGTCGGGGCCTTTGGCCTGCCAACCGACGTGCCTTTCGCCAGCATCAAGGGCGACCCCAGCCTGCGCGAGACGGTGCCGCTGCGGCCGCGCCAGCCTTCGCGCATCGACCCCATCGCCGGCCAGGTGCTGGACGCCTGTGCCGCGCTGCTGCGTGACACCGGCGTATACGCCATCTACGTCGGCTTCAACAGCTCGGAAGTGCGCACCGAATCGATCTTCAATCCCTTTGCCTACGAGGTGCACGACGCGGAAGACCTGGTGAAGCCCGGCTACGTGGCCCGTCATTTCGTCGCCGTGCCCTACGAGGAAAAGACCCGCACCATCGCCTGGGTGCGCGCCATGATCCAGACCGGCCCGCTGCGCGATTACCTGCCGCCGCACTGGCTGAAGCTGATGGACGCCGAGCGCACGAGCTGGCAGCCGCTGGCGATGGAACGCATCGACGCCATCGTGCAGAGCTTCAACACCCTGCGCGCCATCGAAGGCTACTACCTGCGCAACGCCGCCATCTCGCTGTCGGAAGGCATCGTTCGGGCCTCGTACAACTGCGACGGGACCTATTTCGTCCGCGCGGATTACTTCCCCGAGTTCGTCCGCATCAACACGCCGTAAGCCATTACAGCCCGGCGAGTTCCTCGCGCGCGGCGTCGCCATCGGCTATTGCGCCCGCTGCATCGTAGGTGCGCGCGGCCAGCGCCAGCCAGCGGCCCGCTGCCGCCCAGTCTCGGCGGTCGCGCGCCAGCCAGCCGCGATAGCGCGCCGCGACCGCCTGCCAGTACACATCGCCCACCCGGTCTATCAGCGTGGCTCCCTCGTCGAGCCGGTCCTGCGCCTCGTCGTAACGGCCCAGTTCGCGATAGAGGTTGCCCAAGTTCATCAGGTGCTTGCCCAGATGATGGAAATGCCCCTGCGTGCGGTTGAGCGCGATCGCGTCCGAGAGCCAGCGCTCGGCCTCCATCCGGTCGCCCGCTGCCTGGTAGATCAGCCCCACGTTGTTGAGGCTGGCCGAGCGCTCAGAGAGATCAGGGTTGAGCGGGATCGATTCCCGGTACAGGGCCAGCGCGGCCGGCACATCACCCCGCGCGTACGCCAGTCCCGCGAGGTTGTGCAGGGCCGTTGCCAGGTTCTGCCGACTGGCTTCGCGCCGCGCCCAGACGAGCGCCGCCTGGCCGTACTGCATCGCTTCGGGTTCGCGGCCGAGCTTGCGCAGGGTCACGGTCAGCCAGTTGTAGAGATAGGTGCGGGTTTCGCCCTGCGGATAGACGGCATCGACTTCGCGCAGACGCGTCAGGGCGTCGGCAAAGTGGCCCGTCTCGTACGCGGCGCGCGCGGCACACATGCGGGACAGCGCCGAAGCCGGCGCGCTGGCCGCCAGCTGCGTGGCGGCAGCGTAGTCGAAACGCGCCAGTGCCTCGTGGCAGGCGTCGGCCTGCGCCACGCCCGCCAGCAGGGCGAGACATGCGCCCTCAATCGAGCGGCGTATCGACATAGGCGCGCCCTCCGGGACAGCCCGAGTTGTAATGGGTATGGCCGATGCTGCGGTAATCGAGCGGCTTGCCGGGCCCGCCGCTTGCCGGATTCCGCACGAAGCTCACGCGGATTTCGCGCAGCATGGGGCGGCGCTTGGCGCGATCGGGCGTGGCCGGCGTACGGCAATCGAAGGTCACGGCGTCCAGCAACGCCGGATCATTCTTCCTGAGCGCCGCCCGGAGCGTATCCAGACCGACTTCGCGCCCCATGCTGCGCGCGAGTTCGGTGCCGAGCGCACGATTCACCCGCTCGGTCAGGGCCGAGGCAACCGCGAAATAATCGTCTTCGCGCAAACCCGAACAACTGCCGTGCTTGGCCCACTGGTAGCGATCCAGGCAATCCGCCGCGCCCGGCATGGCACGGCCAAGGCGCGCCCGTTCGGCAGCCGGCAGGCGAATCGCGGGCAGGCGGCAGAATGCGCCGCCCGACTTCGCGCCGCAGAAGGCCGGGTGACGCCGGTCATAGCGGTTGGGCCACAGGCCGTGCAGGGTCAGCGGCAGGGCCTTGAAGGATGCCTCGCTCAATTGCCGGCATTGCGCATAGGCACGCGTGCGCTCGGGTTTGTCCTCGCAGAACGCGGGCGCGACCGACAGGGCGAGCAGGTAATAATCGAAACGTACAGGTGCGGCCTGCGCACTGCCCCAGGCCAGGGCAAGCCCCAGCAGCCATGCTCTCCAGATCATGTTTTTCTCCTGACGCGCATCCTGCCACAAAGCCGGCAGCTGCCGGGCCGGGCGCAGGCAGAATCCGGTAAAATCAGCAACCTCCGCATCCCCTACAGAAAGAGACACTGCACCATGTCCATGGCCGACCGCGATGGCGTCATCTGGTACGACGGCAAACTCGTCCCCTGGCGCGACGCCACCACCCACGTCCTCACTCACACCCTGCACTACGGCATGGGGGTTTTCGAGGGCGTGCGCGCCTACAAAGCCGAACGGGGCACTTCGATCTTCCGACTGCAGGAGCATACCGACCGCCTGTTCCGCTCGGCCCACATCCTCGGCATGAAACTACCGTTCGACAAGGCCACGATTTCCGAAGCACAGCGCATGGTCGTGCGCGAAAACAATCTCGAATCCGGCTATCTGCGGCCGATGGCCTTCTTCGGTGCCGAAGCCATGGGCATCTCGGCGAAGAATCTGTCGGTGCACGTCATCGTCGCCGCATGGCCGTGGGGCGCGTACATGGGCGACGACGCGATCCAGAACGGCATCCGGGTGAAAACCAGCTCCTTCTCGCGCCATCACGTCAACATCACCATGTGCAAGGCCAAGGCCAACGGCAACTACATGAACTCCATCCTTGCGCACAAGGAAGCCGAGATGGACGGCTACCAGGAAGCGCTGCTGCTCGACGTTGACGGCTTCGTCGCCGAAGGCTCGGGGGAGAACATCTTCATCATCAGGAACGGCAAGCTCTACACGCCCGACCTCACCAGCGCGCTGGAAGGCATCACCCGCGACACCATCATCCAGCTCGCCGGCGAGATCGGCCTGCCGGTGATCGAAAAACGCATCACCCGCGACGAGGTGTATTCGGCCGACGAAGCCTTCTTCACCGGCACCGCCGCCGAGGTCACGCCGATCCGCGAACTCGACAACCGCGCCATCGGTGAAGGCACGCGTGGCCCGCTCACCGCCAAATTGCAGGCGATGTATTTCGATTGCGTCTACGGCCGCGCGCCTGCGCACACCGACTGGCTGACCGCCGTCAAATGAAGCGGAGCCCGGCATGAGCGAACGGCACGACAACACCCAGCGCGTCATCGAAGTGAGCGAAACCGACCTGCCGCTGCATTGTCCGATGCCGCAGCACGCCGACTGGAACGCCCACCCGCGCGTCTACCTGCCGATCGAATCACGCGGCGACGCGCTGTGTCCCTATTGCGGCACGCTTTACCGCCTGAAAGGCAAGCCCAGCGGCGGCGGGCATTGAGCCGCCGCCACGTCACTCAATACCAATCAGGAGATCGCCATGACCCGTTTTGCCCCCCTTGCCGCCCTCATGCTCGCCAGCAGCACTGTCTTCGCCGCCGGCCCGCAGCCTGATGTCCAGGCCGAAATGAAGAAAATGCAGGAAGCGCAGGCCAAACTCATGGCTGCGATGATGAGCGAGCACACGAGCCGCCTGGGCTACCAGGAAACCATCGCCGCCTTGCAGGAAGCGGCGAAAAAACGCGGCTGGGAAGTCGGCCCGGTCGTAAACATGCAGGAAGCCATGCAGAAAGCCGGCCAGAAGGATGCCCGCCCCTTCACCATGCTTGCCATGTGCAAGAAGGACCTCGCCGAAACCCTGCTGAAAGCGCAGATGGCCAACCGCGCCCTACCCTTTGCCCCCTGCCGCATCAGCGTGTTCGAAGGCACCGATGGCAAGGTCTACATCGCCAAGCCCAACACCGAACTGATGGCGCAGATGGCCATGCCCGCCTTCGCGCCGCTGCTGAAGCAGTTCGTCTCTGAAGAAAAAGCCCTGCTCGCCGGGATCGCCGACTGAAGCAGCATGGGATTCGCCACACCCGAGGCTGCTGAGGCGGCGTTCTACCACGCGTTTGAATCGCGCTCGCTCGACGCCATGATGGCGGTCTGGTCGCAAGCCGAGCACATTGCCTGTATCCATCCACTCGCTGCGGCACTCAACGGCCGGGGCGCAGTTGCCGCCGGCTGGCGCAGCATCTTCGAAGCCGCCGGGCAGTTCCGTGTCAACGCCCGGCTCGTCCACGAAATCCGCGAACCCGGGCAGGTGCTGCGCATCGTGCACGAAAGTCTCACCATCGGCCACGAAACCGAGTCCCGTCCGCCGATACTCGCCAGCAATCTCTACCGCCGTGAAAGCGACGGCTGGCGCATGATCATGCACCATGCCTCGCCCCTGCAGGTGGGGAGCGAACCGCCCGCGCGCACCGCAGCGCCGGTGTTGCACTGACCGGCCTGCCATTCCGCCCCGGATGATGTGGCCCGATGCCCGCACCAGCCTGATCCTCGTCGCCCTCATGGCAGCCACCTCCGCCCTCGCCAGCGATAGTCCCGAGGCCTACGTCGCCCCCGCCTGGCTGCCCGGCGGCGACGTGCAGACCATCTACACCAGCCTGTTCATCCGCGTGCCGCAGGTGGACTACCGGCGCGAGCGGCTGGAGCTCGCCGACGGCGACTTCCTCGATTTCGACTGGACCGACGGCACACCCGGAAAGCCGGTCGCGGTGCTGTTCCACGGCCTGGAAGGCAACTCCGGCAGCTTCTACGCGCGCGACCTGATGCACAGCCTCAAGGCGCGCGGCTGGCACGGCGTGGTCGCGCACTTCCGCGGCTGCTCGGGCGAGGACAACCGCCTGCCGCGCGCGTACTTCGCAGGCGACAGCGCAGACATCGACACCATGCTGCGGCACGTCAAATCCCGGCACCCCGACGCTCCGCTCTACGCAGTGGGGGTATCGCTCGGCGGCAACGCGCTGCTGAAATGGCTGGGCGAGAATGGCACCGCTGCAAGCTCTCTGGTTGATCGTGCCGTGGCTGTGTCGGCACCGGTCGACCTCACCGCCGCCGGCCACACCCTCGATGAAGGTTTCAACCGCAGCGTCTACACCGCGCGCTTCCTCGCCACACTCAAGGCCAAGGCTCTGCGCAAGGCAGAAAAATTTCCCGGCCTGCTCGATGCCGACGCGATTGCCGCGTCCACCACCTTCCGCGAGTTCGACACCCTGGTCACGGCAAAACTGCACGGCTACCTCGACGCGGACGACTACTGGTTGCGCGTGTCGAGCAAGCCGCTGCTAAAAACCATAGCTGTACCCACGCTCGTCATCAACGCCCGGAACGACCCCTTCCTGCCCGCGGGGGCCCTGCCCGGCGCTGCGGACGTGGCTCCGGCCGTGCTGCTCGAACAGCCCGAAACCGGTGGCCATGTCGCCTTTCCCTCCGGCCCCTTCCCCGGCAACGCCGACTGGCTGCCGACACGCATCCTCCATCATTTCGACGCGCCAGACAGGTAGAATCAAGGCAGTCAACAATCAGGGAGCGCGTTGTGGAATACCCGAAAGAAATCTTCAAGGCCTACGACATCCGTGGCATCGTCGGCAAGACCTTCACCGCTGAAATCGTCGAGGCTATCGGTCACGCCATCGGCTCCGAAGCCGTGGCGCGCGGCCAGAGTGAAATCTGCATCGGTCGCGACGGGCGGCTCTCCGGCCCCGACATGGCTGCGGCGCTCGCGCGCGGCATCCGACGCGCCGGCGTCGGCGTCGTCGACCTCGGCATGGTCGCCACACCGATGACCTACTTCGCCGCGTATCAGCTCAAAACGAACAGCGCGGTCATGGTCACCGGCAGCCATAACCCGCCCGACTACAACGGCCTGAAGATGGTGCTCGGCGGCGAGACACTCTCGGGCGAGACCATCCAGGCGCTGCGCCAGCGGCTGGTCGATGGCAATCTCGTGAACGGCGCAGGCGGCTACCGCAGCTACGACATCGCGCCCGAATACCACGCCCGCATCGTCTCCGACATCAAACTCGCCCGACCGATGAAGATCATCGTCGACTGCGGCAACGGCGTGCCCGGTGCCTTTGCCGGCCCGCTTTACCGCGCGCTTGGCTGCGAAGTCGAGGAAATGTTCTGCGACGTCGACGGCAACTTCCCCAACCACCACCCCGATCCTTCGCAGCCCAAGAACCTCGTCGACCTGATCGCGCGCCTGAAAACCAGCGACGCCGAAATCGGTCTGGCCTTCGACGGCGACGGCGATCGCCTGGGCGTGGTGATGAAGGACGGCACCATCATCTTCCCCGACCGCCAGCTGATGCTGTTCGCCGACGACGTGTTGAGCCGCAACCCCGGTGCGGAAATCATCTTCGACGTGAAATCCACCCGCAACCTGTTCTCCTGGATCCGCGAGCGCGGCGGCAAGCCCACGCTGTGGAAAACCGGCCACAGCTTCATCAAGGCCAAGATGAAGGAAACCGGCGCGCTGCTGGCCGGCGAAATGTCCGGCCACGTATTCTTCAAGGAGCGCTGGTTCGGCTTTGACGACGGCCTGTATGCCGGCGCACGCCTGCTCGAATACCTGTCGAAGCAGGCCGATCTCAACGCCACCCTGCACGGCCTGCCGGACACGGTGAATACGCCAGAGCTCAACATCAAGATGGCCGAAGGCGAGCACTACACGCTGATGGATACGCTGCAAAAAACCGCGACCTTCCCCGACGCGAAAGAAGTCATCACGCTCGATGGCCTGCGTGTGGAATACGCCGATGGCTTCGGCCTGGCGCGCCCGTCGAACACCACGCCGGTGATCGTGCTGCGCTTCGAGGCCGACAACGCCGCCGCGCTGGAAAAAATCCAGGCCGATTTCCGCGCCGTGATCCACGCGGCCGCGCCCGGCCTCGCCCTGCCGTTCTGAGCGGCGGCCATTCCTGTTGTTTTGGGGGACTCTCTGCGTGCGGTTCGCACGCGGAGAGGTTCAGTTCCGCCCGATCAGCGAGCGATAGACAGCAATCGTGCCGTCGCGCATCGCCTCCAGCGTGAGCTTCGTCGCGCCGAAGCGACGCGGCTCGGCCATCGCCGCATCCCAGCCGGCACGGTCGGCAAGCAGGGCGGTGAGCCGACCGCGCAGCGCAGCAGCATCGGCGGGCACAATCAACGCCGGCGGCAGGATTTCGTTGGCCACCGGCACGTCTGTCGAGAGGATGGGCGCGCCGCCCAACAGTGCTTCGGCAAACACGTAGGAAAAGCCTTCGCGTCTTGACGCGACGACGACCGCGTCGGCGGCGGCGAGCAACGCCTGCAGATCGTCGCGATGTCCGGCCAGTACGACACGCGCCGGCGGCGAGAGGCGTGCGATGCGCAGTTCGAGTGCGTCGCGTTGTGGGCCTTCGCCGACGATCAGTAGATTGATCGCCAGCCCGTCGATGGCGTCGAGCAAGAGATCGAAGCCCTTGGCCTCGACCAGCCGACCGCCGGCACACAGTACCGGCGCGGTGTCGAAGCCGAATTCGGCGCGCAGGTCGCGGCGCTGCGGGGCGACGGCGGCCAGCCCGTTATAAACCACGCTTGCGCGTCCCGGCGGAAAATCGCGCGCGAGCCGGGCGCTGACGGTGATCATGTGTGCGAGCCGGGCATAGCCGGCGAGATCGCGCTTGGCGTTGTGTAGCGTGCCGACGGTAGGCGCAGGCAGCCAGTGCGTGAGCGCGCCGACGATGGCGACGGCCTTGTTGGCCTGGGCGTGGATCACGTCGCAGCGGCTGTCTCGCAGTGCGCGGTAGACCGCCCACAGCAGAAAGGGATTGCGCCGGTTGCGCGAGAAGTCCATCGCGACCGGTTCGACCCCGGCGGGCGCGTCGGCGAGGAAGCGCGGATCGGCGACGAGTACGACATGGTGGCCGGCGTCCAGCAGCAGGCGCGACAGTTCGCGCACATGTTTTTCGAGTCCACCGTCGCCGTGACTGGCGACTACCTGCGCGATTCTCATGTCGGGCTACGCGATCAAACGGGCAAAGGCGCGGGCTTCGACAACAGGTAACCCTGTACGAAATCGACACCCATGGCCTTCAGGCAGGCCAGTTCGGCCTCGGTCTCCACCTGTTCGGCGATGGTTTCTTTGCCGAGTTCATGTGCCAGGGTGTGCATGGCTTTGACGATGGCGAGCTTCTCCCGGTCGGTGTCGAGGCCGCGCACGAAATCGCCGTCGATCTTGAGGCTAGCGACCGGCAGGCGCTTGAGATAACCGAACGACGACTGACCGCGGCCGAAATCATCGAGCGCAAAGTGGATGCCGCGTGATTTGAGGGTGAGGATCAGCCGCTCGCAGGTATCGAGGTTGTCGATGGCGGCGGTTTCGGTCACTTCGAAGCTGATGCGCGTGGGGTCGAAGTGATAGCGGGAGATTTCTTCCAGGATGAAATCGGCGGTGCTCGCATCCGACAGGCTGCGGCCGGATAGATTGAGCGCGTAGCACGCGGTGTCTTCCGGATGCGTGTCGAGATAGGCAAAGACGTTGCGCACCACCCAGCGGTCGAAGCTGGGGGCGAGGCCGTAGCGTTCCGCCGCCGGCAGGAATTCCCCCGGGGAGATGATCACGCCGTCCTCGCCACGCATCCGCAGCAACACCTCGTAGTGGCGTGCGACAACATCGTCACGCAGCGCGACTTTCTCCTGCCGGAACAGCACGAAGCGGTGCGCCTCGAATGCCCGCGTGATGACCGCGATCCACTGCATCTCGTCGTTGATTTTCTGCAGGGCGGGATGGGTTTTTTCGTACACCTGGATTGCGTTGCCGCCCAGCGATTTGGCGTGATAGCAGGCGGTGTCGGCCTGAGCGAGGATTTCGCCCACGTCGCTGTGGCCGGCGTGCAGTTCGGTCACGCCGAAGCTCACGCCCAGGCGAAACACCTTGTCCTCCCACTCGAAGCGGAAACGGCCGATTTCGTCGCGCAGCGCCTGGATTTGGTTGAGCGCGGTCGACAGCGTTGCGTCGATGAACAGCAGGCCGAATTCGTCACCCCCGAGGCGGGCCAGGTAATGGTTTTCGCCTTCGATGCGCCGCGCCATGATGGCGGTGAGGCGTTGCAGCAGGGCGTCGCCGGCACGGTGGCCGCAGGTGTCGTTGACCAGCTTGAAGCGGTCGAGGTCGATGTAGCAGAAGACGAAATGACGCGGCACATGCTGCACGCTGTAGACCGCGGCGGTGAGCTTGTCTTCCATCGCGCGGCGGTTCCACAGGCCGGTAAGGTGGTCGCGTTCGGCCTGCCAGGCCAGACGCTGCATCAGGCTGCGGCGTTCGGTCTCGTCCTGGAATACCAGCACGCCGCCCTGGACGCGACCGTCAACGGAATGAATGGGGGCAGCCGTGTCGCTGATCGCGATGGTCGAGCCGTCGCGCCGGCGGATCAGGGTGTGGTTGTCGAGTTCGACCACCGCATCGCGCACGAGGGCGATTTCCAGCGGATTCACAACCGGGTCGCCGCTCGATTCCTCGATCAGCGGCATGACTTCCTGTACGCGCTTGCCACGCGCCTCTTCGCTGGCAAAGCCAGTCAATTCCTCGGCCCTGGGATTGAGGAATTCGATCAGGCCGCTGGCGTCGGTGACCAGCACGGCGTCGCCGATGGATTCGAAGGTCACGCGCAGGCGCTCCTTTTCCACCAGCAGTTCGGCGTGTTCGTGTTCCAGCGCCGCTACCAGCTTGCCGACATGGTCGGCCATGTGATTGAACGCGAGCTTGGTTTCGCGCACCTCGGGCGGCGAACCGGAGACGAGGCGCGCCCGCGCCGCGAAGTTGCCCGACTCGATCGCACGCGCCGCCAGACGCAGTTCGTACAGGCCGCGCAGGCTCCTGGTAAGCAAAAGTTGCATCAGCACCAGCATGACCAGCAGACTGGCGGACGCCAGCAGGGTGAAGCGCTTGCCCAGCGCCCACAGGTCCTGCATGGCCGGAGCCGGGTCGATGGCTACCGACAGGCTGCCGTAAGACGTACCGCCTATATCGAGACGGGTTTCGGCCCGCACCGGCCCGGGCTGCACCAGCGCCGCGAACCAGGCGGGATAGTTACCCGCGCGGGCGGGCGACTGTGCCTCGATCCGCACCTGGCGCAGCATATAACTTGCCTGCAGAAGATGGGATTGGTCGACCCTGCGGCGGATCGTCTGCTCGATGGCCGGGTAATCGCGCAGCAGCACCTCGTCCTGGATGGCGGTCTTGAGTGCCGACAGCTCGCGTTCGGCACCCAACTGGAGCTGGGTGCGCACGCGATCGATGAGCGGCAGGCCCAGCCCCCCCAGCGCGGCACCATACATCACGCACACCAGCACGAACATCGCGCCGAGGATGCGGCCCGACAGACTGAATCGGGCACCCGGGGCTTCACTCATTGACGGGCACCCGGGTGTGGCGGAAAAAAGCCCGATAATTGGTGTAGTCCGCGTCGTCCGCGAACACGAAGCCGCGCGATTTGCCGAGGCCGATGGCCTGCGCCGCCGCCTTCAGCACCCGCCGGCCTTCCGGGTCGTCGATCATGCCGACAAAGGCCTGCCTGACTTTTTCGCCGTCGGCCTCGCTGACACGCGGCGACGCCATCACGGCCAGATCGAAATACGGCTCGGATTCGCTGAGCACCCGGTATTTCAGGCCGTTGCGTCGGGCGAAGTCGGCCATCACCTGATGATTCACGCCGGCGGCGGCCACCTGGCCCGACATCAGCTGTCCCATCGCCGCTTCCTGGTTGCCGGAAAACAGCGGCGTGACCCGTACCCCGGCACGCAGCAAGGCATCGTAAGGAACGTAATAGCCGACGAAGGCATAGGGGTTGGGAAACGCCACGCTCTGGCCGGTCAGGTCCTTCAGGCTGCGGGCCGGGCTATCTTCCCGCACCACGATCTGGCCGCGGATGCCGCGTGAATCCTGCCGCGCCAGCACGCGCCAGCCGAGTGCCGCGCGCTTGGGCGTGAAAAGGTGGTTGGTGTAGGCAAAGTCGAGCCGGCCCGCCACCACGCGGTCGGTGGTTTCGTTGGCAGTGCGCCCGATGTGCAGTTCCAGCGGCACGCCCGAGCGCGCCGACACATAGTTGAGAATGGGATTCCAGTAGACGGCCGTCGCCTGCAGGCTGCGCTGGTTGAGCACGCCGAAGGCGTAGGGCGCGGCCGCATGCGACAGGGCACTGGCAAACAGGGCCCAAGCGAATATGAGGCTTTTCAATGTTGTCTCCATCAGGTTTCGCCATCACCGGCGAACCTGAGTCTTGTCTTGTGGCTGGCGAGTTTACTCGTTATCGGCTTGCTGCCCCAATTCCTGTAAGGTCTTCGGCCCTAGCAGCCTGTCGGGCTTGAGACCGATCTACTGCGCCAGCGGGAAGAGCGGTCCATTTTTGCCCGATTTCTCGTTACATGGGTCCACCATGCGCCTCGCAATCGGGCAAAACTGGCCTCGCTTTCCCACTCGACTCGGCTCGAATCGCTCAAGTCCGACAGGCTGCTAGAATCACCGGCTAATCTGCCGGGAGCACGCCATAGACTGCCTGCTGTTCATGGACGGGGAGACCCGCCCCCTTCCCTTTGACGACATCAGCGAACACGTCGGGCTGCCAGGGCGTTTTCTCTGGGTCGAGCTGAACACCCCGGACGCCGCCCGGATCGCCCGGCTTGGCGAAGAACTCGGCCTGCACGCCCTGGCGCTGGAAGACGCCATTTCCACCCACCAGCGCTCCAAGCTGGAGGAATACGACAGCCATCTGTTCATCGCCACCCGTACCGCCCAGTTGTGGGAAACCCGCATGGAGCTGGGTGAAACCCATCTTTTCGTCGGCAGGAACTATGTCGTCGCCATCCGCCACGACAGCGGGGCCGGCTACCAGCGTGTGGTCGACCGGCTCAAGCGCCGCCCGGGCGGACTGGCAGTCGGCCCGTCGTATGCGCTCTATCTGGTGCTCGATCTCATCGTCGACCAGTTCCACCCGGTGGTGGACGCCATGCAGGATCGTTTCCACACGCTGGAAAGCCAGCTCATGCACGGCGAACGCGTCGGCCGCCACCTGCTGCAACGCCTGTACGAAATGAAGCGCGATCTCATCGCCCTGCGCGACGCGGTCGAACCCATGCAGGACATCGCCCAGGACCTGATCCGTCTGCACCCCGAACTATGCAGCAAGGAACTCAAGCCGTATTACCGTGACATCCACGACCACGCCATCCGCGTGTCCGGCACCATCGACCGGCTGCGCGCCGCCACCAACGACGCGATGCAGTTCCATCTTGCCTCGCAGTCGGTGAAGCAGAACGAATCGGTGCAGAAGCTCGCCGGCTGGGGGGCCCTGCTGGCCTTGCCGACGGTGGTGTTCAGCCTCTACGGCATGAACTTCGACTACATGCCCGAGCTGAAATGGCCCTGGGCCTATCCCGCGCTACTGGTCCTGACGGCGACCGGCATGGCGCTGCTCTACCGGCGGTTGAAGAAGCGGGGCTGGATTTAGGGGGTCAGCGGTTAGCGGGACTGTGCGGCGGCGCAGCCTTTCAAGAATTCCTGGCCCCAATCACCGCCAGACTGCGCGCGCGTAACGCACGCGCGTGCCGTCTGCCTCCCGCGCCAGCCAGACGAGATGCAGGGCACCGGTTTCGTCCAGCGCCAGCAGCGGATCGCTCTGCTCGCCGGGGCCGCTGGCGGCGGGCACGGCGACATCTTCAACGAAACCCGTGCCTGACCAGGTCGACAGCCACACGTCCGGCGTGCCGTCGCGTGCGTCGTCCCAGGCCACGACGAGGCGCGTGCCCTGCGTCGCCACACCGGCATGCCACTGCGCCATGTTGTCGCCGAAGCTGTCCTGCACACGCAGATTCTTGGCGAAGCGGCCGCCCGCATCGAAAGCCGCGTAGACGTCATAGCCGGCGAGAAAATCGCGCTTGTCGAGCCACACGGCCACGCTGCCGTTTTCGCCCCAGGCTGCGAGCGTGGGGCGCATCGCGCCCATCCCCGCCCCCAGGCCGTCGACGCGGCCACTGCGCTGATCGCTCAATCGCCCGACCGGTGCATAATCGCGCGTGCCTGCCGGCGCGCGGCTGCCATAGGGCACGGTGTGGTGGTTGCGGCGATCCTCCCAGGCCACCACCACGTCGCCGGCGGCGGTCAGTGTCAGCGCCGGCCAGGCCTGATCGTTTGCCGGTTCGCCGGCTTCGACCGGGCGCACGCTTTGCGCCGTGACCGTATCACCCTTTACCGACAGGGTGGCGACCATGATGCGTTTGTAGCGACCCGCCTGTTCGGCCCAGGCGGCGCGAACCTGGCCGTTGCGGCTTGCCAGCGTGACCTGCGCCGACGCGGCCGTGCCCAGACGCAGGGGTTTGCCCGCGGGCAGCACGCGCACCCAGACGCCGCCGGCGGCTTCCCAGGCGGCAAGAAACCGCCCTGTACCGTCCAATGCCGCCAGCACCGGTTCGTAGCATTCGTCCTCGCTCACAGGGCTGTCCGCAGAGAACGCGGGCGCATCGGTCGGCCGGAACGCGACGTAGCACCGCGGCGTGCCGCTGCGATTGTCTTCCCAGACCATGCCGACCGTGCCATGACTGACGGCCAGGCCTTTTCGATTGGCGGATTCGACATGGGGAAACACCGCCGGCCCGACTGCCCGGCTGACGTCCAGCGGGGCCTCCCACTGCCAGCCTGCCTGGGCGTGGGCTGCCAGCAGCCCCGCGAGAAACAGGACTGCACGCCTCACGACTTGCTACCCAGAAATTCCAGCAGGGTCTGCGTCTTGTAGTGGCCGCCACGCACGTAGCGGTCGTAATCCCGGAAATCGCGCACCGTCTTGAAACCCGGCACTTGTACGATCTTCTCGCCCTGCGGCGTGAGATAGACGAAGAGCGGCGTGGCAAATGCTTTCAGGCGCACGCCCAGCTCGGCTTCGGTGATGCGCTCGCCAGTGGGCAGGGTGATCCGCTTGCCCGATTCGGCATCGGCGTAGACCAGTTCGTAATGTTCGCTGTACAAAGCCTTGAGCCCGGCGTCGGAAAAGGTTTTCTTGTTGGTGTGGTCACACCAGGCGCAGCCGTAGCGGCCAAAATACAGAAAGACGGGTTTGCCGGATGCCTTCGCTGCCGCCAGTCCGGCGTTGTAGTCGACGAAGGGATAGCCCTTGGGCGGGTCGGCCCACGCAGTCGGCACCGCCAACGCCAGGCATGCTGCGAGCAGGAAAGTCTTCATGGTGCATCTCCTCTTGTAATCCGGTTCATTCTGATAAATTCGGCAGTCATCGCAATCCTCTTTTCTGACCACATGTCCCACGATTCCGTTCGCATCGGCCTGGTTTCCATCAGTGACCGCGCCAGTCAGGGTGTCTACGAAGACCAAGGCCTGCCGGCCCTGCAAGACTGGTTAGCGAATACGCTTGCAAACCCGGTCGAGTTCGTCACCCGGCTGATCCCCGACGAGCAAGCACTGATTGAATCCACGCTCGTCGAACTGGCCGACACGGCACACTGCGCGCTGGTACTGACCACCGGTGGCACCGGTCCGGCGTTGCGCGACGTCACGCCGGAAGCGACGCTGGCGGTGGCGCACAAGGTGCTGCCCGGCTTTGGCGAGGCCATGCGTGCGGTGTCGCTGAAGTATGTGCCGACCGCGATCCTGTCGCGCCAGGTCGGCGTCGTGCGCGGCGGCTGCCTCATCCTCAACCTGCCCGGCCAGCCCAAGGCCATCAAGGAAACGCTCGACGGCATCTTCGCTGCCGTGCCCTATTGCATCGACCTTATCGGTGGCCCCTATCTCGAAGCACGGCCAGAAACGGTCGCGGTGTTCCGGCCCAAATCCGCCGTCCGCCCAGCCCGGTGATCCCCCGCGGCGTTCAGGCCGTGGTCTTCAACGGCTCCAGGATCGCCGGCCTTTCCAGCCTGGCTACGTCCCGGGTTTTCCTCTGCCCGGGGACTTAGAAACGACACCTGCGAGACGGCGTCAAGTTCATGCGTTCAGCGCGTCCTGGATTTACTGTTGTGGAAGCATCTTGTCCTTGACGGCGAAATACTTGCGCGCAAAGGCAAGCAGCTGGCTGTCGCCGGGATGGTCCACGGTTTCCACGCCCACCACCTTGTCCACGATGCCGTGGTCGTGCGCATGGATATGTTTGATCAGCTCGAGCTTGGCGTGACCGGGGCCGACGATCAGGATTTCCGCAGCGCCGGCGAGCGCTTCGACGACTTCGTGATAGTAGTTCTGGTCCTCGGGCTGGCGGCTGCCGCTCACCGAACCGCGCTTGCGCTGCAGGTGGCGGTGCGGATGCGCCGGATGGACCACGGATTTTTCGACATCGTCCGGGCTGATGTGCATGACGCGGGCTTCGTTGTGATCAAGCCAGGCGACGGCATGGTAATGCGACATGAGACGTTCCTTTTATTAACAGGACAACTTTATCCTTATTATCAGGATAAGGCCTTGGGCGATTTTTTCAAGCCTTCGCGACGGTGGGCTGCCGGATAGTCAGACCGCCTGCTTCAATTGATCGAGAATCGCCGGGTTTTCCAGCGTCGACACGTCCTGGGTGATTTCTTCGCCACGGGCCAGCGCACGCAGCAGGCGGCGCATGATCTTGCCGGAGCGGGTCTTGGGCAGGTTGTCGCCGAAGCGGATTTCGTCGGGTTTGGCGATCGGGCCGATTTCCTTGCCCACCCAGTCGCGCAGCTCGGCGACGATCTTTTTCGCAGCATCGCCGCTGGCGCGCGCGCCCTTGAGCACGACAAAGGCAACGACGGATTCACCCTTGATGTCGTGCGGCTTGCCGACGACGGCGGCTTCGGCAACGAGCGGGTTGGCAACCAGCGCGGATTCGATTTCCATGGTGCCGAGGCGGTGGCCGGACACGTTCAGCACGTCGTCTATGCGGCCCATGATCCAGTAGTAGCCGTCGGCGTCCTGGTGGGTAGAGTCGCCGGCAAGGTACATGCGGCCGCCGAGTTCGGGCGGGAAATAGGTTTTGACGAAGCGCTCGGGGTCGCCCCAGAGCGTGCGCAGCTGGCTGGGGAAAGGCCGCTTGATGACGAGGAATCCTCCCTGCTGCGCGGCCACGTCGTGGCCGGCTTCGTCGACGACGCCGACCTGGATGCCGGGCAGCGGCAGTGTGCACGAGCCGGGTTTGGTCGGCACCGCGCCGGGCAGCGGTGAAATCATGTTGGAGCCGGTTTCGGTCTGCCACCAAGTGTCGACGATGGGGCAGCGGGCGCCACCGATGACATCGTGGTACCACATCCACGCTTCGGGGTTGATCGGTTCACCGACCGTGCCCAGCAGGCGCAGCGACGACATGTCGTGCTGTTTCGGCAGATCCGGACCCAGCTTGATGAGGCTGCGAATGGCGGTAGGCGCAGTGTAGAAGGTGGTGACGCGGTGCCGGGCGATCATCTCCCAGAAGCGCCCGGCGTGCGGGTGCGTCGGCACGCCTTCGAATATGACTTCGGTCATGCCCAGAGCAAGCGGACCGTAGGCGACGTAGGTGTGCCCGGTGATCCAGCCCACATCGGCAGTACACCAGTACACGTCGGAATCCGGTTTGGCGTCGAACACCCACAGCATCGAGAGGATTGCGCCGAGCAGGTAGCCGCCGGTGGAATGCTGCACGCCCTTGGGCTTGCCGGTGGAACCGGAGGTGTAGAGGATGAAGAGCGGATGCTCGGCAGACACCCAGGTGGGTTCGCAGCTGTCGGCCTGTGTCTGGGTGAGTTCATGCCACCACAGGTCACGCGGCGACCAGTTCACCGCGCCACAGGAGCGGCGATAGACAATCACGCGCTCCACGCAGCCGGTGTCGCCCATAGTGAGCGCCTCGTCCACGGCTTTCTTCAGTGGCACGGCCTTGCCGCCGCGCAGGGACTCGTCGGCAGTCACGATGATTTTGGCGCGGGCGTCCTCGATCCGCTCGAACAGGCTCTTGGCCGAGAAGCCACCAAACACCACCGAGTGGATGGCACCGATACGCGCACAGGCCTGCATCGCCACCACCGCCTCCACGCTCATGGGCATGTAGACGATGACGCGGTCGCCGGCCACCACGCCCAGCGACTTCAGGCCGTTGGCGAACTGACAGACGCGGGCGTGGAGCTGCCTGTAGCTGATGTTCGACACGCTGCCGTCGTCAGCCTCGAAGATCAGCGCGGTCTGGTCGCCACGCGTGGCCAGATGGCGGTCGAGGCAGTTGTAGGACACGTTCAGCATGCCGTCGTCGAACCATTTGTAGAACGGTGCGTGCGATTCGTCGAGCGTGCGCGTGAACGGGGTGTTCCAGGCGATATGTTTTTTCGCGAGCCCGGCCCAATAGCCTTCGTAATCGGTGTCGGCCTGGCGGCACAGGGCACGATAGGCCTCCATGCCCGAGACATTGGCCTCGCGCACAAACGACTCGGCGGGCGGAAAAACGCGGGTTTCGGTCAGGATCGACTCGATGGCAGACATGGATACGCTCCTCGGACAGGGGTTGGAATTGTCCCGCGATTCTAATTCAGCCCCGCGACCGGTTTACCGGCCGGGAGAGTCGCCATGAAAAAAGCGCCGGCAAGGCGGCGCTTTTTCCGGTGCCGGCTGTGCTCAGGCGCTGCGGCGGCGCACGGTCAGCCCGACAAGCCCCAAACCGGCCAGCAGCATGGCGTAGGTTTTAGCTTCGGGCACCGGTGCCAGCCCGGCCGAGCTGAAAATGGCCACATGCGAGATGGCTCCCCGGGCGGGCCAGAAATCGGTCAGCACCAGGCTCTCCTGCCCGTCCCAGTCGCCGAGGTCGAACACGTATTGTGCAGGGCTCTGGTTGCCGTCCTTCACCACCAGAAAGCAATCGGGACAGGCGATGACGCTGGCGGGGCCGTTCCAGCTGATCGTCGCCATCGAGGGATCGTCTGGCGTAAGGTCGAACCCGGTCGCATACAGGTCCGCGGCGACGCCCTCTTCCGGACTGTCGACGTTGGCCTTGTACAGGAGCGTCAGGGTTCCGGCGTAATCGATCAAATCGGCCAGGCCGGATGCGCTCAGCGCGGACGTCTGGTCGGTGGTGGCAATGGGCGAGCTTGCCGGGGTAAGGCTCAGGGCCTGCGCCGGCAACGATCCGGCAATACCGCCCGATGCGAGCAAAATGCCCGCGAGCGTGCTGACTTTCATCTCGATTCTCCTCAACGTATGCTAAAAACGATCCGGCTCCGTGCCGAACGTGACGAACGCACCCGGCAACCGGGCCGTGCATGCAAACCCCAGCAATTACCACGCCAATATCCCAGGAGACGTCCAGCGTCATGTTTCATCGTCTTTTGCAGCTTGCCGGGACAGATTTGCAGCGCCGCTTTGCCCGGTGTGTCAATTTCGCCGACAAACCCTACCGGTCTGCCGGCCCCGGCGCGTGGCTGCCTTGAAGACCCCGTACGGCAAAGCCGGGGCACGCCTGACGCCCCATGGCGATGCGCGCCGCCTGAACGCTGGTGCGGCATGAACGACACGCCGCTCGCCCGCGTGGCGCACTGCTCGCGCTTTGGTCAGCGCCTGCTGGCGGCGCACCCCGACCTGGCTGGGCTGGATTTCGGCCGCCCGTTCGAGCGCACCGCCATGCAGGTCTTTGTCAGCGATCCGCCCTGCCTCGACGAAGACACCCTGCATCGTCGTCTGCGGCAGTTGCGGCGACAGGTCTGGCTGCGGCTCACCGCGCGCGATCTCGCGGGTGACGCAAACCTGACAGAGGTGATGACGGCGTACACCGATCTCGCCGAGGTCTGCATTGCCGCCGCGCTCGATTTCCATCATGCCGCGTTGGCCGCCCGCCACGGCGAGCCGCGCGACGCCATGGGGCAGGCGCAACGTCTGGTCGTCGTCGGCATGGGCAAGCTTGGCGGCGGCGAGCTCAATGTGTCTTCGGATATCGACCTCATCTACCTCTACCCCGAGGAGGGCGAGACCGACGGCGCAAAGTCCATTTCCAACCACGAATTCTTCGTCAGGCTCGGCCGCAAGCTCGCCGGCGCGCTGTCGGAGAACACCGCCGACGGCTACGTCTTCCGTGTCGACCTGCGGCTGCGGCCCTGGGGCGATTCCGGGCCGATGGCGATGGGTTTTGCCATGCTGGAAGACTATCTCGTTGCGCACGGCCGGCCGTGGGAACGCTACGCCTGGATCAAGGCGCGGCCTCTCACCGGCGACCAGGATTCGGCCCTCGCCGAGATCGTGCGGCCCTTCGTCTTCCGCAAGTATCTCGACTTTGAAGCCTTTGCCGCGATCCGCGACCTGCACGTGCAGATCCGCCGCGAAGTCGCGCGCCGCGACATGGCGCACAACGTCAAGCTCGGACCCGGCGGCATCCGTGAAATCGAATTCACCGCGCAGGTGTTCCAATTGATCCGCGGGGGGCAGATCGCCGCGCTGCGCCAGCGCCCCACGCTCGTGGTGCTGGCGGAACTCGCCGCCAGTGGCCTGATGACCGCCGACGCACAGCGCGAACTCGCCGACGCCTACGACTTTCTGCGCCGGCTGGAGCACCGCATCCAGTACCTCGACGACGCGCAGACGCAGTTGCTGCCGGAAGACGGTGAATCACGCGCCATGCTCGCCGAGGCGATGCGCTTCGCCGATTTCGACGCGCTGATGACGGCGCTCGACCACCAGCGCCACCGCGTCACCCGGCATTTCGAACAGGTGTTCGCCGCGCCGCAGGCGGACCAGACCAGCCACCCGCTCACCGCCGTGTGCTGCGGCACCGCTGGCTCCGAGGCCGTGGTCGCCCTGCTGGAAAACGCCGGCTACGGCGAACCGGCGCGGGTGCAGGCCACACTCGACGCGCTGCACCAGCACGCCGCGCGCCTGCCCGAATCGACCCAACTGCGGCTCAATGCCCTGTTGCCGCCCGCGCTGGAAATCGTCGGTGCACTCGCCGAACCGGAAACCACGCTGGAACGTCTGGCTGCGCTGATCCAATCCATCGCCCGCCGCGCCACTTATCTGGCGCTGCTCGCCGAATACCCCGCCGCGCTGCGGCAACTGGCGAAACTCCTGGCAGCCAGCCCGTGGGCGGCGCAGATGATCACCCGGCAGCCGCAACTGCTAGACGAGCTGATCGCCCCGCAACACCTGATGAGCGTACCCGACTGGACGCAGCTTGCCGCGCAGCTCAAGGCCGAGCTCGACGCCGTGCCCGACGACACCGAAGCGCAGATGGACATCATGCGCCGCTTCAAGCAGGTGCAGACCCTGCGCCTGCTGGCGCAGGACGTGGCCGGCCGGCTCACGCTGGAAGCGCTGTCGGATCATCTGTCGTATCTCGCCGACACGCTGCTCGCCGAGACCCTCGCGCGCTGCTGGGCCAAGCTGAAAACCCGCCATCGCGACATACCGCGCTTTGCCGTCGTCGGCTACGGCAAGCTCGGCGGCAAGGAGCTGGGCTACGCCTCCGATCTGGACCTGGTGTTCCTGTTCGACGATGACGACGAACGCGCGCAGGAAATCTACGCGCGGCTGGCACAGCGCATCAACACCTGGCTTGGCACAACCACCGCCACCGGCGTGCTCTACGAAGCCGACCTGCGGCTGCGGCCGGACGGCGCGTCGGGTTTGCTGGTCAGCTCGGTCGAGGCCTTCCGCACCTACCAGATGGCCCACGCCTGGACCTGGGAACACCAGGCGATCACCCGTGCCCGCTTCGTCTGCGGCGACGCCGCCATCGGCGATGCCTTCGAAACGATCCGCCGCGACGTGCTGTGCCTGCCGCGCGACGCCGGCAAACTGCGCGACGAAGTGCTCGCCATGCGCCAGAAGATGCATGACGGCCACCCCAACGCCACGGCACTGTTCGACCTGAAACACGACGCCGGCGGCATCGTCGATGTGGAGTTCTGCGTGCAGTACCTCATCCTGCGGGACTGTCACCGCCATCCCGAACTCGCCGCCAACCTCGGCAACATCGCCCTGCTGCAGCGCGCGGGGGCAGCAGGGCTGATCCCTGCCGATACCGCCGCTGCGGCCGCCGACGCCTACCGCGAGCTGCGCCGCCGCCAGCACGTGGTCAAGCTTGCAGGCGCAGAACACGCGCGTGTGCCGCCAGACGGGCTGGACGCGGTGCGCGCTGCCGTGCGCGCGCTGTGGGACCACGTCTGGGTGTCCTGACGCGCGCGCCATGCAGAGCCGCCCACCGGTGATGAACTGGCACGCACTGTCCGTTGCGGACACGCTGCGCCATCTCGCTGCCACACGCAGCGGACTGGACACGGACGCTGTCAGCGCGCGACGCACCGAGCATGGCCCCAACCGTCTGCCCCCGCCGCTGCGCACCCCCGCCTGGAAGCGCTTCCTGCTGCAATTCCACAATGTACTGATCTATGTGCTGCTGGTAGCGGGCGGCATCACCGCACTGCTGGCGCACTGGGTCGACAGCGGCGTGATCTTCGGCGTGGTCGCCATCAATGCCCTGATCGGCTTTTTCCAGGAAGGCCGTGCCGAGCAGGCGCTCGACGCCATCCGCGAGTTGCTCTCGCCACGCGCCATCGTCACCCGCGCCGGGATACGGCACGAAATCGACGCCGCCGACCTGGTGCCCGGCGACATCGTGCATCTGGCCTCGGGGGACCGCGTGCCCGCCGACCTGCGCCTGATCGACGTGCGCAATCTCCGGGTGACGGAGGCAGCGCTCACCGGCGAATCGCTCGCCGTCGACAAGCAGGCGAACCCCGTCGACCCGCAGGCCCCGCTCGGCGACAGGGCCAGCATGGTCTGGGCCGGCACGCTGGTGGTCATCGGCCAGGGGACCGGCATCGTCGTGGCCACCGGCAGCAGGACCGAACTCGGGCGCATCAGCGGCCTGCTCGCTTCGGTCGAACCGCTGGCGACCCCGCTCACCCGGCAGATGACGCGCTTCGGCCAGTGGCTCGCGGCGGTGACCCTGCTGCTCGCCGCGCTGGTATTCGGCTTCGGCGTGTGGGTCCGCGGCTACCCGGCGAGCGAGATGTTCCTCGCCGCCGTCGGCCTTGCCGTCGCGGCCATCCCGGAAGGCCTGCCGGCGATCATGAGCATCGCGCTCGCCATCGGCGTCACGCGCATGGCGAGGCGGCACGCCATCATCCGCCGCCTGCCTGCGGTGGAAACGCTGGGCGCGGTGAGCGTGATCTGCACCGACAAGACCGGCACGCTCACCCACAACGAAATGACCGTGGAAAGCGTGCTGACGGCCGATAGCCGCTATCGGGTCAGCGGCAGCGGTTACGCGCCGGAGGGCGGCTTCCGGCTCGACGACCAGGCGCTTGATGCCGCATCGCAGCCCCTGCTGCTGGAAGCAGCGCGCGCCGCCGCCCTGTGCAACGACGCCGACCTGCACGAAAGCGCAGCCGGCTGGCAGCTCGCCGGCGATCCCACCGAGGGTGCGCTGCTGACGCTGGCGCTGAAGGCGGGTCTCGACCTGCCCACCCTGCGGACGGCTTATCCACGGCTCGACGTCATCCCCTTCGAATCCGAGCACCGCTTCATGGCAAGCCTGCATCATGACCATGCCGGCCATGCCTTTCTGTTACTCAAGGGCGCGCCCGAGCGCGTGTTGGCGCTGTGCGTCGCCGAACGCAACGCCAGCGGCGACCGTCCGCTCGACGCCGACGCCTGGCAGGTGCGCATGCACGCCACAGCCGCTGCGGGTATGCGCTTGCTGGCTCTGGCGACACGGCCAACCGGGACCAGCGCTGCGCTAAGTTTCGCCGACGTCGAGGCCGGCGGCTTCACCCTGCTCGCGTTGCTGGGTCTGGCCGACCCGCCGCGCGAGGAGGCGGTGCGTGCGGTCGCCGACTGCCGCGCGGCAGGCATCCGCGTCAAGATGATCACCGGCGACCACGTCGCCACCGCAAGGGCCATCGCATCGCAACTCGGACTCGACGCCTCGCGCGCGCTGACCGGTGCCGACATCGAGAGGCTCGACGAAGCGGGGCTGCAGGAGGCTGTCTTGGCGACCGATGTATTCGCGCGCGCCAGCCCGGAACACAAGTTGCGGCTCGTCAATGCCTTGCAAAGCCGGGGGATCGTCACGGCGATGACCGGCGACGGCGTCAACGATGCGCCCGCACTCAGGCGTGCGGACGTCGGCGTGGCCATGGGACGCAAAGGCACCGAGGCGGCGAAGGAAGCCGCCGAAATGGTGCTCGCCGACGACAACTTCGCCTCCATCGCACACGCGGTGGAGGAAGGGCGCACGGTATACGGCAACATCCGCAAGGCCATCGTGTTCACGTTACCGACCAACATCGGCGAGGCAGCGATGATCCTGGTCGCCATCCTGTTCGGTCTCACGCTGCCGATCACGCCGGTGCAGATCCTCTGGGTGAACATGGTCACCGCCGTCACCCTGGCGCTCGCCATCGCCTTCGAGCACGCCGAACCCGACGTCATGCGCCAGCCGCCGCGAGACCCGGCAGTGCCTCTCCTGACGCGCTTCCTCCTGTGGCGCGTGGCATTCGTCGCTACCCTGCTTGTAGCCGGCTCGATGGGCCTGTTCCTGTGGGAACAGGCGCGCGGCATGTCGATCGAGGTTGCCCGCACCGCTGCCGTCAATGCGCTGGTCGCAGGGGAGATTTTCTATCTCTTCAACTGCCGCCATCTCACCGCGCCGGTGGCGGGCTGGTCGGACTTCATCGGCAACCGCGTCGCGCTCGCCGCCGCCGGCGTGCTGATCGCGCTGCAGGGCCTGTTCACCTACGCGCCCGCCATGCACGCCCTGTTCAAGACAGCACCGCTCGACGCCGAAGCCTGGCTGAAGATTGTCGTCTTCGGTTTCGTCGTGTATGGCATCGTCGAGATCGAAAAGGGGGTTTTCCGCCGACGTCTCCAGGGCCGGCGGTCGCCTGCTAGGATGGCGTAAATGAACCCCGGAATACTTCATGATCGACCGCCCGAGTCCCTCCCCCGTCCATCGCGCAGCGCCGTTGACCCTGCGGATGCCTTGCAACGCTCTCCCCTGACCGATCCATGAGCCCGCCCACCCCCCCGCCGCCCGCCGCCAGCGAAGCACTCCGCCAGTTCCGTGTGATTTTCGGCGCGGTTCGCCAGCACTTCCACGAGGTCGAAAAAGCCTGCGGCGTCAGCAGTGCCCAGATCTGGGCCCTGTCGGCCTTGCGCGACACGCCCGGCATGAAGGTTTCGGAACTGGCCCAGGCCCTGTCCATCCATGCGTCGACGGCCAGCAACATGCTCGACAAGATCGAAAAGGCCGGACTCATCCGGCGGGAACGCAACAGCGCGGATCAGCGCGTAGTGCGCCTCTATCTCACCGAGGCGGGTTTGCAGATCGTGAACGACGCGCCCCGTCCCCTCACCGGCATACTCACCCACGCCCTGTCCAACCTGCCCGAGAGCACGCTCGCACGGCTCAACGACGACCTGCGACAGTTGATCGCCCAGATGGACACGGCCGACGTCCGCGACGCACAGAAACCGCTGACGGATATCTAGTACGACAACCCATAAGTTTCGCTATGTTCGACGCGCCCCGCATCGCCGATTGCTTTGTCGCTCATCCTCGCCATAGCTACGGCTATGGCTGCGGTTCGCTTCGCGTACTCGGCGCGCGGATACGCGTCTCGGCATATACGCAAACTTATGGGTTGTCGTACTAGCAGCCTGACCGGCTCATGCTGCTGCCGCTTGCGCCACCGCCAGCGGCAGCGGCGGTGCCTCGCCGGATTTGGGTTGTCCGGCGTAGAGGGTGAGATGCGGGTAGGGAATTTCGATGCCGGCCGCATCAAAGGCCTTTTTCAGGCGGTACAGATAGGCGCGGCGAACACCCCACTGCTCCAGGGGCTTCACCCTGAAGCGACACCGCACCACCACCGCGGAATCGCCCCACTGCTCGATTCCGGCAATCTCCAGCTCGTCCTCGATACGCATGGCGTATTCAGGGTCAAGGCGCAATTCGTGGCCCACCCGGCGCATCACGTCGAATACCTCGTCCACGTCCTCGCGGTAGGCCACGCCGACGTCGATCACCGCGTGGGCAAACCCCCGGCTGCGATTGGTCACGGTGTCGATGACGCCATTGGGTATGGTGTGCACGCTGCCCTCGTAGTCGCGCAGAAGGATATAGCGCAGCGTCATCTCCTCGACCAGGCCGCTTTTACCGGCAACTTCAATCACATCGCCCTGCCGCACCTGGTTTTCCAGCAGCAGGAACAGGCCGGTGAAATAATCCTTGACCAGGCTCTGCGCGCCGAAGCCGACGGCGATGCCGAGCACCCCGGCCGCCGCCAGGATTGGGGCGATGGAAATGCCGAGTTCGGCCAGTACCAACATCACCGCGACCAGCAGGATCACCACCGTGAAAATGTAGCGCGCAACCTGCTCCAGCGTGGCCAGACGTTTTTCCCGCTCGGTATCGACCTCACCGTCGATGAGCCGCCCCCGCAACCGCGACAGGCCCAGGCACAGGATGCGCCGGGCCACCCAGGCGAGCACGAAGATGAGGGCGATATGCAAGACCGTGAGGGCGGGCCCCTGCCAGCCCTCCACAGTGGCCAACAACAGATTCAAGCTTTCCATTCGGCACCATTCCGTTTCGTTTCAGATTGGGACCCGGGCCGGCTTACCCAGGCCTCGACAAAGGGGCGGTAGAAGGCCGCGTCATCCGGCACCGCGCCGCGCATTCCGCAGAGTGCGCGCGCAAAGGCATCGGCCCGGGCGAGGCTGTCGGCAACTGGCCAGTTCCGCAGCATCCCGAGGATGCAGACGGCGGCGAAGCCGTCACCCGCGCCTACGCTGTCGATCCAGCGCGGCACGCTGCCCCCCGGAATGGCATCGAGCTGCCCGGCAGCGTCCAGGGTCCAGGCCCCGGCTGCGCCGCAGGTGACGATCACGCGGTGCAGCGAAAAACCCAGCAGCAGGCGGCTCGCGCGAGCCTCCGGGGCCGCCCCGTCGAGTCCGAACAGTTCCGTGACGCGCTGCAGTTCGGCGAGATTGAGCTTGACCACGTCGGCGCGGGTGAGCGAATCGCGCAGCGCGTCGATATCGACCCAGGGATCACGCAGGTTGACGTCAAGAAACACCCGGGCCTGAACGGCGTGCAACAGCTCGCGCAATGCCCGCCGCGAATCTCCCCGCTGCGCCAGGGTGCCGCAGTAGACGATTTCGGGGTGCGTCGACAGGCCTATCATGCGGGCCAGCCCGGGATGGATATGGTCGTATGCCTGATCCGGCAGGATGTCGAAGCTGGGCCCGTCGCCGTCGAGCGCGACCAGGACCTCCCCGGTCGCGCGCACCGGATCGCGCTGCAGGCCGCGCGTATCCAGGCCGCGCGCCTGCATCGCACGCTCGATGCGGCGGCCGGCGCTGTCCTTGCCTGCCCGCGTCAGCAGCACGGGATCGGCCCCCAGTGCCGCAAGATGGCAGGCCACGTTGAACGGCGCACCGCCCAGCACGGCCCGATCCGGAAACCGGTCAATCAGCGTCTCGCCGAAGGCGACGACGGTCTCGCGCCGAACGACGCGCTGACGGGCGGCTGCCGGGTCTGCATTCCGTTCAGATCGCATAGTCGACCTGGAAAATCAGGGCTGTATCGGTGTTTTTCTTGCCGGGGGCCGGCACGTTGTCGTAGTCGTAATTCACCGAGGTGCCGAGGCTCAGATGTTCCGCGACCGGCACGCGCACCCCGGTGCGGGTGCGCAGGAGGTAGTCATCGAGCGACTCCAGGCTGAGCAGCAGGTCGCTGTCGTGGAAAAGGCGTACCCGATCGCTCCAGAGCGACTGCTCGGCCTTCAGGGCGAGACGCGCGCCGGGGAAGCGCTGGTCCGGCGCGCTGCCGTAGTCCTCGTTGGCGTAGCTGAAACCGCCTTCCAGCGCCAGCGTACGTCTCGGGGTATCGGCGATCTGCCAGCCGGCCCCCACCCCCAGCGTGCTGCGCAGGTCGAGATCCGCCTCGTCGTCGCGCTCGAAGCGCGTATTGGCGTACCAGTACGCCTTAGCTGACACGAAGTGGTCGTACTTGAGGCCCAGCCGCGCATTGGCAGCGGTCTGCACGCCCGACTGTTCGGCCTGGTTGATCGCTGCGTCGAGCGTGACCCGCTGTACGGTATTGCGCGCGATCATTTCGCCCGACAGGTGCAGGCTCTGCGCATCCGTGTTGCCGCTGGCGAAACTGCCGCCGGCGGACACGCGCGCCTCGACCCGGGTGGCATCGGGGTTGCGTGGCGGGTTCAGCAGCGCCAGGTGGGTCAGCGGCAGTGCTTCAGTCTCGGCCAGGCGGCTGATGCGTATGCGCACGCCCTGTCCGTCGACAGGCTTGAGCTGGCCGTCGAATTCTGTGCCGTCGACCAGGCGCACCCTGACCGGCGCATCGGTCGACAGACTGCGGATCCGGTCGCGCGGCAGCGCAAGCTTGCCCGCATAGGCGGTGTGGAGCTGCAAGGTCGTGGCGGTAAGCGACTCGATGCGGCCTGACAGGCGGTCGCCATTATCGAGTTCCACCCAGTCTGCCTGCGCCAGGGGAACCCCAGCGACAAGGCCCCAACCCAGGGCGCGAAGAAGTAAGTGGGTCATGGTTTCCTTTCCCGGCGCAGGCAGGTGCCCGACCGATAGACCAGAACGCCCGGCGTCACCGGGCGCAGCCCCACGCAGCGCCAACACGCGCTTGAACGGGGTAAACGACGTATATATTTTTGCACAATAATATTGTGCAAACAAGTTTCAATCTGCGTGCTGCTTGACCCCGCAGCCGGCAGCGCGTTAACTTGCGTTCATCTCATGGTTTTTTCCCGCCCCCTTTTCCGCCGCTCCCGAGCCCGGCTTTCCAAGCGCTTTTCATGAACCTGACCGCGCACGACTGGCTGGGGCCCATCTACCAGGTATACGGCCTGGCTTTCTTTGTCCTGGGCGTGGTTGCCCTGGTTCTGCCGCGGCGCGACGCCAGCCTGCCCTTCGCGCGCGACCTCTGGCTGCTCGCGGCGTTCGGCGTGCTGCACGGCACGCTCGAATTCGTCGAGTGGGCGCGCCTCAATGATTCCCCTGCCCGGCTCGACAGCCTGGCAAGCGTGCTCGCCGCCCTGTCCTACCTGCCGCTGCTGGAATTCGGCCGCCGCATGTTGCTGCGCACCTCCGTGCCGCTGCGATTGCCACCGATGCCGCTGTATGCCTTGGTCGGGGCGGCCGTCATGGCCTTCGTGCTGCTGGCGGCTTCTCCCTTTGCCGGACTCGCCACCGGCGCACGCCTGTTCATCGGCCTGCCTGGTGCCCTGATGACCGGTCTTGCCTTCCTCGTGCTGCCGTGTGCAGTGCCCGACGGCGACGACAAGACGACGCCATGCCGCAGCGTAACAGTCCTGGCGCTGGCATTTGTTGTTTACGGCGTGCTCACGCCCTTCGTGTCCACGCCGGTTCCCGGCCTGCAGGCATGGCTGCCCACGGCGTCGGGCTTTGCCGACACCACCGGCGTACCGGTTCAGCTGTTGCGCGCTGCCTGCGCGGTGGCCGCCACACTGGCGCTGATTGCCCTGGTGCGTCACGCCGGCGAAAAGAGCCAAGCCGACCTGGACCGCACGCTGGACACGATTCGTGGCTTCGTCTACCGCTGCAACAACGATCCGCAATGGTCGATGCTCTACATGATGGGCAATGTCGAGGAACTGACCGGTTACACGCGCGCGGACTTCTTCGCGCCCGCGTCCCTCTCGCTCGCCTCGCTCATCCATCCGGACGACACGGCACGCGTTTGGAAAACCGTCCAGCGTGCGCTTGACGAGCGCCGCGATTACGAGCTGACCTACCGCCTGCGCATGCGCAGTGGCGAATGGCGAACCCTGAGCGAGCGCGGGCGCGGTGTGTTCGTGGCCAACGGCAGCCTGCGTTACCTGGAAGGCCACATATCCGATGCCACCGCCCTGATGCAGGCAAACGAGGCCCTGCGCATCAAGGATGCGGCGATCGAGACCTCGATCAATGCCATCGCGCTGCTGGACCTGGACGGCCGCATCCGTTACGTCAATCCGGCCTTTGTCGACTTGTGGCGGCCGCCCGGCGCGGCCGACGCGCTGGGCCGCCTGCCTGCCGAATTCGCCGAGACACCGCAGGCCGCACTCTCGGTGGTGGAGATGTTGCGCCACCAGCACGACTGGCGCGGCGAGCTGCGTGCCCGTCGCGCCGACGGCAGCATCATGGACATCCAGATAGCCGCGCACACGGTCCGCGATGAAGACGGCCAGCCGCTGTGCATGATGGCCGCGATCACCGACATCAGCGAGCGCAAGGCGGCGCAGCGCGACCTGGAGGAAACCGCACGCCGCCTGGCGCAAACCCAGGCGATGGCCAACCTGGGCAGCTGGGAATGGGATATCGCGAGCGGCGCGATCAACTGGTCGGACGAGCTCTATCGCATCTATGGCCTTGACCCGGACGACGGGCTGGATTTCGAACGCTTCGCCCAGGCCATCCACCCGCAGGACCGCGAGACCGTGCTTGCGCTGATCCGCCGCGCCGTGGAATCAGGCACGCCCTACGAAGCCGAATTCCGCATCGTGCGGCCGGACGGCGGCATCCGCATCGTCGCCGCGCGCGGCGAGGTCGCGCGCGCGGCGGACGGCCGGCCGCTGAAGATGTTCGGCATGGGCCAGGACATCACCGTGCGCGCCGAGCTCAGTGCACGCCTCGCCAAGATCGGCCGCCACGCGCCTGGCATGATCTTCCAGTTCCTGCTGCGACCCGACGGCAGCACAGCCTTCCCCTACGCCAGCGAGGGCATACGCGGCATCTACGGCGTGACCCCGGAAGAGGTGACCAGCGACGCGGCGATCACCTTCGAGCGCAAGCACCCTGACGACCTGCCCGGCCTGATGGAGAACATCCAGAATTCGGCCCGCACGCTCACCGACTGGCAGTACCAGTATCGGGTGAACCACCCCAGCAAGGGCGAAATCTGGATCGAGGGACGCGCCTCGCCGGAGCGCCTGCCGGATGGCGGCACACTCTGGCACGGCGCGCTGTTCGACGTGACCGCGCAGAAATGCGCCGAGCTCGCGCTGGCGCGCAGCCTCGACGAGTTGCGCGTCTCGGAAACCCGCCAGCGCGAGCTCGCCGCCCTGGCTCGGCGCGAGCAGAGCCGCATGGCCACGCTGCTCTCGGGCATGAGCATCGGCATCCTCTTCGAGGACCGCGACAACCGGGTCGAATACGTCAACCCGGCGTTCCGCAACATGTGGGCGATCGAGGAAGACGTCGAACTCGTTGGCCGCCCCACGCGCGACGTGCTCGACCACTCCACCCACCGCTTCGCCCGACCCGACCACGCCTCCAAGCACATCCTGCACGTGCTCGACACCCACGAGATCAGCGAACGCTTCGAGATCGACCTGTACGACGGCCGCATCCTCACCCAGCTCTCCTACCCGGTATCGGACACCGACGGCCGCGCCATCGGCCGGCTGTGGATCTACGAGGACATCACCCACGAGCGGCAGACCGCGCAACAGCTCATCTATCTCGCCGAGCACGACGCGCTCACCGGGCTCTACAACCGTCACCGCTTCCAGGAACACCTGGAACGCATGATCAGCTCCTCCGGCCGCAGCGGTGCACGCTTCGGCCTCTTGTATTTCGACCTGGACGATTTCAAGACCATCAACGACACCTTCGGCCACCGCGCTGGCGACACCGTGCTGGTGCGCGCGGCGGGCGAAGTCGCCAGCCTGGTGCGCGGCGGCGAGCTCTTCGCCCGCCTGGGTGGCGACGAATTCGCCGTGCTCGTCGAAATGACGCGCGGCGACGAACCCATCCAGCTCGCCGAGCGCATCGTCCACGCCATCTCCGCCATCCCCTTCCGCTTTCGCGGCAGCAATCTCAGGCTCACCACCAGCATCGGCATCGCCCTCTTCCCCGGTCACGGCGACAACGCCGAAGACCTGGTGGCGCACGCCGACACCGCCATGTATCAGGCCAAGGATGCGGGCAAGAACACCTGGGCGATCTACGACGCCAGCCGCAACGTCGCCGAGGCCATGCTCGAACGCATGACCTGGAGCAGCCGTATCGCCCACGCGCTGGAACAGGACGGGCTCGAACTGCATTTCCAGGGCATTTTCCACACGCGCGACGGCAGCCTCTCCCACTTCGAAGCGCTGGTGCGCATGAAGGACCCGACGCATCCCGACCGCCTGATCATGCCAGGGCAATTCATTCCCATTGCGGAAAAGAACGGGCAGATCATCGAGATCGACCGCTGGGTCATCCGCCAGAGCATCGCCGTGCTCGCCGGCAACCCCGACCTGACCGCGCTGGCGGTCAACGTCTCCGGCCGCAGCTTCGACGAGCCCGGCCTGCCGCACTACATCCAGCACCAGCTGGTACATTTCGGCGTCGAGCCGCACCGGCTCATTATCGAGCTCACCGAAACCGCCGCCGTCAGCGAAATGCAGGATGCGCAGCGCTTCATCGAGGCCCTGCAGCAGACCGGCTGCCTCATCTGCCTCGACGACTTCGGTTCGGGATTCTCCACCTTCGCCTACCTGAAATACCTGGGCGCGCAGATCCTCAAGATCGACGGCATGTTCATCCGCGACCTGCCGAACAACCGCGACAACCAGGCCTTCGTCAAGGCGATGATCGACGTGGCACGCGGACTCGACAAGATCACCGTCGCCGAATTCGTCGAGGACGCCGCCACCCTCGACATGCTGCGCGATTTTGGCGTGGATATGGCGCAGGGCTATCACCTGCACCGGCCGTCAGTGCAACTGCCCGGCATCGAGTGAACCCGGCAGCCGGCCGACGGTCTGCGTCAGGGTAGAATCGACGCGTCCACCTGCCCCAGGTGAACGTCCCCACAACCACCATGACGACGCTTTTTCTCGCCGTACTTCTCCCCTTTGCCGGGGCCGCACTCATCGCGTGGATCGCGCGATTCGGCCGCAGTGCCACTGCCTGGGCCGCAGGCACCATCACGCTCGGTTCGCTGGCGCTCCTGGCCCCCCTTTCCCCGCTGCCCTTCGCCGGCGAGACCGTGATCCGGCAGATGGACTGGATGCCCGCGCTCGGGCTCAACCTTGCCTTCCGCTTCGACGGCCTCGCGCTCCTGTTCGCCGGACTCATCCTCGGCATCGGCCTCTTGATCGTGCTCTACGCGCGCTACTACCTGTCGGCGCGAGACAGCATGGGGCGCTTCTACGCCTACCTGATGCTGTTCATGGGCTCGATGCTGGGTATTGTGCTGTCGGAAAACCTCATCCAGCTGCTGATTTTCTGGGAGCTCACCAGCCTCTCGTCCTTCCTCCTCATCAGCTACTGGCAGCACCGCGAGGAGGCCCGCCACGGCGCGCGCATGGCACTGGCGGTCACCGGCATGGGCGGCTTTGCCCTGCTGGGCGGCGTGCTGCTGCTGGGACACATCGTCGGCAGCTACGAGCTCTCGGACGTGTTCGCCTCGGCCGACCTCATCCGCGCGCATCCGCTGTATGTACCGACGCTGGTCTTGATACTGCTCGGTGTGTTCACCAAGTCGGCGCAATTCCCCTTCCACTTCTGGCTGCCGCACGCGATGGCCGCGCCCACGCCGGTGTCGGCCTACCTGCATTCGGCCACCATGGTGAAAGCCGGGGTGTTCCTGCTGGCGCGCCTCTACCCGGCACTGTCCGGCACGCCGGAATGGTTCTGGCTGGTTTCGGGCGCGGGCCTGGCCACGCTGCTGCTAGGTGCCTATGTCGCGCTGTTCAAGCACGACCTCAAGGGCCTGCTGGCGTATTCCACCATCAGCCACCTGGGCCTCATCACCCTGCTGTTCGGCCTCTCAACGCCGCTTGCCGCCGTGGCCGGCGTGTTCCACATCATCAACCACGCCACCTTCAAGGCTTCGCTCTTCATGGCCGCCGGCATCATCGACCACGAAGCCGGCACGCGCGACATGCGGCGGCTGTCCGGCCTGTGGCGTTTCATGCCCTACACCGCCACGCTGGCGATGGTGGCCGCCGCCGCGATGGCCGGGGTGCCGCTGCTGAACGGTTTCCTGTCGAAGGAAATGTTCTTTGCCGAAGCCGTCCACATCGGCCAGGGCCATGTCGGCGGCTGGCTGCTGCCGGTGCTGGTGACGCTGGCCGGTGCCTTTGCCGTGGCCTATTCGATCCGTTTCATCCACGACGTGTTCTTCAACGGCGAACCCGGCGACCTGCCGCGCACGCCGCACGAACCGCCGCGCTGGATGAAGCTGCCGGTGGAAATCCTGGTGGTGCTGTGCCTCGCGGTCGGCGTCGCGCCCGGGCTGATGGTGGGGCCGCTGCTGGCCACCGCCGCGTCGAGCACGCTACAGGCCGCGCTACCCGAGTATCACCTCGCGCTGTGGCACGGTTTCAACGCCGCGCTGGCCATGAGCGCGCTGGCGCTGGTGCTCGGCAGCTTCATCTATCTGGCGCGCCGGCCGCTCATGGCCTGGCACGAACGCACCCTCGACCGGCTCGACGCGCGTGTGCCGTTCAACGCCGTGCTGAACGCGCTACTGGCACTGGCCGGCTGGATCACGCGCACACTCGATACCGGTTCCCTGCAACGCCAGGCGGGCTTACTGATTCTGGCCGCCCTGGTGCTGGCCGGCACGCCCTGGCTGCTGGGCGACACGCCGCTTACCGGCACCCGCAGAGGCCTGCCGCTCGATGCCGTCAGCCTCGCCGCCGCGCTGGTGCTGGTCGGGGCCACGCTGCTCACCGTGCGCTGGCGCAGCGAACGCTTTGTCGCCCTCATCGCGCTGGGCGTGGTAGGGCTGGTGGTGTCGCTCACCTTCATCAAGTTTTCCGCGCCCGATCTCGCGCTCACCCAGCTGTCGGTGGAAATCGTCACCCTCATCCTGCTGCTGCTGGCGCTGTTTTTCCTGCCCGCATGCGACGAGGCCGAATCCGGGCGCAGCCGCATCGTGCGTGATGCGGCGCTGGCGCTGGTGGCCGGCGGCGGCGCGGCGGCTCTGGCCTGGGCGGTGCTCACCCGCCCCTACGACACAATCGCGGGTTTCTTCCTGGAGAACAGCAAGCCCGGCGGCGGCGGTACCAATGTTGTCAATGTGATCCTGGTCGACTTCCGGGGCTATGACACGCTGGGTGAAATCACCGTGCTGGCGCTGGCCGCGCTGGGGATTTTCGCCATGCTGCAGAACCTGAACCTTCCTGCGCCGACGCGTGACAGCACCGGCCGCGTCTGGGACAGCGACGCCCATCCCGCGATCATGGCCACGCTCACCCGCCTGCTGCTGCCCCTGGCGCTGCTGGTGGCGGTGTTCATCCTGCTGCGCGGCCACAACCAGCCCGGCGGCGGCTTCATCGCCGGCCTCATCACTGCCGTTGCGCTGATCGTGCAATACCTCGCCAACGGCGCCGTCTGGGCGCACCAGCGGATGTCAGCCGACAGCCATCTGCTGCTGCTCTGGGGGCTGGGCATCGCCACACTCACGGGGCTGGGCAGCTGGGCGTTCGGCCATCCCTTCCTCACCTCGACCTTTGGCTACGTGCACTGGCCCCTGGTCGGAAAATTCGAACTGGCATCGGCCATGGCCTTTGATCTTGGCGTGTTCCTCGTCGTGGTCGGTGCCACGCTGATGATCCTCACCGGGCTCGGTGCCGTACATCGGCCCGAGCCCCGGAAAGGCAGCCACTGATGGACGCCCTGCTTGCCCTGGTCATCGGCGTGCTCACCGCCGCCGGCGTGTTTCTGGCCCTGCGCCCGCGCACCTTCCCGGTCGTGCTGGGGCTGACCTTCCTGTCCTACGCCGTGAATCTGTTCCTGTTCGCCATGGGCCGGCTGGCCGTCGGCGTGCCGCCCATCATCAGCGAAGCCGCCGCCGGCTACACCGACCCGCTGCCGCAGGCGCTGGTGCTCACCGCCATCGTCATCAGCTTTGGCATGACGGCCTTTGTCATCGTGCTGGCACTCAAAGCCCGCGCCGAACTCGGCAACGACCACGTCGACGGCCTGGAACATGAAACGGATCGACACGCATGAGCTTCGCCGATCACCTGACCATCCTCCCTGTGCTGCTGCCGCTGGCAGCCGGTATCGGATTACTGGCGCTGCGCGGAGCCGGGATCGGTGTGCAGCGTGCCGCGAGCCTGCTGGCCACGCTCGCGCTGGTCCCGCTCGCCATCGCGCTGTTCGCCGCCACCGCCGACGGCACGCACTTCGTCTACCGCCTCGGCAACTGGGAAGCCCCCTTCGGCATCGTGCTCGTCGCCGACCGCCTCGCCGCCTGGATGCTGCTCGTCACCGCAGCCGTGGCGGCGTTTGCCCTGCTCTACGCCGTCAACGGCACCGACCACGAAGGCCGTCACTTCCACGTGCTGTTCCAGTTGCAACTGTTCGGCCTGAACGGTGCCTTCCTCACCGGCGATCTCTTCAACCTGTTTGTTTTCTTCGAGATTCTGCTGCTCGCGTCCTACGGCCTGTTGCTGCACGGCGGCGGCCGTCTACGGGTGAAGGCCGGACTGCATTTCGTCGTGATCAACCTCATCGGCTCGACGCTGTTCCTGTTTGCCGTAGGCACGCTGTACGGCGCGACCGGCACGCTCAACATGGCTGACCTGGCGGTGCGGCTGGCCGCATCGCCGGCGGGCAACACCGCGCTGGTGCAGTCGGCTGCGCTGCTGCTGTTCGTCGTGTTCGCGCTGAAGGCGGCGCTGGTGCCGCTGTATCTCTGGCTGCCCGCCGCCTACGGCCAGACCAGCGCGCCGGTCGCGGCGCTGTTCGCCATCATGACCAAGGTCGGCGTCTACAGCATCCTGCGTGTCTACAGCCTGTTCACCGGGCTCGGCGACGGCCCGCTCGCCGGCCTGCTGGATGCATGGCTGCTGCCGCTCGCCCTCGTCACCCTTGCGCTCGGCGTGCTCGGTGCAGCGGCCAGCAGCGGGCTGCGCCAGCAGACGGCATATTTCGTCGTCGTGTCGGTCGGCACCCTGCTGGTGGCGCTGGCCCTGGGCACGCCCGGCGCGCTCGCGGCCGGCCTCTACTACCTGCCTCACTCCACCTTCGCCACCGCCGCGCTTTTCCTGCTGGCCGACAGCATTGCGCGGGCGCGCGGCACACTTGGCGACCGCTTCGAACCCGGCCCCGCCCTGCCGCGCGCCGCCTGGCTCGGCGGTCTGTTCTTTGCCGTGGCGGTGGCCGTCAGCGGCCTGCCGCCGCTGTCCGGCTTTCTCGCCAAGTTCATGCTGCTGCAAGCCGCCGTCTCCACACCCCACACGAGCTGGGTGTTTGCGGTCGTGCTGATTGGCGGGCTCATCGGCGTGATCGTGCTGGCGCGCAGCGGCAGCCTGCTGTTCTATCGCAGCCAGGCCACCGAAGGGGCCGGCCCGCCGCCCACCCTTGCCGCGCTGGTGCCGGTGGCAGGCCTGCTGGCGCTGACGATGGTACTCACGATTGCCGCCGGCCCGGCGTCCGAGGCGGCCGGCGACATCGCCAGCCAGCTTCATGCGCCCCGTCTGTACATCGACGCAGTGCTGGGAGCCCGGCCATGAGACGCCTGTTGCCTCATCCCCTTCTGAGCCTGTCGCTCACCGTGCTGTGGCTGCTGCTCGTCAATTCGTTCTCGGCCGGCGCGCTGGTGCTGGGTGCCCTGCTCGGCTGGCTGATCCCGTTTGCCACCTCGCGCTTCTGGCCCGAAGCCATCACCGTGCGACAGCCCGGCGTGCTGCTGCGTTTTCTGGGGGTGTTCGCCTGGGACATCGTGCGCGGCAGCTTTCAGGTGGCTTGGCTGATCCTGCGCGGGCCCGCCCGCCTGCAGCCAGCATTCGTCGAAGTGCCGCTGGCGCTCAAGACCGACCTGGGCATCAGCCTGTTGGCCAATACCATCTCGCTCACGCCGGGCACGGTATCGGCGCAGCTGTCGGCAGACCGGCAGGTGCTGCTCGTGCACACGCTCAACACCGACGACCCGGTGGCGCTGATCATAGAAATCAAGCAGCGCTACGAAACCCCGCTGCGGCAGATATTTGAACCTGAAAACCGCAGTTGACCGCTGATTACCCCAGAGAGCGCCCTATGAATACTGGAATTTCTGGTTTCGAGCAGTTTCCCCTGTTGGGTGAGCCCACTACGCACCCGAGGACACGCCTGCTCGTGCGCCTGCCATTGTCGCGCCTCCTTGCAGGCCCCAGCCTGCGGCGTCGTTGCTTCGCGGCAGACCCCCGACCAGACGCACCCTCGGATGCGTCCAACTGCGGTTTCCAGGTTGAAGAAGGAGACGCCTGATGCTCGACACCGTCATCCCCATTGCCTACGGCCTGGTGACCCTGGCCTTCCTGATGAGTTTCTGGCGGCTGGTGCGCGGCCCCGATGCGCCCGACCGCATCCTGGCGCTCGACACGCTGTACGTGAACACCATCGCCTTTCTGGTGCTGCTCGGCATTCATCTCGGCAGCGCCCTCTATTTCGAAGCCGCCTTGCTGATCGCCATGATGGGCTTCGTGGGGACGGTTGCGCTGTGCAAATATCTGCTGCGAGGGGACCTGATCGAATGAGCGCCATGACCGACATCCTGTTGTCGTTGCTGATCCTCACTGGTGCGCTGTTCACCTTCGTCGGCTCACTGGGGCTGGCCCGCCTGCGCGACTTCTACACCCGGCTGCACGGCCCGACCAAGGCCACCACGCTCGGCGTCGGCTGCCTGCTCGTCGCCTCGGCCGTGGTTTTCAGCCTCGAAGGCGACGGTCTGAGCCTGCACGAGATCCTGGTGACGCTGTTCCTGTTCATCACCGCACCGGTGTCGGCCCACCTGCTCGCCAGGGCCGCCCTGCACCTGAAGGTGAAGTCGCTGGCCCCCGCACCCGAGCGCCCCGCCTCCAGCCCGGCCCGCGACTGAACCGGGCGGAAACGGTGGCATCCGCTCCCGCTTCACGGTATGCTCATCCCACACAAGAGGGGAACCCTGGCCGCCAGACACACTCTCAGTAACGTTGTTTTTGTTGATTCATTTCGGAAAGGAATGACATGAACCCGCAAGTCTCTTCATACGATCGCAGCATTGCCGCGACCCGCTCCAGCAGCAAGGTGCTCAAGAACACCTACATGCTGCTGGCGCTCACCCTACTCTTCAGTGCCTTTACCGCCGGCGTATCGATGGCCATGAACATGCCCTACATGGTCAGCCTCGGCAGCACCATCGGCGCGATGCTGCTGCTGTGGTTCGTGGTGCCGCGCACCGCCAACTCGGCGTCCGGCATTGGCGTGGTGTTCGCCGTCACCGGTCTGCTCGGCTTTGGTCTCGGCCCCATGCTCAACCACTACCTCGGTCTGCCCAACGGCCCGCAGCTGGTGATGGGTGCCATGGGCATCACCGCCTTCGTCTTCCTCGCGCTGTCGGCCTATGTGCTCGTCACCCGCAAGGATTTCAGCTTCATGGGCGGCTTCCTCATGACCGGCGTGCTGGTCGCCTTCGTCGCCGCGCTGGTGGCGCTGGGAGCAAGCCTGCTCGGCTACCCCATGCCCGGCCTGTCGCTGGCGGTATCGGCCCTGTTCGCCCTGCTCATGTCCGGCATGATCCTGTGGCAGACCAGTGAAATCGTGAACGGCGGCGAGACCAACTACGTGCTGGCGACCATCAGCCTGTACGTGTCGATCTACAACCTGTTCACCAGCCTGCTGCATCTGCTGGGCTTTGCCAGCAACGACTGAACGTCGCGGCGCAGCATAAAAACGGCGTCCCGGTGGACGCCGTTTTTTTCGCCGCCCCTGCCCGACATGCTGCAATTCATCGACACCCACAGCCACTTCGACGCGGCCGAATTCGACGCTGATCGCGACGCAGCCCATGCCCGCGCGGTCGAAGCGGGTGTTGCCCTGCAGATCGTGCCCAGCATCAGCCGCGCCAACTTCGTGGCCGTCGCCGCCACCTGCGCGCGCTACGCAGACTGCCGGCCGGCCTGGGGGCTGCATCCCATGTACGTGGCCGTCCACACGCCGGACGATCTCGACGCCCTGCGCGCGCAGATCAGTGCGCAGCGCCCCGTCGCCGTCGGTGAAATCGGCCTCGACCTGTTCGTGCGCGGACTCGACGTGACCGCGCAGGAACACTATTACGTCGAGCAACTGAAAATCGCACGAGGGTACGACCTGCCGGTGCTGCTGCACTGCCGCAAATCCAGCGACCTGCTACTGAAACATCTGCGCCGCATCCGCGTGCCCGGCGGCATCGCCCACGCGTTCAACGGCAGCGCGCAACAGGCGGCGGAATTCATCAAGCTGGGATTCAAACTGGGCTTTGGCGGCGCGTTCACCTGGCCGCGCGCCAACCACCTGCGCCGCCTGGCCGTGGACCTGCCGCTTGCCGCCCTCGTGCTGGAAACCGACAGTCCCGACATTCCCCCGGTATGGATCGGGCGGGGCCGGAATGCCCCAGCCGAACTGCCGCGCATCGCGCAGACGCTCGCCGAACTGCGCGGGATCAGCGTCGACGCGGTGGCGGAAGCGACGACGCAGAATGCTTGCGAGGTGCTCGGCCGGGGTTAGGATTTAGGGGTTAGGGAGCGCGTGCGGCTGCGCCGCGTTTCATGAATTCATGGGGCGCGCGCAGGAGAACCCACCGTAGGTCGGGAATACTTTCCCGACATCATCGACCTCCGCCAACCGGTGCGCGGCAAGGTATTTCCGCCCTACGTCGGCTATCCCCCATCCCTAGCCCCTAATCCGAGTAGCCGAACGTGCCCACCCACGCGCCGCGCCGGTAATCGATGCGCAGCCAGTTGGGCACATAGGGGCGTGGGTTTTCCAGCGGAAAGGCTTCCGACGGCGGCGTAGCTCCACCCTCCGCGACACTGCACTTCTTCGTCATGATGGGGTTGAAGCGCACCGCCAGGCGGGCGTCCACCGGCGTGGCGTCGGCGGCCGCTTCGCCAAAATGCACGCGCTTGCGCAACAGGCAGGAAAACAGCAATTCCATTTCCACCACCAGCGGCCGGTCGCGCTGCGCCAGCGCCCGTTCGGCGGCGGGGCTCAGGCTCACGTTCAGGGTCTTGTCGTGCAGGGTCACGTGCATGGAGCGCTCCTGTTGGCGAAGTGGATGGGGCTCAACTTTCCCGGAACAGCATGCGGCTGATCGCCATGCCGGGGCAGAATCCGGTGAGCGCGGCAAACAGCAGGAAGCTGCCGGGCACGTAGAACCACCAGTGCGCCACGCCGAAGCCGGTGAGCCAGATGCCCAGCCAGATATTCAGGCTCACCACCAGAAAGAAGAAGCGGGCGGCCGGCCCGGAGCGAAAGTACTGTTTCATGGCGGTCTCCTCAGAAATCGCGCTCGACCTTGAACGCATTGATGACGATGTCGGCCGCGACCATGCGTGCGCCGTGATTGACGGCATCCAGAATCTCGTCGTCGCCCCAGCCGGCACTACGCGCCGCGTCGATGTCCAGTTGCGTGACGCTGTTCGCGTCGCGCGTCGCCTTCAGCACCAGGCCCAGCAGCATTTTTTCCTTGTCGGAAAGCGGGCTGTCGTGGAAGTCGGCGCGTGTCGCGGCAACCTGGTCGGGCGTCCAGCCCATGCGGTTAATCAACATGCCGGCATTCATGTCGATACAGTAGGCGCATTGCCCCGCCTGCGACACCAGCATCCGGATGCAGGCCGTGAGCGCGGGCGACAGCGCGGGATGCTGCATGACGTTGCCGTAGTACTCCCACTGGTGTTTCAGCAGGAAGGGATTGGGGCTGAACACCTGGATCGCCGTGGGCACACCGCCCCAGGCCTCGCGGATTTGTGCGTAGGTGGCGGCAACCTCGCCGGTCGCGTGATCGGGGGTTACGGTCTGCAGTATGCTCATGGTCTCTCCTTGGGGTTTATAGCCAGCGGCGCACCCGGGCCTTGTAGGCGCGGTAGGCGTCGCCGAACTTCGCTTCGAGATGGGCTTCCTCGTGCCGGATCACGCCGAAGCGGATCGCAATCCAGATCAGGGGGGCAAACACCAGCGGCCAGAACGTGTTCAGTACTCCGGAGGCACCGGCCAGCAGCAGCCAGTCGCCCAGATAGATCGGGTTGCGACTGAAACGGAAGGGGCCGCCGGTACACAGCGTCGTGGCTGCGGCGTAGGGGTTCACTGTGGTGCGATGGCAGTGGAAGGTCCACAGCGTCCAGGCAAAAAGTGCCAGCCCCGCCGCCAGTAGCAGCCAGCCCAGCGGGCGCGAGAGATCGCCGGCATCCCACGGCAGCGGCAGCAGGTTCCGATCCAGCCACCAGCCGCCGAGTACGGCCACGGCATAGGGCGCGGGCGGCAGGATCAGCGTGCGCGGGCGTCGCGTGTCATCGCGCACGGTCAGGCACGCTTGAGAAAGAATACGAACTCGCCGGCCGATTCGGTCGAAGCCAGCAGCGCGTTGCCGGTCTGCTTGGCAAAGGCCTGCATATCCTTCACCGAGCCCGGGTCGGTCGACACCACTTTCAGTACCTGCCCGCTTTCCAGCGCGGCGAGCGATTTTTTCGTCTTGAGGATGGGCAGCGGGCAATTCAGGCCGCGTGCGTCGAGTTCCTGATTGAATTCCATAACAGTCTCCTTGCGTTGGGGGGCGGGTTCAGGCCGCCGGGGATTTCAGAGTGTCGAGATAACGCACCATCTGGCCCAGGCAGGCGCGGTAGGCCGTGACCGACTGGGTGTTCTTGCTCATGCCGATGCAGCCTTCCAGCGCTGACACGATGAAAAAAGCCGTCGCGGCGACGTCCACGCCTTTCCTGACTTCGCCCGCTGCCTGGCCTCGCCTGAGCGCCGCAGCCACCACCCCGACCCAGTCGTTGAAGAGCGCGTTCAGCCGCAGGCGGAAATCCTCGTTGACCGGACTCATTTCCTGCATCAGGTTGTTGAGCGGACAGCCCAGCGTCACCCCCCGAGGATCGGGGTCGGCCGCCTTGGCCTTGAGCAGTTTCTTCATCGCCGCGAGTGGCGCTTTCGCATTCGCCAGCGGCTCGAACATCATCGCCGCCAGCATCGGCCGCACCACCTCGTCGACGACCGCAAGCCCGAGCGCCTGCTTGTCCGGGAAATGGTGATACAGCGCGCCCTTGGTCAGCCCGGTATCCGCCAGAATCTGCGACAGCGAGGCTGCCTGGTAGCCCTTGCGATGGATTTCCGCAAACGCTGCTTGCAGCAGGGCCTGACGGGTTTGTTCCGGAGATTTGGCAGTGGCGTTCACGCTTTGAATCATACATACCGGTTGGTATGTGTCAAGGCAAAAAAATCAGCAGGGCGATGCATCGAGCTGCTGACACTCCCCCACGCCGTTGCTCACCAACGCGTCGAGGCGCTTGCCAAGCGCAGTGGGCGTGGTGAAACCGGTGCGGGTGATGGCGTCGAACGGGGCAAGGTCCACCAGCAGATTCTGCACCGCCGCCGCGCAGAACAGCGGCGGCGTCGGTCCGGCGTCCGCGATGCGCTGACGCAGTTGCGCCATGGCATCGGGGCTGAGCCGGAAACGGTAGACGCGCACCTTGAGGCCATCAGTGGTCTGGTAGCGTGTGTAGTCGGCGAGCGTGGGGCCGGACCAGGTTTTGTCTTCGCCGCGCACGCCAAAATAGCTCCCGGCGGGGTCGATCAGGCGATCACCGGCAAACAGGCCGGCGTGGTTGCCGCCCAGCGCGTTGTCATTGATGACGACAACGGCCTCGTCGACGGCGGGCTCGGCCAGGCGGATGGTGGCAACCGGCGCGGGTTCGGACAGCCAGTTGGGCGCATCCTGGGCGCAGACGGTGCCCGCACCCAGCAGAGCGGCCAGAAGCAGAGCGGTTTTCATGATGCGAGTGTGAAAGAGACGAATTGCAGCGGCATGACGAATAGGTTGGCTGCGCCGGGCCACGTTGAATCAAGGCCACGTTGAATCAAGGCCAGGCTGAATCAAGGCCATGCGGGATCAAGCACAACGGGATCAAGCACAAGCCCGATCAAGGCCGTCTCAATCAAACCAGTGCCCGCAAAAACTCATTGCGCAGCTGCTCGCTCTCGCGGAAACAGCCGGTGAACGCCTGCGTGACCACGCGCTCGTCGCCGCGCCGGTCTTCGCCCAGCAGCAGGCACAACTGCTCGGCCTCGACGATGCACGCGCCGCCCCGGGCCATACCATGCGTCATCAGCGCTTCGGCGATGTCGCGCGTCATCCATTCCTGGTAGGTGAAGCGGTGGCCGATGGCGTCGACCATGCGGGCGATGCGGCCGAAACCGTGCAATCGACCGCCCGGCACGTAGGCCACGTGGGCCACACCGCGAAACGGCACCAGGTGATGCGGACACACACCGTGCACCGCAATGCCGCGCACCACCACCATGTCGTCGCGCACATCGTCGAACCCCGCCCCCAGCGCGTCGGCCGGGTTGATGGCATAACCGCCGAGCAGACGCTTCTGCCACAGTTCGCGCACCCGTTCCGCCGTGCGGCCGGTATGCACCGAATCCGTAGCCACGCCGCAGGCACGCAGCATGTCGTTGACCGCGCGCTCGAACGCCGGTGCGTCGAACGCGCCGATCTGCGGAATGCCCAGGCTGCCGTGGCCGTGCGGCGCGTGGCAGTCGTCGTCGCAGGCGTCGGCCATTACTTGAGTGTGGCCTTGAGGAACTCCAGCGTACGCGTCCACGAATCCTTGTCGGCTTCGGGGTCGTATTTGAGCGGCAGACCAAACTGCGCGGCGTAGCTGTCGGCCTCGCGGTTGGTGAAGGTGTGCTTCACGCCGGGGTAGGCCACCAGCATGTAGTCGGCCTTGGCGTTGGCCATTTCAGTCTTGAAGGCCTCCACCTGCTCGGGCGGCACGACGGGGTCGGCCTCGCCATGGAAGACGCGGATCTTGGCCTTGATCTGGCCGGGCTTCACGCTGATGTCCGTCGCCAGTACGCCGTGGTAGCTTGCCACCGATTTCAGCGGCAGCCCGGCGCGCGCCATGTTGAGCACCACGCCGCCGCCGAAGCAGTAACCCAGCGCAGCCAGCTCACCTTTCTTCACATTGCCCTGCGCGTCGAGAAACTTGCGCGCCGCATCCATGCGCGCATACGCCAGGTCGGGATTCTTGTTCACGCTGCCGGCCAGCGCGCCCGCGTCCTTGGGATTGTCGGCCACCTGGCCGTTGCCGTACATGTCCACCACCAGTGCCACGTAGCCCGCCTCGGCCAGCATCCGCGCGCGCTTGCGTGCATAGTCGTTGGCGCCCCACCACTCCGGCACCACCAGCACGCCGGCCCGCTTGTCCTTGACCGCGTCGTCATAGGCCATAAAACCTTTCATCGTCGTGTCGCCTGCCTGGTAGCTGACATCCTTGCCGATTACGGCAGCCAATGCGGACGAGGTGAACAACAACAGGGACAGGGCAAGAGCGGTTTTCATGGGCTTCTCCGGGAGTCAACGACCGCAGCTGCGATCAGGCAGGTAAGGACAAAAGCATACCCTGCCCGGCGCAGCCCGAACAACCACACCGCGCACGCGGCGTAGAATCCCTGCTCCGCCTCCTTCCCCGCTGCCATGATTGAACCCGTCCGCCTCGCCAAACGCATCGCCGAACTGCGCGGATGCTCCCGTCGCGAGGCCGAACTGCTCATCGCCGGCGGCTGGGTGCAGGTGGATGGCATCATGGTCGAAGAAGCCCACTTCCGCGTGACCGACCAGCGCATCGACATCGACCCCGCCGCCGACCTGGAGCAGGCCCAGGACGTGACCATGCTGCTGCACCAGCCCGCCGGCACGCTCGCCCCCATCCTACCCTGCGCTACCAGCCATTGGGCCGAAGACCCCGGGGCACGCCGCATCCTCAAAAAACACTTCACCCAGCTTACCCCGTGCCTACCGCTGGAACCTGCCGCCAGCGGTCTCGTCGTCTGGACCCAGGACTGGCGCATCGTGCGCAAACTCACCGCAGACGCCGCCACCCTGGAACACGAACTCCTCGTCGACGTCGCTGGCGAATTACCCGAAAACGGCCTCAAGCGCATGACCCGCGCCCTGCCCCAGATCAAGCTCAGCTGGCAAAGCGAACAGCGCCTGCGCGTGGCCATGAAAGGCGCGCACACTCAACAAATCGCCCACTTGTGCGAAACCGCTGGCTTGCAGGTGCTGTCGATGAAGCGCATCCGCCTCGGCGGCGTGGCCATGGGCAAACTGCCATCGGGGCAGTGGCGGTATCTGCGGGAGGGGGAGCGATTTTGAGGGGGCTGCTAATCGGCCATTCCTGACTTCGGCCTCCCTTATGCAGTCGGCAGGTTTCGACCCACTCCGGCCGTTCAGACACCCAAGGGGTCACTGGCAGGTTTCGGAGTATTCCTGCCCTTGCTTTTTGTCCTCGTGTTGGACATGGATTCGGCCTGCGTTGTCGCAAGCTGACTTGCCGGGCCGAATCTCAATGCCTCCCAGCTTGCCACGACGTCGACAAGACTTCGGCCTGCTGTAGCACCGTTTGCACCGCCGCATCCTGCAGGTCGGGCGGGTAGCCGTATTTGCGCAGGATGCGCTTGACGAGCACACGCAGCCGGGCGCGAGCGGATTCGCGGTGGGCCCAGTCTACGGCGACGTTCTCGCGCAAGGACACCAGCAGTTCGTGGGCAATCACACGCAGCTTGTCGTCGCCCATCACCTGCAGGGCAGATTCGTTTTCCGCCAGCGCGTCGAAGAAGGCGATCTCCTCGCCGGACAGGCCCTGTTCCTCGCCGCGATTGCGCGCGGCGCGAATGTCTTGGGCGAGCTTGATCAGTTCCTGCAGCACCTCGGCGGTGGTGATGGCGTTGGCGTGATAACGCGCAATGGCGTCTTCCAGCCGCTCGGTGAAGGCACGGGTCTCGACCACATTGGTGCGGGTACGCGAGCGGATGCTGTCATTGAGCAGCTTGCGCAGCGCTTCCAGCCCCAGGTTCTTCTTCTCCATCTGCTGCACTTCGAGCAGGAACTCGTCCGACAGGATGGAGATGTCCGGCGTCTGGATACCGGCCGCGGCCAGGATGTCGACGATCTCGGTCGACACCACGGCACGGCTGACGATCTGCCGGATCGCCAGCTCGCGATCCTGTCGGGTGCCGCCACCGCCAGCGGAAGACTTCACCAGTGCGGCGCGGATGGCCTGAAAGAAGCCGACTTCCTCGCGGATGCCGCGTGCCTCATCCGAACTCGCGGCCAGCGCGAAGGCTTTCGACAGAGCCAGAACGCCATCGGCAAAGCGCCGTTGCGCCTGCTTCTTGGCCTCAGGCGTCTTTTCCGCAGCCGCCCATTGCTGCTGCTTGTCGAGTATCCATTCGATGGCGCCGGCCATCATCGTCAGCCGTTCGCCGGGCGTGCCGCTTAAGCCCGTGCGGTAGTCGAAGCCGTGGAACATGTCGCGCACAATCTCGACCTTCTCCAGCAGCACCGCGACGGCCTCGGCTTCGTCGATGCCGGTCTTGTCTTGGTCGGGCTTCGAATACTGCGCGAGCGCCGATTTCAGGTTCTGGGCGATGCCAATGTAGTCCACGATCAGGCCAGCGGGCTTGTCGCGGAACACGCGATTGACACGGGCGATGGCCTGCATCAGGCCATGGCCGCGCATCGGCTTGTCGATATACATGGTGTGCATGCTGGGCGCATCGAAGCCGGTCAGCCACATGTCGCGCACGATCACCAGCCTCAGCGGGTCCTGCGAATCACGAGCACGCTTGGCCAACAGGTCACGCCGCACTTTGTTGCCGATGTGCTGCTGCCACTCGGGCGGGTCTGAGGCAGCGCCGGTCATCACGATCTTGATGCTGCCGGCGTTGTCGTCCGAACTGTGCCAGTCGGGCCGCAGCTTGATGATCTCGTCGTAGAGCGCCACGCAGATGCGCCGGCTCATGCACACCATCATCGCGCGGCCTGAGAGCGCCGCTACCCGGTCCTCGAAGTGCCGCACCAGGTCGGCGGCCACCAGTGCCAGCCGCTTGTCGCTGCCCACCAGCGCCTCGACCGTGCTCCACTTCTGCTTGGTGCGTTCCGCGGTGGCCTCAATCTCATCCTCCAGCAGCGCCTCGATCTCGGCGTCAATTAGCGGTTTTTCGTCCGCGTCGAGTTCGATCCGCGCCAGCCGTGATTCGTAGTAGATCGGCACCGTGGCGCCGTCCTCGACCGCGCGGCTGATGTCGTAGATGTCGATGTAGTGGCCGAACACTGCCGGGGTGTTCACATCGGTGGCCTCGATCGGCGTTCCGGTAAAACCGATGAAGGACGCATTGGGCAGCGCGTCGCGCAGGTACTTGGCAAAGCCGTAGGCGATCTCGCCGGTCTTGCTGGCCACCTTGGCCTTGAAGCCATACTGGCTGCGGTGCGCCTCGTCGGCGATGACCACGACGTTGGAGCGATTGGTCAGCGTCGGGAAATCGCTCTCGTCCGCCGCCGGAGAAAACTTCTGCAGGGTAGTGAAGATCACGCCGCCGCTGGCGCGGTTGAGCAGCGTGCGCAAGTGCGCGCGGTCCTGCGCCTGCACCGGCGTCTGGCGCAACAGGTCGCGGCACTGTGCGAAAGTCGCGAACAACTGGTCATCCAGATCGTTGCGGTCGGTCAGCACCACCAGCGTGGGGTTCGCCATGCGCGGTTCGAATACCAAGAGGCCCGCATAGAACGCCATCAGCAGGCTCTTGCCGGAGCCCTGGGTGTGCCAGATCACCCCAGCCTTGTGGTCGCCGGGCGGTTGATCCTTGACGCTGGGCAGCCCGTAGGCGGCCGGGTCCTCGGCCACGGCATGCTGGCTCGCCCGCAGTGTCGAGATCACCGCCTTCTTCACCGCGTGGAACTGGTGGTAGCCGGCGATGATCTTGACCAGCCCGCTCTCGCGCTCGCCGAACACGGTGAAGTGCCGCAGCAGGTCGAGGAAACGCCCCTGCTCGAACACGCCTTCGATCAGCGTGGCCATCTCCGGCATGCCCTTGGGCTCGATGCGGGTGCCGTCGGTCGTGCGCCACGGCATGAAGCGCTCGCTATCCGCCGACAACGAACCGACCCGCGCGGTCAGGCCATCGGAGGTCACCAGCAGCGCATTGCAGCGGAACAGCGCCGGAATCTGCTGCTTGTAGGTTTGCAGCTGGTTGAAAGCGCCGGCAAGTGTCGCGTTCTCGCCGCCGGGGGCTTTGAGTTCTACCACCGCCAGCGGCAGACCGTTGACGAACAGCACCACGTCCGGCCGACGCTTGGCCTGGCCAGCCACCACGACGAACTGCTGCACCGCCAGCCAGTTGTTGTTGGCAGGTCGCTCGAAATCGATCAACCGCACCTTGCCTGCTGTCAGCGTGCCGTCGTCGGCGTAATACTCCACATCCGCGCCTTCGGTCAGCAGCCGGTGGATGCGGCGGTTCTCCTCCAGCAGGTTGGGCAGTTCCGATTGCGTCAGACGGCGAATGGCGTCGGCCTGCGCCTCGGGCGGCAGCGCCGGGTTCAGTCGTGCCACGGCGGCGCTGAGTCGAGCCTTGAGCACCACCTCGTCGTAGGCCTCACGCTCCGGCTGCTTGCCATCGGGGCCGATGACGTCGTCCGAGGCACAGGCGAAGCCCAGCCCGGCAAGCTGCGCCAGCAGCGCGGTTTCCAGTTGGGCTTCGGAGAGAAATGCCATCAGCCTGCTGCCTCCATATCGTTTCCGGCGGGGTCCGCATCGGCGGTTTCGTTGCTACTGGCGCTGCGTGCAGCATTCAAGGCCTCCACGTAGGCCTCGCGATCGAGCTGATAGAGCAAGCGGCTGACCTCGATGGTCAGCGGCAGCACATCACCGCCCGGCAGCAGGAACTGTAGGCTGGGCACGCCCTCATCGTCGGTCTCGATTGCCAGCCCCACATGCGCATCGATCAGGACATTGTTGCCGGCGAAGCGCTCCCAGGGCTCGCGGGAACTGGTGGGGTCCAGTTGCGCATCCAGATAGGCTTTGTGCAGGAAGGCCACGATGGCATCGGCGGCGAGTACCGCTGACCGACGATGATGGATCGCCAGCCGCTCCAGATACGGGTCCTTGCCATGACTGGTGGGGCCGGCCTGATTGCGCAGGTCGTTGAGTGCGCCGGCCAGCTTGTGGTGGCTCGACACCAGCTTCTTGAACTTTTCGTCGCGGATATCGCCCAGCTTCAACGCCCGCACGGCAGCGCTCAGCCAGTCGGAAAGACTGGGCGTCTCCTGCACCGGCTTGAGCGGTGCCAGCGGCGTATGGAAGCTCTCGACGATGACCCGGCAGACCACCTCGACCATGGTCTTTGCGCAGTCGATGCAGGCATCGTTGTCCTGGTCGAGCGTCTGCTCCAGCGCTTCCAGGTTCTGCTGCAGCATCGGCGCGTCGCGCCAGTGGCTGCACGCTTCGCGGATGCCGGGGCACCAGTCGAGCGTCATACGCTGAGGTCATCCAAGGTCATCAGGGTGTATCGCGGCCGGCCCTGGCCGACCTGCATGACGTTGAGCTTCACGGTAACCGGCTTGTGCAGCCATTCCCGGTTGAGCACGTCAGGATCATCAATGCTCAGATCGACCTTGCCCCGGATCAGCCCCGCCTGATCGGCAAGCCGAAACTCAAAGGTTCTACCCGCAGGTAGAACGCCCTGGAACTCGCCGCGATAGGTTTCTTCCGTCTCCTGAATGTTCTCGTCCTTCAGGCGTTCGCAAGATGCCTTGATCTGCTCGTAGTCGGCATAGCGGAAAAACCGATCAGCAAACTCGAGCCCACACCACGCCTGTTGTTGCACCAGCAACTCAAGGAAGTCATGCACCTTCCTGACGGCACGCGGGTGGACCTCTTCGATCACCTCCGCCACCTCGTCGTCACTGCCTTCGGCCGCCAGCCTGAACAGCGCTTCGATCTTGGCCATGGCTTCCTGCGCCTTTTCCGCTTCGGGAAATAGCGAGGGCTCCTGTGCGGGCAGCTCGAATTCAAAGCCGAACGAACCGATGGCGGTACCTGTAATCAGCAACTGGTTCTTGTCCCGGTTGGGTATCGGGCCCATATAGTGCAGCCCTTCGCTCAACCCCGCTGCGACGGCCGCGAAGGCATCGGAAAAGGCACCGGCTGCCTTGCCGCCGAAGTCCGCCGCGATGCCATGGCTGCCGAACACCGGCTTGCCACGAAAGGTCAGCCGAGCCTTCGGCGCGACCTGCTGGGGCAAACCAGCCAAAGCGGCCCGGGCCGATTCCAGCCGCGATTCGAGGCTCATGCGCTCGATCATATTGCCTTCTGGAATAGCAGCCAGCAGGTTCTCCAGCTCCCTGATCTCGGAGGCAATGGTCAGATAGTCGTTAGTCATGGCGAACCCCTCCGGCGAGATTCAGGATCGCCCGCGCATCGCCATCCTGCGATGGGTCGAGATCAACCTGCACAAACCCCTTCCACAGCCCGTCGCGGCGATGCGACCACAGGCTGTACCAGTAGGCGATTTTCTTGACCTGCCATTGATCAGTCGGCTGCCCGAGCACGGCGAAATAGGCATCCATCGCATACGCCGCCTTCACGTGTTTCTGATCGAACAGGGTTCCATGATGCTGGGCCAGCGCCCGCTGATCCAGCCCCTGGGGCAGATCGAGAAAGGTCACCACATCCATATCTCTCGGTGGGCGGCCTTCGAGTGCTTCGGCCTGTTCGAGGAAGCTGCCGTCCAGCCACTGAAAGCCGGACGTGATGCCGGCCGCATGCAGATCGGCTCGGAACCGCAGCAGGCCGTCGAGTATCGCCATACGTTCCGGCGACGTGGCAAAGCGATCAAACAGCACGGCCAGATCGACCACATAGGGCGAGCGATCCGGGCTGCTTCCGGGCGCGTTCGGCCGAATCGGCGGTAGCACGCCCGCGCTGTTCCAGGCCGGAATACTGGCGGCGCTCGAAGTCATGACACGCTCCTTGTGAGGTTGGACGCCTGAGATTCGACGCGCTCGATAAATTTCTCCGCATCGGCGATGCGCAACTCGCCGGAGATCAGCTTGGGCAGCAGGGTGTCGCGGAGTTGGGCGAGGGCTTCGCGTTCTCCGGAAACTGCCGCGATGGTGTCGCGGAACCGCGAAGCAGTCTCGGCGAAAGCTGCGATTAGCGCTGTTGGTGGCGCGACAACCTTGAGTCGATAGACATTCTCACGATTCAGTCCAGGCACTGCGGCATCAGTATTCATATCCCGAAGCGGCAAGCTTTCGAGCAAGTAAAAGCAGAAAGGTAATGGAGCCTCGGGCTGGACATAGAAAACCGTGTCAATGGGAAAGCATGGACGATCTTCCCAGTACAGACTACCGACAGTGCCTTTGCGTCCCACAATGACAGCCGGTCCGTCGACAAGCGCTTCGTTGTGAAGCCCAGTGATTCCGCCGGATCCGTATACGGGAACGCCACCTGGGCTGCGCTTTCCTGCAGGCAGAGATTTTCCGTATGCAAGGCTTAGGTAGTCGGAAACACGCTTTATCTTCCATCCCACCGGCTTGCCCTCATCATCGAGGCGGTCGGGGAAGTGTTGCCAGAGGTCAGCGGGGAGGTAGGGTTCGCGGGCTTCCATCTTGGCGCGGACGGGGCCGAAGTCGACGAACCAGTCCTTGAACAGCGCGCGAGCCATGGCCTCCAGGGTCTGGTTGCGGCGGCGGTTGAGTTCGATCTTGTCGTCCAGCGTGCCGAGGATGTGGGCGATGGCGCGTTGTTCGGGGAGGGGCGGGATCGTCAGTTCGAACTTTGGTACATCAGCACATTTGAGGCTGTCGAACACCGCGCCGACATTGATGAACTTGCCGATCTGATCCCACCACTCTGGACTCCGGGTAAGCCACCTGAGAAAGGCTGGATAGACTCGCTTGCCGTCAGCACGGAGGAGAACCAGATTCTGGCCAAGTGCGAACTCGACACTTGGCGAAACGAATGCTGTTTCGCCTGGATTGCAGCGGCGCGAGAGAACTACGTCGTTGACCGTAGGCTTTGCTTTACGAGTCCATTCGGCGAAATGTTCAGGAGATATCTTGCGTGCATCCTTGAGTTCAATTCGGCCACCACGCAATTGCGGAATTGCGACATACGGATAGCCACTCTCGGCCGCCGGTGGTGTTCGATGGTCGCAGTCAGTGAGCGAGACGCCTGCCTCGCGAAGTGTTAGCACTTCCCACTCACCTCCCATACCCAAGCTCCCTCAAATTGGCCTCGATCACCGCATCCAATTTCAGATACACCCCATACTCCCCCTGCACATCCACGGCCAGGCGTTTGCCTTGCCGCAGCGCCTCGATCTGCGCTTCCGTCAGGGTGAGGATTTCCTGACGCCACCGCTTGCCGAAGGCTTGCTCGCTGGTGTCGCAGTCGTAAGTCGTCTCAACGATGGCCAGTCGCGGGTCGGTGTTGGTGGTGTTCATGGCTTGTCTCCCGGCAGTTTCATGCGCGCGTCACCTGCCAGTAGGGTCATTTGATGAATGGCAATCTGGTTCAGGCGCTCCAGCCGTTGTTGCTGGGGCATGCCTTCGGCAATGAACAGGGCGTTGAGGTTTTCGAGGTTGGAGAGGCAGACCAGTTGGGTGACGTCGGCCTCGTCGCGCATATTGCCCTTGTTGCCCGGGTTGGCTGCGCGCCATTGGGTGGCGGTTTGGCCGAACAGGGCGAGGTTGAGCACGTCGGCCTCGCTGGCATAGACCAGGGAGGTCTGTTGGGCGCCGAGGGCGGGCGGGATCAGGTGCTGCTGGATGGCGTCGGTATGGATGCGGTAGTTGATTTTGGCCAGGTTGCGGCGGATGTCCCAGCCCAGGGTCTTGCGCTCTTCTTCCTTGAGGCGCTGGAATTCCTTGATCAGGTAGAGCTTGAATTCCACCGATACCCAGGAGGCGAATTCGAAGGCGATGTCCTTGTGGGCGTAGGTGCCGCCGTAGCGGCCGGCCTTGGAGAGGATGCCGATGGCGCCGGTCAGGTTGGCCCACTTGGTGGGTGTCATGACAAAGGCATTGCTGCCGGCCTCGTTTTTAACCGCCTCGAATTCGACACGGTTAAAACCGGGGTTGTTCAGGCACTCCCAGATGCCGAGAAACTCCACCGTGAACCGGGTGCGCATCCAGTTTTGAATGATGAAGCGGGGATCGTCGGCATTCCTGTGTTTGGCGATATCGGTCAGTGAGATGTAGTCCTCCTGCCCAACCGAGGCGATCGTCACTTCCTGATTGAGTACGCTGACTTTTGCCATGGTTTTCTTCCCCTATTTCCCGAATCCCAGGTAGTCCAGATTGGTGGCAATGGCGGTATCCAGCCGCGCGGCTTCCTGCTGCTGCGCGCGCCACTCGCTGCTCAGGCGCTGCATCTTGTCGGTGAAGGCTTCGCCGTCGTCCTCGGCGGCCTCGGCGCCGACGTAGCGGCCGGGGGTGAGGACGTGGCCGTGTTTGCGGATGTCTTCGAGGGTGGCGCTTTTGCAGAAGCCGGGGATATCGCGGTACTCCGCTTCCCCCTCACCCCGGCCCTCTCCCGCGAGGGAAGAGGGGGAAAGGCGTTCGCCGCGCCAGAGGTGGTAGGTATCGGCGATCTTCTGGATGTCGGCGTCGGAGAGTTCACGCCGGGTGCGATCGACCAGCGTACCCAGGTTGCGGGCGTCGATGAACAGCACTTCGCCGCGCCGGTCGCGCAGGGTTGATTTGCCGCGCTTGCCGTTGGATTTGTCGCGGGCGAGGAACCACAGGCAGGCGGGGATTTGCGTTGAATAGAACAACTGGCCGGGCAGGGCGACCATGCAATCGACGGCGTCGGCCTCGACCATGGCGCGGCGTATCTCGCCCTCGCCGGATTGATTCGAACTCATCGAGCCGTTGGCCAGCACCACACCGGCGGCCCCGAAGGGCGCGAGGTGGTGATAGATGTGCTGCAACCACGCAGTGTTGGCGTTGCCCGCGGGCGGCACGCCGAAAGCCCAGCGCGGGTCGTCGCGCAGGCGGTCGCCGCCCCAGTCGGAGATGTTGAACGGTGGGTTGGCGAGGATGTGGTCGAAGCGCAGGTCGCGCAGTTCGTCCTTGTGGAAGCTGCCTTCGTTGTTCCAGCGGATGTCGGAGTCGATGCCGCGCACGGCCAAGTTCATCTTGGCCAGCCGCCAGGTGGTGTAGTTGCTCTCCTGGCCGTAGATAGCGATGTCGCCGATGCGCCCGCCGTGCTCCAGTACGAACTTCTCGGACTGCACGAACATGCCGCCACTGCCGCAGCAGGGGTCGTAGACGCGGCCCTGGTAGGGTTCGAGCATCTGCACCAGCACGCCCACCACCGAGCGCGGGGTGTAGAACTCGCCGCCGCGCTTGCCTTCGGCGCCGGCGAACTGGCTGAGGAAATATTCGTAGACGCGACCGAGGATGTCTTTCGATTTGTCCCCGCCCTCGTTCATGGCAATGCCGGAGATGAGGTCGATCAGCTCGCCCAGCATCACCTTGTTCAGCGCCGGGCGGGCGTAGTCCTTGGGCAACACGCCTTTCAGGGATTCGTTGTCCTTCTCGATGGCGCGCATGGCGTCGTCGATGAGGGTGCCTATCTCGGGGCGCTTGGCATTGGCTTTGAGGTGCGACCAGCGCGCATCCTTCGGCACCCAGAACACGTTGTCGGCGAGGTATTCGTCCTTGTCCTCGGCGGCCTGCGTATCTTCGGCCAGCAGTTGGGTGTGGCGGGCTTCGAACGCGTCGGAGATGTACTTGAGGAAGATCAGGCCCAGCGCGACGTGCTTGTAGTCGCTGGGCTCCATATTGCCGCGCAGCTTGTCGGCGGTTTTGAACAGCTCGGCCTCGAAGCCAAGGTTGCCCCCCTGATTGTTTCCGTTCGCTTTCGCCATGGTCTTCTTTTGCTGATTGAGCGCGAGGCTTGTTGGGTCTGGCGTCGCAGATCGTAACATCACCCCTTCGAGGCGGCCCCGCCAGCGGAACCGTCGGATCGTATCATCCGTGAAGGCATGCGTCGCGCTCGACATGTACGGGTCCTGAGGTTCGCAACGCATATCGCCGGCTGGGCACAGCTTGGCGGGCAGGGGAGCCAGCATTGAGGCCAGAGCGCGATTGGCGGTTACTCGAGTGGAGCTGCCATTGGAACGACGCCTTCATGGTCAAAGTCACTGACCGCTTGTGGCCGGAACCTGCCGATTACTATCGGGAGGTCTATGGCGGCAATGGCCGAATAGCGGCCTTCCATCGCCCCCTCTGTTATCCCATCCTTCGCATCAACAAACTGTGCCAGCCAGTGGCATAGGTTTCGAACCCCGGTGAGCGGGCGTGGGCGATGCGCCAATGGGTGCCGTTGATGCGGGCGCTGACTGCACCGCGCGCTTTGGAAAACAGCGACGCCATGTCGGCAAAGGCGATGCTGTTGCCGATGCGGGCAGGGTCGGCGTCGGCAAGCACGCGGCCGCTGTCGTCGACGAGGACGGCGCGGGTGGTGGCTTTTTCTTCGTGCGAGAGCGGGATGCGCTTGAGGGTTTCGGGGCCCAGGGCGTCCCAGTTGAAGAGGATGCCAAGCACGCCGATGAGCTTGCCGTTGACGCTGCCGCGTTCGCGCACACCGCAGGAATACACCAGCACGTTCTGCCCGCCGACGAGCGGGCTGGCGTGGACGGTTTCAAAGCCGAACTGGCTGCCGCTGCGGGTTTCGAGTGCACTCTTGAACCAGGCGCTGCCGGCAACGTGGCTCCCGACCGAGCCGGGCCATTGGCGCGGCCGGCCGTTGGCGATGACGCGACCATTCAGGTCGGCCAGTACCAGATCGAAATACACAGTGTAGGAATCGAGGATCTGCCCGAGCCGCTGCGACACGTGCCGCAGGGTGGCCAGTCCGGGCGCACCGGCGGCTTCGACCAGCGCAGAGTCGGTGGCCCACCAGCGCACGTCGCAGCTGCGTTCGTAGAGATTGCGGTCGACAAGGTCGATGGCGTTGAGCGCCAGGTCGCACATCCGATTGTCGGCCGCGTCCTTGGAAAGTCGGTCAGCAAGTACGTTGAGTTCGCCGGTGATGTGCTTGGAGGTGTCTTCAATACCCTGCGCGGTGACTTCGGTGGTGGAAGCCAGCCCTGAAAGCTGCTCGGCCACCACGGCAAAGCCACGTCCGGCTTCGCCTGCGCGCGCGGCTTCCACGCGGGCATTCATCGACAGGATGTGGATGGTGCGGTTGACGCGCTTGATCTTGTCGAGCGCTTCGACGACTTCCTTCAACATGCCCTGCGACAGGCCGATCATGGCCTGGGCGTGTTCTTCAGCGGAGGTCTGTTCCGGCATCTGATCGGCACGGTCAGGGGAACGGCTGGCGAGTTTGAGTGCGGCGTGGTTCATGTTCAGCTCCTTGCACCCAGCATGTAACGTTCGGTTGTTGGTGCGGCGGCCTCGCTTCTCGCTGCTTCCACCGGCTCGGCCGTTTCTTCGGGCATGACAGGGCGCACCGCCAGCAGGCCGAACTTGTCACGCAGTGTCATGGCAAGCAGTACCAGCGATTCATCCGGCAAGGATTCGACGGCGCTGAAGACACCGTCGGCGTAACGCGCGTCTGCCGCCAGCTTGACGAGGTCGATTTCCGGCCCGCCCGCCTTGCGCGAGGCAAACTTGAGCTTCACCATTTCATTGAGGGTTTCACGATCCATGTTCTCTCCGCATATCAGTATTCAATGGAATGCTAATCCTACGGTTGAACACGTACGCACTTGAGCCCGGCTATGGCATTTTTTTACAGATAAGCCACTACGGGATCAAGGTGCTCGAATCAAGCCCAGAAATGCCAATTTTTGGTGCAAACCCAGTGATTCAGTGCGTCGACATGGTGCAAACACCCTCACTTCGCATCAGGCATGTGCCGGCAAAACCAGGCTTGTTTGTTCCGCCATGATGTCGTCGTTTTTTTGCGCGAGTACCACGAACTCATCCCCAAAAAATTTCGCGCCATTGATTGGGAGTGATTTTTTAAGGCCATGGACACGAGCTTTGTCGACTACGTTATTGATCCGAAACAGATGAGGTTGAAAACAAGTGCCAGCGTCGGCATACCGAATTGGCCGGATAGCCGCACAGGGTTTCGGATCGATATCAATCAAACCTCGGTGCGTTATTGATGGCGCGCTGGACCTATTCGGCAGTTACATTTCCGACTGCGGCACCAGCAACAAGCTTGCGCCATTCGTGCTCTATCGCAATCTCGCCACACCGGAAACTGGCTCAAGCTGGGTTTGCGGGGCACGGTCAGCAACCGACACGGGCTCGGTGCAGGAGCGAAACTGATTGCCGGTGGAAAAACCCGGAGTCGCCAACACATCGGCCCCAGCCATTTCACCTCCCTGGACAGCCAGCCGGTGCACTTTGGCCGGGGCACGTCGAGCCAGGCCGACAGCATCGAAATCGCCTGCCCCAGTGGCTGGACCAGCCTGCTCACCCATGTGCCGGCCAGTACCCTCGTCTGGGTGGACGAGCCCTGATTGCCTGTCCGTTTTGTCGGAAACCTTTACAGCCGCGCAACATGACAAGCTGTCACACCACCAAGCATTTGATACAAATTGGTTTTTTTCGAAAAATCCATCTGGCATGGCTTATGCTTTTAATTCACTGACGCACACAGCCTCATTGTCCGCATCTCCGATCTGAAACGTCAGCTCACCCCCATTTACCGTCGCCCAGGAGTCATCAACATGCGCCTCAAACAGATTGCCGTCTCGATCGCCCTCGCTGCCTGTCTCCCGGCCGCGCAGGCAGACATCGTCGGTGGAACCAACTTCGTCGACATCTCGGGCAGCGAACCTGCCGTCAACCCCGGCTTCGAATCCACCCTGGCCTTCGGCTGGAACGAAGCCACCGGCGTCAGCCTCGGTAGTCTGCTGGCTTCGGTCGACACCATCACCGGCGCGCTCGACGGCGATACGCTGATCAACAGCCACATGATCGGCTTCGACCCCGAAGAGCGCAGTGCGATTGAAGCAACGGTCACGTTTGACAGCGAAATTCTCGGCGTGATCTGGGTCACCGACAGCCTGTCCGCCACCGACGCCCTGCTGGGTCTGCCCACGATCACCTACCTTGACAATCCGCCTTTCTATCTGGGATTCGAATCGCCCTTCGACATGTTCAGCGTCAGCGGCAACACCCTCACCTTCCGTGCCGGGGCCAACAAGCCGGGGGATTTCCTGCGCGTGATCACGGCCGCCGTGCCCGAGCCCTCGACCTACGCCATGATGGGTCTGGGCCTGTTCGGTGTGATGCTGGCTGCCCGCCGTCGTCGTTCTGCCTGACGACGTCTGTGTCCAGACAAAAAACCCGGCTCAGGCCGGGTTTTTTGTGCGGTATCCCCATGCATCACATCCCCGCCGCCTGCTGGTCGGCGTGGTAACTGGAGCGCACCATCGGCCCGCAGGCTGCCTTGGAAAATCCCATCGCCAGCGCTTCCTGCTCGAACTGGGTAAAGCGCTCGGGCGTGACAAAGCGCAAAACCGGCAGGTGATGCTTCGACGGCTGCAGATACTGGCCAAGCGTGAGCATGTCGACATCGTGCGCACGCAGGTCGCGCATCACATCCAGAATCTCGTCGTCTTCCTCGCCCAGCCCCAGCATCAGGCCGGATTTGGTCGGCACGTCCGGGTGCTGCGCCTTGAAATCCTTGAGCAGCTTCAATGAATGCGCGTAATCCGCCCCCGGGCGAGCAGCCTTGTACAGGCGCGGCACGGTTTCGAGATTGTGGTTCATCACGTCCGGCGGCGCGGCGTTGAGGATTTCCAGCGCCCGGTCGTGACGTCCGCGGAAATCCGGCGTGAGGATCTCGATGCGCGTTTGCGGCGAGGCGGCCCGCACCGCCCGGATACAGTCGATGAAATGTTGCGCACCGCCGTCACGCAGGTCGTCGCGATCCACGCTGGTGATGACCACGTACTGCAAGCCCATCGCCGCGATGGTCTCGGCCAGATGCGCGGGTTCGTCCGCGTCCGGCGGTAGCGGCGTGCCGTGGCCCACGTCGCAGAACGGGCAGCGCCGGGTGCACAGGTCGCCCAGAATCATGAAGGTGGCGGTGCCGTGGCCAAAGCACTCGCCCAGATTAGGGCACGAAGCTTCCTCGCACACGGTGTGCAGTTTCTTCTCGCGCAAAATCCCTTTCAACCGCTGCACATTGGGCAGATTGGGCGACTTGGCGCGGATCCACGGCGGCAGTCGCAGCCGCTCCTGCGGCACGATCTTGATGGGGATGCGCGCGGTTTTTGCCGCGCCTTTGTGCTGGATGGGGTCTGCCATAATGCTCGCCTGCGTGTGAATCCGGATTCTAGCCTATGCGTCGTCTGACGCTGTCCCTGCTGCTGGCATGGCCGCTTGCCGCCTGTGCCGGCGCGCCCACCCTCGACCCCGAAACCGGGCTGGCCACCTGGCAGGCCGAGGTCCGCGGTGTGCAGGTGCGCCTGACGCAGATCAGCCCCGACCAGGCTCGCGCGTTTTACCAGGCACGCGGCTTTTCTGCCGAGGCTGCAGAACGCTATGCGGGCGAATGTGTCTTCATGACTGTGGTGCGTAATATCGGCACCACCCCTATTGAGCACCGTCTGGCCGACTGGCGCTATCTGCAACAGGGTAAGCGTGAATCCATACGCAGCAAAGCTGATTGGGACATGCTCTGGATGAAACTCGGGGTGAACGAGGCTGCACGCATTGCCTTCAACTGGGCACAGTTTCCCGCCACGCAGATTTTTGCACCGGGCGACTGGAACCAGGGCATGACGAGTTATCGCATCGGGCGGGGCGAACGCTTCGACCTGCTGTTTGTCTGGCATACGGTTGGCAAAACATTTTCAGGAACCCTCCATGACGTGCAATGTGCCCCTGATGCTTCGTGATTCCCTCGCGGCCGGCCTCCTCGGTTTGGGCCTGCTGCTCGCAGACCCGGTCGCGGCGGCCGACCTGCCGCCGCTCGCGCACAGCCTCACCGCCCAGGCTGCAAAACCCGCACCGGTGCTGAAACTGAATGACACCGACGGCACACTTCATGACCTGGCCCAACTGAAGGGCAAGGTCGTGCTGGTGAATTTCTGGGCGACCTGGTGTCCGCCGTGCCGCCGTGAAATGCCGTCGATGCAGCGGTTAAAGCAAGCGCTCGCAGGCGAGGCCTTCGAAGTGCTGGCGGTGGACGTGGGAGAAGACGCGGACACGATCCAGGCGTTTACCAGTCAGCTCGATACGCAGCTGACTTTCCCCATCCTGCTCGACACGCGCAGCCGCACCATGCGCGAATGGCAGGTAGCAGGCCTGCCCACCACCTATCTGGTCGACAGGGGGGGACGCATCGTCTCCAGCGCAATCGGCGGCCGGGAGTTCGACCATCCCGAACTGGTCGCGGCGATTCGGGCGGTACTGAAAGATCAGGATTAGCGTCTGCGCAGCGCGCACGCTATGCGTTGAGGGCGTGGCAAAACAACAAACCCGCCTGACTCCAGACTCCTGACCCCTAGACCCTCACCCATACCTGCCCGTCCGCCACCTTCACCGGATAGGTCCGGATGGGTTCGTCGGCAGGGTCGCAGGTGGGTTTTCCAGTGGTGAGATCGAAGTAGCTGCCGTGCAGCGAGCACTTGATCTTGCCGTCCTTGATGCAGCCGAGATACAGCGAGTAATCCTCGTGGCTGCACATCTCGTCGACGACATAATGCGTGCCGGCCGAGTTGCACAGCAGCAGTTTTTTGCCGTCGACGACGACGCGTTTCATCTGCGCCGGCTTGAGTTCGTCGGCAGCGGCAATGGCGACGTATTCACCCATCACTGCACCCGACGCGCGGCTTTGCCGGAATCGAGCACCGCGCGGATCTGGCTCGCGGCATCACTGATCGACGCGGCCTTGCCGACATGGTGAAGAATGATCGAGCCTGCCAGCACCAGCGAATCGTAGGTTGCGCCCTTTTCGCCCCGGAGCGCGAGAATGCCGGCTTCCGCCGCCGCCCGCGCGGTGGCGGCAATGTCGATGGCGGCAACGATTTCGTCCTCGCCCGGCGCGGCGGCGACCGAACCCGGCAGGGGTACGGCGCGCACCGGCTGCTCGATGCCGAGCGCGACGGGATCGATCTTGGCCTCGATTTCCTCACCCAGATCGTGATAGTGGAAATACTTGCCTTCCTGGCGCAGCGACGGGATCACGCCGCCTTCCACGCCGCGCACGATGCAGGCGGTGTCGAACCCGGCGACGCGCGCGAGTTCCGCGTACACCGGCGGATACGGCTTGTGGACGTAGCCGGTGATGAAATGGGTTTTCTTCCGGCCCTGGATCGGTTTGGACAGGACCTCAACCGTGGTGAGCACCTGACGCTTGATCATCTGCGTGCGCAGCGGAATCAGGTTGTGCATGCCGGGGTTGGATTGCGCCTGGTCGATGTAGCTCCAACCCAGCGCGGGATCGGCCAGCCGCGCCGCCGCTTCCTCGGGGCCGAGATTCACCGGCACGCCGGCGGCTTCGAGCACGTGCCGCACGGTCACGCCGTATTTTGGACCGACCTTGTCCAGCCCGTGCGACACGACGTGTACGCCGAGCTCGGCCAGCACAGGGCCGAGGAACGGGGCCGCGGGCAGGCAGCGGTTGTAGCCGTCGTAGGGATCGCCGATGTCGACCACCTCGTCCACCTCGGCAGTGACGCGGCGGGTGGTTTCGAGCACGGCGTCGAGCACGCCCCGGTTCTCGTCCATCGTTTCCCGCTTCATGCGCAGGGCGATGAAGTAAATGCCTACTTGCACGGGGTCGATGACGTTTTCGATGATGGCCTTGGTGCCCAGGTGCGCTTCGGTGCGGCTGATGTCCTTGGACAGGTCGGGCCCGGTGGCGATGCGCTGGATGATCGAGCGCATCAGCAGCTTGGGATCGGACGGCAGGGTGTCGGTGCTCATCAATAACTCCTATGGAAGCGGCAAGGATACTAATATCCGAGTAAATCAGTCAACTATAGAACGGCCTGCAAGGCATAGGTGAGCGCCCGCTCCGCCTGCGGCATCGACAGGGCCACGCCGAGGTCGCGACACTGCGTCACGGCCAGGCCAGCGTAGCCGCAGGGGTTGATGGTAGCGAAGGGCGCAAGGTCCATGTCCACGTTAAGCGCCAGACCATGATACGTGCAGCCCTGCCTGACCCGCAGGCCAAGCGCGGCGATTTTCGCGCCCGCCACGTACACGCCCGGCGCGCCCCCCTGCCGTTCTGCGGCCACGCCTTCTGCGGCCAGCAGGTCAATCACCGCCTGTTCCATGCGGGTGACCAGCTCGCGAACGCCGTAGCCACGCCGCCGCAGGTCAACCAGCAGGTAGGCCACCAGCTGCCCCGGGCCGTGATAGGTGATCTGCCCGCCCCGGTCGATGGGCACCACGGGAATGTCGGTCGTGGCGATCAGGTGCTCGGGTTTGCCGGCCTGGCCCTGGGTGTAGACCGGCGGATGCTCCAGCAGCCAGAGCTCGTCCGGCGTGTCGGCTGCGCGCTGCGCGGTGAAGGCCTGCATCGCCCGCCAGGTCGGTTCGTACGCGACGCGGCCCAGGTGCCGCACGATCAGCCCCCCGCTCACTGCTTGCTGCTCGCCCACCACTAGAGCGCCATCTTCACCCAGGGGTGCGCGGTGATCTCGCGATACAGCGCGTCGAGCTGGGCCTTGGACGTGGCGCGCACGACGCAGGTGACGGACAGGTAATTGCCGCTCGACGAGGCGCGCATTTCCACGGTTTCGGGCTGGAAGTCGGGGGCATGGCGGCGCACCAGCTCGACCATGGTGTGGGCAAAGTCATCCCGCCGCTCGCCCATGATCTTGATCGGGAAATCGGTGGGAAACACCAGCAGGGTGTCCTGTTCGCTCATGTCCGGGCCTCGCTAATCATCCTGGGATCATCCTCGCATCACGTCCTGTTTGAATTGCTGGTACAACGCATCCATCTGGCGTGCCACCGGCCCCGGCTCTCCGCTGCCGACGGGCACATCGTCGAGCATGACGACGGGCATGATCTCCTTGGTCGACGAGGTCATCCAGACTTCGTCTGCGCTGCGCAGCTCAGCCTCCGTCACCTCGCTCACACGCGCCGGAATGCCATGACGCGCCGCCAGTTCCAGCACCACATCGTAGGTGATGCCGGTGAGCATGTGGGTGGACGGCGCGGGCGTGCACAGCGAGCCTTCCCGCACCACGAAAATGTTGCTTGCCGCGCCCTCGGTGAGCAGGCCGTCACGGAGGAACACGGTTTCGGCGCACTCCACCGCCACCGCCTGCTGCCGCATGAGCACATTGGCCATGAGGGAAATCACCTTGAGATCGCAGCGCTGCCAGCGCGGATCCGGTGCGGTGATCGCGCACACGCCAGTGGCCTTCTGCGCGTCGGTCGGTGGCACCAGCGGCTGCGCGAAGGCCAGCACGGTTGGCGCACCCCCCCGGGGAAAAGCGTGATCACGCAAGGGCTGGCCGGGCAGCGGCACGCCGCGTGTGACCTGGATCAGCAGCGACTGATCGGCGAAATCCTGGCGCGCCGCCAGTTCCAGCAACGCGCGCCGCCAGACATCGAGCCCATGCGGATTGGCGAGACGGATGCCGTCGAGGCTGTGTTGCAGGCGCGCCAGATGTTCGTCGAGGCGGAAGGGGTTGCGCGAGTACACCGGCACGATTTCGTAGACGCCGTCGCCCAGCAGGAAGCCCCGATCGAACACCGACACGCGCGCTGCGTCGGCTGGCACAAACTGGCCGTTGAGCCAGACCTCGTTCATTGGAACATCAACCGGATCGAATCCCAGCCGCGCCCGAAAATGCCGGCCACCGCCACCTCGTGCAGCGCCACCAGCGGATAGTCACCGAGAGCTTCACCGTCGAGCGTGAGGCGCAGGGTACCGAGGCGTTGCCCGCGCCGGATCGGTGCAACCACCGGCTGCTGGGTGATGACCTGGGCCTGGATCCGGGACAGTGCGCCACGCGGCGCCAGCAGATGGAAATCCTGCTGGAAACCCAGATTCACCGAAGCACGCGCACCACGGTAGACCTCGATCGTCTTGACCGCCTTGCCGGCGCGATAGAGCAAGGCGCTGTCGAAATTCTCGAAGGCGAAATTGAGCAGCTTCAACGCATCCTGCGTGCGCTGGGCATCGCTGCGCGCGCCCAGCACGATGGCGATGCGGCCTTGCGCGCCGCGCCGCGCCGACGCCGCCATGCAATAGCCCGCCTGCACCGTGCGCCCCACCTTCAGGCCATCGACGGTGCTGTCGCGCCACAGCAGGCGATTGGCGTTGTAATGCGTGAGTCCGTTGTAGGCCACTTCCTTCTGCGCGAACCAGCCCAGGCGATCAGGAAAATCACGAATCAGCGCGCGCGACAGGATCGCCAGGTCACGCGCGCTCGATTCGTGTCCCGGTTCGGTGAGGCCAGTGGCGTTCATGAAGCGGGTGCGCACCATGCCCAGGCGTTTGGCTTCGGCATTCATGCGCGCGACGAATTTCGCTTCGCTGCCGTCCACCGCCTGCACCAGCGTGAGCACAGCGTCGGTGGCCGAATGCACGAGCATGGCCTGGATCAGGGTATCGACGCTCGCCGGGTCGCCCGCCTTGAGGAAGATACGCGCGCCGTCGGCCTGGGTGGCAATTTCCGGCACTGTCACCGTCTCGGCGAGAGAGAGCTTGTTCTTCTTCAGGTCGCCGAGCAGCACATAGGCCGTCATCAGCTGTGTGAGCGAGGCGGGCGCGAGCGGCAGGTCGGCCTGGCGGCCGGCCAGTTCGCGCCCGCTGACCGTGTCGATCACCACCCAGGCGCGCGACTGCACACCCGCCGGCGCGTCGGCTGCCGCAGCCGGCAGCGAAATCAGGAGCACGAGCCCCAGCCAAAATGCTTTCATGAAGTTCCTCAAAGCGTTCAGTCGCGTCTGACCAGCACGGCATTCAGATCGAGATGCTCGCGTACCCGCGCCCGGTCGATCCGGGCGGCCTCGTCGTCGGGATAGGGACCGATCTGGACCCGGTGCAGTGCGCCGGTGAGCACCAGGCGGGTCTGTTCGTCCGTCAGTTCCAGTGCATTGCGCACACGATCGCGCAGAGCACGCGCGTTTTTCTCACGGGAAAACGCACCCAGTTGCAGATACAGGCCGCCTGCCAGCGCCTCGCCCTGGGTGTCGTAAGCGGCGGGGTCGAGGCTTTCCACCCGTACCCGGGCGCTGCCGGCCCCGACGTAGCCAAGCTTGTGCGCGGCGGTGTAGGACAGGTCGATGATGCGCTTGCTGTGGAAGGGTCCGCGGTCGTTGATGCGCACCACCACCGATTTGCCGGAACCCAGCGCGGTCACGCGCGCATAGCTGGGAATCGGCAGAGTGGGGTGTGCTGCGGTCATGGCGTACATGTCGTACAACTCGCCCGACGCGGTCTTCTTGCCGTGGAAGCGCCGCCCGTACCACGACGCCAGGCCCTCTTCGCTGTGTGCCCGCCGCTCGGTCTGCGGTGTATAGGTATTGCCCAGCGCCACGTAGGTACGGTTGGCAAAGCGGTGCAGTGGCTCGGCACGCGGCACCGCGTCCGGCACGGCGTCGAGGTCTGCCGGCGGGTGGGCGGGCGGGCCATCGTCGAGGTAATAGCCGCCCGACTTCGCCGTGGCGGCGGGCGGCCCGGCCTTGGCAGCCGGCCCGGATACGGGTGGGTTGACGCCGCATCCGGCCAGGATCAGTGCGCAAAGCGCAGCGGTCAGGAAAACTTTCATGCAGGGATTTTACCGCTCAGGTCTTGTTGAGTTGGCGGTGTGTTGCCACGCTCATGAGAATGCCCATGCCCAGGAGCAGGGTCACCAGCGAGGTGCCGCCGTAGCTCATCAGCGGCAACGGCACACCCACCACCGGCAGGATGCCCGACACCATGCCCATGTTGACGAAGACATAGGTGAAAAGGTTCAGCGACAGGGTGGCCGCCATCAGCCGGCCGAATTGCGTCGGCGCGCGCCCGGCGATGACCAGCCCACGCGCGATCACGGCCAGGTACAGAGCCACCAGCAGGATCGCACCGACGTAGCCGAATTCCTCGCCGAACACGGCAAAGACGAAATCGGTAGTGCGCTCGGGAATGAAATCGAGCTGGTTCTGCGTGCCCGCCATCCAGCCCTTGCCGAACAACCCGCCCGAACCGATGGCGATGGTCGACTGGATGATGTGGTAGCCGTCGCCGAGCGGGTCGGCGGTCGGATCGAGCAGGGTCAGCACCCGCCGTTGCTGGTAATCGTGCAGGAAATGCCATACCACCGGCAGGCTCGCCGCCGCGAGCGCGCCACCGCCGAGGATCACCTTCCACGGCAGGCCGGCAAAGAACAGCAGATAGAAGCCCGACGCGCCGATCATCAGCGCCGTGCCCAGATCAGGCTGACGCAGGATCAGCGCGAAGGGTACGAGCAGCAACGCTCCCGCAACGAGAAAATGCTTCGCCCGCAGCACGGCCTCGTTGCGCTGGAAATACCACGCCAGCATCAGTGGCAACGCGAGTTTCAGCAGTTCGGACGGCTGGAAGGCCATCACGCCGAAATCGAGCCAACGTCGCGAGCCGTTGCGGATCTCGCCGAACAGCGCCACGCCGACAAGCAGCACCACGCCCGTCGCATACAAAGGCGGGCCAATCTTGGACAGGAGGTGGGGCGGCACATTGGCCACGGCCACCATCAGGGTAAGGGCAATGCCCATGTTGACGAGATGCCCGGTGATGCGAGCCGGGCTCTGCCCCGAAGCACTGGTCACCACCGCCAGGCTGATGCCGAGCAGTGCCAACACCAGGAGCAGCAGGATGGGATCGAGATGGCGCAGCCTGCGCATCAGCCAGCCGTCAGTCCGTGCCATCCGTCGCCTCCGGTTTCATGTCACCGGGCCGCTTGCCGGTGAGGTAGTAATCGAACACCGCCCGCGCGATGGGCGCGGCGGTGCCGCTGCCCGAGCCGCCGTTTTCCACCATCACCGCGATGGCAATGGTCGGCTTGTCGGCCGGCGCGTAGGCAATGAAGAGCGCGTGGTCGCGATGCTGGCGTGCCAGTTTGCTGGCGTCGTAGCGCGCGCCCTGCTTGATGCCGACCACCTGCGCGGTGCCGGTCTTGCCGGCGATGGTATAGGGCGCGCCCGCCGCCGAGGCAGAAGCTGTCCCGCCCGGCCGCGTCACGTCCAGCATACCCTCGCGCACCACGGCCAGATTCGCCGGGTCGATGGCAATCTGTCCGCGCAGCGCGGGGGCCAGCGGCTGCCAGAAATGCGTGACCGGGTCGCGCACGGCGGCCACCAGACGCGGTTCGATGCGCCGCCCGCCGTTGGCGAGCATCGCGGTCATCACCGCCAGCTGGACAGGCGTGGTGAGGTGGTAGCCCTGGCCGATGCCGGCGATCACCGTCTCGCCGGGGTACCAGGTTTTCTTCCAGCGGCGCTGCTTCCATTCGCGCGACGGCAGCAAACCGCTCGACTCGTTGTCGAGATCGATCCCGGTCTTTTCGCCCAGGCCGAATTTCGCCAGGTAGTCGTGCATGCGGTCGATGCCCATGTCCACCGCCAGCCGGTAGTAATACACGTCGCAGGACTGCGAGATCGAGCGGCGCAGGTCGACCACGCCGTGGCCCTGCGGTTTCCAGTCGCGGAAGCGGTGGCGGCTGTTGGGCAGGCTGTAATAGCCGGGGTCGAGAAACGCATCCGCCGGTTTGCGCAAGCCCAGCTCCAGCCCCGCCAGCGCCATCAGCGGCTTGATCGTTGACCCCGGCGGGTAGATGCCGCGCAGCGCGCGGTTGACCATGGGACGATCGGGCGACTCGTTCAGCGACTTCCAGGTTTCCGGGTCGATACCGTCGATGAAGAGATTGGGATCAAAGCCCGGTCTGGACACCAGCGCGAGCACGCCGCCGGTATCCGGGTCGAGCGCCACCAGCCCGCCCAGATAGTCGCCGAAAGCGTGTTCCGCCACCGCCTGCAATTCCCGGTCGAGATGCAGGCGCAAGTCCTTGCCCGGCACCGGCGACACCCGCGACAGCATCCGCACCGCGCGCCCGGAGGCGTCGGTTTCCATCTGGTCGAAACCGGTGCGGCCGTGCAGCAGGGTTTCGTAGCTCTGCTCGAGCCCGGTCTTGCCGATGTGGACGCTGCCCTTGTAGTTACTGTCCCGGCCAGACTCGCGCAGGTTTTTCAGGTCGCGGTCGTTGATGCGGCCGATGTAGCCCACCACGTGCGCCATGCCCGGCCCAGCCTGATAGTTGCGGAACAGTCGCGCCTTCACCTCGATGCCTGGCAGGCGGTAACGGTTGGCTGCCAGCACCGCCACCTCCTCGTCGGTGAGCTTGCTTTTCAGGGGCACAGTCTCGAATTCGTGCGATTCGGCGAGCAGTCGGCGAAAGCGCCGCAACTGCCCCGGCGTGATCTCGATGAGCTTGCCCACTTCGGCCAGCGTGGCCTCCAGATCATGGGTACGTTCGCGCGTGACTTCCAGTGTGTAGGCGGAATAGTTCTCCGCCAGGATGCGGCCGTGCCGGTCATAGATCAGCCCCCGGTTGGGCGCGGTGGGCACCAGCGAGATGCGGTTGCTCTCGGCGCGCTCCACGTAATGGTCGTGGCGCACGATCTGGAGATAGTAGGCACGCGCCAGCAGCAGCAGCGCGAGCAGCCCGACAAACACCGCCCCGATCCGGATGCGGCGTCGGAAACGCGCCAGCTCGCGATCCAGGTCCTTCAGCGCGGCGAAGTTCATTCCGCCCCCCGCATCCCCTTGCCGTGCCAGGCACGCTGCCACAGCGCGATCAGGAGCCACAGCACGGTGCTGCTCAGCACAGGCAGCAGGATCGCCAGGCCGACCGGCGGCCGGACCGCCAGCCAGCCCACCAGCAGCACCGTCAGCTGGGCCGCGAGCAGGATCGGGAACATCTGCGCCGCCTGCCGCAGCGGATCGAATTGCAGCAGCCGCAAACGTAGGTAGAGCACGGCGTAGACCGCCAGCACGTAGGCGATGGCGTGCTGGCCGAACACGGCACCGTCCTGGAAATCCGCCAGCAGTCCGAGCGTGAACGCGGCACCGAAGCCGATACGCTCGGGCCGGTGCAACACCCAGAACAGCACGGTCACCAGCAGGAAGTCCGGCCGCACGATGAGCGCCCACCCCGACCAGGGCAACTGCGTGAGCCCCACCGCAAGTGCCAGCGTGCCCAGCACCCGGCCCCAGCTGCCGGTTTCGCGCGGCATGCTCATGGTTGCACCGTCACAGGCTGGGCAACCAGAATCAGGACCGCACGGCTGCGCTCCAGGCCAGCCAGCGGCCGGCCCTCGATGCGCAGATAGGGACCGGCCTGCGGCCGCCCGATGCGCGTCACGCGCGCCACCGGCACCGCTGCCGGATAGACGCGATCGATCCCCGAGGTGACCAGCCGGTCGCCCACCCGCACATCGGTCTGCGACGGCATGTAGCGCAATTCCAGCCGGCCCTGCCCGAGCCCGGCGACCAGGCCGCGCTGACCGGTACGCTCGATCATCACCGGCGTGAGCTGGCCTGGACTCGTCACCAGGTTGACCTCGCTCGACCCCGGATACACCCGGCTCACCTGTCCCAGCAGGCCGCTCGCGTCGACCACCGGCAGGCCGTTGCGCAGGCCGTCGCTCGCGCCGCGGTCGAGCACGATCTTCTGCCCGAACCAGTCGTGTCCCTGGTACAGCAGCGCCGCGCGCACCAGTTGCTGCCCGGGACGGGTGCGCATCGCCAGCAGGGCGCGCAGTTCGTCGTTTTCCCGTTGCAGGTCACGGGCGGTGTTGGCGGTCAGAGCGAGCCGGCTGCGCTCAGCGGCGAGGGCGTCGCGCTCCTGTTGCAGCAAACGGTGGCGGGTGAAGAAGCCGGCGATTTCGCTCGCCACGTCGCCCGGCGCGCGCAGGGCGACGCGCACGGGATGCAGCGTCAGGGACAGGCCGCTGCGCAGCCCTTCCATCGCCCGGTAGCGGACGTCGAGCACGACGCAGGCAACGCCGATGACGAGCCAGATCGCGAGGCGTGTCGCCGGCCCCAGCCGGCGGGCGAAGGTGAGTTGACCCGGAACAGCCATGGCGCGCTCAGGACCGGATCAGGCGCGGGTTCACTCGTTGGTGAACACCGTGGCGAGCTTGTCCATTTCTTCCAGCGCGCGACCCGAGCCGCGCACCACGCAGGTCAGCGGATCGTCGGCGACGATCACCGGCAGGCCGGTCTCTTCCATCAGCAGGCGGTCGAGGTCACGCAGGAGCGCACCGCCGCCGGTGAGCACCATGCCCTTTTCGGCGATGTCCGCGCCGAGTTCCGGCGGAGTCTGTTCCAGTGCCTGCTTCACCGCACTGACAATCGCGTTGAGCGGTTCCGTCAGCGCTTCGAGGATTTCGTTCGACGACACGTTGAAGCTGCGTGGCACGCCTTCGGCGAGACTGCGGCCCTTGACCTCCATCTCGCGCACTTCGGCTCCGGGGAAGGCCGATCCCATCTGCTTCTTGATCTGCTCGGCCGTGGCTTCGCCGATCAGCATGCCGTAGTTGCGGCGGATGTAGTTGATGATCGCCTCATCCATGCGATCGCCGCCGACGCGCACCGAGTTGGCGTAGACCACGCCGCCGAGCGACACCACGCCGACTTCGGTGGTGCCGCCGCCGATGTCGACGACCATCGAACCGGTCGCTTCCGCCACCGGCAGGCCGGCACCGATGGCGGCTGCCATCGGTTCCTCGATCAGATACACCTGGCGCGCGCCGGCACCGATCGCCGACTCGCGGATCGCACGCCGTTCCACCTGGGTCGAGCCGCAGGGCACGCAGATGATGATTCTGGGGCTGGGGCGCAGCATCCGCGTATCGTGGACCTTCTTGATGAAATACTTGAGCATCTGCTCGGTCACGGTGAAGTCGGCGATCACGCCGTCCTTCATCGGCCGGATCGCCTGCAGGTTGCCCGGCGTGCGCCCCAGCATCATCTTCGCCTCGGCCCCAACCGCCTGCACCGTGCGCTTGCCGCCGACCGAGTCGGTACGGATCGATACCACCGAGGGTTCGTCCAGCACGATGCCGCGATCGCGCACATAGATCAGGGTATTGGCGGTGCCCAGGTCGATGGCGAGATCGGTCGAGAAATAGCTGGTGAGGAACTTGAACATGGTGGCGGCAACGCCCGCGCAGACGGGCGAAAGAGCGGAAAAAACAAGGGGGCCATGATACCCTAACGGGCTTGTGATTCGTAAGCCACCGGGTGCATCCATGTCCCTTTCCCAGGACGACGTCAAGCGCATCGCGCGGCTGGCGCGCATCGAAATCGACGACGCGCAGGCCGCCGCCACGCAAGGCCAGCTCAATACCATTTTCGGCCTCATCGCCGCCATGCAGGCGGTGGACACGACCGGCGTCGCGCCGATGGCACACGCGCAGGAGCTTAGCCAGCGCCTGCGCGACGACGTCGTCAGCGAAACCGACCGCCGCGCCGCCTTCCAGGCTGTCGCCCCCGCCGTGGAAGACGGTCTCTATCTCGTGCCCCGGGTCATCGAATGAGTTTCACCGACGCCTCCCTCGCCGCACTGGCCGCGCAACTGGCCGGCAAATCCGTGTCCAGCCGCGAACTGACGCAGCATTTCCTCGACCGTATCAACGCGCTGAATCCCTCGATCAACGCCTTTGTCACGGTCGATGCCGACAAGAGCCTCGCCGAGGCCGCCGCCGCCGATGCGCTGATCGCATCGGGCCGCGCCGCCCCTCTCACCGGCGTACCCATCGCGCACAAGGACATTTTCTGCACCGACGGCTGGTTGACCACCTGCGGCTCGAAAATGCTGTCCAACTTCGTTGCTCCCTACGACGCCCACGTCATCCAGCGTTTCAAGGCGGCCGGGATGCCCTCGCTTGGCAAAACCAATATGGACGAGTTTGCTATGGGCTCGTCGAACGAAACCTCCTACTTCGGCCCGGTGAAAAACCCCTGGGACACTGCCCGCGTACCCGGCGGCTCTTCCGGTGGCGCAGCAGCCTGCATCGCCGCGCGCATGGCCCCTGCCGCCACCGGCACCGACACCGGCGGCTCGATCCGCCAGCCAGCGGCCTTTGCCGGCATCACCGGCTTGAAGCCCACTTATGGCCTGGTGTCGCGCTACGGCATGATCGCGTTTGCCTCCAGCCTGGATCAGGCGGGGCCGATGGCGAAATCCGCCGAGGACTGCGCCCTGCTGCTGAACGTGATGACGGGCTTTGACCCGAACGACTCCACCAGTCTGGAACGCGACAAGGAAGACTACGCGCGCGATCTCGACCAGCCCCTGAGTGGATTGCGCGTGGGCCTGCCGAAGGAATTCTTCGCCGAAGGCCTGAACAACGACGTTGCCCGAGCCGTGGAAGCGGCGGTCAGCGAGCTGAAAAAGCTCGGCGCAACCACCGTCGAGGTCTCGCTCGCCAACGCCGGACTAGCGATCCCGGTCTATTACGTGCTCGCGCCGGCCGAAGCCTCGTCCAACCTGTCGCGCTTCGACGGCGTGCGCTACGGCTACCGCGCGCCCGAGTACACCGACCTGAACGACATGTATGCCAAGACGCGCGCACAGGGCTTTGGCGCGGAGGTCAAGCGCCGCATCCTCATCGGGGCCTACGTGCTGAGCCACGGCTATTACGACGCCTACTATCTCCAGGCGCAAAAAATCCGCCGTCTGATCGCGGACGACTTTGCCGAGGCCTTCAAGGTCTGCGATGTGATCCTCGGCCCCACCGCCCCGGGCACCGCGTTCAAACTGGGTGAAAAATCCGACGACCCGGTGGAAATGTACCTGAACGACCTCTACACCATTCCCGCCAACCTTGCCGGGCTGCCCGGCATGAGCCTGCCGTGCGGCTTCGATTCAGCCAGTCTCCCCATCGGCCTGCAGCTCGTCGGGAATTATTTTTCCGAGGCGAAGATGTTGAACGTCGCGCATCAGTACCAGCGCGCCACCGACTGGCACATCCGCCGTCCGGAGGGTCTCCTGCCATGAAATGGGAAACCGTCATCGGGCTGGAAGTCCACACCCAGCTCGCCACCCGTTCCAAAATCTTCTCCGGTAGCAGCACCGCCTTCGGGGCCGCGCCCAACACCCAGGCCAGCGCCGTCGACATCGCTCTGCCCGGCGTGCTGCCGGTGCTGAACAAGGGCGCGGTGGAATGCGCGATCAAGTTCGGCCTCGCCATTGGTGCAACACTCAACCGTGTGAACATTTTCGATCGCAAGAATTACTTCTATCCGGACCTTCCCAAGGGTTACCAGATCAGTCAGCTGGCCCAACCCATCGTCGAAGGCGGCGCGCTGAAGATCGTCGTGGACGGTGAGGAAAAGACCGTCCGCCTGACCCGCGCGCACATGGAGGAAGACGCCGGCAAGTCGCTGCACGAGGACTTCCACGGCATGACCGGCATCGACCTGAACCGCGCCGGCACGCCGCTGCTGGAAATCGTCTCCGAGCCCGACATGCGTTCCTCCGCCGAGGCCGTAGCGTATGCGAAGGCCCTGCACACCCTGGTGACCTGGATCGGCATCTGCGACGGCAACATGATGGAAGGCTCGTTCCGCGTCGACGCCAACGTCTCGGTGCGTCCCGTCGGGCAGGCCGAATTCGGCACCCGCCGCGAGATCAAGAACCTCAACTCGTTCAAGTTCCTGCAGCAGGCGATCGACTACGAGGTGCGCTGGCAGATCGAGACGCTGGAAGACGGCGGCCGCATCGAACAGGCGACGGTGCTGTTCGACCCCGACAGCGGCGAGACGCGGATGATGCGCAGCAAGGAAGACGCGCACGACTACCGCTACTTCCCCGACCCCGACCTGTTGCCGGTGAAGCTCGACGACGCCTGGATCGCCCGTGTTCAAGATGAACTGCCCGAACTGCCCGCCGCGATGCAGGCGCGCTTCGTCGAAGCGTATGGCGTGTCGGCATACGACGCGGCAGTGCTGACGGGCTCGCGCGCGCTCGCCGATTACTTCGAGGCCGCCGCGCAGGCCTGTGGGCAGGGCAAGCTCGCCGCCAACTGGGTGATGGGTGAACTCTCCGCCGCGCTCAACCGGGCCGATCTGGGCATCGAACAGAGCCCGGTGTCCGCCGCGCAACTCGGCGCGCTGATCAATCGCATCCACGATGGCACGCTCTCCGGCAAGCTCGCCAAACAGGTGTTCGAAGGGCTGTGGGAAGGTACCGGCGAAGTCGACGCCATCATCGAGGCGCGCGGCTTGAAGCAGATGTCCGATTCCGGCGAACTAGAAAAGATCATCGACGAGGTTCTGGCCGCCAACCCGAAATCGGTCGAGGAATTCCGCGCCGGCAAGGACAAGGCGTTCAACGCCCTGGTCGGCCAGGTGATGCGTGCCACCAAGGGCCGCGCCAACCCGGCACAGGTGAACGACCTGCTCAAGGCCAAGCTGGGTTGAAACCGGGGCAACAGCCACCGCGCCCATCCGCTGGCAAAAATGAAAACGGGGCCGTAAGGCCCCGTTTTCATTGCGTGGGTTTCATGGCTTGTTCGCTGTCAGCTCGCGGAAGCGCAGCTTGTCGGCCGCGTATTTCTCGCGCACGCGCACCATCGCTTCCTCGTTGTTGAGCATCGTGCGCCTGAGTTCCAGGCTTTCGCGCTCGGCCTGGCTCAGTTGCTCGACCAGGCCCGGGCCCACCTTGCGCCCGCTCTTCTCGATGCGGGCGATGCGCTCGCGCAGGTCGGCCAGGGTGGCATTCACCGCTTCGGCCCGAATCTGCGTGCTCTTGATCACCAGCCGGTGGTGTTCCAGCGCGCGGTCGCGCGCCAGGTCGATTTCGGCTTCGGTGGTGTAGGTCTGCGTCAGCGCGCGGTCGAGCTGGGCCTGCCTGTCCTGCTCGGTCTTGGTGCGCGCCAGTTCTGCCTGGCGCGCCGCTTCGGCCTGGCGCTCGGCTTCGGACTGGGTGCGCTTGATCACCAGCCCCTGCTTGTTCATTTCGGCCGCACCGCTCTTCTGGTAGGTGGGCGGCAGGGTGTCGCTGTAATGCACGCGGCCGTTGCTGTCGACCCAGCGGTACATCCCCGCCTGCACCGCACCGGCCGCCAGCAGCGCCAGCGCCAGCAGGCTAGACGCCGTACGTCGCACGGTAAGCCGCCACGGCTGAGAGTTCGGCTTGTCGGTTTGCATCGTGCTCCAGATACTCCACCAGGTTGTCCAGGGTGACCACCGCCACCACCGGAATTGCATACTGCACCCGCACTTCCTGCACGGCGGACTGCGCGCCGGTGCCGCGTTCCATGCGATCCAGCGCGATCACCACGCCTGCCGCTTGGGCCCCGGCGGCGCGAATCAGTTCCACTGATTCGCGCACCGAGGTGCCGGCCGAGATCACGTCGTCGACGATCAGCACCCGCCCTGCGAGCTTTGCTCCGACCACCGTCCCGCCTTCACCGTGATCCTTGGCTTCCTTGCGGTTGAAGGCAAACGGCACGTTCCTGCCCATGCCCGCCAGTGCGATCGCGATGCTCGCAGCCAGCGGAATGCCCTTGTACGCCGGCCCGAACAGCACGTCGAATTCGATGCCCGAGTCGAGAATCGCTTTCGCGTAGAATTCGCCGAGTCGTTTCAGCTTCTCGCCGTCGTTGAACAGACCGGCGTTGAAGAAGTAGGGACTCATCCGCCCCGCCTTGGTCTTGAATTCGCCGAAGCACAACACCTTCGACGTCACGGCAAATTCCACAAAATCGGCTCTGTAATCGGACATTTCTTCACTTTTCTTTAATAAAACAAACGCGATGCGCATTATATCGGCCAACCTCAACGGCATCCGGTCCGCCGCCAGCAAAGGTTTCTTCGACTGGCTGCCGGCGCAGCGGGCCGACTTCGTCTGCGTGCAGGAACTGAAAGCCCAGGACGCCGACCTGCGGCCCGAATTCCGCGCCTGCGACGGTCTGGCCGGCCACTTCCACTACGCCGAGAAAAAAGGCTATTCCGGCGTCGGCCTCTACGCCCGCCATGCGCCGGACGAAGTTGTGATCGGCCTCGGTAACACCGAATTCGACGCCGAAGGCCGCACCGTCGAAGTGCGGCGCGGCAATCTGTCGGTGATCTCGCTCTACCAGCCCTCGGGTTCTTCGAGCCCGGAACGGCAGGAAGCCAAGTTCCGTTTCCTGGATGCCTTCACCCCACACCTCGAAGCGCTCATCAAAAGCGGCCGCGAAATCGTCGTCTGCGGCGACTGGAACATCGCCCACCGCGAAGTGGATCTCAAGAACTGGAAGTCCAACCAGAAGAACTCCGGCTTCCTGCCCGAGGAACGCGCCTGGATGACCCGGCTGTTCGACGAACTCGGCTGGGTCGACGTCTACCGCAGCCTCTACCCCGAACAGACCGGCGAGGCCTACACTTGGTGGAGCAACCGCGGCCAGGCCTGGGCCAACAACGTGGGCTGGCGCATCGACTACCAGATCGCGACGCCGGGGATCGCCGCCACGGCGAAATCCGGCTTCGTCTACAAGGACCAGCGCTTCTCCGACCATGCGCCGCTGATTGTGGATTACGACTGGCAAGCCTGAGATGTCTGCTTTACGGTGCTGCCTCACTCAAGCACCGTATGCGCATATTGGCTTATGTCGCGACGCGGCCTAATATAACAACCGTTATAACCAACGGGAGTCCGCGATGCACGCCCTGAAACTTACCCAGATCGGCAATTCGGTCGGCCTCATCCTGCCCAAGGAGGTGCTGGCGCGGCTGAAGCTGGAAAAAGGCGATACGGTATTCGTGACCGAGACGCCGGACGGGGTGGCGGTGACGCCCTACGATCCGACGCTGGAGGAACAGATCGAGGCGGGCCGCGCTTTCATGCGCGACTTCCGCGACACCTTCCACGAACTAGCCAAGTAAATGGCTCGCGCCTCGAAGTGGTTCGACAAGCGCGCGCTGTTGTTGTTGCATGACGAAAGCCTGGCCGAACACGGCGGCTTGCCGGGCCTGCGCGACGAAGGCCTGCTCGATTCCGCGTTGGCACGCCCGCTCAATCTGGCGGCGTATGGCGATCCGGATGTGTGTGAACTAGCGGCATCGTACTGCGTGGGACTCGCCAAGAATCACCCCTTCGTCGATAGCAACAAGCGCGCCGCTTTCCTGGCGTTGGGTTTGTTCCTCTACTCGAACGGGCAACGGCTGACCGCCCCCCAGGCGGAAGCGACGCTGGCCGTGCTCGCCGTCGCCGCCGGCGACTGGGACGAAGCGACGCTCGCCGCCTGGCTGCGCGAACGCACCGCGCCCCGTGCCTGACACCTCACCTCCCGCCATGACATCGCACCCCTGGCTCGCCGCCCTCAAGATCTACGCCCATCCCCGTGTCGTCGGTATGCTGTTCCTCGGCTTTTCCGCCGGGTTGCCGCTGCTCCTGGTGCTGGGCACGCTGTCGTTCTGGCTGTCGGAAGCGGGCATCGCGCGCGCGACGATCGGCCATCTGTCGTGGGTGGGACTGGCGTACGGCTTCAAGTTTTTGTGGTCGCCGCTGGTCGACCGGCTGCCGCTGCCACTGCTCACGCGCACATTGGGCAGGCGGCGGGCGTGGCTGCTGTTATCGCAGGTGTGCATCGCCGCAGCGCTGCTGGGCATGGCGAACACCGACCCGGTGGTCAATCTCAGCCATACCGTCTTTTTCGCGCTGGCAGTCGCTTTTGCCTCGGCGACGCAGGACATCGCGCTCGACGCCTACCGCATCGAGGCGGTGGCAATCGAGAAACAGGGCGCGATGGCGGCGACCTACCAGGCGGGCTACCGCATCGCGATGATCACCGCCGGCGCGGGTGCGCTGTGGATCGCCGCGAGCGTCGATCTATCGGAAGCGACTTACGATTTCCGCCCCTGGCAGGTGGCGTACATGGCGATGGCGGCGCTGATGGGGGTCGGCATGCTGACGACGCTGATCATCCGCGAACCCGAGCACCGCGCGCCGCTGACGCGCATCGCCGACCAGGGCTTCGCGCGCTGGCTGGCGTCGAGCTTCGTGCAGCCCTTCCTCGAATTCATCGAGCGCTTCAAGTGGCAGGCGCTCCTGATCCTGGCGCTGATCGCGGTCTACCGCATCTCCGACGTGGTGATGGGGGTGATGAGCAATCCGTTTTATCAGGAGATGGGGTTCACCAAGGACGAAGTCGCGACCGTCTCCAAGGTCTACGGCGTGATCATGACCATCGCAGGCGCCGGTCTCGGCGGCCTCTTGGTGCTGCGCATGGGGGTGATGCGCACGCTCTTCCTCGGCGCCGTGCTCTCCGCCGCGACCAACCTGCTGTTCGTGTGGCTCGCCGGGCGCGGCCACGACGTCTCGGCGCTGGTATTCACGGTGTCGGCCGACAACCTCTCCGCCGGCATCGCATCAAGCGCCTTCGTCGCCTATCTCTCTGGGCTGGTCAACCAGAATTTTTCCGCCACCCAGTACGCGCTCTTCACCTCGGTGATGCTGCTCCTGCCCAAGTTCATCGCCGGATTTTCGGGTGAATTCGTCGACGCCTTCGGCTGGGCGAATTTCTTCACCGGCACGGCGATGATCGGCGTGCCGGTTTTGATCCTGGTGTGGCTGGCGGGACGGGTTGCGCTTGCCACTTCCAATCCTGAACCAGGAGGACAAGAGGACAAGAGGAGGTAGGGGTTACGCCTGTCCTCTGTCTTCTTTGTGAAATATGATCGAACTTTCCCTGCTCACAGCTCTGCTTGCCGGCCTGCTGGGTGGCGTGCACTGCGTCGGTATGTGCGGCGGAATCGTCGCCGCGTTCTCGTTCCGCGCGGATGGCAGCGCTCCCCCGTTTCGGCTGCATCTGGCCTACAACCTCGGCCGCATCACCTCCTACGTGCTGTTCGGTGCGCTGGCGGGCGCGCTCGGTGCATCGCTCAAGCTCGCAGACTTTCTGCCGGTTCAGGCAACACTGTTCGTGCTGGCGCAGGTCGTGATGATTCTGCTGGGTTTGTATCTGGCCGGGTTCAATCGCTGGGTGCTGGTGTTCGAGCGTGTCGGAGGCACGTTGTGGAATCGCATCCGGCCCGTGTTCCAGAAACTGCTGCCGGTGCGTTCCACGCCGCAGGCGCTGTTGGCCGGCATGGCCTGGGGTTGGCTGCCGTGCGGGCTGGTGTATTCGGTGCTAGTTTCCGCGCTGGCGGCCGGCAGCGCCACTTCGGGCGCGGCGCTGATGCTGGCGTTCGGGCTGGGCACGCTGCCCAACCTGCTGGGCATGGGGGTGTTCGCCCGGCAGATTCAGCCCTTCATGCAGCAGCTGTGGGTGCGCCGCGCGGCTGGGCTCACGGTGGCGGGCTTTGGTGTGTGGGGCCTGCTGACGCTGGCCCGCACCGCACTCGGCTGATTTCCGGCTGATTTACTTGTAGAACTTCTGGTCGAAGCTGATCTCGCGTTTGGGTTCGCCGGCCACCTCCACGCTGGCGGTGAATTTCAGCGTGTCGGGCAGGGCCATGCGGAACTCGCCCAGGTAATAGATGGCGGTGCCTTCCCGGACTTCGCGCATGGCGATGGTGGCAAGCTGGCGGCTGGGATTGGTGGCATAGATCGATACCTTGGCCGGCATGGGGGTGAGCCCGCCTACGGCGTTTTTCTTCAGCACCGACAGGGTGACCAGGCCACGCGTCTTGCTGCGCTCGATCTTGTACGCGCGCGCCACCTCGGGCAGCAGCTCGTCGGTGGAAATGGCGTTGTAGTGGATTTCCAGCGGGCCGAATTTCTGCGCGATTTCGGCATGCACCGAAAACGCGGCAAGACCCAGTGTCAGTGCCAGCAGACAGGCTTTCATGGCGGTGCCTCCTTACTTTTGTGTTGTGGGTGTTCCGCAGTGTAGGCGTTTATTGCGCCGTCGCCAGCCAGGCGGCGACATCATCGAGCACGCGCGCGACGGCGAGATTGGCGGCGCGCGCGGCACCGGCGGCGTCGAAGCTCGTCAGCGCCACGCTCTGTTCGAAGGTGCGGCGGCTCACCAGCACGCGGCTGCCGAGGTCGACCAGCTCGGCGCGCAGCACCAGGCGCAGGGTGCCCGGCGCGCTCGACGCGTCGTGATAGAACTCGACGAGTTCGGTGTCGAGCAGGCGATCGCCGCGCACGTAGCCGCCGGCACCGGCGATGCGCCAGGTCCCCAGGGTATCGAGGCGGGCGCGCAGCAGGTCGGCGAACCGCTTGCCGGGTCGTTCGGTCCAGCGCGCGAACTGATACTGGCCGCGCGTGCCGGGTGCGCGGCTGAACACCAGCGGATCGCCGTCATAGAAACCGCTGGCGGCGGTATCGAGCACCAGCAGGGTGGGCGTGGCCGGGCCGGCCACCGGACCGGGCGGGGCGGGCGTGGCGTCGTCCAGCACGTAGTAGGTCATCGCGGCGGAATCGGCCTTGTCGCCGAAGTTGACGCAGCCGGCGAGGGCGAACGCCAATGCAGCAAGGGCAAGCGCTTTCATGGCAGGCTTTCTCCGGGGCCGAGCTGCTGTTCCGTCGGCCCGAACAGGATGGCACGCGGGTTCGACAGGCGCTGGCCGGCGTTGGTCAGCACGTCGGCGCTGGTGCGCACGTCGCGGCTGACGTTGGTGATTTCCAGTGTGCCGGTTTCGGACAGCTGCTGGATACGGGCGGTGATTTCGGTCGCGTCCTTTTGCAGCTTGCCGATTGCGGCGACGGCTTCCTTGAGCGCCAGATTGGCGTTGTCGCCCACGCCGACGATGCTGCCTTCGGCGCGCGTGGCGGCCTGGCTGATACTGGCCCCGGCAAAGCGGAATTCGTCGGAGGCATCGCGGATGCCCTGCACGGCGGCGTCGAGGCTGGCCTTGTTGGCGGCAAGGTGTCCGGACAGTTCGTTGAGGTTGGCCAGCGTCTGGCTGATGGCGCGCTGGTTGTCGTCGGACAGCAGCACGTTCATCTTTTCCAGCACGGCAGCTCCGTTTTCCGCCAGCCGCGACACGGCGGTGGCAACCTTGTCGATGTCCGAACTGCCTTCGGCGATGACGGGGTAGCGTTCGCCGCGCGGCGCGTCGTCGAGCAGCACGCCGCTGACCGGGCCGTTGTTGATTTCCACCGCCGCGATGCCGGTGACCAGGTTGCGCTTGATGTAGGCCGCCGCGCCCTGGTGCACGGGCACGCCTTCGTCGACGCGCGCGGTGACGCTCACCGCTTCCTCGCCGTCCTGCTGCACGAAGCGGTAGCTGTCGACCACCCCCACCTTGATACCGCGCATCTTCACCGCGCTGCCCACGGCCAGGCCGTCGAGCGACTGCTGCTTGAAATAGATGCTGTAGGTCTGGTAGGCGATATGGTCGGCCGCGCCGGCGAGCCAGATGATGGCCAGCGTCATCAGCGCGACCACGCCCAGCACCAGCGTGCCGACCAGGGTATAACGGCCTTCAGTTTCCATGCGGGCTTGTCTCCTCCGGGGTACGCGCGGCGAAATACGCGGAAAGCCACGGGTCGTCGAGTTGTTTGAGTTCGGCCACGCTGCCGCTGCCGAGCACGCGGCCGTTCGACAGGACGATGACGCGGTCGATAATGGAAAACAGTGTATCCAAGTCGTGGGTGACGAGGAATACGGTGAGGCCGAGGCTGTCGGCGAGCAGGCGGATCAATGTATCGAACGCGCGCGCGGAAATCGGATCGAGGCCGGAGGTGGGTTCGTCGAGGAACAACAATTCCGGGTCGAGTGCGAGCGCACGCGCCAGGGCCACACGCTTTCTCATGCCGCCGGAGAGTTCGCTGGGTTTTTTCTTCGCCACGTCGGCCGGCAGGTTGGCAAGCCCGAGCTTGAGCCGTGCGAGCTGCCGGCAGGTGGCGTGCGGCAGGCTCGTGTGCTCGAACAGCGGCGTGGCGACGTTGTCTTCGACGTCGAGCGAGGAAAACAGCGCGCCGTCCTGGAACAGCACGCCGAAGCGCCGACGCAAGGCGTTCATCTGTGCCGGCGTGGTGTCCCACACTGACTGGCCGAACAGCTCGATGCGCCCGGACTGCGGTTTCAGCAGGCCGATGATTTCGCGCAGCAGTACCGACTTGCCGGTACCCGAGCCGCCGATCAGCGCCACCACCTCGCCGCGCCGTACCGAGAGATCGAGGCCCCGGTGGATGCTGTTGCCGCCGAGGGTGGTGTGGATGTCGCGAATATCGAGAACGGTGTCGGTCATCAGATATTCAGCTGCACGAAGGCCACGGCGAAGATGGCGTTGAGGATGATGATGGCGACGAGGCTCTGCACCACGGTGGACGTGGTGTTCGCCCCCACGCTGCGTGAATCGCGCGTGACCGAGAGCCCCATGCGGCAGGCGATGAGCGCAATGAAGATGGCGAATACCGGGGCCTTGAACAGGCCGACGAGCAGGGTTTTCAGAAGCAGCACGTCGGCCATGCGGTCGAGGAACACGGGCCTGGAAATGTCGAGCTGCTCCTGCGCCACCAGCATGCCGCCGAGTATGCCGGCCACATCGCCGATGAACACCAGGAGCGGCATGGCGATCAGCAGGGCCAGCATCCGCGGTATTACCAGCACCGCCAGCGGCGACAGTCCCAGCGTGGCGATGGCGTCGATTTCCTCGGTGACTTTCATGGTGCCGAGTTGCGCGGTGATCGCCGCGCCCGTGCGGCCGGCGACGAGGATGGCGACGATGACCGGTGAAATCTCCCGCAGGATCGCCATCAGGATGCCGTCGACCACGAAAATGTTTGCGCCGTACTGCCGGGCCTGATCGCCCAGCAGATAGGCGAACACCACACCGAGCAGGAACAACATGCCGACGACGATGGGAATCGCGCCCACGAAGATGTCCCGAACCTGCGCCGCCAGTTCGCGCCAGCGCCACTGGCCGGGACGGCCGATGAGCGCGAGGCTTTCCACGGTGAGATGGCCGACGAAATCCAGCAGCCCGGCAAGATGCCTACCCATGGCGATCGCGCCGCGTCCGGTGAGCATGCGCAGGCCTTCGCGCGGCGGGTCGGGCTGCAGGAGGGTGGCATCGCAATGCCGCGCCACCAGTTCCAGTAGCGCCCGGTGCGCAGGTGAAAAATTGCGCAGTTCCGGCATGGGGTCGCTGGCCTGCGGCCGCGCGGCGGCGAGCAGCAGCCAGGCACCGTTGGTGTCGAGCCGGGTGAGATCCGCGCCGTCCAGCACGTGCACCGGCTGGCCGGCCAGTTCGGGCAGCGCGGCGGCGGCCTCGGCCTGCCAGTCGCCGCTGGCGATGAGTGCACGGCTGGCGGCGTCGTAGCGCGCGTGTGCCGTCACCGGGCCAGTCCGAGCGGATCGGCGGGGTCGATCCCCGGCATGAAGGGCAGGCCGCGCTCGCGATGCGTCACCTGGTAGACGCAGCCGATCCAGTTGCCGACCACGCCCTCGGCGGTATCGTGCCAGGTGTTGTCGAGGCGCGGTAGTAGCCGGGATTCGGGGAATGCCGGCGCGTCGCCGGCGCGCAGGCGAGCGGCGTATTCAGCCAGCAGGGCCTGCGCATGGGTGTCGAAGACGCCGACGGGAAACGGCGGCCAGGCCAGCTTGCCGGCGGCGGCCAGCAGCAGGTCGCGCTTGTATTCCTTCAGCAGCGACACCGTGTCATATTCGGGATGCCCCTGGAGGAACACCGTGCGCAGGCCGTCCGGACTCACCGCCAGGTGCACCCCCGCCTCGGCGCTTTCCGCCAGCACCTTGACCCCGGCCGCCTCGAACTGCGCGCGCGAGACGTCGTTCCAGCGCGAATGCGGCACGTCGAAGCGGGTGTTGATGTCGGCCACCAGCGGATGCCGCGCGTCGGTCACGCGATGCTCGTACACCCCCCATATCTTGCGCGCCTGTTTCACCCGGGTCTGGCCGTAGCGAAACTGCATCACGGCGTGGGTCGCGAGGCAGGAACACAGGGTGGAGGTGACGTTGTCCCAGGCCCAGTCGATCGCCTCGATCATCGGCTGCCAGAAGGCTTCGTCGGCAAGACTGGGCTGGCTGACGTTGGCCCCGGTGATGATGAGCGCGTCGAGGCCCTGCTCGCGGATCGCGCCGAAGTCTTCGTAGTAGGCGTCGATGTGCGCGCGCGCCTTGTCGCCACGCGGCAGCGTCGGCAGGGTGAATGGGTGCAGGTAAAACTGCGCGATCGGGTTGGATTCGCCGACCAGCCGGAAGAACTGCCGCTCGGTCGCCTCGATCGCCGCGTCCGGCATCATGTTCAGGAGGCCGACGTGCAGTTCGCGGATTTCCTGGTTGGCGGCGCGCTCGGGCGACAGCACCGTGACGCCGTCGCGGCGCAGGCGCGCGAAGGTGGGCAGGGCGTTATACGCGACCAGCGGCATTCGTTCCCCCTGACGCCTGACCCCTGATCCCTGATCCCTTTCTTGCAATGGCCGCTTCGATCAGCGCCACGAAATCGCGTTCGTCGCGCACCTGCGCCACCTCCTGCGAGGTGACGGTGTAGCCGTGCGGTCTGGCAATCGCTTCGTAGCGCGGCAGACGCGAATGGAACAGGCGCGGGAACACCCAGCGGGCAAAATCGTCGGGCTCGATCTCGGCGACGTATTCGAGGCCTTTTTCCTTCAGATACGCCGGCAAAGCCTCGGCGAGAAAGGCCGGGCGGAAATACAGCGGCTTGGGGTCGGACTGCGCGCGCCGGATCAGCGTGTCTTCTTCTTCACGCGTGGTGGTCTGGATATAGAGGATGAGCGTGTGTTCGGCGAGCAGTTCGATCAAGCCGGGCTCGTCGAGCTCGCACAGGCTGCCGCCGACGTCGTTGACAAAATGCGGGTAGCCGTAGATCTCCTGGCCCTTGCGGATGAATTCCGGTACGTCCTTCATCGCCGCGATCTCGGCGTCGCGGTAGGCCGCCTGGCGGCGGCTGAATTCGTCGAGCGGCAATCCGCCCCAGTCCGGCCCGCCAAGTTTGCCAACGAAGGTGAGTACCGGCCCCAGATCGTGGATCTTGATATTGTTCTTGATATCGATCCAGTCGCGGCGCAAGAGCTCGCGCAGGAAGGGCACCTGCATCGCCTGATGCTTGATGAGATCAAGGATGGGCTCGTCAAGATAACGCGTGCCGATGCGGTAGTCGCCGGAAAAATGAAACCAGTCGTGGCCGCGCAGCAGGGACGAAAGATGCGTCTTGCCCACGCCGGACATGCCAAGCAGGGTGATGCGCTTATTGCGCCAGACGCGGAAGGATTCAGGGGTGAAGTGCATGGACGGGCTTTCGCTATGATCCGCGAAGCCTACCGAAAAGCCTGCCAATTAAAAAGGGTGGGGGCTGTCCGGCATGGTGCACGGACCCCGCATATGCACCATATTGATGCGCTTCCTGGCCAGCTTGGTCGCCCGGCTGCCGCTTGCGTAAGACAAGACCGCGCCAGTCAAGGCCTGCGCGCTCATCCCCGTCCGCATCGACCCTGGCATGAGGGTTGCTCTATCCCGGCGACAAGACTGAACGGAGCGCGCCCTTCCCGGTTGATTCCCCTGCAATGAAACGTTTCCATGGCCAGTTCGCACCCGGCGGTGACCCCGAAGGCGCGCCGGATGCTGCCGCGCTGGACGTGACACGACTGCTGACGACGATCACCGACAACCTGGTGGGGATGATCTATCGTTGCCGTATCGACGCAAACTGGACGATGGAGTACGTCAGCGACGGCTGCCACAAGCTCACCGGCTATCGGCCGGACGAGCTCAAATACAACCGGCGTCTCTCCTACGAGACCCTCACCACACCTGAAGACCGGACGCGCGTCGCGCGGGTGATCCACGCCGCGCTGCAAAGCGGCGATGCATTCGAGGTGGAATACCGCATCCGGCGGGCCGACGGGCGGCTAGTCTGGGTGCTGGAGCGCGGCGTCGGGGTGCGCGATGCGCGCGGACAGCAGGTCTGGATCGAGGGCTACATCCAGGACATCTCTGAGCGCATGGCGGTGGACGACATGATGCGCGAGGCGGTGCGCCGCTACGAAAGCCTGTTCGAAAACGCGACCGAAGGTATTTTCCAGACCACGCCGGACGGCCACTACCTCAGCGCCAACCCCGCCCTCGCCCACATCTACGGTCACACGACGCCCGACGAGCTCATCACCCACCTCCACGACATCGAACACCAGCTGTATGTGCAGCCCGAACGACGCACCGAGTTCGTCCGCCTGATGCAGGCGCAGGGCACGGTGCGCAATTTCGAATCCCGGGTCTACCGGCGCGACGGCAGCATCATCTGGATCAGCGAAAATGCCCGCGCGGTGAAGGACAGCCAGGGTGCGGTGCAGTTTTACGAAGGCACGGTGGTCGACATCACCGAGCGGCGCGAACACGAGGCCGCACTGGAGTATCAGGCGCACCACGACAGTCTCACCGGCCTGCCCAACCGCACCCTGCTGCGCGACCGCATCGACCAGGCCATCGCCCACGCCTGGCGGCATGGCTATCAGGTGGCTGTCGTCTTCGTCGATCTCGACCACTTCAAGCTCATCAACGACAGCCTCGGCCACCACGTCGGCGACCGCCTGCTGCTCGAAGTGGCCGCGCGCCTGAAGGCCTGCGTGCGCGGCAACGATACCGTGGCGCGTCAGGGTGGCGACGAGTTCGTGCTGGTCCTGACCGAACAGCACGATGAGGACGAAATGCTGAATGTGGTCAGTCGTCTGCTCGACGCCGTCTCGCAGCCCTGGAGCAACAATGGCCAGGAATACGGCCTCAGTTGCAGCATCGGCATCAGCTGCTATCCGCGCGACGGCGAGGATCCCGACGCCCTGCTGCGCAGCGCCGATGCGGCCATGTACCAGGCCAAGGCCTCGGGGCGCAACACCTACCATTGCTACACGCCCGAACTGAACCAGGCGATCAGCGAGCGGCTGGAACTGGAAACCAGCCTGCGCCACGCGCTGGATCGCGAGGAATTCCGCGTCTACTACCAGCCGCGCATCGACGTGGCCAGCGGCCGCGTCGTCGGCGCCGAGGCGCTGATCCGCTGGGACTGTCCCGGCAAGGGCATCGTGCCGCCTGACAGCTTCATTTCCATCGCCGAGGAAACCGGGCTCATCATCCCCATCGGCCAGTGGATCCTGCACGAGGCCTGCCGCCAGAACAGCGCCTGGCGACGCGCCGGCCTGCCGCCCATCGCCGTGTCGGTGAATCTGTCGCCGATCCAGTTCCGCCACACCGGCCTCGTCGATGCGGTCGCCGAGGCGCTGGCCGAAGCCGGACTCGACCCGAAAAGCCTCGAACTCGAAGTCACCGAATCGTTCGTGATGCACGACGCCGAGCGCATCAACGTCGCCATGCAGTCGCTGAAATCGCTGGGCGTCGACATCGCCGTCGACGATTTCGGTACCGGCTATTCCAGCCTCAGCTACCTCAAGCGCTTTCCGGTCGACCGCCTGAAGATCGACAAGAGTTTCGTCCGTGACATCGACAGCGATCCCGACGACGCCGCCATCGTGCGCGCCATCATCACCCTGGGGCACGCGCTGAACCTGCGCGTGGTGGCCGAGGGCGTGGAAACCGCCGCGCACCTGGATTATCTGAAGCTGCACGGCTGCGACGAGGTGCAGGGGTATTACTTCAGCCGGCCGGTGCCGGCGATGGAGATGGAGGCCCTGCTGGATGACAGTCTGCCCGGCCCCGCATGAGATACCGCAGGCCTTCAGGGCAGGGATGGGGGAAAATCGCTGTCTTCCTTCAAGGCAACGCCTGTGAGGCCTCCGATTAACGCACCCCGACACAGGTTTGCGAGCTTGCAGGCTGCCGCAGCATAGTCCAGGCCTTCCGGCCTCACGTTCGAAATACAGTTGCGCTCACTGTCCATGCGCCCCCGGCGGGGTGCAAACGTAAGATAGATTCCCAGACTGTCCGGCGAACTCAGCCCGGGGCGCTCGCCAATCAGCACCACGACCAGTCGCGCCTGCAACGCCTCGCCGATGTCATCGCCGATTGCGACTCTGCCTTGTTCCACCAGTATCACCGGAACTTTCGTCCAGTCCGTTTCGAAGACTGTCCGGAACGACGCGAGCAGTGGCACGGCGTGACGCTGAACGGCAGTAGATGACAGGCCATCAGCCACCACGATTGCCAGTTCCATTATCGTCCCGATCGTGCGCAGCGCCAGCGCATCCGTTTCCCGCAGGCGACGCCCCAGATCCGGGCGCAGCAGATAAGTCTGGCGGTCCTGCGCCTGGCTGCTGACGCGCTGTGTCCGCCAACCGTCACTCAGCATGTCGCTCGCCAGTGCATCAAAATCCAGGGGCGTATGGACGGCGTCACGCGCTTGCGCATGGGCAAGCCCCAGGCGCAGGACTTCGGCAGTCGGCAAACTGGCCCCCACCCGACCAAGCGCGATACGCGCAGCAGTATGGCGTCTCAGCGCCTCCCAGGGATTGCCCAGTGCCAGGCTGGCAACAGGTGTGTGATCCGTCATGCCGTGTGCATGAAAGGTAATTCGCGTAACAGGGCATGCCCCCGCCCCACCTCGCGCAGCCTGCCGTGGGCATCGGCAATGTCCATGCGCGCAAGCCATGCCTCGAATTCCGGTGCGCGCTTCAGGCCCATGAGACTGCGCAGATAGAGCGCGTCGTGGAAGGATGTGCTCTGGTAGTTGAGCATGATGTCGTCCGCGCCCGGCACCCCCATGATGAAGGTCAGGCCGGCGTTGGCGAGCAGGGTCATCAGCGTGTCCATGTCGTCCTGGTCGGCCTCGGCATGGTTGGTGTAGCACACGTCACACCCCATGGGGACGCCCAGCAACTTGCCGCAGAAATGATCTTCCAGTCCGGCCCGGATGATCTGCTTGCCGTCGTACAGATACTCAGGGCCGATGAAGCCGACCACGGTGTTGGTGAGCAAGGGCCGGAACTCGCGGGCCACCGCATAGGCCCGCGCTTCGCAGGTCTGCTGATCGACGCCGTGATGGCCGCCTGCCGAGAGCGCGCTGCCCTGGCCGGTCTCGAAATACATGACGTTGTCACCCAGCGTGCCGCGTCCGAGCGACAGCGCGGCTTCGTGCGCTTCGCGCAACAATCCCAGCGTAACGCCGAAACTGGCGTTAGCCTGCTCGGTACCCGCAATCGACTGGAAAACGAGGTCGATGGGTACGCCCTGCTCGATCGCGCGTATCTGATGGGTCACATGGGTGAGCACACAACTTTGCATGGGGATGTCGAATCGTTCGCGCACCTCGTCCAGCATCCGCCATAACCCCTGCATCGTGTTCAACGAATCGCTCGCCGGATTGATGCCGACCACCGCATCACCCGCCCCGTAGAGCAGCCCGTCGAGCAGGCTCGCGGCGATGCCGTGAAGGTCATCCGTGGGGTGATTGGGCTGCAGACGAACGGCAAGATGACCAGGCAATCCGAGCGTGTTGCGGAACCGGGTAAGCACGCGACATTTGCGCGCGGCCAGGATCAGATCCTGATTGCGCATGAGTTTGCTCACGGCAGCCGCCATTTCCGGTGTGATGCCCGGTGCGGCGGCAGCCAGCGCCGCACTGTCAGTGCTATCGAGTAGCAGCCAGTGGCGAAACTCGCCCACCGTCAATGAACGGACAGGGGCAAAGGCGTTCGCGTCATGACGGTCGATGATCAGACGGGTGATTTCGTCTGCCTCGTAAGGAATCAGGGCCTCGTCGAGAAACCGTTGCAACGGCAGGTCGGCAAGCACCATGCGCGCGGCCATGCGCTCCTCGTAGCTTCTCGCGCCCAGCCCGGCCAGGTAGTCACCCGAGCGGGCGGGGCTTGCCTTGGCCATGACCTCACGCAAGTCGGCGAAAACGTAGCCGCTGGTACCCACGGTGCTGCGGTAGGCCATCGCAGCTCGTCCTGGTCAGGCCCGTTCCAGCAGGATGTCGTGGGGAGCCGCTGCGCGCTGACGTGCCGTCAGCAGGAAATAGGCATAACCGATCAGCATGAAGGCAACGAACACAGAACCGATCAGCGGATTGAACCAGGCCATCGCGACCAGGCATACCAGCGCAAGCACCAGCGCAACAGCCGGCACCAGCGGATAGCCCGGTGCCACGAACGGACGTTCCAGACCGGGCTCGGTCGCCCGCAAGCGGAAGAGGCTCAACATGCTCATGATGTACATGACGATGGCACCAAAGACGGCCATGGTGATCATCGCCGCAGTCAGGCTCATGCCCTGCAGGTTGATCAGGCCATCACTGAATATTGCGGCGATGCCGATCAAGCCGCCTGCAATGATCGCCCGGTGAGGCGTATGGAAACGGGGATGCAATACCGCCAGCGCCTGCGGCAGATAACCGGCACGCGCGAGCGCGAAGAATTGCCGTGAATAGCCCAGGATAATGCCGTGAAAACTTGCCACTAGGCCGAACAGCCCTATCCATACCAGCATGTGCAGCCAGCCTGATTGCTCGCCCACTACGGTTTTCATCGCCTGCGGCAAGGGGTCATTGATGCTTGACAACGCCTTCCAGTCACCCACACCGCCGGCAAATATCATCACGCCAAAGGCCAGTACCAGCAGGGTCAGGATACCGCTGATGTAGGCGAGCGGGATGGTGCGCCGGGGATCCTTCGCCTCCTCTGCCGCCATGGCCGCGCCCTCGATGGCGAGAAAGAACCAGATTGCGAAGGGGATCGCCGCAAAAATGCCCGATACCGCGGCACCGCTGAATTCGCTCGAGCCAGCCCATCCATCAAGCACGAAATTACTGAAACTGAAGCCCGGCGCGACCACCCCCATGAACACCAGGAGTTCCAGCACCGCCAGGATCGTGACCAGCAATTCGAAGGTCGCGGCTATCCGTACCCCTGCGATGTTGAGCCCCATGAAGACGATATACGCCCCGGTCGCGGCAATTTTCGGGTCGAGCGCAGGAAACTGCACGTTGAGATAGGCACCGATCGCGAGTGCAATGGCTGGCGGCGCGAACACGAACTCGATCAACGTCGCCAGACCGGCGATGAGTCCCCCTGTCGGTCCGAAGGCGCGGCGACTGTAGGCAAATGGCCCACCGGCATGGGGAATCGCCGCAGTGAGTTCGGTATAACTGAAGATGAAGGCCGCGTACATCACGGCCACCAGCGCTGTGGTCACCAGAAAGCCCAGTGTACCCGCTGCGCCCCAACCGTAACTCCAGCCGAAGTATTCGCCCGAGATGACCAGACCCACGGCGATGCCCCATAAATGCAAAGGCCCCAGACTGGGCTGCAATTTCGTGTTCATGCATCGCTCCTTGCGTGTGGGGTTGAGATGCCTATCAGCAAGAACCCTGCCACGGAGCGCACCGGGCCTAGCCTCGTATTTGCGCGGGTTAGTTCAAGGTCCGCCAGCACGTGCGCGCCCAGACTGTGCGCGCGATACCGGGTCACGTCTGCTTTGGTGCAAACGCTTCACCCTGTCGCAGACGGTGCCATTAGCTCTCGTCAATCCTCGATCAGCACCAGCAGATCCTGCCCGGCGCTCACCTGTCCGCCGGCCCGGCAGAAGATCTTGTATACGCGGCCGTCGCACGGGGCCGGCACGGCGAATTCCATCTTCATCGATTCGACGATGACGAGCGGGTCGCCCTGCTTCACCACGGCGCCCTCTTCCACCTCGACCTTCCAAACGTTGCCGGCGACGTGGCTGGCGACGGCGCGGCCGTGTTCGGGCAGGTCGAGTTCGCTGTCGGGCGCGGCGGCGGCCACGCTCGCGTCGCTGGCATAGTCGGCCTGGCCGTTGACGCGCCAGCGTTCGCGCTCGGCGTCGAACGCGGCCTGCTGCCGCGTCTTGAAATCGGCGATGGCCGCCTGGTTCTCGGCGAGGAACTGCTTGTAGTCGCGCAGGCTGAAGCTGGTGTCCTCGATCTTCAGCGGGTAGCGGCCGAGCGGGAAGTCCTCGCGAATGTTCAGCAGCTCGGCCTCGCTCACCGGGAAGAAGCGCACCTGGTCGAAGAAGCGCAGCAGCCACGGCTTGCCGTCGGCGAAGGCCCCGCCCTGCCGCCAGCGGTTCCACATCTGCAGGGTGCGGCCGACGAACTGGTAGCCGCCCGGACCTTCCATGCCGTAGACGCAGAGATACGCGCCGCCGATGCCGACGGCGTTCTCCGGCGTCCAAGTGCGCGCCGGGTTGTACTTGGTGGTGACGAGGCGATGGCGCGGGTCCATCGGCGTGGCCACCGGCGCGCCGAGGTAGACATCGCCCAGACCCATCACCACGTAGCGCGCCTCGAACACGATGCGGTGGACGTCCTCGATGCTGGCGAGCCCGTTGATGCGGCGGATGAACTCGATGTTGCTGGGGCACCAGGGCGCGTCCGGCCGCACCGACTGGGTGTATTTCTCGATCGCGAGCCGGGTCGCCGGGTCGTCCCACGACAGCGGCAGATGCACGATGCGCGACGGCACGGTCATGTCGTCGAGCGGCGGCAGCGTGTCTTCCAGCGGATGCGGAAGCGCAGGCCCATGTCGAGCACCGGCGGGCCGAGTTCGACCAAGAGACTGGCGTCGCCGGACTGGCGCACGACGAGGTCGGGCTTTTCGCCCTCCGCCACCAGATGCCGCAGCACCGGCGTGGCCGGCGACACCTGCGCATCGGGCAGGCGCGGCAGCGCACACTGGTCGGGGGCGGCGAGCGCCGCGTCCTGCTCGCGTTGCATCCGGTTGGCCTGTTCGCGCGTCAGCCGGCGGAAGCGCACGGTGTCGCCGGGGCGCAGCTGGCCCATCTTCCACAGCTCGGCCTGGACTATGGTCGCCGGGCAGACGAAGCCGCCGAGGGACGGCCCGTCCGGACCGAGGATCACCGGCATGTCGCCGGTGAAGTCGACCGCGCCGATGGCGTAGGCGTTGTCGTGGATGTTCGAGGGATGCAGGCCCGCCTCGCCGCCGTCGGTGCGCGCCCATTCGGGGCGCGGGCCGATCAGGCGCACGCCGGTGCGGCTGGAGTTGTAGTGCACTTCCCAGTCGGTGGCGAAAAACATGTCGATGTCGGCGTCGGTGAAGAAGTCCGGCGCGCCGTGCGGGCCGTAGAGCACGCCGATGTCCCAGGCGTGCGTGTAGGCAGGCACGCACGCGGCGGGCAGCGACGGCCCCGCCGCGGATGCCGGCGTGACGTGCAGCACGTCGCCGACGCGCAGCGTGCGCCCGGCGTGGCCGCCGAACTGGCCGAGGGTGAAGGTCGACTGGCTACCGAGGTAGTCCGGCACGTCGAAGCCGCCGCGCACCGCGAGGTAGGCGCGGCAGCCGCTGTCCAGGATCGCGCCGAGCCTGAGGACGCTACCGGCGCCGACCGCGTGCGCGGCCCAGTTGGCGAGCGGCACGCCGTCGAGTTCGGCCGCCATGTCGGCACCGGCGAGCGCGATTACGGCGTCGCAGTTGAAGCGCAGCGTGGGGCCGGCAACCGTCAGTTCCAGCGCGGCCGTGCCTTCTGCGTTGCCGGCGAGCGTGTTGGCGAGGCGGAACGCCAGCGGGTCCATCGGCCCCGACGGCGGCACGCCCACGTCCCAGTAGCCGGTGCGGCCCGGCCAGTCCTGGATGCTCGACTGCACGCCGGGCTCGATGACGTCGATCGTCGTCGGACGGTAACGGAAGGCATTGAGGTAGCGCGTCGTCTGGCGGCCTTCGGCAAACACTACGTCGTCGACGACCTGGCGCAGGTAGTCGAGGTTGGTCTCGATGCCGGCGACACGGGTCTGCGCCAGCGCCAGCAGCATCTTCTGCCGCGCGTCCTCGCGGTCCTCGCCGCGGACGATGAGCTTGGCGACCATGGGGTCGTAGAACGGCGGAATCTCGCTGCCGCGCTCGACCCAGGTCTCGACGCGCGCGCCGTCGGGAAACAGCGCTTCGGTGAGCACGCCGGCGGCGGGCTGGAAGTCCTTGCCCGGGTCTTCGGCGTAAAGCCGCACCTGCATGGACGCGCCGCTGATCCCGGCGGTGAAGCCGGCGAGATCGAGTTCGCCGGCGGCTTCCTTGACCATCCATTCGACCAGGTCGACGCCGGTGACTTCCTCGGTGACACCGTGCTCGACCTGCAGCCGCGTGTTCACTTCCAGAAAATAAAATTCGCCGCTCGTCGCGTCGTAGACGAACTCGACCGTGCCCGCCGAGCGGTAGCCGACCGCCTCACCGAGACGCACGGCGGTGGTGAGGAGATCCGCCCGTTGCGCCTCGCTGAGGCCGGGCGCGGGCGTCTCCTCGATCACCTTCTGGTTGCGCCGCTGCACCGAGCAGTCGCGCTCGCCCAGCGCGACGACGTGGCCGCGCCCGTCGCCGACTATCTGCACCTCGATGTGACGCGCGTGCTCGACGTATTTCTCGAGGAAGATGCCGGCCTCCTTGAAGTTGGCGCGTGCCAGCCGCTCGACCGATTCGTAGGCCTCCTGCAGTTCGTCCGCGCGCCAGATCAGGCGCATGCCGATGCCGCCGCCGCCGGCGGTGCTTTTCAGCATGACGGGATAGCCGATGCGCGCGGCCTCGGCCTGTGCGTGGCCGACGTCGGCGAGCAGGCCGGAGCCCGGCAGCAGGGGCACGCCGCTCTGCTCGGCGAGTTCGCGCGCGCTGTGCTTGAGGCCGAAGGCGCGCATCTGATCCGGACTCGGGCCGATGAAGGCGATGCCGGCCGCGGCGCAGTCCTCGGCGAAGCCGGGGTTCTCGGACAGGAAACCGTAGCCGGGATGGATCGCCTGCGCGCCGGTCGCCTGCGCCGCCGCCAGAATTTTGTCGGCGCGCAGATAGCTTTGCGCCGCCGGCGCGGGGCCGATCTCGACCGCCTCGTCGGCGAGCCGCACATGCAGGCTCTGGCGGTCGGCTTCGGAGTAGACGGCGACCGAGCGCACGTCCATCCGGCGCAGGGTGCGGATGATGCGACAGGCGATGGCGCCGCGATTGGCGATCAGGACTTTTTCGAACATGCGATACCTGCTGCGGGTCGTCCCGCGTCGTTTTTATTGCCGCAGGGGCCGTCCCGTGCGGCGGGCGGTCAGGGATTCCAGAGCAGAAAACGCGCCGGCGTCGGATGGTAGGCGTTGCAGGGGTTGTTCAGCTGCGGGCAGTTGGAGACCAGCATCCACAGGTTCATCTCGGCGCGCAACTCGACGTACTTGCCGGGTGCCGAGACGCCGTCGGCGAAGCTCAGCCCGCCCGACTCGGTCACCGGCACGTTCATGAAGAAGTTGATGTTGGGCACCAGGTCACGCTTGCCGAGGCCGATGTCGGCGTGCTGCAGCGCCGTCAGGTAGTTGTCGCGGCAGCTGTGCATGAATTTTTTCTGCAGGGCGTAGCGCACGGTATTGCTCTCGGCCGCGCAGGCACCGCCCAGGGTGTCGTGGCGGCCGCAGGTGTCGGCGACGATCGTGAGCATGGGATTGCCGTCGTCGCTGTAGAGCACCGAGCCGGTGGTGAGGTAGATGCCGCCCTGGCGCAGAAGGGTCTCGGTCGCGCTGTAGTGCTCGGCACCGTCGTCGCGGTTGTAGAAGATCACGTCGACCGCCTGGTTGCCCTCGAGGTCGACGATGCGCAGGGTCTGGCCCTTCGCGATCGCAAGCAGGTAGGGCTCGCCGGCCGGCACGGTGTGGTCGTACACGGCCTGCGCCGGGTCGAGCGGGCTTTCCTGGATGCGGATGGCGGTGGCGGTCATGGTCGTCTCCTCAGGCCAGGTAGAGCATGTCGGTGTTATAGAGCGCACGGGCGTTTTCCGCACGGAAGGCCCGGCAATAGTCGTCCGCCGGCGCGGGGCCGGAACGCCACACGGCCAGCCCGACCTTGCCCGGCGCGTAGTCCGGGTTCGGGTCGAGCGGGTGCGGCGCGGTGGAATACGCGACGATCACGTCCATGTCGAGGCGCAGGTCGACGTGGTCGCCGGCCCGGGCGTGGCCCGGCACGTAGTGGAAGCGGCCTTCGTCATCCACCACCACCTTGCTGAAAAAATTGACCGGTGCCACCAGGTCGCGCTTGGCGAGACCGTACTTGCCGATCTCGATCAGCAGGCCGTCGCGGCCGGAGCGGTACATGCCGTTGCGGTACTGCTGGTAGGGATGCGCGCCGTATTTCTCGTGCATCAGGCGATTGTCGAGCAACAAGCCGAGCGGGTCGTGCCAGCCGACGGTGTCGGCGGTGATCGACGCCATGGCGCGCCCCATGTCGCTCATCAGCACGTGGCCGCGGGTGTAGTGCGCGGTGTGCTGGGCCTTGAGCGAATCCGGCAGGTTGTAGCGCTCGAGCTTTTCCTGCGCCGAGTAGAGCACCAACGCAAGATTGGCCCCCGCGTCCAGCGCCGTCATGCGCAGCGTGGTGCCGCGCGGCAGGCGGTACGACCAGTGGCCGCCGCCGGGCACGCGCTCGGAGAACAGCACCTTGTCCGCCGCCAGGTCGGGGGCGAAGCCGCGCCAGTGGTCGACGACGTCGACCGGCGCCGACGCCGGCGGGTTGTCGAGGGCGAGTTCGGGGTGTTCCATGTTCATTCCTCGGTTTCGCTGGCGGGCGCGTGCAGCGGCGGGATCACCGCCGTCAGCAGTTGCAGGTGGCCGGTGACGACGCCGCGCAGCGCGATCATCTCGTCGGCGATGGCCTGGAGGCGCGAGGCCGGCCCCTGCACCAGCAGCACTTCGAGCATCTGGTCTTCCGACAGGTGCACGTGCAGCGAGCTGATGACCTCGGCGATGTGCTGGTACTGCAGGTCGGCGAGCCGGCCCTGCAGGCCGCGCGTCGCCCGGTTGTAGAGCAGGGTGAGCGTGCCGGCCATGACCGCGTTGCCGAGCGCGCGCTTGTGCTCGGCAAGCTGGAAGTTGACCATTTCGCCGATCGCCTGCGAACGGCTGCCGTAGCCGCGCAGCTCGACCATGCGGTCGAGCTCGGCGAGCAGGTCGGGCGGCAGCGAGACGCTGATCCGGCTGACGAGGTTCGTGGTTTTTTCCAGGTTCGCTTTCATCCCATCCTCAGAACATGTAGCTGTAGCGTTCGACTTCCCACTGGCTGACCGCGAGATGATAAGTCTCCCACTCCTCGGTCTTGTAGCGGATGAACTCATCGCGCAGCGCACGGCCCAGCGTGGCCTCGACCAGCGGGTCGGCGGCGAAGGCGGCGACCGCCTCCTGCAGGGTCTGCGGCAGGAACTCGATGCCGCGCGCGGCGCGTTCGGCGTCGCCGATCTCGTACAGGTTGTCCTCGTTCGGCCTGCCCGGGTCGAGGCCTTCGCGGATGCCTTCGAGGCCGGCGGCGAGCACCAGCGTCGCCGCGAGGTAGGGGTTCACCGCGCCGTCGGCGTTGCGCGATTCGCAGCGGCCGCCGCCGGCCGGAATCCGCACCGAGTTGGTCCGGTTGTTGGAGCCCCAGGAGTTGAACACCGGCGCCCAGGAAAAATAGCTCATCGCGCCGCGCCGCACCAGCCGCTTGTAGCTGTTCACCGTCGGCGCGAACACGGCGCACAGCGCGCGACCGTGCTTGAGGATGCCGGCGACGAAGCTGTAGCCGAGCGGGGTGAGGCCGATGCCGTGCGGATCGTCTTCGGGCGCGCAGGCGAACAGGTTCTTTCCGGTCTCGAGGTCGTAGAGCGACATGTTGAAGTGCGCGCCGTTGCCGGTCTTGTCGGCGAAGGGCTTGGGCATCATGGTGGCGAGCAGCCCCTCCTCGCGCGCGTAGTGCTTGGCCATGAAGCGGAAGAAGGTCAGCCGGTCGCAGGTGGTGAGCGCGTCGGCGTACTGGAAGTCGAACTCGAACTGGCCGTTGGCGTCCTCGTGGTCGAAGGAATAGAGGTCCCAGCCGAGGTCGTTGATGGTCGTAGCCACCTTGTCCAGCCAGGAGAAGTTGTTGACGAAGCCGCGCACGTCGTAGCAGGGCTTGGCGAGCTTGTCCTCGGGGTCGGGCACCGAGAGGCTGCCGTCCTCGCCCTGCTTCAGCAGGAAGATCTCGCACTCGATCCCCAGGTTCAGGCCGAAGCCGAGTTTGGCCGCCTCGGCGAGCTGGTTCTTCAGCGCGACGCGCGTGTTGAGCGCGTAGGGCTTGCCCTGGAAGTGGTTGTCGGATGGGATCCAGGCGATTTTCGGTTCCCACGGCAGCTGGATCGCGCGGTCGAGATCGGGCACCGAGGTCAGCTCGTCGTCGTTCGGCGCCTGGCCGAGGCCGTCGAGCGCATAGCCGGTGTAGCGCTCGGATCCTTTCGCCATGTGGCCAAGGTGGGCGATGGGCACCACCTTGGCCTTGGGCACGCCATGGATGTCGACGTAGGCACCGATGCAATAGCGCACGCCCTTGTCCATCAGTTCGCGCTGGAGCCGCGCGGTGTCCTCGGCCGCATGGGCGGCGGTGTCGGGTTGGTCGAGAACGGCAGTGACAGCACTCATGAAGCTTCCTCTAGCGGGGGGTGGCGGGGACGGCGTCCCCGAAATACGAATGCGGCAAGGGTGGCGTTTCCGCCATGCCCGTCCTGACCAGGGCGGCGAGGTCGTCGACCAGCCACGCGAACCACTGCCGGCCTTTCTCCACCGTCGCCTGGCTCGGCGTGCCGGTGACGCCATTCAGACTGGTGCGGTTGACCGGATGCGCAAACACGCAGCCGCAGGTGCGGTCGGGGTCGTCGGCATCGGGGAGCCGGTCCGGGCGCACGCCCTCGGGCGCGATCGCCAACATGATCGAGGCCTCGGCGTCGTTGGCATGCCAGTCGGCCGCGTCCGCGGAATGAAACGCACGCACCCGCTCGCTGAGCGTCGCGGTATTGATGACCGCGACGCTCAGGTCGTCGTGCTCGGCGCGTAGCATTTCCAGCGCGCAGCGCAAGGGCGCGGCGTTGGTGACGTGGGCGTTGACGATGAACAGACGGCGGATGCCGCTGTGCACCGCCCAGTCACCGATTTCCTTGACCAGCTGGATCAGGGTGACGGGCGACAGCGCGAGCGTGCCCGGCCAGCGCCGGCTGTGGCCGAGCGAACAGCCGTAGGGCAGCACGGGCAGCATGGGCACGCCGGTCTGCGCGGCGACCGCCTCGCACAGTTCTTCCGCGATCACGGCGTCGACGCCGCAGCCCAGGTGCGGGCCGTGCTGCTCGGTCGCGCCCACGGGCAGCAGGGCTGCGTGGCCGCAGCGCGCGAGCACGTCGGGGATTTCGCACCAGGTGAGATCGGACCAGCGCATCGCAGCCTCCTACTCGACGTTGTCGGCGACGTTGGTGAAGCGGATCATGTGCGGCGTGACGACCTGCTCGTCTTCCGGCACCGCTTCCGTGGCCGGATGGATGAGTGCTTCCAGACGCGCCTTGGTCGCACGAAACGCCGGCGAGTTGAACTGGGCGGCCGAGCGCGGCCGCGGCACCGGCACCTCGATGATCTCCTGCACTTCGCCCGGGTGCGCCTTCAGCACCAGGATGCGGTCGGCCAGGTAGATCGCCTCGTCGAGGTCGTGGGTGATGAACAGCACCGTGATGTCGATGTTCCTCCAGATGTCGATCAGGTGCGACTGCATCTTGGCGCGGGTCTGCGCGTCGAGCGCGCCGAAGGGTTCGTCCATCAGCAGGATGCGCGGCTGGTTGACCAGCGCACGCGCGATGGCGACGCGCTGGCGCATGCCGCCGGAGAGCTGGTGCGGGTAGGCGTCGGCGAACTTTTCGAGGCCGACCAGTTCCAGCCACATCGCCGCGTCGCGCGCCGCCCCGTCCGTGTCCGCGCCCTTCATCTGCGGGCCGAACATCACGTTCTTCTTCACCGTCAGCCAGGGAAACAGGGAATAGCCCTGGAACACCATGCCGCGGTCCGGCCCCGGCCCGGTGATGGACTTGCCGTCGAGCAGCGCCTCGCCCGAGGTATGGCTGTCGAGGCCGGCGAGGATGCGCGCCAGCGTCGATTTGCCGCAGCCGGAGGGGCCGATGACGCAGACGAATTCGCGGCGGTGCACGCTGAAATTGATGTCGCGCAGGGCGTCGACCTCGCCCTGGGCGGAGCGGTAGCGCTTGCCGAGATGACGCACTTCGAGAATGGTCTCGCGCTCGCGGATGCGCGCGAAGCGGGCGCGCACTTCGTCCGATTGATCCCGATAGCTGGGCAGGTCGTTCTCGTGCATGGCTTATCTCCGCTCCTGGCTGCGGTCCCAGGGAAACAGGCGCTTGCCCAGCCGCGCCAGGATCAGGTCGGTACCGAAGCCGATGATGCCGATGATCATGATCGCGGCGTAGACGTTGTCGAAGTGCTGATAGCGCGCCTGCTGGGTGATGTAGAAGGTGATGCCCGAGCTGGTGCCGATGAGTTCGGCGACGATCAGGTAGGTCCACGCCCAGCCGAGCAGGATGCGCTGGTCGCGGTACAACTCAGGCAGGATGCCCGGCACCACCACCTTGGTGAGCAGCCTGCCGCCGCGCGTGCCCAGAGTGCGCGCGGCCTCGACGATGGTGGCTTCGAGCTTGCGCGTGGTGTTGGCGATGATGAGCACCTGCTGGAACAGGGTGCCGATGACGATGATCGCGATCTTGGGGCCGTCGTAGATGCCCAGCACGGCCACCGCCAGCGCGCCGAATGCGGGTGCGGGCAGATAACGGAAGAACTCGACGAAGGGTTCGGTCAGGCGTCCGAGACGGGTATAGGTGCCGGCAAGGATGCCGAGCGGCACGCCGATGATGGACGAGATGACGAAGCCCCAGAAGATGATCTGGATGCTGTGCCACAGGCTTTCGTGCAGCCAGGGCGCGTCCTTTTGCACGGGTTCCTTGACGAAACCGGTGTAGAAAGCCTGCGCCACTTCGTGCGGTGCCGGCAGGTAGATGGGGTTGGCCGGCCGGCCGGCCGGCAGCGCCAGGTTCTGTTCGCGCGCGTAAGCCAGCTCGTCCTCGAACTGCGGCCGGTCGACCAGCATGCCGGTCTGGAAGTAGTCGATGCCGCCGGGCACGGTGATCTCGACCTTGGGGTGCCAGATGAACGGGACATAGCTCACCAGGCACCAGACGAGAAGCGGCAACAGGAACGAACCGACCGCCAGCAGCATGCGCTGGCGAGTGTCGCTTTCGGTCAGCAGGGCGATCCGGCTCATTTCCGCTGCGCGCCCAGACTTACTTGGCGAAGGTGAACGACGCGTCGAGGTAGCTGTTCACGTCCTCGGGCTTCTTGTACACCTCGTTGGCGACGTTGAAGTCGTCCGCGATCTTGGTCGAGCCGTAGAGGGTCTTGAAGCCCTCGCCCTTGACGTAGATCTTCTTTGCTTCATCGAGGGTGAGGAGCCGGGTGCCCTTGAGCAGCGGCAGATAGGCCGCGGGCGACACACCGACCCGGGCGGCCATGATCTTCACCGCATCGGGCTGGGTCTTGGGATCGTTGATGTACTTCACCACGCGGTCCCACACCTTCGCGACCTTGAGCCACTCGGCGCGGCGCTGCTTGGCGCTCGCGGGGTTGACCGCCAGCACGTCGTAGATCAGGCCGGGTTCGTCGGCGGAGGTGTAGATCGGGCGGGCACCCGGCACCGACTTCAGCGCCTGGCCGGAAATCGGCTGCCACGCCCCGACGGCGTCGACGTCGCCGGACGCGAGCATCTGCGGCATCTCGTTGGTTTTGGCGTTGACCAGCGTCACGTCGGACTCCTTCATGCCCGCCTTCTTCAGGCCGTTGAGCAGCAGCAGGTGCTCGACAAAGCCCATCTCGACCGCGACCTTCTTGCCTTTCAGCGCCTTGAGAGAACGCACGCCGGGCTTGCCGATGATCATGTCGTTGCCGTTGGAGTAGTCGTTGATCAGGATCATCACGCTCCGGGCACCCGCCGCGCCGGTGACGAGCGCGTCGCCGTTGGTCATGGTCACGGCGTCGATCTTGCCGGCCGAGAACGCGTCCATCGACGCGGTGTAGTCGAACCATTCGAACTGCACCGGCACGCCGGCTTCCTTGAACCAGCCCTTGTCGATCGCCACCTGCCAGGCCACCCAGCCCGGCCAGTCGCTATAACCGATCTTGAGGGGCTGGGCCGCCTGCGCCGAGAGCGCCAGGACTGCGGCGGCAGGAATCAGCAGCCGGGAGAAGACGGTCTTCAGGATACTTCTGACATACGCCAAATTCATGGTGGGCTCCTTGGATGGGTATTACCGAAATGAATATTCGTAATATTCATTTCACTACTAGCAACCCTCATGCCACCCAGTAATATGGCGCTATGTACATGAAATAACAGGCATTCATGATTTCTCACAGTCTCTTCCGGGCGACGAAAGAGCATTTTTTTGGTGCAGCGCCGCACCATTCTGTGATCCTGACCCGGCGATTCGATGTCGCCCCGGCCTGTCGCCGCCGTCCGCCTAGGACGCGCCGATCTGCTTTCGCCAGGCCCCCAGGCGCGTGGGCTGCCAGCCGACGTGGTCGTAGAAGGCCAGCGCGGGGGCGTTGTCCAGGTCGGCGAGCAGCTGGGCGCGCACCGCACCCTGGCTGCGCGCCCACGCCAGCACCGTGTCCAGCAGGGCGCGCCCGACACCGCGGCCACGCCAGCCGTCGCGCACCACCACGTCCTCGATCCACGCCGACGCCGCGCCTTCCGCGGTGGAGATCACCAGTTGTGCCGTTGCCATGCCGATCACGCGCGCCTCGTCGTCGCGGGCGATCGCGATGTGCGCTGTGGGCGAAGCCAGCAGGGCGCAGAGGCCCCGGCGCTGCTTTTCGGGGTCGGGGTGAAAGTCCTGTTCGATGGCAAACAGCGCATCGAGCAAGGCAGCCAGCTCGGGCAGGTCGGCCTCGCCCGCCGCCGCGAGGGTGACGCCGTTCATGATTCGACCGGGCCGGGATAGACGAGGGTGGCGAGGAAGCGGATCGGCAGTTCGATCAGCTTTTCCGGGCCGTGCGGCACTTCGCCGCGGAAGCTCAGCGCGTCGCCCGGGGTCATCAGGTAGGTGTTCTGGCCGTGGCGGTATTCCATGCGGCCCTCCAGCATGTAGAGGAATTCGGTGCCGGGATGCTCGAACACCGGGAAGGTGGCGTCGGGCGAGTCGATGGTGATGAGGAAGGGCTCGAACAGCTTGGTTGGCCCCTGCTCGTGGGCGAGCAGGTGATAGGTGTGGCCGCGCCGGGTGCCGCGGCGCACGACTTCCATGCCCTCGCCCTTTTTCACCAGCTGGGCGCTGCCTTCGGGCACGTCGTAGTTGCGGAACAGGGTCGAGAGCGAGACCCCGAGCGCCTGCGCCAGACGGTTCAGGCCGTCGAGGCTGGTCGCGGTCTGCGCGTTCTCGATCTTCGACAGCATGCCGCGGCTGATGCCGGCGCGGTCGGCGACCTCGGCGATGGTGAGGCCGTGGCGCTGGCGCAGATCGCGGATGGCGTTGCCCAGATAGCGTTCCAGCGTGCCGCTCGCGGCTTCGGCGATTTCCGGGTCGACGGATTCGGTCTGTGCGCTCATGGCGCGGATTATGGCACGGCCCGACTGATTCACGAGAAGAATAAATGTTGACCTAAATTAACTTATTGGTGCACCATGTGAACAAATGTTGCATCAGGAGAAACCGCGATGAGTGCCGACCGCCGCTATGCCCTGACGCTGTCCTGCCCCGACCGGGTCGGTATCGTCGCCGCGGTCAGCAGCCTCATCGCCCGCCATCAGGGCTGGATCGTCGAGGCGAGCCACCACGCCGACGCGCCGGCGGAACGCTTCTTCATGCGCCAGGAAATCCGTGCCGATTCCCTGCCCTTCGATCTGGCGACGCTGAAGCAGAAGTTCGCGCCCATCGCCGCCGAGTTCGACATGGACTGGCGCATCACCGACTCGGCCGAGAAGAAGCGGGTGGCGATTCTGGTGTCGCAGCAGGGGCACTGCCTCTACGACCTGCTGGCGCGCTGGCAGTCGCGGGAACTCGACGTCGACCTCCCCTGCGTCATCTCCAATCACGAAACCTTCCGCGGTTTCGTCGAGTGGCACGGCATCCCCTTTCACCATGTGCCGGTGACGTCCGACAACAAGGCTGCCGCCTACGCTGAAATGCAGGGCCTGTTCGAGGACGCGCGCGCCGACACCCTGGTGCTGGCGCGTTACATGCAGATTCTCCCGCCCGCACTGTGTCGCGCCTATGCGGGCCGCATCCTCAACATCCACCACAGCTTCCTGCCGAGCTTCGTCGGCGCGCGCCCCTACCACCAGGCCTTCGAGCGCGGGGTGAAGCTGATCGGCGCGACCTGTCATTACGTGACCGAGGACCTCGACCAGGGCCCGATCATCGAGCAGGACGTGATCCGCATCGACCACTCGGATTCGCCCGAGGACCTGGTGCGCTACGGCAAGGACATCGAAAAGACGGTGCTGGCGCGCGGGCTGCGCTTCCACCTCGAAGACCGCGTGCTGGTCCACGGCAGCAAGACCGTGGTGTTCCGGTAAGGAAAGACGATGCCGCTCGGACTGCTCCGCTTCGCCCTGTCGAAAACCCATCCCGAACCGCGCATGTTCACGCGGCACGACCGCCTGAAGCCGGCCTACGACGCCGTCATCATCGGCGGCGGCGGCCACGGTCTGGCGGCCGCCTACTATCTGGCGCGCGACCACGGCATCAGCAACGTCTGCGTGCTGGAGAAGGGCTATATCGGCGGCGGCAACACCGGCCGCAACACCACCATCATCCGCTCCAACTACCTGACGCCCGAGGGCGTGAAGTTCTACGACGAGTCGGTGCGCCTGTGGCAGGACCTGGCGCAGGACTTCGACCTCAACCTCTTCTACTCCAACCGCGGCCACTTCACCCTGGCGCACACCGACGCCGCGTTGCGCACCAGCCGCTGGCGCGCCGAGGTCAACAAGCATTTCGGCATCGATTCCGAAGTGGTCGGCCCCGAAGCGGTGAAAAAAGCCGCGCCGATGATCGATCTTGCCTGCGGCGGCCACGCCCCCATCCTCGGCGCGCTGTATCACGCCCCCGGCGCGGTGGCGCGCCACGACGCCGTGGCCTGGGGCTACGGCCGCGGTGCCGACCGGCGCGGGGTGGAAATCCACCAGCGCACCGAGGTGCTCGGCATCGACGTCGCCGGCGGCAAGGTCACCGGCGTGCGCACCAGTCGCGGCAACATTTCAACAGGCAAGGTGCTCTGTGCAGTAGCCGGCTCGACACCACGCATTCTCGACATGGTCGGCATCCGCTCGCCCATCACCATCCACCCGCTGCAGGCGATGGTGAGCGAGCCGGTCAAGCCCTGGCTCGACCCCATCCTGGTGTCGGGCAGCCTGCACGTCTACATCAGCCAGTCGGCGCGCGGCGAGCTGATCATGGGTGCCTCGCTCGATCCCTACGAAGTGCAGAGCACGCGCTCGACCCTCGATTTCACCGAAGGCCTGGCGACCCACATGCTCGACCTGTTCCCCTTCCTGTCGAACGTGAAGGTGATGCGGCAGTGGGCCGGCATGGCCGACATGACGCCGGATTTCGCCCCGATCATGGGCCGGACACCGGTCGAGGGTTTCTACCTCGACGCCGGCTGGGGCACCTGGGGCTTCAAGGCGACGCCGGTATCCGGCAAGACCATGGCACATACCCTCGCCCACGACCGCAACCACGCGCTCATCACCGGCTTCACCCTCGACCGCTTCCGCAATTTCGAACTGACCGGCGAGAAGGGCGCCGCCTCGGTGGGCCACTGACATGAAACGCATGACCTGCCCCGTCAACGGCCCGCGCGCCATTTCCGAATTCGTCTGCGGCGGCGAGATCCGCCCCATGCCCGACCCGGCGACCTGCAGCGACGACGAATGGGCCGACTACGTCTTCAACCGCAACGGCTCGCCGGGGGTGAAGCGCGAATGGTGGTGCCACCTGCCGTCGAACACCTGGTTCGTCGCCGAGCGCGACACCGCGCGCGACGTCGTGCTGCGTACCTATCTTTACGCAGGCGGGGCCTGAGATGCGCCTGCCTCCGCAACCCGGCGAATGGATAGATCGCAGCCAGCCAATAGGCTTCCGCTTCGAGGGCCGCGACTACCGCGGCTGTGCCGGCGACACCGTCGCCAGCGCGCTGGCGGCCAACGGCGTCACCCTGCTCGGCCGCTCGTTCAAGTACCACCGTCCGCGCGGCCTGCTGTCCGCCGCCAACCACGACGTCAACGCCATGATGCAGTGGGGCGGCACCCCCAACCTGCGCGCCGACGCGACGCCGCTCGACGCCGGCATGGACCTCAAGGCGATCAACACCTTCGGCACGCTCGCGCGCGACCCCGGCAGCGTCCTCGGTCACCTCGCGCGCTTCCTGCCGGTCGGCTTCTACTACAAGGCCTTCCACAACAAGCGCCTGTTCCCGCTGTGGGAGAGGATGTTCCGCGCGATGACGGGGCTCGGCCGCGTCGACTTCGCCACCCCGAGGTTGCGCACCCCCAAGCGCTACGGCTTCTGCGACGTGCTGGTGGTGGGCGGCGGGCCGTCGGGGCTTGCTGCCGCGCTGGCGGCGGCCGAACAGGGGGCCGACGTCGCGCTGGTCGACGAGCACGCAAGGCTGGGCGGCAGCACCCACGGCGCAACGGATCGGGTGGCCCAGGTACTGGCGCATCCGCGCATCCGTGTGCTGACGGATACCTGCGCCGCAGGCTATTACGCCGACCACTGGGTGCCGCTGGTCGAGCGCGGGCGCATCACCAAGATGCGCGCCCGCGCGCTCGTGGTCGCTGCGGGGGCCTTCGAGCAGCCGGCGGTGTTCCGCAACAACGACCTGCCCGGCGTCATGCTCGCCTCGGGGGCGGCGCGCCTGATCCGCTGCTACGCGGTGCGACCGGCGCAGCGCGTCGTCGTGCTGGCCGCCAACGCCGACGCCTACGCTGCGCTGGCGACCTATGCCGAGGCCGGGATCGAAGTCGCCGCAGTGGTCGATCTGCGCGAGGCCGTGCCGCCGCAGCAGGCCGCGCTCGCCACCGCGCGCGGCATACCGCTCTACACCGGGCATTGCCTACTCGAAGCCGTCCCGACCCAGGACGGCAAGCGCGTCGCCGCGGTGAAGCTGGCGCGCATCGGGCAGCCGACGGCGGTCGCCGAGCTCGCCTGCGACGGCGTCTTCGTCAGCGTCGGCTGGGCACCGGCAGCGGCCCTGCTCTACCAGGCCGGGACGAAAATGCGCTACGCCGCCGACGTCGAGCAGTTCGTCCCCGAGACGTTGCCCGGCGGCGTCCACGCCTGCGGCCGGGTCAACGGCGTGCATAGCCTCGCCTCGCGCCTCGCCGACGGCACGCGCGCCGGCAGCGCGGCGGCCGCGTACTGCGGCTTCGGCTCCGCCCGGGAAATCACGGTGCCGGCCGAAACCGAATCGCCGACCCACCCCTGGCCGATCGTGCCGCACCCCAGGGGCAAGAACTTCGTCGATTTCGACGAGGACCTGCAGCTCGTCGACCTGGAAAACGCGATCCAGGAGGGCTTCGACAACATCGAGCTGATGAAGCGCTTCTCGACCGTCGGCATGGGGCCGAGCCAGGGCAAGCATTCCAACATGAACGCGCTCCGGGTGCTGGCGCGCGCGCTCGGCGCGACGCCGGGCGAAGTCGGCACCACTACCGCGCGGCCGTTCTTCCATCCGGTGCCGCTGTCGCACCTCGCCGGGCGCGGCTTCAGCCCCGAACGACGCACACCGATGCATCAGCGCCATGCCGCGGCCGGCGCGGTCTGGATGCCGGCCGGCGTGTGGCAGCGGCCCGAGTACTACGCCCGCGCCGGCGAGACGCGCGAGGCCTGCATCCAGGGCGAGGTGCTCGCGGTGCGCCAGGGTGTTGGAATCATCGACGTCGGCACGCTCGGCAAGCTGGAAATCCGCGGGCCGCAGGCGGCGGAATTCCTCGAACGCGTGTACCTCTCGAAATACGCCGGGCTCAAGGTCGGGATGACGCGCTACGCGGTGATGTGCGACGAGGCCGGCGTGGTGATCGACGACGGCGTGATCGCGCGGCTCGCCGACGACCATTTCTACTTCACCACCACCACCTCGGGCGCGGCGGCGGTCTACCGCGAGCTCGGCCGCTGGAACACGCTGTGGCAACTCGACTGCGGCATCGTCAACCTGACCGGGGCGATGGCGGCGATGAACCTCGCCGGCCCGAAGGCGAAGGCGGTGCTGGCGGGCCTCACCGACGTCGACCTCGCGCTGCCCTTCCTCGCCGTGCGCGAGGGCCGCGTCGCCGGCGTGCCCGCGCGCCTGATGCGCGTCGGCTTCGTCGGCGAATGGGGGGTCGAGATCCACGTGCCGGCCGACTACGGCACCGCGGTGTGGGACGCGTTGATCGCGGCCGGCACGCCGCTCGGCATCCGCCCCTTCGGCGTCGAGGCGCAGCGCCTGCTGCGCCTGGAGAAGGGCCACGTCATCATCGGCCAGGACACCGACGGCCTCACCACGCCGGGCGAAGCCGGTCTCGACTGGGCGGTGAAGATGGACAAGCCCTTCTTCGTCGGCCAGCGCAGCCTCGCCGTCGTCGCCGCCAAGCCGCGCCGCCAGCAGCTGGTCGGCTTCGCGCTGGCGACGGACCACGCAGGCCTGGTGCCAAAGGAATGTCATCTGGTGATCGAGGGCGGCGACATCGCCGGCCGCGTCACCAGCGTCGCCTGGTCGCCGAGCGTGCGGCGGCATATCGGCCTCGCCTATGTACGGCCAGAGATGAGCGCGGTCGGCAGCCGGTTCAGCATCCGCCTCTCCGACAAGACTCTCGTCACCGCCGAGGTGGTGAAGACGCCGTTCTACGACCCCGACAACCTGCGACAGAAGGAAAGCGTCGAGGTCGAGGCGCGTCCGGCCGACGGGGTCGCGGTGCCGATTCGTCCTGCGCTGGGCGGCCGTCACGGTCCGCTCGTATTCGAGGACGCCTCCGCAAACCCGCGCGCCGGCGCGAAGGGCCCCGGTGCGGCCGTCTGGCTCGCCGCGCTGGGCCTGCCGGTGCCCGCCTCGCCCAACAGCTGGCTGCCGTTCGGGGACGGGCTCGTCGCCCGCCTCGGACTCACCGAGTTCCTGGTCGAAGGCGCGGGGGCCGCCCGGCTGGCAGCGCCGCCCGCCGCCGGCGTCTATCCCGTGCTGCGCCAGGACACCGCGCTGCGGGTCCGCGGCGCGCGCCTGAACGAACTGCTGCTGGAAACCTGCAGCGTCGATTTTGCCGCGCTCGATCGCGCCGCGCGCCCGGTGGTCCTCACCTCGATGGCGGGCGTCATGATCACCGTCATTCCCGACGACGACGCCGGCACGCCGGGCTGCCGCATCTGGTGCGACGGCACCTGGGGCGAGTCGCTCGCGGACACGCTCGCCGAGCTTGCCGACGCGCTCGCACCGTCACCCATTCCAGCGACCCAGGGGGGTACAGCATGAACCTCGCAGAAGCCAAGAAATTCCTCGCCAAGAACAGCGTCAAGTCGGTACTGGCGCAGTTCGTCGACATCCACGGCGCGGCCAAGGCCAAGGCCGTGCCGGTCGCGCATTTCGAGGACATCCTCAACGCCGGCGCGGGCTTCGCCGGTTTCGCCGTGTGGGGCCTCGGCATCGAGCCGCACGGTCCCGACTACATGGCGGTGGGCGATCTGTCCACCCTGTCGCTGGTGCCGTGGCAGCCCGGCTACGCGCGCATCGTCTGCGACGGCCACGTCCACGGCAAGCCGTGGGAGTACGACGCCCGCGTCACGCTGAAGAAGCAGATCGCCCGGCTGGAAAAGCAGGGCATGACCTTCATGACCGGCCTCGAACCCGAGTTCTCGCTGTTGAAGCGCGGCGTCGCCGGCAGGATCGAGCCGTGCGAGGCCAGCGATACGCTCGCCAAGCCTTGCTACGACTACAAGGGCCTGTCGCGCTCGCGGGCGTTTCTCGACAGGCTGGTCGAGAGCCTCATCGCGGTCGGGCTCGACGTCTACCAGGTCGACCACGAGGACGCCAACGGCCAGTTCGAGATCAACTACACCTATACCGATTGCCTGACCTCGTGCGACCACTACATCTTCTTCAAGATGGCCGCGGCCGAGATCGCCAGCGAGATGGGCCTGATCTGCTCGTTCATGCCCAAGCCCTTCGCCAACCGCCCGGGCAACGGCATGCACATGCACATGAGCCTGTCGGACGGCAGGAAGAACCTGTTCGAGAACAAGAAGGACAAGCGCGGCCTCGGCCTGTCGTCGCTGGCCTACCAGTTCGCCGCCGGCCTGTTGAAGCACGGCCCGGCGCTGGCGGCGATCTGCGCGCCGACGGTCAATTCCTACAAGCGTCTGGTGGTGGGGCGCTCGCTCACCGGCGCGACCTGGGCCCCCGCCTACCTCAGTTACGGCGACAACAACCGCTCGTCGATGGTGCGGGTGCCGGGCGGCCGGCTCGAGCTGCGCCTGCCGGACGGTGCGTGCAACCCCTATCTCGCCACCGCCGCGGTGATCGCCGCCGGCCTGGACGGCATCGCGCACAAGCTCGATCCGGGCGAGCCGCACAACGTCAACCTCTACGAGCTGTCCGACGCGGAGCTGAAGCAGCGGAAGATCGGCATCCTGCCGCAGAACCTGCACGAGGCGCTCACCGCGCTGGAAAAGGACACGGTGATCCGCGACGCGCTCGGCCCGGTCGCCGACGAATTCCTCAGGCTCAAGCACATGGAATGGGTCGAGTACATGCGCCACGTCTCCGAGTGGGAAATCGACAGCTATCTGGAATTTTTCTGAAAGGACCGCGCCATGTGTGGAATCGTCGGGCTGCTGGTGAAGACGCCGGCGTTGAGACCTCGCCTCGGCGAGCTGATGGTGCCGATGCTGATCGGCATGACCGAGCGCGGGCCGGATTCGGCCGGGCTCGCGGTGTTCACCGAGCCGCTGGCGGAGAGCGCGCGCAAGATCAGCCTGTATTCGGGGATGTGCGAGGAAGGCGCGGACTTCGACTGGCGCGGCCTCGGCCACGCGCTGAACGCGCACCTCGGCATCGAGGCGCAGATTCAGCCGCAGGGCAACCACGCCGTCGTCACCGTCGGCATCGCGCCCGAACCCCTGAAGCGCTGGATCCTCGAGCACCACCCGAAGCTGCACATCCTTTCCACCGGCCGCGCCATCGACCTCTACAAGGACATCGGCACGCCCGGTGAGGTCGCCGCGCGCTACGGCTTCGACCGGCTCGCCGGCAGCCATCTGGTCGGCCACACGCGCATGGCCACCGAATCCGCGGTGACCCCCGATCGCGCGCATCCGTTCACCGCCGGCGAGGACTTCTGCCTGGTGCACAACGGCTCGCTGTCGAATCCTTACGGCGTGCGGCGCATGCTGGAGCCGCACGGCATCCGCTTCGAGACCGACAACGACACCGAGGCGGCGTGCCGCTTCCTCGAATGGCGGCTGCGCGAAGGTGACGACCTGGAGACGGCGCTGCAGAAGGGTTTCGAGGCGCTCGACGGTTTCTACACCTTTCTCATGGGCACCGCCGACAAGCTCGCGCTGATCCGCGACCCCTTCGCCTGCAAGCCCGCGGTAGTCGCGGAAACCGACGACTACGTGGCGATCGCCTCCGAGTTCCGTTCGCTCGCGCACCTGCCCGACATCCGGCACGCCACCGTGTTCGAACCCGCGCCCGAGGAGATGTACGTATGGAACGCATGAGCTTCGACCTCGCGCAGACGCCGCTGCGCGAACTCAACGCCTTCCTGCACCGCGAAGCGTCGGCCGGCCGGGTGAAGCAGGTGGTGGTGACCCACCCCGACGGCGCGCACAACATCGCGGTCGGCCTCGACTGTCCGGTCGAGGTCGAGATCGTCGGCCACGCCGGCTACTACGCCGGCGGCATGAACAAGCTGGCGAGCATCACCGTTACCGGCAGCGCCGGCACCGGCGTCGCCGAAAACATGATGTCCGGCCGCGTGCACGTCAAGGGCTTCGCCTCCAACGGCGCCGGTGCCTCGATGCACGGCGGCCTCCTGGTCATCGACGGCGACGCCGGCCTGCGCTGCGGCATTTCCCTCAAGGGCGGCGATATCGTCGTCGGCGGCTCGGTCGGCAGCTTTTCCGCCTTCATGGCGCAGGCCGGACGCATGGTGATCTGCGGCGACGCGGGCGATGCGCTCGGCGATTCGCTCTATGAAGCCGTGCTGTACGTGAAGGGCCGGATCAAGTCGCTCGGCGCCGACGCGCGGATCGAAGCCATGACCGAGGCCGACCACGCGACGGTGAAGGCCCTGCTCGACGCCGCCGGCATGGCCCACGACCCCAGGGACTTCAAGCGCGTGGCCTCGGCCCGCAACCTCTATCACTGGAACGCCGACGCGGATCAGGAGTACTGACATGAGCAGCCACGACAAACCCATCGCCCGCGAGGCGTCCTACGGCTACGACCGTCAGACCCTCGACTACATCCGTCATGCCGCCGCGCACGGCCTGTATGAAATCCGTGGCATGGGTGCCAAGCGCGCCCTGCCGAATTTCGACGACCTGGTCTTCCTCGGCGCCTCGCTGTCACGCTACCCGCTCGAAGGCTATCGCGAGAAGTGCTCGACCAAGACCGTGCTCGGCACCCGCTTCGCCAGCAAACCGATCGAGCTCGATATCCCCATCACCATCGCCGGCATGAGCTTCGGCTCGCTCTCGGCCAACGTCAAGGAAGCGCTGGGACGCGCGGCGAGCGAAGCCGGCACCTCGACCACCACCGGCGACGGCGGCATGACCGAAGAAGAACGGCAATCGTCGAAAACCCTGGTCTACCAGTGCCTGCCGTCGCGCTACGGCTTCAACCCGGACGACGTGCGCCGCGCCGACGCCATCGAGATGGTGATCGGCCAGGGCGCCAAGCCCGGTGGCGGCGGCATGTTGCTGGGGCAGAAGGTCTCGGCGCGGGTGGCGCAGATGCGCACACTTCCTCCCGGCATCGACCAGCGTTCGGCGTGCCGCCACCCCGACTGGACCGGCCCCGACGACCTGGCGATCAAGATCCAGGAACTGCGCGAACTCACCGACTGGGAGAAGCCCATCTACGTCAAGGTGGGCGCCACCCGCACCTTCAACGACGTCAAGCTCGCGGTGCATGCCGGTGCCGACGTCGTGGTGGTCGACGGCATGCAGGGCGGCACCGCCGCCACCCAGACCTGCTTCATCGAGCACGTCGGCATCCCCACCTTGGCCGCTGTGCGCCAGGCGGTCGACGCGCTGGAAGACCTCAACATGAAAGGCACGGTCCAGCTCATCGTCTCCGGCGGCATCCGCAGCGGCCCCGACGTCGCCAAGGCGCTGGCGATGGGCGCCGACGCGGTGTCGATCGGCCAGGGCGTGCTGATCGCGCTGGGCTGCAACCACGACAGCTATTTCCGCAATGGCGCGCACCACGACGCCACGGCGGACTATGCCGCGCTCGGTACCGCGCCGGGCTACTGCCACCACTGCCACACGGGGAAATGCCCGGTCGGCATCACCACCCAGGACGACGCGCTGGCGCAGCGGCTCACGCCCGAGGTCGGCGCGCGCCATCTGAAGAACTACCTGAAGACGCTGACGATGGAGCTCACCACCCTGGCGCGGGCCTGCGGCAAGCAGAACGTGCACCACCTCGAACCCGAGGACCTGGTCGCGCTGACCGTCGAGGCGGCGGCGATGGCGCGTATCCCGCTCGCCGGCACGAACTGGATCCCGGGCGCAAGCGCCATCTGAGTCTGCGCGCACGGGCGACCGGCGCGCGCGTCCAGCTTCAGCCTGCCGCACCCCTCCGCTGCAAGGCGTCTCCTTTCGCTGCATCGCCGCGCGTGATCGCCATTCGGCAGCGTCCCGCCTGTCTCGCAGCATAGTCCGCGTGGCCCCATGGCCTGATCCCTGCGCACCCCCGCTGCGCCCCCCCAGAACGTCGGAATCGGCATAGGGGGCGACCGTTATAGGTCGCGCCCCTGCCACACCACCCGGCATGCGGGTCCGCACCGGGCGGTTCGAGGCGTTGAGGTCAGGAGAGACGGGGTACGCCAAGACGATCAAAGTACGCGATCGTCATGACGGCGTTCAGCAGACCCGCACTGTTGCGCCACCAGCGGCGCGAATTGGCAGCCACCGTTCGCGCCAAACCATGCGGCGCTCCGAGTGCGCGCAGTTCCCGATACATGGTCGTGCCGCGCTTCCAGTGCTTGAGTTGAACGCCCTGAGCCGATGCCGTAGCCATTCATCCAGCGAACGCCAGATGCCCGACGTTTGCGCCAGCCCGAAGTAGGCTTTCCACCCCATGAGGTAAGGCCGCAGACGTTCGACGACCTCCGCCATGCCGCGCCCGCACGAACGCCGGGTGAGTTGCCGCACCCGTTGCTTGAACGTCGCCAGCGGTTTGGCAGCCACCCGGCGCTTGACCCCTTCCTTGGCAAACCAGAAGCTGTAACCCAGGAACTTGCGTCCGGCGACGCTCGCCACCGCGCTCTTGGTCTCGTTGACCTTGAGCCGCAGCCTGGCATAGCACTGCCGCAGCAGCGCCATCACCCGCTCGCCCGCGCGGCGATGCGTACATAGACGTTGCAGTCGTCGGCATAGCGCGCAAAGCAATGTCCTCGCCGCTCCAACTCTTTATCCACCTCGTCCAGCAGAACGTTGGCCAGAAGCGGCGACAGGGGGCCGCCTTGCGGCGTGCCCCGATACCGTTCCTGTACCACGCCATCACTCATGATGCCGCTGTTCAGGTACGCACGAATCAGCCGGATGATGACAGCGTCGTCGATGCGTTTCCGTAGACGGTCGATGAGGATGTCGTGATTGACCCGGTCAAAGAACTTCTCCGGATCAACGTCCACGACAACTCGCCGACCGGACTGGATGTACGACTGCGCGGCCAATACCGCATCGTGCGCACGCCGTCCGGGCCGGAAGCCGTAGCTGTGCTCGCTGAAGGCGGTGTCCAGAATCGGTTGCAGCACTTGCAGTAGCGCCTGCTGGATCAGCCGATCCGTCACCGTCGGGATGCCAAGCTCGCGCTCGCCACTGTCCGGTTTCGGAATCGTTACCCGTCGTACCGGACTGGGCCGATACGTCCCCCGCAGCAGTTGCTCTCGAATGGCCGACCACGTCGTCACCAGTTGGCGAGCGGTCTGGTCTATATCCAGTCCGTTCCAAGAGCGCGCCCATGCTGGGCGCACATAAAAAAGGGGCGCTCTGCAGAGCGCCCCCAACTTTCCAGGAGAAAGCTGCTACTTACGCGCTATAGGCACGCTCGCCATGGCTGGCGGTATCGAGCCCTTCACGTTCCTGCTCTTCGCTGACGCGCAGACCCATGGTCATGTCGATCAGCTTGAAGGCGACGAAGCTCACCACACCCGACCAGACGATGGTGATGATGACGCCGGTAGCCTGGGTGATGACCTGGCTGCCCATGGCGTAGCCATCGACCCCCACACCGCCCAGAGCTGGCGACACGAAGATGCCGGTGCCGATCGCGCCGACGATGCCGCCGATACCGTGGATGCCGAAGACGTCCAGCGAATCGTCGTAACCCAGCATCTTCTTCAGGCTGGTCACACCCCACAGGCAGATCACGCCAGCAACCGCGCCGAGGACGATCGCACCCATCGGGCCGACCAGGCCGGCAGCCGGCGTGACGGCGACCAGACCCGCCACCACCCCCGAAGCCAGACCCAGCATGGAAGGCTTACCGCGCAACAGCCACTCGGCAAACATCCAGGCCAGACCCGCAGCAGCCGGTGCTAGCACGGTGTTGATGAAGGCCAGCGTCGTTCCACCGTTGGCTTCCAGGTTGGAGCCGGCGTTGAAACCGAACCAGCCCACCCACAGCAACGAAGCACCGATCAGGGTCATCGGCAGGCTGTGCGGCGGCATCGCATCCCGGCCGTAGCCGATACGTTTGCCGAGCACCAACGCGCCCACCAGAGCTGCTATGCCGGAGTTGATGTGCACCACCGTGCCGCCGGCGAAGTCCAGATCACCCGCTTCGAACAGGTAGCCACCCGTTGCCCAGACCATGTGCGTGATCGGCAGGTAGGAGAACGTGAACCAGAGCACGCCAAATACCAGCAGTGCCGAGAATTTCACCCGCTCCGCCAGACCGCCGGTGATCAGTGCGACCGTAATGGCGGCAAAGGTCAACTGGAAGGCAACAAAGATGTACTCGGGAATGACCACGCCATCACTGAAAGTCGCGGCTGTACTGTCGGCAGTGATGCCCGCGAGGAACATCTTCGAGAGATCGCCGATCGCCCAGTTCAGGCTGCCGCCATCGCCGAATGCCAGCGAGTAGCCATAGACCACCCAGAGGATCGAGATCAGGCAGAAAATTGCCAACACCTGCGTCAATACCGAGAGCATGTTCTTGGCGCGCACCAGGCCGCCGTAGAACAGGGCAAGGCCCGGAATGGTCATCATGATGACGATGATCGTCGACACCATCATCCAGGTCGTATCACCCTTGTCGGGCACCGGTGCAGCAGCTTCAGCAGCAGGTGCCGCCTCGGCCGGCGCAACGGCTTCCGCCATCGGTGCCTCGACTGCAACCGCCTCGGCCGCTTCAACCGCGACCGCTTCCTCGACCGGCGCGACCGCATCCTGCGCCAGCGTCATGCCGGGAGACAACAGGGCAAACATCAGGCCCAACGAAGCAAATAGCTTTTTCATATTCTGGCTCCTTACAGCGCGTCGGGGCCGGATTCGCCCGTGCGGATACGCACGACCTGCTCCAGGCTGGTCACAAAAATCTTGCCGTCGCCGATCTTGCCGGTGTTGGCCGCCTTCTCGATTGCCTCGATCACGCGCTCCAGCAGTTCGGACTTGATGGCCACCTCGATTTTCACCTTGGGCAGAAAGTCCACCACGTATTCCGCGCCGCGATACAGCTCGGTATGGCCTTTCTGCCGGCCAAACCCCTTCACTTCCGTAACCGTCAGGCCGGTGACGCCGATGGCCGACAAGGCCTCGCGCACTTCGTCCAGCTTGAACGGCTTGATGATTGCCGTTACGAATTTCATGTTCTCTCCCACATCAACGAGGTTGGGTGAGCGGGCTTGCGCCCGCCCGGTGCTTTATGACTTAGAGGGCCTTGCTGATCCAGATCATGCCGGTGTCTTCGCCGAGGAACTGGTTGTTGAGATCGGTCCAGACCGCGCTATCCGCGTCGGTATCGGTGTAAGCAACACCCAGGGTCACACCCGACATCAAGCCGGAGAGTTTGCCCATGTCATAGGTCGCGCTGATTTTCCAGTCGTCGTAATCCTGCGCACCGTTGTTCTCGAACGAGAAGGTGCCCCAGTGCGCCCCCAGGGTCAGGCCGCTCTCGCCAACGGGATAGCTCGCGTTGATTTCCAGGTAGTCCGAACCGTCAGAATTGGCGAAACCGAAGGTTTCATCGCTGATGCTGTAGGAGTATTTGGCGCTGAACCATTTCCAGCCCATACCAACATAAAGCTCAGTCGTGTCACCTGTAACCGCGCCAGCTTCGTCACCAGGATAGAAGTAACCAATAATGCCCACGTCGTAGGAAACCGGGCCAAGGGCACCACGGTAGCCGCCGTACAGGTCGATTTCCATGTTGCCAGAGGCGTACCCTTGGTAATCTTCGATCCAGCCCACGTTCGAAGCCCAGGTGCCGAGATAGATGCCGCTTGCATGGGTGTAATCCAGGCCACCCTGGATTGCGGGATCACCACCGGTCTGCGAAATGCCGCGGAAGACATAGTCGCTGGTCAGGGTGACGTTGCCGCTGAGGGTATGGGGGCTGTCTTCCGCCATGACGACTGCGGGGGTGCCCACCAGGCCAGCCAGCATCAGTGCAGATACGATTTTTTTCATGCTTGATTTCTCCGTCGTTGAAGAGTGCAAAATTGCCTCCACCAAAAAGCACGACGCGTGCCAGATTTATTTCGTTTAAAAATCAATATACTATGATTCAACACCCCCCCACGCCCCAGACAAACGCACACTTCTGGTGCGGCTGGGGAACAGTGCGCACTTTACTTGTGCGGACAGTTTTTTGATTCCATTGTTACACTTTGCCCACTTATCGGAGCCCCGCATGAAACCCGATTCACCCTTCCCCAACGCCACCTTCTTGAATGACGCCGCCGCGAAGCTGGCTGATCTGTTGCGCCAATCCCCCGCTGGCGACATCGAACAGAACCTCAAGTCCGGCCTCACTGCCATGCTCGGCAAGCTCGATCTGGTGACGCGCGAGGAATTCGACGTGCAGACCGAAGTCCTCGCCCGCACACGCGAAAAACTGGCGGCGCTGGAAATGCGCCTGGCCGAGCTGGAAAAGCCGCGCCAGGAATAAATGGCCGTCGCCGTCGTCAAGAGCCGGGCGCTCGCCGGCATGGCCGCGCCCGAGGTCGTGGTAGAAGCCCATCTGGCCAACGGTCTGCCCGCGTTCACGCTGGTCGGGCTGCCAGAAACCGAAGTGAAGGAAGCGCGCGACCGGGTGCGTGCGGCGATCCAGAACGCGCGTTTCGAGTTTCCGGCGCGCCGCATTACGGTCAACCTCGCGCCGGCCGATCTGCCCAAGGAGTCGGGGCGCTTTGACTTGCCGATCGCACTGGCGATCCTGGCGGCATCGGGGCAGATTCCGGCCACCCGCTTCGCCACCACCGAATTCGCCGGCGAACTGGCGCTGACGGGTGAACTGCGCCCGGTGCGCGGCGCACTCGCCATGGCGCTGGCCACGCGGGGCGCGCAGCGCAGCTTGGTGCTACCGCAGGCGTCCGCCGGCGAGGCCGCGCTGGCAAGCGGCATCGAAACCCTGGCCGCAACCAGTCTGCTGGAGGTGTGCGCCTGGCTGTCGGGCCAGGGCACGCTCCCAACCCCCACAACGGCGTTCTCCACACCGGTGCCGGATTACCCCGATTTCGCCGACGTTAAAGGCCAGAGCGCAGCCCGGCGCGCGCTGGAAGTGGCGGCGGCCGGCAGCCATTCTGTGCTGATGTCGGGTCCGCCCGGCACCGGCAAGTCCATGCTCGCGGCCCGTTTCCCTGGCATCCTGCCCGCCATGGACGAGACCGAGGCGCTGGAAGCGGCGGCGGTCGCCTCACTGAATGGCGGGTTCCGGATCGAACACTGGGGCCGCCGCCCCTATCGTGCCCCGCACCACACCGCGTCGGCGGTGGCGCTGGTCGGCGGCGGCGGCAATCCACGCCCGGGCGAGATCTCGCTGGCGCACCACGGTGTGCTGTTTCTCGACGAGTTGCCGGAGTTTTCCCGCCAGGTGCTGGAGGTACTGCGCGAGCCGTTGGAAACCGGGCACATCACGATTTCCCGCGCCGCCCGGCAGGCTGATTTTCCCGCCCGTTTCCAGCTCGTCGCCGCGATGAATCCCTGCCCCTGCGGCTATCTCGGCCATCCCACCCAGGCCTGCCGCGACACGCCGGACCAGATCGCGCGTTACCGGGGCCGCATCTCCGGCCCCCTGCTCGACCGCATCGATATCCAGATCAGTGTGCCGGCGCTCACCGAGGACGAGCTCATGCGCGTCGCGCCCGGCGAAGCCAGTGTAGCCATCCGCGCCCGCGTGGAAGCTGCGCGGGCGCGCCAATTGCACCGTCAGGGCAAACCCAACGCCGCGCTCGGCACGCAGGAAATCGATGCGCTGTGCGCCCTGGACGCCACCGGCGAAGCCCTGCTGAAACAGGCGATTGCCCGCCTGAATCTCTCGGCTCGCGCCTATCACCGCATTCTCAGGCTGGCGCGCAGCGTCGCCGACCTCGCCGGTAGCGACGCGATCCTGCCCGCGCACCTCGGCGAAGCGATCCAGTACCGTCGTCCACCTGCCTGAGCCCAATCCGGCTCAGGTCTGCTCCCACGGCAGGCCGTCGAACTTCCAGCCGTTCCTGGTGCCGCGGTGGCGTGCTTCGTCCATGTCGCCCTCGAAGCCATGCAGCACGTTATACACCTCGGGGAAGTTGTACTTTTCCAGATAACGCCCTGCCTCGACCGAGCGCCGGCCCGAGCGGCAAATCAGCACCACCGGCCGGTTGACCGACGCGGCCTTGCGGCAATGGCCGAGAAAATCCGGATTCACATCCCAGTCCGGGCCGTCCTGCCAGGCGATGTGAATCGCCCCCAGCGGGTGTCCGACAAAGAGAAACTCGATTTCCGAGCGGCAATCAATAAATACGGCTTCCGGCCTGTCCTGCAGGAGGGCAAAGGTCTCAACCGGGGTCAGGTGCTTCATGGTCGGCTCCATCGGGCTGTCTATCCAAGATAGCACCCTGGGCTCAGCTTTTGCGCGGTGAGGCTACACATCCCATGTATGGCACTAGCAGCCTGTCGGACTTGAGACTGGTCGACAGCGCCAGCGGGAAGAGCGGTCCAATTTTGCCCGATTTCTCGTTACATGGGTCCACCATACGCCTCGCAATCGGGCAAAACTGGCCTCGCTCTCCCGCTCGGCTCGTTACGATCACTCAAGTCCGACAGGCTGCCAGGCAGGACGGCCCCGCGCCAGGCAAACGGCCCAATTCCGCATCTCTCGCACGGATGCGGAAGTGGGCCGTTTCCATATTCATTTCCCCGGCTGCTTGTTGGCTGCCGGGGCCGAGCATTTAACGCGAAGGAATCATGCCCGTGCCATCCGAGACGATGATTTCGACACGCCGGTTCAACTGGCGGCCAGCGGAAGTGTCATTGGTGGCGGCAGGGTAAGCCGAGGCAAGCCCCAGGATGGGGACGCGATCCCCTGCCACGTTCATCGCCATCAGGGCAGTGCGCACGGCGTCCGCGCGGCGCTCGGACAGGGCCTGATTGAGGCTGTTGCTGCCTGTGCTGTCGGTGTGGCCTTCGATCAGCACTTTGCTCTCGGGATATTGGTTCAAATAGTCGGCAAGCTTGCGTACATTGCGTTGGCCGTCTGCCGACAGCGTTGCCTGATTCACTCTGAAGAACACGTCACCCAGCGTGATGACCTGGCCGCGCGCCGTCTGCTTCGCATTCATTTCCTTCATCTGCTCTGCCTGCTGGGCGATGCGCGCCTGATCGAGCCCTGACTGGGTGGTGGCAGCGGCAAGTGCGTTGGCTTGGGAGCGCGCAGTGGCCTGTGCGGCTTGCTGGTCTGCAAGGGCATGCAGACGGGCAGCTTCGGCGTCGGTTTTTTGCGCGGCGATCTGCGCCTGATTGCGTTCGTCGCGTGCGTTGGCAAGGGCGATCTCCCTGGCCTGACGGCTCGTTTCCTCTTGCGCCATCTCGATCTGCCGACGGGCTGCCTCGGCTTCGACCTTGCCCGCGTCGATCTGCACACGATCGCTTTCGGACTGGGCCTCGGCGGCGGCAAGGGCGACTGCCTGATTGCTGGCAGCGATCAGGGCATCCTGCTGCGCGGCGATTGCACGCAGACGCGCAGTTTCTGCCTCGACTTTCTGGCTGGCAATTTGCGCCTGATTACGCTGGGCGCGTTCAGCAGCGAGATTCAATTCGGCTGCCTGACGGCTCGCTTCGAGTTTGCCGATTTCGACTTGCCAGCGCGCGGCATCAACTTCGGCGGTACGTGCATCGAGGCGGCTGCTGTCACGTTCGGCGGCAGCACCGGCAACGGCAGCTTCAGCGGCTTTGCGACGTGCGGTGGCTTCAGCGATGCCAACCTGCTGTTTAACCAGATAGGCGAGCTGCCCAACCGCGACATCGCTGTCGCCCCGGGCAAGCGCGGCGTCGGCACGGGCCAGGGTTTTACCTGCCAGATCGAGCTCCAGCGGCGCGAGACGGGTGACTTGCGGGTTGGTCTGCGCGACATTGTATAGACCACGCGATTCAGAGAGGGCGCTGTTTTGCGACGGTGTGCTGCTGCATCCTGCAAGCCCGGCTCCAAGCAGGAGGGCGCTGACGAGAAGACTGGGGGCGAACAATCGATGTTGGGTCATTGAGATGGCTTTCAAAAATGGGGGAAGGTTCAGGGTGCTGTCGGATCAGTTGGCGCGTTGCGATTCATTTCCTTGCGCAGCGCGCGCATATCGTCCTGCACGGTATCGGCTGCCCTTTGCGCCTTGGCCGCACGGGCGGCTTCTGCAGCGAGGCGGGCATCCACTTCAGCCTCCTGCGCCAGACGCAGGGCCAGCGCGTAGTCCTCATTGGGCATCGCGGCTTCGGCAGCCTGCATTTTGTCGATCGCTGATTTGTAGACGACCGGCGCGTATTGGTTGCCGCCTGCACTCAGCGCGTTGCTGATGGCGGCACGCGACACGGCCATTTGCTCGGTGGGGGGTGGCAGGCTGGCGCAGCCTGCAAACAGCAGGATGGCGGCGCCTGAAAGTGTGAAGCCCATCGCGCGGGCCTGGCAGGAAGCGCGGGTGCGGCGAGGGGAAGCGGGGGGAAGTGTGTACATCGTGTCCATCCTTTGTCTGAGCCATCGGGCACCGCCATGTCAGAGTAGTCTGGCGGCACCATGGCCATCGAGGATCGACGACCGTGTTCGGACGTGGCGCTCAGAAGAACGGCACGGCCGGATTGCTGGGTGCACAATAGAACAAGTCCGGGGGCGCATCTGTGCGGCATCGCACACAGCGAATGCCAAACATCCCATCGTGTGGCGGCCTGCTTATGTGCGGCAACGTACTGACCGCATCCAGAAAACCGACGTAAAGTCCATTTGCACTTGCAACGCGTGCCGGAGCGTGCGCGCTTCATGTACATCGCCGCTCGTCACCCGGCTTATAGCCATGTTCCGCATTCAGCCCGCGTCCCGGATTGGCGGCGTGCGTTGAGCACCAATTCAGACACCCGCCTCGGCGGACACCGCAGCCACGATCCAGCCCGTCATGACCCGACTCCAGTTTTCCATCGCCCTGCATTACGACATTACGCCACCCGGCTGCGATTTCATCTTCAACATTCATGCCGCGCACATGCCGCAGCAATGCGTCGTCAGCGAGCGGCTCACGATCAGCCAGAATCTGCTGTCCAGTGTCTATACCGACCCTGTCACGCACACGCGCTACCTGCGGATGCAGGCATACGCGGGGGTGCTCGACCTGAACTACGAGGCAACCGTCGATATCGCCCACCACCGCGCCGAGCCGTCGCAGCTTGGCGAAGTCGCCGTCGCCAACCTGCCCGGCGCGGTGCTGCCCTACCTCTACCCCAGCCGCTACTGCCAGTCGGATCGCCTGCACCGGCTCGCGGTCAAGGAATTCGGCCACTTGCAGCAAGGCTACAGCCGGGTGCAGGCGATTCGCGACTGGGTGCTGAATCGGGTGACCTTCCTGCCGAATTCGTCGACCGGCAACACCAGCGCGGTCGACACCCTGGTCGAAGAAGTCGGCGTGTGCCGCGACTTTGCCCATCTCATGATCGCGCTGTGCCGCGCCGTCAACATCCCCGCGCGCTTCGTCAGCGGCATCGATTACGGCGCCGACCCGGTGCTGGGGCCGACCGATTTTCACGCGTATGTCGAGGTCTACGTCGGCGAACGCTGGTTCATTTTCGACCCCTCAGGCGTCGCCATCCCGATGGGCTTCATCCGCTTCGGCACGGGTCGCGACGCCGCGGATTCAGCATTCGCAACAATGTTTGGCGGTGTGGTGGGTGCAGCCCCGGTCATCCAGATTGACCCGGTTGCCGACGCGCAAGGGCAGGTGCATGTGCCGCAACACGTGCCCTACGCGCTCTCGACCGATGCGCAGGTCGAGCGTGCATAAGTCGGTTGCGACGGGTGAATTGATCCTGCAGCTTGAGACAGGCACCTGCTGGCATCGGGTCTGTTCCCGTGGCAGGCCATCAAATTTCCTGCCATGTTTTGTGCGGCGGTGACGCTTGTTGTCCATGTCGCCTGCAAAGCCATGGCAAGCTTGACCATTTCCGGGCATCCGCATTTCCCCGGATAGCGCCGCGCACCCATAGCGCGCCGGCCCGAGCGGCAAATCAGCCCCCGGCCGGTTGACCGACACGGCCTTGCGGCTATGGCCGAGAAAATCCCGGTTCGCGACCAGTCCGGGCCGTCCTGCAGGCGATGTGGATCGCGCCGACCGGATGGCCGACGAACAGGTATTCGATCTCGGAACGACAGTCGATGAAGACGGCTTCGGCGCGCGCGCTCAGGAAAGCCGGGGCTTCGGATGGGCGCAGATGCGCCCTATCGGGCACCCGCAGGGGGGACAATCCTTGCCATAGCACTCCCGGACGCACTGTCAGCCAGCGAATATAATGACCGGCTGCCTGTCTATGTCCGTACCCATGTCCCGCGCGCCCACTCCTGCCACCGCCCAGCTCCGTTCGCTCCTCGCCCAACGCATCCTCGTGCTCGACGGCGCGATGGGGACGATGATTCAGCGCTTCAAGCTCACCGAAGCCGACTATCGCGGCGAACGCTTCGCCGACTTTCCGCACGACGTGAAGGGCAACAACGATCTGCTGTGCCTCACCAAACCGGAAATCATCAAGGACATCCACGCGCAGTACTTGGCTGCCGGCGCGGACATCCTGGAGACGAACAGCTTCAACGCGACCAGCATTTCCATGGCGGATTACCACATGGAGTCGCTGGTTCACGAATTGAACGTCGCCGCCGCGAAACTCGCGCGCGAGGCTTGCGACGAGGCGACCGCGTTGAATCCCGACAAGCCGCGTTTCGTCGCGGGCGTGTTGGGACCGACCTCGCGCACGGCCACCATTTCGCCCGACGTGAACGACCCCGGTTTCCGCAACGTCACGTTCGATCAACTGCGCGTGGCCTACCTCGAAGCCATCGACGGCCTGGTTAAGGGCGGCGCGGACATCCTGATGGTCGAGACGATTTTCGACACCTTGAACGCCAAGGCCGCGCTCTTTGCGATTGAAGAATATTTCGACCGCGAAGGCTTCCGCCTGCCGATCATGATCTCGGGCACGATCACCGACGCCTCGGGCCGCACGCTCTCGGGCCAGACCGGCGAAGCGTTCTGGAATTCGGTGCGGCACGCCCAGCCCTTGAGCATCGGTCTGAACTGCGCGCTGGGGCCGGACCTGCTGCGCCAGTACGTCGCCGAACTCTCGAACAAGGCCGACTGTTTCGTCTCCGCCCACCCCAATGCCGGCCTGCCGAACGCCTTCGGCGAATACGACATGGAAGGCCCGGAGATGGCCGGGCACATCGCCGAATGGGCGCGCGCAGGCTTGCTCAACATCGTCGGCGGCTGCTGCGGCTCGTCGCCCGCACACATCGCCGAGATCGCCAAAGCAGTCGAAGGCGTCGCGCCGCGCGTGCCGCCGGTGATCGAACCCGCGATGCGGTTGTCCGGACTCGAACCCTTCAACGTCGGCAAGGACTCGCTCTTCGTCAACGTCGGCGAGCGGACGAATGTGACCGGGTCACGCGCGTTCGCCAGGATGATCCTCGAAGGCCGCTACGACGACGCGCTCTCGGTCGCGCGGCAGCAGGTCGAAAACGGCGCGCAGATCATCGACATCAACATGGACGAGGGCATGCTCGACGCCGAGGCGGCGATGGTGCGTTTCCTGCACCTGATCGCGTCCGAGCCCGACATCGCGCGCGTGCCGATCATGCTCGATTCGAGCAAATGGAGCGTGATCGAAGCCGGCCTCAAATGCATCCAGGGCAAGGGCATCGTCAATTCAATATCGATGAAGGAAGGCGAGGCCGAATTCCTCGAACGCGCACGCCTGTGCCGCCGCTACGGCGCGGCGGTGATCGTGATGGCCTTCGACGAAGTCGGCCAGGCCGACACCTTCGCGAGGAAGACCGAAATCTGCGCGCGCGCGTACAAGTTGCTGACCGAGACCGTCGGCTTCCCGGCCGAGGACATCATCTTCGACCCGAACATTTTCGCGGTCGCGACCGGCATCGAGGAGCACGCCAACTACGCCGTCGATTTCATCGAAGCCACACGCTGGATCCGCCAGAACCTGCCGCACGCGCACATCTCCGGCGGCGTGTCGAACGTGAGCTTCTCGTTCCGCGGTAACGACGGCGTGCGCGAGGCGATCCATACCGCGTTCCTCTACCACGCGATTGCCGCGGGCATGGACATGGGCATCGTCAACGCCGGGCAGCTGGGCGTCTACGCCAACCTCGACCCGGAATTGAAAGAGCGCGTCGAAGACGTGCTGCTCAATCGCCGCGAGGATTCCACGGAAAGGCTGGTGACTTTCGCCGAAAACGTGAAATCCGGCGCCAAGGAAAACGTCGTCGACCTTGCGTGGCGCCAACTATCGGTGAACAAGCGTCTCGAGCACGCGCTGGTCAACGGCATCACCGAATTCATCGTCGAGGACACCGAAGCCGCGCGGCTCGAAGCCGAGCGTCCGCTGCACGTGATCGAAGGCCCGCTCATGGCCGGGATGAACGTCGTCGGCGACCTTTTCGGTGCGGGCAAAATGTTCCTGCCGCAGGTCGTCAAATCGGCGCGCGTGATGAAACAGGCCGTCGCGCACCTGCTGCCGTACATCGAAGCCGACAAGCAGGCGGGCGACAACCAGAGCGCGGGCAAGATCATCATGGCCACGGTCAAGGGCGACGTGCACGACATCGGCAAGAACATCGTCGGCGTCGTGCTCGGCTGTAACGGCTACGAAATCGTCGATTTAGGAGTCATGGTTCCCGCGCAGAAGATTCTCGACGCCGCGCGCGAGCACAACGCCGACATCATCGGGCTCTCGGGATTGATTACCCCGTCGCTCGAAGAAATGGCGCACGTCGCCAAGGAAATGCAGCGTCAGGGCTTCACGATTCCGCTTCTGATCGGCGGCGCGACGACCTCGCTCGCGCACACGGCGGTCAAGATTGAGCCCGGCTACGAGCATCCCGTCGTGTATGTGAAAGACGCGTCGCGCGCCGTCGGCGTGTGTACGCAACTGCTGTCGAACGAGCTGAAACCCGCCTTCGTCGCCGAAGTCAAAGCCGACTACGCGCAGACGCGCGAGCGGCATTTGAAGCACAAGACCGACACCGTGCGGCTCTCGATCAATGAAGCGCGCGCGCACAAATTCAAGATCGACTGGGCCGCGTACCAGCCGCCCGTCCCCGCCCAGCCCGGCGTGCATGTCTTGAAAACCTACGACCTCGCCAAGCTCGTGGATGTCATCGACTGGACGCCGTTCTTCGCCTCGTGGGAACTGCACGGCAAATTCCCGAAAATCCTCAGCGACGAAGTCGTCGGGGTAGAGGCGACCAAGCTCTACGCCGACGCCCGCGCGATGCTGGAAAAAATGATCGCCGAGAACTGGGTCGAAGCCCGCGCCGTGTTCGGCCTCTTCCCCGCGAACACCGTCAACGACGACGACATCGCCGTCTACAAAGACGAAACCCGCAGCGAAACCCTGATGACCTGGCACAACCTGCGCCAGCAAATGAAAAAACCCGAAGGCCGCGCCAACCTGTGCATCGCCGACTTCGTCGCGCCGCGCGACTCCGGCGTTGCGGACTACCTCGGCGCGTTCGTCGTGACCGCAGGCATCGGTGAAGACGAACGCGCGAAAGCCTTCGAAGCCGCGCACGACGACTATTCCGCCATCCTCTTCAAATCGCTATGTGATCGGCTGGCCGAAGCCTTCGCCGAGCATTTGCACCTGCGCGTCCGCCGCGAATTCTGGGGCTACGCCGCCGACGAAGCGCTGCCGAACGACGAGCTGATTGCCGAAAAATACGTCGGCATCCGCCCCGCGCCGGGTTATCCCGCGTGCCCCGAACACAGCGAAAAAGCCGCGTTGTTCGAGGTCTTGGATGCGACCGAAAACATCGGCGTCATCCTCACCGAAAACTACGCCATGTGGCCGGGTGCAGCGGTATCGGGCTTCTACCTCTCGCACCCCGACAGCCAGTACTTCGCCGTTGCCAAACTGGAGAAAGACCAGGTCGCCGACTACGCGCGGCGCAAGGGCTGGGATATGGCGACGGCGGAGCGGTGGTTGGCGCCGAATCTGGGGTACACAGCTTGAATGCGTATGAAATACTGGTCAGCAAACATCGCCTACATATCGGTCTCTTTGCTCGTACTGAGCCATGCAGGAGTCTGTAGTGCTGGATACGGATCAAAGTTCGAGAACCCTCAAGATGTAGAGGTCGATGTCAGCAACATTCTTCCAGGTCATTTAATTCAAGTGGACTGGAACGGGCATGGCGTAATGATCTACCGTCGCAAGCCTGAAGATATTTTGCATCTCACCTCGAACTTCAAATCACTGGCCGACCCTTACGGCAACGAGTTACAAATCGCTTTGGAAATCGCAGCGCGTGCGCATGGAAATGCCTTTGCAAGTCTGTTGAAACCATTTAACGAAGCTCTGCTTCTCAACCCCCTCCGCTCCGTCAATGATGAATTTCTAGTGGCCAGCTTGGTAAGCCAATACTTAGGCTGCGCTGTCATTTTTGTGGCCGCCGGTGACAAGATGTTGGGCGAGAACTGGCGTGGTGGATTTCACGATCCCTGCAGAGAGGTCAAATACGACCTCAGTGGCCGCGTACTTAAAGGCCATACGCAAGGCTCCAACCTGAATTTGCTGTTAATCCCGCACACATTCAGTGAACCGAACAAGCTGACTGTTGGTCTCGGTGGTATCACTCAAACACCGCCTCAGATCATTGATTTTCGGCCTTATATCCCTTACTCGGAACTTCCGCCGACACGGCGCCTAATACTAGCCGCTGAATATGGAGAGTTAGAGCAGCTCAAGCAGGCCATTCAGCTGGGCGCAAACATTAATGGCTACGATGAGCGAGGGGTTACAGCACTTTTCATGGCGCTGGCACAAGATAACTTCGAAGCCACAGAGTGGCTACTTGAGCATGGAGCCGATTCAAATCTGGAAACCAGTCGTGGATTCTTGCCCTCGTACATGGCCACCATCCAATTTGATGATCTACGCTATATCGATCTCATGGGCCGATACAAAACCAACTGGGACAAAACAGCAGCAGATCCAAATTGTGCAGAGCCAAGAATCATCTGGGCAATTCAATCTACAGGCGAAGAAACTGCGCTGCGCTTGGTCAATGCTTTGATTTCAGCGGGGGCTGACCCAAGCGCCAAGCACCTAGGAAAATCCGCGCTTGAATACGCCAGAGATAAACATTTCAAAAAGGTCGTTAAACTTTTGTCTGAAGCCATATCACAACGCTCTCCTGAGAAGCCATAGCAGGGGATGGCCGCACCCATGCCCTCGTGGATTGCCAGGCTGCCGTCGCTGGCGACGTCGAGCCCCCGCCAGATGCGATGCGCAACCCAGGCGGCAAAGCCGAGCGCCACGATGGGTTGCAGCCAGGCACCGAAAAAGGCACCTATGCTTGTGAGGACTCGGAGAGGCATGGACATGCACTCTACCTACCAGCCTTGTTCGAGCAGTTTTTCAAGCCAGAACATCCCGATCACCGTCTTCGTCTCACAAATCCGCCCGTCGCGCACCCACTGCATCGCTTCGGCAAATGGCAGGCGGAACACTTCGAGGAATTCGTCATGGTCGCGGCCGTGTTCACCCTCGCTCAATCCGCGCGCCAGATAAAACGCCAGCCGCTCGTCCGAGTAGCCAATGCACGGGTAGATGGTGGTGACTTCGCGCCATTCGCTGGCGGTAAACCCGGTTTCTTCCTGTAATTCGCGCTGCGCGCAGGCGAGGTCGGATTCGGCGGGGTCGATCTTGCCGGCGGGAAACTCGATAAAGTCGCGGTGCAGGGGGTAGCGGTGCTGGCGTTCGAGCAACACGTCGCCGTTCTCGAACACAGGGAGGACGACGACGGCACCGGGATGCACGATGTATTCGCGGGTCGATTCGCCACCGTTGGGCAGGCGTACGCGGTCGCGCTTGACGTGCATGAGCCGGCCCTGGAAGACGGTTTCGGAATCGAGCTGGGTTTCGGTGAGGTCGGAGGCGTCGGTTTTCATGCACGGGATGATAGCCGCCCCGGAAATTCCAGACAAAAAAATGCCGGGTTCTTGCGAACCCGGCCGAATGGAGGAGACACGCCCCTCGTTGCGGAGAACTTCCTGCTTGCTAACAGGCAGCAAGCACCCCCATGCTACGAAGGCTGGTGCATTTTGGATATACAACTTTAGTTGTAGACGACAGTCAATTAATTGTTTTTATTGATAATTTTTTTACGAAATCACTGCCATACCGCCTGAAATCAGGCGCGAACACTGCGCCAGCCGACGCCAAGCAACCCAACTCGAACAGGCCCGGACGCAGAAGATGGCCGCCCCGCCTGAGAACCCCCCCGCCCAGGTGCTGCCATATACGGGTCGGATCGCGACACGGCATCCGCCCTGAGGCCCGATCATGCAGGCCCGCCCTTATAATTCCTGCTGATGTCCCGATCCTGCTTTGCATGTCCGCCCTCCTACTGGAACACCTGAACCCCGAACAACGCGCCGCCGTGACGCTGCCGCGCGAGTCGGCGCTGATTTTGGCGGGGGCGGGTTCGGGCAAGACGCGGGTGCTCACCACGCGCATTGTGTGGCTGATCCAGTCGCAGCAGGTGTCGCCGCACGGCATCCTGGCCGTGACCTTCACCAACAAGGCGGCGAAGGAGATGCTGACGCGCATTTCGGCGATGCTGCCGATTAACACACGCGGCATGTGGGTCGGCACGTTCCACGGCCTGGCCAACCGGCTGTTGCGTACCCACTGGCGCGAAGCCGGGCTGCCGCAGACCTTCCAGATTCTCGATTCGGCCGACCAGCTCTCGGCAATCAAGCGCCTGATGAAGTCGCTGAACGTTGACACGGAGAAATACGAGCCGAAGAAGGTGCAGTGGTTCATCAACGGCCACAAGGAGGCCGGCCGCCGGGCGCGCGACGCCGAGGCCTTCGACGAATATTCGATGCGCATGGCCGAACTGTTCGAGGCCTACGACGCGCAGTGCCAGCGCGAAGGCGTGGCGGATTTCCCCGAACTGCTGCTGCGTTCCTACGAATTGCTATATCGCAACGAACCGCTGCGCGAACACTACCGCGATCGCTTCAAACACATCCTGGTCGACGAATTCCAGGACACCAACGTCCTGCAGTACCGCTGGCTCAAGCTCTTCGCCGGGCCGCAGGCGGCGCTCTTCGCGGTGGGTGACGACGACCAGTCGATCTACGCCTTCCGCGGTGCGGACACCGCCAACATGGCCGCGTTCGAGCGCGAGTTCGCACACGGCAACGTCATCAAGCTGGAGCAGAACTACCGCAGCCACGGCCACATTCTCACCGCCGCCAACACGCTCATCGCGCAGAACGCGCACCGGCTCGGCAAGAATCTGTGGACGGCCGAGGGCGAGGGCGAGCCGATCCGCGTTTTCGTTGCGTATTCGGATCAGGAGGAAGCGAGCTTCGTGGTGGATGAAGCCAAGACGCTCAACCGCGAAGGGGTGGCGTTTTCCGACATGGCGCTGCTGTATCGCTCCAACGCGCAGTCGCGCGTGCTGGAACATGCGCTGTTCTCCGCCGGCGTGGCCTATCGCGTCTACGGCGGGCTGCGGTTTTTCGAACGCCAGGAGATCAAGCACGCGCTCGCCTACCTGCGCCTGATGACCAATCCGGAAGACGACGGCGCGTTTCTGCGCGTGGTCAATTTCCCCACGCGCGGCATCGGCGCACGCACGCTGGAGCTGTTGGCCGACACCGCCGCACGTTCGGGCGCGAGTCTGTGGCAGACGGCCTGCACCAGCGGCGGCAAGGTCGCCGGTTTTGCCAAACTGGTCGAGGACATCAAGCAAGCCACCGCCGACCTGCCGCTGCATGAAGTCATCGACCACGTCATCGAGGCCTCCGGCCTGGCGGACTTCTACCGCGCCGACAAGGACGGTGCCGACCGGCTGGAAAACCTCAATGAACTGGTCAACGCCGCCGCGCTGTTTGAAGAAGGGGACAGCGGCGAAGAGGCCGAGGACAAAACCCTGGAATCGTTTCTGGCCCACGCCGCGCTCGAAGCCGGCGAACACCAGGCCGGTGCCGGCCACGACGCGTTGCAGCTGATGACCGTACACGCCGCCAAGGGTCTGGAATTCCACACGGTGTTCATCACCGGCCTGGAAGAAAGCCTGTTCCCGCACGAGCAGAGCGCGCACGAGGAAAACGGTCTGGAAGAGGAGCGCCGCCTGATGTATGTGGCGATCACCCGCGCGCGGCGACGGCTGTATCTGTCGCACGCGCAGTCGCGCATGCTGCACGGGCAGGTCCGCTACGGCCTGCCTTCACGCTTTCTCGACGAACTGCCGGAGCAGGTGCTGCTGCATCTCAACCGCAAGGCCGAAAGTCCGGTCGCCGCCTACAGCCCCTCAGCCCCGCGCGCGCGCGAGGCCAGCAACGACACCGGTTATCGCGTGGGACAAAGCGTGGCCCACGCCAAATTCGGTACCGGCATCATCATCGATTTCGAGGGGCGCGGCAGCGACGCGCGGGTGCAGGTGAAATTCCGCGACGCCGGGACGAAGTGGCTGGCGCTGGCTTACGCCAAGTTGTCGGCGGCCTGATCGCCGGCCGGCGCCTCGTCCGCCCACACGGCAAAAATCGCCTGATACGAGGCATACAGCGAGCCGAACAGCACCGGCATCGCCACCAGCAGGCCCAGCAGGAAAGGTACCAGCGCGGAGACGAACAGCAACAGCCCCAGCGCCAGGCTGTTCACCAGCATGGGGGCCCAGTTGCGGGCGACGGCCTTGAGGCTCACGCCCAGCGCGGTCATGGGTCGCGCGCCGCCGAACAGGATGAGGGCGGGGGCGAACCAGGTCGCCATCATCAGCGGGGCAAACAGCAGCAGCCCGGTGAACACGGCAGGCAGGGACTGGTTGAGCACGACCTGCATGTCCTGCGGCGTGGCGTCGCCGCGCTGCGCGACTTCCATCAGCGCCTGCGGGTCGAAGCCCATGCTGAGCATGATCTTGCCGATGACCAGCATGGCGAGGAGCTGCACGGCGCCGATGCTCATCAGCGGCAGGGCTGGCCCCTGAGCCCCGGCCAGGAAGTTCGGCAGTTCCAGTTCGCGGCCGTCGTCCAGCGCACGAAACGCGGCCATGAACCCCGCCACGGCCAGCGGCCACACCAGATCGGAGAGCGCGCCGCCTATGCCGGGGATCAGCCCCAGGGCCATCACCACACCAAAGATCACGCCAAAGGCTGCGGACAGCAACAGGGGATTCCTGCGGTAGAAACGGAACCCCGTGTTGACCCATTGAAAGCCATGCGATGCGGGCAGTTTGCGGGGGATGTCCTGGTTCGGGTCGGCATTCATGCGGCGGATTCTACCCGAGCCGGGCAGCGGCTTGCGTGCGCAGACGGCGTCAGAATTCCTTCACTACCCACATCGGCGGACGCATCCCGGAATCGAGGCTGTCCTGCCGCGCAAACTGGCCGTCGCCCTTGCCGTCGATGAGGTAATACGGCTTGCCGACCTTGGGGATGACTTTCAGCATGTAGAGCTTGCCGTTGGCGCGGTATTCGATGACGCGCCCCTGATTGCCCGGCTTGATGGTGACGGCGGGCACGTCGTCCGGGCCGGGTGCGCCGTCGGGCACGGGTTTCAGGTCGGGCGGGCGGTCGGACGGCGGCTCGGCCAGCACCAGGCCGGAAAACAGGAACAGCGTGATCAGGATGGGGGGGCGCATGGCGGGCTCCGGAAGGTCTTGTCTTAGTGTAGTTCAGTCATGCTGCTACAGATTGAGCTGGATTTCGCGCTCGGCGATCGAGGGCATGAAGCCGCGCTTTTCGTAATGACTGAAGATCGCGTCCACCACTTCGGCGGGCTCGTCGATGATGCGCATGAGGTCGATATCCTCGGGTGAGATCATGCCCTCGTCGACCAGCGTGGTCTTCACCCAATCCACAAAGCCGGCCCAGAATTTCGAGCCTACGAGAATGATAGGGATGCGCGGGATCTTGCCGGTCTGCACCAGGGTGAGTGCTTCGGTCAGTTCGTCCAGCGTGCCGAAGCCACCGGGCATCACCACATAGGCTGCGGCGAACTTCACGAACATCACCTTGCGCGCAAAAAAATGCTGGAAGGTCTGACTGATGTCCTGATACTGATTACCGCTTTGTTCGTGCGGCAACTGGATGTTGAGACCGACGCTGGGCGACTTGCCGAAATAGGCACCCTTGTTGGCTGCTTCCATGATGCCGGGGCCGCCGCCCGAGATGACCGAGAAGCCCGCGTCGGACAGGCGTCGGGCGATGTCTTCGGTGAGCATGTAGTAGGCGTGATCGGCCGGCGTGCGGGCGCTGCCGAAGATCGACACCGCCGGGCGGATGCTCGCCAGACGTTCGGTCGCCTCGACGAACTCTGCCATAATCCCCAGCATCCGCCACGACTCGCGCGCCGAGTAGTTGATCTCGGCGGCACGCGTCGGATCGGCGCTTTCCGGCAATTTATCCAAGTGCATTTTTCGAACGCCTCGTGAACGATTCCAAAAACAAACCGACCGGAAAAACCCTCTTGCTGGTCGACGGCTCGTCGTATCTGTACCGCGCATTTCACGCCCTGCCCGACCTGCGCAACTCGGCGGGCGAGCCCACCAACGCGCTGCGCGGCGTGCTCTCCATGCTGCGCAAGCTGCGTCGGGAATACCCGGCGGATTATATCGCCTGCGTGTTCGACGCGAAGGGCAAGACCTTCCGCGACGATCTCTATCCCGACTACAAGGCCAACCGGCCGCCGATGCCGGACGACCTCCGCAGCCAGATCGAACCGCTGCACGAGGCGGTGCGCGCCGAAGGCTGGCCGCTGGTGATGATAGACGGTGTGGAGGCCGACGACGTGATCGGTACGCTCGTCGTCGATGCCGCGCGCGCGGGCATCAAGAGCATCGTCTCCACCGGCGACAAGGACATGGCGCAACTGGTCGACGAGCACGTCACGCTGGTCAACACCATGAGCGAGGAAACGCTCGACATCCCCGGCGTAACCGCCAAGTTCGGCGTACCGCCCGAACGCATCGTCGACTACCTCACGCTCATCGGCGACAGCGTCGACAACGTGCCAGGCGTCGCCAAGGTCGGCCCCAAGACCGCCGTGAAATGGCTTGCCGAATACGGCACGCTGGATCATTTGGTCGCCGAGGCCGACAGCGTGAAAGGCGTGGTCGGCGAGAACCTGCGCGACGCGCGTGACTGGCTGCCGCAGGCCCGCGTGCTGCTCACGATCAAGACCGACGTCGCCCTGCCGTTTGCGCTCGACGATCTGAAACCCGGCGCACCCGACGCCGATGCATTGCGCGCGCTTTACACGCGCTACGAATTCCGCACCTGGCTGCGCGACCTCGACGCCGCCGCGCGTGGCGAATCCGCGCCGTCTGGCCAGGATGCCAGCATCACGCCACCCGAGCAGGACGACAGCGGCGACCACCGTGCACATTACGAAACGATCCTCGACGCGGCGGCACTCGACCGCTGGATCGCCAAACTCGCGGCCGCCCCGAGCTTTGCGCTCGACACCGAGACCACGGGTCTCAACCCCATGCAGGCCGAACTGGTCGGTATCTCCTTTGCCACCCAGGCAGGCGTTGCCGCCTACCTGCCGCTGGCACACCGCTATGCCGGCGCGCCGGAACAGCTCGACCGCGCCGCCGCACTCGACAAGCTGCGCCCAGTTCTGGAAAACACCACGCCGAAAATCGTCGGCCAGCACCTCAAATACGACCGTCACATTTTCGCCAACCACGGCATCCGGCTCGCAGGCATCGTCGACGACACGCTGTTGCAGTCCTATGTGCTTGAAGCCCACCAGTCGCACGAACTCGGCAATCTGGCGACGCGCCATCTGGGCCTCGCCACCCTCAGCTACGACGATGTGACCGGCAAGGGCGCGGCGCGCATCGGTTTCGAGGAAGTCGCGATCGAACGCGCCGCCGAATACGCCGCCGAGGACGCCGACGTGACGCTGCGCGTACGCGACGCGCTCGCGCCCGCCATCGCCGCTTCTGGTCCACTCGATTTCGTCTACCGGCAGATCGAACTGCCGGTTGCCGAGATTCTCTTCCGCATGGAGCGCAACGGCATCCTGCTCGACCGGCAACTGCTTGCCGTACAAAGCGGCGAGCTGGGCAAGAAAATGCTCGAACTGGAACAGCGCGCCTATCAGGAAGCCGGCCAGCCCTTCAACCTGGGCTCGCCCAAGCAGATAGGCGATATTCTCTTTACCCAGAAAGGCCTGCCCGTCATCAAGAAAACGCCGGGCGGCGCACCCTCGACCGACGAAGACACCCTGGAGCAACTCGCGCTCGACCACCCCATTGCACGCGCCATCCTCGACTACCGGGGCATGGCCAAGCTGAAGTCGACCTACACCGACAAACTGCCGCAGATGATCGACCCGCGCACCGGCCGCGTGCACACCAGCTATTCGCAGGCCACCGCCGTCACCGGGCGGCTCGCGAGTTCCGAGCCCAACCTGCAGAACATCCCCGCGCGCACCTTGGAGGGCCGCCGCATCCGCGAAGCCTTCATCGCGCCGCCCGGACATGTGCTGGTGTCGGCCGACTACTCGCAGATCGAACTGCGCATCATGGCGCACCTGTCAGACGACGCCGGCCTCCTGACCGCCTTTGCCGAAGGCCGCGACATCCACACCGCCACCGCCGCCGAAGTGTTCGGCGTGCCGCTCGACGAAGTGATCGCCGACCAGCGCCGCATGGCCAAGGTGATCAACTTCGGCCTCATCTACGGCATGTCGGCCTTTGGCCTGGCGGCCCAGCTCAACCTGGAACGCAGCGCCGCACAGGCCTATATCGACCGCTACTTTGCGCGTTACCCCGGTGTGGCCGATTACATGCAGCGCACGCGTGAAGCCGCCCGCAGCCAGGGCTACGTCGAAACCGTGTTCGGCCGGCGGCTGTACCTGCCCGAGATCAACGCCAAAAACCCAGCGCGCCGCCAGGGTGCCGAGCGTGCCGCGATCAACGCGCCCATGCAGGGCACGGCGGCCGATCTCATCAAGCTGGCGATGATTGCGGTGCAGGGCTGGCTCGATGCCGAGGGCCTCGCGAGCAAACTGCTGCTCCAGGTTCACGACGAGCTCATCCTCGAAGTGCCGGAAGCCGAGCTCGACCGGGTGCGCGCGGAACTGCCCGCACGCATGTGCAACGTCGCCGAACTCAAGGTGCCGCTTTTGGTGGGTGTGGGGACAGGCCCCAACTGGGAAGCCGCGCACTGATCCCGACGGGGAATGGGGAACTCACACAAGAGTGCGCCCGTGCCGGGCGCACATAAAAAAGGGCACCTTGCGGTGCCCTTTTGCTGTCGGATGGATGTCGCTTACTGCTGCGGCACCAGCTCCACACGACGATTCTTGGCGCGGCCTTCGGCAGTGTCGTTGTCAGCCACCGGGCTGGCTTCGCCGTAGCCCTTGGCGGTCAGACGCTCGGCCGCGATGCCCTTGTCGATGAGGTAGGCACGCACGGTTTCGGCACGGCGTTGCGACAGGTCCAGATTGTATTCTTCCGAGCTGACCGAATCGGTATAGCCGGAAACTTCAACCTTCACCTCGCCCCATTGCTTGAGGGTGTCGGCGGCGGCGTCCAGAATCACGATGGATTCGGGCAGCAGCTTGGCACTGTCATTGTCGAAATTCACGCCTTCCAGCGTCAGCTTGGCCGGTGCGGCCTCGACAGGCTTGGGCGGGCAGCCGTCGGCTGTGCCGGGGGCCGGCACGGTCGGGCAGGCGTCGTTGGCGTCGATCACACCATCACCGTCGCTATCGGGCGGGCAGCCATCGGGGGTACCCGGTGCGGGCACGGTCGGGCACTTGTCCTGGTAGTCCGCGATACCGTCTCCGTCGCCGTCGACCGGGCAACCATCAGGGTTGACCTTCACGCCGGCTGGCGTATCGGGGCACTTGTCGAGGCCGTCGAACACGCCGTCGCCGTCGCTGTCGATAGGGCAGCCCTTGACGTCCACCTTGGCACCCTTGGGGGTGTCGGGACACTGGTCAATCCGGTTGGCGACGCCGTCGCCGTCGGAGTCGAGCGGTGCGCCCAGGCCCCAGGAATAGCCCAGCAGCGCCTGGAAATTGGTGAGGCCGGCATTCGGCAGGTCGTCGTTCCCGAAGGACTGATCAGCGCGCACTTCCCAGCGGAAGGCGTCATTGACGCCCACTTCCCAAGCCTGGCCGACGCCCAGCGAGGCCATGGGGCGCGTGAAGTCGATGCTGCCGTCAGTGTCGACGTTCATCAGGCCCAGGCCACCGGAGAGGAACCAGTTGTAACGCTGCTGCTTGGAGAACAGCCATTCAAGACCCCCGCGCAGCGTGGTCACGTCGGCATCGCCCACACCGGCACGATTGCCGTCATACGGGCCGTACACCAGATCGCCAAACAGGTTGTAGCTATCGTTCAGACGCTGGCCATAGCGCAGGCCGAACAAGGGGTTGACCTCGCTGTCCTTGCCGCCGACCAGGTCTTCATCCGCCCAGCCGCCGCCGAACAGCAGGCCCAGTTCGCGCTCGGGCATTTCGGCCGCACTCGCTGCCGACCCGCCCAGTGCCGCCAGACCTGCCAGCAGCCATACCGCCTGTGTACGTTTCATGGTGAAACTCCCGTTGTGTGTAATGAAATCAATCAAGCGCCGCATGGATTGCCCTGCCGCGAACGTGAGAATTGTACCTGCCCTGCCCCCTGCGCCCAAAAGTTGCGCAGCCGCCAAAGGTAAATTTACCGGCGGGTTGCGCCCGCGCAACGCCCCGGCTGGCCTATTTACTCAGGCTATCGCGTATCTCCCGCAGCAGCACGATGTCCTCGGGCGTAGCGGCCGGTGCGGGCGGTGGCGCTTCTTTTTTAAGGCGGTTCACCTGCTTCACGAGCATGAAGACGATGAAGGCGAGGATGATGAAATTGAGCAGGATGGTGAGGAAATTGCCGTAGGCGAACACCGGCACACCGGCCTTTTTCAGTTCGACCAGCGTCATTGCCACACCCTCGGGTACGCTTCCCAGAGTGATGAAGAGATTGCTGAAATCAAAGCCACCAAAGATCGCGCCGATGACCGGCATGATGAGATCGTTGACGATGGATTCCACAATCTTGCCGAAGGCTGCGCCGATGATGACGCCCACTGCCAAATCCATGGCGTTGCCCTTGACTGCGAACTCGCGAAACTCCGACACGATGCTCATGCTGCGCCCTCCCCGGGTGATGACAGATGGCAAGGATGGTAATCGCTCAGCGGGTTTGCCTCCACCCGTGAATGTAAATTCTCGTTTGCTTGGTCGGGGCGGGGCGCGCGGGTAAAATGCTCCCCCTTATGCGTATTGGTTCCCACCTTCTCAAAAACCGGCTGGTCGTCGCCCCCATGGCGGGCGTCACCGACCGGCCGTTCCGCCAGCTGTGCAAGCAGCTGGGCGCAGGCATGGCGGTGTCCGAGATGGTGACCTCGAACTCGCTGCTTTATGGCTCGGCCAAGACCGCGCGGCGTGCCAACCACGACGGCGAAGTCGATCCGATCAGCGTGCAGATCGCCGGCGCCGATCCGGCGATGATGGCCGAAGCCGCACGCCACAACGTCGAACGCGGCGCACAGATCATCGACATCAACATGGGTTGCCCGGCCAAGAAAGTCTGCAACGTGATGGCCGGCTCCGCCCTGCTGCAGGACGAAGCCCTGGTCGGCCGCATTCTCGACGCCGTGGTGCAGGCCGTGCCCGACGTCCCGGTGACGCTGAAGATCCGCACCGGCTGGGACCGCGAACACCGCAACGCGCTGGCCATCCTGAAGATTGCAGAGAATGCCGGCGTGCAGGCATTGGCCATGCACGGCCGCACTCGCGCCTGCGGCTACAGCGGCGACGCCGAGTACGACACCATCCGCGCGGTGAAGGCCGCAGCCCGCATTCCCATCATCGCCAACGGCGACATCACCTCGCCGGAAAAAGCGAAGCAGGTGTTCGACACCACCGGGGCCGACGCCGTGATGATCGGCCGCGCCGCGCAGGGGCGTCCGTGGATCTTCCGTGAAATCGAACATTATCTGAACACCGGCACGCACCTGCCGCAACCCGAAGTGGCCGAAATCCACACCGTGCTCCTGGGCCACCTGCACGATCTATACGCCTTTTACGGCGACCTGACCGGCGTGCGCGTCGCACGCAAACACATTTCCTGGTACACCAAGGGTCTGGTCGGCAGCAGCGCCTTCCGCCACGCCATGAACCAGCTCGATACCGTGGCCGGACAGCTCGCCGCGGTCAACGATTACTTTGCGCAGGCCGCACGCGCCGACAGCCGCCTGCGTTACGAAAGCGATATTCACCCTCACGCGGAAGAACACCCGCCTGCATCCAGGCTGGCGGCATAAGGGTTCCCGGCAACGCACTGGGCAACTAAGGGAGCACGATGATAGAAGAAACCGAAATCGCCGCCTGCATGCGGCGGTCACTCAACCGTTATTTCAAGGACCTCGACGGCGAACCGCCGTGCGAGATCTACAACATGGTCGTCAGTGCCGTCGAAAAGCCCCTGCTGGTCTACATCCTCGACCGTGCCGAGGGCAACCAGACGCGCGCCGCCGACATGCTCGGCATCAACCGCAACACCCTGCGCAAGAAAATGCGCGAATACGGCCTCATCGACTGACCTCTCGTTTCCCGACCATGAAAATCACGCGCGCCCTGCTCTCGGTTTCCGACAAAACCGGCCTCGTCGAATTCGCCCGCGCGCTCAGTGCTGCGGGGGTCGAACTTCTCTCCACCGGCGGCACCGCCAAAGCGATCCGGGACGCCGGCCTGCCGGTCATCGACGTGTCGGAATTTACCGGCTTTCCCGAAATGCTCGACGGCCGCGTCAAAACCCTGCACCCAAAAGTCCACGGTGGCATCCTCGGCCGGCGCGATCTGCCCGAACACGTCGCGACGATGAATGCGCACGGCATCGCCAACATCGATCTGGTGTGCGTGAATCTCTACCCCTTCCGCGAAACCGTCGCCAGGCCGCACACGCTGGACGACGCGATCGAGAACATCGACATCGGCGGCCCGGCGATGGTGCGGTCTTCCGCCAAGAACTTCCGCTTCGTCGCCATCGTCACCGACCCGGTGGACTACGCGGATCTGGTCGCCGAGATGAGCGCAAACGGCGGCGCGCTGACCGACGCGACGCGCTTCGGCCTCGCCAAGAAAGCGTTTAGCCACACCGCCGAATACGACAGCGCGATTTCCAACTACTTGACGGCACTCGACGACGCCGGTGAAAAACAGGCATTCGGCGACAAGCTGAACCTCAACTTCATCCGCGCGCAAACCTGCCGCTACGGCGAAAATCCGCATCAGGCCGGCGCGTTCTACATCGAACAGAACGCCCCCGTCGGCACCATCTCGACCGCGCGCCAACTTCAGGGCAAAGAGCTCTCGTACAACAACATCGCCGACACCGACGCTGCGCTCGAATGCGTCAAACTCTTCGACACCGCGCCCGCGTGCGTCATCGTCAAGCACGCCAATCCCTGCGGCGTCGCCTACGGCACGTCGCTGCTCGACGCTTACGACCGCGCCTACAAGACCGACCCCGAGTCGGCCTTCGGCGGCATCATCGCCTTCAACGGTGAGCTCGACGCCGCGACCGCCGCCGCCATCGTCGAGCGCCAGTTCGTCGAAGTCATTGTCGCGCCCAAAGTCAGCGCGGAAGCCGTTGCCGTCGTCGCCGCCAAGAAAAACGTGCGCCTGCTCGAATGCGGGCAGTGGAACGGATCGGTCGCGCAAATGGACATGAAGCGCGTCGCCGGCGGCCTCTTGATCCAGGATGCCGACGTGTTGCTTCATGCCGAACTCAAGGTCGTCACCACCCGCGCGCCGTCGGATGCCGAAATGGCCGACCTGATGTTCGCCTGGCGCGTCGCCAAGTTCGTCAAGTCGAACGCGATCGTCTACGCCCGTGACGGCATGACCATCGGCGTCGGTGCCGGCCAGATGAGCCGCGTCAATTCCGCCCGCATCGCCGCGATCAAGGCCGAACACGCCGGTCTCGTCGTGCCCGGTTCTGCGATGGCGAGCGATGCCTTTTTCCCCTTCCGCGACGGCCTCGACAACGCCGCCGCCGCAGGGATCAAGGCGGTGATCCAGCCCGGTGGCTCGATGCGTGACGACGAAGTCATTGCGGCAGCCAACGAGCATGGCATCGCCATGGTGTTCACCGGTACGCGGCATTTCCGTCATTGATTATGGGTGAGCGGCAAGCGGTGAGCAGTGAGCCGAGAAACCCGAACTCACGCCACCCCGACCGCTCACCGCTTACTACTCACCGCTCACCACACACATGAAAATACTCGTCATCGGCTCCGGCGGACGCGAACACGCCCTCGCGTGGAAACTCGCGCAATCGCCCAAGGTTTCCCAGGTTTTCGTCGCGCCCGGAAACGGCGGCACGGCGACGGAAGACGGGCTCGTCAACGTCCCCCTCACGGCGATTCCGGCACTGGTCGAATTCGTGCGGCGCGATCCCGATATCGCCTTCACGGTGGTCGGCCCCGAGGCCCCGCTGGCAGCCGGCGTGGTCGACGCCTTCCGTGCGGCGGGCCTGCGCATTTTCGGCCCTGCCCAGGCGGCCGCGCAGCTCGAAAGTTCCAAGGATTTTGCCAAGCAGTTCATGGCACGCCACGGCATTCCCACGGCAGCCTTCGGCACCTTCACCGACGCCACCGAAGCCCATGCCTACATCAATGCGCAGGGCGCGCCCATCGTGGTGAAAGCCGATGGGCTGGCCGCCGGCAAGGGCGTGGTGGTGGCGATGGCGGCCGACGAGGCGCACGCGGCGGTGGACGCCATGCTCGCCGGCAACAGCATGGGCGAGGCCGGCCACCGTGTCGTCATCGAGGAATGCCTCGTCGGCGAGGAAGCCAGCTTCATCGTGCTGGTAGACGGCGAGCACGTGCTGGCGCTGGCCTCCAGCCAGGACCACAAGCGGCTCGGCGACGGGGACACCGGCCCCAACACCGGCGGCATGGGCGCGTATTCGCCGGCACCGGTGGTCACTCCCGAACTGCACGCGCGCATCATGCGCGAGGTGATCCTGCCCACGGTCGAGGGCATGGCCGCCGATGGCATCCGCTACACCGGCTTTCTCTACGCCGGCATCATGGTGTCGCCAGACGGCGCACCCAAGGTGCTGGAATTCAATTGCCGCATGGGCGACCCGGAAACCCAGCCGATCATGATGCGGCTGAAATCCGACCTGGTGACCCTGCTCGACGCCGCCATCGACGGCCGGCTCGACCAGGTCGAAGCTGAATGGGATCGCCGGACCGCACTCGCGGTGGTACTCGCTGCCGAGGGCTACCCCGACGCGCCGAAGAAGGGTGCGGCCATCGGCACACTACCCGCATCTGCTGATGACCTGCACGTCTTCCACGCCGGCACGGCCGAATCCAGCGGCCAGGTTGTGGTCAGCGGCGGCCGCGTGCTGGCGGTAACCGCACTCGGGGACAGTGTGCGCATGGCGCAGGCGCGCGCCTACGATGCCGTCTCGACCATCCGGTTCGACGGCATGCAATACCGCCGCGACATCGGCTGGCGCGCGCTGGACCGCAAGAAGTGAGTGGTGAGCGGTAAGTCGTGAACGGTAACAGCGGCGTATCTGGCATGCGCGCACATCTGCGCCGCGGCGGCCTCATCGCCTACCCGACCGAATCCTGCTACGGCCTGGGCTGCGATCCCCGCCAACCGCACGCGCTCAAGCGCCTCATCGCCGCCAAGGGCCGCAGCGCCGCCAAAGGCCTGCTGCTCATCGCCGCTGACTGGGCCCAGCTCCAGCCCTATGTCGCCCGCCTGCCCGCCGGCCAGCTTGCGCGCATGAAGCGCAGCTGGCCCGGCCCGGTCACCTGGGTGGTGCCGGCGTCGCGCCGCTGCCCGGCCCTGCTCACCGGCGGCCGGCCCACCGTTGCCGTGCGCGTCACCGCCCATCCCGACGCGGCGCGACTGTGCCGCACGCTCGGCATGGCGCTGGTTTCCACCAGCGCCAACAAAAGCGGCCGCAAAGCGGCCCGAACCGCGGCCGAATGCCGCAGAATATTCGGCACGCGCGTGCGAACGCTTGCTGGCCGAATCGGCACGCGCCGCCGCCCTTCCACCCTGATCGACCTTACCACCGGAAAGATCCTGCGCCCGTGATGTCTGCCACCCTCCCCGACACTGCCGCCGTCAAGGCCTGGCTTACCGATCTTCAGGCGCGCATCGTCGCCGCCCTGGAACAGGGGGACGGCCTGCCGTTCCGCAGCGATGCCTGGAATAGGCCAGAAGGCGGCGGCGGCACCTCGCGCCTGATCGAGGACGGCCGGATACTGGAACGCGGCGGCGTGAATTTCTCGCACGTGCTGGGTGACCGGCTGCCGCCCTCGGCGAGCGCACACCGGCCCGAACTCGCCGGCCGCCGCTGGGAGGCGATGGGCGTGTCGCTGGTGCTGCATCCAAAAAACCCCTACGCGCCCACGGTGCACATGAACGTGCGCTGCTTCGTCGCGGAAAAGGACGGCGAAGCACCGGTATGGTGGTTTGGCGGTGGCATGGACCTCACGCCCTACTACGGTTTCGAGGACGACGCGCGCCACTTCCACGCCACCTGCAAGGCCGCGCTCGACCCCTTTGGCAGCGAACTGCATCCGCGCTTCAAGGACTGGTGTGACAAGTATTTCTTCCTCAAGCACCGCAACGAGCCGCGTGGCATCGGCGGGGTGTTCTTCGATGATTTTTCCGAAGGCGGCTTCGACCACGCCTTCGCCATGACCCGCGCGCTGGGCGATGCCTTCCTCACCGCCTACCTGCCGATCCTCGAACGCCGCAAGGACACCCCCTACGGCGAACGCGAGCGCGACTTCCAGGCCTACCGGCGCGGCCGCTACGTCGAGTTCAACCTGGTGTACGACCGCGGCACGCTGTTCGGTCTGCAATCCGGCGGCCGCACCGAATCCATCCTCATGTCGATGCCGCCCATCGTGAAATGGCGCTACGACTGGCACCCCGAGCCGGGCTCGCTGGAAGCCGCGCTGTATAGCGATTTCCTCGTCGCCAAAAACTGGGTCTGACGTGAGCAAGCTTCCGCGCCGTCTCCTCCTCGGCATCGGCGTACTCGTGCTGCTGCTCGGCCTGTTGGGCCTGGTGGCCTACGAACTGGTGTCCTCGGCGCTGGAGGCCAAATATCTCGCCAAGACCGCGCAGAAAATGACCTGGCGCGTGGAGCCGGGCCCGTCCAAACGCATCGTCTATCCCGGCAACGGTCCTTACGACCAGCGCCTGGGCTACAGCAAGCTGCCCGACTACTTTGCCCGGCTCGACAAGGCCGGCTGGAAGATTGACCGGCAGGCCAAGATCAGCGTGCAAATGGAGCGCGTGTCACAGCTGGGCCTGTTCCTGCCCTACCGCGAAAAGGACCAGGCCGGCATCGCCCTGCTCGACAGTGACGGCAAGACGCTCTACCGGGGCCGCCATCCCGAACGCGTCTACGGCCGTTTCGAGATCATTCCCAAGGTGCTGGTCGATGCGCTCCTCTACATCGAAAACCGCGAACTGCTCACCGAGGAATACCCCAACCGTAACCCCGCCGTGGAATGGGACCGCCTCGCGCAGGCGCTGCTGGAAAAAGGCATCAGTGTCATCGACACCAACCGCAACGTGCCGGGCGGCAGCACGCTGCCCACGCAGATCGAGAAATACCGCCACTCGCCCGAAGGCCGCACCGCCGACATGAGCGAGAAGCTGAAGCAGATGGGCACCGCCAGCCTCAGGGCCTACCTCGACGGTCCCAACACGCTGGCGATGCGAAAGAAAACCGTCATGGCCTATCTGAACACCGTGCCGCTGGCCGCCGCGCCGCGTTACGGCGAGGTCAACGGCATCGGCGATGGCCTGTGGGCCTGGTACGGCCTCGATTTTGCCGAGATCAACCGCACCCTGTCGCGTGCGCCGCACAAGCACGACGCTGACTACGCGCGTGCGCTGAAGCACGCGCTCTCACTCATCGTCGCCGAACGCCGGCCGTCGTATTACCTGGCCGCCAACCGCAAGGCGCTCGACGCGCTGACCGACGACCATCTGGGCCTGCTCGCGCAGGCGGGCATCATCCCGCCCGAACTCGCCGAGCGCGCCAAACAGGTCAAGCTGCGCAACACGAGCGCCCGCATCGACCCGCCGCCGCCGCGCTTCGTCGACCAGAAAGCCGCCAACGCGCTACGCATCCGGGTGGCCCGGCTGCTCGGCGAACCCCGCCTGTACGACCTCGACCGCCTCGATCTTACGGTCGACACCAGCATCAACCAGCCGGCGCAAAAAATCGTCAGCGCCTATCTGCAAAGCCTGGGCAAGCTGGAGGCCGCCACCGAGTCCGGGCTGGTCGGCCACCGCCTGTTGCAACCGAGCAATCCGCTCGACAAGGTGATCTACAGCTTCACGCTTTATGAAAGAACCCCGCGCGGCAACGCGCTGCGCATCCAGGCGGACAACCTCAACCAGCCCTTCGACATCAACAGCCAGGCGCGGCTCGACCTCGGTTCCACCGCCAAGCTGCGCACCCTCGTCACCTATCTGGAAATCGTCGCCCGCCTGCACGCCGAGTACCGCATGCTCGACGCCAAGACCCTGGCGCAGAAAGCGCAGCCACAACGCGACGTGCTCGCGCAGTGGGTCGCCGCCACGCTCTTGGCCAAGCCCGGCATCTCCCTGCAGGCGCTGCTCGACGGTGCGATGGCGCGGCCCTACTCGGCCACGCCCGAAACCTTCTTCACCGGCGGCGGCCTGCACAACTTTGCCAACTTCGACGCCAAGGACAACGGCCGCGTGATGGACGTGTGGGAAGCGACGAAGAACTCGGTCAACCTCGTCTACATCCGCATGATGCGCGACATCGTGCGCCACTACGCCAGCGCCACGCCGGGCGCAGCTGCCCGCATCCTCGACGACGCCAGCAACCCGCTGCGCGACACCTACCTCGCGCGCTTTGTCGACCAGGAAGGCCGCACCTTCATCCGCCGCTTCTACCAGAAGCACAAGGCGCAGACCCCGGCGCAGATGCTCGACGACCTCACCGCCCGCACGCGCACGCCGCGCCGGTTTGCGGCGGTGTTCCGCTATCTCGAACCGCAGGCCGACCTCGCCGCGTTTGACGCCGCGCTGCGCCGCGCCTTCCCCGACAGCACCGCACTTAGCGCCAAAACCGTCGAATCGCTCTACCGCACCCACGCGCCCGACGCCTACGACCTGGCCGACCGGGGCTACGTGGCGCAGGTCCACCCGCTGGAACTGTGGGTGGTGAAAACCCTGCGCGCCGTGCCAAAAACCGACCTGCAAGCCCTGTACGACAACGGGGCCGGCGTGCGGCTCGAAGTCTACGACTGGCTGTTCAAGACCAGCCGCAAAAACGCGCAGGACATCCGCATCCAGTCGCTGCTGGAGGTGGAAGCCTTCGACCGCCTGCTCGTCGACTGGAAGCGTCTGGGCTATCCCTTCGACAACCTCACGCCGTCCTACGCCACCGCTATCGGCAGTTCCGGCGACCGCCCTGCCGCGCTGGCCGAGCTGATGAGCATCCTCGTCAACGACGGCCTGCGCATGCCCATGGTGAGCCTCACCGGCCTGCACTTCGCTGCCAACACGCCCTTCGACACCCGGCTGTCGATGAAAACCCCGGTTGGGGAACGCCTGATGCCGGTGGACGTTGCGCGCACCGTGCGCCGTGCCCTGGCCAACGTGGTCGAAGGCGGTACCGCCGGCCGCCTCGCTGGCGCGCTCAAGGCAGCCGACGGCACCTCGCTCGTCATCGGCGGCAAGACTGGCACCGGCGACCACCGCTTCGAACGCTACGGCCGTGGCGGGCAGCTGCTCGAATCGCGCGTGGTCAACCGCACCGCCACCTTCGCGTTCTATCTGGGCGAGCGCTACTTCGGCACGCTCACCGCATTGGTGCCGGGTGAAGTCGCCGGGCAGTTCGGCTTCACCAGTTCGCTCACCGCGCAAATCCTCAAGACCCTGCTGCCGCAATTGCAGCCGCATCTCTATCCGCAACCACCTGCCCCACCGGTTCCCGCTGCCGCGCCGGGCGAGCCGGCTGAACCTGTGCCTGCGCCGGTCACGCCGCCACCCACCCCGGCCCCACGCGGCCCGCTCAAGGAAAAACCCGACGGTGCAACCAGCCAGGCCGACCCCCGACCTAAGGAAGCGCCCCTGCGCGGTGGCTTCCCGGAAGATCTCGAACCCAGTGTCTCCGTGCCTGTGCCGGCCACGCCTACACCGCCTGCCCCTGCCGCCCCAACGCCAGCGCCCGTCGCGCCCTGAGCGCGGCTTGGGGCCGCTGCCCAAGCGCGCTATGCTGGAAACCTGACTACACGAGCCTGCCATGAAAGACGTCATCCACCCGCTCCACCACCACGCCCCGCCCGACAGCGGCAACGTGAGCGTGCCCGCGCTTAAGGTGCTGTCGGAAATCACCACCAGCCTGTCGTCCGACGCCAACGTCGAACAGCTGCTCGGGCGCTTTCTCTCGACCATGATCCGGCTGGCGGGCGCACAGGCTGGCGCGGTGCGCGTCATCACCGACGACCGCACCCACCTCAAGCTCATCGGCTCGCTCGGCCTGCCCGATGAAATGGTCGAACACGAAGCCATCGTCAGCGTCGACTGTGGCGTGTGCGGCAAGGCCGCGCGCGAAGTCACCGTCAGCAGCTGGAACAACGTCGCTTTCTGCAAACGCCAGGCCAATGCCGCGTATTTCAGCAGCGCGTGCAGCACCGTCGTTGCCGTGCCGCTCATGCACAAGAACCAGGTGATGGGCGTGTACAACCTCTTCCTCGAAGAAGGCAAGACCGTGCCCGAGGACGTGCGCCTGCTGTTCCGCTCCATCAGCGAGCACCTCGGCATTGCGCTGGAAAACGCCCGCCTCACCCGCGAGAACATGCGCATCTCGCTGATGAACGAACGCCAGATGCTGGCTAACCAGATTCACGATTCGCTGGCGCAGACCCTGGCCTACGCCAAGATGCGGCTGAACGTGCTGTCCGGCGCGATGAAGTCCGAGGACTACCCCAAGGCCAACCGCTACCTGGCCGACGTGGAAGAGGCCGTCGATCTCGCCTACGCCGACCTGCGCGACCTGATCACCCAGTACCGCGACCGCATCAACCCGCGCGGCCTCGTCCCCGCCATCCAGGAACTCGCCAAGAGCTTCCGGAAAAAGGCCAGCGCCGACGTCGATTTCCTCAACCTGGTGCAGGACGTGAACCTCTCGCCCGACGAGGAAATCCAGGTCTTCCACATCATCCAGGAATCGCTCTACAACATCGCCAAGCACGCGCGTGCGCGCCACGTCGTCATCACCCTCGACCTCGAAGACGGCCAGTACAGCGTGAACGTCGCCGACGACGGCGTGGGCGTGCAGAAAAAGCACGACGAATCGTCCACCATGGGCAAGAGCTTCGGCCTCACCATCATGCGCGAACGCGCCGCCCGGCTGAACGGCAAGCTTTCCATCGAATCGCGCCCCGCCGGCGGCACCGTCATCCGCCTCGTCTTTCCCCAGCACCAGACCCCCACCGGCAAATCGGAGCGCGCCGCATGAGTCACACCCGCATCATCCTCGTCGACGACCACACCCTGTTCCGCAAAGGCCTCGCCGAACTGCTCGAGCAAAGCGGCCACATCGAAGTCACCGCCTTCACCGGCAAGCCGGAAGAAGTCGGCATGCTGCTGAACGCCCACCGCCCCGACGTGCTCATGCTCGACCTCAACATGCCCGGCATCGACGGCATCACCCTCATGCAGCAACTGCGCGCCGAAGGCTACGACCTGCCCATCCTCATGCTCACGCTGTCAGAAGCCGAAGACGACCTCGCCCGCGCCCTGCGCAGCGGCGCCAACGGCTATCTGCTGAAAAGCATGGAACCCGACGAAGTCGTCGACGCCATCCTGCGTGCCCAGCGCGGCGAAACCGTCGTCGCCCCCGCCATGACCGCCAAACTCGTCAAGCTCTACGACCAGAAAGGCCAGGACGCCAGCTCCCTGCTCGACGCGCTCACCCCGCGCGAACGCGAAATCCTCACCCACCTCTCGCGCGGCGAATCCAACAAGGCCATCGCCCGCACCCTCGACATCAGCCACGACACCGTCAAACTGCACGTGCGGCACATCCTCGCCAAGCTGAACATGACCTCACGCGTGGAAGCAGCGGTGTTTGCGGTGGAGCACAAGGTCGCGCCGGGGGGACGGTAGGTTCAGGGCCTGCTCGATGCTGAACGCAGGCAGACGCAGGCGTGCTTCAGGCCACATCCGGTCAAGCTGTCTGGGCGTATCCCGAGATGCCGCGCGAACTTTCATCCGTGAATTTTTAGGCTTGCCTATATCAGCGGGCAAGGCATGGAGTTCAATTTAATCAAACAGCTACGGCACACCACCACCAGCCCTGCCTGATTTAGGCGGCATGGTGAACTGGAAAGTGTGCTGTCTAAATTACGTTAGGTGCTATGAAAGCAAAGGAAGTCACTGCAACATTCTCCGGCGCCGTCGCAAAGGCCAAGGCTGATGGCTTGGAGCAAATTAGTGTTCAGTCACTTGGAAGCCTTTGCGGCAGACCTCGAGAGAATCGTCAATGAAACTCCAGAGGATGTCGCGTCGTCAGACGCCGCACTGTAAGCCCACAAGGCGTGGCTGTCATCGAAGGTTCTAGCAGCTCAGTATTCTCACGAGTTTGATCTGGAGTTGCTGCGCGCCACGGTATCAACCGCCCAAGCCACGCTAAAGGCAACGATCCTGATTAATGGCGGTGCTGCAGCAGCTCTTCTTGCGTTCATCGGCGGCATATGGCCAGCCACTCCTGCATTGATGACCTGCTTAGCAAAGGCACTGATTCTCTTTGTTGGCGGGGTCGCAAGTTCTGCAATCGGTACGGCCTTGGCATACCTCTCGCAGGCGGGCTTTAGCAATGAGTTCGGTGCCAAGTCCAAGCAAATTGGGGCGGTCACCCGCGCACTGGCAATCCTGGTGGTTCTTGGAGCGTTTGGGTTCTTCATCGCAGGAGCGGTTGTCGCGTATGGCGCTGTCGCAATCTAACCTGTGCATCAAGCCGACGTCCACGCCTCCGCTTCGCTCCAGCGCGGCCGCGGCTTATGCTCGGCGTTAAAAACACCAGCGATTTTCATCGCAGCAAGGCATGCTGCCCCCCTTCCACACGCTTCACCCCACCCTGCACCACGATATTCACCCGCAATGAAAACGGGGGCCGAAGCCCCCGTTTTCATTCATCTCGCGGTGCGCTTATCGCAGCGGCACCAGTTCCACCCGACGGTTCTGTGCTCGGCCGATTTCCGTTGCGTTGTCGGCGATGGGACGTGATTCACCATAGCCCCGGGCGCTCAGGCGGTCGGCAGCCACGCCCCGGCCGATGAGGTAGGCACGCACGGTTTCTGCGCGGCGCTGCGACAAGTTGAGGTTGTGCGCGTCGTCGCTCCAACTGTCGGTGTGGCCGGCTACTTCGACCTTGACGTTGCCCCACTGCTGCAGGGTGAGGGCGGCGCGGTCGAGGATGGCGACGGCGTCGGGACGCAGGGTGGCCTGGTCGTTGTCGAAGGTGACGCCGGTGAGCACGAGTGTGTCGGGCACGACGACCGGGGCAGCGGGCACGGGAGGCGCAACGGGTGCCACAGGTTCCACGGGCACGACGGCAGCAGGCGCGGGCACGGGCGTTGCCGGCGCGGCTGGGACAGGCGCGGCGTCCGGGCAGCCATCCGGCGTGCGCGCTGCAATTGCGGGGCATTTGTCCTGGAGATCGGGCACGCCGTCGCCATCCTCGTCGGCGACGGTGCAGGGTGTGCCGAAGAGCTCGCGGCCCGGACAGCCGATGGTGCGGAACTGTTCGTATCCATTGGTGAGGCCGGTTGTGCTGGCAGCGTTGCTCGGATCGTAATAGCGACCCGCCTGAGCGTGGGCATGCAAGGTACCCAGAGTGAGGGCAAGCGCGGCAAGGGTGCGAAACGGGGTGGTCATGCGCATGGATGGATCTCCTGAATTGAGCTGCGGCGTTATCAAAGATAACGCACGCAGCATTGTCGTCGATTGCTGGCATGAGCGCACCCAACCGGGTTGCTTCCGGGCAAATGATCACGCTGCTGTCCGGTACACTCGGAGTACCCCATTCGTTTCCACCATGCCGGCGCGCAAGCCGGTTTGCCTTATGCCGCACAACGTCGAACTCATCACCACCCTTGCTGCCGCATTCGGTCTGGCGCTGGTTTTCGGATTCGCCGCGGCCAAGCTGCGCCTGCCTGCACTGGTGGGGTATTTGCTCGCCGGGATACTGCTGGGGCCCTATACGCCGGGGTTTGTGGCGGATACCGCACTGGCTGGCCAGCTCGCGGAGATCGGCGTGATGCTGCTGATGTTTGGCGTGGGCCTGCATTTTTCGCTCGACGATCTGATGTCGGTGAAGAAGATTGCCCTGCCGGGTGCGGTGGTGCAGATTGCCACGGCCACGGCCATGGGCTGGAGCCTCGCCACATTCTGGGGCTGGGACCTGATGGCCGGCATTGTGTTTGGTCTGGCGCTTTCAGTGGCCAGTACGGTGGTGCTGCTGAAGGCGCTGGAAAGCCGGGGGGCGCTGGATACGCCCAATGGCCGCATCGCGGTGGGCTGGCTGGTGGTGGAAGACCTGGTGATGGTGCTGGTGCTGGTGCTGCTGCCGCCTCTGGCGAGCATGTCGGCGGGGCGCGCGGCTCCGGATGAATCGCTGCTGGTGACGCTGGGGCTAACCCTGGCCCAGGTGGCACTGTTCATTGCGCTGATGCTGGTGGGCGGCCGCCGTCTGTTCCCCTGGCTGTTGTGGCAGGTGGCGCGCACGGGCTCGCGGGAACTGTTCACGCTTTGCGTGGTGGCTGCGGCGCTGGGCATTGCCTACGGGTCGTCTGCCCTGTTCGGGGTGTCGTTCGCCCTGGGGGCCTTCTTCGCCGGCATGGTGCTGCGCGAATCCTCGCTGGCCTATCGCGCGGCGGAAGAATCGCTGCCGCTGCGCGATGCATTTGCTGTGCTTTTTTTCGTGTCGGTGGGGATGCTGTTCGACCCGAACATTCTGGTGGAAGAGCCGCTGCGCGTGCTGGCGGTGGTGGCCATCATCGTGTTCGGCAAATCGCTGGCGGCGGCCCTGCTGGTGCTGGCACTACGCTACCCGCTGGGCACGGCGCTCACGGTGTCGGCCAGCCTCGCGCAGATCGGCGAGTTCTCGTTCATTCTGGTGGGCCTGGGCGTGGCGCTGGGCGTGCTGCCCGACGAAGGGCAAAGCCTGATACTCGCCGGTGCGCTGATTTCGATTGCCCTCAATCCGCTGCTGTTCAGCGCAATCGAGCCCTTGCAGGGCTGGTTGCGCACGCGCTCGCAGCTTTATCGCCGGCTGGAGACACGCGATGACCCGCTCGCTGAATTGCCCGCCACCCTGCCATCGGAAACCTTGACCCACCATGTGGTGCTGGTGGGCTATGGCCGGGTGGGCCGGCATATTGCTGAATCACTGGCCAGGAACGGAACCCTGTGCGTAATTGCCGAGCAGCAGCGCGAGGCAGTGGAGGCCCTGCGCGCACGGGGCATGCATGCCGTGGCGGGTGACGCGACCGATGCGGCCGTACTGATCCAGGCGCACGTTGCGCGGGCGCAGATGCTGGTGATTGCCACACCCGACACCTTCGAGGCGCGCAAGATGATCGAGATCGCCCGCACCCTGAACCCGCGCATTCACGTGGTGGCGCGCAGCCATAACGCGGAAGAGGCTGACCTGCTGCGCCGTGAACATGGCGTGGATGTGCTCGAAGGCGAACGCGAACTGGCGCGCAGCATGATGCAGCATGTGGAAGCTGGCCTGGATCCGGCGGCATCGCACTGAATTACGTTCGCGGCAATCGCTGCGTCGTCAGGTGGGCAAAATCCCCAAAGCAGCGGGTCTTGCGCACGTCGGTGTGCTGCATCCGCGCCGGCAGCCAGCGCGCCGCGCGCAGCCACGCGGTGCGCCGCAGGGCGGTTGCGAGGCCGCTGCGCACAGCTGGAGCTTCTTGCTGAATCCGCTCGTCCAGCGCCGAACACAATACGGGCAGGCGATCCTCGAAATATATCGCCGTGGAAAACAGATACGGCAACCAGTCGCGCACCTGCGCGTCAGCGAGCGGCATGGCCGATAGCGCGTCGTCCTCGAAATCGAGCGCGCCCAGCCCTGCTTCGTCGCACCACACGAAATTGCGCGCAAAGGCCTGGCTGAGATACTGGTCGGCGTGATGCGCCTGCAGGATGTAATCCGCCCCGCGCTGCCACCATTGCATCTGCTCGGCAGCGTTCGTGTGCCGAATCAGCGATTCGAGCGTGAGCTGGCCCAAGTCAGACAACAGCAGCCACTCATCGTCTTCGTCGAGGATGACGGGTGTGCGCAGTCGGGCAGCCCCCAGCGCGCGGATGCGGCGCGCCTCGATGCGAAGGCCCAGGCTGCCCCCGTGCGGCCGCACTGCCTGCATGGCGGGCTGCCCCAGCGATCTGGCCGCACCGGCGAGTAACTGGTAGCGCCAGGCGGGCGGTTGCGGCACGGCCAGCTTGAGCCAGGCGGCTTCGCCGCGCCAGAGAACAGGGGCGATGTGGCGGCCGCCGAGCCGCATCTGTGCCGCCTGCGCCTCCACGGCCTCATGCGTATCGAGCGCCGGGCGAGACTGCGGCCGGGGCATGCTCAGCGCAGGTGATCGGGCGCTTCGAGCGGCGTGCGGTGCGCCTGTTCGCCGTGGGTTTCGGGGTGGAACCAGCCCAGTTTTTCGCGCAGCTTGACGACGTTGCCGACGATGATGAGTGTCGGGGCCTTGAGCTTGGCCGCCTCGGCCAGCGCGGTCAGGCTGGACAGGTCTCCGGTGATGACGCGCTGGGTGGGCAGGGTACCGTGCTGGACAATGGCCGCCGGCGTGCTGGGCTCCAGACCATGTTTCACCAGCGCATCGCACAGCAATGGCAGGCCCTTCAGCCCCATGTAGATGACGATGGTCTGGTCATGGCGGGCGATGCCTTCCCAGTTGAGGTTGAAGGTGTTGTCCTTCAGGTGCCCGGTGACGAAGGACACCGACTGCGCGTAGTCGCGGTGGGTGAGCGGAATGCCGGCGTAGGACGCCACGCCCGCCGCCGCAGTGATGCCAGGCACGACCTGGAAGGGCACGCCGTGTTCGACCAGGGTTTCGATCTCCTCACCGCCGCGGCCGAAGATGAAGGGGTCGCCGCCCTTGAGCCGCAGGGTGCGCTTGCCTTCCTTGGCGAGCTTGACGAGCAGCAGGTTGATCTGGTCCTGCGGCACGGCGTGGTCGTCGCGTTCCTTGCCGACGTAGATGCGCTCGGCGTCGCGGCGGCACATGTCGAGAATGGGCTGCGAGACGAGACGGTCGTGGACGATCACGTCGGCCTGCTGCATCAGGCGCAGCGCGCGAAAGGTCAGCAGGTCGGGGTTGCCCGGACCGGCACCGACGAGGTAGACCTCGCCGCGGCTGATGTCGTGGGTGGCGGCATTGGCTATCATCGCTTCCAGCTGTTTCTCGGCTTCGGCCTCGCGACCGGAAAAGACCATTTCCGCCACGGGCGAGAGGAAGACTTTTTCCCAGAAGGCGCGACGCTGTTCGGGTTTGACCGCAGCCCGCACACGATCCTTGGCGCGCGACGCGAGCGTGGCGAGCCGGCCGTAAGCGGCAGGCACCAGAGTTTCCAGCCGGGCACGCAACATGCGCGCGAGCACCGGCGATTCGCCGCCCGACGACACCGCGACCATGATCGGCGACCGGTCGATGATAGACGGCAGGATGAAGCTGCACAGCGCGGGTTTGTCGGCGACGTTGACTGGAATGTGGCGCGCGCGCGCGGCGTCGACGATGGCCTGCGCGATCAGCACGCTATCCTCGATGATGAGGACCACGTCCTTGCCGTCGAGCAGGGCCGGACTGAACTGATCGGCGACGCGCTGCACCCGGTCGGCGTGCGGCACCCGAGACCAGGCGTCATGCAGGCCGGGCGCGACCACATCGACGCGCGCGCCCGCCCGCAACAGCAGTTCGGCCTTGCGCGCCGAGGTTTCACAGCCGCCGACGACCAGGCAGTGCCGGCCACGCAGATCCAGGAAAATGGGCAGGTAGTTCATGGCTTATTCCGCAGCGGGTGCATCACCCTCGGCTGCGTCGTCCTGAGAGTACGGCGGGATGAAAATGAAGCGCATGTCGCCGGGCGACATTTCGACGAAATCGAGCGTCACCCCCTGCAGGTAGGGCGTCGACGCCGGGGCGATCAGAAGCTCGATCTTGTTGACGATGAGGTGCTCGTCGTCGGCGCGTTCGGAATCGAAACCCATGCCGTAATTCACGCTACCGTCTTCTTCCTGATAGGCGGCAACACGCAGGATCAGGTCGAAGACATCGGGGTTGTTGTTGGCGCGCCGGATTTGTTCGGCAGCGGCATCGGTGATCTTGATCATGGCAGTCCTCTTGATTCGTTCGGATGGATTCAGGCGGCGAGCCGCGCCTTGCGCGCGCTCACTTGATGCAAGAAAGGGTCTATCCAGCCCTGCGCGCCGGACCCGCGCCGGTGCACGTAGCCAGCAAGGAGATTGTGCGCCTGGTAGCCGTCGTGTGTGCCGTCGATGCCGTGGCCACGCAGCACCTTATAGGCATAGCGGGCGTCGGCAGGCAGGTTGTCGAGGCTGGAATAGTGGAACTCGTGCGCGGGGATGACCGCAAACTCGCCCCAGCGGTCCTCCCCCGTCGGTTGCAACCGGGCATAGCCCCGTCCGACCGGCCGCGCGTGCATGCGCGTGTCACCCGGCACCACGCCCACCATGTCGCGGCAATGGCCCTGGTAGGCCAGGCTGCGCGAGAGGTACATCAGGCCGCCGCATTCCGCGTAGGTGGGCAGGCCGGCCTCGATCCGGCGGCGGATGTCGGCTCGCAGCGAGATGTTGTCTGACAGCGCATCCATGAACATCTCGGGAAAACCGCCGCCGATGACGAGGCCGTCGACCTCGGGCAGGGCGCGGTCATGCAGGGTATCTAAAGGGACGAGTTCGACCGTGCGTGCGAGTGTGTCGAGGTCTTCGCCGTAGTAAAACCCGAAGGCGGCGTCCTGCGCGATGGCGATGCGCAAACGGCTGTTGACGGGCTCATCTCCCGCAGGTGCAGCCTGGGTCCATGCCGGAGCGGCATCGGCGATGGCCAGCAGGGCATCCAGGTCTACCTGTGCGGCCACCGCCTTGGCCACACCGGCTATGCGTGCCAGCGCAGCCTCCGCCTCGTTGGCCGGCACCAGCCCCAGATGACGTTCGGCAATCTGGAGTTGGGTGTCGAACTGCACCGCGCCGATCACGCGCGCTGCCGTGTAATGCTCGATCACTGCGCGCAGCTTGGATTCGTGCCGGCTGCCGCCGAGCTGGTTGAGGATGACACCGGCAATTTTTACCTCGGGATCGAATGCCTGATAGCCCAGGATGAGCGGGGCCACGCCACGCGTCATGCCGCGCGCATCGATCACCAGCACCACCGGTGCCTGGAGTTGCTTGGCAAGCGCGGCGTTGCTGTTGCTGCCGTCGAGGTCGAGTCCGTCGTAAAGTCCCTTGTTGCCCTCGATGAGGCTGACACGGGCGGCCTCCGAGGCCAGGGCGAAACGCGCGTCGATCTCGTCGCGCGTCATCATGTGAAAGTCGAGGTTATAGCAGCGGCGGCCGCTGGCCATGCCGTGCCACAAGGGGTCGATGTAGTCCGGCCCCTTCTTGAACGTCTGCACCGCATGGCCACGTGCGGTCAGAGCCGCCGCCAGCCCCAGCGTTAGGGTCGTCTTGCCGGAGGATTTATGTGCTGCCGAAATGAACACGCGGGGCCTCAGGGCCCCGCGTGCTGATGGTGTCACTTGCTCTGTCATGCCGGCCGTTCAGTTGCCGTACAAGCCGGCAGGCCTGATCAATGTTCCAGCTTGGCGACCGTCGCGTCGTCCAGGCTTTCGGGCAACAGGCGCAGAACCTTGACGGCAAAAGTGGTCACCAGCAGGGCAATTGCCACGCCACCGAGCCCCAGAAATAATTCCGGAACACTGGGGGCATAGCTGTTAACCACGCCGTCAAAGAAACTGCTCTTCACGGTCATGCCCGGGAAAAGGTCAAGCGGGTAGGCCTGGGCACCGATGATGGTGACGTACATCTGCAGGATGCCCCCCAGAATGACGAGCGCGCAGGCGATCATGATCCAGCTGCGCTGCTTGCCAAGACTGGTCAGCAGGATCACCAGCGGGATCACGCAGCCGACCAGGATCTGGCCAAACCAGAACAGGGTGGTGAATATGCCGCCGTCGCGCAGGATGAAAGCTTCTACTGCGTGGAATTTGGTGAAGTACAGGTTGGTCATGTGGTAGGTGACCACGAAGTACAGCACTGCTGCGACGAAAACGGCCAACAAGTAGCGCAGGCGCTGCATCACCGTGTCGCCCAGCACGCGTCCGGTCCAGCTGTACGCGGCTGCCAGCACCATGAGGTAAACCGCCAGTCCATAGGCAAAGGACATGATGATGAACATGGGCGCAAGCATCGCCGTACCGTAGAGTTCGCGCGCCACTAGAAAGCCGAACAGCGAGCCGGTACCGGTGGTGAGCACCAGACGCCAGATGAACGCCGCCGTGCCGGCCGCCTTGGAGTAGGACTTGACCGTGCGGTCAAGCATGGTCCAGAGATAGATCCCCACCAGCGCAAAGAAGCCCGAGTACAGGAACACGTTCCAGGTGAACATGGACTTGAAGTTGAAGTGCGTCATCGCGACGATGAGACGGTCGGAACGCCCCAGGTCCAGTACCAGTACAAGCAGGCCACCGAGCATGAGCGCGATGGCGAGGATCGCCGACAGCGGTGCCAGTGGTTTGTACATCGGCTTGTTGAAGACCGAGGCGATCGAGGCGACGTTAAGCGCGCCGGAGGCAGCAACGATCAGGAAAACGGCAAAAACGTGAGGCAGGCCCCAGACGATCTGGTTGTCCATGCCGGTGACGACGTGGCCGTAGTGATGCATGTAATTCCAGGACAGCGCGCCGAACAGGACGAACAGGCCCAGGCCTCCGAACAACAGCCAATACTTCAGGCTGCTGCCTTCTACTTCGCGGAAGGTGATGCTTGCCATGGTGGTTTAGATTCCGTGATAACGAACGCCGAGGTTCAGATTGAGATCGGCGCGAACCTGCTTGGTCGGGATTTCGCGAAGTTTCCGGGAAATTTCCGAATCGGGATCGTTCAGATCGCCAAATACCAGCGCGTTGTGGCCCGAGGCCGTGCAGGCTTCGACACAGGCCGTGGTCCCGTCTCCCCGATCCACTTTCTGGACGCAGAAAGTGCAGGACTCGACACAACCGATACCACGTGGCACATCGGCCTTCTGCGTATCGTTCAACTGCTCATGAACCAGAGATCGGGCCTTGTAAGGGCAGGCCATCATGCAATAACGGCAACCAATGCAGGTGTGACGGTTGACCAGCACGATACCGTCCGCACGCTTGAACGATGCCCCGGTGGGGCATACATCGACACAGGGCGGCTCGGCGCAATGCTGGCACATCATCGGCAGATTGGTTTCCATCTGCGTCAGCGGATCCTGCAGTTCGAGCTTGCGGATCCACTGCGGTGCCTGCTTCGGATGCGCGCTTTCACCTATGGGCGTCCAGCCGTTTTCTGTGCTGCACGCCGTCACGCAGTCGTTACAGCCCGTTGCGCACTTGGTGGCATCCACGAGCATGCCCCAACGCACCGCACTGCTGGCAGGCTGATCCTCGGGACGGCCATGGGCGACTTCGATCAGCATCACACCGGGGGCGATGGCAAGTCCTGCGGCTGCACCTGCGGCACCGATGAGACGGCGACGCTGGGGCGACTCGACCGTTGGCGCCGGCTCGTGCTGCCCGGTGTTTACCGGGTTCGGGTTCATTTCACTCATTGTGCAACCTTGGCCATGTCGTCAACTGTGACCGGCTTTTTCGCGCCAGCCACCAGCTTGTGCTTGTAGTGTGCCGTGCCAGCATTCAGCGGATGCATGGTCATCGGACCTTGCGGTTTGGTCGAATGGCATTCGAAACAGTCGATCTTTACGGCAGCATAGGTATGGCAGCTGACGCAGAAATCGTCTTTGGATTTGGCCACGCTACCGGTTTTTTCGCTGGCGTGGCAGTTGATGCATTCCTTGAGGCTGTGCTTTTTGGTGCGGATGCCTTCGATCACCGTCTTGTCACGATGGAGATCCAGCACCTTCATGTGGTTCTTCCGCATATATTCGGTGTCTTCCACGCACTGCTGGCCCTTGACCGCTTTTTCGATCACGGGCTTGGGTGCGTCCGCCTGGGCGGGAGAGACGCCCGCCCAGGCCAGCGCAGCAGCCAGGAACGCCGCGCGAACCGCGCGCTGCATGAGGCTGGCCATCACGTTCAGTCACCCATCCCCATAACGATGTAGCCGGTCGGGCACACGTCGGCGCAGATGTGGCAACCGATGCACTTGCCATAGTCGGTGTCGACGTAACGACCCACAGTGGGGTTGTCCTTCTTCTTCACCTTGAACACGGCGGTCTGCGGGCAGTAGACGACGCAGTTGTCGCATTCGAAGCACTGGCCGCAGGACATGCAACGCTTGGCTTCGTCGATCGTCTCCTTATCCGACAGGGTGTGCAGACGCTCTTCGAAGTTGCCGAGCGCCGCATCCTTGTCGAGCACGGTCACGTCACGGATGTGACGGGGCACGTTGGGGAAGTGGCCGAGGAACAGTTCGTTGTGCGGAATGATGTAACGTGCCGAACGGTCTTCGAAGTTGTGCAGGAGATCCTTGCGCTCCGAAGTGCCCATGTCCTGGCCCTTGATCTCGTTGTACTCGTGACCGGTTTCGAGCCATTTGCGGATCTGGTCGAAATGGTGCACGTCGACCTTGGGACGCTTCTCCAATTCTTTGTGGCCTTTGAGATAGGCGTCGATACCGTCAACGGCGATCGAGGCGTGGCCGATGGCAGTGGTCAGCAGGTGCGGACGGATCACGTCGCCGCCGACAAAGATCTTTTCGCTGCCAGGGAAGCGGTAGTTTTTGTCGGCTTTGATGAGGCCATTGTTGTTGTTGAACTGCTCAATCCCGGTGAAATCAACGCCCTGGCCGATCGCCGAAACGATGAGGTCAGCCGGCAGGTCACGTTCGGTGCCGGCGGTGATCTTGGTCTCCTTGCCTTCCATCGTGAAGTCGGCGACGCGCAGCGCGACCGCACGGCCTTTTTCGTCGAGGACGCAGGCAATCGGGGTAACGCCGCCAAGGATCTCGATGCCTTCTTGCAGGGCGTGTTCGATTTCGTGCTTGGATGCGTTCATCTTGTCGATGGTCGCACGCGATACCAGCACGACTTCCGCGCCGTCACGCGCCGAGATCGAAGCCACGTCGTGCGCCATGTGGCCGGCGATGACGTTTTCTGCTGCCGGACGCTCGTCCGCCGTACCGCTCTTGGTGACGTTACCGAGACGACGCGCAACGGTCACAACGTCGATCGATGTGTCGCCACCGCCGATGACGACGACGCGGCTGCCCACGTGTTGCAGACGGCCTTCGTTGAACGCGCGCAGGAAGGCGACGGCGGTCACGACGTTAGGCGCTTCGGCACCAGGAACCGGCAGCGGACGGCCGGCCTGTGCGCCCATCGCCATGAAGATGGCGTCGTAGTTCTTGTCGAGTTCGTCGAACGAAATGTCGGTCCCGACACGCGTCTTGAGGCGGGTTTCGACGCCCATGTCGATGATGCGGCCGATTTCCGAATCGAGCATTTCGCGCGGGGTACGGAAGCCGGGAATGCCGTAGCGCATCATGCCGCCTAGTTCTTCGTGCTCGTCGAAAATGGTCACGCCATGGCCACGCAGGCGCAGCTGATAGGCGGCAGCGAGACCAGCGGGGCCGGCACCGATGATCGCAACTTTCTTGCCGGTCTCGGTTGCGGCGGGCGTGAAGCCCATCTTGTTCTCAATTCCCCAGTCGCCGACGAAGTGTTCGACCGAGTTGATGCCGACATGATCCTCGACCATGTTCCGGTTACAGCCCGATTCACACGGAGCCGGGCACACACGACCCATGACCGCCGGGAAAGGATTGGCTTCAGTGATGCGCTCGAAAGCGTACTGCTGCCAAGTCTTGCCTGCGGGCGGCTTTTCGATGCCGCGAGCAATGTTGAGGTAGCCGCGAATGTCTTCACCGGCCGGGCAGGAGCCCTGGCAGGGCGGCGTGGAGAGCATGTATTCCGGACATTTATGCGTCCAGCTTGCCTGGAAGATACGATCCTGGGCGGAGCGAATGTTCTGCTCGGATTCGCCATCCTTATACCGACGCCAAGTCATGCCTTCGGTTTTTTGTCCCTTGTTGGTCGTGACAGCCATGTTGGTTCTCCTAACGCCTACAAAACTAAGTGAATATCAGACAGAAGCGCGTCTTACTCGGGGGAGTCGGTCTTGTCGACCGCTTCGAGCAGAATCGCCTTGCCTACCAGTTGATGCACCCCGCCGACCATGCTCATGTCAAAGCCGTATTTGGGTAAAACCTTGGTGAATTGCGCCTTGCAAATCGCGCAGATGGTCGCCATGAAGTTCACGCTATATTCCTGGACTACGGCGTTCAGCGCAGTGGCGCGCGGCAACGCACCTTTCACACGCACTTCCATCAGGTCATCGGTCAACAACCCGCCCCCACCGCCGCAGCAGAAGGTCGATTCGTAGATCGTATCGTCCGCCATGTTGTGGAAATTGTTTGCAACGGACTTGATCAGTTCACGCGGAATGATGAATTGCCCGCCCGGCATGTCGCCCATTCGCGAGGCGCGCGCGACGTTGCAGGAATCGTGATAGGTCACGACCAGGTCGTCGTTTTGCGAAGGATCAACCTTGATCTTGCCGGCTTTGATCAGATCGTTGGTCAGCTCGCAAATATGCTGCGGTTGCGGGTAGTTGTGATCCAGTTGCTTCTGCAGCTCGATCGAGAACGGGTCGTTGCCACCATAGCCCAGCCCGGTCAAGGTATTCCAGAAGCTGTAGGCCACACGCCAGGCATGACCGCACTCTCCGACCACGATGCGCTTGACACCCAGTTCCAGCGCAGCGTCGCGAATCCGCATGGCCACCTTGCGCATGGTCTCGTAGTTGCCATTGAAGAGGCCGAAATTACCGGCTTCGGAGGCATGCGAGGACAGGGTCCAGCTGATGCCGGCAGCGTGAAAAACCTTAGCATAGCCGATCAGGGATTCCACGTGCGGCTCAGAGAAGAAATCTGCCGACGGCGTCACCAGCAGGACTTCCGCGCCTTTCACGTCGATCGGCATTTTCACCGGCACGCCTGTGTCAGCCTCGATATCTTCCTCCAACCCCAGCAGGGTGTCTTCCAGCGCAGGCCCGGGCAGACCGAGGTTGTTACCGATCTTCTGCACCTTGCCGAGAATCTCGTTGGAGTATTTCTGGCCCATGCCGATGTGATTGAGGATTTCACGACCGGCCATGGTGATTTCGGCGGTGTCGATGCCGTAGGGGCAGAACACCGAGCAGCGGCGGCATTCGGAACACTGATGGTAATAGCTGTACCAGTCGTCCAGCACTTCCTTGGTCAAGTCTTTCGCGCCCACCAGTTTCGGGAAAAGCTTCCCGGCTGTGGTGAAGTAGCGACGGTAAACCTGACGCATCAGATCCTGACGCGCTACCGGCATATTCTTGGGGTCGGAGGTGCCGAGGTAGTAGTGACACTTGTCGGTACAGGCGCCGCAATGCACACAGGCGTCCAGGAAGACCTTGAGTGAACGGTATTTGCCAAGCAGATCGCCCATCTTGTCGATGGCACGCTCTTTCCAGTCTTCGCCCAGTTCGTGCGGATAGCCCATGTAATCCTGCACCGGCTTGGGCGCAAGAAAGGACTTGGCGTGTGACATCACGCCTTCGCGCAGCTTGGGAATCTCGATGAATTCCTTGATCTCCGGGATATCAAATTCAGCAGCAGCCACTTTAACGTCCTCTATCCGTGCTTTTCGATTGCCGGTTTAGCCAGCAATCAGTTGTTCTGGTCCAGGCGAGCCGCCCACGCCGCCACATGGCGATGCTCGCGGGGGTTGTCCGCCTGATTGCGCGTCGGGCTGAAGAAAAGGCCCGGCGCGTGCAGCAGTTTGCTGATCGGGAAAATCACCATCAGCAATGCGACCATGGTCAGATGCGCCAGGATGATCGGGTCTTCCGGTACGGGTTGCAAGTCAAAGAACATCAAGCCCATGAAAAACTGTTTCAGCGCGACGATGTCAGTATGCACGACAAAGGTCGTCAGCATGCCAGATATACCGATGCCGATCAGCAGCACGAGCATGAGGTAATCGGACGGGGTCGAGATGTAGCGCACACGATCAACAAGAAAGCGACGCGCTAACAAACCCAAGAGACCCACCACCATCATGATGCTGGCGTACTTGCCGAAAGGCTGAACGAAAAGCAACCATTCAGGAATCGGGGTGATGAAGTAGCGCAGATGACGAATCAGCACCAACAGCATGCCGAAATGGAACAGCCAGCCAAACACCCATATCCACTTGTTGGATTTGAACAGTGATTCGAACAGCACGACTTCCTTGGCCATACGATAAACCACGCCCTTTTGCGTAATGGGCGCAGGCGTAGTCGGGATTTTCAATGGCGCGGGCGTCCGGCTGTAGTCGAAAATCTTGTAGACAAGGCCCACCACCAGCAACAGGGTTGCGAGGTAGAAAGTGCCCGCGAAAATCATTGTCGTAATAGACAAAACCAATCCCCCAACAACGTCGTGTTTGCGAATCGAACGCTGCGACTACATCGCGCGAACGCATTCGATTGGAAAACACCCGGTCAACAAATCGAATCGCCCCGAATTTCGGGGCGACCCGAGTACTCAATTCAGCGTGCCAGCTTAGATACAGCCAGTCGGCTTAGGCAGGCCGGCGATCTTACAAGCCTGCTTGGCGGGGCCGTAGGGGAACAGTTCGTACAGGTACTTGTTGTTGCCCTTGTCGGGACCAAGCTTTTTGCCGATGGCTTTGGTCAGAACGCGGACAGCCGGAGCGATCTGGTATTCAGCGTAGTACTCGCGCAGAAAGTTGACGACTTCCCAGTGCGATTCGGTCAGGTCGACTTTTTCTTCGACAGCCATGTACTTGGCCACGTCTTCATTCCATTGCGAAAGATCGACCAGATAACCTTCTTCGTCGACTTCGTACTCTTTACCAGCGATATCTACCATGGGCATAGCAATACTCCTTGAATTAAATTTAAAGCCAGGACTGGCAAGCCTTGTGTTCTGCAACCAGATCCACAAAACCGCTGTAATCCACGACATTGACACCGTCCAGAACGCGCCCGGTCATGCCGCGCGCCGCCAGATCGGGACCGAGTGCGTAAACCTTGAGGCCAGCCGCCGCCGCCTGGATTTTCGCCGCTGCCGTGCTGCCCGTCGTCGCCGCGTAAACCGCGTCTTCGATCAGCAATACAGCAGAACCACTTTTAGCCATCGCAAGGCAGCTATCCAGCGAGCCGCGTTCCGTAGCCGATTTGTTCACAATGTGCAGCATCTTGATCCCCTTAGAAGCTGATGACGACGTCTTGTTCATCCATGAGATTGGCCATCTCAGAGACATACAACACGGTCACGTCAACAATCAGGTCGTCTTCGGTCAGCCCACGCGCGTCCATCGACGCCTGGTCGACATAGAGTTTTTCGATGTCGTAGCCTTCGAGTGCACGGTAGGTCTTGGAAAAATCCTTGACTTCAATGCCCTTGGAATCGATGCCCTTCAACAGCTGATACACGCCGTCGTCGGTAAACACCATGCTCACGTCCTGATCGAACGCAGCCGTAATCAACACCACTTCCAGACCTTCCAGCGCGTACACGGTGCCGTGCGGCGCTTTACGGTTCAGGAACATGAATTTCTTGACGACGCCCGCGCCGTCGTCTTCCATATCCATATCGCTCATCGCGTGTTTCCTTAGTCTTAAAGGTTCAATCGCCGAACGTCACGAGACGGTCGTATTGAATGCCCATTTCCACCAGCTGCCCCAGCCCCGAAATACGGAAACCGGGAGCCAGCACGTCGTCATTGATGCCGCGACGCTGCGCAGCAGCCACACAGACCACCAAGTCAACGCCGTGATCGGCAGCGAGCTTGGACCAGCGCGCGGAGACATTTCGGTCATCCTGCGGCGGAGTGGCCAGACGGGTGGAGTTGTTCACGCCATCGTGATAGAAGAAAACACGCGGAACGCTGTGGCCCTTCTCAATCGCCGTGCGAGCGAAGAGATAAGCTGAATCACTGGCCTGATGGGTATATGGCCCTTCGTTTACAAGAATGCCGAATTGCATGGCGAGTCGAACTCCGAAAAAACAGTCTTTATTATCAAACATCTGCTGCGGACATGCCGCAGCAGACATGAAAGACACCAGCCAGAACGATCAGAAGCGGATATGCGCCGAAGCATTCAGGTTGGCACGACCACCACGCCAGTTATCGATGTGATACTTGGTGAAGGGCAGGCCGGTCTTTTCGAAGAAAGCAGGCCAACCGATACGGTCGATCCAGTCGATCATGCGCTCCCACGGCTTGCCGTCAGCCTTGTAGGTGGCGAGAATCTTCTTGACCACTTCAGCAACTTCCGGCCAGCGCGGCGCATTGTTCGGCAGACCCGACGCGACCAGCTTGTGGAAGGTCGGCTTGGAACGAGCGTTCGAGTTCTTGCCACCGACCCAGATCGCGATCTTGGAGTGCTCGGGATCGTTGATCTGCATCGGAGGACAGGGCGGGAAGCACGCACCGCAGCAGATGCACTTCTTCTCGTCGACTTCCAGCGAGGGCTTGCCGTTCACTAGTGCCGGGCGAATTGCCGCGACCGGGCAACGTGCGACGACCGAAGGACGTTCGCAAACGTTGGCAACCAGATCGTGGTTGATTTTCGGCGGCTTGGTGTGCTGAACGATGATCGCGATGTCGGCCTGGCCGCCACAGTTGATTTCGCAGCACGAGGTCGAGAGCTTGACGCGGTTAGGCATCTCGCACTTGACGAAGTCGTCGTACAGCTCGTCCATCAGCGCCTTCACAACGCCGGAAGCGTCGGTACCGGGGATGTCGCAGTGCAGCCAACCCTGGGTGTGGGCGATCATCGACACCGAGTTGGCGGTACCACCGATGGGGTAACCCTTGTCATTCAGCGCCTTGATCAGCGGCTCGACCTTGGCACCATCAGCAACCATGTATTCGATGTTGGAACGCGCGGTGAAACGGACAAAACCGTCGCCGAACTGGTCAGCAATGTCAGCCAGTTCGCGAATGGTGTGATGGTCCATCTGGCGGGCGGTACCGGCCTTGACAGTCCAGATCTCGTCACCGGATTCGGCACGGTGATACAGGACACCCGGCTTCGGGTGACTATGAAAACTCCATTTGCCATAGTTCTTGACCATGACAGGATGCATATAGGGCATAGGGTCCGGAGCGCCGGACTCGATAGGCGGGCGAAGGTCAGCCATGTTTTTCTCCAACAGAGGTATTGAAACGCGGGCCCCGGCACGCACCGAGGCCCGGTATTAAACAATTACGCAGCGGACTGCTTGTACTCGTTCCATTTTTCAACCTGCTCGTCCCAATCGTCGGAACGGAAGTACGGGTTGGAACGCGGTGCGCTGATCATGTTGGGATCAACCGGGATGTCCAGACCTTCGAGGAAGTTGGTCAGACCGATACGCTCGATCATTTCACCGGTACGCTCGTGCTCCAGCGCGTTTTCAGCGAAGAAGTCGAGGATGTTGCGTGCCAACTCGTTCAGCTTCTCGAAGTCTTCGTCCGACTCGAGTTTCATGAACGGAATCACGACGGTGCCCATGGTCGCGCCAATTTTCAGCACGCCCTTGCCACCGACGAGGATCGAAACACCCTTGTCAACGCCGGGCAGCAGGCCGCCGGGGATGACGTTCAGGCAATGCATGCAGCGCACGCAGTTCTTGTTGTCGATGCACATCGTCTGACCGTTGCCGAGATCGGCGGTCGAGACGGTGTCAGCGGCAGCCACTTTGCCGGTTTCGACCAGGGTGATCGCCTTGGTCGGGCACTTGCTGATGACGTCGTTGACGAGATCATTCATGCCGTGGGCTTTGAAGTAGTCCTGAACTTGCGCTTCGTTGACGCGGATGTTGTCGCGCCAGGTGCCGATGGTCGCCATGTCCGAACGCTGGATCGCGTTGACACAGTCGTTCGGGCAGCCCGAGAACTTGAACTTGAATTTGTACGGCAGCGACGGACGGTGCATGTCGTCGAGGTTGTTGTTAATAACGGTACGCAATGCTTTGGCTTCGTCGTAGCACGACATTTCGCAACGCGCAGCACCGACACACGACATCGAGGTACGCAGAGCCGGGCCCGCGCCACCAAGGTCGAAGCCCATTTCGTTGAAGGCGTCGAATGCGCCCTGCACGTCAGCGGTCTTGATACCCTGGAACATGATGTCGCCGGACTGGCCGTGGAACGCGATCAGACCCGAACCGCCTTTTTCCGACCACACGTCGCACATCTTGCGCAGCAGATCGGAGGAGTAGTGCATGCCGGCCGGGGGCTGAACACGCAGGGTGTGGAATTCAGCCGCTTCAGGGAACAGCGGATTGTGGTTTTCGTCTTTCAGTTCGGTGAAACGGGGGATCACGCCGCCGCCGTAGCCGAACACGCCAACCGTACCGCCCTTCCAGTAACCGAACTTGGTCTTGTACGAGGTTTCGAGCTGACCCATGAGGTCAACCATCATGTCGTTTTCCTTGGCCAGACGCTTCAGGCCGGTCACGAAACTGGGCCACGGGCCGCTTTCGAGTTGGTCCAGATTGGGCGTATCAATCATTTGCTTTGCCATTATTTCTCTCCTAGAAATTTTCGAAATGCCCGCTTAAGCCGACAGCCCAACGGTATGTCACTATCGTATTGGCTTGCGAGCCATGCCACCATCATTCTCTTGGGTAAATCGACTACTCCATATGGGTAGTACCTGCCTACCCATATGGAGTAGTCCGCTTGCCCCAATTCGGTAATGCCCCTGCTGCTGATTAAGTGAGACATTATTGCCGCACCACAGGAACTCGTTAGCGTATTAAAATCTTTCTCTTTACGCAAGCCCGGATCTGGAAGGTTTAGTGGCGGCCGAACACAGAAGGCCACCCCAAACCGATCTCAGGCGATATCAATAAGCTGTCACCGTCAGTTGAAAATTGCCCCGGCAACCCCACCTGATGCGACTCCGATCGAGCAAACATGCCTGAAATTACCCCCCTGAACAAATTTCGCCTCCCTTTTGGGGGCCAGGAAGTCGAATTCCAGCATCTGGAACACGATGCGGGCGGCGTTCCCTTTTTGCGTATCCGCATCCGCGAAGGCAAACGCTTCACGATTTTCGACGTCGATCCGGCCAGCGCGGTCAAATGGGTCGAAGCCATGCAGGACTGGATGACCCACCACCCGAACCCCGCCGACCAGGCACCGCCTGAATCTGGAGACGCTGTATGAGTTGGGCCTGGCCCGAGCAGAAGCCCGAGGAATACACGCCCCGGCTGATCGATCTGCAATTCGACCTCGTTGGCACGACCATTCCGGCCGACAACGCGCTGATGCTGCACCAAGCCATCCAGCCGATCCTGCCGTGGCTCGGCGAAGACGGTGGCTGCGGCGTGCAGCACCTAAAAGGTGCGGAAACCAACGCCGGCGACACCGCGCTCAACATCAACCGCCGCACCAAAATGTACATGCGCGTGCCGAAAGCCCGGATCGACGAGGTCAACGCGCTGGTCGGCCAAACGCTCGACCTGGCCGGCCACGCACTCGAAATCGGCAAGTTCAAGACCCGCCAGTTCTCTCCCTTTGGCAATATCTACGCGCACTTCGTTGACACCGGCAGTGCTGGCGAAGAACAATTCGTACAGGACGTGATGCGCGAACTTGACGGGCATTTCCAGTTGCGCTGTGGCTTCATCTGCGGCAAACGGCAAACGCTCGCGGGCGCTGAAGGCCCGATTTACGGTTATAGCCTGATGCTGCACGGCGTCCCGCCGCACAAATCGCTGCAATTGCAAGACGAAGGCATGGGGCGTAACCGGCTGCTGGGCTGCGGGATTTTCATCCCGCACAAGTCCATCGCGCCGGTCGTCCCGGACATTTTCTAACCTGCCGGAAGGTCTGAACCGACCCGGCTTTTATCCACCCCTCGAAAGGAGCAAGCATGTCTTACATTGTGAACGGCGAAGAACTCGAAACCGGCGAAGAAGACTTCCTGCTGGAAGCCAACTTCAGTGACGACGTCCCCCCGATCATCGCCGCGAACGAAAAAATCACGTTGACCGACGACCACTGGATCGTCATCAACTGGCTGCGCGAAAAATACAAGGAAGACGGCCAGACCCCGAACTTCCGCAACATGGTTATCCAGATGGACGACGAGTTCCCCGGCCACGACTGGAAGAAGAAACTCTACGAGCTGTTCCCCAACATGCCAGCCCGTCAGGGATGCCGCGTCGCGGGCCTGCCCAAGCCATTCGGCAAAGGCGGCTACTAAGCCTTTCGGATGGGGCCTGAGGGGCGAGGCGTGAGGCGGCAATCGCCAACACGACTCGCCGCTGCTCACCCCTTCCGCCACATACCTCACCCATGCCCAGCACCCTCGTCACCCCCGAACAACTCGCCGCCCAGCTCGACAGCTGGGTGGTCATCGATTGCCGGTTTTCGCTCGCCGACACCGGCTACGGCCGCCGTGTCTACGCTGAGGGCCATATCCCCGGCGCGCGCTACGCGCATCTCGACGACGACCTCTCGTCGCCGAAGTCCGCGACCACCGGCCGCCACCCCCTGCCCGATCTCGCCTCCTTCTGCGCGAAGCTCGGCGCATGGGGCATCACGCCCGATACGCAGGTAGTCGTCTACGACGACAGCTTCGGCTCCATGGCCGTGCGACTATGGTGGCTTTTGCGCGGGCTGGGGCACACGAAGGTAGCCTTGCTCGACGGCAACTTCCCCAAGTGGACGCGCGAGAAACGCCCTGTGGACATCGCTGAGCCCGTCGTCAGTCCTGTCGTCTACCCCGTCCCCACAAACGTGGACTGGGGGCTGGACGCTGCCGCCGTCGAAGCCATACGACTCAGCCCCGCGCACAAGCTTATCGACGCCCGCCCGGACATGCGCTTCACCGGCGAACTCGAAAAGGTCGACCCTGTGGCCGGACACATTCCCGGCGCGGTCAACTGGGTTTATGAAGAAAACCTCGATCTGGACGGCACCTACCTGCCTGCCGAGGAATTGCGCGAAAACTACACGCAGCTGCTTGCGGGCGTGGCCCCCGAAAACGTCGTCCACACCTGCGGCTCGGGTGTGACCGCCTGCCACAACGTGCTCGCCATGGAAATCGCCGGCCTCGCCGGTTCCCGACTGTACCCGGGCTCGTGGAGCGAATGGATCACCGACCCCGCCCGTCCTGTCGCCACCGGCGAAGCCTGAGTTTTACTGGAGTTCTAGCATGGTCAAACCCGTCAAAGTCCGCACCGTCTGGTTCAAGAAAGACGGCGAACGCAGCCCCGAGGAAATCGCCTCGTCGGTCGCCACCACCGCGTGGCGCGTTGCCGACAAGGCTGTCGACAACCTCGGTCGCCAGGATTACGACATCATCACCCCGGCGCGCGGCTTCAAGCTGCTGGCCGAATTCACCGCCTTCCTCGCGCATTACTGTGACCGCATGGCCTACGCCACGCTCACGTCTGAACGTCGCACCGCCATCCTGCAGGCCGTGTCCAACCGCCTCGGCGAAATCATGGAACAAAACGTGCGCGAGGTCGTCGGCAAGGACGACCCGCGCAACTTCAAGCAGGAATACATCGATTTCCTCAATCGCCGCTTCGCCGACTACGCCGAATTCGAATTCCCGAACGACGAAAAAGCCAGCTTCCCCGCGCTGCGTTTCATGGCACTGCAAATCCGCGATGAAATGCTCGATTCCGACAAGACCTGGGTAATGGACCAGATCATGGACATCGAAATGCCCGAGATGATGGGTACGGTAAGGAAGTCCTTCATGGGTCTCTTGTCCGACGCGCCGGTGAAGCGCGGCTTCGGTTCGCCGGACATGCTGCCGCCGGAGTGATCCGCGCGTGTCCTCGCCTTTCGACCTGGCCGACGATACTGCCTACCGGGCCTGGCGCGATGCCAAGCTTGCCGGCTATCCGCGCTCGGTCGAAGATCTCGTGGTCGAAGTCAACGATCCCCGTACACTGACATCCGATGAAATGCGCGCCCTGAGCACGGCCGTGGCGCGTGCCAACATGGTCTTCTACGTGGCCCCGCATCTGCCGGCCGCCGACAAATCCCTGCCCAAAAAGCTTGGCGAGCAGCTTGGCCTCTTCCGCCTCGAAGGCAATTACCTGGCCGACGAAGACGGCCTCTCCAGCATCACACCCAACGAAGAAGCCGGCCACGCGCGCGGCGACTTCATCCCCTATACCCACAAGCCGATCAACTGGCACACCGACGGCTATTACAACGCGCTCGACCGCCGCATTCTCGGGATGAGCCTGCACTGCGCCCAGGATGCCGAATCTGGCGGCGAAAACGCGCTGCTCGATCATGAAATCGCTTACATCCAGCTACGTGACGCCAATCCCGATTACGTCGCCGCGCTGATGCGCCCCGACGCCATGACCATCCCCGCCCGCATGGACGAGGACGACATCGCCCGCCCCGAGCAATCCAGCCCGGTATTCTCTGTCGATGCCGCCGAAGGCTTCCTGCACATGCGCTACACCGCACGCACGCGCTCGATCCAGTGGCGCGTCGATCCGCTCACGCAGGCTGCGGTGAAAACGCTGGCGGAGATACTCACCGACTCGGAATACACGCTCACCACGCGCATGACGCCCGGGATGGGCCTGATCTGCAACAACATACTGCATACCCGCAACGCCTTCGAAGATTCGCCTGGCAAGCGCCGCCTACTGTATCGCGGCCGCTACTACGACCGTCTGCGCTTCGACTGCCCGCACGCCTAGCGCGAGCGGGTAAAATAGCGCCCTCTTTTCACCGGCCACTGCCGCCATGCACCTGCTCACCCTCGGGGTCAACCACCATACTGCGCCGCTCGCGATCCGTGAGCAGGTCGCGTTCGGCCCCGAGAAACTGGCGCTGGCCCTGCACGAACTGACGCAAAGCCAGCGCGCCTCGGAAGCCGCGATACTCTCGACCTGCAACCGTACCGAGCTCTACTGCAACGCTGCGTCAGCCGACGAAGTGACCCAGTGGCTGGCCGACTTCCACCAGATCGAGCGACGCGAGCTCGCACCCTACCTGTACGCCCTGCCGCGCGAACAGGCCGCGCAGCACGCCTTTCGTGTGGCCGCCGGCCTCGATTCCATGGTGTTGGGCGAAACCCAGATTCTCGGGCAGATGAAACAGGCCGTGGCCACCGCCGAAGAAGCCGGTACCCTCGGCCTGCTGCTGCACAAGCTGTTCCAGCGCACCTTCTCGGTGGCCAAGGAAGTCCGCACCAGCACCGAGATCGGGGCTAACTCCGTGTCCATGGCAGCGGCGGCCGTGCGGCTGGCAGAACGCATCTTCCCCAGCATCCGCGAGCAGTCCTGCCTGTTCATCGGGGCCGGCGAAATGATCGAGCTGTGCATCACCCATTTCGCGGCGCAGCATCCGCGCAAGATGACCGTGGCCAACCGCACCGCCGAACGCGCCCGGCCGCTGGCCGAACGCTTTGGCGCGGGGGTGATCCCGCTCACGGCGCTACCGGAAGAAATCGCCGCGCACGACATCGTCGTCACCTCGACGGCAAGTCCTCTGCCGATTCTGGGCAAGGGCATGCTGGAGCGCGCGATCAAGCAGCGCCGGCATCGCCCGATCTTCATCGTCGATCTGGCCGTGCCGCGCGACGTGGAGGCCGAGGTTGCCGACATGAACGATGTATTTCTTTACAGCGTGGACGACCTCGGCCAGGTGGTGCAGGAAGGCATGGACAACCGCGTCGCCCAGGTTGCGCAGGCCGAAGCCATCATCGAAACCAGCGTCGAACAGTTCGTGCACTGGATGGAAGGCCGCGAACTGGTGCCGGCGATCCGTGCCCTGCGCGACACCGCCGAACGCCATCGCCGCCACGAGATCGACAAGGCGCACAAGGCCCTGGCGCGCGGCGACGATCCGCAGGCGGTGCTCGACGCCCTGTCCCAGACACTCACCAACAAACTGCTGCACGCCCCCACTCACGCGCTCAATCACGCCACGCGCAGCGAGCGCGACCAGTTCGTCCGCCTGATCAGCCAGCTCTACGGCCTGTCCCGGGACAACTGAGCCATGCCCGGATTGAAACCTTCGCTGGCGGACAAGCTCGCGCGCGCCGACGACCGCCTGGTCGAACTCGACGCCCTGCTCGCCCAGCCCGAGATCGCGGGCGACATGGACAGCTTCCGCAAACTGTCGCGCGAACGCGCCGAGCTCGATCCCGTGGTGGCGCTCTACCGCCTGTACAAACAGGTCGAGACCGACCAGAAAACCGCGCAGGAACTGCTCGCCGACCCGGACATGCGGGAACTGGCGGAAGCCGAGCTCGCTGACGGCGAAACCCGCATCGCCCGGCTGGAAACCGACCTTCAAACCGCCCTGCTGCCCAGAGACCCGAACGACGAGCGCAACATCTTCCTGGAGATTCGCGCCGGCACCGGGGGCGACGAATCGGCGCTCTTTGCCGGCAACCTGCTGCGCATGTATACCCGCTACGCCGAGCGGCAAGGCTGGAAGGTCGAGATCGTGTCCGAAAACCCCGGCGAAGTGGGCGGCTACAAGGAAGTGATCGCGCGCATCGTCGGCCAGGGCGCGTATTCCCGGCTCAAGTTCGAATCAGGCGGACACCGCGTGCAGCGCGTGCCGGAAACTGAATCGCAGGGCCGCATCCACACCTCCGCCTGCACCGTGGCGGTGATGCCGGAAGCCGATGAGGTCGGCGAAGTCGACATCAACCCCGCTGATTTGCGCATCGACACTTACCGCGCGTCCGGTGCCGGCGGCCAGCACATCAACAAGACCGATTCCGCCGTGCGCATCACCCACCTGCCCACCGGGCTCGTGGTCGAATGCCAGGATGACCGCTCGCAACACCGCAACCGCGCGCAGGCCATGAGCGTCCTTGCCGCCCGCTTGAAAGACCGCGAAATCCAGTCCCAGCACGCACTGGAAGCCAGCACCCGCAAGAGCCTGATCGGCAGCGGCGACCGCTCCGACCGTATCCGCACCTACAACTTCCCGCAAGGGCGCATCACCGACCACCGCATCAACCTCACGCTCTTCAAGATCGACGCCATGATGGATGGCGACCTGACCGAGCTGTTTGCCGCGCTGGCCGCCGAACACCAGGCCGAACTCCTGGCCACGCTCTCGGGCGAAGCCTGATGGCCAGCGTGTCGGCGCTGCTTGACGCGACGACCGCCCGCCTTGCTGCAGCGCTCGGTCTCGACACACGCGACGCGCGGCTGGATGCGCGCGTGCTTGCCGCTCACGCCTGGGGCGTCTCACACGCCTGGCTGATCGCCCACGATCGCGACCTGGTCGACCCCGCTGCGCAGACTGATTTCCAGTCCCTGGTCGAACGCCGCGCTGCCGGCGAGCCTGTCGCCTATGTGGTCGGCGTGCGCGAGTTCTACGGCCGCCTGTTTCACGTCACACCGGACGTATTGATCCCCCGCCCCGATAGCGAGCTGCTAGTGGAACGCGCCCTCGCCTGTCTGCCGCCCGACCGCCCTGCGGACGTGCTCGACCTGGGCACCGGCAGTGGCTGCCTCGCCATCACCCTGGCGCTGGAACGGCCCCTGGCGCGCGTCGTGGCGGTCGACCGGTCAGCCCCTGCGCTGGCTGTCGCGCGTCGGAATGCGGACACCCACCGCGCACCCGTCGAATATATGCAAAGCAACTGGTTCGAGGCTTTGGGCGGGCAATATTTCGACATCATTGTCAGCAACCCGCCCTATATCGCCGCCGACGACTCCCATCTCGGGAGAGGCGACGTTCGTTTCGAGCCCCGGGAGGCCCTTGTTGCCGGCCAGCAGGGACTGGCTGATCTGGCCAAACTGATACACCAAGCAAGCTGTCATTTGAAACCGGATGCCTGGTTGATGCTCGAACACGGTCACGAGCAGGAAAACATCACCCAGGCATTGTTCAGGAAGCAAGACTACCAGCAGGTTCGCACCTGGCGAGATCTCGCCGGTCATCCCAGGGTGACAACAGGCCTCGCGTCGAAATAATTTACACTGGGCAGAGCCACCCTGCGGCGAGGCCTTGATTTTGCTGGCCGTCCTGCCCATTCAATTTTCGGCGCGAAAATTGCTACATTGGCCATATAATCTGGAGATAGCCATGTCCAATCAAGACAAAACAGAAAACGAGCCCTTGAGTCAGCCCGCCCCGGCGGACGAAATCGATACCTCTCGCCGCAAGCTTGCAGGTAGTGCGCTGGGCGTGGCGGCCGTGTTCACCCTGGGCAGCCGGCCGGTCTGGGCCAACCAGTGCACCATCTCCGGCATGATGTCCGGCAACCTGTCCAAACCCAAGGGGCCAGCCTGCGCAGGGTGTACTCCAGGATACTGGAGACAGCCCCAGCACCTGGATTCGTGGCTCGCAACGGGCTTCCGCCCTACCGATACCTTCAATTCCGTGTTTGGCGTCACCGCCTACGTCCGTACCGATGGCACGCCTTACACCCTGCTGGAGGTCCTGAGGGAGCTCAATGGCAATGGCGACCCCATTTCGGCCAACCTGGGTTTCCACGCCGTCGCAGCCTTACTCAATGCCGCGCACCCCGGCGTGAATTACGGCTACGAACCCGGCGACATCATCACGCTCTTCATCAACAACATAGGCACACCCAGCCAAGCTGCCAAGCTGAAGAACTCCTTCGTCATGCTTAACCAGCGTGACTGCCCCCTGAACTGAAACCATGGATTGGGAAACGCCTTCCCGGACGCGCCTGATCAAGGCGTGGGGAGATGAAGCGGTGGTATACGATACTCTGTCAGGTGACACCCATTACCTGAAACCTCTGACTTTCGCGCTCTACCAGATCTGCCGGGAACACCCTGGTTACACCGCCGACCAAGCAGGTGACGCGCTTGCCGCTCGACTTAAAACTGCCGACCCGGCCCAGGTCCGGGAGCTTGCGGAAGACGTCCTGGCGCAACTGCATCAGATAGGCCTCCTGCAATCGCCATGAAGTTACTGCAACTTCCGGCTGCCGATCTCCGGCAGCAACTGGCAGGCAGCGGCATTTGGCTGCGCACCGGGCCCTTTTCCATCCGATTGCGCTCGCGCATCGCCGATGTGGCGACGGGGCTCGCTGATCTCTATGGGCAGTTCGAAGTGCGCAACCCGCGCGAGGTTTTCGCGGATTTCCACGTCTCCATCGAACCACAGACCGGCGTGCGTCGATGGGTGCGCCCACAGGCGCAATTTTCCTTCGATGGATTTCAGCCCTTCAAACCGCTGCCCAGAGACCAGGCATTTCCCATGCTGGAGTGGGGACTCAACTGGTGCGTCTCCACACATGCCCATCAGTACCTGATCATTCATGCCGCCGTGGTCGAGAAAGATGGGCGCGCGGCCATCCTGCCCGCACCGCCGGGTTCGGGCAAGAGCACCCTCGCCGCAGCCTTGTCCCTGTCCGGCTGGCGGCTGCTCTCGGACGAGCTCACGCTGATCGACCGCAAGACCGGCCTCGTCCACCCCCTCCCACGTCCTGTGAGCCTGAAAAACCAGTCCATCGACGTGATCCGGCAGTTCGCGCCCGACGTATTCATCAACAAGCCTGCTCACGATACCGTCAAGGGCACCGTGGCACATTTGCGCCCACCGCGTGAAAGCGTGCGACGCCAGCACGAACCCGCCCGGCCTGGCTGGGTGATCTTTCCCAAGTGGGAGCCAGGCATTGCCGCGCAACTGACGCCACGCTCCAAGGCACAGACCCTGATCTTTCTTGCGCAGAATGCCTTCAACTACAGCCATCTGGGGACCAGTGGTTTTCAGGTGGCGGCCAGCCTGATCGACGGGGTCGAGTGCCATGACTTCCGCTACAGTGCCCTGCCGGATGCCATCGCCGCCTTCGATGCCTTGGCCAGTCACGCGCCCTTGTCTGCCTGAAATGTTCCGCAACGTCCTTCTTCAGGCCCTGAAAACGCCCGCTTCGCTCTCCATGCTCTCGATGGAGGGCTGGGACGTGCTCGTTCGCCAGGCCCGTGCGGCCGGGCTGCTGTCGCGACTGTCCCATCAGCTGCAGGGCATGGGACTGGCAAACGTCGTTCCGCCCCAGATACGCTGGCACTTCGAGGCAGCCGACACCCTTGCGCTCAAGCAACTCACGGCGGTACGTCGCGAACTTCTCGCGATCCAGGAAGCCCTGGCCGATCTTCCCGGCCCCGTCGTCGTGCTCAAGGGGGCCGCCTATGTCGCGGCCAGACTGCCGAACGCAGAAGGGCGCTTGTTCAATGACATCGACCTGCTGGTGCCGCGTGCGCAACTGTCCCAGGCGGAATCAGCCCTGATGCTTGCGGGATGGCATCCTGCCCCCCTGTCCGACTATGACCGCCGCTACTATCGCCGCTGGATGCATGAAATTCCGCCCCTGCAGCACGCCATCCGTGAAACCGTGATTGATCTGCATCACGCCATCCTGCCTGAAACCGCGCGCTATCGCCCCGACCCGAGCCAGTTGTTCGCCCGCGCCGTCGCCCTCAGCGACTGGCCCGGACTTGCCGTCCTGTCTCCGGAAGACCGCATCCTGCATTCGGCCACCCACCTGTTTCATGATGGCGAGCTGGCGCATGGCCTGCGCGACCTGAGCGATCTGGATCTGCTCATCCGGGACGCCGCCGCGCGCGATGCGAATTTCTGGATGCAACTGGCCAAACGCGCCGACACCCTCCAGTTGGGCCGATCGCTCTACTATGCGCTGCGCTATACCCGCCATTTCCTGGATACGCCCATGCCCGATACGGTGCTGGAAATGCTGCGTCCCGCAGCCCCCGCACGCCTCACGCGGGCGCTGATGGATGCGGTTTTCAGTCGCGCCCTCCTGCCCGACCATGCCAGTTGCGACGGCTCCTGCACCCCGGTCGCCCGCCTTGCTGCCTACGTGCGGGCACACTGGCTCCGCATGCCGGCACACCTGCTGATCCCGCACCTGCTGCACAAGGCCCTCATCAGCCCCCATCTGGAATCCCGCCACACGTAAGCGGCTTGACGCTGCACGCGCCCTGCGTATAATACTTGACAATCCAACTCAAGTATTTCAGGAGCCGCCATGACCCCACTCGACCGCATCCGCGACCAAGTCACCAACAACACCATCGTGCTGTACATGAAGGGCACGCCGCAGTTTCCGCAGTGCGGTTTTTCGTCGCGCGCCGCACAAGTGCTGCAGGCCTGCGGCGTGAAGGATTTCCTGGCCGTGAACGTGCTTGCCGACCCGGAAATCTTCGAGAACCTGAAACACTACGCCAACTGGCCGACCTTCCCGCAGCTCTACGTCAAGGGCGAGCTGATCGGTGGGTCCGACATCATGATCGAGATGTACCAGAAGGGTGAAATCCAGAAATTGCTGGAAGAAGCGCAAGCCGCCTGAGCGGAATACGCCAACAGACAGGCCGACGGCTACCCGTCGGCCTGTCTGTTTTCAAGGACAGAATTCAGGCCCTGGATTCGTCGGACTCGCTGCCATCCATGCCCAGTTCGTGAATCTTGCGGGTGAGCGTGTTTCGCCCCCAGCCCAGCAGATGGGCCGCCTCGATCCGGCGGCCGCCGGTATGCCGTAAGGCCACCTCGATCAGGGTTTTTTCATACGCCTGCGTCAGGTCATCCAGAATCGCGGCCTCACCGCGCGCCAGACGCGCCCCCGCCTCGGCGGCCAGTCCCGTCAGCCAGTCGCTGCTGCTGGCTTCCACAGCGCCCTGCATCAGGTCACCGGGTAGATCGCCCACTTCAACCACCTGTCCGGGTGCCATCACGGTGAGATAGTGGCTGACGTTTTCGAGCTGGCGAACGTTGCCGCTCCACGGCAAACCCACCAGCGTCTTCATCGCGGCTTCGGACACGCCCTTGGCTTCCATGCCCAGCTCGCGCGCACTTTTCTGCATGAAATGCCGCACCAGCAGGGGGATGTCCTCACGTCGCTCGCGCAGCGCGGGCAGACGCAGCCGGATGACGTTCAGGCGATGGAACAGGTCTTCGCGGAACAGATTTTCCCGCACTCGCACTTCCAGATCCTGATGGGTCGCGGCGATGACGCGCACGTTCACCTTGAGCGGGGTATGCCCGCCCACCCGATAGAACTGCCCGTCGGCCAGCACGCGCAGCAGACGGGTCTGCAATTCGGCCGGCATGTCGCCGATTTCGTCAAGGAAGAGCGTGCCGCCGTCGGCCTGTTCGAAGCGTCCGCGCCGCTGCGCCGCTGCGCCGGTGAAAGCGCCCCGCTCATGTCCGAAAAGCTCTGATTCGAGTAGATCACGTGGAATGGCCGCAGTGTTGAGCGCGATGAACGGGCCGGTTGCGCGCGGACTGTGGCGATGCAGGGCACGCGCGACCAGCTCCTTGCCGCTGCCTGATTCACCGGTGATAAGTACGGTGGCGTGTGATTGCGCGAGCCGGCCAATGGCGCGGAACACCTCCTGCATGGCCGGGGCCTGGCCGAGGATTTCCGGTACCGGGGCATCGCTCACGACCGGAACATCCCGGCTTGCATTCTCTGCCAGTGCACGGCGCACAAGTTCCAGCGCCTGATCGACGTCAAACGGCTTGGGCAGATACTCGAACGCGCCTCCCTGAAAAGCGGCGACCGCGCTGTCGAGGTCGGAGTAGGCCGTCATGATGATGACCGGCACCTTGGGCAGACGCTCCTTCAGCGACTGCAGGAGCTCCAGGCCCGATACGCCGGGCATGCGGATGTCCGACAGTACGGCGGTCGGCGTGCTGCGTTCCAGTTCGCGCAGCGCATCGCTTGCCGAACTGAAGGTCATGCACGGAATATCCTCGCGCAGCAAGGCTTTTTCGAGCACCCAGCGGATGGAGCGGTCGTCGTCGATGATCCAGACTACTGTCGATTTCGGCATGGTTAATTGGGAAGTGGTAGGAAAAGGGAAAATACGGTATGGCCCGGCCGGCTCTCGCAATCGATCGAGCCGTGGTTCTGCGCCACCAGTGTCTGCGCGACGGTCAGGCCCAGACCGCTGCCGCCTTCGCGGCCGGACACCAGCGGATAGAAAATCTGCTCGCGGATATCGTCGGGGATGCCTGGGCCGTTGTCGATGATCTCGATCCGCATCCCGAGCTTGTGCCGCCGGCTCTCCAGCGTGATCTGGCGCGCGACCCGGGTACGGAAGACGATCTTGCCCTGGCCACGCATGGCCTGCACGGCGTTGCGTGCGATGTTGAGTGTAGCCTGGATGAGCTGTTCGGAATCCGCACGTATTTCCGGCAGGCTGATGTCGTAGTCGCGGCGCAGCGTCACGCTGGGGGTTTCGGCCAGAATCAGACTGCGAACGCGTTCCAGAACCTCGTGGATATTCACCGCACCAAAACGGGGCATTCTGTGCGGTGTCAGCAAACGCTCCATCAGCGATTGCAGGCGGTCGGATTCCTTGATGATGACCTGGGTGTACTCGCGCAGGCTCTCGCGTGGCAGTTCGTGCTCCAGCAACTGCGCCGCGCCCCGGATGCCACCCAGCGGATTCTTGATTTCGTGCGCCAGGTTGCGCAGCAGCTCACGGTTTGCTTCCTGTTGCAGACGCGCCTGCTCCAGACGGGCGATGCGCAGGTGCGGATCGATCGAGTGCATCTCCACCAGAATGCCCTGTGACGGGCGATCCAGCGGAGAAATATTGCACCCGACCCGCATCGGCGGATGACCACTCACAGCCACATCCAGCTCGTATTCGACGATGGTTTCCTGCTCGCTGCGGGCGGTCAGGATCGCATCCAGAAACTCGGGGCTGCGCCCGAAAGCCTGGTCGGCTGCCTCCCCCACCAACACCGCGCCCGACACGCCCAGCAGGGTTTCCAGGGCGGGGTTCACATAGCGGATCAGGCCCTCGGCATCGAGCACCAAGGTGCTGGTGGAAAGGCTGTCGAGCCCGGAAAAGTCGCTCTCAGGAAAAGGCATGGCACTCATGCACCCCGATGAAGCACTGATTGTGCCAGAGCAGGCAAGCAGGCGGAAATGCCCAGACCGCCCGGCCAGCCAGCCGCAGCAGGACTGGGCACGCTTACTTCAGATTGCCGAGCTCGCGCTGGATGGAGGCGACATTTTGTTCGTGTTGCTGCACTGCTTCGCGCAGTTTCCTGACCCGGTTGAGATAGGTGGCGTCACTGGTTCGCTCTCCCGGTTGCAGCCGTTCGCCCAGGGCGAGCTGCCGACGGGCATCAGCCGCATTCTTGCGTTCGGCGTCGATTTCATCCTGCAGTACCTGGCGACGGATGTCATCGCGGCGCTTCTGGGTCGCCCCGTCGATACGCGGAAAATTTGCCGGACTGGGTTGGTAGGTGGCACGTTTTCCCGACTTGCCAGCACCGCCCACCGGCGCGGGTGCACCAGGCAGATCGATGCGCCTCGCCCCCTTGCGGTACACATCCGTGAAGGTCACCTGGCCGTTTTCATCGACGTACTTGTAGATTTCCGCCTGCGCAGGCGCGGCGATCATGAGGCAAAGCAACAGGGATACACGGGTAGAAAGCATGGTATCGAGTTTAGCGTACCCTCCCATAACGGCCAAAAGCCGAATGCCTTGACCCTGAGCGCCCTCAAAAGAAAAAGGGCGGCACAGGCCGCCCTTTTCGTGATCGCCAGGAATTACAGCGAGTAATACATCGCAAATTCCACCGGGTGGGTGGTCATACGGAACTTGGTCACTTCCTGCATCTTGAGTTCGATGTAGGCGTCGATCATGTCGTTGGTAAACACACCGCCACGGGTCAGGAACTCGCGATCCTTGTCGAGCTCGTCCAGCGCCATTTCCAGGCTGTGGCAGACCTTCGGGATCTTCGCGTCTTCTTCCGGCGGCAGGTCATACAGATCCTTGTCGGCGGGATCGCCGGGGTGGATCTTGTTCTGAATACCATCCAGGCCCGCCATCATCAGCGCGGCGAAGCACAGGTAGGGGTTCGCGGTCGGATCGGGGAAGCGGGTTTCGATGCGACGCGCCTTGACCGAGGCGGCGATCGGAATCCGGATCGACGCCGAACGGTTACGCGCCGAGTAGGCGAGCATGACCGGCGCTTCGAAGCCCGGGACCAGACGCTTGTAAGAGTTGGTCGACGGGTTGGTGATCGCGTTCAGCGCCTTGGCGTGCTTGATGATGCCGCCGATGTAGTACAGGCACATTTCCGACAGGCCGGCGTAGCCGTCGCCGGCGAACAGATTCTTGCCGTCCTTCCACAGCGACTGGTGGACGTGCATGCCCGAGCCGTTGTCGCCGACGATGGGCTTGGGCATGAAAGTCGCGGTCTTGCCGTAGGCGTGGGCGACGTTCTGCACGATGTATTTCAGCACCTGCGTCCAGTCGGCGCGCTTGGTCAGCGTCGAGAACATGGTGCCGATTTCGCACTGGCCGGCGGTCGCGACTTCGTGGTGGAACACTTCGACCGGAACCCCGGCCTCTTCGAGAGCCAAGCACATAGCTGCTCGGATGTCCTGCAGCGAATCGACCGGCGGGACAGGGAAATAACCCCCCTTGATACCGGGACGGTGGCCGGTGTTGCCGTTCTCGAACTTCTCGGCCGACGACCAGGCCGCTTCTTCGGAATTGATCTGCACCCCGCAGCCCGACATGTTGTCGTGCCAGGTGATCGAATCAAAAATGAAGAACTCGGGCTCGGGGCCGAAGTAGGCGGTGTCGGCGATGCCGGTCGACTTGAGGTAAGCCTCGGCGCGCTTGGCGACCGAACGCGGATCGCGCTCGTAGCCCTTGCCGTCGGCGGGCTCGATCACGTCACAGGTCAGGATCAGCGTGGGTTCATCGAAGAAGGGATCGACGTAGGCCGAATCAGGGTCGGCCTTCAGCAGCATGTCGGAGGCCTGGATGCCTTTCCAGCCGGCGATCGAGGAGCCGTCAAAGGGGTGACCGTCCTCGAACCAGTCTTCGGTCACGATGCGCGACGGAATCGATACGTGCTGCTCTTTGCCGCGCGTGTCGGTAAAGCGCAGGTCGACGAACTTGATTTCTTCGTCCTTGATCTTCTTGATGACATCGGCCACGACCATGCTGAATCTCCTCGATAAACTGAATAAATGAAAATGACGACGTTGTTCGATGCCCCGGCTCACAGGCCGGAAACGTCACATGAAAAGCCTTTTAGCAGCAACCGTGCCATGCCACAAAACAGGTCGAACGGCATTGTGCCACAAGGCCTATAGCAAGCAAGTCACACGCCAGACCCGCCCCTAATGCAACAAAACAGTGCATACAGGCGCTTTCATGCTTTATTACAGTGCATTCAATTGCGCTCGCCACGAGGCTTCATATACTGCAAGCAAACTAGGGGGCTGACATGGGACGCATCACCGAATTGCTCGATACCGCACACACCCGCCGTGAGGCGCTCGCACTTTCCTATGCCGGGGCCTTGCTGCCGCACGAAGCCCACGAGTTGCTGGGCATTGCGCCGGGCGCGCGGTTGGTCGACGTGCGCTCGCACGCCGAACTGGAGCTGGTCGGTACCCTGCCGGGAGCCGTTCATGTTGAATGGCAGTCCTGGCCTGGCTGGGTCGCAAATCCGCATTTTCTCGTTCAGCTGGCACAGGCGACCGACCCGGAAGCCCTGCTCGTGTTCATCTGCCGCAGCGGGCATCGCTCGCACTACGCTGCGGCAGCGTGTGCGGCAGCTGGGCGTGGCGGCTGCTACAACGTGCTCGAAGGCTTCGAGGGCGATCTCGACAAAACCAGCGGTCATCGCGCCCGTCTCAACGGCTGGAAGCAGCGCGGCCTGCCCTGGCAGCAACGCTGAGTTTACTTCCGGCGCGGTTAGAATCGCGCCCATGACCGACCGCTACGCTGTTTTCGGGCACCCCATCGCCCATTCCAAATCCCCACTGATCCATGCCGCGTTCGCACACCAGACCGGCGAGGCGATCAGCTACGAGGCCATATTGGCGCCATTGGACGGGTTTGCGGCCAGCATGGCCGATTTCATTGCACATGGCGGGCGCGGGGCCAACGTGACCGTGCCATTCAAGGAAGAAGCTTTCCGGCTCGCCACCACCCGCACCCCGCGCGCCGCCTTGGCGGGTGCCGTCAACACCCTGATTTTTACCGGTAGCGGCATCGCTGGAGACAACACCGACGGCGCAGGCCTGGTCGCCGACCTGACGCGTAATCTGGGTGTTGAACTACCGGGTACGCGCATCCTGCTGCTGGGGGCCGGCGGTGCAGCGCGCGGCGTGATCGGCCCCCTGCTCGACGCCGGCGCGGCAAACATCGTCGTCGCCAACCGCACGGTCGAAAAAGCGCTTGCACTGGCTGCCCTGTTCGACAACCGGGTTGGCGGCACCGGTTTCGCAGAGCCGAACGCCCCTTTTGACGTGGTGATCAACGCCACCTCGGCGAGCCTCGCCGGCGACCTGCCACCGATTTCGCGTGCAGTATTCGCCCCCCGCACGCTGGCCTACGACATGATGTATGGCCGCGACACACCGTTTCTGGCGCTGGCACGCGAGTGCGGCGCAAGCACGGCAGACGGCCTCGGCATGCTGGTTGAACAGGCCGCCGAAGCCTTCTTCGTCTGGCGCGGCGTTCGTCCCGACACCGCAGCGGTCATCGCCAGCCTGCGCGCATGATCCGCACGCTGCTCCGCTGGACGCGCAACACACTGCTGACGTTCGTCGCCCTGGTGCTGCTCTACCAGGTCTGGATTTTTGCCCATGTGCTCTGGTGGATCGACCATAACCCGACCTCCACCGCGTTCATGTCGGCAGGCCTCGCGCGCCAGCAGGAAAAGAACCCCGACGCCGAATTGCGCCACCGCTGGGTGCCCTACGAAAAAATCTCGATCCAGCTGAAGCGCGCCATCGTCGCCGCCGAAGATGGCAAGTTCATCGAGCACGAGGGTTTTGATGTTGAAGGCATCGAAGCGGCGGTAAAGAAAAACCTGAAAAAAGGCCGGCTCGTCGCCGGCGGCTCGACCATCAGCCAGCAACTGGCCAAGAACCTGTTCCTGTCCGGCGAACGCAGCTTCCTGCGCAAGGGCCAGGAAGCCGTCATCACGCTGATGATCGAATCCACCTGGAGCAAGCGCCGCATTCTGGAGGTGTATCTGAATGTGATCGAATGGGGCAACGGCATCTACGGTGCCGAAGCCGCCGCGCGGCGCTATTACAAGAAATCTGCCGCTGCGCTCTCACGCGATCAGGCCGCCAAGCTCGCCGCCATGGTGCCGAATCCGCGCTGGTACGAACACCACCGCAGCTCCCGCGCCTACCAGAAACGCGTGGCCCTGATCAAACGCTATATGGGCTACGCTCGGGTGCCGCGCTGAACAGGCCTACCGCTCGCGTAAACTCTCGCTCGTCGCCTGCATCAGCGGGCTCAGGAAATACTCGATCACCCGCCGCGTTCCAGTCTTGACCTCGACCGTCACCGCCATGCCAGGCGTCAGGCGTACAGTCTTGTTCTCCACCCGCAGCGTATCCCTGGCGAGCTTCACCCGGGTCGAGTAGATCAATCCCAGCTTCTCGTCCTGGATGGCATCGGACGACACCTGGGTGATCTTGCCGTGGATCGTGCCGTATTTGGTGAAGGGGAAAGTTTCCACCTTCACTTCGGCATCCTGTCCGGGGTTGACGAAGCCGATGTCCTTGTTGGGCAGCATGGCTTCGACTTCGAGCACATTCTCTTTCGGCACGATCACCATCAGTGGCTGGGCCGGGGTGACGACCCCCCCCACTGTGCTGACCGCTAGTTGCTGCACCGTGCCGGCGACCGGTGCGGCGAGGCGCATCAATCGACTCCGCTGCTCCGTCTTGATCAGTTCCTGCTGCAACGAAGCGGCTTTTTGCGAAGCGAGGTTGAGTTGATCCAGAAGCTGGCGGCGTGTTTCGGCGGTGAGCGTGGCTTGCTGCTGTTGCGCTTCCATCAGCGCAGCCCGGATTTCCGCGACTTTGGAGCGGCTGGCGGCCAGGTCCTGTTCCTGTTCGATACGCGCCTGCTCACGTTCCAGGTAGCCGTGCCGGGAGATGAAGTTCTCCGACACCAGCTTTTGATAATCCTGCGCGCGCTGGCGGGCAATGGGGGCGGTTTGTTCGAGCTTGGTGACCTGATCCTGAGTGGCCTGGAGTTCGGCCCGGCGGCGGGCAATCTCGGTCTGGAGTTGCAGGCGACGCGCCTGGTATTCCTGAAACTGGCCGGTGGCCTGATTCTGCTCGGCAAGCAGGCGGGCGGGATCGACGCCCGCCACGGGCTGTAGTTTTGGGGGCGCGCCACGGGTGAGCGCCGTCAGCAGGGCCTGCGCTCGCAGGGCCTCCAGACGCGCGGTCAGTGCTTCGTTGCGCAGGCGTTCGCTATCGGCGGCGGCACTGGTGGCGTCGAGCTCAATCAGCACCTGGCCCAGTTTCACCGTTTGGCCGTCGCGCACATGGATCGCCTTGACCACGGCGGTTTCCATCGGCTGGATCACCTTGGTGCGGTCGTTGGGGATGATCTTGCCGACGGCGGTGGCCACCACGTCGATGCGACCGAAGATCGCCCACACCAGCGCGATCAGGGCGAAGGCCATGATGAGCCACAGCGCGATGCGCGGCGCGGGATGCACCGGGGTATCGCGCAGGGCCAGGGCGGCGGGCAGAAACTGGGCCTCGTGTAGGTGCAGGTCGGGGGCGTCGGTTTCTTTGCGGTGCGACCAGGCGTGGCGGAATATCCTGGCGTAGCGCTTGAAGAGATCGGAGAGAGCTTGGCGTTTCATGATTCGGGGAGGGCTCGGGCTTGCGCCATGATTATTCTGTACATACAATCCGGCCATGCGCATCGCATTCGATCCGGCGAAAAACGAACGGAATATTCGTGAACGCGGGTTGTCGTTTGAGCGGGCGGTAGATTTTGATTTTGAAACGGCGACCATCACCGTGGATAACCGGCGGGATTATGGCGAGACGCGTTTCCGCGCGCTGGGGTATCTGGATGATCGCTTGCACACATTGGTTTTTGTCGGTCTGACCGACGGCATTCGAGTGGTCAGTTTTCGCAAAGCCAATCAACGCGAGGTAAGACTTTATGAATCGCAAACCCAAACCTGATTTGATCGACGAAGACAACCCCGAATGGACGGCTGAAGATTTCGCCCGCGCCATTCCTTTCTCCGAACTGCCTGAATCCCTGAAGGCCGTTTTGTCATCGCGCACGCGCGGCGCACAGAAAGCGCCGCTCAAGGAACGCATCACCATCCGTCTTTCGCCCGAAGTTGTGACGCCCTTCCGCGCCACAGGCGCGGGCTGGCAGACCCGGCTTGACGCCGCGTTGAAAGACTGGCTCAAGACCCACACGCCAGGCTGAGCGCTCATGCGGATTGCAGCCGGTGCAGACGCGAGTAGTGGCCCGCCTCGTGCTGCAACAGTTCGGCGTGCGTGCCGGCTTCGACGATCTGGCCGTGGTCCATCACCAGAATGCGGTTGGCATGGCGCACTGCCGACAAGCGGTGGGCAATGATGATGACGGTGCGGCCCTGGCAGATGGCCTGCATGTTGTTCTGGATGATGCGCTCCGATTCGTAGTCGAGCGCGCTGGTGGCTTCGTCGAAGATGAGGATGCGCGGCTGGGTCATCAGGGCGCGGGCGATGGCGATGCGCTGGCGCTGGCCGCCGGACAGGGTCGAGCCGTGTTCGCCGACCAGGGTGTCGTAGGCTTCAGGCAGTTCCAGAATGAACTCGTGCGCACCGGCCAGTTTGGCGGCCGCCATCACCTGCTCCAGCGGCGCGCCGGGGTCGGCCAGGGCGATGTTCTCCCGCAGGGTACGGTTGAACAGCACGTTCTCCTGCAGCACCACACCGATTTGCCGCCTGAGGCTGGAGGCATCTGCCAGGGACAGATCCAGCCCGTCGATCAGCACGCGACCGCGTTCCGGCACATACAGGCGCTGGATCAGCTTGGTGAGCGTGCTCTTGCCTGAACCCGAGCGGCCAACAATGCCGATGACTTCACCGGGGGCGATATCGAGTGTGATGTTTTTGAGCACTTCGGGCGTATCCGGGCGGTAGCGGAAGCTGACCTGATCGAAGCCGATGCGTCCGGCAATCGGCGGCAAACTGCTCTTGGCGGTGGCGGCTTCGGTGGGCGCGTTGAGGATGTCGCCCAGGCGCTGCACAGAAATGCCGGTCTGCTGGAAATCCGTCCACAACTGTGCCAGCCGCATGATCGGCTGCGCCACGCGTCCGGCCAGCATGTTGAAGGCGATCAACTGGCCGACCGTGAGCTGGCCTTCGATCACCAGTTTGGCACCGAGCCACAGCGTGCCGACGGTGACGAGCTTGCCGATGAGATTGGTGCTTTCGTGCGCAACGGTGGACAGCGTGGCGGTCTTGAAACTGGCCGAGACGTAGCTTGCCAGCTGTGCGTCCCAGCGGCGCTGCATCTGCGGCTCCACCGCCATGCTCTTCAGGGTATCGATTCCCGACACGGTTTCCACCAGAAAGGCCTGGTTCTCCGCCCCCCGGTTGAACTTCTCGTGCAGCCTGGCGCGCAACAGCGGCGTCACCAACAGCGCAATCACAAAGTACAGCGGCAAGGACGCCAGCACCACCAGCGTCAGCCAGCCACTGTAGAACAGCATCACACCGATGAACACCACCGAGAACAACACGTCGAGCACCACCGTGATGGCATTTCCCGTGAGGAAGGAACGAATGTTCTCCAGCTCGCGCACGCGGGCAACCGAATCCCCGACGCGGCGGGCCTGGAAATAACCCAGCGGCAGATGCAGCAGATGACGGAACAGACGCGCGCCAAGTTCGACGTCGATGCGGCTGGTGGTATGGGCAAAGACGTAGCTCCTGAGGCCCGACAAGACGACCTCGAAGATCGACACCACCAGCAGGCCGACGGCAATGACGTCGAGCGTGGTCAGCCCCCGGTGCACCAGCACCTTGTCCATCACCACCTGGAAGAAGAGCGGCGTGACCAGCGCAAAGAGATTGAGCACGAAGGACACCAGCAACACTTCGCCCAGCAGCTTGCGATATTTGACAACGGCGGGGATGAACCAGGAGAAGTCGAACTTGGCCATCTCGCCGATGAGTGAAGCGCGCGAGGTGAAGAGTATGAGCTCGCCTGCCTGCCCGTTGTCTGCCGTCCCCCAGCGGGCCAGCAGCTCGTCGCGCGTAATCACCTGCGGCCGCTCTTCGCGGGGATCGTGGATCAGGGCGCGGTCGGCATCGAAACGGGCGAGGATGAAATACCCGCCATCGCGATCAATCGCCATGGCAGGCAGAGGCGTGCGGTCGAGGCGCTCGACTCCGGTCTTGACGACCCTGGCCTGCAGGCCGAGGTGTTTGGCTGCCAGCAGGATGTCGGTTTTACCGAAGCCGGCACCGGTGGTTCCGAACTGATGCGCCAGTTGCCCCGGATCGGCTGCGATCTGGTGAAAACGCGCGAGCAGGACGAGACAGGCCAGGCCGGTATCGGCCGGCGTTTGCGCCGAGTGGGTGTCGGATTGCATGAGGGTCTGCCCGGATGGCCGCCGCTACCCGGCTTTAACGTAGAAAACACCCGGTAGACGTAGGGCGGCAACACCTTGCCGCCGCAACGGCAGGTGGAGTACGAAGATGTCGGGAAAGTGTTCCCGACCTACGGCAAGCACGTTTTTTCATTTACCGGGGTGTCATACGCCATGAAAGTTAGATAGGCCGGGCAGCGGACTGGCGACGATGTACTACTGCCAGTTGGCCGCGATCACGCCGGCCAGGGCATCCTGGTAGTTTTGCGGCAGCGTGGTCTGGCCGGCGGCAGGCGGGGCGAAACTCGCCATGGCATTCACCAAGTTATCGACCTGACTGTCCAGCAGGGTCAACGCGCCGTCGGTGGTCTTGAACTGCTCGACGTGCTTGGCCGTGCCCAGATACCAGTCCTTGATCACCAGTTTGTCGCTGGTGCCGATGATGCTGGCCTCCAGATGGTTGCCCACTTTCTGGAACCATATCTGCTCGGCGGACACGCCCGAGAGGAACTGCGCGATGTCGGAGTTGCCGGCGGTGGTGTCGTTCTCGATGACGGTGTCGGTGCCGTAACCGCGCCCCAGACGGAAGGTGTCGTTTCCAGTACCGCCAATCAGCGTGTCGGTTCCGCCCAGGCCATCGAGCTTGTCGTCGCCCGCCGCACCAAACAGGTCGTTGTTCGCGCCGTTGCCGATGAGCACGTTGAAAAGATTGTTGCCCGTGCCATTGATGGCGCTGCCGCCAGTAAGCGTGAGATTCTCGACGTTGGCGGCCAAGGTTAGCGTGACGCCGGTCTCGACGGTGTCGGTGCCTTCGTTGATGTACTCGGTCACGATGTCGGTAGCCACGTTGACCACATAAATGTCGTTGCCGCTACCACCCAGCATGGTGTCGTTGCCGGCACCGCCGTTGAGGCGGTCGTTGCCTGCGCCGCCGGTCAGGGTATCTGCTCCGCTGCCGCCAGAAAGCTTGTTGGCCGCGCTGTTGCCGGTGATTACATTCTGGGCGGCGTTGCCCGTACCGTCGATGGCAGCCGTGCCGGTCAGCGTCAGGTTCTCTACATTGGCCTTGTCGGCAAGGCTATAGCTGAAACCGACTTCGATGGCATCGGTTCCTTCGCCGGCGTTTTCGGTCGTCACATCGCCCACATTGTCCACAACATAGATGTCGTCGCCCGCGCCGCCGATCAAGGCATCGGCCCCTTCACCACCATTGAGGATGTTGTTGCCCATGTTGCCCGTCAACACGTTGGCCAGACTATTGCCTGTGGCGTTTATAGAGGATGTGCCGGTGAGGGTGAGATTTTCGAGGTTGCCGCCAAGGCTGAAAGAAACTACGGACTGCACTGTGTCCGTGCCTTCATCCTCATATTCGAGTACGGTATCAGACTGGTTATCGACGACATGGATATCGTTGCCTTCGCCGCCGAACAGATAGTCTGAACCTGCGCCGCCGTCCAAAACGTCGTCCCCGCCTCCTCCATCCAGATAGTCGCTGCCTGCCAAGCCTTGTAGCGCGTCGTTGCCCTCGTAACCATACAGCGACCAGTCATGCTCGGTGGCTGCCATCAAGTTATCATCCCCGTCAGTACCGAACCTTAAAACACCAAAATCATTCAGTTCATCCAGCGTCGCGCCCTCCCATTCCGCAAGCAAAACAAAGGGTTTCTCCACATCCTCCAGATAACTCCCCGTTATCCGGAGTGCATCCGCGCCATGAGAAATCACCAGATCATCGCCTGATCGGGTAAACGTTAGCGCATTGAAATCTACCGATGAAGCAAACTGCAAGAGATCGATGTCGGAAACGGACACAGCCCCGACATCACCCATGCCAGCGTGGAATTCGAAGACATTCTCAAGCGGGCCGCTCAAACCAATCAGCGAATTGAAATCCTGGCCTTCCCCTTGTGTGAAGGCCGGTAAAAAACCGGTGCTCCACCAATCAATTTCCGCCTGCGTCACATCAAGCTCCGCGAGTCGAATTGACGCCCCATCCGCAATCACGCCCCCTTGCTGGCCGGCAAATTGCTCCACCAGACTGGTCAGTTCATAGCTACCGTTCAGGTAAACCGCCGACGTCGCAGCCTGGCTGAACCAGCCCTTGATTGTGAACACCTCGAAGGTTTCAGAGACTTCAAAAAATTCTATTCCTTGATCCGGAAATTCGGCTGACCCGGTAGTCAACCCAAACCCGATATTGATCGCCCTGAATTGCAAGTCATCCCCCACCCTAGCCATTTCCAGTTGATGCGAGCTACTCGAATCGTCACCGATGCGTTGAAGGAAGGTTGACATCACGTTCACCCGCCCTTCGTCCTGCAAGATCAGATCCGTACCGTTAAGATTCCGCACGAATACCAGCGTATCCCCCGCGCCCGTAAAGATTACGTCGCGCGGGTTATCACCATACAACTGCCCGCTGCTTCCGCGCTGGATGACCAGCCCCGTCTGCCCAGTGGCATCGAGCACCCCCTGGTAGGTGTTCAGGGATTGAACGTAGGCAACCGCGTTATCTGATTCGACATAAAAATAGGCTTGCGCAGCAACTAGCCCCAGTTGGGACAGCAAAGCGTCAATTTCGACTACCGTACCGTCTGCAAATTCGAGTTGTTCAATGCCAAACTCACTGTCGCGCGTTATCTGACCCGAACCATCCAGGTCATAATTCGTGTTGCCTTGCGTACGCAAAAGCTGTTCTACTGACGACCAGCCTCCCGGATCAAGTGCAATACGCACCTGGCTGTCTTCACCCCAAGAAATATCCAGCGTGGTCAGCACACCCAAATCTCGCACCAGACTTCCGTATCCAGGTTCCATCAATGGAACATCAAGGGTGACCAGCACATCGGCATGCAAAATCGTGCCAAGGCTGAAACTCAAATCATCAAAGGTCACACCTTCGCTGAACACAACCGTATCCTTTGCTGCTCCAGGCCAGATGACGCCTTCATCACCGGCCTGCCAAACGGCGTCATCGACAAGCACATCCTGCCCATTATTGCTGGCGTTCATGACGAAAGTATCCGAGCCTGCGATGCCGCCCCAGAGATAATCATCCCCTTCCCCGCCGATCTGTATGTCGTCGTATACCCCCCCGACGATCCGGTCGTTTCCAGGGCCGGCATCCGCAAAAAACCCAAGCGCTTTGCTGTAGATGCTGTAGAAATTAAATGCCGCATCAAGAATGATGTCGTCGCCAGCACCCGCAGACACCATGTCCCCAGCGAAGGCATGAATACTGTTGTTTCCCGCGCCAGCCAGGATTTCCGAGCTGGAAATCACCACCTCGGTCTTCGTCAGCGCCAAGGTGAATTGATTGTCGGGATCCTGGTGATACCAGGTCTGCTGCGCCAACTCAGTACCGGAGAGCGTGCTGGCCGCGTCCGTAGTAGGTTCGAGTGAAGTCACCTGCCCATACAGACGAATAGAGGTTTCATCCTCCAACGTGTAGCTGACAACATCAAAGTCATAACCATATCCAGAGTCGATCCAGCCATAGAATTCGTTTGTGGTGGACTGATCCTGGTATATCTTCCGGCTGTACCAATCCACTGTTACAGCCCAATTTCCCGTTGTTTGACCGATTTCCAGCTGGCCACTCGCGCTACTCTCGATCACCTCGTCGTTACTCTCGATCAGCACGGTTTCGAATTGCGCTGACTGGAAACTGTTTGTGTGACTGACCGTTGCGGTTCCATTGAACCCTGGTGCCAGAGGCATTGTGCTGGCACCATTCGCCGCTCCGGTCGGAGACGAATACAAGGTTCCCACGCCCGATACATACGTCGTAGTGGCATATAAATCCACCGTTCCCCTGTCGAGGGACTCGACATAGCTCACCGAGAGGTTAATCCCGGAGACGAACTCGCCCTCGTCCGTTTCCTGCCAACCCTGCTTCAGCAAATCTCCTGTTTCCTGCGCATACCAGGCATCCTGAAACTCCTGCTTGAGACGAGCTGTCAGTTCCAATGCATCCAGGACTGCCTCATTGGCAGCGAGCACATCGGCGAGCGACTGATCCCCTTCGGTATCAGCAAGCTGCACACGCCAATCTGTGGCTAGTACGGTGTAATCCTTGATCAACACACTGTCCTGAGCCTTGCTCGACGTGAGCAGCAGATCGTTACCCAGTAGCTCGCCGCGCAAATCCTCCAGCGCTAGGCCTTCGAGGACCAGTATGCTCGATTCGCCCGCTTGCTCGATGATGATGTCGCTGCCGCTGCCACGCCGCATCAGGTAGCTGTCCACCCCAGCCTCACCCGCCATGGTGTCATTGCCTTCCACGCCATCCAGAACGTCATTGCCCTCCCCGCCGGACAACACATTGGCATCGCCGTTGCCAATCAGAACATCATCGAATGCGCTTCCCGTCGCAGCGTCGATATCAACCAGATTGTCGATTCCACCCCATCCGTCGTTTGCATACCCCCGGCCCAGTTCGACGACGACCGCGCCTGGATCGGCTGCGTAGCTGGCCGTATCGACACTTCCCCACGCCAACCCGATCAGGGTGTCGTTCCCCTCGCCACCAGTCAGGGTTTTTGCAAAGCCCCCCTCCGGATCGCCCTGTCCAGCGCGCAATACGTCGTCCCCGGCACCGCCATCCAGAACGTCGCTACCCAGACCGCCGTCCAGTACATCCCTGCCTTCGCCGCCGAAGAGCTGATCATCGCCATCCCCGCCGTTCAGCGCATCGTCTCCCTGGCCGCCATTCAACGTATCGTTTCCGCCCTGCCCCTCCAGCGTGTCGTTGCCCATGTGGCCGGAGAGTGTGTCGCTCCCCGCACCGCCATACAGCACATCGTGCCCCGCACCGCCATACACCATTCCACCAGCATCATCCAGCTGCAACACCAGATCCGCCGTCAGCGCCGTCCCCGCCCACCCCTCCAGATCCACCTCCGCCCCGTTCGCATCCTGCACCGTCCCCGCCGTCCCGAAGAATCCGTTCTGGGCACTGAGGCTGCGGCCGTTGGTGAGGCCGACGACGTAGCCGGTGCCGTCGGCGTCCAGCGCGAGCGATGCGCCTTCGAGGCTGTCGCCGCTGCCGAGCACGATGCTGTTGTGGCCCTGGTTGTCGTAGAGGTTGACGCTACCCTCACCGGTCAACTCGTAGCGGTCGTCGCCCGCTTCGCCGGCGAGGTTGACGGTGCCGCCGGCCAGGCTTTCGTCGATGAGGGTGTCGTTGCCGGCACCGCCCAGCAGGGTGTCGTTGCCTTCGCCGCCGATGAGGACGTCGTCGCCGTCTTCGCCCCGGAGGATGTCGTCGCCTGCGCCGCCCAGCAGCAGGTCGTCTCCGCCGCCGCCGTAGAGGCTGTCGCCGCCTTCGCCGCCAAGGAGGATGTCGTTGCCTGCGTCGGCGGTGCCGTTGCCGTCGCCGAGGAGGACGTCGTTGCCTTCGCCGCCTTCGAGATAGTCATGGCCGCCAGTGCCGTAGAGCCAGTCGTTGCCGGCACCGCCCAGGAGGACGTCGTCGCCGTAGGGGACGCCGGCGCCGTAGCTGTCGCCGACGAGGATGTCGTCGTGATCGCCGCCTTCAATGAGGTCGTTGCCGCCTTCGCCGAAGACGACGTCGGTACCTGCGCCGCCGTCGACGGTGTCGTCGCGCGCCCGGCAAAGACGAGGTCGTCGCCGAGACCGCCTTCGATGTGGTCGGCGCCGCCGTCCGCGGGGGAGGCGGTGGCGATGTCGATCTGGTAGCTGTGAACGAGTGCACCGTCCGCATCCAGGGTGTGGGTGATGGCGGCCAGGAGGCTGCCGTCAGCGGTGTAGTCGTAGGAATCGACGATGGTGAGGTCGCGATCACCCAGGAGGATGTCGTTGCCGTCTTCGCCCCTGAGGGTGTCGGCTCCGGTTCCGCCGGCCAGTGCGTCGGCTTCGGTGCCGCCTTCAAGCAGGTCGTCGCCGGCAAAGCCTGCGAGGTAGTCGGTGCCGGTAAGGCCCTGGAGGCGGTCGTTATCGGTGCCGCCGTAGAGGATGTCGGGGCGGGGCTGGGCGTCGCCGGTGACGAGGAGGTTGTGGAGGGTATCGTAGTCGGCCTGGAGGCCGGATTCGGTGGGGTCGGTGTCGTGGGGGGCGAGGTCGCCGCTGAGGTCGAGGGTCGTGACGGGTGCTTCTGGGGCACCCCCCTCGCCGAGGACGATGCCAAGTTCGCCGTCGGACCAGCCCCTGATCACTACGACGGCATTGCCTTGCTTGAGGGTGAGCCGGGTTTCGCCGGCAACGATGCTTCGGGTGTAGACGATGTTGTTCTTGCGGTCGATCCAGGTGCTGCTGCCGTCGGTGTGCTGCCAGTCGGCGGGATCGAGGCCAGCGGTGGCGCTGCCTTGGGCGTCGATGCCGGCGATGCGTACGACGCCGGAGCCGTCGCTGTCGAGGACGGTGTCGAAGCCGTCCCCGGTGTTGAGGATGTAGGTGTCGTTGCCCGCGCCACCTTCGAGATAGTCGTTGCCAGCATTGCCGGTGAGTGTGTCGGTACCATCCCCCCCATACAGCCGATCAGCCTTGCCCTGCCCGGTGAGCAGGTCGCTGTTCTCCGAGCCGAAGACGACGAGATTGAAATCCGAAAGCGGCCGGCTCATGACGGCGTTCACCGTATCGCCGCCGCCGATGCGCATCTTGGTGCTAATCGCGTTGCTGGTGAAATCCTCGAAGTAGAACGGTGTGCCGCCCTGGAGTTGGACGTAGGTGTCGCCGACGGGCTGGGTGTCGTTGGTGTCGAATTGCAGTTGCCACGACAGCATGGCGGCGCGGTCCTTGAGGTATTGATCGGTGAGGCTGCCTGTGCCGGTGGCGGGGTTGTAGAGGTCAAGCTCGCCGTGGGTGTTATGGCTGGCGTAGATTGCGGCGTCGCCGCTGATGGCGAAAGGCGTCATGTTGACGATGGCGTAGCGATAGGCCAGACCTTCGGCGTCGTTTTGCCGGGCGCGCGCAACGATCTGGTCGCGGTTGAACGCGGTGAGCGGTTGTACGGTGATGAAATCGCTGGCCTGGACGGCAAGCTGGTAGTTGGCGTTGTCGCGTATGGCGTCAATGGCGAGGTACAGTGCGTCGCGATCATCGGTTTGCGCGTCGCTGATCCTGACTCCGGTGTTGAAGAGATCGGCCAGGGCGTTGACGAGGGTTTCGAGGCTGGCGTTGGGTTTGGGATTCAATCCCTCGAACTGGCCGTCGTCGTTGCTGGCGGCTTCGAACAGGGGTTTGAGTCTGGCGAGGACGGTGTCGGCGGAGCCTGTTTGCAAGCCGGCATCGAGTTGAATGAAGAGGTCGTAGACGGCGAGACTGTCGGTCATGCCGACTTTTCCGTGACCGAACAGGGAGGTCAGCGCATCGACGTGTTCGATATAGATGGCTTCGTGGCCGCCCTGCTGGTAGAGGCCCAACTCGCCGTTGTCGGTAACGATTTCGGGATAGCGGTCACCGTAGAGGTTGAGGATGTCGGCGCTGTC